>JAXMCP010000032.1:0-85480 GCA_046349295.1 Reyranellaceae bacterium
TCGCGAAGCCCTTGGCGAACAGCTCGGCCGCGCCGTCGAGGGCGGGCAGGGCATCGAGCGCGAGATCGACCGTGACCTCGCCGCTGGCGCGGATCATCTCGGCGAGATGGCCGGCGAGGCCGAAGCCCGTGACGTCGGTGCAGGCGTGGGCGCCGGCGGCGAGCAGGGCCTCGGACGCGTCGGCCGACGGCCGGCGCATCGAGGCCAGGGCCTGCTCGATCCAGGCGCCGCGTGCGGCGCCGCGCATGGCGGCGGCAAAGATCACGCCGGTGCCGAGCTTCTTGGTGACGACGAGCTTGTCGCCGACCTGCAGGCCGCCCTTGCGCAGGGCTTTGGCCGGGTCGACCAGGCCGTTCACCGAGAAGCCCAGCGCCGCCTCCGGCCCTTCGCCCGAATGGCCGCCGATCAGCGCGCAGCCCGCGCGGTCGAGCACGCGCCGCGCGCCGGCCAGCAACTGGAAGAGGTCCTCCTCCATCAGCCGCTCGGCGGCCGCCGGCACGACGGCAAGGGCGAGCGCGCTGTGCGGCCTGGCGCCCATCGCCCACACGTCGCCCAGCGCATGCACCGCCGCCACCTCGCCGAAGATCAGCGGGTCGTCGAGGAAGGTGCGGAAGAAATCGACCGACTGGACCAGCGCCTTGCCGGCCGGCACCTCGATCATCGCCGCGTCGTCGGGCGCGTCGAGGCCGATCGTCACGTTCGCGCCGGGCGAGGGGCCGAGCCGCGCCAGCACGCGGGTCAGCACGCCGGCGCCGACCTTGGCGCCGCAGCCGCCGCAGCGCATGCCGATGTCGGCCAGCAGCCGCTTGGCCTCGGCGTCGGCCAGCGCCGGATCGGGCACCGCGGCTGCGTTCATTGCCATCGGCTTCGCCGGCGGCTCGCGATACATGCGCATCCACTTGCGATCGATGTAGTCCTTCCAGCGCCACACCCAGCCGCCTTCGACCGCCCGCGTGCCTCTGGTCGCCACGGCAGTGCCGTCGCCGGTGCCGACGATCGAGAGATAGCGGCTCTGCGGCACGAAGGGTTGCGGCGCCTCGCCCACCAGCGCACGGCGCAGGTTCGCCGCCAACGGCGGGCCCTGGCGCACCGCGAACACGCCGGCTTTGGGCCGCCGATGCGGCAGCACCGTCGCGCAATCGCCGACCGCGAAGATCGCGGGATCCCCGGTCGAGCGCAGCGTGTCGTCGACGGCGATGAAGCCGCGCTCGTCGAGGGGCAGGCCGGTCGAAGCAAACCACGCCGCTGCGCTCGCCTCGGTGACGACGAAGAAGGCGTCGGCCTGGAGCCATGTCCCGTCCGCGAGCTCGAGCGAGCCGCGCTCGATGCGCCGGCTCGCCTTGTTCTCGACCAGGTGGACGCCGCGGCGCCGGAACACGGCGCGCATTCTTTGCCGCGCCGCTTCGGCCTGTGAGGCCAGGATCTCGCCCTTGGTCGTGAGCGTGACCTGCAGCTGCGCGGCTTTGGCCACCTGGCGCAGGCGATGGTCGATGGCGAGCGCCAGCTCGACGCCGCCGGCGCCACCGCCGATCACCACGATATTGAGCGGCCCGAGCCAGCTCTTCATGCGCTCGAGGAAGGCGAGCCAGCGCTGGCCCAGCTCGGCGATCGGCTTGACCGGCGTCGCCCATTGCGCCGCGCCAGGAATAGCGTCGAGGTTGGGCGCCGAGCCGACATCGATCGACAGCAGGTCGTACGAGACCGGCGGACGATCCTTCAGCAGCACCCGCCGGTTCTCGCGATCGAGCCCGATTGCCTCGGCATGGATCAGGCGCGCGCCAGTCCACGCCGCGAGCCGCGCCAGGTCGATGTGGCATTCATCGAAAGTGTAGTGTCCCGCGACAAAGCCCGGGATCATGCCGGAGTAGGGCGTGTCGATGTCGCGCCCGATCAGGGTGAGCCGCACGCCCGGCATCGGCTTCATGCCGAAGCTCTTCAGCACATGCACGTGGCTGTGCCCGCCGCCCACCAGCACGACATCCTTGAGAAGAGGGCCGGCCGCCATCGCCACGATCGATCAGACCTTGAGCAGGATCCACGTTTGCTGGCCGATGGCGCACAGCCGCCCGCTTTCGGTATAGAGCGCCGTGCCCGAATAGAGCTTGCGGCCTTCGCCGCCCAGGCTCCAGCCGACGACGGCGCAGCGCTCGCCGACCACCGGTGGCTCGATCACCTTTGCCGTCATGCGCCCGGTGAGAGCGGGACGCATGTCGTTCGGATCCTGCACGGCGAACGCGCCGGGACAGTCGAGCGCGCCCCAGACGAACTCGGGCTTGATACGTCCTGCCGCGTCGGCGTGGTTGGCATGCGGCACGTAGCACGAGAGCGACTGGCCTTCCTGCGGGCCGGCCGAACCGAGCACGCGCAACCCGTCGCCGACCGCGCGGCCGCGGCCGCAGACCACGCACCAGTGGAAGTCGGTGTCTTCCGGACTGCCGCCCTCCTCGGCGCGGCGCATCACCTCGGCCCAGTCGGTGGGCGGCGGCGGCGGCACGAGATGCTCGACGTTGCCGGCACGCGCCTCGCAGATCAGCGTGTCGTCATCCTTGAGCAGCAGCACCTCGCCGTGGCGCACGACGTGCATGGGCGTGGCGAGCGGGACCGGCGCGCGCAGCGTGATCTCGACGGCGTCGTCACGCTCGAACTGCTTGATGTACTGCTCGGCCATGACGCCCGCGACATAGCCGCCGTTGCCCGACAGGCGCGGGCCGTTGAATTCAGGGGCAATGATGATCGTATCGTTCACGCTACTCCTCCGCGACGCGGAACCTGACGCGGGCATGCCTGCGATGCAAGCCTCGCCCCGGCGAAACCGCTTGCGATGGCGGCAAGCTGCGGCCAAGGGTTGAGGCGATGAGCCGATTCGTGCCCTGGGCGCTGGTGGCGTTGTGCTTCGTGCTCGGCGTGGCGAGCCGCTCGATCAGCGATACGTTCACCGTCTTCGTACCCGCCCTGCAGGGCGAGTTCGCGGCGAGCCGAAGTGCGATCACCCTGGTCTACAGCTTCGCCCTGCTGCTCGGCGGCACCGGCGCGCCGATCGCCGGCTGGATCGTCGATCGCTTCGGGCTGCGCGCGCTCACCGTGGTCGGCATGGCGGCGGCAACGCTCGCCTCGGCCGGCGCCTCGCAGGCCACCGCGGTGTGGCAGCTCTATCTCTGCCTCGGCATCGTCATGGGCTTCGGCGGCGCCTCGCTGTCGGGCGTGCTGAGCTCGACCTTGCTCGGCCGCTGGTTCCCGGCCCATCGCTTGGGCGTCGCGCTGGCGGTCGCCTGGTCGGCCTCGGGCGTCGGCGCGATCGTCATGTTCCCGCTCGCCGAGCACCTGATCGTCACCTCGGGCTGGCGCCACGCCTACGTCGTGTTCGCCTGTGCGAGCGCGGTGTTCATCCCCGTGCTGCTGGTGCTGCCGTGGCGCCGCATCGAGCGCGGCGCGCTCGGCCAGAGGCCGGCGCGCGCCTCCGACCGGCCCGGCCCGTCGGTCGGCGAGGCGGTGCGCGACTGGCCGTTCTGGGCGCTGTTCTTCTCCTTCGGCCTGACCTCGATCGGAATCTTCTCGCTGGTGCCGCAGACCATGGTCTACCTGCTCGAGCGCGGGCTCGACGGCGGCTATGCGGCGCGCGCGCTCGCCGTCGCGGGCTTCCTGACGCCGCTCGGCATGATCGGCTTCAGCTGGCTGGCCGATCGCGGCGGCCGCAAGATCGCGGCCATCCTGGCCTATGCCAGCTCGATCGCCGGCGTCGGCGCGCTGGCAATGGTGCGCGGCCCGGGCGACGACGTCTGGCTGTGGCTCTACGTGCTGCTGTTCGGCGGCAGCATGGGCAGCCGCGGGCCGATGATCTCGACCCTGGCGACGCTGCGCTACCGCGGGGCGCATTTCGGTCGCATCTACGGCCTGATCAGCGTCGGCATGGGCATCGGCGGCTTTTTCGGCGCGTGGGCCGGCGGCCTGCTGCACGATTGGACCGACGGCTATGCCGCGGTGATGGTGCTGTCGGTCTCGGCGCTCGCCCTCGCCGCGGCGTCGCTCGGCTCGGAGGCCGGAGCGCGAGAGCGGCTCAGTCGTTAGCAGGAAGTCATGTTCCTCTCCCCCGCTAGGGCGAGAGGTCGGGAGACGGGGCTTCGAAGGCTGCGACAACACCTGCAACCCCCTCACCCAACCTCTCCCCCTATCGGAAGAGAGGAGGTCGAAGTGAGTCGTCTTCCTCTCCCTACAGGATCGCCGTGTGGACCAGGTTGGCGACCTGGTCGAGGCGCTTGCTGTGCCACGGGTCGGGGACGCGATTGTTGGTGATGTAGGCGAACGACACGCCCGACTCGGGATCGCCCCAGCAGTACGAGGTGCCGACGCCGCCATGGCCGAACACGCGCGGATTGGCGAAGCCGCCCAGGCCGCGGATGTTCTCGGTCGTGCCGCGCAGGTGCGGCCCAAGGCCACGATGCATCGGCATGCCCATGAACTCGTCGACCCGATCGCCGGTGTGGTTGCGGATGGCGTATTGCAGCAGCCGTGGCGAGACGATGCGCGTGCCGTTGAGCTCGCCGCCCTGCAGCATCATCTGGTAGAGCGCCGCCATGGCTCTGGCCGTGCCGTAGCCCGCGCCGCCCGGCGCGCCGCCCTTGCGCCATTCGGTCGAGTTGGCGTCGGCGTCGCGGCGCATGCCCTTGCCGTCGGCCAGGGGCTCGTGCATGTCGGCGGCGCGCCCGAACTCGCTCTCGGGCAGGCCGACATAGAGCTCGCGGCCCAGCCCCAGCGGCTCGGCCACCGTCTCGCGGATGACCTCGCGGAAGTCGCGCCCGGTCACCGCCTCGATCAGCACGCCCAGGGTCCAGTGCGCCGTCAGCCCGTGATAGTGCACCTTCGAGCCCGGTGACCATTCGAGCGGGAAGTCGCACACCACCTCGCGCAGTCGCTTGTGATCGGCCCACGCGTCCTTGCCGACGACAGCGGTCGGGAAGCCCGCCTGATGGGTGATGGTCTGCAGGACGGTGATGTTGCCCTTGGCGTTCTTGGCGAAGGCCGGCACGTGGTCGGCGATGCGGTCGGAGAAGGAGAACAGTCCGCGCTCGGCCAGCGCCCACAGGGCGACCGCCGTCACCACCTTGGTGTTGGAGTAGAGCAGCCACAGCGTGTCGTCGGCCGCCGGGCGGGTCGCCGGGTCGGTCACGGCGTTGCCGAAGCTCTTGAACAGAGCGAGCTTGCCGTGGCGGGCCAGCGCGATCTGGCAGCCCGGATAGCGGCCTTCGGCGATGTGGCGCTGGATCAGGGCCTCCAGCCGCTCGATCTGCTGGCGGCGCAACCCGGCGGATTCCAGATCGGTGGCCGGCAGCGGGAAGCCGGCCTCGCTGCGTTGTGAGATTGCAGTGTCCATGGCAATTCCTCCTTTGGCGATCCTGTTATCGTTCCGTGATGTGTCGATGACGCGTCGACCGACATGTTGTGTTTTGCGAAATCCTTGCCACAATGCGCGGCATGTTGGACCGCATCGACTTTCCGAGTAGTCCCAACCAACGGGCGCGGGGGTAGCCGTGGCGCCGGGCCTTGAGTCCTGCCACGCGCTGGTCCTCAACGCCGACTTTCGGCCGCTGTCCTACTTTCCCTTGTCGATCTGGTCCTGGCAGGATGCCGTCAAGGCCGTCTTCCTCGACCGCGTCAGCGTGATCTCCGAGTACGACCGCAAGATTCACAGCCCGTCCTTCGAGATGCGGCTGCCCAGCGTCATCGCGCTCAAGGAATACGTGCCGGCGGCGCGGCGTCCCGCCTTCACGCGGTTCAACGTGTTCCTGCGCGACCGCTTCCATTGCCAGTATTGCGGCGGCGACTTCGCGACCAACGAGCTCACCTTCGACCACGTCGTGCCGAAGTCGCGCGGCGGGCGGACCAGCTGGAACAACGTCGTCACCGCCTGCAGCCCGTGCAACCTCCTGAAAGGCAACCGGCTGTTGCGCGAGATCGGCATGCACCTCCAGCGCGCGCCGCTCGAGCCCACCACCCAGGAGCTGCAGGAGAACGGACGGTCGTTTCCGCCGGGCTATCTGCACGAGAGCTGGCGCGACTTCCTGTACTGGGACAGCGAGCTCGACCAGGACCAAGGCTGACCGCTCTTCAGATCCGGGTCGACAGCCAGATGGCGAGCCGCGAGCCTGCCTTGATCGCCGCACTCAGCGCCTCGTAGGCCGGCGCTTCCTCGGCGCCCGCCGCCAGCGCCGTCTCCTTGTGCTCGATCTCCTCGGCGCGGAACTTCTCGATGGTGCCGCGCAGCGCCGCCTCGTCGTCGCCCAGCGCCGCGGCCTGCTCGGCATAGTGGCCGTCGATCGTCTCCTCGACCGCGACCGTGCAGGCCATCGCCGCCTTTTCGCCCAGCAGCGCCGTCGCCGCGCCCAGGGCGAAGCCCGCGACGTTCCACAGCGGCGTCAGCAGGGTGGGACGCACGCGGCGCTCGACCAGCAGCCGGTCGAACGTCTTGTTGTGCTCGCGCTCGGCCCGCGCCATCGCCGCGATCTTGCGGCCGGTCTCGCTGTTGACGCGGCCGGTCCAGCGCAGCGCCGCGAGCTGGCCTTCGTAGATACGGACGGCGCCGAACTCGCCGGCCTGGTCGACGCGGATCGTGCGCTCGACCAGATCGCGCGGCTCGGGGTCGCCGGGGTTCCTGTCCTTCATGACCTTGCCTTCATCCAGCGTCCGCCTTCACCCACCGTGCGGCGCCCGACGCCAGCCCGATCGCCAGCAGGGCGGACAGGATCGCGTTCCAGCCCGCCATCGAGATGCCGAGCATCGACCAGGCGACGGCGTCGCAGCGTACCATCTTGGCGGAGAACAGGTACTTGCGCAGCTCCTCGGGCGAGAGCCCGGTCGGGACCGTCCCCGAGCAGGCCTGCGGGCCCTGCCACCAGCGCAGCTCGACGCCGGCATGGAACAGGCCGATCGCCGCCGTGGTGACCAGTCCCAGGATCGCCACCAGCAGCAGCATGCCGGCGAGCCGCGGCGTCTTGTAGCAGAGCAGCGCCAGCAGCCCGGCGGCGATCACCCCCATGTGCGGCCAGCGCTGCCACAGGCACATCTCGCATGGCGCGAGCCCCATGACGTACTGGAAGAAATAGGCACCGCCCAGCAGCACGCCGCTGCCGACGGCGGCGATCAGGCCGAGCTGGCTGGGCAGGGGAGCACGATCGATCAGGGCCAAGGGCCGTCACCTCAGAACAGGTAGCGGAAGGCGACGAACCCGCCCACCAGCGCGATCAGGAACGCCCAGGTCAGCAGGGTCAGGCGTTTCTCGATGAAGCTGCGGATCGGCTCGCCGAATCTCCACAGCAACGCTGCCACGAGGAAGAAGCGCAGGCCACGCGTCACGATCGACGCCCACACGAACGTGAACAGGTCGAAGTGGGCGGCACCCGAGGCGATGGTCACCAGCTTGTAGGGGATCGGCGTCAGGCCTTTGATCAGGATGATCCAGATGCCGTAGTGCTCGAAGCCCGACCGGAACGCCGCCAGCCCGGCCTGCAGCCCGTAGGTCTTCACCACCCATTCGCCCAGCGTCTCGAAGAAGTAGTAGCCGATGGCGTAGCCCAGCAGCCCGCCCACCACCGAGGCGATGGTGCACACCAGCGCGATCCGGAACGCCCGCGTGCGGTCGGCCAGCACCATGGGGACCAGCATCACGTCGGGCGGAATCGGAAAGACCGAGCTCTCGAGAAACGAGATGACGCCGAGCGCCCACAGCGCCCGCGGATGCGCCGCCAGCCGGATCACCCAGTCGTACAGTCCACGCAGCATGCGAGGCGTTCCCCGGTCTAAGTTTCCTCCCCAGCGAAGCTGGGGAGGTGTCGCGTCTTACGCGACGGAGGGGTCATGAGTCCCAGGATCAACCTGTCCCGCGACTCATGACCCCTCCGTCCCGCGATGACGCGGGACACCTCCCCAAGCGAAGCTTGGGGAGGAGGATGATTATTCCGCCGCCTGCCTGAGGCTGGTCGGCACGGTCTCGCCAGCGAGCAGCGCCGCGCGGGCCGCTTCGTACTCGGCCTTCAGTCGCGCGATGATCTCGGCGGCGGGCGGGGCGTCGAAGATCTGGCCGACGCCTTGGCCGGCGCCCCAGATGTCGCGCCAGGCCTTGGCCTTGCTGTTGCCGCCGGAGCCGAAATTCATCTTGCTCTTGTCGGCGACCGGCAGGTCGTCGGGGTCGAGGCCGGCGGCGGCGATGCTGCGCTTCAGGTAGTTGCCGTGCACGCCGGTGAACAGGTTGGTGTAGACGATCTCCTCGCCCGACGAGTCGATGATGCACTGCTTGTTGGCGTCGCTCGCGTTGCCTTCCTTGCTCGCGGTGAAGCGCGTGCCGAGATAGGCGAGGTCGGCGCCGACCGCCTGCGCCGCCAGCACCGAGGCGCCGTTGGAGATCGATCCCGACAGCAGGATGCAGCCGTCGTAGAACTGGCGCACTTCCGGCACCAGCGCGAACGGCGACAGCCGGCCGGCATGGCCGCCGGCGCCGGCGCACACCAGGATCAGCCCGTCGACGCCGGCCTGCAGTGCGCGCTTGGCGTGCACCACGTTGGTCACGTCGTGGAACACCAGTCCGCCGTAGCGCTTGGCCGACTTCACCACGTCGTCGGGGGCGCGCAGCGAGGTGATCTGGATCGGCACCTTGTATTTCTCGCAGAGGTCGATGTCGTGCTGCAGCCGGTCGTTCGAGCTGTGCACGATCTGGTTGACCGCGAACGGCGCCACCTTCCGGTCGGGGTGCTTGGCCTTGTGCTCGCGCAGCTCGGTGGTGATGCGCTGCAGCCAGGTCTCCAGCAATTCCTTCGGCCGCGCGTTGAGCGCCGGGAAGGAACCGACGATGCCGGCCTTGCACTGCTCGATCACGAGATCGGGATTCGAGACGATGAACAGCGGCGCGCCGACCACCGGGATCGAGAGGCTGTCGCGCAGCAGGGCAGGAAGGGCCATCGAGTTTTGCTCCTAGGAATAGTCGTTCGCGGGTGTTGGCGTGGGCCTAGCATGAAGCCGGGCGAGTCGGGAGTGGCCGCCTTCGGATTCCTCTCCCCCGCTAGGGGGCGAGGAATCCGAAGGTCATTTGAGCATCGTGTACGGGCCGCCTTTTTCCAGCGCGCGCTTGTAGGCCGGCCGCGCCTGGATCCGCGCAACGAACGCCTGCAGCCGCGGCAGCTTGCCGTCGAGGCCGGCCCGTGCCGCAGCCGCCTCGATCGGGAAGCTCATCTGGATGTCGGCGGCGGTGAAGTCGTTGCCGGCGAACCAGTCGCGCTCGGCGAGCTCGCTTTCGAGGAAGGCGAAGTGGTTGGAGATCTGCGGCGCGATCAGCGCCTTGTCGGCGCCCTCCGAGATCATGCGCGCAACTGCACGCGCCGCCCACGGCACGCGCTCGGGCAGGCGCGTGAACACCAGCTTCAGGAACAGCAGCGGCATCAGCGAGCCTTCGGCGTAGTGCAGGAAGTAACGGTAGCGCAGCCGCTCGGGCGTGCCTGCCGCCGGCACGAGCTTCCCGTTGCCGTAGCTCTCCACGAGGTATTCGAGGATCGCGCCCGACTCGGCCAGCGTCTTGTCGCCGTCGGTGATGACCGGCGACTTGCCCAGCGGATGGACGGCGCGCAGCGAGGCCGGCGCCTGCATGGTCGGCTCGCGCTTGTAGAGTTGGACCTCGTAGTCGAGGCCGAGCTCCTCCAGCATCCACAGCACGCGCTGCGAGCGTGAGTTCTCGAGGTGGTGGACGGTGATCATGGTGGGGGCTCGTGGGTTGGGAGGCTCGGTCTATTCCTCCCCAGCTGCGCTGGGGAGGTGTCGCGTCTTACGCGACGGAGGGGTCATGAGTCATGATCTTGAATGCATGATCATGTTTGTGACTCCTGACCCCGTCGCCGTATGACGGCGACACCTCCCCACGCGAAGCGTGGGGAGGAGAATGACTACAACGTCCCCGGCCGCCAGTTGCCGTGGAAGCCGGCGGGCACGCGGCTGCTGAGGTGGGCAAGCGCCACCGGGCCGCGCGCGAGGTCGGTCGCCTCGAACACCGCGAGGTCGCTGCGGCCCTCCTCGGCGCGGAAGATCACGCTCAGCACCCAGCCGTCACCCTCGGCCGCGTCGTCGCGGCGCGGCACGAACACCGGCTCGCCGAAGCGATCGTTGGGGCCGGCGTTCCACGTCGCGTTGCGGCCGCTCGCGAGGTCGTAGTGGGTGATGCCCTCGAGCCGCGGCGCGCCCGCGGCAGTGACGTTCCCCGACACCGTCCAGCCGTGCCGGTAGTCGCGCATGCAGTAGCGCTCGTCGAAGCGCGGGAACTCGCCGGGACGATCGTCGAGCTGCTCCTCCTTGAAGGTGTTGGCCTTGCCGGAGAGATCGAAGGTCCAGCGGAACAGCCGCGCCGCCGGCGTCTCCTTGGTCGACGGCGAGCCGTCGGGCAGCGGGAACAGCGGCGCGATGTCGTACTTCATGACGTCGATCACGATCCTGCCGTCCGCTGTCTCGAAATGGTTCATCGGATGGAACACGTAGCTCGCCGGCGCGCTCACCCATTTGGTGTCGGCGACGGTGCCGTTCCGCGGGATGAAGGCGATGTGCGTGCCCTTGTCGGGCTCCCAGGCGAACGGCGGCTTGCCACCCATCGCTCGCTCCATCGAGCTGGTCAGCGGGAAGATCGGCACCACGATCCAGTTCCGCGTCACCGCGAAGTCGTGGATCATGCTGGGGAAGGGGCCGTCGAAGACCTCGGCGCGGGTGATGCGGCCGTCGGCGCTCACGGTCTGCACGCTCACCGCCTTGCTGAAGCGGCCGGCCGCGGAGTAGCCGAAGAACACCATCTCGCCGGTCTCGGGATCGAGCTTGGGATGGGCGGTGAACGGCCCGCACAGCTTGTCGCCCCAGGTCTCGTAGCCCTTGCCCATGAGGCTCGCCGGATCGACCGCGAACGGCGCGTGCGCTTCCTCGAGTGCCAAGAGCTTGCCGCCGTGCCAGACGATGTTGGTGTTGGCGATCGTCGAATTGAGCGCCATGACGCGCGGATCGGTGAAGCGCGGGTTGCCGAACGTGCCCGACAGGCCCTCGCCCTCCTTGTTCTCGATCTCCCACTTGGGCGTGCGCACCCAGCGGTTCTTGTACGAGACGTTGCCGTTCTCGATGTGGAAGGCGTGGATCATGCCGTCGCCGCCGAACCAGTGGTACGGCCCGCGCGGCGCGAACTGAGGGTTGGGCCCGTTGCGGTAGAGCGTGCCCAGCAGCCCGGCCGGCATCTCGCCGCTGATGTGCAGATGGGCCGCGTCGGCCTCGGTGTTCACCGGGGCGTAGTAGCCGCGCAGGAAGGGATTGTCGGTCGGGAAGGCCTTGGCCATGGCAGGGCTCCTGGGGACGAGGTCGGCGGTTAACGGTAACGCTGTGAATGAAAGGGGACGCTATCAATACACAGTGTTTCCCGCAAGAGAAAAACGGCCTCTGCCCGGAGGAAGAGGCAAAATGCAGGAAATGGCTGCTTCGGCCGTCTCACGCGCGTCCGCCAAGCCGCCCCGAACAGGGATTTTTCACACTGGAGCAGGGAAGTCGGGGCATTGAACAGGGAACTCCTGGCAGGGATCAGGGACGATCTCTCTTGGAAATCTTGGCCAGGAACTTCTGGTATTCGGTCGGCGGGCCGCCTCCCTCCATCAATGTGTCGACGGTCTTGTGGGGCGGCACGAACTTGTAGGCGAGATCGAGCACCAACTTGGCCGCGCTGGCATTGCCTTCGAGGGCGGCTCCCATGAGCGCGTCGGCCAGTGCCTCGATACGCAGCATCCGCCGTCGGCGTCCTTCGATGACGACGGCCACATCGCTCATCAGCAGTTCGCGCATCGCTCCGCCGAGAGTCACCTTGCCTCTTTGCGACTTGGGCCTGCCGAGCGGATTGCCCGAAGTCCCGCGCGGAAAGCGCGACGCCACCGGTGGATTGCGATAGCCGACCTTGCGGGGTTCGGTCTCGCTCTTTTTCGATTCGGTTGCCATATCTATCGACCCTCCACGCGACGATCAGGACTCATCGCCTCGAGCGATTGAGCAACCGAGACCAGCCTCATCCAGAGGAGTCGCCTTCGAGACGCGCCCTGCGGGCGCTCCTCAGGACGAGGAGGTGGCAGTTGCCTCGACCCGACCTTGGAGCGAAGCGGTTCATGAAGGGAGGCCCGCGATTCTCGCGTCATTTGAGTCACAGCGTCACCGAGCCCCATGAAATCAACGGCTTGGCGTCGAAGCCCGACGGCAGTCTTTGCGTCACGGTGCGCCGGCACGCGACGGTTGCATCTGTTGGATGCTCCAGCATGTAGGAAGACAGGCACAATCAATCCTCCGGACGGCAGAGTGCCTGTCCGAAATAACCACATAATTGGGATTTGAAAAGCCCCGTCAGCCGCAAATGGCTGCATTTTTCAGCCGTGCAATTGATTGCACGAGAAAGCGGCGCGTGCCGCTTCCCGCCGCTCAAAGCGGATTCGCGCCCAGCACCTCCCAGTTGTACCGCCGCCGGAGCGCGTCGCGCTCGCCTTCGGTCTCGGCCTGCCCCATCTCCTCGATGTACCGCCCCGCCGCTGCCGGCGTGTAGAGGAACAGCACCCGGCCGGTGCTCTGGCCGCTGTTCTTCCAGGCGTGCCTGACATTGCGCGGGAAGAAGGCGCAGCTTCCCGGCCCCCCGACCGTGATCTCCTCGCCGATCAGGAAGGTGATCTCGCCCTCGAGCACCCAGGCGACCTCGTCGCTGTCGTGGTGCAGGTGAAGCGTGCTCTTGGTGCCGGACGGCACCGTTTCCTCGAACATCATGATGCTGCCCCGCGTCTCGTGACCGAGCAGCTTCAGCGCGGCGGCTCGCCCCGGCGGCCCCGCCATGTCGAGATGCGCCCCGCCGCCGGCGGGAACGACGAAGCCCTTGGTTGCGGTCATGGTGCCCTCCGCGTCTACACCATGAGCATAGGCGGCGCGCTCGGGGCCAACAACGGGAGCGGCCGCCCGCCGCGTCAGCGGCGGGTCGGAATCGGAGCGTCAGAACCGACGGGCCAGACCCGGCCTCTAGACCGGATGGTGGTAGGTCAGCCCGCCCAGGAGCCAGACCGCGACGAAGACGATCAGCACGAGGCCGAGGGCGCCGCCCAGGCCTGGCCCGCCCCACCGCGAATAGCCGTAGTAACCGCCGCCGCCGCCCAGCAGCAGGATGAGCAGGACAATGATCAGGATCGTTGCCACGCCGCTATCTCCTTCCGTTTTCGGCCGGGACTGGCCGAACTTCCTCTGGCAGGCAAAACGGCGCCGTCGTGCAATCGTTCCGCGAGCCGCCGGGCGTCCGATCCCTTGACCGGATCGCCGGCCGGCCAGCAGTCTGCCGACCGACATCATCTGATCGCATCCGAGGAAAGGTTTGCCGTGACCCTGCCGCTCGAAGGAGTTCGTGTCATCGAAGTGGGGCAGGCGCTGGCCGGCCCGTTGGCCGGCGTGCTGCTCGCCGACATGGGCGCCGACGTCATCAAGATCGAGAAGCCCGAGGGCGGCGACGACGCCCGCATCTGGGGCCCTCCGTTCGGCCCCGACGGCGTGACCTCGCTCTACTTCGAGAGCCAGAACCGCAACAAGCGTTCGGTCGTGCTCGACCTCAAGTCGGCCGCCGACGTCGAGAAGCTGAACCGCCTCTGCGAGACCGCCGACATCCTGATCCAGAACCTGCGCCCCGGCGTGGTCGACGAGATCGGCATCGGCCCCGAGGCGATGCTGAAGCGCCATCCCCGCCTGATCTACTGCTCGATCTGGGCGTTCGGCTACCAGGGCCCGTTGCGCCTGAAGCCCGGCTTCGATCCGCTGCTGCAGGCCTATGGCGGCATGATGAGCGTGACCGGCCGGCCCGAGGATCCGCCGACCTTCTGCGGCGCCTCGATCAACGACAAGGCGACCGGCATGTTCTGCACCATCGGCGCGCTCGCGGCGCTGCGTCAGCGCGACCGCACCGGCAAGGGCTGCCTGGTCGACACCTCGCTGTTCGACTCGGCGGTGCATTGGGTGGAGGGACAGGTCAACGCCTACCTGGTCGACGGCGTGACGCCCAAGCGCCACGGCACCGGCGGTGCCGCGATCGTGCCCTACCAGGTGTTCGATACGGCCGACCATCCGCTCTGCCTGGCGCCCGGCAACGACCGCCTGTGGGCGCGCTGCGCGCAGGCGCTCGGCCATCCGGAGTGGGCCACCGACCAGAAGTTCGCGACCAGCGCGCAGCGCGTGCGCAATCGCACGGAGCTGCTGCCGCAGATCGCGGCGGCGATGCGCACGAAGCCGCGGGCGGAGTGGCTGGAGATCCTGGAGGAGGCGGGGGTGCCATGCAGCCCGGTGAACGACATCGGCGAGCTGGTGGCGACGGAGCAGTTCGAGGCATCGGAGCTGGTGCAACAGTTGCCGGAAGGTGGTCCGACGGTCGTCGGCATTCCCATCACGTTCGATCGTGTGCGGCCGCAGTCGGCGCGGCCGGCGCCCAAGCTCGGCGAGCACACCGTCGAAGTGCTGGCCGGCCGAAAGGCCGGTTGAGAGGCCGGAAGGCAGGTAGTTTCGTCGCGGACTTGCCTGGCCGCTAGAAGCTTTCCGGCCAGCGCCGCGCTCCGTGATGGACGAGCAGCAATCTCGAGTGCGTCGGCGCGGCCGCGGGTGGTCGGGATTCCCGTCGCCTTCGATCGAGTGCGTCCGAAATCGGCGCACCAGCGCCGAGGCCGGGCGAGCACACCGACGAAGTACCCGACAAGGAGGCGGCCAGCTGAAGGGCGAGGCTGCACCCTTACGGTTTCCAGCTGCCTCGCTCGGCCGCGTCTCGAAGGACGTCCGGCAGATTCTCGAGTAGGTCCGGCAGCGCTTTCTGGGTCGTATCCCAAACGATGTCTAGGTCGATGTCGAAATAGCCGTGGGCGATTCGGTTGCGCATGCCCTTCATGTTTCTCCAGGGCACCCGCGGATGCCGGCGCAGGAATTCGGCATGGTCTGCGAGCAGCTTGGTTGCCGCTTCGCCAATGATGACGATATTCAGAATCACGGCCTGCTGGGTTCGCTTGTCGGCCAGGAAATCGGCACGACTCGAGCCATCGACATAGCTGCATGCCTGTCGAGCTGCTTCGAGCATATGGCCGAGATAGTCGGAAAGCCGATCGTCGCTCATACCGGTCGAGCTTCGGCGAGCACCCGTTCACGCAGTTTCGGCGGTAGATCGCCGGGGGTCAGAAGGTCGACGCGAACGCCGAGCAGCTCCTCCAATTCGATCTGCAAGCCACCGAGATCGAACAACGTCGTCCCGGGCAAGGGATCCACGAGGATATCGAGGTCGCTGCCCTCTTCGTCACTCCCATCGATTGCTGACCCGAAGACGCGCGGATTCGTCGTCCGAAAGCGGCTCGCAGCTTCGCGCACAGCCGGGCGCTTGAGCTCCAGTGCAGCCGATGGTCTCATGGTGCTTCCTTTGTGCCAGATGTCGGCGTCGTGAGCAAAGTATCCGCTGCGGATCATCTTCGCCGACCCGCTCCAGGGCTGCGCGTTCGCGCCGAACACGGGCACTCCATGGAAGCGGAGGTCCGATCCATTCTGCAGTCCGCCTTGAGCGCGCCTGAGCGACGACCCTTGCGCCATCTGTATGATCGGATTCGTACCCGCTTCTAGTCTACCGATCGAGCCAGATGTCCTCGAAGCGCCAGCCGTTGTAGATGCTGTTGGTCTGGATGGTGTAGTTCTTGACCCAGGGGTGCCAGCAGCCGGCGGCCATCTGGTTGGAGACGATCGGGCGGGCGACGTCCTCCTGCAGCAGCCGGTCGATCTCCCAGACCATCTGCTGGCGCTTCTTCTGATCGACCTCTTGCGACTGCGCCTCGAACAGCGCCGTCATCTTGGGGCTGCAGTAGCCGTCGTAGTTGCGCAGCGAGCCGCAGGCATAGCCCTCGAAGAAGGTGACATCGGGATCGTCGACCGCGCTGCCGCTGTAGTTCATCGCCACGAAGAAATCCTTCTTGAAGACGCGGTTGTAGTAGACCGCGGTGTCGATGATCTCGAGCTCCGCGTCGATCCAGATCTGCTTCAGCTGGTCGATCAGGATCACCGCCGGGTCGCGGAACACGGCGATGTTGCGGGTGCTGACCTTGATCTTGAGCGGCTTGTCCGGCCCGTAGCCGGCCTGCTTCATCAGGTCGCGCGCCTCCTCGCGGGCCTTGGCGACGTCGCCGTAGCCGACGATCGATTTCAGCATGTCCGGCGGCAGGCCCCACTGGCCGTCGGGCGGCGGCAGCATGGCGCCGCTCATCTGACCCTGGCCCTCGTTGAGAATGTCCATGAACGCCTGGCGATCAACCGCCAGCGCCATGGCGCGGCGGATCTTCGCATCGTCGAACGGCGGCTTTTCGCGATTGATCATGACGTTGGCGGCGACGCCGGTGCTGCGCATGGTGCAGAGCGCATTTGGCGCATCCTTGGCGATGTTCTTGAGCAGCGGAACCGTCACGTCGACCGGCAAGGTCATGTCGAACTTGCCGCTGACGAAGGACAGCATGCGCGTCGAGCGATCGGCGATGATCGTGTACTCGATGCCGTCGAGATAGGGCAGTCCCGGCTTCCAATAGTCGGAGTTCTTCACCAGCTTGATGCCCTCGTTCATCTTGAACTCGGCGAGCTTGAAGGGGCCGGTGCCGATCGGCTTGCGCCGCATGTCCGCGGCCGCGACGTGGCACGGGTAGATCGGCGAGTACCCCGACGCGAGCAGAGCGATCAGCGCCGGCTGGCGGCGCTTGAGATGGATGGTGACGTCGAAGTCGCTCTCGACCGTCACCTTCTCGAGGTTGCCCCACCAAGCAGAGCGAGGGTTGCGCCGCAGCTTCTCGGGATCGATCAGGAGATCGAAGGTGCAGGCGACGTCCTTGGCGGTGAACGGCTTGCCGTCATGCCACTTCACGCCCTGGCGCAATTTGAAGCTGAGCCCCTTGCCGTCGGCGCTCCACGTCCAGCTGGTTGCGAGATCGGGCACGACAGAGTCGAGGCTGTTGCGCGCGACATGCTGGTCGAAGACGACGAGATTGTTGAACAGCGCCATGAACGGCATGACCGCCGAGAAGGTCGCTTCCTCGTGGATCGAGGCGCTGGGCGGCGTATCCATGTGCTCGATCTTCAGCACGCCGCCGGATTTCTGGGCGAGCACCGGGGTGCTCGCCAAGACGAATGCCGCCACGGCAGCGAGACCGAGGCATCGGGCCGGGATTTTCATTGCTTCCTCCCTGACGCGTTGACGCTTTACCTCACCACGCTGGGTACTCCGGATGAATACTGGGTGTAGCGGCGGCCCCTACGCAAGCTTGAACGAGGCGAGAAACGCTTGGCGGTGTAGGTCGCTGCGCTGAAGGTGGACTACGGCCGAGACTCTTAGGAGCGGCATCTTCTCAGGTTGAAGCGCCAACGATGTCCTCGTCCTGAGGAGCGGCCGCTGGCCGCGTCTCGAAGGATGGGGATCGGGCACGATATGCGTTGCCCATCCTTCGAGACGCCACGCGACGCGTGGCTCCTCAGGATGAGGTTGTCCGTGTTGCCCAACCCGATGCCGGGAGGCCTCGAGCCGACGGGAGGCGTTCTCGACGTGATGCCGTGGCCTGCCGGATTTGTCGTCGAAGCCGACGGGCTGCTCGTCCGCCCCTCACCTGACTGAACATCGAGGTCCAGTCAGTCCAATTCGCCGGCGGCAAGCAACTCGGCTGCTTCGAGGACCGTCGTCATCTGCACCGTATGAGCGAGGCGAAACGCGTCTTCGTAGATCGTCTCGTCGGGATACTCGGCCACCAGCGTGAACGGCGGCACGAAGCGCGGACTTTCGCCCACCACGTACGAGATCGACTCGTGGATCGGATGAGGCATCTCGCCCTCATGAGCGGCATAGCAGGCGAGCTGCGCCTCGTTGAATTCCTTCAAGCCCGGCACCCGGGCGACGCGGGCCGCGAGCTTGCGCACGAAGCTCTCCGCCTTCGCCCGCAGCCCGGGATGGTGTCGCATGATGAGGAAGAACCCCTTTGGGATCATCCAGAGGGCCGACCGGGGCGGAACGTAGCCCGAGTGCGGCCGCGTCCATTCGTGCGCCGGATAGCCGTGCAGATTGACGTGCAGGACGGCGTTGGTCCGGCGAAAGGCTTCCATCCGTGCCGCCGTCTCGCCCAAGGGTTCCTTCTCCCGGAACGCCAGATCGTCACCCCGTGCGGTGAATCGCGCGGCATGATGCATGTGCCGGGGATTGTGACGCCGCAGCTTGCCATGCATGGCGTAGCCGTCGGGGTTCTCCTGCGGGATCAGGGCAAAGCCTCTGCCTTGCTTCTGCAGCACCGCGGCGGCACGGAGCGCCCCCACGACACCCGAGGTCTCGTTGGCGTGCTGGCCGCCACTGACGAGCAGTCCGGGTCCGTCGCCCGGGATATGCGTCGCGACGACCTTGCGGCCCTGACCCGAAACGACATCGAACCGCGTGCCGCCAAGGGCCGCCACTTCGTCCTCGATTTGGGATGGCGCCAGCGGGCGCCCCGCACTTTGGATTGGCTGGGAGGCAGCTTGCCACGTGCTGCGATCTCCGGAACGCAAGCTCACCCGCACCTTGGTGGCGCCTGTCCCCGCGCGGATGTCCGGCACGATCTGCCCGATCTGGAGGTTGCGATCCTCCGGGCTCAGCCCATGGACGGACTTGAAGAGCTCGAGGATCGAGAAATAGAGATCCTCGTGCAGCGCCTCGCGCGTGCTCACCCCTTCGTCACCATAGGACAGGCGCTGTTCGATGCCGCCGGTCTCCACCGCGATTTCCAGCACGTCGAAGAAGGGCTCCGTCTTCGGCCAGGCATGTCCCGCCACCGCCGCCATGACCTTGTCGAAGGCAAGCTCGTACTCCGTCGCGAGCGCCTTGCCTCGTGCATCCGTCGCGGTCCTGACCCAGCCGCAGGGCGAGAGCGCCTGTTCGCCGAGCACGTTGCGGCGGTCCCGGTTCGGCGCGAAGACACGGTGCTCGGTCCGACGGGCGCCATGCTCGATGACGACGACATAGTGAAGGTCGTCGGCACCCGGTTCGAAGCGCACAGGCACGCCGCGCAGCAACCCGGCCAGCGGATAGGCTTCGAGCCGAAAGCGGTTGGCGACAGCGAGGGGATGGCAAGGCGTGCGGATCGTCACGCCAGACAAGCCCGTCAGTTCCACTTCCTCCAGGAAGAAGTGCAGGAGGGGTTTGTAGGCGCTGCGGATGCGCACCTGGACGCCTGCCGCGGCCAGCGTGCCCTCTGCCGCACGGCGCGCCGGCTCGTCCTCGAAGACCCAGGCTTCAAGTGACGTGCCCGGGCTTGCGTAATCGCGAACCAGTTCGTCCAGCGTGCGGGGAATGTCGATTGCGAGAATGGATGTCATGGGTCGAGCGGTTTCGACGGAGTGTATCGGATTGGACCTGTGCTCCCATCGGGAAGTCTCCAACACGCCGAAATGGCGGATCGCGCGAAGGGCCGAAGGTTAGTGAAGGCAGAGCGATCAAGCATCCGTGTTCATCTGTGCTCATCTGTGGCCAAGGATCAGGCTCGAGGACGAGAATGCCGGAGCTGCTCCAAGGGTGCCCGGGCGCGACACGGCACCGAGATCACCGAAGCCGTCGGCCAGCATTGAGGCGATCACGGCAAGCAAGATGCGGGCGACCGGCCGATGGGAGGGTTTCTCCGCTTCCTTCGCTGCCAGCTGGCCCAACTTCCATTGCGAGATTGCCACCCCGTTTGTGTCGTCGTTGAACGTGAGCACTGTCAGCTTGACCATTCCGCGGCGGACAAAGTCACGATAATGGCGGAGCGCTTCGCGCGCGGATGTCGTTTCCTTTGATTCGGGCAGGATATCCGACAGGGGCCACTTGCCTGAGATGACAAACTTCATTGTGAAACGAGCATCGGCGGCTGGAGGGTGAGAGCAGCTCGAGCGAAATCGTGTCGAGGGCGGTAGGAACCGCAGCACGGCATGCGCTACCGGCTCCTGGTACCGATCGGGAAGCCCGGCAAGTCCTCGTTCCGATACGTCGGCAATGTTCAAACGTGCGGGCCGGCGCGCAACCCGAGACGCCGGCGACACTCGAGGTCGATGGGGCAAACGGCGTCCGTCGCGCCGTCGCTCTCAGTGGGTGGCCGGCCGGCGGCAGGCCTTGCCCACGATGTAGGCGACACCCTCCGGTCCCACCTGCGCGGTGTGCTGGCATCCCGCCGGGATTTCACAGTGGTCGTTGGCCCGGAACGTTTCCGCCTTGTTGTCACGGACGATGGTGATCTCGCCGCTCAGCACCATGATCCGCGCGTCGAAGTCGTGCGCGTGCAGGTCCTCGGAGAAGCAGGGCTTCTGGCCGCCATGCACGACCTCGAAACCCTCGCGGCGCAAATCGCTCTCGAACGCCTCACGGGTGAGCGGTCCGCTGCGGCGGCGGCCCGACAGGAAGGCGACGCCTTCCGGGCCCACGTGCTCGGCATGCATGCAGCCCGTCGGGACCTCGAAGCATTGCCCTGCGCGGAAGGTGATGGCGGCGTTGTCGCGGGTGATCGTGATTTCGCCACCCAGGACCAATACCTTGGCATCGAAGTCGTGGCAGTGATTGGGCGTGACCAGGTTCGGCTTGACGCTGGTATTCACGACCCGATAGCCGTCGCGGCGCAGTTCTGTCTCGAATTCGGCCTTGTCCATCGCGCCTGCTCCCTTGATTGGATGCGCCGTTTGTGCACTATAGAGGACATGCTGTCAACTTTAGAGGACGAGGTCAGTCTTCGCCTGGGCCGGGCCGTCAAGCAACAGCGCGAAGCGGTCGGGCTGAGCTTGCGGATGCTGGCTGCGCGCAGCGGCGTCTCGTCCTCGATGATCTCGGACATCGAGCGCGGAGCGAAGTCGCCGACCGTCATAACGGTTGTGCGGCTCGCCGAGGCGCTGGGAGTCAGCGCCGCCGCGTTGGTCGACGGAGGCACGGGCCTGGCGCCGCGCATCCGCATTCTGCGCCGCGGGGAGGGGGCCGGCGGTGAACACCCCGCCCGCTGGCAAACCCTCGGACCCGCTGCCGCCGGCAGCCGCATCGACTTCCTGCGTTTTCAGATCCCGCCGTCCACCAGCCTGGGGGCGGCCGCCGCTCACGCACCCGGCACGGTCGAGCACATGCACGTGGCCGCCGGCACCGTCCGCGTCACCGTGGATGACGAAACGGCCGACCTCGTCGCGGGCGACAGCTGCAGCTGCCGTACCGACGCCCCGCACGAGGTGCAGAACCCCGATCCGTCGGCCGAGGCGCTGATCTACCTGATCGTCGAGCGCGGCTGATCTCTCCCGTTGCGGCCGAGGCGCCCTGTAATCGTCAATGAATTTACTTCGAGCCCAGCCAGGTCGGCCACAGGCCACGCTTGTTCTTGCGCGCCTCGAACTCGGCGGTGCTGTAGCGCTGGCTGGCTTTGGGCTCCCACGGCAGCGTTTCCTCGAGATGGACGGTGTAGGCCATGCCGCCCGCGATCATCGCACCGGCAATATCGATCGGATTGACGCCGTCATGCAGGCTGCATTGCGCCACGACGTGGCACTCGCGGTCGAACTTCAGGATCCGGCAACTGATCTTGTGGTCCGACGCCGACAGCAGATCCTCGAGCGCTGCGCGGGCGCGCATGCCGGCCACGCTCTCGGCCCTCGATTGATCGAGCAGCTCGGGCGCCTGGGTGCCCCAGAGGCGGATGTGCGGCTTGAGCCCGACACCGGCCAGCGTGTCGCCGTCGATTGAATAGGCCACACCGGACCATTCCTTCGGCAGCGCTCCCTGCGCGGCGCAGTCCGGAGACGATGGTTGCTCGGTCGGCGCACGGCGCTGGGCCTGGGCCGAGGCGGCCAGGAGAAGGGAGGCAGCTACCGCCGTGGCGAGCAGCACGTTCATTTCACAATCTTGCACCTCGATTGCGGCTTGCGTAGGGCGGCGGGAGGGAAGCTGCGCCGCCGGGCGGCGCGCCGCGATCGGCGCGGCCACGGCACAGATCGCGACTACTCTACGAAGCGAGCGCTCGAACGGCTCGGGTGAAGGCGACCACCTCGGCGCGCCTGTTGTGGTCGCCGGGCGGCGCATACGGCGGCTGCGGGAAGGCCGCCAGAGTCACCACGATCAGGCCTTCACGGCGGAAGATATCGATGCGCTGACCGGCATGGCCCAACGCCGCCATCACCCCATCGCCCAGCCACCAGCTGTAGCCATAGTGCGTGATATCCGGGACGGTCGGTGCATCGACGGAGAAGGCGGGTGTGACGGCCGCATCGACCCAGCCTTCGGGCAGCACGCGCGCTCCGCCGATCATGCCATCGTTCAGGACGAACAGCGCGAAGCGACCGAGATCGCGCAGCACCATGCCGGCGCGGCTGCCGCCGATCTCCTGACCGCCGTCGCTTTCCAGCGTGTAGAAGGCGTCGCATTCCATGCCGGCCGGCTGCCAGACCTTGCGCGACATGTAGTCGGCCAACGGCTGGCCGATGGCGCGTGTCAGGGCGGCGCCCAGGAGATACGTGTCGCCGGAATTGTAGAGGAAGGTGCTGCCGGGGGGATGGGCGCGCGGCAACGACGCCATCAGGGCAAGCACGCCGCCCGGCACCTTGTCGGCCAGCGACTTGCTGTAGCGGTTCACGTCGGACGTGCGATCCGTGTAGTCCTCGTTCCAGCGCGCGCCCGACGACATCGTCATGAGATGGCGGAGCGTCACGCCTTCATAGGCGGAGTCGCGCAATTCCGGCAGATGGCGCGTCGCCGGCTCATCGATCGAGGAGAGAGCGCCGTCGCGCACCGCGGCACCCACCAGCATGGCCGTCATCGACTTCACCATCGACATGGTCGACCAGCGTTCATGCTCCTGCAGGCCGAGCCCGTAGCGCTCGAGCACGACCTTGCCGTGACGGATCACCAGCAGGCCGGCAATGACGTTGCGGTCCATGAAGGAGGCCACGTCGTGCTCCCGCCCCTCAACGAGGTAGCGCGGCGCGATCTCGGCGCCGCGCGGCAGTGCGTGCGTATCAGGCCCGCGGCGGATCACGCGGTGGGCGAACAGCCGGTCGACGATGCGATAGGCGTAGGGTTGCAGCGACGGCGGAAGGAGCAGGAAATCCTCGCCCCGCGGCAGATGGGAGCGCGGTTCGGACAGCGGGAGAGAGGAAGCGTTCATGGCTCACGGCTTGTAGCCGTGGTGTCGCGATCGCGGCAAGGCGCCAACAGGGAGAGGAGGGACGACATTGAACATGCCGTCCCTGCTTCGCGCTTCCGCGAGCTCAAGGGTCGAGGAGGGTCGTCAATTGGGCGCCTTCGTCGGCGACGAAGACGGCAATCAACTCGGCCATGTCGGTGTTGCTCGCGTTGGCGGAGACGAGATGGATGGCGCCGGGCGGTTCAAAGAACGACTGGCCGACATCGAAGATCTCGACCGGGCCACCTTGGAGTTGCGACCTGATCTGGCCCTTGGTGATGTAGGCCGTGACGGTGCCGGCATGACGGTGCGGCGGCGTGAAGCCGCCTGGTCCGTAGGTCACCCGGACGATCGTCACCCGCTTGCCCGGGATGTCCGGCAGCGCGTTCGAGCTGATCAGCTCCACCTTGTTGAGTGATGAGCCTGAAGAGGCATCGGACATGCAGAGCGGCAGCGGAAACTCCGAGATCGCCTCCATCTTCAGGGGCAGGAGCCGCGCGCTCACGACGGCGAAGACGGTAGTCGCTGCGAGAACGAGCGACAGCCGGAGCCGCGCCCGATCCACGATCGGCGTCGTCATGTCCAGTGCGATGCTCATCGGATATCTCCTGGTGGACCTTGCCTCTGCGCGGTTGCTCGTCGAGCGAGTGTGTCGCGCGAGGCTGCTTCGGGTCAATCGGAGACGTCCTTGCGGACAGCCCAAGCGTAAGTGCCGGCCAATACTTGATAGAGGCGGCCATTTGGCCGATCCTGTTGGCGAAGATGGTTTTTCGGAATGCTGCCCGCGCCCGCCGCGATCGGCGGGGTCCGAAACGAGGAGCCAGATCATGAGCGCTGTCGCGTACAGGATTGCCACCCCGGCCATGAAGATCGAGAAGGTCAAGCAGCACATCGGCGCCATCGTCACGGGCATCGACCTTGCGCAGCCGATCGACGCCGCGACGCGGCAGGAGCTCTACGACGCCGTCGTCGAGAACGTGGTCCTCGTGATTCGCGGGCAGGAGCATCTCACCCCGGGCCAGCTGCAAGCCGCGGCAGAAATGTTCGGCGAGCTGATGGAGGACCAGAACCGGCGCTACCTCGTCGACGGCTTTCCCTTGATCAGCGTGCTCGACAACCGGCACCTGGACAGCAACGGGCAGCCGGCAAAGGTCGGTGCCAATGCGACCTGGCACACCGACCACACCAACCAGGAATTGCCGCCCAAGTTCACCATGCTGTACGCGGTCGCCGTGCCGGACAAGGGCGGCGGGACATCGGTCTGCAACTCGCGGGCGGCCTACGAAGCGCTGCCGGACGATTTGAAGCTGAAGATCGCCGACGCAAAGACCGAGAATACGCTGATCAGCAGCGCGCGGATGAAGACGGGCAATCCGGACATCGTGAAGGCCCAGCGCGAGTCGACGAAGCCGCCGACGGTGCATCCCCTGGTCCGCACCCACCCGGAGACCGGCACCAAGGCGGCGTGGTTTCACAAGGCCAAGACCGAGACGGTCACCGGCATGACACCCGAGGAAACCCAGGATTTCCTGCAGGAATTGTCCGACAGGATCACCCAGCCGCAGTTTTGCTATACGCACGAATACAAGAAGGGCGACCTGCTGATCATCGACGACCGTGCTTCGCTGCACAAAGCCGGCTTCGATTACGACCACAGCCAGCATCGCCGCCTGTATCGCATGCTGGTGCGCGGCGACCGTCCGTACTGAGGGAGTTCCTGAGCTAAGTCTCGTGGTGCAATGACACCTCCCCAAGCGGAGCCTGGGGAGGAGAGCGGCCCTCAGTCTTCCGTCCTTGCGCGGACCAGAAGCTCGTCCGGATTGCCGGCGCCATAGTCGCGGGTTGCCCCGCCGGCGGTCACGTAGCCGTCGAGGAGGTCGCGGCCGATCGCGGCGTCGGCACGCCTGGCCGGAGCGCCGAAGCCACCGGAGCCGGGCGTGATCATGTCGATCACGGAGCCCGCCGGCGCCTGGAAGGCACCCTTGCAGGCGAGGGTGCGCGATTTGCCGTCCGGCGTGGTCAGGGTGACGACGGCGGCGGCGCCCGCCTGGCCACCCATCAGGCCGAACGGCGGCGACGTCATGCGCTCCATGCAGAGCGAGCCCACGGCATCGGCGCCCGGCAGCAGGCGCCAGGTGCGGACGGCGCCGCAGCCGCCGCGGAACTGGCCCGCGCCACCGGAGTCCGGGTTGATGGCATAGCGCTCGACGCGCAGCGGGAAGGCCATCTCCAGCACCTCGATCGGCGTGTTCATGGTGTTCGAGATGCCGCTGGCGATGGTGTTGATGCCGTCCTTGTTGGGGCGCGCGCCGAAACCGCCCTTGATCGTCTCGTAGGAGACATAGCGCGCGCCCGAGCGCGGATCGACGCCGCCGAAGGTGACGACGGCCGATGTGCCCTGGCTGCAGGCCATGACGCGGTCCGGCCAGATCGCGGCGAGCGCGCCCATCACCATGTCGGCGACGCGATGCGACATCTCGTGGTTGGCGTACACGACGGGCGCGGGAAACGCCGCGTTGACCACCGAGGCCGTGGGCGCCTCGACGGAAATCGCGCGCCAGCAGCCCGAGTTCGGCGGGATCAGGCTGCCGGGGTCGACGGCCATCTTCAGGCCGCAGTAGACGCCCGACGCCGTCACCGACAGCGGGGCGTTCATCGGGCCTTTCACCTGCGGGTCGCTGCCGGCGAAATCGACCACCAGCCGATCCCCCGTCTTCTTGATGTGCATGCGCACGCGGAACCGGGAGTCGTTGCCGTCGGCGTCGTCGGCAATGCCGTCGCCGTCGCAGTAATCCTCGAATGAGCCCTCGCCGTCGGGCAGGTCGAGCAGGGCGACCCGCATCAGGCGCTCGGAGTAGTCCATGACCTCCGCCATGGTCTCGACGATCTCGCGCCCGCCGTACCGTTGTGCCAGCTCCTGCAGGCGCTGGACGCCGCGCAGGGTAGCGGCCAGCTGGGCGCCGAGATCGCCGCGCCGCTCGGCGGGGGTGCGCACGTTGGCCAGGATCAGCCTTTCGAGATCGGCGTTCACGACGCCCTTGGCGATCAGCCGAAGCGGCGGCAGCCGCAAGCCCTCGCCATAGATCTCGGTCACCGCGCCATAGCTGCCGGGCGTCGCCGATCCGACATCCGGCCAGTGCGCGCGCAGGCAGGTGTAGCCGAGCAGCAATCCCTCGTGAAAGGCCGGACGGATGACGTTGACGTCGGGCAGATGGCTGCCGCCGAAGTAGGGGTCGTTGTGGATGAAGACGTCGCCGTCGTGCACGTCGCCGCCAAAGGCCGTGACGATGGCGCGAACCGCATCGGGCATCGAGCCGAGATGGATCGGCAGATCGATCCCCTGGGCCACCATGGCGCCCTGGGCATCGAACACACCGCAGGAGAAATCGCCGGCCGATTTCAGGATCGGGGAGTAGGCGGTCTTGCACAGGATGACGCGCATCTCCTCGGCGATCTTGAACAGGGCGTTCTTCGCGATCTCGAAGGCTGCCGGATCCTTGCGGCGCGTGCCCAGGGTCGGGGGGCTGTTCATTGCGGGGCTCCCTGCTTTGTCCGCGCCATCAGGATGAAGCCGTCGCCATCCATGCGTGCCTGCCAGCCCGGTGGAATCAGGATGGTCGATTCGAGGCTCTCGATCACGGCCGGGCCATTGACGACGGCTCCGGCGGCGATGCGCTGGCGATCGTGCACCTCGGCCGCGATCGGGCCGGTGCTGCGAAACCACACCTCGCGCGATGGCTTCGCGGACGGCGTGCCGGGGGCGGCCGGTTGCTGGCGGATCGTGAGCGGCGGAATGAGGCCGAACGCTGCGAGGCGCAGGCTCACGAACTGCACGGGCTCGGCGCGATTCTCGTGACCATAGGTCTGCGCGTGCTTGGCGTGGAACGCCTCGGCGATCGCGCCGATGGCCTTGGCATCTATGGCGCCGCCGGCAACCGGCACATTCAATTCATACGACTGGCCGGCATAGCGCGCGTCGACCGAGCGATCGAAGCGG
The DNA here is from genome assembly GCA_046349295.1 of Reyranellaceae bacterium. GTDB lineage: Bacteria > Pseudomonadota > Alphaproteobacteria > Reyranellales > Reyranellaceae > Reyranella. The sequence goes on from JAXMCP010000032.1 coordinate 27,196, forward strand.
CGGCGGCCGGCATCGATGCCGGCACGTTCGAGCATGGCGCCGCCTTCGGCTTCCATGGCGCCGAACGCTGCCTCGAGAACCGACGGGTCCGCGCTCGCCGTCGTGGTGTAGACGGTGCGCACATAGTCGCGCCGCAGATCGGTGCCGACCAGGCCCAGGGCCGAGAAGGCTCCCGGGATCGGCGGGCAGACGACCGACGCAATCCCGAGCTCCTCGGCCAGTGCCGTCGCGTGCAGGGGGCCGGCGCCGCCGAAGGCCGCCAGGGAGAAGTCGCGCGGATCGTGGCCGCGCTGCACCGAGACGATCTTCAGCGCTTCCGCCATGGCGTGGTTGACGACGTCGATGACGGCGGCGGCAGCCGTCCGCACGTCGACGCCGAGCGGGATGGCGAGCCGCGCGGCGATGGCGGCCTCGGCGGCGGCTTGATCCAGCGACATGCTGCCGGCCAGCAGCGATTGCTGGCCGAGATAGCCCAGCATCAGGTTGCAGTCGGTCACGGTTGGCTCCGTGCCGCCGCGGCCGTAGCACACCGGGCCGGGCTCGGCGCCAGCGCTCTTGGGGCCGACCCGCAGGGCGCCGGCGCGGTCGACCCAGGCGATCGAGCCGCCGCCCGCGGAAACCTCCGCGAGATCGATCACCGGCACGCGGATCGGATGGCCGGCGCCGTTCATGAAGCGCGTGACGTTGGAGCCGCCGCCGACCTCGTATTCCGGCGTGGTCTCGTATTTTCCGTCGCGGATCAGGCTCGCTTTCGCGGTGGTGCCGCCCATGTCGAACGACAGGAGATCGAGCTTGCCGGTCTGGCGCGCCACCAGGGCCGCGCCGACCACGCCGGCCGCCGGGCCGGACTCGACCGCCATCGCCGGCATGGCGACGCCCTCCGCGGTTTCGAACACGCCCCCGTTCGAGCCCATCAGGTAGAGCGCCGGCAGGCCCTGCTGCCGTGTCGCGACCCCGAGCTTCGCCAGGTAGGAGCCCAGGATCGGCCCGACATAGGCGCAGACGGCGGTCGTGCTGGTGCGCTCGAACTCGCGGATCTCCGGCAGCACCTCGGACGAGAGATAGACCGGAATGTCCGGAAAGGCCGCGCGCAGCCGGCGGCCCAGCTTCTGCTCGTGGGTCGGATTGAGGAAGCTGAAGAGCAGCGAGACCGCGATCGATTCGACGCGCTCGTCCTCGAGAGCGGCGATCAGCCCGTCGATCTCGGCCTCGGCCAGCGGCGTTGCGACCAGGCCGTCGGCGCCGATGCGTTCGGTGATCTCGAAGCGGCGCCGGCGCGGCGTCAGGGATGCCGGCGGGTCCTGGAAGAGATCGTAGAGGTCGCCGCGCGAGGACCGTCGCAGTTCCAGGACATCGCGGAAGCCTCGCGTCGCGACCAGGCCAACCCGGGCGCCCTTGCCCTCGAGCAGGGCATTGGTGACGACCGTGGTCGCGTGGCAGAGCAACCCGACATCCTCGGAGGCGATGCCGTAGGCCGGCATCGCCGAGCCCAAAGCCTCGAGCACGCCGGCGACGAAATCACGCGGTGTGGTCAGCGTCTTGGCGGCCCCGATGCGACCGCTCGTGTCGTCCACCACGGCAACGTCCGTGAATGTCCCCCCGATATCGACCCCGATGCGCCACGTCATGGGGTCTGTGCTCCTGCCGGTTCAACTGCTGTCATGGCCGAAGTCTAAGGCGTGATCGCTTCGGGTGGAACCTCACCCGTAGCGCTTCAAGACACCTTGGCGTGGATCAGCGTCACGACGTCGCCCACGGTCTGCAGCTTCTCGGCATCGCGGTCCGATATCTCCACTCCGAACTCGTCCTCCAGTGACATGATGGTCTCGACCATGTCGATGCTCGTGGCCGCAAGCTCGTCGAAGCTTGCCGCTGCCGTGATCGCGGTTGGGTCGATGTGCAGCTTGGACGCAACTACAGTGCTCACGCGGTCGGCAATTCTGTTCATGGCAAGGCCCCACGATTTGTCGGCTAGATGGCTACGCCCTGAATGCCGTCCCGGCCACAAGCTCGGTTCCCACGATTCGAGAATCGCCGGTCGGGAGCGGGGAAGACGAGTCCATCCGCAGGCCCGTGTCCTTGATCCAGATCAATGATCAATGCCAGCGCGATCGCTGAAGATTCGGACGTTCATGCGGAATTTCATTTACCGGTGCCCGGTCAAGAATCTGAACGTCCAAGGCTCGATCGAGGAGCGGGAGGCCGAGGGCAAGGCATTGGTCCCGCAAAATTGCCTCGCCTGCGGACTGCTCCACATGGTCAGTCCAGTGACCGACAAGTCGATTTCCGAGAAGCTGCGCGACCGCAGATAGGGAATAGCGCGTCCTGAAGAGGCGGACCGCCACCGCCGTGACCAGCAGCGCGTTCATGCAGCAGCCGTGCGGCTTGCGATTGCACCTCCTGCAGGGCGACTCCAGGCGAGGATCGGGGTGGTCGCTGTTTCGGCGTTCGTCATCGAGGAAAGCGGAGGCGAAGTCCACCAAAGAGGCTTAGAAAGATCGAGCCGGACGTCTGGTGGTGGCATGAAAGCAATTGATCATCGTGTTTGGTGTGTTGTCGTGGTCGGTCTGCTCGGCGCACCCTCGCTGCCGGCGGGCGCTCAGCCTGCGGCGATCGAATGGACAGCCGTGTCCAAGCTCGTCAGCGGAAATTGCTCGGATGGGACGCGGGCCCAGATGGTGGAGCGTGACGGCAAGATCGTCATGAAGACCAGCGTCCTCGGCAGGGTCGTCGATACGTTCACGATTCCGATCGAAGCCAATGGCAGCGGCAGGGCCGCGTATCAGGCGGCACCCCATGGCAGGCAGCTCTTCGAAGTCGCAGCCGGCAAGGGCAAGCGGCCGCTGAGGCAGAGTCAGATGGATGGCCCGTGTCAGTGGTCCTACGTGCCGCAGTAGGCGTGTGTCATTGCGAGCGTAGCGGGGGATCTTCGCCCTCGTGCTTTTCCGGAAGAAATGATCCAGTAGAGCCGGTTCGCCTCGCTGTTCACGATTGGCCCGGCCGGCGCACTTCGTGTGCCGAGGCCGCATGTGACCTTCATTCCCTGGCGGCGAGCGCCGCGGCGATCGAGCGCGCGGCAATGGCGCTGCTGCGATCGCTGAAGTGCATCATCGTGTAATAGGCGTCGATATCGCGGCCGACATTCTCCTTCTGAAAGGCCTCCAGGATATCGAGCGTGGCCAGGCCCGCCTTGGACGCGCAGCCCAGCACTTGCGTCAACGCCTCGTGTTGCCCGGCGGCGGCCTTGGCATCGAGGAACACCCCCTGCTCGGGCAGGGCGACCACCAGCGCTTTGGCACGCTGGCGCTTCACCACGGCCGCGAGCCGATGCATCAGGCGGCAGGATACGACAAAGGAATCGGCTTCCGTGGCGACCTCGCTGCCATACCAGAGCTGCTGCACCCCCAGGCCGTTCACGATCCGGTCGAACAGGTGCGAATAGCCGAGGATGTGCCGGGTCACCGTCGTGATCCACGAACGTCCGGCCCCCTGGACCGGCACGTTGCGCAACGCGAGGCCCTCGCCGTCGGGGACGAAGTAAGGCTTGCCCTTGGCATCCCGGACCGAGAGCGCGGTGCGCGAGATGTCATCGGCTATGAAGGCCAGAACGACCGCCGAGGGCTCGAGCGCGGGGATCATGTGTTCCGCCCGCAGCACGATCTGGTCGAGGCCATAGCCACGCACGCCGGCATTGAGCACGCGAACGCCGAGCAGGCGCTCGAGATGGGCGGGCCAGGTCTCATCATTGCCGACGCCATACCCTTCGGTCATGGAGTCGCCGAAGGCGATGATCAGCGGCCTGGCCGCCTGCGGCCGATCGCGGTTCTGCTCGCGCGTGCCCTGCTCGGTGAACGAGAGAGGCACGCCGAGCATCGTTCCCGAGGAACCGGGAATCGGCGCCCAACCCAGCGTGGGATCATAGGCGAACTGCGTCTCCCCCGGCGCGGGCTTCGGCGCTTCGACGGCGTAGCAGGGCCAGTCCCACAGCGATACGCCGGGATCCGCGAGGCGCGTGATGAGCTCGCCCGCGAGCAGGCAGAGAACGATCGTGGCAGCGGTCAGGGCCAGCCCGCTGCGGAGCGAGGGCCGCCGGCCGGAGGAGCGCGCGCTCATGGCACGACGGGGCCAGGAGGCATGCGACCGGCTATGATCCCGAAGGGATGTCGCAAATTCATCGCGCGCAATCGATCTCTGGTCGTCGAGCTCATCGACCCTGCTTCGAGCTCGACCTCGGTCCGGCGTGGAAGACACCTGCGGCAAAAATCGGCATCATCCTCAGCGTAACCCCTGGATCGCGAACCTTATGCGTACTCTCCTTACGAATGCGTTACTTATCGATTGTGTCCATCCCGGAGCGGTCGAGCGGGCCGCGGTGCTGATCGAGGACGGCCGCATCCGCGAGATCCGGACCGACGGCAGCGTCCCCGACGGCGGCGGTGCCGCCGTGATCGACCTCGGCGGGGCCTGCCTGATGCCCGGGCTGTGGGACGTCCACATCCATCCCGACTACTACGCGGTCGACGACATGCCGATCGGCGACCAGGTGACGCTGTTCGGCCATCGGCTGATGGCGGCGCTGACCGAGTCCGGCATCGTCGGGCTGCGCTGCGCCGGCTCGCACAGCTACATGGACGTCGCCTGGAAGCGGGCCTTCGACTCAGGGCAATATGTCGGGCCGCGCCTGTTCGCGGCAGGCCATTTCCTGACCACCACGGGCGGCCACTTTCTGACGTCCGGACATGCGCTGGAATGCGACGGGCCCTACGGCTTCGTCAGGGCGATCCGCGAGCAGATCAAGAACGGCGTCGATCACATCAAGCTCAACCTGTCGGGCGGCATCATGGGGCCTGCCTGGGACCGCCATCAGAATTCCTTCCTGCTGGCGGACGAGCTGAAGGCGGCCTTCGAGATCTGCCATCTGCGCGGGTTCAAGGTGATGGCCCACGCGACCAATCCCGAGGCGGTGAAGGCTGCGATCCGGCTCGGCGCCCACAGCGTCGAGCACGGCTACATCATGGACGACGAGTGCATCGAGCTCTTCCTGAAGCACGACACCTGGTACGTGCCGACGCTTGCGATCAGCCATCTCACGCCCCACCAGGCGAGCAGCAGCTGGGAGGCGGCCTGGGTCAAGCAGCGCAACCTGGCGCCCGACCTGTGCTGTCGCGCCGATGCCGCCTCGGACGTCCATCAGACGTGGTTCGCCAAGGCGCTCGAGGCCGGCGTCAAGATGGCGCTGGGCTCGGACATAAGGCCGCTCAAGGATGCCGCGCTGCTCGAGCTGGGGCTGTGGGTGCGCGACGGCGCGACGGCCTGGCAGGCGCTGATCGCCGCGACGCGCAATGCCGCTGCCGTCTGTGGCATGGGCAAGGAGCTCGGCACCATCGAGGTCGGCAAGCTCGCCGACCTCATCGTGATCGACGGCAATCCGCTGGACGATATCCAGAACGTACGGCGGCTTCAGCTCGTGCTCAAGGAAGGCGTGATCGTGTCCGACAAGCGCGGGACCGGTTCCAGAGGCGGCTAAGGCCGTCAGACAACATTCTCGCCTCGCAGCGTTGCCACATCGGCATCGGAGTAGCCGAGCTCGCGCAGGATCTCGTCGGTGTGGGCGCCCAGCGCCGGTGACGACCCCGCCGCCGTTCCGCTGTCGCCGACCTTGAACGGCGTGCCGAGGAGCGGCCATGCGCGCTGCGCCTCGTCGTGCGCCTCGATCACCATCCTGTTGGCCAGCACCTGCTCGCCGGTCAGGACGCGGTCGAGGCTCTGGATCGGCGCGACGGCGACGCCGTGCTGCTCGAGGAGGGCGCTCCAATGCTCGCCGGATTGCCTGACCAGGTGGACCTCCAGGAGCTCGACCAGGATTTCGCGATGCTGCAGGCGGCTCGCATTGGTCGCAAAGCGCGGGTCGGCGGCGAGGCTGGGGTCGTTCAGCGCCGTGCACAGGCGCCGCCAGGCGGCATCGTTGGGCGCGCCCACCAGAACGTGGCCATCCTTGCAGCGGAACGCCTGGTAGGGCGCCTGGTTGGCGCCGCCCGATCCCTGCTTGCGCGGCACGATGCCGGCCTGCAGCCAGGCGATGGCGTGGTAGCTCAGCATCGATACGGCGGTCTCGAGCAGCGACGTGCGGACCCAGGTGCCCTGGCCGGAGTGCTGGCGGGCATAGAGCGCGGTCACGATCGCGCCGTAGGCGCTGAGGCCGGTCGACATGTCGACGAACGACACGCCGGTGCGGACCGGCGGGCCGTCGTCGTAGCCGGTGACCGACATCGGTCCGGCGAAGGCCTGCACCATCAGGTCGTAGCCCGGCTTGTTGCTGAGAGGTCCTTCGGCGCCATAGCCCGAGATGGAGCAGAAGATCAGGCGCTCGTTCAGTGCGCGCATCGCCTCATAGCTGAGACCGAGCCGCGCGGCGGTATCGGGCAGGAAGCTGTGCAGGAAGACGTCGGCCCGTGCCACGAGCTTCGCCAGGATCTCCCTGGCGCGCGGCGCCTTCATGTTGAGGGTCATCGCGCGCTTGCCGCGATTGACGCTGGCGTAGTTGCTGGAGAGTCCGTTCTCCATGAGAGGCGGCCAGCGCCGGTTCTCGTCGCCCCCGGGGCTTTCGATCTTGATCACGTCGGCGCCCATGTCGGCCAGCAGCTGGGCACAGGACGGTCCGGCCAGCACGCGGCTCGCATCGACGACGCGCAAGCCGCGAAAGGGCACGGTACGGGACGCTTCGGATGTCACGAGAGTCTCCCTTTGATTTCCTCCCCCGATGACGGGGGAGGAGAAATGAAGCAGGTTCCCTGGTAATCACAAAGCCAAACCACGAGACTATGCAGCGATCGAGGAGAACAACCCTGCGTTTCGTGCCTCGCGCTGCCGCTGGAGCCGCTCATCCCCCGAGGCGGCGCGACGTCATCGCCCTCGTCGGCGGCGGCGCGGCCGCGTGGGTCATTCCGGCCCGGGCCCAGAGCATGCCGGTGATCGGTTATCTCGGGCCGGAGAGCCCGCAGCGATTCGCCAGCCGCCTCGGCGCCTTCCGCGAAGGCCTGGCGCAAGCCGGCTACGTCGAGGGTCGGAACGTCGCGATGGAGTTTCGATGGGCGGATGGGCAGTACAATCAGCTGCCGGCATTGGCGAAGGAGCTCGCCGATCGGCAGGTGACCGTGATTGCCGCGCCGGGTGGCGCAGAAGTCGCGCTGGCGGCGAAGGCGGCCACGACGACCATCCCGATCGTCTTCGAGATGGGCGGTGATCCCATCGCGCTCGGCGTCGTCGACAGCCTGTCCCGGCCCAAGGGAAACATTACCGGCGTGTCGAGCCTCAGCGTGGAGGTCTCGCGCAAGCGCCTGGAGTTCCTGCATGAGGCGCGCCCGGGCAACAAGATGTTTGCCGTTGTCGTCAATCCCAACAGCCCGACGTCGGGCACCCAACTGAAGAATCTCGAGATTGCCGCCGACAGTCTCGGCGTCAGCCTCGTCGTCCTGAAGGCTGGCCACGAGCAGGAGTTCGACGCCCTCTTCGGCATTGCGCGCGAGAAGGGGGCGGGCGGACTGGTCTTCAGCTCCGATCCGTATTTTGCCTTCCGCAGCCAGCAGCTTGCCGCGCTCGCCGTCCGGCATGGCGTCCCGGCCGTGACCCAATCGCGCGACTTCCCGCTCGCCGGCGGGTTGATGAGCTACGGCGGGGATTTCTCGCAGTCGCATCTCAACGCGGGGATCTACTGCGGACGGATCCTCAAGGGCGAGAAGCCGTCCGAACTGCCGGTGCAGCGCGTCACCAAGCTCGAGCTGTTCATCAATCTGGCCACCGCGGGCAGCCTCGGCATCTCCGTCCCCTCGTCGCTGCTCAGCCGCGCCGACCATCTCATCGAGTGACCCGCTGGGGCGCTCCGGCGGTCGTATGGCTTGGTGTTCCGCCGTGCCGTCAGCATGCCCGCTACGAAACGATGGACCGCTATCGCCGTCCTGCGAGGCTGGTCCAGGCGGCGATGTTCTGCTTGGCCGCCTCGGGCGTCGTCAGCGTCAGCAGGTTGAACGCTGCAAAGGCCAGCAGCACGATCACGATACGCATGGAGCCTCTCTCCTGTTGGGACACTTCAGCTAGCACGATTCCCCCTCTTGTTGGCCTCCCTGCGCGAAGCGCGGGGAGGTGCCCGCGAAAGGGGATGGACGGGTCGAGAGTCCCGGTCGAAGCGTCCGCCCGTGCTGTCGGACGCAAGGTCTCGACATGACGCATGTTGATCGACACGTGTGTTGCCCGTGACCCCTCCGCCTCCTGGCGGGGCTCCTCCCCAACGCAAGCGCGTTGGGGAGGAGAGCGTCCCTCGTGGTAGGCTGCGGGCATGAAATCCCTCGTCACTTCCCTCTTGCCGCTGGCGTTCGCCGGCCTGCTCGCTGCAGTTGCGCCGGCTTCGGCGCAATCCTCGCCCTGTGGCACGAACCCCAGCGACTGGTGTCCGTCGCCGGCCGGTGATCCCTGCGGGCGTCATCGCAATGCCGCCGCGTGTCGGGCCGACACTGCGTGCTACGGCATGCCGTACCGAGGGGAATCGGTGATTGCGTGCCTCTTCGACGAACGCGGATTCGCCTCGAACTGCCCGACGGTCGGCTGCATCAGCACGCCGCCCAAGCCGTCCAAGCAGCCGAGCAGGGGATGACCAAGGCCGAAGCGCTCGCGCTCGCGGACTACCGCCACGCGCATGTCCCGCTGTACAACGACCAGAAGCTCAAGCTCGGCGTGTTCGGCATCAACTGCAGCTACGGGCTCAATATCTCGCACGCGCCGACCAGCTACAAGGTGACGTGGGAGCATACGTCTTCGATCGTCAAGCGAGCCGACGCGATGGGCTTCGAGCTCGCGCTGCCGGTGGCGCGCTGGCGCGGCTTCGGCGGCACGACCGACTTCAACGGTGAATCGTTCGAGACCTACACCTGGGCGGCGGGGCTGGCCCAGGCCACCAGCAACATCATGGTTGCCGCGACCTCGCATGTGCCGACCGTGCATCCCATCGTCGCCGCCAAGCAGGCGACCACCATCGACCATATCTCCAACGGCCGCTTCGCCCTGAACCTGGTGATGGGCTGGTTCACCCCGGAGATGGAGATGTTCCAGGGCACCCAGCGGGCGCACGACGACCGCTACCGCTACGGCGCCGAATGGCTCGGCATCGTCAAGCGACTGTGGACGGACGAGACGCCGTTCGACTTCGACTCGGCGGACTTCCACATCAAGCAGGCTCAGGCCCATCCCAAGCCGATCCAGAAGCCGCATCCGGTGCTCATCAATGCCGGCCATTCGCCCGCGGCCACGGATTTTTCCGCCCGCGAGGTCGATTTCAGCTTCGTGGGCTTCGACAGCGTCGAGGCGGTCGAGGCGGTGGCGGCACGGATCCGCGGCGTCGCACGCGAGAAGTACCAGCGCGACATCGGCGTCTGCACCTCGGCGCTCGTCGTCTGCCGGGAAACCGAGGCCGAGGCGCGGCAGGTCTATCGCAGCATCATCGAGCAGGGCGACTGGGTGGCGGCCGACAATCTCATGAAGGTGCTCGGCATCGAGAGCCAGTCGTTCAACGACCGCATCCAGAACCATCGCGAGAGGATCGTGGCAGGCTGGGGCACCAATCCGATCATCGGCACGCCCGAGCAGGTCACCAGCCAGCTTGCCCGGGTCTCGGCCGCCGGCATCGACGGCATGGTGTTCGGCTTCCTCGACTACGATGAGGAGCTGAAATACTTCGACAGCGCGGTGATGCCGCTGCTGCGGCAAGCGGGACTGCGCAAGTAGTCGGGCGAGGCCATCCGTGGTCTCGGCGTGACGCAGACGATCATCGTGTCCGGGAATGCACTGGTAACCAACCTCGAGAAGCCACGCGCAGCATGGCGTGCCCACGAGTGGCCGATCGGGCAGTCCGACCTCGGTTGAGCCGCAGAGCAAGGCCGGACCGGTTCCAGCCGAGTGGAGCGTGCTCTAGGATGCGCCGCGTCACGGAGGAGATGCCCAAGCCATGGTCAAGACGGTTCTGTACGCGGAAAAGCTGTACGACAACGACAAGGTCGAGCGTGAGGTGTTCGGGTCCGACGTGCGTGTGGTGTGGCGCAACGTCACCAACCTGTCGCAGCTCGACGACAAGGACTGCGCCGACGTCGATGGCCTGATGGTGCTGCGGCATGGCGTGACCGCCGAGCATTTCGCCAAGTTCCCCAAGCTCGCCTGCGTCGTGCGCATGGGCGTTGGCTACGACAAGATCGATCGCAAGGCGGCCGAGGCGCGCAAGGTGATGGTTTGCAACGTGCCGGACTACGGCACCACCGAGGTCGCGGACCACGCGCTGGCGCTTGCCCTGTCGCTGCGCCGCGGTGTCGCCCTCCATCTCGAAGCGCAGCGCCGGCCGCAGCCCGCGCCGTGGAGCTACGTGCGCGATCCGCTGCTGCGGCGCAACGGCGTGCAGACCTTCGGCATCGTCGGCTTGGGCCGCATCGGCACGGCGGCGGCGCTGCGGGCGAAGGCCTTCCAGTTCCGCGTCGTCGCCTATGACCCTTACATGCCGAACGGCACGGAGCTCGGCGTCGGCGTCGAGCGTGTCAACTCGCTCGAGGCGCTGATGGAGCAGACCGACACGCTGTCGATCCATGCGCCGTTGACCCTGGAGACGCGCGGCATGATCTCGCGCGCCATGCTCGAGCGCATGCCCAAGGGTGGGGTGGTGGTCAGCACGGCGCGCGGACCGATCTGCGATGTCGACGCACTGGCCGACCTCCTGAAGCGCGGGCATCTCGCCGGCGTCGGCCTCGACGTGCTGCCTGTCGAGCCGCCCGTCCAGCCGATCCCCGAGCTGCTGCGCGCCTACCGCGCGCGCGAGCCGTGGTGCGAGGGCCGCCTGATCATCACGCCGCACTCCGCCTTCTTCACACCCGAGGCGTGGGAGGACATCCGGGTGAAGTCGGCGGAAACCATGCGCGCCGCGATGGTCGGCCCGCGGCCGCAGAACGTGATCACGCCGGAGATGTTCTGAGTCTTCCAGACCGCGCGCGACTGCTGCGCGCCCCGGAAACAGCATGATCGGAGTCGGAGCTGCGGGGTCGAGGCTGGCGCGCCCCTGGGGTGTTCGTCAGTCGTAGTGCTCGGCCAGCTGGTTGAGCGTCCGCTCGACCTCGCTGGCGACGCACTGGCGGTAGCCCAGCGTCTCGGGCGACAGCTCGTAGGACAGGCAGGCCTCGCGCGCGTCTCTGGTCGCTCGCGCCTGGCGCACGGCAATGTCGGGCTGGCCGCGGTCGAAGGCGCGCGCCGCACGGGCGAGGCAGCCTTCGAACGCAGCCGTGCTCGGGGTCACGCCATAGTCGAGACAGACCTGCTCAGCGAGAACAAGGGCTTGCCCCGACTGGGCATGCACCCGAGGAAGCACCGCGACCGTCAGCGCCAAGGCGCCGAGGGTGACGATGAACATCTTGCTGCGAGTCATGCGTCATCCTTTCCGATCGGCTGGCCGCGGTGGGATGGCAAGAGAGAGTAGAAGAAGCGAACCTATTGGTCGGCGAGCTGCGGCCCGTACTTGGGCTCCTCGCTGGCGAAGATCAGCAGGGCGCGCGCCGACGTTTCCTTCTCGATGCAGGCCCGCAGTCCTGCGCTCTGGACCTGCAGGCCATAGGACAGGCAGGCCTCGCGCGCGGACGCGGTCACGTGGGCGAACCGGTAGGCGAGCTGCGGCTCGCCCCATTCGAGGGACCGTGTCGCCTGCGACAGGCAGTATTCGAACCCTTCCATGCCCGGCTTCACGCCCTGTTCACGGCAGATCCGCTGGGCCTGACTCTGGGCCGAAGCGGGCGGAACCGGCGGCAGGAAGGCGACAAACCCTGCGACCAGCAAGGTGCTTCCCAATGCTGCGGCGGCATGCAACTGGCTGCGTGTCATGACGTCCCTCCTCGAGCCCCCACGGGGCGCTTGCCCTGGATGAACGCCGTCGCGGGCGACCGGTTGCCGCCTTGTTCCCGGTCGCGCCGACACTTTTTTGCCACAAACAGGCCTGGTTCCTGGACCGGGCCGTGGTTTCCGGGGACCAAGGCTGGACAGGTTCGGACTGCACCAAGCGCCGCGCAGCGGCTCGGTATCACGTTCCGCCGCAGCCGAGCCCTTGATCGCTATCCAGAACGGCGCTTGAGGTTCTCGTACGGCGTGCCATCGCGTCTGGTGTAGATCGCGGGCTTGCCATCGGGCGGAGAGTGCAGGTCGATGTCGGAGTAGCTTGCTTCGTCGGCGCTGCTTCGCGTGCCGATCTCGAGAACCCGGGCCTCGACGGAGGATCGGTTCTGCAGGCAGTGACCATTCGAGTCGCCGGCCTTGAAGCCCGCTGAGTCGCCGGCACGAAGCACTTCGGCGCCGCTGTCGGTCACCAGGGTCACCTCGCCGGACAGGACATGGATGAATTCGTCCTGCGCGGTATGCCAATGGCGTTGGCTCGACCAGGCGCCAGGAGGCAGCACCAGGAGGTTGACGCCGAATTGAGTCAACCCCGCCGCATCACCCAGCTTGCGCCTTTGCCGCGTCAGGCAAGGCTCGTCGAAGGGCGGTGGATAGAGTGTGCCGACGACCGGCGTGACGGCCGTCCAATCGATTCGCTTCGAAGTCATGCCGCTGCTCCCGATGATGCCGGCGATAGTGGAGCCGCGGTGATCGTCGCTTCAAGTTGATCATGTCAGTCAACATTTCGCGCGGGACTGAATGCGCAACGCTTTCGCCGGCTGTCCCGCTCGTTGCCGGTACCGGCGGCTCTCCGCCGGAGTCGCCATGTGCCGCATCTTGGCGTTTGGCCTTCGGCGGAGGGAGCGCTACCATCGGCCCTCGGTGGACGTCACCAGCGCCCGAAAGAGGTCACCTTGCCGAACCTTGTCACGTCAGAAGCAGAGCTCGAGGCGATCTATGGTGTGCCGGCCGGCGCGGCCGTGATCAAGGAGATCGATCACATCTCGGATCACTATCGCAGCTTCATCGAGGCCTCGCCGTTCGTCGTCCTCGCGACTTCCGGCCCCGAGGGGCTCGACTGCACGCCGCGCGGCGACCCGGCGGGCTTCGCGCGCGTGGTCGACAAGAACACCGTCATGCTGCCCGATCGCCGCGGCAACAACCGCATCGATACGTTGCGCAACATCGTTCGCGATCCGCGCATCGCCTTGCTGTTCCTGATTCCGGGCGTGGGCCGGACGCTGCGCATCAACGGCCGTGCCGCTATCAGCATCGACCCCGATCTCTGCGCGTCGTTCACCATGGAAGGCAAGATCCCGCGCAGCGTGATCATCGTGACCGCTGACTCGGTCTACACGCAGTGCCCCAAGGCTCTCGTCCGCTCGCGACTGTGGGACCCCGCCCGCTACCTGGCCGAGAGCGACCTTCCCAGCAGCGGCACGATCATGAAGGCGCTGCAGGCCGGGTTCGACGGCGACTCCTACGACCGCGAATACCCGCAGCGGCTGAAGGAAACGATTTACTGATCAGTTTCCTCCCCCGTCTTACGGGGGAGGAGTGGAGGTTCGCTCAGTAGCTCTTCGGTAGGCCCAGCACGCGTTCGGCGACGTAGCACAGGATCAGCTGCTCGCTGACCGGCGCGATGCGCGCGATCATGACCTCGCGCAGGAAGCGCTCGACGTGGAACTCCTTGGCGTAGCCGTAGCCGCCGTGGGTGAGGATGGCGCGCTCGCACGCCTCGTAGGCGACGCGCGCGCCGAGATACTTGGCCGAGTTGGCCTCGGCGCCGCATTCCTTGCCGTTGTCGTAGAGCCAGGCCGCCTTGAAGGTCAGGAGGTTGGCGGCCTCGAGCTGCATCCAGCTCTCGGCCAATGGATGCTGGATCGCCTGGTTCTTGCCGATCGGCCGGCCGAACACGGTGCGCTCCTTGGCGTATTGCGTCGCCTTGGCCAGCGCCGCCTTGCCGATGCCGATCGCCTCGGCGGCGATCAGCACGCGCTCGGGGTTCAGCCCGTGCAGCAGATAGTGGAAGCCCTTGCCTTCCTCGCCGATGCGGTCCTCGAGCGGCACCTTGAGCCCGTCGATGAACACCTGGTTGGTGTCGATCGCCTTGCGGCCCATCTTCTCGATCTCGCGCACCTCGATCTTGGAGCGGTCGAAATCGGTGTAGAACAACGACAGCCCGTCGGTCGCCCGCCGGCACTTGTCCTTGGGAGTGGTGCGCGCGATCAGCAGCATCTTGTCGGCGACCTGCGCCGTCGTCGTCCACGTCTTCTTGCCGTGCACGATATAGCCGTTGCCGTCGCGCTCGGCCTTGGTGTCGAGCGCCGTGGTGTTCAGCCCGGCATCGGGCTCGGTGACGGCGAAGCAGCCCTTGACCTTGCCCTTGATGATGTCGGGCAGGATGCGCTTCTTCTGCTCTTCGGTGCCGAACACCACGATCGGGTTGGGCCCGAAGATGTTGAGATGGATCGCCGACGCGCCCTGCAACGCGGCGCCGGACTCGGCCACGGTCTGCATCAAGAGCGCTGCCTCGGTGATGCCGAGCCCTGAGCCGCCGTACTCTTCCGGCATGGCGATGCCGAGCCAGCCGGCGTCGGCCATCGCCTGATAGAAGTCCGCCGGGAAGCCGCCTTCCTTGTCCTTCTTCAGCCAGTACTTGTCGTCGAACTGCGCGCACAGCCTGGCGACGCTGTCCTTGATGGCGATCTGGTCATCGGAAAAGGCGAAATCCATGTCAGTCCTCTCATTGCCGGGAGCGCGCCACTCCGGGGCGCATTCAGGAGCGGCACGGTGAGCGGAGATTGCTCCGCAGCAGTGCCGGCTCCCGGCTGGTTACCGGTTCAATCCCAGCCAGCCCATCAGGATGCGGTTGAACGGCTCGGGTCGCTCGACGTTGGGCAGGTGGCGGGCCTTGGCGATGCCTTCGTAGCGGCCGCCGGGGATCTTCGAGGCGATGAGCTGGTTGCGGGCGGGCGGCGTGCCGGCATCCTCGTCGCCGCAGATCACCAGGGTCGGCACCTTGATGGTGTGCAGGCGGTCCTCGTAATTGAAGTTCTGGATCGCCGAGGCGCAGCCCAGGAAGCCGGCCGGCGTGGTGTTGCTGATCGTGTCGCGCACCTCGCGCCAGCGCGTCGGGTTGACCTGCTTGAACTCGTCGGTGAACCAGCGCTCCATGGTGCCGTCGGCCAGCACGGCGAGCGTGCCGGCCTTGCGCACGACGGCCTTGCGCTCGTCCCATTGGCCGGTCGAGCCGGGCGGCGTCGAGGGCTGGGTGTCGCACAAGGTGAGCGACAGGAGGCGGTCGGGATTGGCCAGTGCAAAGCCCTGGCCGATCATGCCGCCGATCGACAGGCCGACATAGTGCACCTTGGCGATGCCCAGCACGTCGAGCGCGCCCTTCACATCGGCGGCGAGCGCGTCCATCGAATAGTCGCCGTCGACCGGGCTGCTGCCGCCGTGGCCGCGCATGTCGAGGCGCAGCACGCGATAGCCGGCGCCGAGCAGCGGCACCATCTGCTCGACCCACATGCCGCCGTCGGCATTGAGCGAGTGGGTGAAGCACACCGTCGGCGCGCCTTGCGGGCCGGCGAGGTCGAAGTAGATCTTGCGATTGTCGTGGCTGAGCAGCATGGGTCTTTATCTCCGAGTCGTGGTCACATTGCCGAGATGCCGCCGTCGATGACGACCTCCGAGCCGGTCATGAAGCTCGATTCGTCCGAGGCGAGGAACACCAGCGCCCAGCCGACCTCTTCCGGCCGGCCGAGCCGGCCGATCGGCACCTGGCGGCCGAGCTTCTGCTGCATCACCTCGTTGCCGAAGCGGTCGCGGTAGCGGTCGAGGATCGGCGTATCGATGAAGGTCGGATGCACCGAGTTGCAGCGGATGTTGTAGCCCGACTTGGCGCAGTGCAGGGCCACCGACTTGCTGAGCAGGCGCACGCCGGCCTTGGCCGAGTTGTAGGCCGCCATGTTGGCGCCGGCGATGATGCCCGAGATCGACGAGATGTTGATCACCGAGCCGCCCAGCCGACGGGTATGCTTCTTGATCTCGGCAACGCCGTGCTTGCAGCCCAGGAAGACGCCGTCGAGATCGATGGCGTGGACGCGCCGCCATTCCTCGAGGGTGATGTCCTCGACCGTCTTGCCGAGCCCGATGCCGGCCGAGTTCAGCAGCACGTGCAGGGCGCCGTGCTTGTCGACGGTCTCGGCGATGGCGGCCTTCCAGTTGTCCTCGCTGGTGACGTCGAGCTTCACGAAATGGCCGGCCGACCCGAGCTTGTCGGCGACCGCCTTGCCGCGGTCGACGGCGATGTCGGCGACCACGACCTTGGCGCCCTCCTGCGCCATCAGCGCGGCGGCGTTGGCGCCCAGGCCCGAGGCGCCGCCGGTGATCAGGGCCACCTTGCCAGCGAGGCGATCTGTCATGTCCGTTGTCCTCCCGCGCGTGCTTCGCGGTGCGCGATGTAGCTCGTGGCGGTCACGATGATCGCCGCACCGACGAAGGTCCAGATGTCGGAGGTCTTGCCCCAGACCGCGACGTCCATCAAGGCGGCCCATACGATGCCGAGGAAGGTGATGGGTTGCAGGGCGGAAATATCGAGCAGGCGATAGGCCCAGGTGATGAAGAAGTAGCCCAGCGTGCCGAACACCCCCATCGACAGGAACAGGCCGAGCTGCGGCAGGGTCGGCGTCTGCCAGTACCACAGGCCGAGCGGCGCGAAGCAGATCATGCCGACGACGCTCTGCCAGAACACCACGCCGGCCGGCGTGTCGCGGCCCGAGACGACCTTGGCCACGAGGTTGGAGCCGGCCATCGCCGGCACGGCCAGCAGCATCATCAGGATGCCGGGGTTCAGGTCGGCGAGGCCGGGCCGCACGATCACCAGCATGCCGACGAAGCCGACGGCGACGGCGGCCCAGCGCCGCCGATGCACCTTCTCGTGCAGGAAGATCACGGCGCCGATGGTGATGAAGATCGGGCCGGTGAAGCCCAGCGCCGCCATGGTGGCGAGCGGCAGCCAGACGACCGCCTCGTACCACAGGCCGTAGCCCGTCGTGTGAAACAGGCCGCGGAAGAAATGAAGCTTCAGGTCCCGCGTGCGCAGGCCCGGCAGGCCGGTGCGCCACAGCAGCCACGGCGTGATCACGGCGAGGCCGGCGATCCAGCGTCCCCAGGCGACGAACAGCGGCGGCATCTCGCCGGCCAGCTCCTTCACCGAGCCGTTCAGGAAGTTGAAGAAGATGCCCGAGACGACGGCCAGCGCGAAGCCGCGCGCCGTGCGCGAGGGGATCAGGCGCGCGAGGGAATCGACGTCGACGGCGGGGACGGACATCGGCACCGGGCTTGCCTGCCCGGAAAGCGGCGGTCAAGCTCGTGGCACGAAAGGGATTTCTCGATGCGGTTTCGTTGGTACGGGTTATGGCTTGCAACCCTGTTGGCGGTCGCGGGCCCCGCGGTGGCGCAGGACGCCTATCCCAATCGGCCGGTGCGCTGGATCGTGCCGTTCGTGGCCGGCGGTCCGACCGACACGCTGTCGCGCATCCTCACCGCGCGATTGAGCGAGATGTGGGGTCAAAGCGTCGTGGTCGAGAACAAGGGCGGCGCATCGGGCGCGATCGGCACCGACCTCGCGGCCAAGGCGGCGCCCGACGGCTACACGCTGATGCTGGGCACGCAAAGCACCAACGGCTCCAACCTGATCTTCTTTCCCAACCTGCCTTATGATCCGATCAAGGATTTCCAGCCGCTGACGTTGATCGGCACGGCCTGCATGGCGCTGGTGATCCCGCCGTCGGTGCCGGCCGACACGCCGCAGGCGCTGGTCGACTGGATCAGGAAGCAGGACGGCGGCGTCTCCTACGCCTCGGCCGCCCCGGGCAGCTCCCAGCACGTCGCCGCCGAGCTGTTCGCCAAGCGCACCGGCATCAAGACCACGCACGTGCCTTATCGTGGCAGTGCCGCCGCCATGCCCGACCTGATGAGCGGCCGCATCACCTACATGTTCGACAATCTCCCCTCGGCGCTGCCGCAGTCGCGCGCCGGCAAGGTCAAGGTGCTGGCCCAGACCTGCGCCAAGCGCTCGCCCTCGGCGCCGGACTTGCCGACCATGGAGGAGGCGGGCTTCCCCGATTTCGCGATCGAGGGCTGGTACGGCATCTTCGCGCCGGCGAGGACGCCGCGCCCGATCGTCGACAAGCTGTCGGCCGACATCAACAAGGTGCTGATGGAGCCGGCCTCGCTGGAGCGCTGGAAGACCCTGGGCTTCGACCCGATCGGCACCACACCCGAGGCCTTCGCCGAGCGCCAGAAGGCCGACCTCGCCTACTGGAAGCGCATGATCGACGATACCGGGATCAAGGTGGAGTAGGCCTGTCGCGCCGTCCCCGGCCGGCATAGACTGCCCCACCAAGGAGGACCTCCATGGACACCATCATCGCCCGCCGCACCCTCGACACCACACCAGTCGCGCCGTCGCTGTTCGCGCACTTCGTGCTGCGCTCGTCGAACATGGCGAAGCTGGTCGATTGGTACTGCACCGTGCTCAACATGCGCGTCGTGCAGCGCAACGATTTCATCTGCTTCATGACATACGACGACGAGCATCATCGCCTGGCGGTGGTCAACGTCGAGGGGCTGCACGAGCCCGACCAGAAGGCGTGGGGCCTGGCGCACGTCGCCTACACCTTCCGCGACATCGGCCAGCTCCTGTCGACCTGGCGCCGCCTGAAGGACGAGGGCATCGAGCCCTACCGGCCGATCCATCACGGCCCGACGATCTCGATGTACTACCGCGACCCGGACGGCAACTCGGTCGAGCTGCAGGTCGACCGCTTCAAGACCAAGGAAGAATGCTCGGCGTATTTCACGTCGGACGCCTTCCGCAAGAACCCGATCGGCGTGGCCTATGACCCGGCCGAGATGGCCGCCGCCTACGAGGCGGGCATGCCCGAGAGCGAACTGATGGAGATTCCCGACGGCCCGCCGGCGCCGCTCGGCTCGGCGCGTCGTTGATCCACAAATTGGGTTAGCTCGAGAACAGCAGGATCAGCGCCGTGCCGCCGATGGCGACGATGGCGAAGGACATGGCGATGATCATGAAACGGCGTGGCCGGTAGGTTTCCTGGTCGATGGATTGTGCGACGTGGAGATAGTGCCACGAGGCGCAGAACATGATCAGCACGCCGAGCGCGATCAAGCCTGTGCCGACCCTTTCGGCATTGCGATTGACGACCTGCTCCGACGCCGACGTGCGGTGGAACTCGAGAAGGAACAGGCTGAAGCGGTTCAGCGCTACGCCGAACGTCATGACCGCGATCGAGGTGCGCACCCAGGCGAGGATCGTCCGCTCGTTGGCGAGATGCTCGGTGACGTGCTGGGATTTCGGTTTCGGCTGATCCACTGAGGCCTCCCGGGCAGGCAAAGAAGAAGGGCGCGACCCGGAAGGATCGCGCCCTGTTTCATTCAGTCAAGAAACTCATCTCTTGTAATCTCCTCCCCAGCGAAGCTGGGGAGGAGAACAATCATCGCGGTCGCTCAGTTGTACTTCGCGATCTCCAGCCGGCCGACCTGGTCGCGATGGACCTCGTCCGGACCGTCGGCCAGGCGCAGCGTGCGCTGGTGGGCGTACATGCTGGCCAGCTTGAAGACCTGGCTGACGCCGCCGGCGCCGTGGAGCTGCAGGCAGCGGTCGACGACCTTGGAGCTGATGTTGGGCACCGCCACCTTGATCATGGCGATCTGCTGGCGCGCTTCCTTGTTGCCGAACTTGTCCATCGCCCAGGCGGCCTTCAGCACCAGCAGGCGGGCCATGTCGATCTCCATGCGCATATCGGCGACATGGGCCTTGGTCACGCCCATCTCGGAGATGCGCTGGCCGAAGGCGACGCGGCTCTTGGCGCGCTTGATCGCCATCTCGAGCGCCCGCTCGGCGACGCCGATGGCGCGCATGCAGTGATGGATGCGGCCCGGGCCGAGGCGGCCCTGGGCGATCTCGAAGCCGCGGCCTTCGCCCAGGAGGATGGCCGACTTGGGCACGCGCACGTTGTCGTAGACCACCTCGGCGTGGCCGTGCGGGGCGTCGTCGTAGCCGAACACGTGCAGCATCTTCACGATCTTGATGCCCGGCGCGTCACGCGGCACCACGATCATCGATTGCTGGCGGTAGGCCGGCGCGTTGGGATCGCTCTTGCCCATCAGGATGATGACCTTGCAGCGCGGGTCGCCCATGCCCGACGACCACCATTTGCGGCCGTTGATGACGTAGTCGTTGCCGTCGCTCTCGATGCGGCACTCGACGTTGCGCGCGTCCGAGGAGGCGACGGCCGGCTCGGTCATCGCGAAGCAGGAGCGGATCTCGCCGTTGAGCAGCGGCTTCAGCCACTTCTCCTTGTGCTCGGCCGAGCCGTAGCGGGCGAACACTTCCATGTTGCCGGTGTCGGGGGCGGAGCAGTTGACCGACTCGGACGCGATCGAGGAACGGCCCAGCACCTCGCAGATCGGCGCGTAGTCGAGGTTGGAGAGACCCATGGTGCCGTGCGTGTCGCCCGACGCGCGGTCGGCCGGGAGGAACATGTTCCACAGGCCGCGCTTCTTCGCCTCGGCCTTGCACTCCTCGAGGACGGGCGGGAGCTGCCAGCGATCCTTGGCCTTCTCCATCTGCTCTTCGTAGACGGGCTCGGCCGGATAGATGACCTCGTCCATGAACTTGTTGAGCTTCTCCAGCAGCGCCTTGCTGCGATCGGAGTATTCGAAATCCATATGGCCTCTCCCTCTCAATGCTGGGCCGGAATGTGGCCGAAAACCGAGCCGATGTGAACGGGCATTCAGGCCGCACCCACCGCACGCGGCTGTTCGCGGAGCGAATGGACGCGCGCCAGGTGCCTGAGCCGCATCGGCCGCAGGACGAGCAGCGCCAGGACGGCCGCCAGCGCGTTCATCGCCGCCGCCGCCAGGAAGACCAGGTGCCAGCTCCCGCTCTCGGCCATCAGCAGGGAGGCGATCGGGATCAGCAGGCCGGCCGATCCCTTGGCGGTATAGAGCAGGCCGGCATTGGTGGTGGCATAGAGGCTGCCGAAGCAGTCGGTGCAGGTGGCCGGGAACAGGCTGTAGATCTCGCCCCAGGCGAAGAACACGATGCCGCCCAGCAGAACGAACAGCAGCGGATCGCTGCCATAGTGCCCCAGGGCGACGATGCCCAGCGCTTCCAGGCCGAAGGCGATGAACATGGTGGTCTCGCGGCCGATGCGGTCCGACACCCAGCCGAACAACGGGCGGGTGACGCCGTTCAGGACCCGATCGATCGAGAGGGCGAAGGTGAGCGCCGGCAGGGTGATGCCGAGCAGGCTGACGGGAACCTGGGCGACCTTCATCTCGTGCGCGATGGGCGCGAGCTGGGCCGTCGCCATCAGGCCGCCGGCGCCGACCAGAACCATCATGAAATAGAGCAGCCAGAAGAGCGGCGCGCGCACCACCTCGGCCGGCGTGTGGCTGCGCACCGGCGTGGAGGCTGCGACCGTCGCCGCCGCCTCCTGAACGGGCGCGGCGTGCAGCAACGGCGCGAGGGCGAGGATGATCAGGCCCTGCCCGATGCCGAACCACAGGAAGGCCGTCTGGTAGCCGCTCGAGGCGATGATGCTCTGGATCGGGATGATGGTGAGCGCCGAGCCGACGCCGAAGCCCGCCGCCGTGACGCCGGCGGCGAGGCCGCGCTTGTCGGGGAACCATTTCAGGGCGTTGCCGATGCAGGTGCCATAGACGCAGCCGACGCCGACCCCGCCCAGGGCGGCGCCCAGGTAGAGCAGGGCGAGCGAGGAGGCGAAGGCGTTGACGACCCAGGCCAGGCCGACCAGCAGCCCGCCCGCGATGACGACGAGGCGCGGGCCGAAGCGATCGACGAACCAGCCTTCGAAGGGCACCAGCCAGGATTCGCAGATCACGAAGATGCTGAAGGCGACCTGGATGGCCGGCAGCCCCCAGCCGTACTTTTGGTTGATCGGCTGGACGAACAGGGTCCAGCCATATTGCAGGTTGGCGATCATCACCATGCAGACGACGCCGGCGAACAGCTGCAGCCAGCGTCGCGTCCGCGGCTGCGTCGCGGTCCCATCGTTCATCGTGGCCCCCCAATCGCCCGGCCGAGCGTCCCCCAGCCCCCTTCGACCAGCCGCCTTGACGCATGACCGCTTGATTCATGTCAAGCTTCGGCCGGTCCCAGGTCGATACACGGAAAACAGCATGCCATGGGACCAGATTGTCGTTATCGACATTGTTGGCCCGGGAGCGGAGCGCGAGCCCGATGAAGAGCGGATTAGGCCTGTTTCAGCTATGGCTGGTAGGAAGTGCGATCTGGATGATCGGCTGGATCATCACGATCAACAGCAACTGCGCGCCAGGACCATCCGAAGCCTTGGTTTGCCGTCCCGATTTCCTGCAGCAATTTTCGGAGGTTCTCGCGTCTCGCAAGGTGACGATGATGGAGCTCGCACTGTGGGGCTTGACGGTTCCCGCCGCTGCCCTGGCTGTCATCATCGGCGGATACGCTTGTTTCCGCTTTCTTCGCCAGGGCAGGCCAGATTCATAGCACGCGGCTCCAAGCCGGAGCCGAAGGCGCCCCACCGTACCTTGTGATAGAGTTCGTCGATGTCGCCGGACATCGGTCTTGCCCGGGAATACAAGCGGCGCGTCGTGGATGCCTTCCACGACCGGGTGGCCAAGGTCGTCCTCTTCGGCTCGCGCGCGCGCGGCGACGCGCGGCCCGATTCCGATTGGGACATCGCGGTGTTTCTGAAAGATGCCCCGACCCTCGACGACCGCTACCGGCTGACCGATCTTGGTACCGATCTGCTCGTCGACACGGGGGAGGTGATTCAATCGATTGCTCTGCCCCTGCAAAGGGAAGGCGAAGCAAGCCATCTGATGCAGGAGATTCGAAGCGACGGAATTGCCTTGTGACCGAGGATGTCCGGCGTCATCGGCATAGAGCCAAACGTCTCCTCGATTCCGTAGTTTTGCGCTGGCAGGACGAATTGCCCGAGGTGGTCTGTCACACGGCTTACTACGCGATGTATCCTGCGGCATTCGCACTGTTTGCTGCCCGAGGATTGGCGCTGCCCAAGACCCATCATGGCGTGAACGTTCGCTTCAGCGAGAATTTCCGGCAGGTTCAGCCAGATGGTCGCGAACAGCTTGGTCGATTGGCCCGCGCCCTCGATCGCCGGTTGATCGCTGATTACGATGCCGTCGATACGCTTACCACCGATGATGCACGACACGCGCGCGATGACGCGATGTCGTTCATTGCGTTCTGCGAGAGGCTGATAGATCGCTCGTCGTGAGAGCACACTTGCCTGCTCGTCGCGGACGCTTCTAAATCCATCCAAGACTGCCTTGGGAGTAACGCCGTTGGACAGCGTCATGAGCACGCCCTTCAAGCCGATCGACTTCCTCAGCCGCGACGTGCGCGTCGACCGGCGGGACGACGGCACGATCCTGCTGCAGTCGAATCACCGGCTGAAACCCTACGAGAAGCACGTGCCGGCGTTCCTCGCCAAGTGGGCGGCCGAGGCGCCCGACCGGGTGTGGCTGGCGCAGCGCCGCGGGCCGGACCGCGACTGGCTGAAGCTCACCTACGGCGAGGCCAAGCGGCAGGTCGATGCGGTGACGCAGGCGCTGCTCGATCGCGGCTTCGGGCCGGACAAGGCGGTGATGATCCTGTCGTCGAACTCGATCGAGTTCGCGCTGCTCAGCATGGCGGCAATGCAGGCCCGGGCGCCGCTCGCGCCGGTGTCGCCGGCCTACTCGGTGATGAGCCAGGACCACGCCAAGCTGCGCTACGTCTTCGACCTGATAAAGCCCGGCCTGGTGTTCGTGCAGAACGGCGAGATCTATGCCCGTGCCCTGGCGGCGCTCGACCTCGAGGGCGTGCTGCTGGTCCATGTCGACAAGGCACCGCCGCATATGCAGTCGCTGCCCTGGAGCGAGCTCTTGGCAACGCGGCCGACCGAGGCCGTCGCGCGCTCGCTCGAGGCGATCGAGCCCGGCACGACGGCCAAGTTCCTGTTCACGTCGGGCAGCACCGGCATGCCCAAGGCGGTGATCAACACCCAGGAGATGATGTGCGCCAACCTGGCGATGGGCCAGATGGCGCGCACGCGGCGGCCCGACGATCCGCCGGCGGTCATGCTCGACTGGCTGCCGTGGAACCACACGATGGGCGGCAACGCCACCTTCCAGGGCAACCTCGCCGAAGGCGGCACGACCTACATCGACGACGGCAAGCCATTGCCCGGCCTGTTCGAGGAGACGCTGCGCAATCTGCGCGAGATCTCGCCGACCTATTTTGCCAACGTGCCCGCCGGCTACGCCATGCTGGCGACGGCGCTGGAGAACGACGACAACCTCGCGCGGCGCTTCTTCAAGAACCTGAATTCGCTCGCCTATGGCGGCGCCACCCTGCCGTCCGACCTCTACGAGCGCATGGAGGCCTTGGCGGTCAAGCACACCGGCTTCCGGCTGCCCTTCGTCACCGGCTGGGGCTCGACCGAGACGGCGCCGACGGCGACCACCGTGCACTGGGCTTCGGAGCGCGTCGGCCTGATCGGCCTGCCGTTCCCCGGCGTCCAGCTCAAGCTGGTGCCGACCGGCGAGGAGGGCCGCTACGAGCTCAGGCTCAAGAGCGTGATCGTGACCCCGGGCTATTTCCGCCAGCCCGAGCTCACGGCGCAGATGTTCGACGAGGAGGGCTTCTACAGGATCGGCGATGCCGGCCGCTTCGTCGATCCCGCGGATCCGAGCTGGGGCCTGATCTTCGACGGCCGCGTGGTCGAGGATTTCAAGCTGATGAGCGGCACCTTCGTGCTGGTCGGCACCTTGCGCACGACGGCGATCGCGGCGGCGAGCCCCGTCCTGCACGACGCCGTGATCTGCGGCCAGGACCGCGACTATGCCGGCCTGCTGGGCTTCCCCAACGTCGCTGCCTGCCGCCAGTTGGCGGGAGATGAGGGCGCCAAGCTCACGGCGGCCGAGCTGCTCGCCCATCCCGCCGTGGTCGGCGCC
Organism: Reyranellaceae bacterium; assembly: GCA_046349295.1. GTDB lineage: Bacteria > Pseudomonadota > Alphaproteobacteria > Reyranellales > Reyranellaceae > Reyranella. The sequence goes on from JAXMCP010000032.1 coordinate 52,198, forward strand.
CTGCGCGACGGGCTGGCGCGGATGAACAAGGAAGGCAAGGGCTCGTCGATGCGCGTCAAGCGCGCCCTCCTGATGACCGAGCCGCCCTCGGTCGACGGCCACGAGATCACCGACAAGGGCTACATCAACCAGCGCGCCACCCTCGAACGCCGCAAGGCCCTGGTCGACAGGCTCTACGCCGGCGGCGAGGGCGTGATCGAGATCAACTAAATCATGTTCCTCCCCCGATTACGGGGGAGGAACATGAGATGTGCGCATGACTGGCGAAATGTCGGCCTTTCAAACTTACGCCTGCGTAAGTAAACAAGACGCAAGAATAAGTACCTGGAGGAGACAATGGCCGATCGCTCATCCGCGGACGCTATCGCACGCCGGCGCTTCATCGGGGCCGGGCTGGGCGGCGTCGGGCTGCTGGCCTTCGATCTGCCGGGGGCGACTGCCGCGCGCGCCCAGTCAGCCGGCCTCTTGCGGGTGTCCGCCAACGTCAATCCGTCGACCCTGGATCCGACGACCGGGCGCAGCGGCGGCGATCATCAGTTCCTCTATCCGCTGTACGACACGCTGGTGCAGTGGGAACCGAAGACCGGCGAGCCTCGGCCCGGCCTGGCGCAGTCTTGGACCTACAAGGACGACACCACCCTGGTGCTCGACCTGCGGCCCGGCCTCACCTTCCATGACGGCACGCCGCTCGACGCGGAGGCCGTCAAGTTCAACCTCGATCGCAGCCGCGCCGACCAGCGCTCCAACATCAAGGTCGATCTCGCCTCGATCGACACGGTCGAGGCGACCGGGCCGACCACCGTCACCTTGAAGCTCAAGGCGTCCGATCGCTCGCTGCCGCTGATCCTGTCCGACCGCGCCGGCATGATGGCCTCGCCGACGGCGATCAAGGCCGGCAACGGCGCGATCGACCGCAACCCGGTGGGGGCGGGGCCGTGGAAGTTCGGCAAGTGGGAGGACAACACGATCGTCACCTACGAGCGCTTCCCCGACTACTGGAACAAGAGCCAGCCCAGGATCGACCGCCTCGACATGAAGATCATTCCCGAGGTGGCGACCGGCGTGCGCTCGGTGCTGGCCGGCGAGAACGACATCGTCGTCGCCGTGCCTCCGGTGCAGAAGGTGGTGCTGGAACGTTCCGGCAAGGTCGCCGTCTTCACCGACCCGTCGCTCTACCTGCACATGGTCTACCTGGACTACGCCAAGCCGCCGCTCAACGACATCCGTGTGCGGCGCGCGATGAACCTCGCGATCGATCGCAACGTCTTCAACACGGCGACCATGGCGGGCCTCGGCGAGCCGGCGACCACGCTGTACCCGAAGAACTACTGGCCGTACGACGGCTCGCTCGCCAACATCCTGGCGTTCGATCCGGACAAGGCCAGGGCGCTGGTCAAGGAGGTCGGCGGGGAGGTGTCGGTGAACGGCATCGGCGCGTCGGACCAGGCGTCGATCCAGCGCCAGGAGCTGCTGATCGAGATGTGGCAGCGCGTCGGCATCAAGGTGCGCGTGCGCACGACCTCTACTCCCGAAGCCTCGAGTGCGTTCTTCGGGCAACGCTCCACCGACTTCTTCCTGGCGGCGTTGACCGCGCGCCCCGATCCGTCGATGGGCTGCTACATCCTGTTCAGCAAGGATTCCTTCTACAATGGCGGCCACCAGGAGATTCCCGGCATGGAGGCGGCATTGGCGGAATCGCGGTCCGGTACCACGCTGGAGCAGCGCAAGGCAGCCCTTGGCAAGGTCCAGCGCATCGCCTGCGAGCAGGCGGTGTTCATCCCGCTGCTGCTCGAGGTGAGCGTGGTCGGGGTCAGCAAGAAGTTCACCGGCTTCCAGCCCAACCTGTTCGGGCGGCCGCGCTACGAGAACGTCGCGGCGGTGGGCTGAGCCATGCTCGACCCGCGCATGCCGCCGCGCACCGACTGCGTGATGCGCGACCTGATCGACCGCCGCGCCCGCGAGGTGCCCGACCGGCCGTTCGCGGTCTTCGCCGACGGCTCGGCCTGGACCTACGGCGAGCTGCGCCGCCGGGTCCGCGACTGCGCCGAAGGGCTGCAGCGGCTCGGCGTGCAGCAGGGCGATTTCGTGCTGGTCTGGCTGCCCAACGGCTCGATCTGCCTCAAGGTCATGCTGGCGCTCAATTATCTCGGTGTCGTCTATGTGCCGATCAACACCGGCTATCGCGGCGGTCTGCTCGAGCACGTGGTCGAGAATTCAGGCGCGCGCCTGATGATCGGCGATGCCTCGCTGGTGCCGCGCCTGGCCGATGTCCGGCATGCCGACCTGCGCAGCGTGGTCACGATCGGCGGCACCGCCCAGGTCGCGGGACTCGCGATGCTCGACGAGAGCGCTCTCGACGGCGACGGCGAGCGGCTGCGGCCGCCCGACCGCGACATCGAGCCGTGGGACACGCTGTCGGTGATCTACACGTCGGGCACGACCGGGCCGTCGAAGGGCGTGCTGTCGTCGTCGCTGCAGATGTATTCGACCTTCATCCCCAACAACATCCTGCGGCCGGAAGACCGCACGCTGGTCAACCTGCCGATGTTCCATGTCGGCGGCGCGGGCCCGATCTGGGCGACCATGATGCGCGGCGGCTCGTTCGCCCTGGTCGAGTCGTTCCGCACCGGCGAGTTCTGGTCGATCATCCGCGCCTTCGGCGTCAGCCATACGATCCTGCTCGGCGCCATGACGCCGTTCCTGCTGAAGGAGCCGCCGTCGCCGGCCGATCGCGACCATCCGCTGAAGCGGGTGTCGATGATCCCGCTCAGCGACCAGCATCGCGAATTCGCCGAGCGCTTCGGGGTCGAGATCCATACCGGCTTCAACATGACCGAGATCTCCTCGCCGCTGGCGTCGGGCGCCAACCCGACGATCGACGGCACCTGCGGCCGGCCGCGCGCCGGCGTCGAGCTGCGCATCGTCGACGAGAACGACTGCGAGGTGCCGCCCGAGACGGTGGGCGAGCTGATCGTGCGCACCGACATGCCGTATGCGTTGAACCACGGCTACCATCGCAATCCCGAGGCGACCGCCAGGGCATGGCGCAACGGCTGGTTCCACACCGGCGATGCGTTCCGGCGCGATGCGGCGGGCAATTTCTTCTTCGTCGACCGCATGAAGGACGCGATTCGCCGGCGCGGCGAGAACATCTCCTCCTTCGAGGTCGAGAAGGAGATCGTGGCCCACGACGACGTGCGCGACGCGGCGGTGGTCGCCGTGCCCAGCGAGTTCGGCGAGGACGAGGTGATGGCGGTGATGAGCACCGTGGCGGGACGGGAGGTCGATTTCCCCGCCCTGGTCGAGTTCCTGCGCCCGCGCCTCGCCCATTTCATGGTGCCGCGCTACTTCCGGGTCATTCCCGACCTGCCGCGCACGCCGACCCAGAAGGTGCAGAAGCACCTCCTGCGCTCCGAAGGCGTCACGGCCGACACCTGGGATCGCGAGAAGGCCGGAATCGTCATCAAGCGCGAGCGGCTGGTGCAGAGGTCGGCATGATTCATTTTCATTTTCCTCCCCAGCTTCGCTGGGGAGGTGTCCGCGTAATCGCGGACGGAGGGGTCATGAGTCACGAGACAAAATTCATGTTCGAGGGTCACGACTCATGACTCACGACCCCTCCGTCGCCGTAAGACGGCGACACCTCCCCAGCGAAGCTGGGGAGGAGAACGATCAGCGCACATCCGAAAGCGCCTCATGACCACCGACCCGAACACGGAGCTCGACGCCCGCCGCTCCAAGATCCGCGCCATGGGTGGCGCGGCCAAGCTGAAAGCGCGGGCCGATCGCGGCATCCTGAACGCGCGTGAGCGCATCGACCTGCTGTGCGAGCCCGGCAGCTTCAGCGAGATCGGCGAGTTCGCCCATTCGGCGCGGGTCGAGGACAAGGATCGGACGCCGGCCGACGGCATCGTCACCGGCTTCGGCAAGGTCGACGGGCGGGACGTCGCCGTCGCCTCGTTCGACCTCACGACCTTGGGCGCTTCCTCGTCGGTGGTGAACATCCGCAAGCTCGGCTTCCTCAAGGACAGCGCCTCGCGCGCCGGCATCCCGTGCGCCTTCCTGATCGAATCGGCCGGCGCGCGCATGCCCGACATCCAGGGCGCGGTCGGCATGGGCCGCGTCGGCCAGCTTTCGGGCACGCGGCGCGAGCGCGACGTGCCGTGGGTCTCGGCCGTGCTCGGCCCGTGCTACGGCATGGGCACCTGGTACGCCGTGCTGTCGGACTTCGCCGTGATGCGCCGCGACGCGACCTTCTCGGTGTCGAGCCCCAAGGTCACATCGGTGGCGCTGAGCCAGGAGGTGACGGCGGAGGAGCTGGGCGGCTCGGACCTGCACGCCGATACGACTGGCCAGATCGATCTCGTGACCGACACCGATGCGGAGGCGATCGAGGCGTTGCGCAACTTTCTCGCGCTGATGCCGTCCAACCACCGCGAACCGCCGCCGCTCGCCCGGTCACCGGTGACGGCGCACCCGGCGCAGGCAGTCGAAGCGCTGATTCCGCACGCCCGCAACCGCATCTATGACGGCCGCAAGCTGGTCGAGCTGGTCGCGGACGTTGGCTCGGTGGTGCCGTACCGATCGCGCCATGGCGTCACGCTCGACACGGCGCTGGCGCGCATCGATGGCCGCACTGTCGGCATCATCGCCAGCAATCCGCGGCGCAAGGGCGGCGCCATCGACGGCCCGTCGTCCAACAAGATGACCGAGTTCATCGTGCTGTGCGACAGCTTCAATATCCCGCTGGTGCTGCTCGCCGACACGCCGGGCTTCCTGGTCGGCCTGCAGGCCGAGCGCGAGGGCGTGGCCGGCAAGATCATGAACAACCTGCGCGCCCTGGCGCTCGCGAGCGTTCCCAAGATCGCCGTGGTGGTGCGCAAGAGCTACGGCCAGGCCTATCTCAACCTGGGCGGCGGCCTGGCCGACGTGCTGGCGGTGATGACGACCGGCGAGGTGGGCTTCGTCGATCCGTCTGTCGCGGTGAGCGTGGTCCACAACCGCCGTCCGCAGGACGACGACAAGGAATACGCCGCGCTGTTGCAGGGCATGGTGGTCAGCAACTCGCCCTACGAGCTGGCCGGCATGTTCGCCGGCCACGCCGTCATCAAGCCCGGCGAGACGCGCCAGTGGGTGAGCCGCATGCTCGAGGTCTACTCGCGACGCCTGTCCGGCGGCATCGGCCAGCATCGCCTGTCGACCTGGCCGACCAGCCTGTAGAGCGGGCGTCATATGTTGGAACGATCGAGCCTCACCCTGAGGAGCGGCCGTAGGCCGCGACTCGAATGCGCGCGGATTACCGCGCGTGGGTGGGATGCAGCATTTCTGTCGCCCACCTACGCGCGGATTACCGCGCGCATCCGAGACGCCACGCAAAGCGTGGTTCCTCAGGGTGAGTCAATTCTGCTGAAACGAAGCTCGCGCTAAAGGACAACGACGATGGCGCGCCCCAAACGGCGATGGAACGGGGAGTTCGAGCCCTCGACCGAGGACCAGGCGCTGAAGCGCCGGCTGATCCTGCGCGAGGCCGGCGCGGCATTCAGCGAGCGCGGCTTCCACAACGTCTCGCTCGACGAGGTGGCGGTCAAGCTCGGCATCTCCAAGACGGTCTGCTACTACTATTTCCGCGACAAGAACCATGTGCTGCTGTCCTGCGTCGAGATCGGCTTCGAGCTCGCCGAGCAGGCGCTCGACGTGGCCGAGGCGGCCGACGGCAAGGCACTCGACAAGGTGGTCGAGTTCACGCGCAGCTACGTGAAGAACATCACCTCGGAGCTGGGGACCTGCGCGGTGCTCACCGATCTCCATTCGCTGAACGAGGCCGATCTGAAGGCGGTGCGGGCGCGGCAGCGCGTGTTCAGCCGCCGCCTGATCAAGCTCGTCCAGCTCGGCCTCGAGGACGGCAGCATCCAAGTCTCCGACAGCCGCGTCGCCGTGAGCTGGATCGTGAGCGCCCCGCTGATGATCCCGCAGCTCAGCCAGCTCTGGCAGAAGCAGGGCACGGCGTGGCTCGCCGACCACTACGCCGAATTCACCCGCCGCTCGTTGTCGGCAGGGCGGGGGTGATCGCTTCATGTGGAGCTCCACTTGTCTTCGCTGCAAAGAAAGCCTCACCTTGAGGAGCCACGCCCCTCGAGTTCCTCGGGATAAACTCCGCGTGACGTCTCGAATACGCGCGGTTTACCGCGCGTGAGTGGGGAAAGGCACGTCCGTTGCCCACCCAAGCGCGGTAAACCGCGTACATTCGAGACGCGCCCTTCGGGCGCTCCTCAGGGTGGAGCTGGCTTTGGGGGCGCGCCAAAGTGAGAAGACGTCGCTCCAGGCCGAGAAGAGGTATTCGATGACCAACCATGCCGTCCCCGACCGCGAGGCCTGCGTGCTGCGCTACCTGCTCGACCGTCATGCGGATGCGACGGGCGAGCGGCCGTTCGTCGTGCAGCGCGATGGCCTCGAGGTCTCCTATGCGAGCCTGCGGGCCGAGGTCCGGTCGATCGCCAGGGCGCTGCAGGACCTCGGCGTCAAGCAGGGTGCGCCGGTGCTGGTCTGGATGCCGAGCGGCCTGGAGGCGGTAAAGCTCTGGTTCGCGATCAACTACATCGGCGCCGTCTATGTGCCGATCAACACCGGCTACCGTGGCGGCATCCTGGAGCACGTCGTGCGCAATTCGGGCGCCGCGCTGATGCTGGCCCATGCCGAGCTGGCGGGCCGTCTGGCCGACATCGACAAGGCCAATCTCGAGACCGTGGTCGCGCTCGACGGCGACGGCGCGCCGATTGCCGGTCTCGAGGTGCTGCCCGGCGCGCGGCTCGGCTCCAACGGAGACGTCCTGCCGCTCGAACGCGCGATCGAGCCCTACGACACGCAGAGCATCATCTACACCTCGGGCACGACCGGCCCGTCGAAGGGCGTGCTGTCGTCCTATGCCCATCTGCACGCGACGGCGACGACCTTGTGCTCGGACGACCGGGGCGTCTGCTATCTCGATGCGTCGGACCGCTTCATGGTCAACCTGCCGATGTTCCATGTCGGCGGCACGGCGCCGGCCTACGCCATGCTGGTGCTGGGCGGCGCGATCGTGCTGCTCGAGGCGTTCGATACCGGCTCGTTCTGGCGTACCGTCAACGGCACCGGCACGACCTGCGTCATCCTGCTGGGCGTCATGGCGACCTTCCTGATCAAGGAGCCGGTGCGGCCCGCTGAACGCGAGACGTCGCTGCGCCACGCCCTCATCATCCCGTTCTCGGCCGAGGGCATCGCCTTTCGCGAGCGCTTCGGCGTCACCACGCACACGCTGTTCAACATGAGCGAGGTTTCGTGTCCGCTGATCGCCGAGGACAATCCCACGATGGTGGCGACCTGCGGCCGGCCGCGCGCCGGCGTGACGGTGCGCCTGGTCGACGACAATGACTGCGAGGTGGCTCCCGGCGAGGTCGGCGAGCTGATCGTGCGCACCGACGTGCCGTGGACCCAGAACCACGGCTACAACGCCAATCCCGAGGCGACCGCCAAGGCGTGGCGCAACGGCTGGTTCCATACCGGCGACGCCTTCCGCATCGACAAGGCCGGCAACTATTTCTTCGTCGACCGCTTCAAGGACGCGATCCGCCGGCGCGGCGAGAACGTCTCGTCCTTCGAGGTCGAGGTGGAGGTCTGCGCCCATCCGGCGGTGCGCGAGGCGGCCGTCGTCGCCGTGCCGAGCGAGCTCAGCGAGGACGAGATCCTGGTGGCGATCTCGCTCGCCGAGGGCCAGGCGATCGATCCGGTGCAGTTCATCGAGTTCCTGAGGGCGCGGATGGCCCATTTCATGGTGCCGCGCTACGTCCGCGTGCTCGACGACCTGCCCAAGACGCCGACCCAGAAGGTGCAGAAGCACATCCTGCGCGGCCAGGGCATCACGCCGGATACCTGGGACCGCGAGGCCGCCGGCATCATCATCAAGCGCGACCGGATCGTGAGCCGGGGATGAGTCCTCCCCCGTAATCCGCATATGGAGCGCTCCTCATTCTCCTCCCCAGCTACGCTGGGGAGGTGTCGCCGTCATACGGCGACGAAGGGGTCATGAGTCATGGCCCCGCTGTCCTTTGTGGCTCATGACCCCTCCGCCCCGTATGACGGGGCACCTCCCCAGCGAAGCTGGGGAGGAGAATGATAGGCGGCCCATATTCGAACGCCCTGCGATGACGGGGGAGGCATGTGCAGGTGCTATAGTCCGCCCATGGACAGACCCGAGCCCGCCGCCGACACGGCCCAGAAGGACGCCCCGCTGCGCTACGACACGCGCCTGCTCGGGCGCATTCTCGGCGACACGGTGCGGGACCAGGAAGGCGGGGAGGTGTTCGACCTGGTCGAGCACATCCGTCGCACCGGCGTGCAGTTCCATCGCGACGCCGACGAGGCCGCGCGGCAGGAGCTGCAGGCGATCATGAGCGGCCTGCCGATCGACCGGGCGATCCGGATCATCCGGGCCTTCGGCTATTTCTCCCATCTCGCCAACCTGGCCGAGGACCAGCATCACATCAGGCGTACGCGCGAATATGCCAAGGCGCATGCGCCGGCGCGGCAGGGCACCATGGCCTATGCCCTGGCGCGCGCCCACGATGCGGGAATAACCCGCGAGCAGCTCGAGGCCTTCTTTGCCAGTGCGTTGTGCAGCCCCGTGCTGACGGCCCATCCCACCGAGGTCCGGCGGCAGAGCTCGATCGATCGCGAGATGGAGATCGCCCGGCTGCTCGACGAGCGCGACCGCGTGGAGTTCACGCCGGAGGAGCTGTCGGCCAACCGGCGGGCGTTGCGGCGCGCCGTCCTCACGCTGTGGCAGACGCGCATCGTGCGCGGCACGCGACTGCGGGTGATCGACGAGGTCAACAACGGCCTCGCCTTCTACGATCACACGTTCCTGCGCGCGCTGCCGACCTTCTATGCCGACCTCGAGGATCACCTGGGCGTGGTCGAGCCGGACTGGATGGGCATCGCCGTCCCGTCCTTCCTGCGCATGGGAAGCTGGATGGGCGGCGATCGCGACGGCAATCCCTACGTCACCGCCGAGGTGACGCGCCAGACGCTGGCGCTGCAAAGCGAACGCGCGATGCGTTTCTACTTCGAGGAGCTGCATCGGCTGGGCAGCGAGCTGTCGCTCGATGGCCGCACCGTGCGCGTGTCCGATGGGCTCGCCGCGCTGGCGGCGAGCTCGCCCGACCGCTCGCCGGAGCGCAAGGACGAGCCCTACCGCCGCGCGCTGATTGGCATCTATGCGCGGCTTGCCGCCACCGCCTGGACGCTCGACCGGCTGGAGCCAACCTATCCGGCGGTCGGCGAGGCGCCGGCCTACGACTCCGCGGCGGCATTCAAGGCCGACATCGACACGGTGTTCGATTCGCTGGCGAAGAACGGTTCGTTGCCGCTGGCGCGCGGCCGGCTGCGGGCCTTGCGCCGGGCCATCGACGTCTTCGGCTTCCATCTTGCCGCCCTCGACCTGCGCCAGAACGCCGACGTGCACGAGCGCGTGATGGCCGAGCTGGTCGAGGCGGCGTCGGCAGGCGCTGCCGTCGACTACCGCACTCTCGACGAGGCCGCCCGAGTCGCGCTGCTGACCGCCGAGATGGCCAATCCACGGCCGCTTGCCGCCCCGCATCATGACTATGGCGAAGAGACCGCCGGCGAGCTCGCCATGCTCGCTGTCACCGCCGACGCCCACCGGCGCTACGGTCGCGCGTCGATGCCGCACTACGTGATCTCCAAGAACGACAGCGTCTCCGACATCCTCGAGGTGGCGGTGCTGCTGAAGGAGGTCGGCCTGCTGAGGCCGCGCGAACAGCGGCTCGATGTCGACATCGTGCCGCTGTTCGAGACCATCGGCGACCTGCAGCGCTGCGGCCGCATCATGGACGAGCTCTTGAGTCTCCCAGCCTATCGCCGGCTGCTGGCCTCGCGCGGCGACGTCCAGGAGGTCATGCTGGGCTACTCCGACAGCAACAAGGACGGCGGCTACCTGACCTCGACCTGGGAGCTCTACAAGGCCGAGCTGTCGCTGATCGAGGTGTTCGCCCGGCACAAGGTCGGCCTGCGCCTGTTCCATGGCCGCGGCGGCTCGGTCGGCCGCGGCGGCGGGCCGAGCTACGAGGCGATCCTGGCGCAACCGGCGGGCGCGCTGCAGGGCGCCATCCGCATCACCGAGCAGGGCGAGGTCATCGGCGGCAAGTATTCCAACGCCGAGGTCGGGCGCCGCAACCTCGAAACCCTGGCCGCGGCGACGCTCGAGGCCAGCCTGGTGGCCGACCAGGCGCCGCCGCCGGCCGAATGGCTCGCCATCATGGAGGAGCTGTCGGCGCAGGCGTTCCGCGCCTATCGCAGCCTGGTCTACGAGACCGAAGGCTTCGACACCTATTTCCGCGAGTCGACGGTGCTGGAGGAGATCGCGACCCTCAATATCGGCAGCCGGCCGGCATCTCGGTCGGCGCGGCGGCGCATCGAGGACCTGCGCGCCATCCCCTGGGTGTTCAGCTGGGCGCAGTGCCGCCTCATGCTGCCGGGCTGGTATGGTTTCGGCGCCGCCATCGCCGCCCTGACGGCGGCGCGGCCCGACGGGCTGGCCGTCCTCCAGGCGATGTACCGCGACTGGCCGTTCTTCCGCACGACGCTTTCGAACATGGACATGGTGCTGGCCAAGAGCGATATCGCCATCGCCTCGCGCTACGCCGAGCTGGTCGGCGACGGGGCGTTGCGCGAGAAAGTGTTCGGCCGCGTACGCCAGGAATGGCAGGCCTCGATCGACGCCGTCCTGGCGATCAGCGGCCAGCAGACGCTGCTCGAGAGCAACCCGCTGCTGGCGCGCTCGATCCGAAACCGCTTCCCCTATATCGATCCGTTGAACCACGTGCAGATCGAGCTGCTGAAGCGCCATCGCGCCGGCGACACCGACCCCGGCGTGGTCGACGGCATCCATCTCAGCATCAACGGCATCGCCGCCGGCCTGCGCAACAGTGGGTAGCACAGAAGCAAAAGATCCCTCGCTGCGCTTCGGGATGACCGTGTTGCTCGCAATGACAGTATTGTTGTCATCCCGAGCGTAGCGAGGGATCCTTCGGCAACAGTTGTAACGGAGGAACCTCATGGCAATCGGCAGCAAGTACCTGTTCATCGTCAGCATGGACGTGACCAAGGAGAAGGAAGCGCTGTTCAACGAGGTCTACGACACCGAGCATGTGCCTCTGCTCCAGAAGGTGCCGGGCGTCGGCGCCGTCACGCGGCTCAAGACCGAGCCGGCCGCGTTCAATCTCGCCGGCGAGCGCAAGATGCTCGATGGCGGCGGCGCGCCGACCTATGTCGCGATCTACGAGATCGACAGCCCCGACGTGCTCCTCAGCAAGGAATGGGCGGAGGCGGCCGAGAAGGGGCGCTGGCCGAGCGAGGTGCGCCCCTACACGTCCAACCGCCACCACATCGTGCGCAAGGTCGTCTAGCGCAGCGCGGCCGAAAGACCCGAAAAGAAATAGCCACAGATGAACACAGATAAACACAGATGAAGAAATGAAGATGGGCGCGTCTCCATCCGTCTTCATCTCTTCATCTATGCCTATCTGTGTTCATCTGTGGCTAAATTCATCTTTGGCCAAGTTCATCTCTGGCTGGGAATCGAGCGAGGCCCTTCGCGTGAAAAGTAAGCCTACGGCTTGCCGAAGGTCGCGATGCGATCGACGTTGCAGATGAACAGCACGCGCTTCTCGTCGATCGCCGGATCGCGCAGCCCGTAGGGCGGTGGATTGCCGGTGTACTTGGTCCAGATCTTGTCGAGCTGGCGCGTGATGCGCTCGCCGCCCGGCTCCCATTCCCGCTCCTCGCGCTCGACCGTGCATTTGAGCTGGACCCAGTGGTAGGCGTTGTCCGGGTTGACGATCAGGATCGTCAGCTTGGGGTTCTTGCGGATCCAGCCGCACTTGGGACGATGCGAGGCGGTGTTGACCAGCACCTTGTCGCCCTCGTAGTCGAACCACATCGGCGTGAGGCCGATGCGTCCGTCCGGCCCGATCAGGCCCAAGGTCACGGTGATCGGCCGATCGAGCAAGGCCTTGTAGATCGGATCGAGATCGGACAGGCCCTTGATCCTGGCCCGCTCTCCGATCGCGAACTGGCCCTCCTGCAATCCGTTGGCGACGTCACGGAATTTCGCAACGGTGATGTCCGGCATGGCTTCCTCCACGTGCTGCTGGCGGTGAGGCTCAATTCTTTCCGGCCGGCAGGGATGCATCAAGCGAGGATTGTCGCCGGAGACCGGCTTCGCAATGATGACGGGGCAAGGAGAGGGAGAACGCCCAGATGGATTTCAAGAACAAGGTCGCCCTGGTCACCGGCGGCGGCAACGGCATCGGCCGCGCCACGACGCTCGGGTTTGCCTCGCGCGGCGCCAAGGTCGTGGTCGTCGACCGCGACGTGGCCGCCGGCGAGGCGACGGCGGGCATCGTGCGCCAGCAGGGCGGCGACGCCCTGTTCGTCCAGGCCGACGTGATCAACGCCGATTCGGTGAAGGCCTATGTCGACAAGGCGGTGGCCAAGTACGGCCGCATCGACTGCTTCCACAACAACGCCGGCATCGAGGGCAAGGTGGCCCCCATCGTCGACCATGACGAGGCGATGTTCGACCAGGTCATGGCGGTGAACGTGCGCGGCGTGTTCCTGGGCATGAAGTACGTGCTGAGGCAGATGCTGACCCAGAAGAGCGGCGCGATCGTCAACACCGCCTCGACGGCCGGCCTGGTCGGCTCGCCCGGCATGCCGGCCTACGTCGCGTCCAAGCATGCCGTGATCGGCCTTACCAAGACCGCCTCCGGCGAGGTGGCGCGGCAGGGCATTCGCGTCAATGCCGTCTGTCCCGGCCCGATCGACACGCGCATGATCCACGATCTCGAAGCTCAGCTCAATCCGAGCAATCCGGGAAAGGTCACCGCGCGCTACCAGTCGTCGATCCCGATCGGCCGCTACGGCACGGCCGAGGAAGTCGCCAACACCGTGCTGTTCCTCTGCTCCGATCTCGCCGGCAACATCACCGGCGCCCACTACGTGGTCGACGGCGGCCGCACCGCGACCCCGGGCGCCGTGACGTCGATGAACGATGATTGAGGACATGAACAAAGGTCCCGCGCTGCGCTCGGGATGACAGCATTGCTTGGGCCGCAAGCCCCGTTGTCATGCCGAGCGCAGCGAGGGACCTTTGCTCTGTCAGGGCTCCGCCAGCGCCAGCTTCGCGACCGTCGACATCCAGCTCACGGATGCCGGCAGGATGGCGTCGTTGAAGTCGTAGCGGGCATTGTGCAGGTCGCCGTCCTCGTTGAACAGGCCATTGCCGATCCACACGTAGGCACCGGGCTTGTCCTGAATCAGGAAGGAGAAATCGTCGCCTGCCGTGCTCGGCTTGACGTCGCGCCGCACCGGCAGGCCGGCGGCCCGCGCCGCAGCGGCGGCGAGCTCGGCCTCGGCCGGCGAGTTGATCGTTGCCCGGCCGGTCGACAGGATTTCGTATTCGGCGCGCATGCCGAAGGTCAGCGCCACACCATCGATGATGTTCTTCATGCGCTCGACCACCATGGCGCGGACGTCGGGACGATAGGTGCGCAGGGTGCCGACCAGCGTCACCTCGCCGGGGATCTGGTTGGCGACGCTGCCTCCCCGGATCGTGCCGATCGAAAGGACGACCGAATCCATCGGATCGACGCTGCGCGCGACGATGGTCTGCAGCGCGACGATCAGGTGACCGGCTGCGGTGATGGGGTCGCGCGTCTGGTGCGGCCGGGCGGCGTGGCCGGCAAGACCGTGCAGCGTGACGCTCCATCGTCCCCCGGCGGCCATGACCGGGCCGTCGTGCACGGCGACCACGCCCGCCTCGAGGCCGGGCCAGTTGTGGAACCCGAAGATGCGCTCCATGGGGAAGCGCTCGAACAGGCCGTCGGCGATCATCGCCTTCGCGCCGGCGCCATTCTCCTCGGCAGGCTGGAAGATCAGCTGCACCGTGCCCTGCCAGCCGGGATCGCGCGACAGCAGCGCAGCCGCGCCGAGCAGCGAGACCGTGTGGCCGTCGTGGCCGCAGGCATGCATGACGCCGGGCGATGTCGAGGCATGGGCGACTTCGTTGAGCTCGGCGATCGGCAGGGCATCCATGTCGGCGCGCAGGCCGACCGACCGAGGGCTGGCGCCACGCCGGAGCGTCGCCACGAGCCCACGACCGCCTACATTGCTGGTGAAGGGCACGCCGAGCTCTTCCAGGCAGGATGCGACAAACGATGCGGTCTTGCTCTCCTGTTGCGACAGCTCCGGATGGGCGTGCAGGTGATGACGCCACTTCAGGAGCCTGGCCATCAGGGCCGGGTCGATGCTCATTCTCAATTCGCCGTCATGCCGCCGTCGATCACCAGCTCGCTGCCGGTGACCCAGGACGCGTCGTCCGACGCCAGGTAGAGGCAGCCGGCGGCGATGTCGTGGGGCGTGCCGAAGCGGCCGAGCGGAGTCGCGGCGATGCGCTGGTTGGCGACCTCGGGGTTCGAATGGCCGGGCTGGGTCATCGGCGTGTCGACGAAGCCGGGATGGACCGAGTTCACCCGGATCTTGTCGGGCGCATACTGGATGGCCGCCGCCTTGGAGAAGATGCGCACGGCGCCCTTGGAGGCGTGATAGGCGGCGTTGGCGTGCGAGCCGACGATTCCGCAGATCGACGAGATGTTGATGATCGAGCCGCCGCCGGCGCGCTGCATGGCCGGGATCGCGGCCTTGGTGCCCAGGAACACGCCGGTGGCGTTGATCTCCATCACCTGGTTCCAATGCGCCAGCGTCTGGTCGGCGAGCCGCGGTCCCGCCGTCATGGTGGTCTGGATGTTGAGCTTGGGATCGCGCCCGGAGATGCCGGCGATGTTGCACAGGATGTCGACCCGCCCATAGGTCTTCTCGGCAAGGCCGACGATCTCGGCCCATTTCGCCTCCTCGCGCACGTCCTGGCTGGCGAACAGCGCCGTTCCATCGGCCGCGATGATCTCCTCCTCGATGCGCTTGCCCAGCGCGGTGTTGCTGTCCGTCAGCAGCACCGAGGCGCCATGCCGGGCGAACAGCCGCGCCGTCTCCGCGCCGATACCCGAGGCGCCACCCGTCACGATGGCGACCTTGCCGATCAGTCTCTTGCCCGGTTCCATGATCTCTCCTCGTCTGAAATCTCCTCCCCAGCTTCGCTGGGGAGGTGTCGCGTCATACGCGACGGAGGGGTCTTGAGTCACAGGAAGAAAGCCTCTCATGGCTCATGACCCCTCCGTCCGCGATTACGCGGACACCTCCCCAGCGAAGCTGGGGAGGAGAATATATGCCGCGCCCGCGTCAATTCCGCTGCGAGGTCGATCGTCGTGCCGCGATTGACTCGAGGACGCAGCCGCTCGATCGTCTCGCCAACAACCACAAGCCGACAGCGAGGGAGCGATGCGCTTCAAGAACAAGGTGGCCCTGATCACCGCGGCGGCGAACGGCATCGGCCGCGCCACGGCCGGCATCATGGTGCAGGAAGGCGCGACGGTGATCGCCGTCGACAACAACCAGGGCCGGCTCGACGAGGCGGTGCCGTCGCTGCGCGCCGCAGCGGGCACCTCCGGCGGCAAGGTGCTGGGCACGCTGGCCGACGCCCTCGACGCCACGGTGGTCGACAAGCTGATCGACGAGGTGTCGCGCGCGCACGGCTCGATCGACATCCTGGTCAATGCCGTGGGCGGCAGCACGGTGATCGACCGGCCGACCGCGACCACCGAGCAGCTCACCTTCGCCGAATGGCAGAAGCTGATCGCCTTCAACCTCGACGCCACCTTCCTGTGCACCCACGCCGTGATCCCGGTGATGAAGCGCCAGCGCAGCGGCAAGATCGTCAACCTGGCCTCGATCGCCGGGCGTGGCCTCAGCTTCAACAGCTCGAGCGCCTATGCCGCGGCCAAGGGCGGCATCATCGCCTTCACGCGCAAGCTCGCCTACGAGCTCGGGCCCGACGGCATCAACGTCAACGCCATCGCGCCCAGCATCACCCTGACCGAGCGCATCCGGCCGCACTGGGAGAAGCGGTCGCAGGCCTCGCAGGCCGAGGAGATCGAGCGCACGCCGCTGCGCCGCGTCGCCGAGGCGGCCGACCAGGCGCGGGTGATCTGCTTCCTCGCCTCGGCCGACGCGGACTTCGTCACCGGTCTCACGATCGACGTCACGGGCGGCTTGTAGGGAGGACGGCATGGCCGGCAAGGTTGGATTCATTGGACTTGGCGCCATGGGCGGGCCGATGGCGCTCAACCTGGCGAAGGCCGGGTTCTCGCTGGTGGTCAACGACATCATCGAGGCGAAGACGAGACCCTTGAAGGACAAGGGGGCGGCAGTGGCCGACTCGGCCGAAGCGGTGGCCGCCGCCGTCGACCGCACCATCGTCATCGTCGAGACCACGGCGCAGGCCGAGGCGGTGATCGTCGGCAAGCAGGGCATCATCAACGGCGCGCGCGCCGGCCACATCGTGCTCTGCATGGCGACCATCGATCCGTTCGCCGCCCGCGACTTCGCCGAGCGGCTGGCGGTGCACGGCATCGCCATGCTCGATGCGCCGGTGAGCGGCGGCACCGGGCGGGCGCAGTCCGGCGAGCTGTCGGTGATCGCGGGTGGCGAGCGCGCCGTGTTCGACAAATGCCAGGACCTGTTCTCGGCCATGGGCAACCGCCTGTTCCATGTCGGGCCGCTGGGCAGCGGGCTCGCCATGAAGCTGGTCAACAACATGCTGGTGCAGGTCAACACGGTGGCGGTGGCCGAGGCGCTGGTGCTGGGCGTCAAGGCCGGGCTCGATCCGCAGACCATCTACGAGGTCGTGCGCGTCTCGACCGGCGCGAGCGCGGCGTGGGAGCTGCGCGTGCCGCGCATCCTGGCCGGCGACTACGAGCCCGGCGGCACGATCGACATTTCCTACAAGGATCAGGAGCTCGAGACTGCCTTCGCCAAGCGCCTGGGCGTGCCCGTGCTGCTCGCGAACGTCACGCAGCAGGTCTATCAGATGGCGCGGGCGCAGGGTCTCAACAAGCAGGATGGCGGCGCGGTCGTGAAGGTCTTCGAGCGTCTCGCCGGCATCACCGTCAAGGAGGGGAGCAAGCAATGACCAATTTCGTGCTGATCCACGGCGCCTATCAGGGCGGCTGGATCTGGAAACCGGTGGCCGAGCGGCTGCGCGCCCAGGGTCATCACGTGCTCGCGCCGAGCCTCGATGGCTGCGCCGAACGCAAGGGCCAGATCCGCGCCGGCATCACCACCGAGACGCACGCCGACGAAGTCGCCGGCCTGCTGTTCTACGACGACCTGAAGGACGTCGTTCTGGTCGGCACCAGCACCGGCGGCATGGTGATGGCGCGCACGGCCGAGCTGGCCCGAGATCGGGTGGCGAGAGTCGTGTTCGCCGACGCGCTGGCGCTGCTCGATGGAGAGGCGCTGCCCGACATCGTCAAGCGGCCGACGGCCGTGGACACCGAGTTCGGTACCGGCCCGTCGCGCCAGGATTTCGAGACCCGGCTGTTCGCCGGCCTCGAGCCCGGGCTCCGGCAATGGGCGCTCGATCGCTGCACGCCGCACCCGATCGGCGCCATGCGGACGGCCGTGAAGCTGGAACGCTTCTGGGACCAGTCATGGAACGCCTCGGTGATCTGGTGCAAGCAGAGCGTCAACCCGCCGCTCGCCCATCAGCGGCGCTGCGCCGACAAGCTCGAGGCTCGCTGGCACGAGCTCGACACCGGCCACTACCCGATGCTGAGCGAGCCGGAGGCGCTGACGCGGCTGATCGTCGAGGGATAATCCAACTTTTGCACGAGGGAGTGACTCGCCGTTCTCGCTACTTGTCGAGTGCTTGCCTATTTGCCATTCTCGATCGGTGGCGCTGTGTGACGCGTATCGACTTATTGCGCAGGAGGGGTGAATGACGAGCCGCAGTCACATCGAGAATACGTTGAGATCCCTTTATGTCGCCCGGGTGAAGGATGACCTCGAGGGAACAGTCAAGGACCTCGCAGAGGATGTCGTATTCGGCATCAATGGGCGCGGCACCGGCGTGCCGTCGCTCGGCGTACCAGTGAAAGGCAAGCCGGCGGCCAAGGCGGCCATCGGCGACCTGATCGCGGCCTGGAAGTTTGCTGACTGGACCGAACGCTCTTTGATGGTCGATGGCGAACGCGCAATGTTGCATTGGACTGCGCACATCACCTTCGTGCCGACCGGCAAGTCCGAGACGTTCGAGGTGTGCGATATCGTGACGTTCCGCGACGGCAAGATTATCGAGTTCCGTCAAAACACCGATACCGCGCAGGTGATGGCGCTTACGGTCGCCTGACGCAACAGTGAAGTGAGGCGCACGTGACTTTCCGGCCGAACGGGAAGTCCGAGATATTCGACTTCTTGGATCACATTGCGTCCCGCGATGGCAAGATCGTCCGGGGTCCGCCAGAACACCGACACTGCCCAGGCGATTCAATGGCCGCGTCGTGACTCGTCTCGGTGTGTGAACTACTCGTCCGCCCGTGACTCCCGGATCCGCCGCGTGCCTTGGAACACCGGCTTGATCGGGTCCATCACGAAGCGGATGCGCGGGAGGTCGGTGTCGACGGTGCAGCAGGTTCCGACGATCGGGTCGGCGAGCTGCAGGCCTGCCGCGTTCCAGGCCGTGGCGTCGAAGGTCGAGACCTGGGGCTTGCCGCGCTCGGCCTTGTAGAAGGTGTATTTGGGATCGACCTGGATCAGCATTGGCTGGGTCTGGCCGTCGAGCGGGGCGTTGGCCGCCGTCACCCAGTTGATGTACTGCACGTCGCTGCCGGCCACGGGCTGCGGGTCGACCAGGGCGCAATCGAGGATGGTCTTGCCGCCGCGCACGACCGTGCCCATGACGCGATCGTGGCGGCGCACGTACTTCACCTCGCCGGAGTCGACCGGGAATCCCCAGCGGGCCCGCAATTCCTTGGCCGCCGCTTCGGTGCTCGCCACGGCCCCCAGCGTGAAGCCGCGTGGATGGGCGCCGGCGCGGCTGCCGAGACGCAGCATGGCGAGATTGAACGGTCCGACTGGGCTTTCCGAATACTTCGTGACCGCCAGGATCACGTAGGACGGCAGCGCCGGATGCATCGCCTTGGGCAGCATGCCGTCGGTCGAGCTGCGCGGCACCTCGATCAGGAGCTGCAGCATCTCCGCCTTGGGCAGGGTCCAGGCCTCGGTGTCGAGATTGGCCAGGGTCGGCAGCCTGGGCGCGACGGTCGTCAGGTCGAGCGTTCCATAAAGCGGCATGTCACTCTCCCGCCGCGGCGGCGACGTTCGCCGGCTTGTTGGCGAACACCGGCATCACTTCCTTGGCGAACAGGCGCAAGCTCGCCATCACCTGGTCCTGCGGCACCACCTCGTTGGCGTTGAGGATGAAGTTGATGCAATCGACGCCGAGGGATTCCCAGCGCTTGACGGCGCGGATGATGCGCGCCGGATCGCCGTAGGCCATGCCCTCGGTCTGCTGCTCGTTCGCATCGGGCCCGGTGGCGGCGCGGCGCAGCGCCGGCAGCAGGCCGAGCGACTGGTAGGACGGCGAGGAGAAGACCTCGCGCGTCGAGATCAGCTGCGTCGCCAGGTAGTTGAAGGTGTTGCCGAGCCGCTTGCCCATCTCGACGCCCGTCTTCTCGTCCTCGTGGCAGAACAGGAAGTTGGTGGTCGCCACCTGCTCGTTGACGAAGGCGCCGACCGGTTCGCAGAGCTGGATGCGCCGGCGATACTCCTTGATCTTCTTCTCTTGCTCGTCGAAGCCGGCGAAAGAGAGGCCGAGGCTGCCCAGCCCGCGGTCGGCGGCGTCGATCTCGGTGCCGGGGCTGGTGACGGCGACCCACATCGGCGGATGCGGCTTCTGATAGGGCTTGGGCAGGATGGTGCGTTCCGGCATCGACCAGAATTCGCCCTGGTAGGAGAACGTCTCCTGCGTCCACATCTTGGGCAGGCAGCGCACGAACTCGTCCCAGCTCTTCTTGGTCGTGTCGGGATTGGCGCGGAAGCCGCCGAGCTCGGTCCAGGTGGCCGAGCGTCCCGTGCCGACATGCAGGCGGCCGCCCGACAGGATGTCCAGGGTCGCGGTCTTCTCGGCGATCTTGATCGGATGGTTGAATTCCGGCACGCACACCACGATGCCGTGCCCGACCTGGATGCGCTTGGTGACCATGGCGCAGGCGGTCAGGAACAGCTCGGGCGCGGAGCAGTGGGAGTATTCCTCGAGGAAATGGTGCTCGACCGCCCAGACATGGTCGAAGCCCAGCTCGTCGGCCAGCTTCACCTGCTCGAGGCAGTTGTTGTAGACCGTGTACTCCTTCTCGGGCGTCCACGGCCGCGGGATCGAGATCTCGTAGAACAGGCCAAACTTCATCGCGCCCTCCCGAAGAGTCGCAAAACGCTAGGCTTGCCCGCCGGGCTATGCAACAGCACCATGCGGCGCGACGGGCGGCGGACTTCGGAGGGCGAAATCGAGATGCAGCGCGAGACGCAGCGCCAGATGCAACGACTGGCAGGCAAGGTGGCGATCGTCACCGGCGGGGCGAGCGGCATGGGCCGCGCCACCGTCATGCGCTTCCTCGGCGAGGGCGTGAAGGTGGTGGTGGCCGACCTCAACGAAGGCAACGGCGCAGAGACCGTGGCCGCCGCCAAGGCGGGCGGCTACGGCGACAGCGTCGCCTTCGTGCGCTGCGACGTCGCAAGCGAACCGGACGTGGCCTCTGCCGTCGCCGAGGCCGAGCGGCGCTTCGGCCGGCTCGACATCGCCTATCTCAATGCCGGCGTCGGCGGCGCCTTCGGGCCGATCGCCGAGACCAGCGTCGAGGATTGGGACTACACCTTCGCCGTGCTGACCCGCTCGGTGTTCCTGGGGCTGAAGCACGCCTCGCAGGCGATCAAGAAGCACGGCGATGGCGGCGTCGTCCTGGTCACCGCCTCGATCGCCGGCATGGTGGGCGGCGGCGGCAGCCACGCCTACTCGGCCGCCAAGGCCGCCGTCATCAGCCTGATCGAGAATGTCGCGGCCGAGCTCGGGCCGCACCGCATCCGCGTCGTCGGAATCGCGCCCGGCGTGATCTCGACGCCGCTGCTGCATCGCGGTCGGCCCGACCGCTACGAGAAGCAGTTCAAGCACCAGCCGTGGCCCGACCGGGGCGAGCCCGATGTCATTGCCGACGTCGCGGCCTTCCTGTGCTCGGACGATGCCCGTTTCATCACCGGCGAGACCATCAAGGTCGATGGCGGCCTGCTGGCCCAGGGCATCGCCCTGTGGGGCGACAGCCGCGACAATCCGTTCATGCGGACCGCCGGCGTCAACCGCGGCTCGACCGGCGAGGCCATGGTCGTGCGCAACCTGAAGGATGAGAGATCATGAGCGAAGCCGAACGTCTTCACCGTCACCTGATCGGCCAGCAGGGCTCGCGCCGCTCGCTGAACACGCCGGCGCTGGTCCTCGACCTCGACATGCTCGACCGCAACATCGCCGAGATGGCGGCGTTTGCCGCAGCGCACAAGGTCAAGCTGCGGCCCCATTCCAAGACGCACAAATCGGCCGACATCGCGCGCCGCCAGATCGCCGCCGGTGCGCTCGGCGTGTGCTGCGCCAAGCTGGGCGAGGCCGAGGCGCTGGGCGAGGCCGGCATCCAGCAGCTCCACATCACGTCGCCGGTGGTGACGCCGCAGGCGATCGTCCGCCTGATCGAGCTCAACGGCCAGGTCAGTGACCTGATGGTGGTGGTCGACCATCCAGCCAATGTGGAGGCACTGGATGCCGCCGCTGGCAAGGCGGGCAAGCCGCTGACCGTGGTCATCGACATCGATCCCGGCATGCATCGCACCGGTGTCGCCAGCCCCGACGGCGTGGTCGAGCTGGTGCGCAAGGTCGTGGGATCGAAGTCGCTGAAGTACGCCGGCGTGCAGTTCTATTGCGGCCGTCACCAGCACATCATCAGCTTCGCCGAGCGCAAGGCCGAGATCGAGGAGCGCACCGAATATCTCAAGGGCTGCCTGGCCAAGCTCGATGCCGCCGGCCTGAAGCCCCGGATCATCACGGGCTCGGGCACCGGCACGCACTACATCGACGCCAAGCTCGGTGTCTTCACCGAGCTGCAGGTCGGCTCCTACATCTTCATGGACCACGACTACAACGTCTGCGACCTGCGCGGCCTCGACAGGCCGACCTTCGAGCAGGCGCTGCAGATCGACGCCCGCGTCGTCAGCGCCAACACCCCGGGCCTGGTCACGGTCGATGCCGGCCTGAAGGCGATGGCCACCGAGAAGGGCCCGCCGCCCATCCTCAAGGGCGCCGTCGAAGGCTCGACCACCCGCTTCATGGGCGACGAGCACCTCGCCGTCATCGCCCCCGAAGGCCAGTCCGCGCCGGCGCACGGCGAGCAGGTGATCCTGACCCCGCCGCACTGCGACCCGACGGTCAACATGTACGAGAGCTACCACGTGGTGAAGGGCGACACGCTGGTCGACATCTGGCCGGTCACGGCGCGGGGACGGTCGCGGTAAGCACGCGAATACCCCGAAGCCCAGCGCCGGCCGGAGCACGTCTTCTGCCCGCATTGCGGCGGTGCCGAGAAGATCACGAAGATGGAAGGTGAGAGCCGTCGGGCCTGCCAGCACCTGTGTGGCGACTACCGCGGCAACTTCTCGGTGACGATCGGCACCGCCTATGAGTGCTTGATGGCAGCGCTTTTGGACTAGGACTAGTTCTTTTGAACGGCGGCTGGCGGGGGTGTCACTTGCATGAACTTGGGCACAAAAAGTGTCACGGCAGTTCCAATGACGTAAAGGGCCGCCATCACCGCAGCGAGTTTAATTAGGGCGTTAACGCCCCACTCTTTCGTTGGGAGCGAGTCAACTTTCTGACGCAACGTTGCTATGTCGGTCTTGATCTCGCCTATGCTCTTGGCAGCCTCCTTGCTGTCGGTCCTGATTAGGCCAACGTTTTCACGCACATTCTCCATGTGCGCCTCGAGTGCGGCGACGCGCGCTTCCATGCCGTCAAATGTGCCCCCACCGCCGCCGGCTTTCAAGCCCACATCCGGCGCACGCGGACCCAAGAACGGCCTGCCATCCAGGTTCTGGACATTGCTGTAGTCGGAGATCTCAGTCATTGGGGTTTGGCCCCGGCCATCACCGCTGCAAAGAATCGACGGACATGATTGTCGGCTATGATGTTTCCACGCCGGGACTGATCTAGCGACTTGTTCGCATCCTGAACGTCGCCATTAGACCATTTTACCAAGGCGTCTTGTAAGGCTTGCTGGGCGCCGATCGTATTAGTCAGACCAAAGAACAACTGGTCGAGATCGGCGCGGCTTAAACTGACTTGGACAACTTCGCCTGGTTGAATCTTCGTCCACTTCTCGATCAACTCTAAGGGGATGGCGTACCGCTCTGGCAGCGGACGCGGCGGATCAGCCGATGGTGGCTCCACTGGCGGCGGCTTTTCGTCACTCATGGACCCATACAAGCACAGCCCCGCGCGCTAGTGGAGTCGCGCGAGTACCATTATTATTCTGCCACTCTAGGCTTTGGCTGCAAACCGGCTTTCTTGGCTGAGGCGGAGTCACCAGCATCGGCACACAACCGCTTCGGTAGTGGGGTCGAGCTTCGGGGAAGGCTTAGGCATGGCGAAATCGATTGAAGTTCCTACGAGTGAGGCGGGACGCCTGAAAATGCTGCCGTACTGGATGGCGTTGGGCGAGTTCGTTGACAGCTTCGCCCGGCTTGAGACCGTCCTAAAGCATTTCTTGATCAGGATGCTGAGCCTGAACGATGAAGTCGGCCGCGTTGTGACTGCCGGCCTCCGGGCCGACACCTTGGCTGCCTATATTCTTCGCGTGAATGAACTCACTCCGCTATCGGCAACAGACTCAAAGTTCGTCGAGGAAGCCATCAAGCATTTTTCGGCAATCAACACGGTTCGCAACAGCATCCTTCATTCGGGTGTCTCGGATATCCACGAGGAACAATATCGGATCACCAACATGCTTACTGCTCGCACTCCACGGCACGAGCGAGAGTTCTTCGTAACGCCAGAGAAAATTCAGGGCATGTCGGACGACTTGGTGCGACTGCTGGCTTACTTCGGACTCCATGCTGTCCGGACGGAGGTCGCTGCTCCGGTTAGAGCTAGCCTTCAGCCCGTTCTAAATCGCGCATGGCAGAGTAAGCCGCTCGAACTGATGAATCGAAGTCCAGAGAACCATAGAGATTCTCAAAGGTAGCGACGCCGGCTGCGAGCATGTCGACAGTGATTTTGGCGCGGACGCGGGAACAGTCTCCGACGCTGCATCGATGTTGTTCTCGCCCATGACGGGCTCTCAATCGGGATTTTCCGCGTAAACAATCAATTGGCGATTACATATCCGGAAGGGTCGCCGTGACTGACGCCGCCTGTCCGGCTAACCACTCTCCATAGGGTTCAATTGGACGAGTTGCGACGTTCAATCGGACGGCGTGGCCGCGGTCGGCGTGGGGAGACGGCACCGGCACGACGTCAAAGCAATCAAAGGTCGGAATAGCCCATCTTGTCGGCTTCGGAGTCCTATTCGGAGACGCGGACGTCGACGCAATCGACGACGAAGGCAAACGTATCGCCTGGTCTCAGGCAAAGCACCTCGCGGACCTCCTTGGGCAGGACGACTCGGGCCTTGGTTCCCAAACGTGCCGGGCAGGCGGAAACAGCCCCGGGAGGAATCCTGCGCATATGGCGCAAATATAATACAGGACAAGACAGTCCGCGCCGAAAAATCAGGCTTTGCTCAGAGCCTCGGCGGGCGTGCCAATGACCAGGGTCTCCTTCCAGATCCTGGCCAGCACCAGAAGCGCCGCCATGCCGACGGCGGCCACCACGAACATGCCGAGGAACGCGCGCTGGCCGTACTCGCCGTAGAGAAAGCCGGCGAGCTGGAAGATCACCGCCTGCGTCGCCCCCGTGCCGAGGGCGTAGTAGACGCTCTGGCCCAGCGCGACGCCCGCGGGTGGCAGGGCGCGCTGGATGAAGGCCATGGCGCCGAGATGACAGGCGGCAAAGGTGCCGGCGTGCAGGGCCTGCAGGGCGACCAGCGCCGGCAGCTCGGTGGTGAGCGCCATGCCGAGCCAGCGCACCATGGCGCAGCCCAGCGCCAGCCCGAGCAGGCCGCACACCCCGAGCCGCTTCAGCAGCCAGGGGCTCGCCAGCATCAGGAGGATCTCGACCGCGACGCTCAGGCCCCACAGCAGGCTGATGGTGACGTCGTCGATGCCGGCGGCGCGCCAGGTCAGGGTGCCGAAGCTGTAGAGCACGGCGTGGCTCGCCTGGCAGCAGCCGGCCGCCAGCATGAACAGCAGGAAGGGTCGCGAGGTCAGCAGATCGGTGATGCCGAACGGCGCGTGCTCCCGCTGGTCGCGTTCCCGCCTGTCGGCGGGCAGCCACAGGGCGAGCGGCACCAGCAGCACGATGCCGACGAAGCTGACATAGAGGATCCAGGCCGGCCCGTTGCGATCGACCGCGGCGCCGCACGTCACTGTGCCGAGGATGAAGGCCGCCGAGCCCCATGCCCGCAGCCGGCCGTAATCGATGCCGCGCGCCCTGGTCTCGTTGACCAGGATGCCGTCGTAGAGCGCCAGGGTCGGCGCCCACACGCCGCCCCAAACGAGCGTCACCGCCAGGATGGCGAAGAACGTCGTGGCGAACTGGTAGCCGGTCAGCAGGATGGTGGCCGAGCCGGCGAGGACCAGGATGACGCCGCGCACGTTGCCGATGCGATGGGCGATCCAGCCGATGGTGAGCATCGCGCCGATGCCCACGAGCTGGCGGCTCATGAACAAGGTGCCGATCTCGGCGTCGCTGATGCCGCGATCGCGCAGCCACACCGGCCAGAAGCTCATGAAGGCGCCGGCGGCGAAGAAGTAGGCGACGCCGTAGCCCGAGAGCCTGATCCCCGTGCGCAGGGACGCCATCAGGCGCCGAACTCGCGCCGCACCTGCTCGGTGTGCTGGCCGAGCGACGGGACATCGCCCAGCCGTTCGGGCTCGCCCGGATATGAGGCGGCGAGGGCCGGGATCGAGATGTCGCCGCCCGACGAACCGAAGACGATGCGTCTCACCTGCGGATGGGTCGACAGGTCCTTGACGCTGCTGACGCGCGCCCAGGCGATCTGCGCGGCGTCGAGCCGGGCCGCGAGATCGGCGAAGCGCTGGGCGCCGAAGGAGGCCTGCACGATGGCGTTGGTGTCGTCGCGCCGCGCGTTGCGCGCCTTGTTGGTGGCGTAGTCGGGATCCTTCTCCAGGCCGGGCTTGTCGAGCACGCCATGGCACAGCCGCTCGAACTCGCGATCGTTCTGGATCGAGATCAGCACCGGCACGCCATCCTGCGTCTGATAGACGCCATAGGGCGCGATGAAGGGATGGGTGAGGCCGAGCCGCGGCCAGTCGTAGTTGGCATAGTCGTTTGCCAGGAGCGGCACCGTCATCCACTCGGCCATCGAGGAGAACAGCGAGACCGAGAGCGAGCGGCCCTCGCCGGTCTTCTGGCGGGCGAGCAAGGCTTCCAGGACGGCGGCATGGGCGTACATGCCGGTGCCGATGTCGGTCGCCGACACGCCGACCCGGCCCGGCGCCTCGGCGGTGCCGGTGATCGAAGCCAGGCCGCTCTCGGCCTGCACCAGGAGATCGTAGGCGCGGCGGTCCTTGTACGGCCCATGATCGCCGTAACCCGAAATGTCGACCGTGATCAGGCGTTTGTGCAGGGCGCGCATCGCCGCCGAGCCGAAGCCAGCGCGCTCCGCGGCGCCTGGCGCCAGGTTCTGGATCAGCACGTCGGCGCGCGCGATGAGGCGATGCAGCAGCGCGAGATCGGCCTTCTGCTTGAAGTCGAGCGTGACCGACTGCTTGCCGCGGTTGAGCCATACGAAGTAGCTCGACTGCCCGTGCACGTAGCCGTCGTAGGCGCGCGCGAAATCGCCCTCGGGCCGCTCGATCTTGAGCACCCGCGCACCGGCGTCCGCCAGGCGAGCCGAGCAATAGGGGGCGGCCACGGCCTGCTCGACACTTATGACCAGCAAACCGTCCAGTGCTCCTGACATCGTCCGAATACCTCGACTTCACTTTCTTGTTCGCGCCCGTTTCCCAGTCCCTCCCCCGTCGTAAGGGGAGGTGGCCCGAAAAGGGCCGGAGGAAAGCGCTGCAGTCGAGATCATTCCGATTTTGACGTCGGAATCTCAGGCATCTCGACTGCGGCTTTCCCCCTCCGCCCCCTGGCGGCACCTCCCCGATGACGGGGGAGGGACTGGTAGATGTAGATGCCCTGGTGCGGGCAGGGCGGTGATGTCTCAATTCGGCGGCCTGCACAAGGCTCCGCCGCGCAAGAGCTTCGACCATGGTCTAGTTGAGGTGGTAGGGGACGCTACGAATACTCTCCCTATTCGCCCACGAGGTATTGGCCGTGCCGTCCGACGCCCTTGCACTTTACGCAGCCGTCATCCTGCTCCTGCCCATGGCCTGCTTCTTCTTGTCCTCGCCGACGTTTCTCTTGGTGGGACTGGAGATCCCGGAAGTGACGCAGCTGCTGCGCGGCCTGTTCAACGGCTACTTCCTGGTCATGGCCGTGGCCGGAACGGTCGCTTCGGTGGCCTTCGCCATCGCCGGGCGACCGGCCTTCGCCGTCGCGGCGATCGCCGCCGCGGGCTTCGCCGTCGTGGCCCGGCGCTGGTTTCTGCAGCACCTGGATGCCGCGCTGCAGATGAGGGACGCCGGCAGCTGCACGGCGGTGCCGCAGCTCCGCGCCCTGCATGTCAAGGGCATGCTGATCAACGCGGTCCAGCTCGCCGCTGTCGTAGCGAGCGTGCCGCTCATCAAGTAAGCCGCGACCGCTCGTTCGCTCCTTGGAACCGGCGACATGCGCGCAAAAGCGCGCCCATGTCATAGTGCGCGCCGGGACAATCGAGAGGGAGCGAGGATGCCGGGACCGCTTGCAGGCGTGCGTGTGATCGATTTGACGGCGGTCCTGCTGGGACCGTTCGCCACGCAGCATCTGGCCGACATGGGCGCCGACGTGATCAAGGTCGAGCCGCCGGAGGGCGACCTGCTGCGCGTGTCGGGCGGCTCGATGGGGCGCGACCGCAACATGGGGCCGATCTACATGGCGGCCAACCGCAACAAGCGCTCGCTCTGCCTCGACCTCAAGAAGCCCGCCGCCTGTGCGGTGCTGAAGGACATGATCAAGACGGCCGACCTGTTCATCCACAACAGCCGGCCGCAGGCGATCGAGCGGCTGGGCCTGGGCTACGAGGACCTGAAGAAGGTCAACCCATCGATCATCTACGCCTACTCGCTGGGATACGCGCGCAAGGGGCCCTACGGCCACAAGCCGGCGTTCGACGACCTGGTGCAGGGGGTGAGCGGTGCTGCCTCGCTGCAGTCGCGCGTCGACGGCCTGCCGCCGCGCTTCATGCCGAGCCTGATCGCCGACAAGACGACGGGACTGCATCTCTGCATCGCCGTCCTGGGCGCGCTCTATCACCGCAAGTGCACCGGCGAGGGCCAGATGATCGAGGTGCCGATGCTCGAGACCCTGGCCTCGTTCTGGCTCACCGAGCACCTGTTCGGCGCGACCTGGACGCCCGAGCGCGGCGCCATGGGCTACGACCGCATCATCAACAAGTTCCGCCATCCCTTCAAAACCAAGGACGGCTACATCTGCGCGCTGCCCTACACCGACACGCACTGGCTGACCTTCTTCGAGCTGGCCGGCCGTCCCGACCTTGCCAAGGAGCCGCGCTTCACCGATCGCAACGAGCGCGCCAAGCACTTCAGCGAGCTCTACCAGGTGCTGGCCTCGCTGCTCGAGCACCGGCCGACCGAGGAGTGGCTGGAGATGTTCGACAAGGCCGACATCCCCGCCATGCCGGTGCGCACGCTCGAGGAGCTGCGTGACGATCCCCATCTCAAGGCGACCGGCTTCTTCACCGCGCGCGAGCATCCGACCGAGGGACCGATCACCACCTTCGCGAGCCCGCTCGATTTCGAGAAGACCAAGGTCGAGTTCCGCCGCCACGCGCCGCGCATCGGCGAGGACGGCGAGGCGGTGCTGCGCGAGGCCGGCCTGAGCGACGCCGCCATCGCCGAGCTGAAGGCCGACAAGGCGCTGATCGTGCCGGAATAGCCTCCTCCCCACGCTTGCGTGGGGAGGTGTCCGCGTAATCGCGGACGGAGGGGTCATGAGGCATGAGTTGTGATCTGATTGCATGCGTCATGTCTCATGACTCATGACCCCTCCGTCCGCGATTACGCGGACACCTCCCCAGCAAAGCTGGGGAGGAGATATGAAGAGCGTTCCGGTGGCCGAGGAGGCTAGACTGCGGCCACGCGCGCAGAACCAAAGACCTTCATGACGCCTGACACTCCCCAACCGGTCGCCTCGCCGACACCCGGCGCCGCGCCGCCGGCGCCGGCGAGCGATCTCGGCGTCGTCCCGGGGTTGATCTGGGCGTTCCGCATCGTCGACGACGGGTCGGCGGCGCCTTTGCCGACCGACCAGCCGATTCCGCGGCCCCATCAGGGCTGGCTGTGGCTTCACTTCGACCTCGCCAGCGTTCCTGCGACCAGCTGGCTGGCGGCGGCGGACCTGCCGCCCCAGGCGGTGGCGCTGATGCTGTCGTTCGACAGTCACCAGCAGCTCCATGCCGCCGGCACCGTCCTGTACGGCATCCTGGTCGATCTGGTGCGCGATCTTCATGGCGCCGGCGACGATGTCGACTTCCTGCGCTTCATCATGACCGAGCAGATGCTGGTGACCGGCCGGCGCCGCTCGCTCGCCGCCGTCGAGACGACCAAGGACACGCTATTGGCGGGCGACAGCCGGCCGAGGCACTGCGCCTCGCTCCTGGAGCTGATCATCGAGCACGTGGCCGACGGCGTCGAGACCGTGGCCGACGACCTGGCGGGCAAGCTCGACGAGATCGAGGAGCAGCTCGCCGTGAAGTCGATCGGGCCGGCGCGCCGCAACCTGGCGAACGTGCGGCGGACCAGCGTGCGGCTGCATCGTCATCTCTCGGGCTTGCAGGCGGTGCTGAACCGTCTGGAACGGCAGGACGCGGCGACCGTCAACATCAAGCTGCAGTTTCGCGTGAACCGGCTGGCGCAGCGGCTCGAGGCGCTCGATCGGGTGATCCTCGAGATCCGCGAGCGCGGCTACCGCCTGCAGGACGAGGTCTCGGCGACCATCGCCGAGGAGACGAACCGGCATCTTCACCTGTTGTCGATCCTGACCACGCTGCTGCTGCCGGCGACCTTCGTGGCCGGCATCTTCGGCATGAACACCAAATGGCTGCCGTTCATCAACGAGGATGGCGGCTTCTGGTGGGTCATGGGCATGGTGGGCGGTTCGTCGATCGTGACCTATCTGGTGCTGCGCGTGATCGGCGTGTTCAAGCCGCGGGAGTGACCGACAGTCGTGGCGCCCTTCCACGTTCCCGGTGCGGCTCGGGCCGGTACCCCGCGCGGCCCGGCAAACTCGTCCGGGGGGGCCGGCTTTCACCCAGTCGCCGCAAGACGAGGCGCGCGATTCCGGCCCGAAGCCCGATCTGACGTAAGCTCGCGACTACGTAAATGCGTTTCGCATCACGGCGTCATGAGCCGCAATTCGATTTTGACCTGCTTGTCCGGCGCGGACTCGTGGCTAAACTCCGGCCAAATCGAAAACCCGGCCCGGGAGGGGCACATGGATCTCGCTTTCACGCCAGAGGAACGTCAATTCGCCGACGACGTGCGCGCCTTCGTGCGCGCGAACCTGCCGGCCGATGTGCGCGACAAGGTGAAGAACGGCAAGCACCTGATCCGCGACGACTACATGCGCTGGCAGCAGGCCCTGGGGAAGAAGGGCTGGCTGGTCTACACGTGGCCCAAGAAGCATGGCGGGCCGGGCTTCACTCCCGCCCAGCGCTACATCTTCGAGAATGTCTGCGCCGAGGAGTACGCGCCCGGCATCATCCCGTTCGGCACCAAGATGGTCGGGCCGGTGATCTACACGTTCGGCAACGACGAGCAGAAGCTGAAATTCCTGCCGGCGATCCGCGAGAGCACGGTGTGGTGGTGCCAGGGCTATTCCGAGCCGGGCTCGGGCTCCGATCTCGCGAGCCTGCGCACCAAGGCCGAGAAGCAGGGCGACCATTACATCGTCAACGGGTCGAAGACCTGGAACACGATGGGCCACTGGGCCGACTGGATCTTCTGCCTGGTCCGCACCGATCCCAAGGCCAAGCCGCAGGAGGGCATCTCCTTCCTGCTGATCGACATGAAGACGCCGGGCATCACCGTGAAGCCGATCATCATGGCCGACGGCGGCCACGAGGTGAACGAGGTCTTCTTCGACAACGTCGAGGTCCCGGCCGCCAACCTGGTCGGCAAGGAGAACGAGGGCTGGACCTGCGCCAAGTTCCTGCTCGCCAACGAGCGGCTCGGCATCGCCGCCGTGCCGCAGTCCAAGCGCGGCGTCGAGGCGCTGAAGGACATCGCCCGCGCCACCAGCGAGGACGGCAAGCCGCTGATCGAGAACCAGAGCTTCGCCGAGAAGATCGCCGATCTCGAGATCCAGGTGACGGCGCTCGAGTTCACCGAGCTGCGCGTGCTGTCGTCGATGGCGCATGGCGGACAGCCGGGACCGGAAGTGTCGGGGCTCAAGGTGCGCGGCTCGGAGATCCAGCAGCGCATCACCGAGCTCACCCTGGAGGCGGTCGGCGAGTACGCCGCGCCCTACCTGCCGGGACTGCTGTGGCAGGGCTCGAACGAGGAGCCGGTCGGCCCGTCCTACGCCCATCTCGCCGCACCGCGCTATTTCAACGCGCGCAAGACCACGATCTACGGCGGCAGCAACGAGATCCAGAAGGGCATCATCAGCAAGATGGTGCTGGGATTGTGAGCTCCACGCCGCCCTTCATCTCCCTCCCCCGTAATCGGGGGAGGGAGATGAATTGTGTCCACTCCCTCAATTCAACGACGGTCGGTATCGAATGGACCTCGCACTCAGTCCCGAACACAAGGCCTTCGCCGACGAGGTGCGCGACTTCGCGCGGAAAAACCTGTCGCCTGCGACGCGGGCGAAAACCTTCTCCGGCAAGCACTACGACCGCGACGACCACATGGCCTGGCAGCAGGCGCTCGGCCGGCAGGGCTGGCTCGCCTACACCTGGCCGAAAAAGTACGGCGGCCCGGGCTGGGACGTGACCCGGCGATTCCTGTTCGAGAACGTGCTGGCCGAGGAGGGCGCCCCGCGCATCATCCCGTTCGGCGTCAAGATGGTCGGGCCGGTGATCTACACGTTCGGCACGGACGAGCAGAAGGAGCGCTTCCTGCCCGGCATCCGCCAGTCGACGGTGTCGTGGTGCCAGGGCTACTCGGAGCCGGGCGCCGGCTCGGATCTCGCCAGCCTGCGCACGCGGGCGGTGCGCGACGGCGATCACTACGTCGTCAACGGCCAGAAGACCTGGACCTCGTTCGCCCATTGGGGCGACTGGATCTTCTGCCTGGTGCGGACCAACCCGGACGCCAAGGCGCAGGAGGGAATCTCCTTCCTCCTGATCGACATGAAGACGCCCGGCATCACGGTGCGGCCGATCATCATGCTCGACGGCGCCCATCACGTGAACGACGTGTTCTTCGACAACGTGCGGGTGCCGGTCGCGAACCGCATCGGCAAGGAAGGCGAGGGCTGGACCTGCGCCAAG
Organism: Reyranellaceae bacterium; assembly: GCA_046349295.1. Taxonomy (GTDB): domain Bacteria; phylum Pseudomonadota; class Alphaproteobacteria; order Reyranellales; family Reyranellaceae; genus Reyranella. The sequence goes on from JAXMCP010000032.1 coordinate 84,951, forward strand.
TTCCTGCTGGCCAACGAGCGTCTGGGCATCGCCGAGGTGCCGGCCTCCAAGCGCGGCGTCCGCTCGCTGCGCGAGATCGCCCGCAGCGAGCCGGCCGACGGCGCGAGCCTGGCCGACGATCCCGCCTTCAGCAGCCAGATCGCCGATCTCGACCTGCAGGTGCAGGCGCTGGAGATGAGCGAGCTTCGCGTGCTGTCGACCATGGCCCAGGGTGGCGCGCCCGGTCCCGAAGTGTCGACCCTCAAGATCAGGGGCTCCGAGATCCAGCAGCGCATCGCCGAGCTCACCATGGAGGCGGTCGGCGAGTACGCCGCACCCTACCAGCCCGGCATGCTGTTCCAGGACAGCAACGAGACGCCGGTCGGGCCCGACCATGCGCCGCCGGCGGCGCCGCGCTATTTCAACATGCGCAAGACCAGCATCTATGGCGGCAGCAACGAGATTCAGAAGAACATCGTGTCCAAGATGGTGCTAGGCCTTTAGGCCTCGGGGCGATAAGACACGGCAGGATTCCGGAGGAAAGAATGGAT
>JAXMCP010000033.1:0-77609 GCA_046349295.1 Reyranellaceae bacterium
GCCGCGATCGAGCGTGATCTGCTCGATGCCGCGATGGGCGATGTGCAGGATCGTGCCGCCCGGCGTCTCGTAGATGCCGCGGCTCTTCATGCCGACGAAGCGATTCTCCACCAGGTCGAGGCGGCCGATGCCGTTGGCCTTGCCGAGCTCGTTCAGCCGCGTCAGCAGGGTCGCCGGCGACATCGCCTGGCCGTCGATGGCGACCGCATCGCCCTTCTCGAAATCGACCGTGATGTAGGTCGCCTTGTCGGGCGCCTGCTCGGGCGAGATGGTGCGCTGGTAGACCATCTCGTCGGCTTCCTGCCAGGGATCCTCCAGGATCTTGCCCTCGCTCGAGGAGTGCAGGAGGTTGGCGTCGACCGAGAACGGCGCCTCGCCGCGCTTGTCCTTGGCGATCGGGATCTGGTGCTTCTCGGCGAACTCGAGCAGCTTGGTGCGCGAGGTGAGCTCCCATTCGCGCCACGGCGCGATGATCTTGATGTCGGGCTTCAGCGCATAGTAGCTGAGCTCGAAGCGCACCTGGTCGTTGCCCTTGCCGGTCGAGCCGTGGGCCACCGCATCGGCGCCCAGCCGGCGGGCGATCTCGATCTGTCGCTTGGCGATCAGCGGCCGGGCGATCGACGTGCCGAGCAGATACTGGCCCTCGTACAGCGCGTTGGCGCGGAACATCGGGAAGACGAAATCCTTGACGAACTCCTCGCGCACGTCGTCGATGAAGATGTTCTCGGGCTTGATGCCCAGCATCTCGGCCTTATGGCGCGCCGGGCCGAGCTCCTCGCCCTGGCCGAGATCGGCGGTGAAGGTCACGACCTCGCAGCCGTAGGTCGTCTGCAGCCACTTCAGGATGACCGAGGTGTCGAGGCCGCCGGAATAGGCCAGGACGACCTTCTTGATGTCACCCTTCTTGTAGGGTCCGGTATAAGTAATGCTCATGACTGCCGGCTTTCGTGTCGGTTCGGTGAAGGCGGGCGGACTATAGCGACCGACCTTGGTCGGGCAAGCCCGCCGCAAAGCCGCTATAGTGCGACTTTAACGTTCACGACCATGGCCTCCTCCTTAGATCGCCTCACCTATGCCGCCCGCCAGACGGCGCGCGTCGCCTGGTACGCCGGCCACTACGCTGCCGGCCTGCGCCTGCTGAAGCCGATGCCCAAGCCCGACTTCCCGATCGGGCCGACGCCGACGCGGGCCGAGCTCACGGCCGACATGCGTGCCCTCTTCCAGCGCGAATGGCAGGACATCGACGCCGGCCTGTTCCCCGCCCCGCGCTCGCCCGGGCCCGAGCCGGCCGAGTTCCTGCGCCGCAGCCTGCGCTATTTCCGCGACCTGCCGCTGGTCGATTCGCGGCGCCACGGCAAGCTCGACGACGAGCTGCGGCCCGGCCAGCAGGACGATGGGCTGCCCGAATATTACCGCCAGCATTTCCACTTCCAGAGCGGCGGCTGGCTGACCGACGAGTCGGCGGCGATCTACGACACCCAGGTCGAGGTGCTGTTCACCGGCGCCGCCGACGTCATGCGCCGCCGTGCCTTCAAGCCGATCGCGCAGTGGATGGCCGGCCGCAACCAGCGGACCCTGACCGGCCTCGACGTCGGCTGCGGCACCGGCCGCCTGCTCGCCTTCCTGCACGATGCCTGGCCCGGCGTGCGACTGACCGGTCTCGATCTCAGCGCGCCTTACCTTGCCGAGGCGCGCCGCCTGGTTGGTCGCACCGCCCGGGTGAAGCTGATCGAAGGTGCGGCCGAGCAACTGCCGTTCGATGATGCCAGCCTCGACTTCGTCGTCTCCTCGTTCCTGCTGCACGAGCTGCCCGACGACGTTCGCGGCAAGGCTTTTACGGAGATGGCCCGCGTGACGAGGCCGGGCGGCCTTGTGGTGATCGTCGATTCGATCCAGAAGGGCGACCAGCCCGAGTGGGACGGCCTTCTCGACCTGTTCCCGCACTATTTCCACGAGCCCTACTATGCCGGCTACACCAAGGGCCGCCTCGAAGACTGGGCGGCGGCTGCCGGGCTGACCCTGATCGACAGCGAGCGCGCCTTCCTGTCACGTACCGCGGCGTTCACGAGGTAGTCGTCAGCAGGTCCGTTCATCGCGAGGTGCCGGCTCCCCTCGCTTTGACAAGGTAGCCTCTGGTAGCTACCTTTGAGCGCATGCGTGCTGTCGGCCTCAAGACGTTGAAGAACAAGCTCAGCGAATACGTGCGGCTCGCCGCGAACGGCGAAACGGTATTGGTGACGGATCGCGATCGCGTGGTTGCCGAGCTCGTCCCGCCGCAGGCAGGACGAGGCGCGTTTCTCGGCGACGCGATGTTGGCCGACGCCGTGCGCCAGGGCTGGATAACGCCGCCGACGCTGGTCGCCCCCGGGTTGCCGCCGCGCAAACCCGTCATGAAGTTTCGTGATCTGATGACGGACCTCGACCAAGATCGCGACGATCGATGATCTATGTCGACACGTCGGTGGTGCTCGCCCATCTCCTGGCGGAGGATCGCTCACCGCCGGCGTCGTTCTGGCAGGGTAATCTCATTTCCAGCCGGCTCATCGAATACGAGGTGTGGGTCCGCCTTCATGCCCGCAAGCTCACGTCATCACACGGCGAGCTTGCGCGGGAATTGATCGGTCGCGTTGCTTTGGTCGAACTGGCGCCTGTCGTCCTTGCTCGTGCCCTCGAGCCGTTTGCGATGGCTGTGCGCACTCTCGATGCCCTCCATCTGGCGTCGATTGTGTTCCTGCAGGCCCGCGGCCAAAGCGTCGAGCTTGCGACCTACGATCAGCGCATGCTTGCCGCCGCGCGAATGCTCGACGTCGAACCAGCAGCACTCTAGTGCTGCCAAGAGCCCAACATCGGAACCTTGGATTGCTGATTTGACAACGCGTTCCGCCTTCGGGAACGTCGCGGCATGAACTATGGCATCAATCTCGCCACCGCGGCCGATTCCTGGAAGGTGGTGAAGCGCGCCGAGGAGCTGGGCTTCACCCGCGCCTGGTTCTACGACACGCAATTGCTCAACGCGGAGATCTTCGTCGCCATGGGTGCGGCGGCGGCGAAGACGTCGAGGATCCGCCTGGGGACCGGCGTGCTGATCCCGTCGAACCGCATCGCGCCGGTCGCCGCCAGCGCCCTCATGTCGCTCAACGCGCTGGCGCCGGGACGCATCGACTTCGGCATCTCCACCGGCTTCACCGCCCGGCGCACCATGGGGGTTGGTCCGGTCAAGCTCGCCGACATGCGGCGCTACATCGAGCAGGTGCAGCGGCTGATCGCCGGCGAGACGGTGGAATGGGAGTTCGAAGGCGCCCAGCGGAAGATGCGGTTCCTCAGTCCCGACATCGGCGTGGTCAACAACCGCGACCCGATCCCGCTGCACATCTCGGCGCTGGGACCCCGCGCCCGCGCGCTGACGGCCGAGCTCGGCGCGCACTGGATGAACGGCGTCGGCTACATCGAGGCGGCGAAGGCGTCGATCGCAGCCATGCAGGCCGCCTGGCGCGCCGCCGGCATCGAGCCGGCAACGCGCATCGCCACGGCGTTCTGCGGCGGCTGCGTGCTCGCCGAGGGTGAGCCGTTCGACAGCCCGCGCGCCCGCGCCCAGGCCGGCCCGCACGCGACCATCGTGCTGCACAACCTGGTCGAGAGGGAGCAGTTCGGCAATTTCGGTCGCGGCATTCCGCCCGCGCTCTCGCCGCTGGTGGAGCAGTACCGCAAGATCTACGAGCGCTACGAGCCCGCCGACGCACGCTACCTGGAGAACCACCGCGGTCACCTGATGTTCCTGCGACCGGAGGAGCACGAGGTCTGCACCGCCGAGCTGATCCGCGCCGTGACCATCACCGGCACGAAGTCGGCGCTGCGCGAACGGCTGCGCGAGCTTCAAGGCGCGGGCTACACCGACTTCTCCATTCACATTCGTCACGGCCATCCCGCGATGCTGGAGGACTGGGCTGACGTGATCGCCGGCGTCTAGGCAAAGGGGGGGTTCGATGGAGCTGCAGTTCCTGGGCTCGGGCGATGCGTTCGGCAGCGGCGGCCGCTTCAACACCTGCTTCCATGTCCGCGATGCGCGCGGCGCGTTCCTCATCGATTGCGGCGCCTCCTCGATGATCGCGATCCGCAAGTTCGGCATCGATCCGAATGCCATTCGCGCGATCCTGATCACCCATCTGCACGGTGACCATTTCGGCGGCCTGCCCTTCTTCATCCTCGACGCGCAGCTCGTGAGCCGCCGCGCGGCGCCGCTCACCATCGCCGGGCCGCCGGGACTGCGCGACCGCCTCAGGGTCGCGATGGAGAACTTCTTTCCCGGCTCGACCAGGGTCGAGCGCCGCTTCGCCTGCGACATACGCGAGCTCGAGCCAAGCTGCACCCACGATGTCGAAGGAATCGAGGTGACGCCTTTCGTGGTCGAGCATCCTTGCGGGGCGCCGCCCTTCGCGCTCCGCCTGACGGTGGACGGCAAGACCCTGTGCTACTCCGGCGACACGGAATGGGTCGACGGCCTGCGCGAAGCGGCCACCGGCGCCGACCTGTTCATCGCCGAGACCTATTTCTTCGACAAGCAGGTCAAGTTCCACCTCGACTACGCGACCCTGGCCCGTCACCTGCCGGAGCTCGGCGCCAGGCGCGTGGTGCTGACCCACATGAACCCCGGCATGCTCGCCCGCACCGCCGAGACGGGTTGCGAAGCCGCCGAGGACGGGATGGTGCTCACGATCTGACGAACGGGACTGACGTCGCCGTCCTGCACGGGTCACATCGCGTATCGTTTGACGGCGGCTTCATCCCAATCGACGCCTGCGCCCGGCCGGCGCGGGATCGTCAGAAGTCCATCCGCGAGCTCGAACGGCTCGGCGACGACCGGATTGGCCCAGTCCTGCCATTCGAGCCAGTGCGCGGTTTCGGTCACGCGCATGAGGTGAGCGGAGAATTCCGGGTAGAGGTGGGTCGACACAGGCAGGCCAGCCGCGCCGGCGATCGCCGCCGCGCGCAGCCAGCCGCTTATGCCGCCGATGCGCATCAGGTCGGGCATCACCAGGTCGCTCGCCCCCGCCGCCACGGCCTGGGCCAGCGCGCGCGGCCCGTAAAAATTCTCGCCGAGCTGCACGGGCGTCGCGAGATCGCGCGCCAGCCGGGCGTGGCCCGCGAGATCGTCGTAGGCGATCGGCTCCTCGAGCCAGTAGAGCCCTTGCTGATCGAGCGCGTGGCAGCGCAGCAGCGCATCCGCCAGGCCGAGGCCCTGGTTGAAATCGACCATCAGCTTGATCTCGGCGCCGGCCGCCGCACGCACCGCCTCGATGGCGGCGAGATCGTCGGTAAGTCGCTCGCGGCCCAGGCGCAGTTTCAGGGCGCCGAAGCCGCCTTCGGCAACCAGCGCGGCCGCCTCGTCGGCGAGTTGCGCCGGGTCGACCAGCCACAGGCCGTTGCTGTTGTACGCCGGCACCGGCGCCAGAGAGCCGCCCAGGAATTCCGCCAACGGCAGGCCGGCCGACTTGGCCAGCGCATCCCATGCCGCCATGTCGAGGCCGGCGACGGCGATCATGGCAAGGCCCTCGCAGCCCACGAGGTTGAGCGAGCGGCGGCCCTGCTGGAAATCGTCGAACGGCCGGACCGGCCGGCCGACGCGTTTGGCGACAAGGCTGCCGATCAGTGAAACGATCGGCGACACGGCCTCCTTGAGATAGGGCTCGAGGTAGCTGCGGCCGACGATGCCTTCCTCGGTCACGAGATCGATGAGGACCATCGGCCAGGCATCGAACAGTCCGACCTTGGACACGACCGGCCGCCGCAACGGCACCAGCACCGGCCGCACATCCACCGACTTGAGCGTCAGCGTCTCCAATGCCATCGCCGCCTCCTCATTGGCCCGCCTCCTTATCGGATTGCCATTTCAGGCGCGGGCCAGACCGTTGTAAATTCACTGATCGGTATACTTGAGACGGAGAAGCATCGTGCCGCGGTCGGGCGAAGCGACCCGCCAGCAGATCCTCGATGCGGCCTACAAGCTTTTTCGCCGCAGCGGCTATTCACGCGTCAGCATGGACGAGATCGCCGCCGCGACCGGCGTCACCAAGCGCACGCTCTACTATCACTTCGAGAGCAAGGACCAACTCCTGGCGGCGGTGCTCGAGGCCCAGCACGCGCTCGCCGTCGCGGCATTCCGCACCTTCGGCGATCGCCTGTCGGGTTCGCCCGAGGCCATGGTCGAGGCGATGTTCCGCGATCTCGCCGTGTGGTCCGACCGGCCGCGCTGGGCGGGCTCGGGCTTCACGCGCCTGGTCGTGGAGCTCGCCGACCTGCCGGGCCATCCGGCGCGCGCCATCGCGCGCCGGCACAAGTCGACGCTCGAGAACGAGCTCGCCCGGCTGCTCGAACGCGCCGGCGTGGCGCGGCCGCGCGCGTGCGCGCGCGAGATCTGGCTTTTGTCGGAAGGCGCGATTGCCATGATCCTGGTGCACGGCGATCGCAGCTACGCCGCGGCGGCATCCGCGGCGGCGATGAAGCTGCTGCACGCAAGCACGGCGCGGCCGCGCCGTCGTCGCATGGTCCGCCTCAGCAGCCCCTGACGACGATTTCACGCCCGAGTCGCGAACGCCACCGCCGCCAGCAACCGATGAAGGTCGACGCTCGAGATTGCGGTTAGAATGCCGCTCGAGTCTCGTCCATCTGAGGGCGTGGGACAGCCAAGGAGAGATCAGCATGAAGCTCACGGGGAAAATCGCCTTGATCACCGGCGGCTCGCGCGGCATCGGCCGCGCGACGGCGCTCGCCTTCGCCGCCGAGGGCGCGGACATCGCCTTCTGTCATTTGAACGACGACACCAAGGCCGACGAGACCGCCGGCGAGCTCCGCGCCCTGGGCCGACGCGCCATTCACCGTTCGGTCGATGTCGCCGATATCGCGGCCGGGCGCGCCTTCGCCAACCTCGCGGCGCGCGAGCTCGGGCCGATCGACATCCTGTTCAACAATGCCGGCATGAACATCCGCAAGCCCTTCGAAGCCTATACCGAGGAGGATTTCGACCGGATTTTCTCGGTGCATATGAAGGGCATGTTCTTCATGGCCCAGACGGTCTACCCGGCGATGGTGGCGCGTGGCGAGGGCTGCATCATCAATGTCGCCTCGCAGCGTGGCTTGAAGGGCGCGGTGAACGCGGCACCCTACTCCGCGGCGAAGGCCGCGATCATGGGGTTCACGCGGGCGCTGGCCTGGGAGGCGACGCCGAAAGGCGTTCGCGTCAATGCCATCGCGCCCGGCCCGATCGTCACCGATCTGACCGCGACCATGGAGCCCGGGGATCGCCAGGCCTTCATCGATGCGCTGCCGGCAGGCCGCTTCGGCCGGCCGGAAGAAATCGCCGCGACCGCACTGCTCCTGGCAGGCCCCGACGGCGGGTTCTATGTCGGCGCGACCCTGTCTCCCAACGGCGGTGACGTGATGTACTGACGAGGCGCGCGATTGCGCTTCACCGGCGCGGCTCGGCGCGCGCCCCCGAGCGACGCCGTACGGGAGGCCAGGAAGAACATCGCCGAGCGCCTCGGTCAGGGTATCGACCCGCTCCACGTCGGCGAGCTCGACCTCGCCAAGGTGCCAGGCATCGGTGCCCGCAACGTCCGCGCCGACCGCAGGGCGGGTCGTCGCGGTCTGGAAAACCCCGGCCCCGTATGCCACCGTCGGCCAAACCAATCGGAGGTGCGCCATGAGCCTGCTCGAGGTCGCCGGGAACAACGCCGCGACAGACACCAATACGGTTTCGACGGCCTATGTGCCGTCGCTTCAGCTTACGGAGGGCCAGCCACCGCCCATCGCGGCGCATGGTGGGCTGTCCTACATGTCGTTCGACCGCGACGGCGATGCGGGAACGGCCCAGGCGCTCGAGGATGCGCTGGCCGGAATCGCCGAAGGCGAGAGCCAGCGCGTCATCGACATGATCGACAAGGCGCCGCCGGGCCCGATCAAGACGCGCTGGGGCCTCGCGTTCCGCGACTACGACGAGTGCGTGAGGTACATCCGCGAGTCGAACGTCATCAGGGCCCCCGAAGGCGGGGTCGCGCTGCCGCTGGCCTATACCGTGTTCGAGCGGCCGTCCTATTCCGTCGTGCCGTCCAATGCGCTGTGGCGCGATCCGGCGCGCGCCGAAACCGCTGCGGTCCTGCGTCAGAACGAGGAGGACAACCGGCGGCGCAACCTCTATTTCCCGCAGGTGCTGCGCGACGCGCGCCGCATCGGCGAGTACTATCCCGGTCTGTCGCCCGACAGCCCCGAATGCATGGACCGGCTCGGCGTCTCGCTCGCCCATCTCGAGTCCAAGTGCCAGAACTTCTACGACTCGGCCGAGGTGGAGCGCGTCTTCTATCCCGAGATCGAGAAGCTGCTGCTCGACTTCTTCCCGGGATCGACCGATGCCCTGGTCTACAACCACGACGTCTTCGACAAGGACTATGCGGGTGATCGCACCGAAGACCAGGACAACAAGAACCCCGGGGTGAACGCGCGCTACGTCAACCTGGTGCACAACGACCTGAACGACAATTCGGGCCGCGTGCGCTGCCGCGAGCTGCTGACCAGGAACCTCCGCAATTTCGGCCGCCCGCAGCACTACACGGAGGAAGAGGCCGACCGGAAGATGTCGCGCCGCTTCATGTCGATCAATCTCGCCAAGCCGATGGAGACGGTCGAGCAGTTCCCCTTCGTGCTGTGCGCCTGGCCGTCCTTCGCCAAGCAACCCTATATCACCAACTACCGGATCTACGACGACCGCGTCGGCGAGACCACGCGCTTCACCTACAGCCCCGACCACGAATGGTACTGGTTCCCGCGCCAGACCTCGACCGAGGTCTCGATGCTGAAATGCTACGACTCGGTCACCGACGGCTCGGTCTCGCGCTGGTCGTTCCACACCGCCTGCATCGACCCGACCGCGCCGAAGGACGCCCGGTGCCGCAAGAACGTCGTGGTCCGGGCCTACCTCTTCTTCTAGCAGCCTGTCGGACTTGAGCGGAGGGCGAAAGTTGAATATTCTCGTAATAGTAGAATATTAGACAAGAAAGTATCGCTCTATGAGTAACTTTCGCGACTTTGACCGGCAAGCCGTGTTCCTTCTGCCGCCTTCGGTCGACGAATGGTTGCCGCAGCGGCACTTGGCGCGCTTCGTGGTGGAGGTCATCGAGGGATTGGATCTGAGCTCGATGGAGAAGGCCTATCGCGGCTCGGGTTCGGCGTCGTATCACCCGAGCGTGTTGCTCGGGCTGTTGGTCTACGGCTACGCCACAGGAGTGTTCTCGAGCCGCAAGCTGGAGCGGGCGAGCCATGATTCGGTGGCGTTCCGCTTCATCGCAGCCAACAGCCATCCCGACCATGACACCATCGCCAACTTCCGGCGGCGGTTCCTGCCTCAGATCGAGGCGCTGTTCGTTCAGGTGCTGATGCTGGCTCGCGAGATGGGCATGCTGAAGCTCGGCACGGTGGCGCTCGATGGCACCAAGCTGCACGCCAACGCCAGTCGGCACAGCGCGCTGTCGTGGGACCATGCCAACAAGCTCGAGGAGCAGCTCAAGACCGAGGTTGCCGAGCTGATGGCGCTGGCCGAGGCGGCCGACCAGGCCGATGTGCCCGACGGCATGTCGGTGCCACAAGAGCTGGCGCGGCGCGAGGAACGCCTGGCCCGCCTTGCCGCGGCCAAGGCGGCGATCGCGGCGCGAGCCGACGAGCGGCTGGCCCGCGAGCAGGCCGAACACGCCGCTAAGATGCAGGCCCGCGAGGAGAAGGAGAAAGCGACCGGTAGAAAGCCGGGCGGCAAGCCGCCGGCGCCGCCTCAGCCCGGCCCCCAGCCCAGCGATCAGATCAACCTGACCGATGCCTGCTCGCGCATCATGCCGGTGGCCGGCGGTGGCTTCGAGCAGGCCTACAACGCGCAGGCTGCCGTCGCCGCAGGCTCGATGCTGGTGGTCAGCCACGACGTCGTGCAGGCCGCCAACGACAAGAACCAGATCGTGCCGATGCTCGACAAGCTCGCAAAGCTGCCCGACGCGCTGGGCCTGCCCGACACTCTGTTGGCCGACAGCGGCTACTTCAGCGCCGCCAACGTCGAGGCCTGTGCCGCCGCCAACATCCAACCCATGATCGCCGTGGCGCGCGAGCACCATCACCCGTCCTGGCAACAGCGCTTCGCCCAGGACCCACCCGTGCCCGACCAGCCGACCCCGCTCGACGCCATGCGCCATCGCTTGGCGACACAAGAGGGCAAGAAGCTCTATGGACTGCGCAAGCAGACACCCGAACCAGTGTTCGGCATCATCAAATCGGTCATGGGCTTCAGGCAATTCTCAATGCGAGGTCTCCAGCAGGCCAAAGGCGAGTGGAGCCTCGTAACAATGGCATGGAATCTCAAGCGGATGTTCACCCTCGCACACCCATGACAGAGGCAATACCGACATCTATCCAACCATGGATTGAATTCACCGTTTCCCAGGCGCTCTCCACTAACCTCAGTCCGACAGGCTGCTAGGAAGAGCGTCTTGTTCCCAGGGGCGGCGCACCGCTGGCGCCGCGCCGCCTCTCGAGGTCATCTGAAATGGAAATCTCCGGCAAGACAGCGATCGTGACCGGCGCCGCCTCCGGCATCGGCCTCGGCATTGCCACGGCCCTTGCCGAAGCCGGCGCCAACGTGGTGATGGCCGACATCCGCAAGGACGCGGTCGAGCAGGCGGCGCACCTTCTGTCCGGCACCAACAAGCAGGTCCTCCCGGTCAGGATCGACGTCACCCTCGAGCAGTCGGTGATCGACGTGCTGGCCGAGGCGGAGCGCCGCTTCGGCAAGCTCCACATCGCCTGCAACAATGCCGGTGTGGCGATGCACGGCACGCGGCTGGTCGACGTGCCGGTGGCCGACTGGGCCTTCGTCATGGGCGTCAATGTCTGGGGCGTCATCCATGGCATCCGCCATTTCGTGCCGGCGATCCTGAAGCACGGCGAGGCCGGGCACGTCGTCAACACGGCCTCGGTCGCCGCCACGCAGAACCGCCGCGGCACCAACCAGGGCCCCTATTCGATGAGCAAGTATGCCGTGCTGTCGCTGTCGGAGGCGCTGGAGCATGAGCTCGAAGGCACCAACGTCGGCGTGACCGCTCTGTGCCCCGGCCCGATCGCCACCAACCTGGCACTGGGTGCGCGCAACCGCCCCGACCATCTGGGCGGCCCGCAGATGCTTCCGACTGCCGAGGCGGTCATGGGCGAGCGTCTGGCGCGGACCGGCATCGACCCGATGCTGGTCGGCGAGCGCGTGGTGGAAGCGATCCGAAGCAGGACCTTCTACGCCTTCGTCAGCGCCGTGCCGGTCGAGGTGATCAAGGCGCGACATCGCCGTATCGAGGCGGGGCTCGAGACACGCTGGGTGACGCCGTATTAGATCGGTCAATGGCATTGGCCGGCCTTCAACCTGGCCCATTCAGAGATCGCGATCGGCGCTGCCCTCCTGATCGTCATCGATTCGCTCGCCGGGCCGCGGGAGAAGAGTCGTGCTTGATGTCCTGAAGATCGTTGCGGCCCTGGCGGCGGGCTATCTGTTGGGCAGCCTCAATACGGCAGTGATTGTCGGGAAACTGTACGGCAAGGACATTCGCAGCCACGGCAGCAAAAGTGCCGGGCTGACCAATGCTCTGAGGGTGCTCGGGAAGTCTGCCGCAGTGCTTGTCCTCGCGGGAGACATACTAAAAGGAGTGCTCGCCTGTCTTATCGGATTGCGCCTCGGCGTCTATGTCCATTCGGGAGAGGCGATCGATAGCGCAAGCCTTCTGGCGGCGGGCGCAGGCGCGGTCATCGGGCATAACTGGCCGGTCTATTTCGGGTTCAAGGGAGGCAAGGGAGCCCTTACAGGGGTGGCCGTGCTGTTCATGCTCGACTGGGTCATGGCCCTCATTTGCATCGGCCTGTTCGTGACGATCGTCGCTCTGACCCGTTTCGTCTCCTTGGGCACGATTTGTGCGACGGTGTTGTTCGCGGTGCTGTCATTCATCCCTGCTTTTGGACATACCCCCTACTTCGACATGTTTGCGCTCGTGATGGCGTTCATCGTCATTTTCAAGCACAGAGAAAACATTCAGAGGCTGCTTTCGGGAAAGGAAAACAAGCTTGCCTTCTGATCTCGCGACGGATCGGGCGATCGGGCTGATCGATCGGTTTTCAGGATGCTTCGAGGGTCATCGCGAAACACCGCCAAAAAACGTCAAACCACCTGTACCTTCTCCCGCCGGCCACGCAGGCTGGCGCTCTTGAGCTGACCGCAAGCGGCGAGGATATCGCGGCCGCGCGGCGTGCGAACCGGGGCGCTCAGGCCGCCGGCGTTGACGATCTCGGCGAAACGGTGGATCCGATTGTTGGAGCTGCACTCGTAGGGCGCGCCGGGCCACGGGTTGAACGGGATCAGGTTCACCTTGGCGTGGATCGGCGTCAGCAGGCGGACCAGCTCGCGGGCGTCGACGTCGCTGTCGTTGATGCCCTTCAGCATGGCGTACTCGAAGGTGATGCGCCTGGAGTTGCGCGCGCCGGGATAGGCGGCGCAGGCGGCCAGCAGCTCGGCGATCGGCCATTTGCGGTTGATCGGCACCAGCGTGTCACGCACCTCGTCGTTCACGGCATGCAGCGACACCGCGAGATTGACGTCGAGCACCTCGCCCACCTTGGCGATCATCGGCACGACGCCCGAGGTCGAGAGCGTGATGCGCCGCCGGCTGAGGGCAATGCCCTGCTCGTCCATGACGATCTTGAGCGCGGTCGCCACGTTGTCGAAATTGTAGAGCGGCTCCCCCATGCCCATCATGACGATGTTGGAGAGCATCCGCGTGGTCTCGATCGGCGTCGGCCATTCGCCATAGCTGTCGCGCGCCACCATGAACTGGCCGACGATCTCGGCCGGGGCGAGGTTGCGCACCAGCGGCTGCGTGCCGGTGTGGCAGAAGCTGCAGGTGAGCGTGCAACCGACCTGGCTCGACACGCAGACCGAGCCGCGATCCTCCTCCGGGATGTTGACCGTCTCGGCCTCGTTGCCATCGGGAAAGCGCAGCAGCCACTTGCGCGTGCCGTCGACCGAGCGCTGCTCGGTGACGATCTCGGGCCGGGCGATGACGAACAGTTCGGCGAGCCGCTCGCGCGTCTTGCGCGCGATGTTGGTCATGCGCTCGAAATCGGTGACGCCGTGCCAGTAGATCCACTGCCAGACCTGGCGGGCACGGAACGGCTCCAGCCCGGCCTCGACCAGGGCGGTCTTCAGATCATCGCGCGACAGCCCGACCAGGTTGCGGCGCAGGTCGTTGCGGCCGTGGAACGGCTCGACGATCTGCAGAGGCTCGGTCGGCAGGAGGGACATGGTGGGGCTGAGATAGTCGCCGTGCGGGGTCCACGCAAGAAGGGCTTCAGTCTTCGATCCCTCCCCCGTAACCGGGGGAGGAACGTGAAACGTGGCCGTCAAACGAAGGTCAGCCGCCGCGCGCGGCGCGCTGGCGCTGCTTGCGCTTGTACATCGGCTCGCCGAACACCGGCAGCTCGACCGGGGCGAGCGGGCCACCCGCCGCGACCGGGCGTTCGGCGTGGCGGCCGAGGCTCAGGAGCCGGTCGTACATGACGAGGGCGCCGGCGACGCCGAGATTGACCGAAAAGCGGGTCGGGATCTTGACCACGAAGTCGCAGATCGACTGCACATTGGCCGACAGGCCTTCCCGCTCGGCGCCCAGGATGTAGGCGGCCTGGCGCGGATGGCGGAAGCTCGGCAGCTCGATCGCCTGGTCGGTGATCTCGATGCCGACCAGTCGGCAGCCCTCGGGCAGGCGGAAGGATTGCAGGTCGGCGAAATCGTAGGTCGGGACCGAGCGAGGCGTGTCCGAGGTGTCGCTGCGGACTCCTTCGCGGCGATTGTACTGGGCGCCCAGCGTGAACACGAAGGACGCGCCGAAGGCATGGGCGGTGCGGAACAAAGTGCCGACATTCACCGCCTTGCTCACGCCTTCCACACCGATGCCGAAATAGCCTTTCATGGCCCCCGGATTTGTTGCATTAACCCCGGCAGGGCAATGCCGGCCCTTCGGGTAGCGCCGCGTTCGCTGTGAAACAAGGACAGAATGACCGTTTCCTCGCCGACGGATGATGTCCGCGCCCAGTACGAGGCGCTGCCCTATCCTGCGCGCGACCCGCGTGACGAGGCGATCCGGCTGATCATCGGCACGCCGAGCCATATCCTCGAGGTCAATCACTACCTGTTTTCCGGCCGGCTGAACTTCGCCCGTCCGTTCCGCGCCCTGGTCGCCGGCGGTGGCACGGGCGACGCCTGCATCATGCTGGCCCAGCAGATCGTCGACCGGCGCTGCCCGGGCGAGGTCGTCTATATCGACCTGTCGGCCGCCTCGCGGGCGGTCTGCGAGGCGCGTGCCAAGGCGCGCGGCCTGCGCAACATTCGCTTCATCACCGGATCGATCCTCGATCTGCCGACCATGCCGATCGGCCAGTTCGACTACGTCGACTGCACCGGCGTGCTGCATCACATGGAGGATCCGGTGGTCGGCATGCGGGCGCTCGCCGCCGTGCTGCAGCCGGAGGGCGGGCTGGGCGTGATGCTCTATGGCGAGTATGGCCGCAGCGGCGTCTATCCCCTGCAGGAGATGCTGCGCACCCTGGCCCCGCCGTCGATGGCGCTGGAAGACCGGCTGGCCATGGCCAAGCGGCTGATCCGCTTCCTTCCGACCACCAACCTGTTCCGCCGCAATCCCTACCTCAACGACCACGTCACCGGCGGCGACGCCGGCCTCTACGACCTGTTGCTGCACAGCTGCGATCGCGCGTTCACGGTGCCGGACATCGGCGAGATGGCGCGCGAATCCGGCCTGCGAGTCGTCGCCTTCCTGGAGCCGGTGCGCTACGAGCCGGCAACCTACATGAGCGACCCGATCATCGCCCGCCAAGCAAGCTCCCTGCCGCTGATCGAGCGCGCCGCCTTTGCCGAACGGCTGGCCGGCAACCTGCGCACTCACGTGTTCTATGCCACGCGGGCCGGCTTCGACACCGTCGCGCGGCCCGAGGACACGTCGTCCATCCCGGTGCTGCGCGAGGTCGATGCCCAGAAGCTCGCCGCCGGCATGCAGCCCGGTGCGCCGCTGATCGCCAATCTCGACGGCTTCCCGTGGCGTGCCCAGCTCCCGCCGCTCGCGCCGCGCATCATCGGCCAGATCGACGGGCGCAAGACCGTCGCCGAGATCTACACCTCGCTCGGCGCCCAGGGCGGCCTGCCGCAGTGGGAGGATTTCTACACCCAGTTCGAGGATCTCTACCTCAAGCTGAACGGCGTCAATCACCTGCTGCTGCGCTTCAGGACCTGACGGCCGGCGATCCTACTCCCGGCCGACCACCCGTCGGATCGCCTCGAGGTTTTCTGCCGAGACCCAGTTGGGCGTCAGAGCGGCGCCCTCTTCGACGATGTTGACGGTCGGGCCGCCGGCTCCGCATTGAAGGCAGAACAGCTCGTCTGTATCCGCGACTGCACGGTACAAGGCGACATGGCAGTGAGGGCACTGCTTGTCGGTTTTCTTGATTTCCATTGCGGCAGTGTGCCCGGCTGCCCTGCGGTTGTCATTCGCCCGCTCGAGCGTCGAGGCGCCGCGCCATCAGCCGTCGTTCCGGCTCGGTGCGCGCGAGTGAGAGTGCCTTCTCGAATTCGCTCTTCGCCTCGCGAGACCGGCCCAGCTCGGACAGGAACACGCCGGCGGCGGCGTGTGCGTACGGACTGGCTTCGAGAGTCGGCAAGGCAGCGAGACCTGCCGCAGCGCCCTCGGCGCGGCCGATCGCTACCGCGCGCGCGAGGGCGGCGACCGGCGACGGATCGATCTCGCGCAAGCTGTCGTAGATTGCGGCGATGCGCGGCCAGTCGGTCGCCTCGGAACTGGGCGCCGTCGTATGGAGCGCCGCGATCTCCGCGCGCAGATGCCACACCGTCAGCCCCTCGCCCTCGGCCGAGCGTTCGAGATGGGCGAGGCCCGCGGCGATGAGCCAGGCGTCCCAATGGTTGCGCGGCTGATCCTCGAGCAGTTGCGCCACGCCGTCAGGACCGACCCGGGTCGACAGGCGCGCCGCCGTCAGCGCCAGCAGCGCCGCCAGCGCTTCACTCGCCGGACCGGCCGTCGTCGGATGCCGCGCCAGCGCGCGGGCAAGGCGAACCGCTTCGACGCAGAGCTCGGGCTGCACCAGGGCCTCGCCCGACGAGGCCGAGTAGCCTTCGTTGAACATCAGGTAGAGGGCGGTGCGCACCGACTCGGCGCGCTCAGCCAGCGCGTCGGGCGGCGGCGCCTCGATGGCGATCCCGGCGGTCTCGAGCTGGCGGCGGGCACGCACCAGGCGCTGGGCGATCGCCGGCGGCTCGCTCAAGAGCCCGGCGGCGATCTGCGGGACCGTGAGGCCACACACCGACTTCAGCGCAAAGGTGACACGCAGCTCCGGTGACAGGACCGGATGGCAGACCGCGAACAGCAACGCCAGCTCGTCATCGTTCAGCTCACGATCGAAATGGCCGTCATGCTCTTGCGTCGCCGGCTCGACCGGCACCAGCTCGCCGGCGAGCGCGAGACAGCGCGCCTCGTGGCGCAGCAGGTCGAGTGCGCGGTTCCTGGCCACGGTGGCGAGCCACGCCTCGGGCTTGGCCGGCACGCCCTTGTAGGGCCACAGGGTCAGCGCCTGCAGGAGCGCGTGCTGGACCGCATCCTCGGCGACGGCGATACGACCGGCGCCGAGCCGCCGCGCCAGGGCGGCGACCAGGCGGCTCGCCGAATCGCGGGCAAGCGAATCGACGAGCCGATGGATCTGCCCATCCGACGAGGGGCTGTCCAAGGCTTGGGCTCAGCTCGCCGCGGCGCGAACCTGGGCCATGTCCTCGATCGGCCGCAGCTCGACCCAGTTGGTCGCAGAGATGGCGAGATGCGGGCATTCCCGGGCGATCGCCTCGGCTTCGACGGCGTTGCCAGCCTCGATGACGAAATAACCGCCGATCACCTCCTTGGCCTCGGCGTAGGGACCGTCGCTCGCGACCGGCTTGCCGTCCTTGACCTTGATGTGGCGGACGCCTCCTGCCGTGAGCTTCTCGCCGCCGACCAGCTTGCCCTTCTGGCGCAGGCTGTCAGCCCACGCCATGTAGCGCTTGGTCATCTCCAGCATGTTCTCGCGCGGCAGATCCATGTTGTAGTTGGGAACCTGGTGCAGCAGCAGCATGTATTGCGTCATCTCGCTCTCCTTCGATCCGACGGATGATCCCGTCATCACATCGACGTTCGAGCCGCGCCGGAATCGACACTACGCCTTCAGCGCTTCCGGGTTGATCAGATTGATCGGCTTGCCGTCGAGCCAGGCTTCGATGTCCTCGATGGTGCCGGCGTAGAAGTGGCGATAGCTCTCCTCGACGACATAGCCCAGGTGGGGCACCAGGGTGACGTTGTCGAGCTTGGTGAAGGGATGGCCCTTGGGCAGCGGCTCCTTGTCGTACACGTCGAGCCCGGCATGGGCGATGGTGCCGTTCTGGAGAGCCGCGAGCAGCGCCGCCTCGTCGACGATCGGCCCGCGCGAGGTGTTGATCAGGATGGCGGACTTTTTCATCTTGGCGAGATCGGCCGCGCCCAGGAGACCGCGAGTCCGCGCCGACAGGACGAGATGGATCGAGATGAAGTCCGCGGTCGCCAGGAGCTCGTCCTTGCTGACCAGGCGCGCCCCGCCCGCGGCCGCTTTCTCGGCCGTCAGATTCTGGCTCCACGCCACGACATCCATGCCGAACGCCTTGGCGTAGCCGGCGACGCGGCTGCCCAGGCGGCCAAGCCCGAGCACCCCCAGTCGCTTGCCCTCGAGCACATGCATCTGCTCGATGCCGTCGTGCCAGCCGCCGTTGCGCATCAGGCGCTCGCCCTTGGCGAGATCGCGGGCACACGACATCAGCAGCGCCCAGCAAAGCTCGGCTGTCGAGGCGTTGGAGCCGCCGCCGGGCGTGTTGCTGATCGGGATGCCGCGCTCGGTCGCCGCCTTGTCGTCGAGGCTCGAGGCGCGTGCGCCGGTCAGCACCATGAACTTCAGGTTGGGCAGCTTCTCGATCAGGGCGCGCGGAAAGGCGGTGCGCTCGCGCAGCAGGCCCAGCATGTCGAACGGCGCCAGCTTGGCCGCGGCATCGTCGACCGAGGAGAATGGCTCGTGGAAGACCGTGATCTCGACGCCGCGCTTCTTCAGCCTATCCCAGTCGGCCATGCGCATGGCCACCTTCTGGTAATCGTCGAGCAGGGCGAGCTTGTGGGTTTGCGGCATGGCGTTTCCTGGGGGAGAATGGTTGGAGCAACGGCGGAAACGCCGACTATAGCCGCAGGAGGCTGATGTGAGCATCACCGTCCAGCCAACGCATCCCGATTTCGTCGCCGAGATCTCGGGCGTCGACCTGGCCCGGCCCCTGGCGGCGGCCGATCGCGACGCCATCGAGGGCGCCATCAACCGCTACGCCGTCGTGGTGTTCCGCGGCCACACGATCAGCGACGAGCAGCAGGTCGAATTCGCTCGCCATTTCGGGCCGATCCAGGCGTCGGCCCAGAAAGCGCGGCATACCGGCATCAAGCATCGCCTGCCGGGCAACGACATCGCCGACATCTCCAATCTCGACGGCGAGTCCAGGATCCTCGACACCAACAGCAAGCGCCGGCTGGACTGGCTGGCCAACCGGCTCTGGCACACCGATGCCTCGTTCCGCGCCGTGCCGGGCGCGCTGTCCATGCTCTATGCCCACGTCGTGCCGGACGAAGGTGGCGACACGCAGTTCGCCGACCTTCGCGCGGCGTACGACGCGCTGCCGGACGCGACCAAGGGGCAGATCGAAGGGCTCGTCGCCGAGCATTCGATCTTCCATTCACGCGGCCAGCTCTCGGTCACCACCTACACGCCGGAGGAGCTGGCGAGCCTGCCGCCGGTGCCGCAGCGCGTCGTGCGCACCCATCCGGGCTCGCGCCGCAAGACCCTGTACATCGCCGCGCATGCCTCGCACATCATCGGCATGCCGATCGCCGATGGACGCCTGCTGCTGATGGACCTCATGGAGCACGCCACCCAGCCGCGCTTTGTCCACTCGCACACGTGGCGCGTGGGCGACTTGGTGATCTGGGACAACCGCTGCACCATGCATCGCGCCCGCCCGTTCGACACGACCAAGGTGCGCGACCTGCGCCGCGTCACGACGCGCGACGTCGCCTCGACGCTCGAGCAGGCCGCCTAGGCGTTGGCTGCCTTGCCCAATGGCCGGCGTGCCATCGCCAGCATCTGTGCCGATGGCGGCCGAGGCAAGTATATCGGCGTCGCCTACCTGCTCTACATGGCGTGGAGCACCTTGAAGGAGCGCGGTGCGCTCAGCGTCGACAACAACACGCCCGAGCGCTCGTCGATGCAGGTCATCGTGCATGCGATCCTGATCGACATCCTCGATCCCAAGCTCTCGATCCTCTTCTTCGCCTTCCTGCCGCAGTTCGTCGGCACCGAGGAAGCGCAGCCGGTGCTGCGCATGTCGGAGCTCAGCGCCGTGTTCATGCTGCTCACCTTCGTGGTGTTCGTGGGCTATGGCCTGTTCGCCGCCGCAATTCGCAACCACGTGAGCTCGCGGCCGCGCGCGCCGACCTGGATGCGGCGCGCCTTCGCCGGCGCGTTCGCCGCGCTGGGCGCCAAGCTCGCCCTTACGGATCGCCGATGACGCGGACCCGCTATCGCTGGTTCGTCGTCTTCCTGCTGTTCGTCATCACCGTCGTCAATTACGTCGATCGGGCGGCGATCGCCTACGCCATCCCGACCATCCAGAAGGATCTCGGGCTGTCACCGGAGATCACCGGGACGATCCTGGGCGCCTTCGGCCTCGGCTACGCCGTCACCACCCTGCTGGGCGGCTTCGCCGTCGACCGCTACGGCGCGCGGCTGGTGCTCACCATCGCGGCGATCCTGTGGAGCCTGTCGATCGGCGCGACGGCACTGGCCACCGGCTTCGTGATGCTCTACGCGGCGCGTGTGCTGCTGGGCGTCTCCGAGGGACCCAACTTTCCCGCACTGACCGGCGCGGTGAGCCACTGGCTGTCACCGCACGAGCGCGCGACGGCGCTGGGCAACGCCCTGCTGGCGGTGCCGCTGGCGCTCGCCATCGGCGGGCCGATCGTGACGGAGCTGCTGGCCTGGCTCGACTGGCGCCTCACCTTCGCCGCGCTGTTCGGGCTTTCGGCGCTGTGGATACCCCTCTGGTATTTCCTGTTCCGCGACAACCCTGCCGCCTCCCGCTTCGTCAACCCCGCCGAGCTCGCGCACATCCGCAGCACCGATCCCTCGGTCGCCACCGCTCCGCAGGCGGCGCTGCGCTCGTGGCCCAAGGCAAGCGTGCTGAAAGCCCTGCTCGCCAACACGACGCTGCTCGCCAACACCTGGGCCTTCTTCGTGTTCGGCTACTTCCTGTTCTTCTTCATGACCTGGCTGCCGAGCTATCTCGAGCGCAAGTACAGCCTCGACCTGCAGTCGGTCGGCCTGTTCACCGTGCTGCCCTGGCTGTCGGCGGCGGTGCTGCTCGGCCTGATGGGCCACTGGTCCGATCGCCTGCTCAAGACAACCGGCCGCCTGCGCATCGCCCGCTCCTACCTGATCGCCGGCAGCCAGCTCGTCGCCGCCCTGGCGGTCGTGCCGGTCGCGCTGACCAACGACCTCACGGTGGCGATCGCCGGCATAACCGTCGCCGTCGCCGCCTCGATGGGCGCCAACGCCGCCTATTATGCCGTCAATGTCGACATTGTCCCCGAGCGCGCGGCGACCGCGCTCGGCATCATGGATTTCGCCTTCGCGATCGCCGGATTCCTGGCGCCTGCCATCACCGGCTGGGTGCTCGACCTGCGCGGCTCGTTCGCCGACGGCTTCCTGCTGATGACGGCGCTGGCGCTGTCCTCGGTGCTGGTGGTGCTGCTGTTCCACCATCCCGATCGGGATCAGGAGAGGCGGTCGCCGTCCGACCGATGCCCATGATTCTCAATAGGCCAGGCGGTCGAAGCCGGCACTGCCGGCGGGTCCGAGCAATGCCTGCGCCTGAAGCTCGGCCTTCAAGCGCCGCAGCTCGGCACGGCACCAGCGCTGGCCGGTCTGCTCGATCTCTGCCAGCCCCTCGTCAATGAGAGCGATGCCGTCCTGGACCTTGCCGGCCGCGGAGGACAGCACGGCGATCCTGGCCAGGAACCATGGCCTCAACGCCGTGGAGCCGAGGGCCACGAAAGCGTCGGTTCCGTCGCGCAACATCCGGAGGCCGCGCGGGATGTCGTGCTCGGCGACCACCCACCCGCGATAGATGTCGGCCGCCGCCGCGTAGAACGGGAAGCGGTGCTGCACCGCCAGCGAAGCCAGATCCTCCGCGGCCTCGTGCAGCGCGGCGACGTCGCCCACGATCGACAGGTACCGGCAATGGAGCGCCAGCGCATGCGCCAGGGTGTGCGGATTGTCGAGACGGCGCGCGGTGGCGACGCCGGCGGTCGCGCGCTCAGCTGCCTGCTCGGCATGTCCGAGCAGGCGCAGCGTCATCGCCAGCCACAACGACGTGATGGCGAGGTTGTGGTCTGCCGTCAGGAAGGTATCCGTGCGCCTCGCTCCACTGCTCAGCGACAGGGAGATCTCGAGCTCGGTGCGCGCGACCCAGAACTTGCCGCGCGCGAAGTGGCTCATGCCGGCCATGCCGTGGGCCACGGCGATCAAGCCGGCATCGTCGCTGCCCTGCGCCAGTTGCAGCGCCTGCCGCGCGAGGTCGTGGACGCCGGGCACGCCGCGCGACAGGTGGTTGGAAAACTGGCCGTAGAGAATGGGGAACAGAGCAGCCGTCTCGCCCATCCGCTCGCAGAGCGCACGGGCGCGCGTCCAGCAGGGCTGCGTCTCGGCGGCGGTCCAGCCCCGGTCGCCGATCAGTGCCTCGGCCAGGGCAAGCTGCAGGGCGAGCTCGCTGCGATCGCGCTCGGGCGATTCGGGCACGGGCACGAGGTTGCAGAGGCCCTTGACGAGCACGGCGATGGCCTCGCGATTGGCGCCGCGGCGGATCGCCTGCTCGGCCGCCTTCTGCCAGAAGCCAGCAGCGCGCAAGGCTTCTCCCGCTTGCGCCCAATGCTCTGCGACCTGCTCGGGAAGGGCCGCCGGGAAGCGATCTTCGAGCGTGGCGGCGATGCGCGCGTGCAGCTTCTGGCGCGCCGAGCGCAGCAGGCTTTCATAGGCCGCGCTCTGCACCAGCGCGTGCTTGAAGCGGAACGTGCAATTCGGGCCGGATCCTTCCTGGAACACCAGCCCGCCGGCGATCAGCCGCTCCAGCCCGGCCGCGATCTCGCCCGCGCTCTGGTCGGCGATGGCGTCGAGCAGCATCCATGAGAAGCGACGACCGATCACGGCGCCGAGCTGCGCCAGCTCCTTCGCAGCCCCCAGGCGATCGAGGCGGCTCATGAGCGAAGCCTGCAGCGAGGTCGGAATGCCAAGCCCCGGCGCGGCATCCGTGCCACCTTCGACCACGGCCCGCGTCAGCTCCTCGACGAACAGCGGCACTCCATCGGTCTGGTCGAGAATCTCGCGCCGCACGTCGTCCGGCAGATCGGCCCCGATCCGCTGAACGAGGTCGGCGGCAGCGGAGCGCCGGAGCCGGGCGAGCGGGAGCTCGCAGGCGTGGGGGCGATGGGCCCACGGCGCCTCGAAGTCGGGCCGCGCCGTCACCACCAGGAGGACCGGCAGCCGCGCGAGGGCGACGATCGTGCGCTCGAGCAACTCGAGGCTGGTCGGGTCGATCCAATGCACGTCCTCGAATACCGCGAGGATCGGCACCCGTTCGGCCTGCGCCTCGATCGTTCGACGCAGAGCGTCCAGGGTGCCCTGGCGCCGTTGGGTCGGCGCAAGCTGGATGTCTGGCCAACGCGCCGACGCACCTTCGAGCGACAGCAGGTCGGCGATCAGCGCGGCATCGTGCGCCGACGTCGCGAGATAGCTCAGCATCGCCTGGAGCTTGTCGAGCCGGGTCGCCGCTTCGTCACCGCGCTCGAAGCCTGCGGCGCGCTCGACCTGGGCGATGACCGGACGCAGGGCGCTGTCGGTATGGTGCGGCGAGCAGAAATAGCGCAGGCGCCGGTGCGGCTCGCCGGCGACGCTCTCGAGCAGCGCGCGCGCCAGCCGCGACTTGCCGATGCCAGGCTCGCCGGTGAGCAGCACGACCCGACCCCGGCCGGTCTTGGCCTCCTTCCAGTGGCCCAGCAGGAGGCCGAGCTCCGCGTCCCGGCCGAGCAAGGGGCCGAGGGTCTTGCCATGCAGCGCCTCGAAGCGGCCGGCCGCCCGGCTTTCGCCCACGACCTGCCAGATGCGCACGGGATCGGCGAAGCCTCTCAGATGCCGCGCCCCGAGGTCGCGATACTCGAACAGGCCACGCACGAGGCTGAGCGTCGACGCCGCGATCACCACCGTGTTCAGCTCGGCCTGCGTCTGCAGGCGGGCTGCGAGGTTGGGTGTCTCGCCCGTGACGTCGCGCGCCTCGACCAGGACGAGACCGGTGGCGATGCCGATGCGGACCGCGAGCTCGATGCCGAACGGCCAGGCGTGCCGGGCGATCCCGTCGACCAACGCCAAGCCGGTGCGCACCGCCCGCTCGGCGTCGTCCTCGTGCGCCTGCGGCCACCCGAACTGCACCAGCACGCCGTCGCCCGTGTATTGCGCCACGAAGCCGCCGAACCGCGCGACCGTCTCGCTCACAAGCCTTTGATAGGCCAGCATGACCTCGCGCAGATCCTCGGGATCGAGACGGACCGAGAGCGCGGTCGAGCCGGCGAGATCGCAGAACAGCACAGTGAGCTGGCGCCGCTCGACCGATGACGGCTGGCCCACGGGCGAGAGCGCCGTGCCGCACTCGGTGCAGAACCTTGCCTGCTCCGCATGCGCAGCATGGCAGCGCGGACACAGCATCCGACGATTCTCCCCTTTGGAACCGGTTCAGGAATGGGGTCAGGAGTTGGTGTCGAGACGATGGCGGAACATGGGTGCGTTGCGGAGCTGCGCCGATTTGCACAACAGCTTTGTGGCACGTGTTGCACGATTGCAATGCGAGCGGGATCGATGGGCGGAGCCTGCAGGAGCGCGCTTGACACCCCATCTGCCCATGGTGGGCGCCGCTACTCGGACAGAAGAGGCGCCAGCTTCTTCCATTCGACTTCCGTGTGCTGCCGAGAGGCCGGCCACGTGGGCAGAATCCGGCGCGCCTGAAGCGACTGCAAGACGAGATCGCGAACCGTATTCTCGTTCAGCCCGCCCATTCGCCGGCAACACTGGCAAGGTTCGGACCGAGGGCGGGTGCCACCTCTTCCATCAGGATGCGATGGAGCTCCGATATGGCATAGCCGGAATCACGAAGCCGCGTGACGATCGCCTCGTAATCCTGAGGGCTCACGGCTCGATCCGGACAAGCGAGGCAATGGGGGCGCGTGGATCGATCGGCCGCGACGTCGCCAAGTGTATGTTCGTGCCGGGCACCGAGTACCGCACGACATCCTTCATGGCGTCGATCTGGGTCCTGACGCTGGCGATGTCGAAGTAGATGACGGCATCGACGTCCGGCTCGGGGCCCCCTTGCCTGTTCCAATCCTGCGGCAAGAGCCACGCCTGTGGCGTGAGGCCTGTCGGCGCCAGGGACATCACGGCCGGGTCGACTTTCACCTTGCCGAGCGCCGGCAGGCTCTCGGCCAGCATGCCGGCGAAGCGCATCGTCGCGTCCGGATGGGCAGCGAAGCCCAGCGGCCTGGTGCTGAGAAAGAAGGCGGGCACCGCCGGATTCGAGACGAAGGTCGAGGCAACGGCGGCCGCCCAGCCGGCCACGCTTAGGTAGGCGCTTCGCGTCGGTTGCGGCTTCTCGAGGCGGGTCAGGGCGATTGCCGCCCAGCCGATGCCGATGATCAGGGGAAAGGGATAGTGGATCGACAGGGTCGAGGGCCCGTAGCTGTGCGCCATGAGCTGAACCGTCAACCAGGGCAGATAGGCCACGGCGCCAATCGCGACGAAGATGTTCCTCGTCGCCGCGGCAAGAAGCAGGGTCAGCACCAAAGGCAGCCATACGTACAGCCGCGCATCGAGAACGAAGGAGAGCCGTTGTCGAATGGCGTCCTGGGTCAGGTGAGAGAATTTCCCGTCGCCGGCATAGACCCAGGCAAAGTTGTCGACCGCAGGAAACAGATGACGTTGCAGCACGATGGTCGCCGCGCTGTAGACCAGGCACGCCAGCGCGAAAACCAGGACATGCCGATGCGGCCGAAGGGACCCGGTCTGGACGACCTGCACGACCAGGAACAGCCCCAGGATTGCGACGATGTGGAAGCCGATATCCTCGCGAACGAGGACGGCGAGTGCGCCGATGCTCCAGGCCAGGGCCAGTCGCTTCTCCATCAGGAGCACCAGGGCGAACAGCGCCAATCCCGGCGCGAGGATCTCGTAGTGCGGATAGGTCGTGACGTTGAGCGCCAGCCCATTCAAGGCGAACGCCATCGACAGGCATCCGGCGGCGAGCAACCACGGTACCCTCGGCGCCTCCTGCCATCGGGTCAGGATGTAGAACATGGCCGATCCCAGCAGCCCGTGGCCCGCTCCCATGTAGCAGGCGAACACGTCGACACGATCGAGCGGCAGCACCTGCCGGATCAGCGAGGTGATCGCCAGTATTGGAGAGAAATGGTTGCCGTAGAACGACTTGGGCGGATAGTGGGGCTCGACGAGCACGACGTCGGGATTGGGCAGTCGCCAATCGGGGGTCCACATCAAGGCGGCAAACCAACCGGCGTCGAGAAAAGGCGCCCCATAGTGGAGAAAGGCGTTCCTGATGAAGCCGAAGGTCAGAAGGAAGGGGATCAGAAAGCAGGCGACGCCGACCAGTGATCGTACGATCATGCAAGGCAGCATCGCAAAGCGACTTCGCCTTGTCATCCGATTGCACGGGCCACGGAAGAGGACGTTGAATGTCATTGATCGGCGGGACCACGGCATTCATCCCCATCGGGATATCCTGCCAGTCGACCCGGCAGCTTGCCTTGAATTGCGAGGCCATCTCGTCGCTCCTCGGCGAGCCGCTCGAGTACCGGTCGTCGTTCTTCAATTGGGTGATGGTGAGCGCCGACGATATCGTGCGGGTGCTGGAACGCCTGACCGATCGCGCAATCACGCGCCCGTCCATTCGCGTGCCGTCGGCGTACTGGCGCGCCAATACCCTTGCCGGCTACAGGGTCTGGTTCTGGCACGAGAAGCCGAGCCACGAGACGTCGCGCGAAATGGTGGGCGACCTGGCGAACAAGTACGAGCACCTGCGCCAGAACTTTCTCGACCTGTGCGCGCGGCCCAACCGCTTTTTCGTCCTGTGCAACACCCAGAACAACATCTCGAGCCAGGACCCCTATCTCGACGAGGGCATGTCGCTGATCTTCGACGATCACCTGATCGCGGAGATCCGATCCGCGCTCGCTCGGCTGTTTCCGACAGGCACCAACCACCTGCTGGTCGTCGGGCGACCCGATCGGCTTGCCTCGTCGATGCGCGAGCAGGTCCATGTTCCCCCTGACGACGCCACCGAATGGCAGGGACACGACGCGGCGTGGTCCGCCATCATGGCGAGCTATCTCAAGGCCATCCCCTCGCTATGCCCGGGGCGACCGGGTCGGTTATCATCCGGGGCGGCGTGAGGGACTGATCGGCAAGCGCCAACCAAGGTTGTCTGATGTCATTGCGAGGCGACAAAGCGGCATTCATCTCGATCGGGCTTGCCTGCCAGGCCTCGTTCCAGCTCCTCGAGAACCGCGAGCACGTCGCGTCGCTCGTCGGCGAGCCGCTGGACTACAGATCGTCGTTCTTCAACTGGCTGATGCTGAGCGCCGACGAGCTCCCGCGGCTGCTGGAGCGCATGACGGCGCCGATCGAGGTGGGGTCGTTCGGCCTGCCGTTCGGCGAGAAGGTTCCCGTCCTGGTCGGCTATCGCGCGTGGATGTTCCACGACGGGCCGAACTACAAGTACACGGACCAGGAGCTTCGCGAGCTGGCGGCGAAGTACGAGCACCTGCGCCAGAACTTCCTCGATCTCTGCTCGCGCCCGACACGGCACTTCGTGCTGAGCAACGCCCAGAACAACCTGGCTGTCGTGCATCCCCACCTGTCCGACGACATGACGATCACCTTCGACGATGCGCTCATCGCCACGATCAAGGCCACCGTCGACAGGCTGTTCCCCGCCGGCGAGAACCATCTGCTGGTTGTCGGCCGATCCGACCGGCTGGAGCAGCCGATGGGCTGTCCTGTCCGCGTGCCGCCGGCCGACGATACAATGTGGCATGGCGACACCGCGGCCTGGGCCCACGTCCTGGAGGATCATGTGCGCTCCCTCCAGGGCGTGCAGGAAGCAGCGCAAACGGTTACCCGACCTGCCCCGGTTCGCGATCGAAGCGGGCAAAGGGATTCGCCCCCTCGCTCCCGACGTTGGCAGGACTGGGTTCGGGACTTGGCGCGGACGGGCCGCAAACGGCAAGCCTAGAGCGTGGCCACCTCGAGCGGACTCATGGCCGGGAGCGCGCCACTCCGTGGCGCCCTTCCTTGTCGATCACGCGCCCATGAGCGCCACGGAATGGCGCGCTCCCGGCCATGAGAACACTAGCCCAGCCGGACCGACTGCCCCTCGTTGCAAAGCTCGGTGCCGAACGGCCGGGACAGCGCCGCGAAGCGGTCGAGGATCACCCGTCCTTCTTCCGCGCCGGCCAGGCGGGGCCGGCCGCGGCGGTGGCGGGCATCCTTCCAGCCGAGCGAGATCGGCGTCAGCTCGATCGCGCGCAAGGTCATTCGTCCATCCGGGCCACCTTCGTACGAAAGCGTGGGCACGATCGATTCCCAATAGCGCTGGTCGGCCGGGAACCCTGCCTGGTCGCCCTGCGTGCGCTTCTGATAGACCTGTCCCGGCGTCAGATCGGGCTCGGCGCGAAAACGCTCGTAGCCGTCGGCCGGGATCCTGGCCACCAGCTCGTTCTGGCCGATGAAGTTGCCCAGGCTGTAGAAGATCGGCTTGCCCTTGTAGAGCTCCAGCCCGCGCAGCAGATGCGGACCATGGCCGACCACGAGGTCGGCGCCGGCATCGATCATCTCCCGGGCGAAGGATCCGATGAACTCGGCCGGCACGTCCTTGGCGCCGAGCTGCTCGTGCGCGTGCAAGCTCACCAGCACAAGGTCGGCGAGACCCCGCGCCTCCTCGATCCAGCGCACCATGGCGGCGACGTCCTTGCGATTGGGCGTCGTGCGCACCTGCGCCCGGTTGGCCGACCTGAACTTGAGGTCGCCGAGCGGGAACAGGGCGGGGTCGGCGAGCGGGAAGGCGAAGCCGGACTTGATCTTCTGCTGGCGCTCGGCCTCGAGGCCTAGCTGGTCGGCGACCTCGCGCAGCACCGCGAGCTGTTGCTCGGTGACCTCGTGCACCGTCTCGACATGCAGAGGGTTGAGCCCCGGACGCCCCGGCAGGTCGGGCCGCTGCGTCGCGGCCTCGTTGCCCTTGGCGAAGGTCGAGCAGCACGAGATCATCGCCACGGTGCCGGCGGGCGACGTGTGGTAGCAGGGCCGGCGTGCATCCTCGAGATTGCGGCCGACGCCGGCGTAGGAAAGCCCGCGCGCCTCCAGCGCCTCGATCGTGTGCACCAGGCCCGAGATCGAATAATCGAGCGCATGGTTCGTCGCGGCGGCAAAGAGATCGAAGCCGGCCGCCGTCAGCTCGTCCAGCACCCAGGCGGGCGCACCGAAATGCGAGCCGCCGCTCTCCAGCGCCGGATCGCCGCGATAATCGTTGGCCAGCCCCTCGAGATTGGTGAAGGCGACATCGGCCGCGCGCACCTTGTCGAACAGCGCCCGGAGCTCGGCGTCGTCGCGGCTGTTCAGCCGACGCTGCAGGATCGAATCTCCGGTGAGAAGAAGGGAAAGGGGCATGAAAAGGAAGCCTTCGATACGGGAGGGGACGATCGAGTCGATGCCTGCTATTTTCCGGCGGCCGGCGGCGAGAGCTTGATGATCTCGCCCCAGCGGCGAATCTCGCCGGCCAGGTAGGATCCCACCTCGGCGGGAGTCCCGCGCTTCTCCTCGATACCCTGCGCGAGCAGCGTTTCCTTGATCTTGGAGTTCTGCAAAGCCTTGTCGACGGCGCCATGGAGCTTGTCGACGACTGGCTGGGGCGTGCCCTTTGCCGCCAGCAGGAAATAGGCGATGTCGACCGTGAGATCGGGGCAGCCCACCTCCTTGAATGTCGGGATATCGGGCAGCACGCGCGCCCTTGCGTCCCCGGTGACGGCGAGCATGCGGGCCTGCCTGGCGCTCTGGACCGGCACGCCCGAGGCGACGGGAGTGAACCAGATCTGGATGCGGCCGGCCATCAGGTCGACCTGCGCGTCGGTCGTGCTCTTGTAGGGCACCATCACCGTGTTGATCCTGGCGGCGCGATTGAACATCTCTCCCAGGAACTGCGGCACGCCGCCGACATAGCCCGCGTAGTTGAGCTTGCCCGGCTGCTGGCGAGCCAGCTCGACGAGCTCGGCCACCGTCCTCGGCGGCAGCTCGTTGGGCACGAACATCGAATAGAGCGTCTTGCCGCAGAAGGCGACGGGCGTGAAGTCTTTCGCGAGGTCGGCATTTGCGTTGCCGGTGACCTGGTTGAGGATATTGCTCATCGAGGCAATCAGCAGGGTGTAGCCGTCGGGTCGCGATTTCGCCACGAGATCGGCCGCGATGTTGCCCGTCGCGCCGGCACGATTCTCGACGATGACGCTTTGGCCCAGCGTGCCCGTCATGTCCTGGGCGAGCTGGCGCGCGATGATGTCGTTGGTCGTGCCGGGACCGAAAGGAACGACGATCGTGATCGGCTTGCTCGGAAAGTCCTGTGCGCCTGCCGGCGCCGGCAACGCCTCCCCCGCAATGCCCGCCAGGACTGCTGTGACGGCCGCGCGCCGGGACCATTTCGTGCCTTGCATGGACTTTCTCGCATTCACTTCCAATTGGATTGCCGGCAGGATTTAAGGTTGTGGAGCGGCGATCCGTCAACCATGGCCGAGCACGGTCCGAGAGTTGCAATGACCAGACCGATAACGATCGACTATCGAACCAAGTCCACCCGAGACGTTCGTCGATGAGAGTGTACTACGGTTGGATCATCGTCGCCGCCGGCGCGCTGATGGGATGCGTGGCGATCGGCAGCGTCTTCTCCCTGGCTGTCTTCCTCCATCCCCTGTCGGATGCGACCGGCTGGTCGCTCACCGGCGTCTCGAGCGCCATGACGATCGTCTTCCTGGCGATGGGCATCGCTTCGTTCGGCTGGGGTGCGCTGACCGACCGCTTCGGACCGCGCATCGTCGTGCTGAGCGGCGGCCTGCTGCTGGGGCTCGCCCTGTGGCTCGCCAGCCGCTCGGAGAGCCTGCTCGAGTTCCAGCTCATCTATGGCATCGTCGGCGCCTCGGCGGGCGCGGTCTTCATTCCGGCCACGGCCACGGTCACGGGATGGTTCGAGAAGAATCGCAGCCTCGCCGTCTCCATGATCTCGGTCGGCATGGGCATGGCGCCGATGACCGTGTCGCCGTTCGCGAGCTGGCTGATCGCCAACTACGACTGGCGCACCGCCCAGTTCGCAGTCGCCATTCTCGCGTGGGTCGTCCTGATCCCGACGGCCTTCCTGATGCGCCAGCCGCCGCCGGCACCCGACGAGCGCGAACGCGTTGCCGCCGCACCGGGCGTTGTGATGGGCAGGAACACCGATCCCGACATGACCGCTTCCGAGGCGCTGCGCTCGCCGCAATTCTGGGTGCTGGCGCTGACCTATTTCTGCTGCTGCGCCACGCACTCGGGCCCGATCTTCCACACGGTGGGTTACGCCCTCGACTGCGGACTGCCGATCATCGCCGCGGTCACGATCTACAGCGTCGAAGGGCTGGCGGGGCTGGGTGGCCGCATCCTGTTCGGCCTGGCAGGCGACCGCTTCGGCGTGAAGCGCGTGCTGGTCACCGGCCTGCTCGCCCAGGCGCTGGCCGCTGGCAGCTATTTCTTCGTCCGCCAGCTCGGCGAGTTCTACGCCGCGGCGGCGGTGTTCGGCCTGATCTACGGCGGCGTCATGCCGCTCTATGCAGTGATCGCGCGCGAGTGCTTCCCCCTGCGCATCATGGGCACGGTGCTCGGGGCCATCACCATCTTCTCGTGCGCCGGCATGGCGCTCGGCCCCCCGATCGGCGGCTGGATCTACGACACCACCGACAGCTACGGCTGGCTCTACATCGCCTCCTTCGGCATCGGGCTCGGCGCCACCCTGATCGCGCTGCTCTTCCCGCCCTTCCCGTCGAGCCGCGCCGTGACGCACCCCTTGCGCGGGACCTAGGCCTGCCCCCTTTCAGGGCCGAGCCCGGCTTCTTCCATCATCCGCGCCGAGTTAGACCCCTCGCAACGCCCGAAATAGTACCGGTACGTCTTGCCCTCGAGCTTCGCCCATTTGAGGGCGCTCGTGGTGACGCGGTGATACAGGTCGATGTCGAGATAGTCGCCGGCGAACCCCAGTCCCGCGAGCACGGAACGCTTGCCGAAGATGATGCCCGTCACGCAGTCGATCTCGGAAATCGGTACGAGCCGGGTACGATCGTAGTAGTCGACGACGTGAGTCTGGGTGCCGCACTGGATGATGTCGATCCCGGCGAAGGCGACGTCGAGGTCGCCGCTCACACAGGCTTCGACCAACGCCTCGACGTGGCCGGAATGGTACTCGTCGTCGGCATCGATGAAGCCGACATACGCGCCACGCGCGAGCGCCACGCCGAGATTGAGCGCGGCGGCCTGGCCGGCGTTGGGTGTCGTCACGACGTGCACGCGCCCGTCCGCCTTCAGCGCTTCCAGCACCTCGGCCGAATGGTCCGTGCTTCCGTCGTCGATGATGATGAGCTCGATGTCCCGGTAGGTCTGGGAGAGCACCGACTTCACGCTGTCGGCCACGGTCGCGGCCTTGTTGAAGCAGCTCGTCACGATGGAAACGCGCGGCGAGAGCGCCAGCACCTCGGCTGCGCTCATGCGAAAGGACGCGCCTTGACCTGCCGTTTCATCGATCTGCACGGCAAGAGACAGGATGCGACCGTCCAGCCAAAGCGGCAGCAAGCCGCCGGCGATGATCCTGCCGAACTCGGCGGCCAGCTTCTCCGTCGTCACGCTATCCACAT
Source organism: Reyranellaceae bacterium (assembly GCA_046349295.1). Classification (GTDB taxonomy): domain Bacteria; phylum Pseudomonadota; class Alphaproteobacteria; order Reyranellales; family Reyranellaceae; genus Reyranella. Next base: position 32,253 of record JAXMCP010000033.1, read on the forward strand.
CGAGCCAGACGACGTCGCGACGAGGCAGGACGTAATGATCGCCGCAGAGGACGAAATCGACCTCAGACACAGGGCTCGGCAAGACCTGCAGGAACGGTGAAAGGCGCGGCAGCAGGACCCGCTCGTCCCAGGCCTGGCATGCGGCTGTGATCTCCTGCTTGAAGCGCGCGAAGGCGACAAAGGCGTCGACCGCCAGCTCGACGGTAACGGCGACCTGGTAGTTGTGGCCGTGCAAGCGCTCCTTGGAGCCGTCCGGGAAGACGGTCATGTGTCCGGCGGAGAACTTGTAGGAGCCCTTGCCGAGGTGAAGGAACGTCGACGGCATCCAAGGGCTATACGACGCCGTTCGAAGCATTGTACAGACCGGCTGGGATGGAGAATTTCTTCGAGAACGGAGTAGCCCTCGTCACCGGCGCCGGGCGCGGTATCGGCAAGGCCTGCGCGCTGCGCTTTGCCGAGCGAGGCGCCGACGTCGCGGTCGTGAGCCGCACCCCGGCCGAGCTGGAGCGAGCCAGGGACGAGATCCAAGCCAAGACAGGCCGACGCGTCCTCGCCTTGACCGGCGACGTCAGCGACGAGGCAAGCGTAGCCGCGGTCTTTCGCGCCACACGCGATCAGCTTGGCCCCGTGAAGTTCCTCGTGAACAACGCGGCGACCTTCCATGTCGCCGCCATCCCGCAGCTCAGCGTCGAGGCCTTCGACGAGGTCATGGCGGTCAACGCGCGCGGCACGTTCCTGTGCGCCCGGGAGCTCCTCCGCCATCCGGTCGCCGACGGGGCCATCGTCAACATCAGCTCCCTGGGCGGCGTGCGCCGCACCGAGAAATTCCCCGGACTGGCCGCCTACGTCGCGAGCAAGTTCGCGGTCGTCGGCCTCACCGAGGCGCTGGCAGTCGAGAGCATCAAGCTCGGCATACGCACCAATGCGATCGCCCCGGGAGCGGTGAACACCGAGATGCTGCGCCAGGTCGCCCCGCACCTCCGGACCTCGACGCAGCCCGAGGACATCGCCAATACCGTGCTGATGCTGTGCGACGGCAACCTCAGCCGCCGCATCAACGGCTCGCTTGTCGAGATCTACTCGAACGAGACTTGAGTCGGGGCACCTGCTGCACCCGCGGCCTCCGCTCGATTTGTCAACCGAGAAACTGCCGGAACCGCTCGATCACGAGCTCGGGCCGTTCGCGCACCGACGCATGGCCGGCCATCGGAACCTCGACGAAGCGGCTCCAGCACATCCCAGAGGTGCCAATCCATGCCCAGGCAGTGCAGCAGCACCAGCGGCTCGCCACGACCGCGGCGATGCGCGGTGATGTCGGCAGGATCGAGCCGCTTGGGATGCCAGTCCATCGTGTTCCCTTTCAGTCCATGACGACCCGTCCTGACATTGCCGAGTCCATCGAGTGCTCCCTCGCCCTCCCATGAGAACGGGCCGAAAGGACCGTTGATTCATGTCAAGGCGCATTGCCATCCGCTAGCCTAGAAAGGCCGGCGAAACGCCTCCCATGTTTCAACAGACTGGCCTGCTTACCCTCCGTGGTCGAGCAGGCTCTTTTTTTCCGCAGCCGGGCCGGACATCCGTCGTTCCTCTTCGGACAGCAGGCGTCAACTCGACGGCCAAGCGGGTGCTTGGTGGAGGATCGACACCGGCCGCGATGTCGCCCTATGACGTGCGGGACGGCCTGCCGGCGCGGACCGGGGAACCGGCGTCCGCGCCCAGCACCGCTCCCAACCGACGGCGCAGCCGGCTGGGCGGCTCGTTCGTCAGGTCCTTGGCCACTTCCTGGCGCACGCGTTCCTGGACTTTCTTCGACAGGAGACCGCGCAATTCGCCGAGGCTGCGGCGCGGCGCCACCAGAATGAGATCGTCGAAGGCGCGACGCGCACAGGCGTCGTCCAGTTCCCCGGCGAGCGTGGCCATGAAGCGGTGCTTCTCGAGCTTGTGATAGTCGTGCGGTGGCTCGAACGCGTGGCGCACGCCGCTGCGCGAAGCGCTGAAGCTGCGGCCAGGCTTGTCGCTCTTGAGGTCGCGCGACCGCAGTCGACTCGCCGGCGCCACCAGATCCGCGGGGCCTGTCGGCACGAGCTTCGCCGCTTCCCTGTCCGGGCTGAAGAAGCGTGCGCGGGCGCCGTCGGCGACGACGATCCAGGTCTTGGTGGGACGCTTGGCCATGATCATTGCCTCACAAGTGAATCAGGAAAGAGATTGAGCACCTCGTGCGGCAGGCAACCTCGCAGCTTCACCAGCTCGCCGCGCTCCACGCAGCGCTCCATCACGGCAAGGCAGGCACGAGCGGCCTCGCCAGGATTGAGGGTGGTTCCGCGCGGCAGCTGCGCGGCGACGTGGTCGATGAAACCCGCAAGGTGGCGTTCGCGGGTCGGCGTTCCCGCGGGATGCCAGCCTTCGTAGTACGCTCCGCGCAGCAGCATCGGCAGCTGGGCGCCCAAATGGACGGCGTTTTCCAGGCCGACCCGGTCCCGCAGCGCGTGCAGGGCGGCGCGCAAGGCGTTGAAGGCCGTCCGGCGATCGTCGGTGCCAAGCTCGCCCATCATCAATCTCAGCCAGTGATTGGTCTCCTGGATTGTGGTGTCGAAGGTGTCGAGACCGGTCGTGCTCATTGGCGGGCTCCTCCTCTGGAAAGCCGTGTCAGGGCAGGTCGCATGAACCGGGATGCTTGTTCGTTGCCCATCATCGCCGGCTGCTCGTCGGCCCGGGCGGCAAGTGATGCTTGCCGATCGCGACGACGTTGCTCGCCTGGGGACCCTTCTCGCCCTCTCCCGGGTGAAGGGAGAACCGGACTTCATCGCCAACCACGAGCTCCTCGAACCCGCCATTGGCAACGGCGTTGCGATGGAAATAGATCTCGGTCCCGTCGCTCGCATCGATGAATCCGTAGTCGCGCTCCGCCAACAGGCTCGCCACCTTGCCATGGGCGGGAACCTCGTGCGCCTTCACGTCGCCACGGCGACGACGGACATGATCCTCGAGCTGTCGCCGCACGGCATTGAAGCAATCGCGGACTGCGACGTAGATGTCCTCGTGGGCATGGCGCTCGGGTGGATCACGCTTCACCACGATCTCCTTGCCCGGGATCTTGAGATCGACGCGGATGTGGAAGAGATCGCCATGACGACGCCGGTCGGGCGCCTCGATGACGACGCGGCAGCTCACGATTCGATCGAAGAACTGCTCGAGCTCGCGGGCACGCTCGCGAATCTTCTCCTCGACCGAGGGAGAGGCATCGATGTTGCGAAAGGTGATCTGAAGCCAGGACGGCATCGCACGCTCCACTGGGAAAGCGCTACTATGAATGATACGTCTGCCTGCAAGCTTGAGGTAGCTCAAAGGCCGACGATATTGTTCTGGTGGAAAGCGTATGCGTCTGTGCAAGTTCCACAGGCCCGCCCGGCCGCGCCTTGACCCGCGTCAAGCGCGTCGCGATAGCCGGCGCTAGGCTGGCCCTATGAGTATCTCGCTCCACGTTCACGGCGCCGCCGGAACGGTAACGGGCTCCTGCTACCGGCTGGTCACGCCGGGAGGCGACCTGCTGGTCGAATGCGGCATGTTCCAAGGCCCGAAGTCGCTGCGCAGCCTGAACTACCGGCGCTTTCCCTTCGAGGCCTCCGCCGTCGAGGCGGTCATCCTGACCCATGCCCACATTGATCACACTGGCCTGTTTCCCAAGCTCGCGCTGGCGGGATTCCGCGGCAAGGCCTGGACGACGGAAGCCAGCCGCGATCTCCTCCACTGGCTCCTGCCCGACGCGGGCGCCATCCAGGAAGGCGACGTCGATCGGCTGAACCGGCGCAACAGCCGTCGGGGGGAGCCGCCAGTCGCCCCCATCTATACCCGCCTCGACGCCGAGACCTCGCTGTCGCTGCTTGCGGTGCAGCGCTACGACTCGTGGTTCGAACCCGTCAAAGGCGTACGCGCGCGCCTGCGCAACGCCGGCCACATCCTGGGCAGCGCCTTCATCGAAATGGAGGTCGACACCAGGCCGCGCCCGGTGCGGCTGGTCTTTTCCGGAGACATCGGCCCGCGGGAAAAGGCGCTTCAACCCGATCCGTCGATGCCGGATCCCTGCGACATTCTCCTGTTGGAATCGACCTATGGCGATCGCCTGCGCCAGCGCCTCACAGCGGCCGAACGTCGGGCCCTGCTCGGTCGCGAGCTGGTCGATGGGCTGAAGGCCGGCGGCAATGTCATCGTTCCCGTGTTCGCCGTGGAACGCACCCAGGAGATACTCGACGACATCGCCCGTCTCCGACGCGACGGTGAGCTGGGGGCGATCGCGGTCTTTCTGGATTCGCCGCTCGCCGGCCGTGCGACCGAGGTGTTTCGGCGTCATCGCAGCACCCTGGATCGCGGCACGGATGGCCAAGTGTTCACGGGCGGAGATTTTCGCTTCACCGAGACGGTCGAACAGAGCAAGGCGATCGCCCGCATCCATGGCAGCGCCGTCATCCTGGCTGGTTCCGGCATGTGCGAGGCCGGACGCGTGAAGCACCATCTCAAGGATCACTTGTGGCGGCCCGACTCGACGGTGCTCTTCGTCGGGTACCAGGCGCCCGGCACGCTCGGCGCTCTCATTCGCGACGGCGCGCCGCGCGTACGCATCCACGGCGAGGAAATCAACGTCAAGGCGCGCGTCCGCGCCATCGACGCCTATTCCGGCCATGCCGATCGCGACGAGCTGATCGAGTGGGCGCGACCGCTGCTTCCCACGCTCGGCTCGGCACTGCTGGTGCATGGCGAGCCCGGCGCCGCGCTGGGACTTGCCGACGGTCTCTCGGCGGCGGGGCTGGAGCGTCAGCGCATATGCGCGCCCAAGCTCGATCAGGCGTTCGACATTGCCTTCCGCGATGGTCGTTGGCAGGCCATCCCGACTCAGGCCGCGGAGGCCCCTCGCCTCGCGCCCGCGCAAGCGAGCGCGTCGCGCGACTGGCACAACGACTACGCCGCGGCGCTGCTCGACCTGCGCAGCGCGCTCCAGCAAGAGAGCGACGACCGCCGGCGTCAGCAGCTGCTGGACGAAGTGCGAAGGCTGATCGGCTCTCACCGAGCAGGGCATCGAGCGATGCCCTGTCAGTGAGACACGAACGAACAGCGATCCGGCTGAAGCAAGAAGTCCCTCGTAACTCCGCCCAGCACCCATTCCCGCAGGCGCGTATGGCCGTAGGCTCCGCCCACGATCAACCCGGCGTCGAGCTCGAGATCGCTTGCGATGTTGCGCAACTCCACGGCTTCGCCGGTCCTGGCGGCGATTGCTTGTGCGGTCGCCGCGATGCCATGGCTGGTCAGCCAAGCGACAACATCGTGGGTGCGGGCGCGAGCGTCGGCAAGATCCGCCGAAGCAACGACCTCGACGACGACAACCCGCTCGGCGAGCCGGAGCAGCGGCAAGGCATCCTGCACGGCTCGACGTGCCTCGCGCGCGTCTTTCCAGCTGACGACGACGGTTCGCAGATCGAGCTTGGATTGGCTCGCCGCGGCAACCAGCACGGGCCGGCCGGCGCGCAGGACCAGATCGGCAACACCGACGTATCGCCACCTGTCGAGGAGGCTGCCTTCCTGGGCGGCGGTGACCAGCAGGTCGGCCGCCCGCATCTGCTCGACCACATAGTCGGCAATCGAACCGCACGTCACGACGGCCGACCGCCATTCGACAGCCGCCACCTTTCCTTCGAGCGCGGAGCGGAACGCCTTTTCCGCCGCCTTCAACTCCTGGTCGATCTGCTCGCGCTCCCTGGCCACCAGCTCCGGCAGGACGTACCGATCTGCGCTGTGATAGATATGAGCGGGCTGACAGGCGCTGATGCCGATGGCTCTTCCCATCCGCAGGCGGACTGACGGATCGGAAGTCTCCTGCAGCAATGCATCGTTATGGACGCCGGAGGTGAGGCTGCCGTAGATCTGGACGGGCTGGCAGGCGCTGATGCCGATCACTCTGGCGACCTCGAGCCGAGCGGCCAGATCGGCAGTCAGTTCGAGCAAGGCATTGTTGGGGACGCCCGCGGCGAGGCGCACCATGAGGCTTGCAGGTTTCGCCATCTCGATCCTCTTCGGAACGCTGACAGGCTGCACCGGGTGCGGATGCTTCGTCGTTGATCCTGGTCAAGTCCCTGGGCACTGTCCCGGTTTGACCCTTCAACATGACGCTGCATCTCTCGGGCTGGGCTCGGCCCGTCCGCGCGTTCCGATCGTGGCATGAGCGGGCGGCTTACCGGCTTCATGCCGGGGACGTGGCGTATGGGCGGTCAGGACTGCAGCAGGAACGTGCTGGAGTCCACATTGGCGACGGGAGGCGTGGGTGTCCTACAGAGCGACGCGACGGCAGGTTGTTTCTTCGGCGATCGCGTCGACAATTTCGGGCGCGGGTCTCGCTGCCGATTGCGCTCGGGCTGCCGAGGATTCCTTGTCGACCCGCTTCGCCAGGCGCAAGCTCTACTTTGGTGCGGCGGTTCGCGTAGAAGAGGTCGTGAGGGAGCCCGATTTTCGCGATGTGCTCTTGCGCGAATGTGATTATCTCACGCCGGAAGTCGCCCTGAAGTGGGCGGCAGTCGAAAGTTCGCCCGGCGCCTTCGATTTCGCATCGATGGACGCTCTGACGAGCTTTGCGCTTGCCAACAAGAAGCAGCTCCATGGACACACTCTCGTCTGGCACAAGAGCGTGCCGTCCTGGGCCGCATCGCCGCTGCGCGAGAAGGATGGATGGCAGTTGATGAAGCGATACTTCGAGGCCGCACTGTTGCGGTACGGCCATGCCATCGCGCAATGGGATGTCGTCAATGAACCGATAGAGACCGGCTATCGGATGGACGGCCTGAGAAGCAGTCCTTTCCTGCAAGCATTCGGAGCCGACTACATCGCACGGGCACTGTGGGAGGCCCGCAGGCTTGCCTCGCAAGCGAACCTGATGATCAATGAATTCGGCCTCGAGTACGATTCGCGACTCGAGCAGGACCGACGCTATCACTTCCTCAAGCTGCTGGAACGACTGAAAGGCGCTGGCGTTCCCCTGGATGGCGTCGGCCTGCAAGCGCATCTCGACCTTTCGAAGGGTGCCCTTTCGACCGATGCCTTGAGACGGCTCCTCAAGGAGATCGCGGACCTCGGCCTGTTCATCGTCGTCAGCGAGCTGGACGTCAAGGAATTCGACTACATCCTGCCTGTAGAGCAGCGCGATGCCCGCGTGGCGGACGAGGTCAGGCGCTATCTCGAAGTGGTCATGGCTGAGCCTGCAGTCCGCGGTTTGAGCACCTGGGGATTGAGTGACCGGCATTCGTGGCTGCAGGTCACTCCGGAGGATCTTGCGCGCTATCCCGGCGCCTGGAAGGACGGTTCGAACCCGGGTGTGAACCGTGGCCTTCCGTTCGACACCTCGATGAAGCCAAAGCCGATGTATCGAGCGATTGCCGAAGCCGGAGACCCGCGCCGCTGAGCTCCCGCCATCAGCCCGCTTCGTACTCGAGCTGCTTGGGCTCGACGTAGCCCAGGGTGCCGTGTGCGACACGGTCACGAACCAGGCGCTTGTTGTCGTCCTTCTTGAGGGTACGCTCCCACACCAGACCCAGGTTGTTGCGATACATGCCGTAGCCGATCCAGAGCGGGATCGCCCAGAAGATCCACCACATGCCGAGGAAGATCGGATTGACACGCAGCATGTAAAGAACCCTCTGCCGTGTCGTGTCCATGATCAGCTTCGTTCGGATCCACACCCGCCAGTAGAGGCTGGCCATGAAGTAGAGATTTGCCGTGACGTTGACGGCCGCCCAGTAGAACGACCACTCGGGCAGGATTGCGGTGCCGTCGTACCATTTCCAGGCAGCCCACACCGAGAGCGGAAATCCGAGGCAATTGAAAGACATCGTCAGACAGGGCAGGAAGATCAGCCACGCCTTGATCTTCTCGATGAACGAGAAGCCCAGGTGATCCATTGGACCATCACGGAACTTCAACGTCTGGAAGAACCCGGCAACCCAGCGCTTCCTTTGCGTGACGGCGACGTCAAAGGTCGCCGGCGCCTCCTCGAGCAGCGATCCTTCCATGATGCCGAGCTTGATGCCGTTCTTCCACAGCCGGAGACCAACCTCGGGATCTTCGATCGTGAGCCAGGGATGGAAGCTGCCGAGATCGTGGAGATCCCGGGCGCGAAAGAACAGGCCCTTGCCCAGCATCCAGTACGGCTGCGTCGGATCGCCCGACAGGTGCTCGTACTTGTTGCCGTCCCACGCCATGTGATCGAAGGCGCAGAAGGTCGAGGCCCAGGTCAGGCCGGCGTTGCCCGCGACGTTCTTTGCCTGCAGCGCCCCGTACCTGCGCGAGCCGATCGCCGCCGCCAGGAAGTGATCCTTGGGCGGGCAGGAATCGGCGTCGGTATAGCTGACCAACGTGCCTTCTTCCGGATTGGTGGCCATCCAGGTGTAGAAGGCATAGATCAATTGCCGCGTCTTCTTGGGCGGCAGGTCCTTGTTGTAGGCGTTCGCGCCCTCGTGCCACCAATAGGCCTTCGGGTTGGCGTCCCACGCGTCCCACACCGGCTGCCAGGATGGATGATCGGTCGGTGGCACCTCGAGCAGCTCGAGGAACGGAAACTCCGTCTGCAGATTCTCGAGAGCGGCGACCGTCTCCCGGTCGGTCGAGTTGGGGATCGCGATGACGCGATAGCGATCCCTCGGATACTCGAGCTCGTTGAACGCGATCATGGTGGTGCGCATGACCGATTCCTGTTCCTTCAGGACAGGATAGAACAGGGTGATCGCCGGATAATCCTTCTTCGAGCCCGGCACGAGGCGAAACCGCTCACCCATGTCGACCATGTTGACGGGACGCGAGAACAGGTAGGCGTCCACGAGCAGCGACAGCGAGTAGAGCGCCTGGCTGACGAAGTACAGGGCCACCAGGACGATGGGGACGGAGACGACCCACACGGAGTCGACGATTTCCAGAGTGGACATGGCCTCATCTTTCCTTCTTGCGATGCAATACGAGGGGTTGCGGATGGGTGTCGGTCATCCAGCGACCCTCCAACACGTCCGGCCTTGCGCGCGTCGGCAGCCTCATCACGTAGTAGTAGTGCGTGCCGTTCCACTTCGTGCCGCTGTCGATCCGCAGCTCGCCGTTCTCGGCCTTGCTCCACCAGTTGGGTGCTTCACCCATGCCAACGACGTTGTTGATGTCCTCACGGCCACCGATCGAGACATTCCAGGCCATCGCCAGCAGGACCCGGCCGTCGGGCAGGACCTCCTTGACGACCATGGCCAGGCACATCTCGCTGCCGCCGGCCATGATCACCGTCCCCGTCCACACGCCGGAGAGGAGCTCGAGGCCGGGCGGCACATCGCTCGGAGGCGTTACGTCGTACGTGAGCGGCCGGTCGCAGAGACGGCGGGTGATCTGCGCGGCAGAGCCTTCCGTCGCGATCGACGAGACCACGCAGCAGGCGAGTGCCGTGCCGAAGACAATTCGTGAAACGAGTGACATGACCTATCCTCTTGACGCTGCGCGACTGCCTGCAGGCAGGCTAGACGAGCAGCTTGCTCCTCTGGAGTTCCGCCAGGCTTTCCTGGCTGCGATTGACCGGCGGCTTGGCCGTGGCGACCCATTGGATCAGCTCGGCCATGCCCGCCTCGAACGAGCGGCGGGGCGTGAAGCCGAACTCGCGCCCGATCTTGCTGATGTCGGCAAAGCAATGCCGCACATCGCCGACGCGATATTTGTGCAGGATCTCGGGGGCGATGTTCTTGTGCAGCAGGCGGGCGAGCACATGGGCCATCTCGGTGACCGAGATCGGCTTCCCGCTGCCGACATTGAAGGCGTCCCAGATGCGGCGATCGCTGTCCAACACCGTCGCGAAGGCCTCGGCGACGTCCTTGACGTGCACGAAGTCGCGGCGCTGCTCGCCATCCTCGAAGATGAGCGGCGGCTGATCGTTGAGCAGGCGTGAAATGAAGATCGCCGCCACGCCGGTATACGGATTGCTGAGTGCCTGGCGCGATCCATAGGCGTTGAACAGCCGCAGAGCCACGGTCGGAATCTCGAGCGCGCGGCCAACCGACAGGAACATCTCCTCGTGGTCGCGCTTGTTCACCGCGTAGATGGAGTTCGGCTGCAGGAGCTTGTCCTCCGTCGTCGGCAGCGGCTTCAGCGTCTGGTTGCCTTCGACGAGCTCCCAACGACGGCTATGAAGCTGTTCGTTGGTGCGCAGCCTTGGAAACACGGGCGCGGCGCCGGCTCCTCGGGAATAGGCGCCTTCGCCATAGATCGACATGGACGAGGCGACGGCGATCCGGCCGATGGTGTGCTTGTTGCGCGACAGCGTTTCGAGCATGACCGCCGCCGTCATGACGTTGTTGCGCGTATAGTCGACGATGTTGCTCATGCTCTGGCCGACCCCGACAGACGCCGCCAGATGCGCGAGGTGGGTCACGCCCTCGATGCTCTTTGCGAAGACGCCCTCGTCGATCAAGTCGCCCTTGATGCGCTTGGCGCGCGGGTCGAGGTAGACCGGCCAGCCGTCGTGATCGAGCTCGGCGTCGCCGTGAACCTGCGGCGACAGGTTGTCGAGCACCGTCACCTCGTAGCCCCGCTCGAGCAGGGTATCGACCAGATGTGAACCGATGAATCCTGCGCCACCGGTTACCAGAGCATGCCTTTTCATAGTGTCATCCTTTGAGCGATATCGACGTTCTGTTGCTTGCGTACGGGGAAACGTTCGCCGCCACGCGCCGCGACGGCGCGGGCCGGCAGTCGGGCGGTGCGACCGATGCCGTGGACGACGAACCCTTTGTCCACGAACTGTTCGTGATCGAGCAGATTGCGCAGGTCGACGATCGTGCGGCCCCGCATCGCCCGAGCCAGGCTGTCGACGTCGAGGGTCCGGAACTCGCGCCATTCCGTGGCGACCACGATGCAGTCGGCTCCCCAAGAGGCGTCCAGCGCCGAGCCGCAGAACTCGACTCCGGACAGCATCCGCCGGGCATGCCCCATGCCCTGGGGATCGAACACACGCACCGAGATGCCTGCCTGCTTCAGGCCTTCGATCAGGGCAAAGGCGGGTGCCTCGCGCACGTCGTCGGTGTCGGCCTTGAAGGTCAGGCCGAGGACCGTCACCACCTTGCCCTTTGTGTCGTTGCCGAGGGCACGCACCACGCGCCGCGCCATGGCGTTCTTGCGAGCGGTGTTGGCCGCGACCGCACTGGAAACGACATTGAGCTTCACACCGTTGTCGCCAGCCGTGGCAAGCAAGGCATCGCAATCCTTCGGGAAGCAGGAGCCGCCGTAGCCGGGACCAGCGTTCAGGAACGCCGGGCCGATCCGACGATCCAGGCCCATTCCGGCCGCGACTTCCTCGACGTCTGCTCCCACCGCCTCGCAGAGGTCGGCGACCTCGTTGATGAAGGAGATCTTGGTGGCGAGAAAGCAGTTGGAGGCGTATTTCACGAGCTCGGCGGCCCGCCGCGAGGTCGCAAGCAGGGGAGCACCGCGGCTGGTGAGTGGCGCATATGTCCTTTCGAGGACGTCGCGTGCGCGATCGTCCTCGGTGCCGATGACGATCCGGTCGGGAGCCATGAAATCTCCGATTGCATTGCCCTCGCGGAGGAATTCAGGGTTGGAAGCGACGCTGAACCGCAATGCCGGCGCGACGGTACGCATGATGTCCGCGATCTCGTCTCCTGTGCCGACCGGAACCGTCGACTTGGTGATGATCACCAGGCCATCGGACGCTGTCCGGGCCACCTCGCGCGCGACGGCGAACACGCTCGACAGATCGGCGCTCTGGTCGATGCTGCTCGGCGGCGTGCCGACAGCGATGAACACGGCCTCCACGCCGCGGTTCAATTCAGCGAGGTCGCTGGCGAAGGTGAGCCGTCCCGCGGCGGCGTTGCGCAAGACCAGCTCATCGAGGCCAGGCTCGAAGATCGGAAGGATGCCCGATCGCAAGGCCTCGATCTTCTTCGTGTCCCGATCGACGCAAACGATCTCGTGGCCGAGGTCGGACAGGCAGGCACCGGCGACGAGGCCGACATAGCCCGAACCGACAATCATCAGTTTCATGTCACGCTCCAATCAAGATTCTCGAGGTCCGCCCGGCCCGGGAGTTCGAGCTCCGGCGAGGATCGACCTGAGCAAGGCTGTTGCAGCCAAGTTGCTCTTCGAAGTATGCGATCGTCTCGCGAAGGCCGGTCAGGAGCTCGACTTTCGGCGACCAGCCGAGCACGGACTGGGCGCGGGCGATATCGGGACGGCGCCGCCGCGGATCATCGATGGGCAGCGGACGATGGACGATCGTCGACCTGCTCCCGACGATGTCGACGACGACCTCGGCCAGTCGACGCACGGTGATCTCTGCCGGATTGCCGAGATTTACCGGGGCGACGCCGGCGCCGTCCGCGCCCATCAGCCGGATGAATCCGCTGATGAGGTCGCTGACGAAGCAGAATGATCGGGTCTGCTCGCCCGTGCCGTATATGGTGATGTCCCGACCGAGCAGCGCCTGGACGATGAAGTTCGAGACGACGCGCCCGTCATCGGGCTGCATGCGCGGCCCGTAGGTATTGAAGATGCGCGCGATGCGCGTGCCGATCTTGTGGCGCTTTCCGAAATCCGTGACGAGGGTCTCGGCGAACCGCTTTCCCTCATCGTAACAAGAGCGCGGACCGACGGCATTGACGCTGCCGCGGTAATCCTCCGACTGAGGGTGCATCTCGGGATCGCCGTAGATCTCGGATGTCGAAGCCTGGAAAAATCGTGCGCCGTGGCGCCGGGCCGCCTGGAGGCAGTTGTAAGTGCCTTGGCTGCAGATCAGCGCCGTTCTGACAGGGTCGGACTGGTAATGCGGCGGGGAAGCCGGGCATGCCAGATTGTAGATCTGGTCGAAACTCGGGAGCTTGAACTCGAACGGCTCGACAATGTCGTGCTCGACGACGCTGAACCGGTCGCTTGCAGACAGCAGGACGCGAACGTTTTCGCGCCGCCCGGTGTCGAAGTTGTCGACGCAGATCACCCGATGTCCCTGGCCAACCAGGCGTTCGCAGAGATGCGAGCCCAGAAATCCCGCTCCCCCCGTGACGACGATTCGAAGCCCTTCCCGCAACGCGGTACGCGTCGGCGCTGAAGAGTCGGTTACATGGCTTTGCACAACTTGCTCCTGAGATGCTTGTGCCAGCCCCGTCGCAAGTCCGGTGCCACGTCATCCGATGCCCAATTTCATTGGGTTTTCCGCGTTTCGTTGGCCCGCGGATTGAAGGCTTCACGCAGCCTGCATCGCATTTTGCGAATCGAGCCGTTCGGAAGCGCTTGAACAGCGGATCCGTGAACGGTCAGGCATTTTCCGCGCAGCACACGCGTGCGCGCGAGGCCGGGAGAGGGACCGATGACCGGTCGGGCCAAGGCAGGGACCAGCAAGGCCGCAACTGTAGATCGCCGACGCCTGTTCGTGCGCGCCTACATCGCAAATGGCCAAAACGCCACGCAGACGGCCATTACAGCGGGTTACAACCCGAACGGGGCCGGCGTTCAAGGCCTGCGTCTGCTCAAGGACCCATACATTGCAGAAGAAATTGCCAAGGTGGCCGAACGTAGCTGCGAGGCCGCGGGTCTGGGCGTCGAGCGCACGTTGCGCGAGCTTGCTTGCGTAGCCTACACGGACCCCGCCGAGCCGGTCATGGTGGATAGCGGGTCAACGTATCCGGCTCCACGAACATCGGGAATGCCACGAATCACCGATCGAGCGAGTGCAGCCCGCCGAAACAGACGCAACGCAATAGCGGGGCCACGCAATTTCCGGGCAACGGGACAGGCCTACTCTCCCTGCATCGACGGACGGCATCCCGCCGCCGTCACACCCGAGGGGAGAGTGTCATGAAGGGCAACATCATCCGCAATGCGATCGTCGAGCTGGACCTGAACGAGATCGAGGCTGTGGCCGGTGGCGCCACCTACACGGCCACGCTGTCGTACACGAGCACCAGCGCCAGCGCCAACACCAGCACGTATACGTACACCGCGCCGGTTTACGTCAGGCCGATCAGCACGACGCTTTCCTCGCCGCTGCTCTCCGCCCCCAAGCTGATCTGAGCCGCCTGCGGCCCCAGCCTCGCCAGCGGCGCCCTCCCTGCCGGGAGCGGCGCCGTTTCCACGGCTACGGGAGAGGACGAATCCGCCTTGCGGGCCGAAACACCGGATCACGCCACCAGGCTGCATTCCACCAAGGCGGCTCATCAGAGGCCGCGCCGCTGTCGGTGGCGGGCAGTGCACGGCGCGCGCAGCGAGCGTCGCGCCATCAGAATCGCGGGCGCCACAACGGCGGCAGCGGCTCCAGCGCGCCCTTGCGTGGCTCGGGCTTCGGAGCAACGGCCGCCGGGACCACCGGCGCCGCCCAGCTTGGTTTTGGCGCTACACATCAGCGAAGCCGCGGCCATGCGCCACAATGCATTGCATCGATGTTGTCGATTTGGAGCGGGCGAAGGGATTCGAACCCTCGACCCCAACCTTGGCAAGGTTGTGCTCTACCCCTGAGCTACGCCCGCGCTCCGATCCGCCGCGCGACCGCGGCGGAAGGCGGTGTGGATAGGGCTTTTCCGCCGCCTTGGCAAGGGGCTCGCTCGAGAGGCGGTGCCGTCCAGGAACAGCACAGTTGGGCCTACCCGCGGGCCAGCAGGCGCTGCAGGTACTTGCCGTATTCGCTGTCGCGGATCGGCTCGATCAGGCGGCCGAGGCCTGAATCGTCGATATAGCCCTTGCGCCACGCGACCTCCTCGGGACAGCCGATCTGCAGCCCCTGGCGATCCTCGACCGTCTCGACGAACTGGGCGGCGCGCAACAGGCTCGAGGGGGTGCCGGTGTCGAGCCAGGCGTAGCCGCGGCCCAGCTTCTCGACCGTCAGCCGACCCTCCTCGAGGTAGTGTGCGTTGACGTCGGTGATCTCGAGCTCGCCGCGCGCCGATCGGGGAATTTGGGCAGCGACGTCGCAAACATCCGCATCGTAGAAATAGAGGCCGGTCACCGCCCAGTTCGAGCGCGGCGTCTTGGGCTTCTCGACGATGTGGACCGGCTGGTCCTGGGCGTCGAACTCGATCACGCCATAGGCCGAGGGATCGGCCACCCAGTAGGCATAGATCACCGCGCCGGCGCCGGTGGCGCCGCGCTCGGCGACCGCCGGCAGCGAATCGCCATAGAACAGATTGTCGCCCAGGATCAGGCCGACCCGGTCCTGGCCGATGAAGTCTCGGCCGACCAGGAACACCTCGGCGATACCGCCGGGCCTGGGCTGCAAGGCATAGTCGATCGTGAGGCCCCATTGCCGGCCGTCGCCGAACAGGCGGCGGTAGGCCTCCTCGTCGTGCGGGTTCACGACCAGCAGGATCTCACGGCAGCCGGCCAGCATCAGCGTGGTCAGCGGGTAGTAGACCATGGGCTTGTTGTAGACCGGCAGGAGCTGCTTGTTGGCGGCCCGCGTCATCGGGTAAAGCCGCGTACCGCTGCCGCCGGACAGAACGATGCCTTTCATGCGCCCCCTGTAACCCGATGCTCGACCCCCAACAACTCTTCTCCCGGCTGGCCGAGCTCGGGCTCGAGCACCAGAGTGTCGAGCACCCACCCGTCTTCACCGTCGAGGAGGCGAAGGCGCTGCGCGGCAACCTGCCCGGCCATCACGTCAAGAATCTCTTTCTGCGCAACAAGAAGGAGGAGATGTGGCTGGTGGTCGCGATCGAGGACCGCGCCATCGACCTCAAGCGGCTGGGCGAGGTGCTGGGCGCCGGCCGGCTGTCGTTCGGCAGCCCCGACCGCCTGCGCCGCCATCTCGGTGTCGAGCCGGGCTCGGTGACGCCGCTCGCCTTGATCAACGATACCAGCCGCAGCGTGCGCCTGGCGCTCGACCGCGGCCTGATGGAAGGCGGCTTGGTCAACGTCCATCCGCTGGTCAACACCATGACCACGGCGATGGCGGCGGCCGACCTGTTGCGCTTCTTCGCCGCCACCGGCCACGAGCCGCGCTGGCTCGACTTCCCGATTTGATGTTATAATATAACAAGATGCTGCGTCGTCCCCTGCTCGCGGCGGCGATGCTGCTCGCCGCGCGCCCCGTGCTTGCCGATCCCCGGCTGCGGGTCGTGGCGACCTTCTCGATTGTCGGCGACCTGGTGCGGGAGGTTGGCGGCGATCGCCTGGCCCTCTCGGTGCTGGTCGGCGCCGACATCGACGCCCACACCTACCAGCCCAAGCCGTCCGACGTGCGCGTGCTGCCGGACGCCCAGGTGCTGGTGAGCAACGGGCTGGGCTTCGAAGGCTGGATCGACCGCCTCGCCGAAGCGGCCCCCTTCAAGGGCCGGCGGGTGGTGGCGAGCAGCGGGATCGCGACCCTGGCCGCCGACAGCCACGGCCACAGCCATGGGCCCGACCCGCATTGCTGGCAGGATGTCGGGCGCGCGAGACAGTACGTCGCCAACATCGCCGACGGGCTGGCGGCGGCCGATCCGGCGAATGCCAGCCATTATCGCCAGCGCGCCCGGCTCTATGCCGGTCGCCTCGACGAGCTCGACCGCTGGGTACGGGCCGCCATCGCCGAGGTGCCGGTGGAACGGCGCAAGGTCATCACCGGCCACGACTCGTTCCGCTATTTCACCAATGCCTATGGCGTGCAGTTCCTGGCGCCACGCGACTTCAAGACCGACAGCGAACCGACCGCCAAGGACATGGCGGCCCTGATCCGCCAGGTGCGCGAGCAGAGGATCAAGGCGCTGTTCGTCGAGAACATGACCAATCCCGGCCTGGTCGACCAGATCGCCCGCGAATCGGGCGCGGTCGTCGGCGCCCGACTCTACAGCGACGCGCTTTCGGCCCCGGACGGTCCGGCGCCGACCTACGAGGCGATGATGCGCCATAACGTCAAGGCGCTGGTCGCCGGCATGGCAAGAAACTAGAGCTTGATCGGCCGCGGACCAGCCTCGCGGCGTGGCGCGCGCGTCGCCCGGCAGCAGGCCGACTCGATGAAGCTGCGCCTTCCCGACGGCGCCTTCGACCTGATCGTCTGCCAGCTCGACGTGATGCTCTTTCCCGACAAGCCTGTCGCCCCAGTCTAATCGGCGGCGGAGAACTTCAGGTCCGAGGCGCGGCGCGCCTCCTGCAGGGTGTTGAACATCAGGCAGGCCACCGTCATCGGCCCGACGCCGCCCGGCACCGGCGTGAGATGGCCGGCAACCTTGGCTGCCTCCGCGAACGCCACGTCGCCGACAAGCCGGCTCTTGCCGTCCTCGGCCGGCACACGGTTGATGCCGACATCGATCACCGTAGCGCCCGGCTTGATCCAGTCGCCGCGCACGAATTCCGGGCGGCCGATCGCCACCACCAGGATGTCGGCCGTGCGCCCGAGCGCTGGCAGGTCGCGTGTGCGCGAATGGGCGATGGTGACGGTGCAGTCGGCGCGCAGCAGGAGCTGCGCCACGGGGCGGCCGACCAGATTCGACCGGCCGATGATCACGGCCGTCCGTCCGGTCAGCGTGCCGAGCGTGTCCTGCAGCAGCATCGACACGCCGAGCGGCGTGCAGGGTACCGGGAAATCGAGCGGCTCGCGCGGCGCCACCGTGCCCAGCCGGCCAACATTGAACGGATGGAAGCCGTCGACGTCTTTCGCCGGATCGATCGCCATCAGCACCCGGGTCGTGTCGATGTGCGGCGGCAGGGGCAGCTGCACGAGGATGCCATGCACCCGCTCGTCGGCATTGAGCTCGTCGATCGCCGCCAGCAGCTCGTCCTCCGACGTCCTCTCGGCCAGCCGGAGATCGAAGCTCGCCATGCCGAGCTCGGCCGCCAGCTTGCCCTTGCTGCGGACATAGACCTGGCTCGCCGGGTCGCCGCCGACCAGCACCGTGGCCAGGCCGGGCGTCGGCCCGCCGCGCGCAATCAGGTCGGCAACGCCGTCGCCCACGCGATGGCGCAGCGCGGCGGCGGCGGCCTTGCCGTCGATCAGCTTCGCTTCAGCCATGGTCGTCCGAGCGTTCCTTCAGCCATTGGCAGATGCGCCCGGCGAGCAGGGCGGGCTCGCCGGCGAGCTTCATGACCTTGTCGCGGTTGGCCGCGCCGCGCGTCACTTCGATCGTCGATTTCGCCAGCCGCCATTCGCCGGCGATCAGGTCGATCACCGCGCGGTTGGCCTTGCCGTCCTCGGCCGGCGCCGTCACCGCAGCGCGCAGCGCACCGTCGCCGGCATGCTCCAGCGCCGTGCGGCGGGCGCGGGGCTGAACGCGCACTTCGATCGTCACGCCGTCGCTGGCGCGGCGCAGGAACGACGGATCGGCCATGGCATCAATGGACGAGCGCCGGCCAGACGTATTCCCACAGCAGGCTGCGGACGAAGAACAGGCCGAGCAGCAGAATGACCGGGGAGATGTCGACACCCCCGAGGTTGGGCAGGACGCGACGAATCGGCCGCAGCACCGGCTCGGTCAGGCGATAGAGCAGGTCGACGATCACGCGGATGAACTGGTTGCGGACGTTGACGACGCCGAACGCCACCAACCAGCTCATGATCGCACCGGCGATCACGATCCAGGTATAGATGTCGATCACCTTGTCGATCAGCACGGCCAACGACAGCATCGCCTCTCCGCTCCCCAGACGCCGGCGGGCCGCCGGCCGCGCACCCTACTCGGCGGGGATTGTCGATCACAAGCCCATTCGGAGCGGCGAAAAACCGATCCTTCCCCTCCTCCCCGGCTCCGCCGTTACGGAGTGGACCACATCTCATGTTCCTTTCCCCCCGCCCTCATGAGCGCGTTCGGCTTCGCCGATCCGCACAGAAGGGGGAGAGGAGCATGAAATGAGATATGTCCACTCCGTAGCGGCGAAGCTGGGGAGGACGGGAACTACACCCTCGAAAGGGACAGATCGACGCTGCCGATGCGGATGACGCGGGCTGCGCTGATATCGCGCGGTCCGTGCTCGGGCAGGAGGCGGGCGCCGTCGATCATCGTGCCGTGCGTCGTGCCGAGATCCTCGAGGCCGATGCGACCGGCGGCGGTCAGGATGCGGGCATGCGGCTGGCCGACCGACGGATCGGGCAGCGACAGCTCGGTCGCCTGTCCTGCAGGGGCGCCGGTCAGGAAATAGACCGGCACGCCGTCGTTGATGACCAGCGTGACGTCGTTTCCATCGCTCAGCCGGCCGGCCAGGCGCCAGCTTCGCCGATCGGTCAGCGACGCGGGGGGCGGCGGCAGCGCTGCCGGCGCCGCGGCCGGCTGTGGCGCGCTCCCCGGCGGCACTGGCGCGTCGAGGACTCTGCCGCCCGCCTCGTCGCGCGGCCAGTTCATGAAGGCGAAGACCCACAGCAGGACCAGCGGCACGATCGAGCCGATGCCGGTCAAGGTCAGCAGCATGGCGCCGAGCCCCAGCCAGCCCGGCAATCCCGTCTTCTCGACGATGCGCCAGGCCATCCAGCCGGCGAAGGCGGCGGCCACCACGGCAAAGACGCTGGTAAGTCCGAAGAAGCCCGTCAGGGCAGCAATCTCGCCTCCCATCGCTCTAGCGTCCCGACGGCCGGGCTTCGCCGCTTGGCCAGGTGCTGAAGGCCAGCACGGCCATGACGATGAACGAGCCGACGACCGGCACGAGATGGAACAGCGAAAGAGCGCCGGAGAAGCCCGCCCTGACGCAGATCCGCCAGGTCGGGATGATCAGGACCAGCGCGATCAGGAAGTGCCCGATCGCCAAGGCCAACAGCACGAGGGCGCCGAGCCCCAGGATCCAGCTCATCGGGTCGTTCATGAGTGAGAGGTGGGCATCATAGGTCAGACGAGGGCGACAATCTCGATCTCGACCAGCACGTCGCGCGGCAGGCGCGCCACCTCGACGGTCGAGCGGGCGGGCGGCGGGCTGCCGAAATATTCCGGACGGCCGTAGACCTCGTTCATGGCGGCGAAGCTGTCCATGCTCTTCAGGAACACCGTGGTCTTGACCGCGCGATCGAGGTCGCTGCCGGCCGATTTGAGGACTGCCCGCAGGTTCTTCAGCACCTGGTGCGTCTGCTCGGCGATTCCGCCTTCGACCAGGTCGCCAGTTGCCGGATCGAGCGGGATCTGGCCGGCGCAGAACACCATGCCGTTGGCCACGATGGCTTGCGAATAGGGCCCGAGTGCCCTGGGAGCGCCGTCCGTATGCACGACCCGCTTGCTGTTGTTTGTCACTGACCGACTCCCTTGCGAATGGCGGTGGACGCTATCACACGCGGCCTTGCTTGACAGGGGACCCGCCAACCATTATCCGCGCCCATCGGGCCCTGAGCCGGTTGTCAGGGGCTGTAGCTCAGCTGGGAGAGCGCCTCGTTCGCAATGAGGAGGTCAGGGGTTCGATCCCCCTCAGCTCCACCAACCGGCGGCCCGCATTGCATCCTCTGGCCGACGGCGGGCCGTCACGGCACAATCGCGGGCGATGCGTTACGTCGACAAGCCAACGCCAGCCCAACTCGGCCTCACGGCCGAGGAAGGCAGCCTCCTGCGGACCCTGGCAACGCCGGAGGCCGTCCAGGAATACGTGACCAGCCTTCCCGCCAATCATGAAGAGGGCGGC
Organism: Reyranellaceae bacterium; assembly: GCA_046349295.1. Taxonomy (GTDB): domain Bacteria; phylum Pseudomonadota; class Alphaproteobacteria; order Reyranellales; family Reyranellaceae; genus Reyranella. The sequence continues at coordinate 52,818 of JAXMCP010000033.1, forward strand.
GCCACGCTCTACTCGGTGCGCAGCGTGTTGCGTCATGGCAAGGGCCACTGCATCGAGGGCGCGTTCGTCGCCGCCTGCGCGCTGTGGCTGCAGGGTCGCCCGCCGCTGGTGGTCGACATGACCGCGCAAGGCGATGCCGACCATGTCATCACGGTGTTTCGCCGCGACGCCTACTGGGGCGCGATCTCCAAGACCAATCATGCCTGGCTGCGCTGGCGCGACCCGGTCTATCGCAGCTTGCGCGAGCTGATCATGTCGTACTTCCACGAATATGCCCGCAAGGAGCACAAATCCCTGCGCGCCTATTCGCGGGCGATCGACATGCGGCGCTTTCCCGCGCCGACGTGGATCACCAACGAAGAGGATTGCTGGGAAGTCGGCGCGGCGATCGACGATGCGCGGCACTATCCCGTCATCACGCCGGCGCAGGCACGCCGGTTGCGGCCGCGCGAGGCGTTCGAAGTGAAGATCGACGGCATCGTGGAATACCCACCGACCAAGACCAGGCAGGCAGCATGATGTTCGGGAGATCGGCAATGAAGATCGTGATCGCGCTGGCGCTGCTCACCATCATGGGAGCCGGCAAGGCGTTCGCGCAGATCCCGGCCGAATGGCAGGCCGCCGCCCAGGCGGTGATCGGCGATCTCGAGCGCGACACGCCACTGGCGGCCAAGCCATGGAGCAACGAGACCACACAGGGCTGGAACCTGGCGCGCGCCTGGCGCAAGCACAACAACGGCAATATCGAGATCATCCTGGCCGAGTACTTGACCTTCGTCGCGATCTGCCGCAGCGGCTGCGCCAACAGCACGATCGCGGGCCAGGGCTACGTCGCCATGGCCGAGCAGGCCAAGGCGCTGCGCGCCCAGCAGGGCGGGCCCTATGCGCTGGTCACCAACTCGAATGCCTGGCTGGCCGGCATCGCCGATCCGACGGGCGCGGCCGCCAAGAACGCCGCGTTGTGGAGCAAGGATCCCGACCTGGCGGCGGCCGACTACGCGACCAGCAACATCTACGCGCTGTACTGGCTGCTGGCACGCCTCAAGGGCACGCCGATCGAGCAGGCCGACATGTTCGCGAAATACGCGATCTTCGTGCAGCTCCAGGCCTGGATCGGCACGCGCTGCCTCGACATTTCGAAGGTGGCCACGGTCATCGGCGCGCCGCCGAAGATCGAGACCTGCAAGTAGCGGCCACGCGCTTCGCGCGGCCGCCATTTTCCCTCATGCTGAGCCGCGAGCGCAGCGCGTGTCTCGAATACGCGCCGCTTACCGCGCGCCCATGGGCAACGAGCGCCACACCTGATCCCCATCCTCGGGGACGCCGCGCCATGCGCGGCACCTCGGGATGAGGTCGGGCTTGTTGCTACTGCTCCAGATGTCGCGCTCTACTCCGCCGCGACGGCCTGCTGGACGAATTTCTTGGCGTCGAAATCCTCGGCGACCTTCATGTCGTTGCCGATCAGCTTCTCGACGTCGATCTTGGCGTATTCCATCACGCCCATGTCGACCAGGGCCTTCTGCACCTTGGGCCCGAACAGGCCGATCTCCTTCAGGATCGGCACGACGCGGGTGAACAGGCGCGTGCGGAAGTTCTGCATGGCGCCCGAGTTGTAGGCGAACTCCATCAGCTTATCGACCGGCAGGCCCGAGCGCATCCAGACCTCCGCCTGGTTGAAGCGGTCGCGCATGAAGTAGAGCGCCTCGACGGTGAACTCCTCGCGCTCGGCGCGCTCGTGATCGGACAGGTGCGGATAGTATTCGCGCAGCGCCATGCGGCCGAACGTGACGTGGCGTGCCTCGTCCTGCATGACGTAGGCGTTGACCGCGGCGGCGAGGTTGTTCTTGGCGGTGTCGCGGATGCGCTGGAAGGCGGCGAGTGCGAGGCCCTCGATCAGCACCTGCATGCCGAGATAGGTCATGTCCCAGCGCCGGTCGGAGAGCGTCTGCTCGAGGAGGTTCTTCAACGACTCGGTGATGGGATAGGCTTCCTTGAACTTCTCGTGGATCAGCCGCTTGTAGGTCTCGACGTGGCGCGCCTCGTCCATCACCTGGGTGGCGGCATAGAACTTGGCGTTCATGTCGGGCACCGTGCCGACGATCTTGGCGGTCGCGATCAGCGCGCCCTGCTCGCCGTGCATGAACTGGCAGATCGAATGGCACTGCAGGTTGAAACGCAGCCAGTCCTTCTCCTTGTCGGTCATCTTGTCCCAGAACGGCGAGCCGTAGATCGGGATCGATTCGTCCGACATGCCCATCGGGTTGCCCTCGAACAGCTCCTGGCTCCAGTCGAGCCGGGTGCTGGTGTCCCACTGCTGCTGCTTGCCCTTCTCGTAGAGGTTCAGCAGGTCGGCCGAGCCGTCGTCATATTCCCAGTTGAACTGGATCTCGGTAGCGCCGTCGAACTTCCAGTTCGTGACGTCGACCGGGAGCTGATAGATCTTTTGCGTCGTCATGGCCCTTGCCTCCTGGCGCTGAACGCTGTCCCATTCCCGTCGTCCGGAGCGGCAAAGTTGACGCTCCGGTCATTTTTCTCGGCGGAACCTATCACACTCTGCTAGAAGAGTCCCGCACGGAAGTTGCAGCTATCCTGAAGACGGATTTATCGATGGCATACAATCAATTACGCATCGCCAAGGTCATCCAGGAGACGCCCGACGCGCGCTCCTTCGTGCTAGAGGTGCCACCCGACCTGGCCGACAAGTACCGCTACAAGGCAGGCCAGTTCCTGACGTTCCGGGTGCCGCACAGCGATGGCGCGTTCAATCGCTGCTACTCGCTGTCGAGCGCGCCCGAGATCGACGGCCTGCCCAAGGTAACGGTCAAGCGGGTCAGCGGTGGCAAGGGCTCGAACTGGTTCCACGACGCACTGAAGGAAGGCCTGACGCTCGAGGTCCTGCCGCCGGCCGGCCGCTTCGTCCTCGGCGACAGCACGGCGCCCCTCCTGTTGTTCGGCGGCGGCAGCGGCATCACGCCGATGATGTCTCTGATCAAGTCGGCGCTGAAGAACACGCAGCGCAAGATCCGGCTGTTCTATGCCAACCGCGACAAGCCCTCGATCATCTTCGACGCCGAGTTCGAGGCGCTGCAGGCGGCGCACCCCGGTCGCCTCGAGGTGATCCACCATCTCGACGCCACGCAGGGGCTCACCAAAGCCGAGGAGATCGCGGCCACCCTCGAGGGCTTCGCGACGGCCGAAGCCTATCTCTGCGGGCCGGGGCCGTTCATGACCCTGGTCGAGAACACGCTGCTCGGCGCCGGCATGCCGCGCGAGCGGGTGCGCATCGAACGCTTCGAGGCCTCGGGCAACGACGCGGTGCCGATCGAGCCGACCGAGGACGGCGACGTGATCCCGAGCGAGATCACCATCCATTTCGAGGGCAAGACGCACAAGGTGCCCTACCGCAAAGGACTCAGCATCCTCGAAGCGGCGCGCGGCGCCGGGCTCAATCCGCTGTCCTCGTGCGAGGAAGGCTTCTGCGCGTCCTGCGCGGCCAAGCGCATCAAGGGCAAGGTCGTGCTGGCGAAGAACGACATCTACACCGACGACGATCTCGCCAATGATTGGATCCTGACCTGCCAGGGCCATTGCTTCGGGGCCGAGGTCGAGATCACCTACGACGTGGTGTAGCCATCGTCCGCAGCCCGTCGTTCCAGGCCACGCTCCTCACCATCGTCGCCGGCATCGCCGACGCGGTGGGCTATATCACCATGGGCGCCGTGTTCGCCGCCAACATGACCGGCAACACGGTGCTGGCCGGCATCGCGGCGGGGCACGGCCGCTATTCCGACGCCCTCAACCATTTGTCGCCCCTGGTGACGTTCTTCGCCGGCGCCATGTTGGCGCGCCTGATCCTGCGCCTGTGCCGCAAGCCCGCGCCGGCGATCGGGCTCGAGGCGCTGATCCTGGCCGGGCTGGGATTCCTGCCGGACGGCGTGGAGATCAAGGTGCTGATCGTCGCCTTCGCCATGGGCCTGCAGGCTTCGGCGATCACCCATTTCGCCGGCACCTCGATCAGCACCGTCGTGGTGACCAGCACGCTCGCACGCACCGCCGACGCTGCTCTCGACGCGCTGGTGCCGGGAACCGCGAGCGTTTCGCCGGCCACGACGACACCGCGCCTGCTCCTTCTTACCTGGCTCGGCTACCTGATCGGCGCAATCGCCGGCGCCCTCCTGCTGACGGTGACTTCCCACCCGTTGCTGGTGCCGGCCGCGCTGCTCGTGCTGGTGATCTTCCTGCGGGGCGTCACATCGGAGGCGTGAGCCCGTCCTTGCCGTAAGTGATGCGCGGTGTCTTCAGGCTGCCGTCGGCCTGCTTCTGCGCCGCCGAAATGAAGATCTTGGTGCCCGGCCCGACGTCGGCGACATCACCGGGCGCGTAGGTGACGACGACCGTCTCCGGCGTGACCAGAAGCTTCTTCTCGCCGTCCTTGTACTTCATGGTGAGGGTGTGGCCATCGTTGCCGGTCACCATGGTGTCGACGCTGGCGTTGGTCATGGTCGATTGCGGCTTGAGGTCCCACGGCCGATGGCCCTCGCCCGTGCCGCGCATCGCCTCCGGGAAGATGTGCACCTCGACCGCCTGCAGGCTGTCGCCCGCCCCCGGCATGGCGGTCGCGCCGACGAACATGCCGGGCTTGATGTCGTTCATGGACGCCTTGACCATGGCGACGAAGAGCGGCTTGTCGGCGAGCTCTACCCGGACGGTCTCGCCGTCACGCGTCTTCACGATGTAGGTGGCGCCCTCCTTCTTCTCGATCGCGCCGCGCACCCGCACGGTGTCCTGTGCCGCGAGCGGCGTGGCGATGACGCTGAGCGCAAGGCCCAGAAGGACGAGCTGTCGGCGCGGCAGGCGAGGCATCGCGGGACCTCCAAGTGTGGTTGCCGCGTTCTAACACTCGGTCGTTGGCACACAGGCTGCAATCGGCAGCACGCACGGCAATGTGACTGGGGATCGACTCACCGCTGGGGACCGCGCCACTGGAGTGGCGCGGTCCCCAGCGATGAAATCACTCCGCGGCAATCGCCTTGTCGACAAACATCTTCTTGTCGAACTCCTCGGCAACGCGGCCGTCGTTTGCGAGCTGCTCGGCGACGTCGATCTTGGCGTAGTCCATGACGCCCATGTCCGCGAAGGCCTTGCGGACCCGCTCGCCCCACAGGCCGATATCCTTGACCGTGGGCACGACGCGGCTGAACAGGCGGCCGCGGAACGAGTTCATCTGCTTGGAATTGTAGTGGATGTCGTCGAGCACTTCGGCGGGCAGGCCGAGCCGTTCCCACACTTCCGACTGGTTGAAGCGGTCGCGCATGAAATAGAGCGCCTCGACCACGAACTCCTCGCGTTCGTCGCGCTCGGCGTCGGAGAGTTGCGGATAGTAATCGCGCAGCGCCAGGCGGCCGAACGAGACGTGCCGCGATTCGTCCTGCATCACGTAGGCGTTGACCGCGCCGGCGAGCGTATTGCCCGCCTTGTCGCGGATCGACTGGAAGGCGGCGAGCGCCAGCCCTTCGATCAGCACCTGCATGCCGAGATAGGTCATGTCCCAGCGCCGGTCGGAGAGCGTCTGCTCGAGCAGCGCCTTCAGCGCCTTGTTGATCGGATAGGCGAGCTCGAACTTCTCGTGCAGCAGGCGCTTGTAAGCCTCGACGTGGCGTGCCTCGTCCATCACCTGCGTGGCGGCATAGAACTTGGCGTTCATGTCGGGCACGGTGGCGACGATCTTGGCGGTCGCGATCAGCGCGCCCTGCTCGCCATGCATGAACTGCGAGATCGAGTTGGCCTGCAGATGCCGGCGCAGCCACGCCCGCTCCTTGGCGTCCATCTTGCGCCAGTAGTCGGTGTCGTAGATCGAGATCGCCTCGTCCTTGAGCTGCATCGGATTGTCGGGGTCGAGCTCGAGCGACCAGTCGAGCCGCGTGCTGGCATCCCACTGCTGCTTCTTGCCCTTGTCGTAGAGGTCGAGCAGGGCGTCGGAGCCGTCGTCGTATTCCCAGTTGAACTGGATCTCGGTGGCGCCGTCGAACTTCCAGTCGGTGATCTCGACCGGCAGCGCATAGAGGCGTTGGGTGCTCACGGCGAGCCCTCCGGGGTTGATGTTTCAGTCTTCAAGGAAAAAGATGACGCCCAGGTCACCTAATGGCAAGCGACCCAAAGCCGTTTTGTCATTCCGAGCGCGGCGAGGGGTGAGAATGAGAGCCTGGCCTTAGGGCTGCAGCCGGTAGCCGCCGCGGTCGGTGATCAGGATGGCGGCTGCCGTCGGGTCCTTCTCGACCTTCTGGCGCAGGCGATAGATGTGGGTCTCCAGGGTGTGGGTCGTGACCCCGGCATTGTAACCCCAGACCTCGTTCAACAGCACGTCGCGCGCCACCGGCCGATCGCCGGCGCGGAACAGGTACTTCAGGATCGAGGTCTCCTTGTCGGTCAGCCGGACCTTCTTCTTGCCGCCCTTCTCCAGCAGCATCTTGGCCGCAGGATGGAACTCGTACGGACCAATCGTCATCACCGCGTCCTCGCTGCGCTCGTGCTGGCGCAGGTGGGCCCTCAGACGCGCGAGCAAGACGTTGATGCGAAACGGCTTGGTGACGTAGTCGTTGGCCCCCGATTCGAGACCGAGGATGGTATCGGCGTCGCTGTCGGCGGCGGTCAACATGATGACCGGGGCGCGCACGCCCTGGCGGCGCATCAGCTTGCAGAGCTCGCGGCCATCCATGTCGGGCAGGCCGATATCGAGCAGGATGGCGTCGTAGTGGGCGAGCTTGGCCTTCTCGAGGCCCTCGGCGGCGGTGCCGACCTGGATGGTCGTGAAGCCGTCGTAGAGATCGAGCTGCTCGGCGAGGACGGTGCGCAAAGTCTGGTCGTCGTCGACCAGCAGGATCTTCTTGCCGCGATTATTTTGAGACATGCTGCTTCCTGCGGGCACCTCGAGACACTTTATCTGGTACGCAGCATCGGCAAAAGCGGTTCTCTTCGACGCCAGAAAGCGGCATGCTAAAGAAGATCAAGGTATGAGTCCGGCGCAGGTCCATTCCCGCACGGCCACTGCACTGGCCGCCGTCGAGCGCGCCCTGGCTGAATTGCGTCGGGGCGGCATTGTCGTGCTGCGCGACGAGGACGGCGCCGGCGGCCTGGTGATCGCCGCCGAAGCCTGCGGTCCGCGCGCCCTCCAGCGCCTGCAGGGCTTGGCGCAGGACGCCCCGACCCTGGTCACGACCCGGCGCCGGGTCGAGGCCATCGGCATGGAGATCCCGCCGCACATCGCCGGCGGCCTGGGCGAGACCAACAAGCCGATCACCCTCGACCTGCCCGAGGGCGTCCCGGTCGACATCATCCTGCGGCCGCACGAATACGCGCCGGGCGAGAGCCCTGGCACGCCGCTGCGCCATGCCGCCCTGCGCCATCTGTCGCGGCCGGTGGTGAACCGCGCCGAGCGCATCGCCCAGACCGCCATCGAGCTGGCCAAGCTTGCCCGCCTGCTGCCCGCCGTCGTGCTGGGGCCGCTCAGCCGCGACCCCGGCAACAAGCGCCGCGACTGGGCGCGCGAGCAGGACCTGGTCTATGTCGATGCCGCCGACGTGCTCGGCTACGAGGAGACCGCATCGCGCAATCTGCAGCAGGTGGCGCAGGCCTATGTGCCCCTGGAGGGTGCCGAGAACGCCCGCATCCTCGCCTGGCGGCCGAGCGACGGCGGCAAGGAGCACCTCGCCATCGTGGTCGGTGAGATCGACCCGACCGAGCCGGTGCTGATCCGGCTGCACTCGGAGTGCTTCACCGGCGACCTCCTGGGGTCGCTGCGCTGCGATTGCGGCGTGCAGCTGCGCGGCGCCATCGCCGAGATCGCCAAGCGCGGCTCGGGCGTGCTGCTCTATCTCGCCCAGGAAGGCCGCGGCATCGGCCTGGTGAACAAGCTGCGCGCCTACGAGCTCCAGGACGAGGGCTTCGACACGATCGACGCCAACGAGCAGCTGGGCTTCGACGCCGACGAGCGGATCTATGCCCCGGCCGCCACCATGCTGGCCCGCATGGGCATCAAGCGGGTGCGGCTGATGACCAACAATCCCGAGAAGATCGCCCAGCTCGAACGCTTCGGCGTCGAAGTGGCCGAGCGCGTCGCCCACGCCTTCCCGGCCAACGGCCACAACGAGAACTACCTGCGCACCAAGGCCGAACGGGCGGGACACCTGCTGTAGGCGCGCCGCCGTCTCCCTCCCCCGTAGTCCCGTCATTCGGGGCGGAGGGGGAGAGCCTCAGCCGAGATCCTCGTGATTCCGACGTCGGAATTGAAAGGATCTCGGCTGAGGCTCTCCCCCTTCCGGCCCTGCGGGCCACCTCCCCCGGTGACGGGGCGGGAAAGGAAGGATCACGAGGATACTCCCGTGTGTCGGCGTCCCGTCACGATCGGGGCGCCGACGGAGATTGGCCCAAAGCGATTACAGATGACGTGCACTTGCGCGCGGTCTCCAAGTGAATGGCGGAAGCCTACGGGGCAGCCCCGCCATGGCAGAGTTCGACGTGCGGTCCACATCCGCCGAAGCGCTGGCAGCCTGACAACACGAATCGCTAGTCTCGCCTCGAGCAACCCGAGCAACGGGGTGCCTCGAGGAGGAAACAGTATGTCCAGGATTCGACGCCGCGCCGTGCTCGCCGGCAGTGCCGCCTTCACGTTCGCCCCTGCCATTGTCCGCGCCCAGAAGAAGTACGATCCGGGGGTCACCGACAAGGAGATCAAGCTCGGCCATACCAATCCCTACAGCGGACCGCTGTCGGCCTACGGCGTGATCGGCAAGGGCATCACGGCCTACTGGAACATGGTCAACGACCAGGGTGGCATCAACGGCCGCAAGATCAACTTCATCACCTATGACGACGGCTTCCAGCCGCCCAAGACCGTCGAGATGGTGCGCAAGCTGGTCGAGGACGATCAGGTCTTCGCCATCTACCAGCTGCTCGGCACGCCGACCAACACGGTGGTGCAGAAGTACCTCAATCAGAAGAAGATGCCGCAGCTCTTCGTCGCCACCGGCGCGTCGAAATGGGGAATGCCCAAGGAATTCCCGTGGACCATGGGCTGGCAGCCCGACTATGCGACCGAGGCCGCCATCTACGCCAAGCACATCATGGCCAACCATCCCAATGGCAAGGTCGCGATGCTCTACCAGAACGACGATTCCGGAAAGGACTACCTCAACGGCTTCATCGCGGGCTTCGGCAAGAACAAGGACAAGTTCCTGATCAAGACGGTGAGCTACGAGGTCACCGACCCGACGGTCGACAGCCAGATCATCCAGCTCAAGGATTCCGGCGCCGACGTCTTCTTCAACGACGCAGCGCCCAAGGCTGCCGCACAGGCGATCCGCAAGGTCGCCGACCTGGGCTGGAAGCCGGCCCACTATCTCGCCAACGTGGCGGCGTCGGTGGCGTCGACCCTGAAGCCGGCCGGCCTGGACAACAGCAAGGACATCATCACGGCCGCCTACCTCAAGGATCCGACCGACCCGCAATGGGCCACTGCGCCCGACTTCATCGAATGGAAGACCTGGATGGAGAAGTACATCCCAGGAGGCAACATGGCGGACGCCTCGTACACCTATGCCTACTCGGTATCGTGCACGATGCGCCACGTGCTGACGGCGTGCGGTGACGACCTGACGCGCGCCAACCTGATGAAGCAGGCGGCCAGCATGAAGGACCTGGTCGTGCCGATCCTGCTGCCCGGCATCAAGATCAACACCAGCCCGACCGATTTCTATCCCATCCAGTCGGTCCAGCTCGCCCGCTTCGACGGCCAGACCTGGAAGCTGTTCGGCGACGTGCTCTCCAGCGACGGGGCGTGAACTCTCATAGCCGAGAGCGCACCACTCCGTTCCGCAATCCTTTCCTCCCTGAGCGAAGCTTGGGGAGGTGTCGCGGTCATACCGCGACGGATGGGTCATGAGTCACGATGGAGCCTTGCCCCTCCGTCGGCAATTGCGCCGACGCCTCCTCACGCAGAGCGAGGGGAGGCTCACCAGCGGCGCGGTGACCGGCCTGATCGACCGGCTCGAGCGGCTTGAACTGGTCGAACGCGTCACCGTTCCCGGCGACCGTCGCAAGGTCCGCGTCCAAGTTCGCCCCGACCGAATCGCGCCGATCGGCGCCCTCTACGCGCCGCTGGAGAAGTCGATCCAGGCCCTGTTGTCGGGCTTCGGCCGCGACGAGCCGAAGGTGCTGCTCGATTTCAGCGAGCGCAGCGGCGACCTCCTGCACCGCCGCGTCGCCGAGCTCAACAGCGGCAAGTGAGTGGCCCTGGCTGCCGTCCTCGTGGCATGGAAATCGCTCGCCGGCCGAGGCGATGCTCTTGTCGCCGTGGTAGGCTTCCGTCGGACACAGGACAGAATCATGCAGACCGATAGCCAGACCGCAGCCAACCCGCCGATGCCCGCTCCCCGACCGGGGCGCTGGGCCAACGCCAACGAGCTGCCGGTGATCGACTTCGCGCCCCTCGGCGGCAGGAACGAGGAGGCGATCGAGCGTGTCGCCCGCGAGGTGCACGACGCCTGCCGCGACATCGGCTTCCTCACCATCGTCAATCATCCGGTGCCGCCCGAGAAGATCCGCGCGATCTTCGCGGCGTCGCAGCGCTTCTTCGCCCTGCCGCTGGCCGACAAGATGAAGGCCTACATGGGCAACTCGAATCTGTTCCGCGGTTACCTGCCGATGGACGAGCCGGGCCGACAGCCCGCCTTTCGCGGCAAGGCGATCGAGGGCTTTCAGCCGCATCTCGACCCGGCACGCATGAAGGCGCGCAAGCCGCACCTCAACGAAGCGTTTCAGGCCTCGGTCGAGCTGCCGCCGGACGATCCCGACGTGCTGGCCGGCAAGCCGCTGCACGGCCGGAATCTGTGGCCGGACAACCTGCCGGGCTTTCGCGAGACGGTGCTCGACTACCACACCACGATGACGGACTTCACCAACCTGCTCGCGTCCGTCTTCGCGCGCGGACTGAAGCTGCCGCCGGATTACTTCGCCCAGTTCTACAGGAAGCCGCTGATCCAGGTGCGCCTGCTGCACTACCTGCCGCAGGAGACGCAGGCGGCGCTGGAAGGCGGCGACAGCCGCGCCCATCAGGATGGCGGCGGCTTCACCATGCTGCAGCAGGACGATGTCGGCGGGCTCGAGATCAAGAGCAAGTCGGGCGAATGGCTGATCGTGCCGCCGGTCGAGAACAGCTTCGTCGTCAATATCGGCGACAGCATGCGCATGTGGACCAACAACCGCTTCGCCTCGACCCTGCATCGCGTGGTCAATCACTACGGCCGCGAGCGCTACTCGGTGGGCGTGTTCGCCAACCCCGACTACGACACCGTGATCCGCCCCTTGTCGACGTGCGTCGACGCAGAGCATCCGCCGACCTTCGACCAGATGCTGTCGGGCGAGGCCATGCTCTTCCTCTACAGCCGCGTCTGGCCGTCGAAGGGCGAGCCGGACAAGGTCTCGGGGTACTGAGCTTTCGTCCCCTCCCCAGCTTCGCTGGGAAGGAAGATGAGTCACCGCGACAGCAGCGTGTCGATCACCAGGCGGCGTGAGTTCTCGAGGTGCTCGTGCGCGACGCGTTCCGCGCCCGGGCCGTCGCCGCGCGCCAGGGCGTCGATCAGCGCTCGGTGGTCGGGTCCCATCGACTTCACCCGGTCGAACACAAAGGTCAGCAGGTGCATCGTGCGCTGACTTTCCTCGAGCAGGGATGCCACGATGCGAGTCAGACGATCGTTGCCGGCGGCGCGCGTGATCTCGATGTGGAAGTCGTTGTTGGCCTCGATCCAGCGCCGTTCGCTGCGCCGGTCGCCGATCCCGAGACCGTGCGCGACGCGGCCGTGCAGTTCCTCCAAGAGCGCAATGTCGGCCCGGCCGGCCGCCAGTCGCGCAGCCGCCGGCTCGAGGATCAGTCGAAGGCCGAACACTTCGTTGACCGATTCGAGAGTGACGGGCGCCACGGTATGACCCTGGCGCGGCCGGGCGGTGACCAATCCTTCGCGCGACAACGCGGCCAGGGCCCAGCGCACCGGCGCCTTGCCGACCCCGTACGTCTCGGCGAGCTGGCTTTCGCTGCAGGTCTCGCCCGGCACGTAGACGCAGCCCACGATGTCGCGACGGATGCGGCCGTAGATCGTCTCGCCGAGCGAGCGCGGCACGGCCGGCTTGCGCCGCCGGGGGCGGGCCAGCGCCTGGCGATCCAGTGACATGTCAGATGATTGCGGTCGCGTCATCGTCTTGGCAAGACCGAACCGGGCCGCTATCCGTCGTTGACTCCTGACATGTCACGATGCTCTCGTATCGTCGATCGCTGGCGGCGGCCTCGGGAATGGTTGTTCTCCTGAGCTCGTGAAGTTTGGAAGTGGTTTCCACCCATGAGGCCGATGGCCGCGACCATGAAAAATCCTGACGTGTCCGGCATGCGAGGATGGGACATGTTGGGAGGGGAGAGGGGACTTCTATGACATTGCCAGTGCCGACGCTCGATCACGTGGTGATCAACGCGCGCGACGACATGGATCGCGCGGCCGACATCTACCAGCGGCTGGGGTTCATGCTGACCCCGCGCGGCTATCATTCGCTGGGCTCGACCAATCACCTGGCGATGTTCGGGACCGACTATCTCGAGCTCATCGCGGTTCCGAAGGGCGCCACGTCGGGACGGCTCGACCTCCTCACTTTCCCGTTCGGGCTGAACGGGCTGGTGTTCGGCTCGGAAGATTCCGCGATCACCTACGACTCGCTGGTCAAGGCCGGCGTGCCGATCGAGCCGCCGGTCGAGTTCACCCGACCGGTCGAGGTCGGCAGCGATAAGCGCGATGCGCGCTTCCGCACGGTGCGCATGAAGGCGGGCGTGGTGCCCTACGGGCGCGTCTACTACTGCCATCATTTCACGCGCGACCTGGTGTGGCGCGATGAATGGCGCCATCACGCCAACGGCACGGTCGCCGTCGCGCGCGCCCTGATCGTCGAGCCGGATCCGGCGGCCGGCGCCAAGCTCTACGTCGACATGTTCGGCCCCGAGTCGGTGCGCAACATCAAGGGAGGCAAGTCGGTCGTCGTCGGCAACACGCGCTTCGACATCGTGACCGAGGCCGAGCTGCGCGATCAGTTCGGCGACGCGGCTCCCGATCCGGAGGGTCGCAAGGCCTACATGGCCGGCCTCACCTTCCGCACCGTGTCGCTCGACAAGGCGACGCAGGCCTTGCACGCCGGGAGGATCGACGACGTCCGCCCCGGCGCCGGCCGGCTGGTCGTCCCGGCGAAGCAGGCGCTGAACGCCGTGCTGGAGTTCGTCGAGTAGGCGGCCGGCGGCGGGAGCGGCGGGGCATCATGGAGTACTACGACTGCTTTGCTGCGAGCTATGCCGCCGCACGCGCCAAGTTTCTCGCCGCGTCGGCCGGAAATGACGGCGACGTGCGCTCCTTCATCCATCCCGACAAGATGGCGCCGGACGGCTCGCCTCTCGCCATCGACGTGGCGCACTTCGGCGACCGCCGGGCGGCGCGCCAGGCGCTGTTCATCAGCGGCACTCACGGACAGGAAGGGTTCTCCGGCTCGGCGGTGCAGGTCGGCTGGCTGAACGCCCACGGTCCGGCGCGACTGCCGGCCGATCTCGGCGTCGTGCTGGTGCACGGCCTCAATCCGTATGGCTTTGCTCATTTCACGCGCACGACCGAGAACAACGTCGACCTCAACCGCAATTTCGTCGACCGCTCGGCCGCACCACTGCCGGCGAACGCGCACTACGAATCGCTGCACGACGCGCTGCTGATGGGACAATGGACCGCTGCCGAGAACAAGCGGATCGACGCCGTCCTGGCCGCCTTCACCGAACGGCATGGCCGCGATGCCCTGTTCGACACCCTGGCGCGCGGCCAGTACGCCCATCCGGACGGGCTGACGTATGGCGGCCACGATCGTGAATGGTCGAACCGCACCCTGGAGACGATCGTGCAGGAGACGCTCGAGGAGGCCGAGAAGGTTGCCTTCATCGACTGGCACACCGGCATCGGCGACTATGGCAAGCCGTTCTTCCTGTGCTTCAACGACGCCGGCGGCGCGCTGTTCGCACGGGCCTGCGACTGGTGGGGCAAGGACAACGTCGTCGGCGTCCGGCCGCACGGCATGGAGCGCCCGAGCTACACCGGCCTGGTGTTCCATGGCGTGCAGCGTTTCCTGGGCAATCGCGAGATATGCGGCGCGGTGATCGAGTTCGGCACACGCGGCGTCAACATGCGGCGCGTGCTGCGGCTGGACCAGTGGCTGCGCCGCCAGAACGGCCTCGATCCGGACGTGCGCGCCGCCCTGCAGGCCGACATGATGGACGCCTTCTGCCCCTTCGACGGCCAATGGCGTGCCGATACGCTGGCCAGCGGTCTGAACCTTACCGACCAAGCGATTGCGGGACTGGCCTCATGGTGACCATCAAGTACGACAATCAGGGTGACGCGCTCTCGCGCGACGTGCCGGCCGATGCCCTAGCGTTGATCGACGATGGCGGCAACGGCACCGTGCGGCGCTACACCTATGGCGACATGCTGCGGCTGAGCGGTGCGATCGCACGCGGCCTCTTGAAGCGCGGCCTTGTCCGTGGCGATCGTGTCGCCATCCTGTCGGCCAACCGCGCCGAGTTCCTTTTGACCTTCCTCGGCACCATGCAGGCCGGCCTGGTCTCCGTGCCGGTGAACTACAAGCTGCCGGCCGAGACGGTGGCCTACATCGTGGGCGATTGCGATGCGAAGCTGGTGATCGGCGACGACACGCGCCTCGCCCTGGCGCCGGACAGCGTGCCCAAGATCTCGTTCGATCGTGACTTTGCCGCGTTCCTCGACGAAGGACCCTTTACGCCGCTCGCCATGAAGCCCGAGGAACCGGCGATGTTCCTCTATACGTCCGGCTCGACCGGGCGGCCCAAGGGCGTGGTCCTGTCGCACTACTCGCATCTCTGGGCGATCAGCCAGCGGGTGCGCCGGCCGGTGCCGATCGGCCAGCGCTCGCTGGTCGCCGCGCCGCTCTATCACATGAACGGCCTGGCGATGAGCCAGACCACGTTCAGCCAGGGCGACACCGTCGTCCTGCTGCCGCAATTCACCACGCGCGGCTATGTCGAGGCGGCGGCGCGCCATCGTGTGGCTTTCCTGACCTCGGTGCCGACCATGATCGCCATGATCCTGCGCGATCCCGACCTCCTCGCCAGCAACGACCTCTCCGCCGTCGAGGCTGTGCGCATGGGCTCGGCGCCGATCACCCAGTCGCTGATCGACCAGGTGCGCAGCACCTTCCCCAAGGCGCAGATCAGCAACGGCTACGGCACGACGGAAGCGGGCCCAGTGGTGTTCGGCCCGCATCCCGAGGGCATTCCCCAGCCCGAGCTGTCGACCGGCTACCCGCATCCCGAGGTCGAGTTGCGCCTGGTGCGTGACGGCAAGGAGGTCACGGGCACCGACGCCGAGGGCGGCGTGCTCGAGATGAAGTGCGGCGCGCTGATGACGCACTATCACAATCTGCCCGAAGCCACCGCCAAGGCGATGACGCCGGACGGCTACTACCGCACCGGCGACGTGTTCCGGCGCGACGAGAATGGCTTCTTCTACTTCGTCGGCCGGGCCGACGACATGTTCGTGTGCGGCGGCGAGAACATCTATCCTGGCGAGGTCGAGAAGATGCTGGAGCGCCATCCCGCCATCCACCAGGCGGCGGTGCTGCCGGTGCCCGACGAGCTCAAGGGCCACAAGCCGATCGCCTTCGTGGTCAAGGCGCCGGGCGCCGAGCTCGACGAGCAGGCGGTCAAGACCTACGCGCTGGCCCATGCGCCGGCCTATCAGCATCCGCGCCGCGTGCTGTTCGTCACCGAGATGCCGCTCGCCGGCACCAACAAGATCGACAAGCGCGTGCTGGCGCGACAGATACCAACCGAAGGGGAGATCCAGGGATGAGAGCCGCAGTCGTCCGCGAGCATGGCGGGCCTGACCGTCTGAACTACGAGTCGAATTTTCCCGATCCCAAGCCCGGCGAGGGCGATGTGATCGTGGCGGTGAAGGGCGCGTCGCTGAACTACCATGACGTCTTCACGCGGCGTGGCATGCCGGGCATCAAGGTGCCGATGCCGGCCATCATGGGCCTCGACGTGGCGGGCGAGATCGCCGAGGTCGGTCCCGGCGTGACCGGCTGGAAGAAGGGCGATCGCGTCCTGGTCGATCCGATCAACCGGGTCGAAGGCGGCCTGATGGGCGAGACCATCCATGGCGGCCTGGCCGAGCTGTGCCGGGCACGCGCTCACCAGCTCATCCGCATTCCCGACGGCGTGAGCTTCACCGACGCGGCGGCGCTGCCCTGCGCCTACGGCACGGCGCTGCGCATGATGACCACCAACGGCCATGTCGCGAAGGGCGAGAAGGTGCTGATCCTGGGCGCCTCGGGGGGCGTCGGCGTGTGCTGCCTGCAGATCGCCAAGATCGCCGGCGCCGAGGTGATCGCCTGTGCCGGCACCGATGCCAAGGCAAAGCGCCTGATGGAGCTCGGCGCCGACAAGACGATCAACTACGTCACGCACGACTTCCAGGACGAGATCTACAAGCTCTACGGCAAGCCGACGCGGCGCGGCGGTGGCACCGACCGCGGCGTCGACGTGGTGGTTAACTACACCGGCGGCGACACCTGGGTGAAGTCGCTCAAGGTGCTGAAGGTCGGCGGCCGGCTGCTGACCTGCGGCGCCACCGCGGGCTACGGCCCCACGGAGGACATCCGCTTCATCTGGACGTTCGAGCTGAAGGTGCTGGGCTCCAACGGCTGGATGCGCTCCGACGTCGAGGAGCTTCTGAAGCTGGTGCAGTCGGGCAAGCTCAAGGTGCTGGTCGACAAGGTCTTCAAGCTCGAGGACGCGCGCGAGGCGCTGCGCGTGATCGAGGACCGCGAGGTGTTCGGCAAGATCGTGGTCGCGCCATGAGCGACAGGATCGTTCCGCTCACCAAGGAAGAGCTGCAGGCGATGCTCGATCATTCGCCTTTCATCGCCTTCCTGGGACTGAAGGTCACCGAGGCCGATCCGGCCAACGAGCAGCTCACCATGACCTGCGCCATGCGGCCCGAGTTCGAGCGCGGCGCCGGCACCGGCCAATGGCACGGCGGCCCCTTGGCGGCCATCATCGACACGGTCGGCGACTACGCGCTGATCATGGCGCTGCGCCGCGGCCTGCCGACGATCAATTTCCGCGTCGATTACCTGCGGCCCGCCATCAAGACCGGACTCGTCGTCACCGCCAAGGTGCGGCGCGCCGGCAAGAGCGTGGGCGTCGTCGATGTCGACGTGTTCAACGATCAGAAGGCGCTGCTGGCGGTAGGCCGCGCGACATATTCGACGCTGGTGAATTGAGCGTCATTGCTCCTCCCCGGCAAAGCTGGGGAGGAGGATCCGAGGGCGGTACAGAGTTTGCTTCGGGGAATTGGGGACGGAGGGGCTTATGACCAACGGATTTTCACGTCGTTCATTCGGCGCGGGGGCTTTCGGCGCAGCGGCTTTGGGCGCTGGCGCGCTCGCTGCCGGCATCATCGGCAAGAGCGGCATGTCGTTCGCGCAGGGGACGCCAAAGCGCGGCGGCACCCTGGTGGCGACCTGGGGCGGCGGCGAGCCGCAGGCCTGCTACGTGCCGGCGGGTGGCGGCTCCTCGCCCACCTTCTCCTCGTCCAAGCTGTTCGAGCGGCTGGGCAACCGCCGCATGGATGGCGAGTTCGTCGGCGAGCTCGCCGAGGCGTGGAAGCCCGCCGCCGACTTCAAGTCCTACGTCGTCAAGATCCGCAAGGGCGTGAAGTTCCACGACGGCAAGGACATGACGGTCGACGATGTCGTCTACTCGATCGACGAGATCTGGAAGAAATACGCCGCCGCCTCGGCGATGACCGACTTCGCCGGCGTCGAGGCGCCGGACAGCGACACGGTGGTCGTCAGGTTCAACAAGCCGGTGCCCGAGTTCTTCTTCTCGTCGCTGATGTGCGGCAGCGTGAATTACATCGTGCCCAAGCACGTCTATGCCGGCTCCGACCCGGTCACCAACCCAGCCAACAACGCGCCGATCGCCACCGGCCCGTGGAAATTCAAGGAGTGGGTGCGTGGCAGCCATTTCGAGTATGTCCGCAACGACGCCTACTGGCGCAGGGACATGCCCTACATGGACCGGCTGATCATCCGCTATGTGCGCGACCCGGCCGGACGCGCCGCCGCCATGGAGGCGGGCGACATCCATATCGGCGTGTTCAATCCGGTGGCGCCGCCCGACATCAAGCGCCTTACGGGGACCGGCAAGTTCGTCGCCACGCCGAAGGGTTACGAGGAGGCGGTGTGGTCGACCTCCTTCGAGGTCAACATGCGCAACCCGATCTTCGCCAAGCGCGAGGTCCGGCAAGCGATGTTCTTTGCCGTCGATCGCAACCTGATCGCCAAGACCGTCTACTACGGCTATGCGCGGCCCGGCACGAGCCCGATCTTCTCGCCCAACAAGGAGTTCTTCACGCCGGATACGTTCAAGACCGCCTTCGACCCCAAGAAGGCGGCGGCGTTGCTCGACGCCGCGGGCTATCCCAAGCAGAAGGACGGCAAGCGTTTCACCCTGAACCTGCTGGCGGCCGGCTGGTTCGCCGAGAACGGCAAGATCGGCGCCATCGTCAAGCAGGGGCTGGAGGATGTCGGCGTCGGCATCAACCTCACCGTCCCCGACCGGCCGAGCTCGATCAAGCGCATCTATACCGACTACGATTTCGACCTGGCGATCTCCAACCAGGCCAACCCGTCCGAGCCGGTGCCATCGACGACGCAGTACTACACGTCGGACGGCATCAAGAAGGGCGTGCCGTTCCGCAACGCTTCCGGTTTTCACACCGACGAGGTCGACGCCCTGGTCGAGAAGATCAAGATCGAGACCGATCCCGCCAAGCGCAAGGCTCTGGTCGTCGACTTCCAGAAGATCACCACGCTCGAATGCCCCAACCTGCCCCTGGTCGAGCTCGAATCGATCACCGTCGCCAGCACCAAGGTGCAGAACCATTCCAACGACCCGAACTACCTGGCGGCGAGCTGGCACGACATATGGCTGGCGAGCTGAAGAGGGGAGCATGACAGCCGCCGCCAGCTCGCGGCAGCAGGCGGCGTTGCGGCTGTTGCGGCGGCGGCTGATCCAGGCGGTGCCGTTGATGCTGGGCGTCGTCGTCATCAACTTCTGCCTGATCCAGCTGGCACCCGGCAGCTTCCTCGACCTGATGACGGCGGAGAACCAGGTCAGCGA
Source organism: Reyranellaceae bacterium (assembly GCA_046349295.1). Taxonomy (GTDB): domain Bacteria; phylum Pseudomonadota; class Alphaproteobacteria; order Reyranellales; family Reyranellaceae; genus Reyranella. The sequence continues at coordinate 72,106 of JAXMCP010000033.1, forward strand.
CCCGGCGACCGTCGCGCTGCTGCGCAAGACCTACGGGCTCGACGATCCGGTGTGGCTGCAGCTCGTGAAATACATCTGGGCGCTGCTGCAATTCGATTTCGGCTTCTCCTATCGCCAGAACATGCCGGTGATCCAGGCGATCTCGGTGCATCTGCCGGCGACGCTGCTGCTCATGACGTCGAGCATCGCGCTGGCGCTCGCCGTCGGCGTGGCGGCGGGCGTCGTCGCCTCGGTGAAGGTGCGCACGGTGTGGGACACGCTGGTCTCGGTCGCCGCCATGTTCTTCTTCGCCGCGCCGAGCTTCTGGCTCGGCATCATGCTGATCGTGCTATTCGCGGTGAAGCTCGGCTGGCTGCCGGTCGGCGGCATGGCAACGATCGGCGGCGTGGGGGGCGGCGGTGCGGGAGGCGGCGTCGCCGGCGTCCTCGACATCCTGCACCACCTGATCCTGCCGACCCTGGCGCTCGGCCTGTTCTATGCCGCGATCTATGCCCGCGTCATGCGAAGCTCCATGCTGGAGGTGGCGCAGCTCGATTTCGTGCGCACCGCGCGCGCCAAGGGGCTGAGCCGCAACCGGGTCACGGTGAGCCATGTGCTGCGTAACGCGCTCCTGCCGGTGGTCACCATCCTCGGCGTGCAGATGGGCACGGTGCTGGCCGGCAGCGTGGTGATCGAAAGCGTGTTCAGCTGGCCCGGCATCGGCTCGCTGCTGTTCGACAGCGTGAGCTCGCGCAACTACCCGGTCGTGCTGGGCATCATGGTGCTGGGCTCGCTGGTGGTGATCGCCGCCAACATCGCCGTCGACCTGGTCTATATGTGGCTCGACCCGCGCATCGAGATCCGCTGATGGCGCGCTTTGAATTCCTTGGCCGTTTCGCGCGCAATCGCGGTGCCCTGATCGGGGCCGGCCTGATCCTGCTGGTGGCGCTGATGGCCGTGCTGGCGCCGCTGCTCTTCCCGACCGATCCGCTGCGCATCGTCGGCCCGCCCGAGCTGTGGCCCGGCGAGGATCCGGATTTTCCGCTCGGCACCGACTCGCTCGGCCGCGACATCCTGGCGATGATCGTGCACGGCGCGCGCGCCACCCTGCTGATCGGCCTCTGCGCCTCGGCCGTCGCCACCCTGATCGGCGTCACGATCGGTGCGGTCGCCGGCTATTTCGGGAGCTGGGTCGACGAAATCGTGATGCGCGCCGCCGAGCTGTTCCAGACCATCCCCAACCTGATCTTCGTGCTCACCATCGTCGTCATCCTGGGCTCGACGCTCGGCAACATCGTGATCGCCATCGGCATCGTGAGCTGGACCTCGATCGCGCGCATGACCCGCGCCGAGTTCCTGGCGCTGCGCGATCGCGAGTTCGTGCAGGCCTGCCGCGCCATGGGCATGGGCAACGGCCGCATCATCCTGGGCGAGATCCTGCCCAACGCCCTGCCGCCGGTGATCGTGCTGTCCTCCCTGGTGGTGGCCGGCGCCATCCTGTTCGAATCGGCGGTGTCCTTCCTCGGCCTCGGCGATCCCAACGTGGCGAGCTGGGGCCGCCTGGTCGGCGACGGAAGGCAGCTGATCCGCAGCTCATGGTACATCTGCGCCATACCCGGAGTCGCCATCATGGTGACGGTGCTCTGCCTCAACCTGATCGGCGACGGGCTGAACGACGCGCTCAATCCCAAGCTCAGGGATCGGTGATGGGCGGCACGCTCATGCCCCTCCCGCTCGACGTCACCGATCTCAGCACGACCCTGTTCACCCGGCGCGGCGAGATGAAGGCGGTCGACGGCCTGTCGCTCGCGGTGGGGGCCGGCGAGACCGTGGCGCTGGTCGGTGAATCGGGCTGCGGCAAGTCGTTGTCGGCGCTGTCGATCATGCGCCTGCTGCCCGACCCGCCGGCGCGCATCGTCGGCGGCACGGTGGCGCTGAACGGCCGCGACCTGGTGGCCTTGCCCGAGGAGGCCATGCTCGCGATCCGGGGCAAGGAGATCGGCATGATCTTCCAGGACCCGATGAGCTCGCTCAATCCGGTGGCGACGGTGGAGAAGCAGATCGCCGAGGTGCTGATGGCCCATGGCGAGCACGGCCGCGGCCAGGCACGCGCCCGCGCACACGAGCTGCTGGAGCTGGTCGGCATGCCCGACGCCGGGCGACGGCTCGACGCCTATCCGCACCAGCTCTCCGGCGGCATGTGCCAGCGCGTCATGATCGCCATGGCGATCGCCTGCAGCCCGTCGGTGCTGATCGCCGACGAGCCGACGACGGCGCTCGACGTCACCGTCCAGGCGCAGGTGCTGGCGCTGCTGAAGCGCCTGCAGGGCGATGCCGGCATGGCCATGATCTTCATCACCCACGATCTCGGCGTGGTGGCGGAGACGGCCGATCGCGTGGTGGTGATGTATGCCGGCCGCAAGGTCGAGGAAGCGCCGGTCGATGCGCTGTTCGAGACGCCGCTGCATCCCTACACGGCAGGCCTGATCGGGGCGACACCGGTGCCGGGTGCCGCGCGCGCTGCCCGCCTGGCCGACATCCCGGGCATGGTGCCGCCGCTCAACGCCCTGCCGCAAGGCTGTGCCTTCGCCCCGCGCTGCACGCGGGCGATGGAGCGCTGCCGGCGCGAGCGGCCGGCGCTGACGCGGCCGGCAACCGACCGCCAGGTCGCCTGCTTCGCGGTCGAGCAGGGCTAGGCCAATGGCGCTGCTCACCCTCGACAATGTCCATGTCCACTTCGCCACGGCGGCCGGCCTGGTGCGCGCGGTGAACGGCGTCAGCCTCGAGCTCGCGGTCGGCGAGACCCTGGGCCTGGTGGGCGAGTCGGGCTGCGGCAAGTCCACCCTCGGCAAGGCGATCCTGAAGCTGGTGCCGATCGCCGATGGCGCCATCGTGGTCGACGGCATCGACATGGCGCCCCTCACCGGCGAGCGCCTGGGCGAGATGCGCCGCAAGGTGCAGATGATCTTCCAGGACCCCTACGGCTCGCTCAACCCGCGCTCGACCGTCGGCCGGTCGGTTGCCCAGCCTTTGCGGATCGCCGGCTGGAAGAAGGATGCGGCAGCAGAGCGTGTCGATACCCTGCTGGGCTGGGTCGGCTTGCCGAACGATGCCAAGCAGCGCTATCCGCACGAATTCTCGGGCGGCCAGCGGCAGCGCATCGGCATCGCCCGCGCGCTGGCCCTCAGCCCCAAGCTGATCATCTGCGACGAACCGGTGTCAGCGCTCGACGTGTCGGTACGCGCCCAGGTGATCAACCTGCTCGAAGACCTGAAGAGCGAGTTCGGCGTCTCCTACCTGTTCATCAGCCACGACCTGTCGGTGGTCGAGCATATCGCCGATCGCGTGGCGGTGATGTATCTCGGCACCCTGGTCGAGGTCGGCGGGCGCGATCAGATCTGGCGCAACCCGCAGCACCCCTACACCAAGGCCTTGCTGGAGGCCGCGCCGATCGCCGATCCCAAGGCGGCGCGCGCGCGCCGGCGCACCATCCTGCAGGGCGAGCTGCCGAGCCCCCTGGATCCGCCGGCCGGCTGCCCGTTCCAGTCACGCTGCCCGATCGCCGGGGCGCGCTGCCGGCAGGAGAAGCCCGCCCTGCGGCCAACCTCCGGCGGCGGGCTCACGGCGTGTCATTTCGTTTGAAATGGATATGATCGACCCATGAGACTACGCCTCGTCGCGGCCCTGATCGCCGCCCTGGCCCCTGGCGGGCTTGCCGCCCAGACCATGGACTTCGCCTGCCCCGCCCCGGGCACCACCTTCACTTATGACAGCGGCACCAAGGTGGTGGCGCGCGGCATGGACGGCATGGACTGCGCCATGGACCGGGTCGGCGGCGCGCCCTTCAAGCTGCGCGCCTTGCTGTTCGACAATCCCTCGGCGAACGGCGCCGACATCTCGACCTTCCTCGCCGCGCTGAAGCCCGAGCGGCTATGGCCGCTCGAAGTCGGCAAGAAGATCCAGGCGCGCTACAGCGTCGGCGGCCAGACTTGGACCTATACCCTGACGGTGGCGCGCTACGAGAAGCGCACCGGGCCCGGTGACGCGCTCATCGACACCTTCGTGATCGAGATGAACGAAAGCGGCGAGAAAGGCCAGCTCTCGATCTCGCGCTGGTGGATCTCGCCCGCCGACAAGTTCGCCATCCGCTACGACTACAGCGACGGCGCAGGGCAAGCCAACCGCGCCATCGTCACCAGCGTCACGCGCTGACGATCGAGAAGCTCTCCTTCTTCAGGCTGACATAGTCGGCCGCCGACATCGCCGCGCAGGATGAAGAGGTCGCTGCCGCCGTTACCGGTGAAGCTGCCGCCGATGCTCGTGCCCCCCGACCCGTTGGCGAGAATGTCGTTGCCGGGTCCGCCGACACGGCCGGCGATATAGGCGCTGTCGAACGCCGTAAGGGCTTGTCATGTCGCATTCCGGATTTGTCAGAGCGTTGCCCGTCTGATTGCGGGACCCGCCGTCACCCAGGGTGTCGCAGTAGCCCTGATTGTGCAGCGCTGCGTCCACGAAGCGCTGCGCGCACGCCGCGACCCGATTGCGCCCTGTCACGGTCGGAGGGCAAAGAAAATCATCGACGCAGGCTCAGGCGATGGACGCGAGCTCGGTATTGGCACCACAGATCAGGGTGGCGACGCGTTCGCCCTCGGCCGGACGATAGGCGCCAGCCATGAGGGCGGCGAGGCCGGTGGCGCCGGCCGGCTCGGCGATCACCCGGAGCTCGTCCCACAGGGCGCGCTGGGCGCCACGCACGGCGTCGTCGCTGACCAGCACCGATTCGCGCACCAGCAGGCGCGCGATCTCGAAATTCGGCGTGCCGATGCGGCTCGCGCCCAGGGCGTCGGCGGCAATGCCGGAGATCGCGACATCGACGGGCCGGCCGGCCCGCAGCGCCTCGTGCAAGGTCGGCGTGCCATCGGTCTCGACGGCGACGATCTTCACATCGGATCCGATCGCCGCCGCACAGCCGGCGATCAACCCGCCGCCGCCGACCGCGACCAGCAGCGTGTCGAACCTGGCCTGCTCGGCGAACTCGAGCGCCACGCTGCCGGCGCCGGCGAACACCACGGGATCATCATAGGCATAGACGATCAGCGCGCCGGTCTCGGCCGCGCGCTGCTCCGACGCGGCGCGCGCCTCGGCATAGACCGGACCAATCTGATGCACGACTGCACCGTAGGCCTTGAGCCGCGCCACCTTGGCGGGCGAGGCGATGGTCGGCACGAAGATCTCGGCCCGATGGCCGAGCGCGCGGGCGGCATAGGCGGCGGCGGCGCCGTGATTGCCACCCGAGGCAGCGACGATTCCCGCCGCCGGCACCGGCGAGGCGAGCAGCTTGTGGAAGGCGCCGCGTCCCTTGAACGAGCCGCTGACCTGCAGCGCCTCCATCTTGAGCGCGATGGGCGCCGCGACACCGAACGACCCGGCGGGCAGTTCGATCGCCGGCGTGCGCCGGACATGCGGCCGGATGAGGCGCCAAGCGGCCTCGACGTTGCTGCGGTTGATCATAGGCCGGGACCGCG
>JAXMCP010000034.1:0-75379 GCA_046349295.1 Reyranellaceae bacterium
CACCCAGGCGCTGTTCAACCTGCCCCCTGGTGACGCCAGCAAGGGCGAGCGCGGCCTGGCCGCCCTGCCCGGCCGCGAGGCCGAGTTCGCCGCAGCACTCAACACCGCGATCGAGTACGCCAAGGTCCTGGAGTGCCGCACCTTGCACATCATGTCGGGGATGATCGCCTCGGGCGCCGATACCACGGCGATGCACCGCACCTTCGTTTCCAACCTGAAGATGGCGTGCGACCGCACCGCCAACAGCGGGCTCACGCTGGTGCTGGAGCCGATCAACCATCGCGACATTCCGGGCTACTTCACGAACACCACCGACCAGGTGAGGCAGATCATCGACGAGGTCGGCGCGCCCCATCTGCGCCTGCAGCTCGACCTCTATCATATGCAAGTCACCGAAGGTGATCTCACCAAGCGCACCGAGCGGCTGTTCCCGATCACCGCCCATGTCCAGATCGCCGGCAATCCCGACCGCAACGAGCCGGACATCGGCGAAGCCAACCATCTTTATCTTCTCGATGTGCTCGACCGCTTGGGCTACCAGGGCTATGTCGGCCTGGAATACAAGCCCAAGACGACGACGGGGGCTGGATTGGGCTGGGCGAAGAAATACGGCATCGAGGCCTGAGACATGTCCGACAAGAATACGCCGGTCGTCGCCTTCATCGGCCTCGGCTCGATGGGCCTTGGCATGGCGAAGAATTTGCTCAAGGCAGGTCACACGGTGATCGGCGTCGATCCCAGTGCACCCGCGTGCGAGGTGTTCGCCGCGGCCGGCGGAGTCGTGGCGGCGTCGCCCGCCGAAGCCGCCGCGTCCGCCGATGCCGTCGTCGTGGCCGTCGTCAACGCCCAGCAGGTCGAGACCGTGCTGTTCGGGGAAACCGGTGCTGCATCGACGCTGCGCAAGGCTGGCCTTGTCATGCAGTGCGCCACTGTGCCGGCAGCCTTCGCGAAAACGCTCGGCGAGCGCCTGGCCAAGTCCGATCACGTGCTGCTCGACGCGCCGATGTCGGGCGGCCGGGCGCGCGCCGAATCGGGCGAGCTCACCTTCATGGCGTCGGGCAGCGCCAAGGCATTCGCCGCGGCCGAGTCGATCCTGGCCGCTACCTCGGCCAAGGTCTTCCGCCTGGGCGACGCTCCCGGCATCGGGTCGCTCGTCAAGACGGTGAACCAACTACTGGCCGGTGTCCACATCGCGTCGGCTGCCGAGGCGATGGCGCTCGCCGCCAAGGCTGGTGCCGACACCAGAGCCGTCTACGAGGTGATCTCGGCCAGCGCCGGCAATTCCTGGATGTTCGGCAATCGCGTGCCGCACATGCTGGACGACGACTATTCGCCCCTCTCGGCAGTCGAGATCTTCGTCAAGGATCTCGGCCTGGTGCTGGGCACCGGACATGAGCTGCGCCTGCCGCTGCCGATGGCCGCTGCTGCCCATCAACTCTTTCTCGCTGCCGCCGGCGCGGGCTGGGGACGTCTCGACGACGCAGCTGTCGTCAAGGTCTACGAGCAGGCCGGTGACTTCAAAGTGTCGTCGCCGAAGAAGTAGACTATGAGCATGCGTCGTCAGCGATTCACCAAGATCGTCGCCACGCTCGGCCCGGCCACCTCTACGGTCCAACGGCTGCGCGCCCTGTTCGAGGCGGGCGCCGACGTGTTCCGTCTCAATTTCAGCCACGGCACGCAGGACGATCATCGGCAGCGGGTCGACCTGCTGCGCGCGCTCGAGCAGGAATACAAGCATCCGATCGCAATCCTGATGGACCTGCAGGGACCGAAGCTCAGGCTGGGCTCCTTCGCCAAGGGGCCGCTCGAGCTGACGAAGGGCCAGAAGCTGCGCTTCGACATGGAGAAGGCGCCGGGCACCAACAAGCGCGTACCGCTGCCCCACCCCGAGATCTTCGCCGCCGCCAAGCCCGACGGCCTCCTCTTGATCGACGACGGCAAGGTTCGTCTGCGCATCCTCGCTCATACCGAGGACACGATCGATGCGGTGGTCGAGGTCGCCGGCCCGATCAGCGATCGCAAGGGCGTCAACCTGCCCAACCTCATCGTGCCGTTGTCGCCGATGACGCCGAAGGACCGCAAGGATCTCGACTACGGACTGTCGCTCGGCGTCGACTGGGTGGCGCTCTCCTTCGTGCAGCACGCACACGACATCGCCGAGCTCAAGAAGCTGGTGGCCGGACGCGCCGCGGTGATGGCCAAGCTCGAGAAGCCGGCCGCCATCGATCATCTCGACGAGATCATCGAGCAGAGCGACGGCATCATGGTGGCGCGCGGCGATCTCGGCGTGGAGATGCCGCCCGAGGCGGTGCCCCCTTTGCAGAAGCGCATCCTCGCCGCCTGCCGCGTCGCCGGCCGGCCAGCAATCGTGGCAACGCAGATGCTCGATTCGATGGTCCACTCGCCGACACCGACCCGTGCCGAGGCGTCTGACGTCGCGACCGCCGTCTACGACGGCGCCGACGCCGTCATGCTATCGGCCGAGTCGGCGTCGGGCGACTATCCGGTCGAAGCGGTCACGATGATGGATCGCATCCTGAAGAGCGTCGAAGCCGATCCACTGTATCGCAAATTGATGGATGCGAGCCGCCGCGAGCCGGAAGCGACCACCGCCGACGCGATCAGCGCCGCCGCCCGACAGTGCGCCCATACGCTGGCTGCGTCCGCGATCGTCACCTACACGTCGACCGGCTCGACCACGTTGCGCGCCGCGCGCGAACGGCCGTACGTGCGCATCCTCTGCCTGACCCCGAACCTCGATACGGCACGCCGCATGACGCTCACCTGGGGCGTCCATCCGATCCACGGCGAGGACGCCCAGAACTTCGCCGACATGGTTCAGCGTGCGGTGCGCGTCGCCCGCAAGGAGGGGCTCGCCAAGCAGGGCGAGCGCCTGGTGATCACGGCCGGCGTGCCGTTCGGCACACCGGGGGCCACAAATATCCTTAGAATTGCCTACGTATGACCCTGAAAAATGCGGGGATAGGGACGATGGTCCGCCCGTATCGAATTCAGTTCATATCGTGAGGCGAAGGTGGATACCACGACCGACAAGGCTACAGCCGTCGCTCGACGCTATCGTCGACCTGCTCTGACCTGGATCGATTTCCTGGTGATTGGCGCCATAGTTCTGACATTTTCCGCCGTGGTCGGCACGACGATCACGCGCAACAAGGCGTCGGCCCAGCAGCGCCACACGACGGTTCCCGAGTTCTCCTCGGAAATCGGCATGGTTCCGAGCGACGCGAACCTGATCAAGGCAAGAATAAGGCTGGCCTCCGGCGGCCCCTGGGGCTGATCTCTTGAGAAAGGGAAAGATCCCTCGCTATGCTCGGGATGACAAAGAGGCTGTCGTCTCGATCAGCTCTTCGGGCGCTTGTCGATGACGCGGCGGGCCTTGCCCATCGATCGTTCGAGAGCGCCGACGGCGGCAATATCGACCTCAGCGGACAAGCCGCACATACCTTTCAGCCGGCGCGCCAAATCGTCCGCCGAACGCCCCTTCTCCTCCATCGACAATGCGGCGCGCGGCTCGACGCGGACCAGGAGATCGTCGAGCGCGCCGGTGCGTGTCACCTCGATCACATAGTGGCCGCTCAGCGCCGGGTCGCGCAGGATTTGCTCCTCGACCTGGCTCGGGAACAGGTTGACTCCGCGCACGATCAGCATGTCGTCGCTGCGCCCCGTGATCTTGGCCATGCGCCTCATGATTGCTGCCGATCCGGGCAACAGCCGTGTCAGGTCCCGCGTGCGATACCGGATGACCGGCAGCGCCTCCTTGGTGAGGGAGGTCAGAACGAGCTCGCCCGGTTCACCGTCGGCGACCGGCATGCCCGACTCGGGGTCGACGATCTCGGGATAGAAATGGTCCTCCCAGATCGTCGGACCATCCTTGGTCGCGGCGAACTCGCAGGCGACGCCCGGTCCCATGACTTCGCTGAGGCCGTAGAGATCGATGGCATCGATGCCAAGCCGGCGTTCGATCTCGCCGCGCATGCCCTCGGTCCACGGCTCGGCGCCGAAGAAGCCGACCCGGATTGCGGTGTCGCGCGGATCGATGCCCTGGCGGTCGAACTCGTCGGCCAGCGCCATCATGTAGGACGGCGTCAGCATCAGTACCTGGGCGCCGAACTCGCGGATCAGCTGGATCTGGCGCTCGCCGAAGCCGCCCGACATGGGGACCACCGTGCAACCCAGCCGCTCGGCGCCATAGTGCGCCCCCAGGCCGCCGGTGAACAGGCCGTAGCCGTAGGCGTTGTGCACGATGTCGCCCGGCCGCGCGCCGCCGACATGGAGTGAGCGCGCCATCAGATCGGACCAGATGTCGATGTCGTGCGCGGTATAGCCGACGACCGTTGGCCGCCCCGTCGTCCCGCTCGAGGCATGGAGGCGCACACAACGCTCGCGGGGTACGGCGAACATGCCGAACGGATAGGCGTCGCGCAGATCGGCCTTCACGGTGAACGGGAAGTGGTGGAGATCACCGAGGTCGCCGAGGTCGTCGGGATGGATACCGATGGCCTGGCACTTGGCGCGGTATGGCGCCTGGCTGGCGTAAGCGTGTGCCAGCGCCGCCTTCAGTCGCGCGAGCTGCAGCGTCCTCAGGGCGTCTAGCGACACTGCGAGCTCGTCGAAATGCGGCACGGTCATGTTCGCCCACCAGATCCTTTGTCGAAGCCGAACCGGCGATAGGCGTAGCCCAGGCCGATCAGGGCGGCGCCGAGCCCGAGGAAAGAGAAGACGCGAAGCAGCCCCTTCAGTCCCGCCATGTCGATCAGGAACACCTTGAGCACGACGATGCAGACCAGCGCCATGCCGGCATGGCGCAGCATCGCCGCACCGCTGCGGAAGCCCCAGGCCAGCACGGCGACGCCGAACAGCAGCCATACGACCGAGTAGGTGTAGAGTTCCAGCCCCTCGGCCTCCAACCCCGATCGCTCGAAGTCGGGATCGAACAGGTGCCGGACCTCGAGCGAGACGTAGACGAAGGCCAGGACTGAAGCGATGCCGCCGGCCAGTGAGGCCACGCGCCGGTTCGGCTCGATGTCGGCCCAGCGTGCCGCCAGGGCCGCCATGAGGGCCGGAAGCGCATAGGCCAGGAACAGCCCGTTGGCGATCGGCAATCGCCCGACACCCGCTTTCTCGAAGATCGGGTTGGCGATCAGTACCTGGACGGCCAGCACAGTCACGGCCGCCAGCGCGCCGCTCAGCCGCCACGCCCACAGTGCCACCAGGTCGTGTGCCAAGCGGGCGATCCACAGGGCCGCCAACGCGAACGCGCCCCACACCAGCACGTAGAACGTCCGCTCCCAGAAATCCGCCTCCGGCGTAGCCATCGAGCCGGGCTGGAAAACGCTGCGCACCTCCAAGCTCGCCAGCACGAAAATCAGCAGGGCGATCGCCGCCTCGGTGGCACGCACCAGGTGCGGCTCTCCGGCCGGGCGCAAGGCGCGCAAGCCGACCCACAAGGCCACGATCGTCAGGCCGTAGCCCCACAGGATCCAATTGAAGATCGGCGTCACGCCCAGCGGATAGTCCAGGATCATCGGGTTGACGACGAACCTCACGACGACCACGGCGAGCAATGGCCAGCAGAGCCGGCGCATCGCCACGAGGTCGAGGCGAGCCGCGACCACCGCAACGGCGGCGAACTCGACGGCATAGGCTACGGTGATCCATTCACGCTGCAGCTCGAGCGCGATGGCGGCGGCAATGAAGAACACGACGCCGACCGAGAGGTAGCCCAAAGCCTCGGTGGCGCCGGGCATCGACTCGCGCCACCGCGTCAGCCGTTCGGCGCCGACCAGGAATGGAATGGCGAGACCGATGCTGATCAGGCCCCACGGAATTCCCGGCGCGACGTTGCGCAGCACGTACCAGCAGAGCAGGAAGTGGACGAACACCGTGCCGACCGCGAGGGCCGCCCAGAACCCTGGCCGGGCCGCATTCCATAGCAGGGCGAAGGCGCCAGCCGCGTAGAAGCCGCCGAACAGGACGGCCGCCCAAGTAAAGCGCTCGACGTCCCAGCTCGGCCCCGTGCCCTGCGTCGACGCCCACCACAGGAACAGCCCGACAAGCGACAGGATCGGCGCCACGATGGCCACGAACTGGAAGCGCGGCGTCCATCGCGCGAGGGCGTAGAGGCCGACCCCATGGACGCCCAGCGCCAGCCAGCCGATGGTCTGGCGCCATTCGTCCTGGCACACGATCGCCACCAGGAGGGCGCCGGTCAGCCCGAGCGCCGCCCAGACCAGGCCGCTGACGTCGGCCGGCGGATTCTCGCTTTCGTTGAGCCGCCGCCAGGTCGCCCACACGAACGAACCGGCCACGCCGACCAGGAACAGGCAGACCCAGAGCAGCCCGCCCGACCGGGCAACGATCCACAGCATCGACCAGATGACCGAGCCGGCCAGCACGCCCCAGCCGAGCATCCACCAGCCCCGCGCCCGGATGACCGCCAGCGTACCGATGGCGATCGCCAGCAGGTAGCCGAACAGCACCGGCATGTTGGGCACATCGCCGCCGATGATCGCCGGGCTCGCGAAGCCGCCGACAAAGGCCAGGCCGGCGACGAACGGTCCATGGCGCAGCGACAGGCCGATCGCGAAAGCGGTCAGCGCGATCGCACCGCCGCCCGCCGCCACCTTCGAGATCATCTCGTATAGGGCAACGGCAGCGAACAGCGCACCGAACAAGGCGGCGACGCCGGCCGCTGCCAGGGCCTGGGCCACCCGATCGTCCCGCGTCTTGATCCGCTCGGCGATGCCGATCAGCGCGAAGCCGAACACGGCCGCCAGGATCACACGCACCTGTTCGGATAGGTAGCCCTCCTCGATCGAGTAGCGGACCAGGAAGATCGCCGCGAGCGCCAGCGTGATGGCGCCCACCCACACGAAGGCGCGGGCGCCCAGCCGCTCCCAGCCGACACGCGGCGGCGCTGACGGCGCCTCGACCACGGGAGGCAGCGGCTCCCCGGGCAGCTCCGGCGCGGGCACCGCCTCGACGGGCGCTGCGGGCGCTGGCTCGAAGGGCGGTGCCGCCAGCTCCCGCTCGGAAGGGGCCGGCGTCTGGACCGTCAGCACCTCGAGTGGCGTAGCCGGCGCCGGCTCGGTGAAGGCCGGAGGCAACGATGCCGCGGCCTCCGCCACCTGCCGTCTCAGCGCCGCGACATCGTTCGCCAAGCGCTGATTCTGGTCCCGCAACGACGATGTGCGCACCAGGGCGACGATCGCGATGATCGGCGTGCCGACCGCCCAGACGATCGCCAGCAGGATCAGGAGGACTTCGTCCACGGGCTAGTCCGGAAGAGAATGAGCCACAGGCCGTCTACTCGGCAGCGACGCGGGCAGACTGCCGCTCGAACGACGCCCGATTGTCCCGGGCGACGATGCCACGCTTCACCACCAGGCGATGGTTCTCCTTGCGGGCCGCGCGCTTGATGTCGACCAGGACATCGCCGTCGCACAGCACGAAGTCGGCGCTGCTGCCTTCCTTGACCCGCCCCTGGTCGGCAAGCCGCATCAGGTCGGCCGCGCTGGCCGTCGCAAAGAACAGCGAATCGCGGGTCGAGATTCCGATCTCACACATGAACTCGAGCTCGCGCGCATTCTCGCCGTGGCGGTTGTGCGGCGTGCCGGCGTCGGTGCCCATGGCGATGCGGCCACCCGCCTTGTAGTGCATCTTGATCGAGGCGATGTGGCGCTCGAACACGCGGCGCGCCTTCTCGATCACGTAGTCGGGGATCGAACGGTCGCCGTCCTCGTCGTAGCCCTTGAGAATGTTCTTCACGGCGGCGAGCGTCGGAACCAGCCAGACGCCGCGCTCCTTCATCTCGTTCACGCACTCGTCGGTCATGAAGATGCCATGCTCGATCGAATCGATTCCGCCCCTCACGGCGTTGAGAATGCCTAGCGCGCCCTGAGCGTGGCTGGCGCAGCATTTGTGGAAGCGATGCGCCTCGGTGATGCCGGCCTTCATCTCCTCGGCCGAATAATGGGCATCCTCCGGATTGACGCCCGGGGTCATAACGCCGCCGGTCGCCATGATCTTGATCAGGTCGGAGCCGGCATGGATCTGCTCGCGCACCGCCTTGACGACCTCGTCAGGACCGTCGGCGACGCGGCCGGTGCGGTTGCCGTGGCCGCCGGTCATGCAGATCATGCGGCCGGCGCAGCGCATGGTCGGCCCGAGGAAGCGGCCGCCGTTGATCGCGTCACGGATGGCGAACTCGATGTAGTCCTTGCCGCCGCAGTCGCGCACCGCGGTGATGCCACCTTCTAGCGTATTGCGCATGTGCTCCATGCCCCGCACGGCGATCTGGGCGGCGGTCATGCGATCCTGCACCGCGCCCGGGTTGCCCTCGGCACCGGACAGCGAATGGACGTGGCAGTCGATCATGCCGGGAATGAGCGTGCCGCCCGTCGTGTCGACCTTGATGCCGGCGAAGCCCGTGAACTCGCCGGCCGGCGCCACGCGCTTGACCTTGCCGCCCTCCTCCAGGACCGCGTGGCCGTCGAGCACCTTCTCGCCGTCGAACAGACGGCCGCCGCCGTACAAAGTCGCCATCATCGAACTCCGGTTACAGACCGGCCGGACTTTGCCCGCACCGGTCCGGCGCGGCAAGGACTACAGCAGGCTAACGGTCGGCTGTGCGCTGGCTGCAGCCCAGCGGGTCGGACGATTCATCCCCGCCCATGGCCTTGAGGCGGTCGATCTCGTCATCGATGCCCGTGATGTGCGGATTGTATTTGCGCGCCAGCTCGAACGCCGCGACGGCGCGCGGATACTCGCCCATCTCTGCGCGGATCATGCCGAGCCCGGAATAGGCGCCGAAGTGACGCGGCTCGCGCTTCACCGTCTCGCAGATGTCGGAGAGCGAGGCCGTGAAGTTGCCGAGCAGCCAGTAGGCCGTTGCCCGCTTGTTCCAAGCCTCCGAGAGCTCGGGCGCGATCTCGATCAGCTTGCTGAAGGTCTCGACTGAAATCTCGAGCTGGCGCTGCTGCATCTCGCCGATGCCCTGCATCATCAACCCACGCTGGGTGGCATCCGGGACCATGATCCATTGTTCCCAGATCGCCGACTCCAGGGTCTGGATCGCCGAGGGATCGGTTGCCGTCTGCAGCTTGGCAAACAAGGTGTCGAGCACGGTATTGCTCCCGCCGTTCTGCGCCGAAGCGCCAACCCCGAGCATCACGCCGAGCAGGCAGGCGACGCAAGCGCGAATGAAGGTCACGCCAACACCTTCGGTTGCGGCCCGCCGGTCGCCCAGTCGAGCAGCTCGACCGTATGCACCACCGGCAAACCGGTGCCCGACGCAATATTGCCGATGCAGCCGAAGTTGCCCGACGCAACGATATCGGGGCGTACACTCTCGATACTGGCGACCTTGCGATCGCGCAGGCGGCGCGACAGCTCGGGCTGCAGTACCTGATACGTGCCCGCCCAGCCGCAGCAAAGATGGGCATCGGGCACGTCCTCGACGACGAAGCCGGCATCGCGCAGGAGCTTCTTCGGCTGCTCGTTCACCTTCTGGCCATGTTGCATCGAACAGGCCGAATGATAGGCCACGCGAAGCGGCCGCGCAGTCACGTTCACGAGACCCATCTCGCGCATGACCTCGCTGACGTCCTTGGCAAGGCGGGCCACCTGCTCCGCCCTTTCCTTCCACTGCGGCTCATCGGCCAGCATGTGGCCGTAGTCCTTGAGCGTCGTGCCGCAGCCCGAGGCGTTGACGACGATGGCATCGAGCCCGGCGCCGTCGATCTCGCGCATCCAGGCCTCGATGTTGCGCTTGGCCAGGTCGACTGCCTGCTGGGTGCGGCCGACATGCAACACCGACGAGCCGCAGCAACCCGAGCCCGCGACGTTCACGACCTCGATATCGTGACGAGTCAGCAGTCGAACGGTAGCCTCGTTGACTTCGGGTGCCAGCACCTGTTGGCCGCACCCCGGCATCAGGGCGACGCGCTTGCGGCGGAGACCTGCGGCCGGAAAGGTCTGTGGCCGGTCGACCGGCGACGGTGCATCGAGCCGATCCGGCACGGCGTCGAGCATCGCCCGCAGCCGGCGCAACAGGGTGGCCCCGCCGGCATCGGAGCTGGTCGTGGGCAGGATCGCGGCGAACGGCTTGGCAAGCCGTCCCAGGATCATCGCCCACCGCAGCCGCGCCGGTTCGGGCATGAGCCAGGCCAGCAGCCCGCGCATCAGCCGATCGGCAAGCGGGCGAGTGAAGCGTGCCTCGATGTGATGCCGCCCGTGATCGACCAAGTGCATGTAATTCACGCCCGACGGGCAAGTGGTCATGCAGGACAGGCAGGACAGGCACCGGTCGACGTGACGCACCTCGCTGACGCTCGGCGCGCGATCGCCCTCGAGCATCGCCTTTATGTAGTAGATGCGGCCTCGCGGGCTGTCGCGCTCGTCGCCCAGCATCACGAAGGTCGGGCAGGTCGCGGTGCAGAAGCCGCAATGCACGCACTTGCGCAGGATGTGCTCGCTGCGCGCGGTCAGCGGATCGGCAAGCTGCGCCAGGGTAAAGTTGGTCTGCATCGCTAGCCCATCCGCCCCGGATTGAAGAGCCCCTTGGGGTCGAAGCTTCCCTTCACACGTTCGGCGAGAAGCGTGAGCGCCGCCGGCTGGGGCTGGAACACCGGTACCACAGCGCGCACGGCCTCGGGCGCCCGGATCAGGGTGGCATGGCCGCCTTTGGCGCCGAGGGCATCACGCACCAACGAATGGTCGGCATCGGCGCTTGCCGGCAAGGCAAGCCAGACGAGCCCACCCGACCAGTCATAGAACGTCTCGGCGGCGGGACGCTGCGCCTTGATACGGCCGACGACCGCCGGCCCTTCCGTCGGCGGGCAGGAGATCTTCCAGACCACGTCATTGGCGCCCGCCCGCAGCGGAACGACGTCACGGACCTCGCGCCAGAAGGTTCGGCTCTCCAGCGTGCCAAGCTCCTCCATGGCGGAGCCGATCGGCGCCAGCAGGTCGCGCAATCCCTTGAGGCGCGCCTCGACCGACGGCGCCACGCCTTCGATCCTGAGCGCCGTGCGATCACCGAGATGGGCGGCGCCGGAAACGTCGTGCGGACTGCCCATCGCCGCGCACATCGCCTTGACCGCGGCTTCGTCGGCCAAGCCGTGCAGCAAGAGGGTGCTGGTCTGATCCGGCGCCGGCAGCACCTTGACGGAGATCTCGTCGAGCACGGCCAACGTGCCCCACGAGCCGGCCAGCAGCTTGGACAGATCGTAGCCGGTGACGTTCTTCATCACCTTGCCACCCGACTTGAAGGACTCGCCGCGGCCGTTTACGCCACTGAAGCCCAACAGATGGTCGCGGGCCGCGCCACCCGAGACCCGGCGCGGGCCGGCCAGGTTGCCCATGACGGCTCCCACCAGCGTGCCCTGCCCCGGCTCGCGGCCGAGCATGGGCCCGAGGTCGGGCGGCTCGAAGGCCAGCATCTGGTTGCGCTGGGCCAGCAGGGCTTCAATCTCGTTGAGCGGCGTGCCGGCGCGCAGCGTGACGACCAACTCCTCGGGCGCATAGTCGACGATGCCGGAAATCCCCGACAGGTCGAGCACCTCGTCGCACTGCATCGGCTTGCCCAAGGCGAGCTTGCTGGCGTTGCCGCGCACGTCGAGCGTGATGCTCTCGCTCAGCGCCCATTCCACCGCCTGGCGCAACTCCTTGGCGTTGCGCGGCTTGATCGTGCCGGTCATGCGTCAGAACCGCGGGATGTCGGGAAACGGCAGCTTGTTGTGATGCACGACCATCTGGCCGAGCTCGGCGCAGCGCCGAAGCTTGGGGAACACCTTGCCCGGATTGAGCAGGTGGTCGGGGTCGAAGGCACACTTCACGCGCATCTGCTGGTCGAGGTCGATGTCTGTGAACTGCTCGCCCATGAGATCGCGCTTTTCGATACCGACGCCGTGCTCGCCCGTCAGCACGCCGCCCACCTTGACGCAGAGCCGCAGGATGTCGGCGCCGAACTGCTCGGCGCGATGCAGCTCATCGGGATCGTTGGCATCGAACAGGATCAGCGGATGCAGGTTGCCGTCGCCGGCGTGGAACACATTGACCACGCGCAGACCATACGTCTTCGACATCTGCCGCATCCCCGCCAGCACCTCGACCAGCCGGCCGCGCGGCACCGAGCCGTCGAGGCACATGTAATCCGGCGAGATCTGGCCGACCGCCGGGAACGCCGCCTTGCGCCCGGCCCAGAACAGCATGCGCTCTTGCTCGTCGTGGCTGACCCGCACCGTGGTGGCGCCGCGGCCGCGCGCGATCTCGGAGACTCGCTCGACCAGGTAGTCGACCTCGATCGGCGGACCGTCGAGCTCGACGATCAGCAACCCTTCGGCATCCATCGGATAGCCCGCGCCGACATAGGCCTCGGCGCACTTCACCGCATCGCGATCCATCATCTCCATGCCGCCGGGGATGATGCCCGAAGCGATCACCGCGGCGACGCAGTCGGCGGCACCTGCCTCGGTCGGGAAGCCGAGCAGCACGGCGCGCGCCGTCGACGGCTTGCGCAGCAGGCGCACCGTCACTTCGGTGACAACGCCCAGAAGACCTTCGGAGCCGGTCATCAGGCCCATCAGGTCGTAGCCGCCGGAATCGAGATGCTTGCCGCCCAGGCGCACGACCTCGCCGTTCATCAGCACCAGCTCGAGGCCGAGCAGGTTATTGGTTGTCAGCCCGTATTTCAGGCAGTGCACGCCGCCGGAATTCTCGGCGACGTTGCCGCCGATCGAGCAGGCGATCTGCGAGCTGGGATCGGGGGCGTAATAGAAGCCTTCGTGCTCGACCGCCTTGGTGATGCCGAGATTGGTCACCCCGGGCTGCACGCGGGCGCAGCGGTTGGCGTAGTCGATCTCGAGCACGCGGTTGAACTTGCCCATGGCGAGCAGAATGGCGTCGCCGACCGGCATCGAGCCGCCCGACAGCGAGGTGCCGCCTCCGCGCGGCACGACCTTGACCTTGTTGTCCTGACAGTAACGCAGGATGGCCGCGACCTGAGCGACCGTCTCGGGCAGCACGACCACGAGCGGCATCTGGCGATAGGCCGACAGCCCGTCGCACTCGTAGGGACGCATGCCGTCCTGATCGTCTACCACCCCCTCGCCCGGCACGATGGCCCTGAGCGCGGCCACGATTTCGGACCGGCGGGCGAGGATGGCGGAGTCGAGCGGCGGCATCTGCATGCCCCGCTCATACGCCAAATGAAAAAGCGGCGGAAGCCGAAGGCCTCCGCCGCCCCAATGGCCGGGACGCGCCGGGACTAGCCCTGGCGGGCCTTGAAGCGCGGGTTGGTCTTGTTGATGACGTAGACGCGACCCTTCCGGCGCACGATGCGGCTGTCCTTGTGGCGCGTCTTCACGGACTTGAGGGAGTGACGGATCTTCATGGTCTTTCTCGACAAAAAGCCCCGGCCGAGCCGGGGGAATTCCGAAGCGGGCGGAAAATAAGGACCAGACAAGCCACCGTCAACCCGGAATCCGGGCTAGATTTAGCGCTCGCCGTGCCCGGGGGAGCACATGACATGGCCATTCTGACCCGCCGCCGCCTCGTTGAGCAGGCAACCCTAGCCGCTGCCGCCGGGCCTGCCCTGGCTCAGACCGGCCGCCCAATCCGGATCCTCGTCGGGTTCGCTGCGGGCGGCGGCAACGACGTCACTGCCCGCATCCTGGCCCAAAAGCTGTCCGACGGCCCGCTCGGCCCCGTCCTGGTCGACAACCGGACCGGCGCGAGCGGTCTGATCGCAGCCGACATGCTGGCCAAGTCCGCCCCTGACGGCACGACCCTGATGGTCGCGGCGCAGACCACATACGCCGTGGCGCCGGTGCTCTATAAGTCAGCAACCTTCGATGCCCGGCGCGATGTTGCCGGCGTCGCCCTGCTCGGCGCCTCGCCCTTGGTGCTGATCGCCGCTCCTTCCTTTGAGGTGAAATCATTGGGGGAGCTGATCGCCATGGCGAAGGCCCGCCCGGGCGCGCTCAACTATGCCTCTGGCGGCGTCGGCACGACGCCCTACATGGCAGCAGAGCTGTTCCTGCACAACGCCGGCCTCCGCATGACCCACGTTTCCTATCGCGGCGAGGCGCCAGCGATCGTCGATCTGCTGGCCGGCCAGGTCCCGCTGATGTTCGCCAACGTGTCGGTCGTCACCCAGCAGGTGAAGTCGGGCGCGTTGCGCGCGCTTGCCGTGACCTCGCCCAAGCGCGCGCCCAGCCTGCCGGGCGTGCCAACGCTCGCCGAGTCGGGCATCGCGGGCTCCGACGTGGAGACGTGGTTCGGACTCACTGCCCCGGCCACTACCCCACGCGACATCATCCAACGGCTCAACGCCGAGGTGCTGCGCGCCCTTGCCACGCCGGATCTGCAGCAGCGCTTCGCCGAGCTCAGCCTCTCGGTGATGCCGAGCACGCCCGAGGAGCTCGACGCCTTGATCAAATCCGAGGCCTTTCGGTGGGCGGAGGTCATCCGCCAAGCCGGCATTCGCCCCGTCGACTAACGTGCAATGGAGAACTCGCCCATGTCCAAGCTGACCCTCGCCCAGGCCAACAAGATCGTCGAGGTCGCGCTCGCCAAGGCGCGTGAGATGAAGATCAAACCTCTCGCCGTGGCAGTGCTCGACGATGCAGGCCACGTGAAATCGCTGCAACGCGAGGACGGCGCCAGCATGTTTCGCTGCGATGTCGCCGTCGGCAAAGCGTGGGCCTCCGTCGGCATGGGCGTGGCAAGCCGGACGCTGCTGCAACGCGCCAAGGACAATCCGCAGTTCTTCGGCGCGCTGAGCGCCACGGCGCAGGGCAAGTTCCTGCCGCAGACCGGCGCCGTGGTGATCAAGGACGCCCATGGCAACGTGCTGGGCGCCGCCGGCGCGAGCGGCGGAACGGGTGACGAGGACGAGGCCGTGTGCATCGCCGGCGTCGAGGCTGCCGGCCTCGTGACCGGCTAGGCCGCTACTCCTCCGGCTCAGTCGTGAATTCGAGCGGGTGACCGGCCTGACGGGCGGTGTTGATTCCTTCGGTCGCCTTGCTTTCGGCGATGTCACGCGTGAACGCCGCGACCACGCAGGCGCCGCGCTGGTGCGCCGTCATCATGACGCGATAAGCCTGATCCTCGCTCATGTGGAACACCATCATCAGCACGCCGATCACGAACTCGCGCGGCGTATAATCGTCATTGATCAGGATCACCTTGTAGAGGCGCGGCTGCTCGATCTTGGGCTTGGCGATGGTATCGGGCTTGACGTCGATATCGCTCATCGGCCGTCTCCTAAATTCCTGTCACCCGCTGGTCAGACGACCCATAGAATGGCTGGTCCGCATTGCGTTGCAATGGCCTTGATACCAAGTCCTCAGCACGGCCCCTTGAAGAGACGATCGACCACGCGGCGAAGGCGTGCGGCACCGCTCAGCTTGGGATGGTCGACGACATCGCTGACGCGGCCATCCCCCTACGAAGGTGGAAGTGTCAGCCCACCGGCACAGTCTGGGCAAGAGGCGGCAACTTGGAGACGCGGGCGTACCAGGCCTCGAGCTTGGGATGGCCGGGACGCCACGGTTCATTGGCATAGCGGAAATCGAGATAGCCCAGCGCACAGCCGATGGTGACCTCGCCGATCGTCGTCAGGTCGCCCAGCTTGTCGGCCTCCTTCTCCAGCTCGGCCAGCGAGCGCTTCACCTTGCCTTGCTGCACCTCGATGTAGGCCTTGCGGCCATCGTCCTGCGGCAAGGCGACCTCGCGCCGGCGCGGCTGGGTGGCGTCGAGGATGCCGTCGCCCAGCGCCTGCTGGCAGATCGCCTTCCAGCGTGCCGGGCCGGCGGCCGGAAACAGCTTGGGGGCGCTGCCGACGCTGTCGAGGTACTCGCAGATCACCGGGCTGTCGTAGAGCCGCGTGCCGTCGTCGGTGATCAGGGTCGGCACCTTGGACAGTGGATTGAACTCGAGCAGCGCCGGATCGGTCGTGCCGACCGTCCAGCGCTCGATCTGGCCATCGATGCCGCGCGCGATCGCGCAGGCCGTGACCTTGCGGACGTAAGGGCTGGCAGGTGAAAAGGCGAGCTTCATCGGGGTTCCCCTTGAGATTGTTCGGATCGGCGCGCACGTTATCGTGCTTGCCTGGAGTAGCGCCATGAGTTTTCAAAGTGAAAGGCTCGGCGGCCACATGGCTGCCGCTGTGACCGGCCTCGACCTCAGTCGACTGCCGGACCATGCGACGCGAGCTGCCCTGCTCGACGTCCTGCACGAGAACCTGGTGATGTGCATTCGCGGCCAGGCTCTCGCCCCAACCGCCTTTCGCGACGCGATGGCGCAGTTCGGCACACCGATGCTGCGCAAGCAGCTCGCCCGCACGGCCGAATGCGCCGAGGTCAACATCATCTCGAGCGAGGATCGCGACGAGCTGGGCGACGGCCGGAAGATCGTGAACGGCGCCAACTGGCACACTGACGACAGCTTCATGCGCGAGCCCTGCTCGCTCACCATGCTCTATGGCGTCATGGTTCCGTCACGCGGCGGCGACACTCAATTCGCCAACATGTACGCCGCCTACGCCGACCTTCCGGCCGAGACACGAGCACGCATCGACCTGCTGAAGGTGATTCACAAGTACAGCTCGCGCCGCAAGCTTACCCACGTCTCGACACGGCCGCCCGAGGAGATGGCGGCGATGCCCGAGGCGACCCATCCCCTGGTGCGCACCCATCCCGAGACCGGCCGCAAGGCGCTCTATCTCAATCCCAACCGCATGGAGCGGATCGACGGGCTGGAGCGCGACGAAAGCGATCGACTGCTCGACGAGCTGATCGCCCATTCGACCCAGGCCAAGTACCAGTACCGTCACGTCTGGCGGCAGGGCGACATCGTGATCTGGGACAACCGCTGCACCATGCACAAGGCCAACGCCGACTATCCCGAAGGCGAGCGCCGGCTGATGCACCGCGTGATCGTCGCCGGAACCGTGCCGGTCTAGTGCTGCGCGTCGGCGGCCACCAGATTCTGCGCCTGGGCAATGCCGACCAGCACCGTCCGCGGATCGGCGGAGACTCCGTGCAGCAGGGCAGTGGCGTCGGCGGCGTCGCTGATCGTCGACCAGGTGGTGCCGAGGCGCTGCTGCTCGTGAACATATTCCAGGTTGACGGCCACCTTTCCCATCAGCGTCGTGATGTCCTGGCCGGCTGGTGAGTTCTGGGTCCCGCTGATGATGTCGACCAGCACCGATCCGACGAACTTGCCGGACGCCATGGCGCCTCTGATCTGACCTGTCCAGTACGCCTGCCCCGCGGCGTCGGACGCGCGATTGAACAGGTTTTCGTAGATGGTATCGATGAACGCGCCAATCTGGATGTCGCTCGCACCCTGCGGGTTCGCGAGGAAGGGGTACAGGCTCCGTGCCTCGCTGCTGACCCCGAACGCGCTTGCGATATTGGCGAACAGCGCCGCGGGACCCTGCACTGGCAAATTGATGGTGAACTGGTCGACCCAGAACACGAAGCCGGCGGCGTCGGCGCCGCGTCCGAAGAAGGCAGTATAGGTCGCGGCAATCTGCTGCTCGGCGCTGAGCGTGAGCAGATCGAGCGTGGTCGTCGGCCCTGTCGTTGCCGGTGTGACGTAAATCAGCACCTGCCCTTCATCGGTGCCATTGGCCCCCGTGGCGCGATAGACGAATCTGTCGACGCCGGCAAACCCCGCCGCCGGCGCATAGTCCAAGCCGCCGTCAGGGGCGAGCGCGAGCGCACCGTGCGCGGGTCCGCTGATCACGGCGGCCGTCGTTGGTGCCGTGCCCTCGTCGTTGGACAGGACGCCGTCCGCCGCGCCGACATGCAACGATTGACCGCGCAGACCGACATAGGCGTCGTCGTGAGCGTTCATGTCGTCGTTGCGGATCGTGCCGGACGCCGCCGCCGTCGCGATCACGAGACCCGTCGACGGGTTCGACAGATTCACCACAAAGCCATCGTTCGATTCGACGGCGGTGTCGGCCGACACGCTGACGGCGAGCGTCTTGCTGATCTCGCCGGCCGCGAAGGTGACGGTCCCCGCCGGCAGAACGCCGCCCGCGAAGTCGGCAGCCGAGGCCGGATTCCCACCAGACCCGCTCACCGCATAGCCCACGGTGTGCGGCACAGTGCTGTCACCCGAGAGCGTCAGCACGAAGGTAAAGGCCGTCGACCCCGAATTGCCCTCGGCCTTGTCGGCCGAAAGAGCCGCGATTACGACTGACGCATCGTCGTTGCGGATCACACCCGAAGCCGCCGCCGTAGCGATCACGAGGCCGGTCGACGGGTTCGACAGGCCTACCGTGAATGTCTCGTCGGGCTCCACCGTGACGTCGCCAGCCACGCTCACGGAAAGGCTTTTGCTGGTCTCGCCCGGGGCGAACGTCACGGTTCCCGCAGGCAGAACGCCGCCCATGAAATCGCCGCCAGCGGCGGGGGTGGCGTTCGAGCCCGTCACACCATAGGCCACGCTGTGCGAGACCGAGGTGTCGCCCGAGAGCGTCAGCGTGAAAGTGAAGATCGTTGCGGCGGCGTTGCCCTCCCGCTGATCCGCCGAAGCGGGAGCGATGGAGACAGACGCATCGTCGTTGACGATCGTGCCCGCAGCCGTCGCCGTCGCGATAGTGAGGCCGCTGGACAGCGCCGAAAGACCCACCGTGAAGGTCTCGTCGGGCTCGACCACCGTGTCCCCGGACACGGGCACCGCGAGAGTCTTGCTGGTCTCGCCCGGCGTGAAGGTCACGCCCCCCGACGGCAGGACGCCTCCCGTGAAGTCGGCACCGGAGGCCGGATTGGCGCCCGATCCGCCCACCACGTAAGCCACGCTGTGCGAGACCGAGGTATCACCCGACAATGTCAGCGTGAAAGTCGCCATCGTCGTTCCGGAATTGCCCTCGATTGGGCTCGCCGACGCGGCCATTATCGAGACCGTCGCATCGTCGTTGCGGATCGTGCCCGCCGCGGTCGACGTTCCGATGACGAGGCCGGTCGACGGCGCCGACAAGCTCACCGTGAACGTCTCGTCGGGTTCCACGGTCGTGTCGCCAGTCACGGCTACCGCAATGGTCTTGCTGGTCTCGCCGGCGGCGAAGGTCATGACGCCCGACGGCAGTACGCCGCCGGCGAAGTTGGCGGCCGAAGCCGGGCTCGCGCCCGACCCGCTCACCGTATAGGCGAAGCTGTGCGACACAGAGGTGTCGCCCGTCTGTGTCACCGTAAAGGTGAAGGACGTCGTACCGGAATCGCCCTCGGCCCGGTCTGCCGCTTGGGCCGCGATCGAGACGGACGCGTCGTCGTTGCGGATGGTACCCGCCGCCGTCGCTGTCGCGATCACCAGGCCGGCCGACGGGTTCGACAAGGTGAAGGCAAACGTCTCGTCCAGCTCCACCAGCACATCGCCGCTCACGTTCACCGTGACCGTCTTGCTCGTCTCGCCGGCCGCAAACGTCAGGGTGCCGGACGGCAGCGATCCGCCGAAATCCGACACGTCAGCTGGCTGGACGCCCGTTCCCGTTACCGACCAATTGACCGACTGAGCCCCCACCCCTGCCTGGTCGAGGCTTACCGTGAAGGCGAAGGACGTCGTGCCGCCATTGCCCTCCGCCCTGTCGGCCGACAGCGCCGCTACAGATGCAGCGGACTTGTCGTCGTCGCGGATGGTGCCGTTGGCCGTCGACGTCCCGATCGCCAATCCCGCCGACGCGTTCGACAGGGTCACGGCAAAACCCTCGTCGGGCTCGACGATACGGTCGCCCAACACGTTCACCGTGATCGTCTTGCTCGTCTCGCCCGCGGCGAAGGTCACGATCCCCGACGGCAACCCGCCGCCGACGAAATCGTCAGCGGAAGCCGGGTTCAATCCTGCACCGCTCATGGCGTAGGCCACGGTGTGGGACACCCAGCTGTCGCCGGAGAGCAGCAACGTGAAGGTGAAGGCGGTCGCTCCCGAATTGCCTTCTGGCAGGTCCGCGGACGACGCCGCGATCGACACGACAGCATCGTCGTTGCGGATCGTGCCGGTCGCCGTCGCCGCTCCAACCGTCAATCCCGCAGATGCGTCCGACAGGCTGACGGCAAAGGTCTCGTCGGCTTCCACCGCGGCATCACCCGAGACGCTCACCACGACCGTCTTGCTGGTTTCACCAGCCGCGAACGTCGTCATCCCTGACGGCAGGCTGCCGCCCGCGAAGTCGGCGCCAGACGCCGGGTTTGCCCCCGAGCCGCTCACCGTATAGGCGACGCTGTGCGCTACCGAACTGTCGCCGATCAGAGTCAGCGTGAAAGTGAAGGACGTCGCGCCTGAATTGCCCTCCGGCTGATCCGCCGACAGGGGCATGATCGACACCGAGGCATCGTCGTTGCGGATCGTGCCGACCACCGTCGCGCCGCCGACAACCAGACCCGTAGATGGGGTCGACAACGACACCGTGAAGGTCTCGTCTGGCTCGACCAGCGCATCGCCCGCGACATTCACCGAAAGCGTCTTGCTGAACTCCCCAACGGCGAATGTCGCGATGCCCGACGGCAGCGCGCCGCCAACGAAGTCGTCTGCCGAGGCCGAGTTGGCGCCCGAACCGCTCACAGAGTAGGCAACACTGTGGACGATCGAGCTGTCGCCAGTCAGCGTCAAGACGAAGGTGGCAATCGTCCCGACTGCCGTGCCTTCCAAGGGAACTGATGACAAGGGTGCAATCGACACCGAGGCATCGTCATTGCGGATCGTGCCGAGCGCCGTCGCCGTCGCGACCGATAGCCCGACCGACGGGCTCGACAGGCTTACGGCGAAGGTCTCGTCCGGCTCCGGGCTCGTGTCGCCGGCAACATTCAGGACGATCGTCTTGCTGGTCTCGCCCGCCGCGAAGACAACGGTTCCCGATGGCAGGACGCTACCCGTGAAATCGAAGGCGGAGACCGGGTTGGTGCCCGATCCGCTCACCGAATAGCTCACGCTGTGCGACACCGTACTGTCGCCCGTAAGCGTCAATGTGAAGGTGAAGGACGTCGTGCCGCCATTGCCCTCGGCCTTGTCCGCCGA
Source organism: Reyranellaceae bacterium (assembly GCA_046349295.1). Taxonomy (GTDB): domain Bacteria; phylum Pseudomonadota; class Alphaproteobacteria; order Reyranellales; family Reyranellaceae; genus Reyranella. The sequence goes on from JAXMCP010000034.1 coordinate 21,049, forward strand.
TAGCGCGGCGATCGACACGGCGGCATCGTCGTTGCGGATCGTGCCAGCTGCCGTCGCCGTAGCGATGATCAGGCCCGCCGATGGATCCGACAGGCTGACCACGAACGTCCTGTCGGGCTCGACCAGCGTGTCGCCCGACACGCCCACCACGATCGTCTTGCTGGTCTCCCCGGTGGCGAAGCTCACGATGCCCGACGGAAGCACGCCGCCCAGGAAATCGCCGGACGACACTGGACTCGCCCCCGACCCACTCACCGCGTAAGCAACGCTGCGCGGCGCGCTGGCATCGCCCGTGAGGGTCAGGATGAAGGTGAAGGACGTCGCGCCGGAGTTGCCTTCCGCTTGATCCGCCGAGCCGGCGGCGATCGATACCGCGGCATCGTCGTTGCGGATCGTGCCGGTTGCTGCCGCCGTTCCGATGGTGATGCCCGTCGACGGGCTCGACAGGCCGACGATGAATGTCTCGTCCGCCTCCACTGAGGCATCGCCGGCGACGTTGACCACCACAGTCTTGCTGGTCTCGCCGAGGGCGAACGTCACCGTTCCAGACGGCAGAAGCCCGCCCGAGAAATCGGCGGGCGAGGCCGGAATGGGCCCCGACCCGCTCACCGCATAGGCCACGCTGTGGGACACCGTCGTGTCGCCCGTAAGCGTCAGCGCGAACACGAATGCCGTCGCCCCCGAGCTGCCTTCCGGCTGGTCTGCGAAGAAAGCCGCAATCGACACTGAGGCATCGTCGTTGCGGATCGTGCCTGTAGCCGTCGCCGTGGCGACGGTCAGGCCCGATGACGGAGCCGACAGGTTAACCGTGAAGGTCTCGTCCGGCTCCACTACCGTGTCCCCGGCTATCGCCAGCGAGACCGTCTTGCTGGCCTCGCCCGGTGCGAAAGTGATCGTCCCGGCAGGCAAGACGCCGCCCATGAAGTCACCGCCCGAGGCCGGGTTAGCGCCCGAGCCGTTCACCGCATAGGCGACGCTGTGCGCCACCGTGGTGTCACCCGACAGCGCGACGGTGAACGTCGCCAGGGCCGTGCCCGAATTGCCCTCCTGCGGACTGGCGGCCAGGGCTATGATCGACACAGCCGCGTCGTCATTGCGGATCGTAGCGGCTGCCGTCGCCGTCGTGATCACCAGCCCCGAGGATGGGTTCGACAGGCTCACCGTGAAGGTCTCGTCGGTTTCGACCTGCGCGTCGCCCGATACGCTCACCACGATCGTCTTGCTGGTCTCTCCCGCCGCAAAGGTCACGACCTCGGAGGGGAGAGCACCGCCGACGAAATCCTCGGCGGAGGCCGGGCTGCTGGCCGAACCGTTCACCGCAATGGCCACGCTGTGCGACACAGTGGTGTCGCCCGCCAGCGTCAAGGTGAAGGTGAAGGAAGTCGCGCCCGAATTGCCTTCAGCCCGGTCCGCCGACAGTGCTGCGATCGCGACGGTAGCGTCGTCGTTGCGGATCGTGCCACCCGCCGTCGCAATGCCGATGTTCAGACCGGTGGACGGATTGGACAGGCTCACGACGAACGCCTCGTCGGGCTCCACTGCCGTGTCGCCTGCGACGTCCACGACGATCGTCTTGCTGGTTTCGCCGACCGCGAACGTCACCGTACCGGACGGCAACACGCCAGCCAGGAAGTCGGCGGCTGCCGCCGGGTTCGCTCCTGAGCCGTTCACCGCATATGCGACGCTATGCGACACCGTGGTGTCGCCCGACAGCGTCAGGGTGAAGGTGAAGGCCGTCGCCCCCGGGCTGCCTTCCGACTGATCGGCCGACAGCGCCGCGATGGACACCGAGGTGTCGTCGTTGCGGATCGTGCCGACGGCCGTCGCCGTGCCCATGGTGAGACCGGCCGACGGCGTCGACAGGCCGACCGCATATGTCTCGTCGGGTTCCACCGTGGTGTCCCCGGCCACCAGCACGGAGATTGTCTTGCTGGTCTCGCCGATGGCGAAGGTGACGATCCCCGACGGCAGCACGCCACTGGTGAAATCATCTGCAGAAGCCGGGTTGGCTCCCGCTCCGCTCACTCCATAGGCCACGCTGTGCGATACCGTGGTGTCGCCCGACAGCGTCAGCACGAAGCTTGCCGTGGTCGTACCGGAATTGCCTTCCAGCGGGCTTGCCGACAAGCCCGCGATCGAGACCAACGCGTCATCGTTGCGGATCGCGCCCGCGGCCGTTGCCGTGCCAATGACGAGGCCTGTCGACGGGCCGGACAGGCTCACCGTGAAGGTCTCGTCGGCCTCCACAGCCGTGTCGCCAGCCACCACCACGGAGACCGTCTTGCTGGTCTCGCCAGCGGCAAAGGTCACGGTCCCCGACGGCGCCACGCCGCCCGTGAAGTCACTCGCCGAGGCTGGATTGGCACCCGAGCCAGCCACCGCGTAAGCCACGCTGTGCGATACAGAACTGTCGCCGGTCTGAGTCACTGTGAAAGTGAAGGACGTCGTCCCGCCATTCCCTTCCGGCTTGTCGGCCGACAGCGCGGCAATCGATACCGAAGCGTCGTCGTTGCGAATCGTGCCCGTCGCCGTGGCCGTGGCGATCGCCAAGCCCGACGACGCGTTCGACAATGTGACGGCGAACGTCTCGTCCGACTCCACCATCGCATCGCCCGTGACGCTGAGCGCGACGACCTTGCTGGTCTCGCCGACCGCGAAGGTCAGCGTCCCCGATGGCAGCGTTCCGCCGAGGTCCGTCGCGTCGGCCGCCTGCCCTCCCGAGCCCGCGACCGTCCAGTCGACCGTCTGTGTCGCCACGCCCGCCTGATCGAGGCTCACCGTGAAGGTGAAGGACGTAGTTCCGCCGTTGCCCTCCGCCTTGTCAGCCGACGACGCGGCGATCGATACGGCCGACTTGTCGTCGTTCAGGATCGTGCCGTTGGCCGTCGCCGTTCCGATCAGCAGCCCAGACGTCGGATTCGACAGGGTCACCTTGAAGAATTCGTCGAGCTCGACCAGCTTGTCGCCGGCCGAGCTGACGATGATGGTCTCACTGGTGTCGCCGGCCGTGAAGGTCACGATGCCCGACGGCAGCACACCGCCGGCGAAGTCTGCAGCATCGGCCGGTTGCGGGCCGAAGCCGGCGACGCTCCAGGCCACCGTCTGAGTCCCCTGAGCGGCCTTGTCGAGGCTCACCATGAAACCAAGCGACATGGTCCCGCCGTTGCCCTCCTGGGCCACGGACGTGACCCCGAGAATGCTGACGGTGGAAAGATTACCCTGCACGGCCACCGTGACGTCGGTGAATTGCAGCGCCTCGACATTCGTCAGCCTGTCGAATCCGTCGGGGCCGGTGACGTCGACCTCGCTGCCGACGATCTGAACCGTGTACTTGGCGCGAAGGTCGCTGAAGACCGCCGTATCGACGCCGATGCCGCCGTCCAGGACATCGTCGCCCGCGCCACCCGTCAGGCGATCGTCGCCATCGCCGCCGGTCAGGTGATTGACGAAATCGTTGCCGATGATCGTGTCGCTGCCCGGTCCGCCAATGGCATTCTCGATCACCGCGCCCATGGCGATCGAGACGTTCTTCGTGAGCGCGCCGACATCGGAGAAATTGCCGGCCCTGAGATCGATTGTCTGGGCGGTGCTGTAACCCGAGAAGTCGAGTGTGTCGTTGCCGCCGCCGTCCCAGACGCAATACACGACCTGCTGCGTCGACGACGTTATGCGATAGGCAGGGTCGGCGTTGCTGTTGAACCCGTAGACCGTATCGCCGGTGGCGAAGTCGGTGTTGGCTCCGTACAGCCGCTGGATCGCCGCGATGTCGTCGAGCAGCGGCGTCGATGCGCGGATGGTGGTGCCCTGATAGACATGGTTGGCCCCGGTCGCCGACGCATCGAAATAACTCATCACCGTGTATTGCCGAGAGTCCTCGATATATTGGGCGTTGTCGGCGTAGGTGATGGTGACGCCGGGACCGGCGTTGTAGTTGCCCGGGTGCTCCAGTCCCAGCGAATGGCCGAGTTCATGGAGGATCGCCATATAGGCGTAGTTGCCCGGGCTCGGACTGAGGTTGGATTGGTAGTAGGCGTTGATCCAGACGTCGCCGGCCGAGTTCGAGAACCCCTGCTGTCCGGGCGACGGCATATAGGCATAGGCCGCCGCGCCGTCCGAAGAGCTCGAATAATTGCCGATCAGGATGGTGGCGCTGTTGGTATAACCGCCGGGATTGACCTCGGTGAAGGTGACGCGCGCCATGTCCGACCACAGGCGCATCGCATTCTCGACCGCCGCCATCTCTGCGGCGTTGACCTGCGTGAACGTCGCGTGCTCAGTCGTTGTCGTGCTGCCGGTCGGAGCGCTCTGACGAAAGCCGTAGGTGATCGGCCCGAACGCCGCTCCGAGCGTGGTCCCCCATTCCAGGTTGTCCCGGGTGATCTGCGCGCCGGCCGAAATCGGATCCAAATGCGTGGTCGGCGCCACCTACAGTTCTCCTCGGGTCACCCCTGGCTCACCCCCGACAACGAGCAACGGGACCGAGGCGGCCTTCTAGGCCGCGATCCCGACTCAATTGTGGCTCGGAACCATCCCACACGGCTCCCTGGAAGGACTATACTCCATTCTGGAGGGTTTGGCCTTTCCATATTCCCCTCGATCTCCAATCCCTCCCGCGACATCGGGGGAGGTGGCCTGAAGGGCTGGGGGGAATCCTCAGGCGAGATTCATGAAGCACCGACGTCGGAATCTCATGGATCTCGTCTGTGGCTTTCCCCTCCGCCCCCTTGGCCCCCTTGCGGGGACACCCGAGCGATTTTGGCCGCAACGCGGCCTAAACGCATGCCGGTATGACGGGAGAGGAGCATGAGTGGTCCTACGCCTCGAGCAGGACGCAGTGCTCCGGGGAGAAGGAAAGGGTCACGGCAGCGCCTTCCTCGAGCAGCGCTGTCGGCGGGCGGCGGACGATCAGCGGGCCCAGGGCGGTGTCGACGACATACTGCACGAAGTCACCATGGAACAGGCGCTGACGGACTGTGCCGGGAACGTGGTTGTCGCCCGGTCGCGCTTCGAGGTCGATATAGGCAGTGCGCACCGCGACCTGGCTCTCCCGGCCATGCAGCCGGTGTGCAGCGCTGGCGCGCAGGACGATGCCTCCTGCCGTCGTGAACGACCCATCGTCGGCCGGCTTGCCGTCGATCAGGTTGGCCGAGCCCACGAAGTCGGCGACGAACCGGCTGCGTGGCCGATTATAGATCTCCTGCGGCGTCCCGATCTGCTCGATCACGCCGACATTCATCACGATCACCCGGTCGGAGATGGCCAGCGCCTCCTCCTGGTCATGCGTGACATAGACCGACGTGATGTCGAGCCGGCGCTGCAGGTCCCGCAGCTCGACGCGCATCTCGGCCCGCAACTTGGCGTCGAGGTTGCTGAGCGGCTCGTCGAACAGCACCACGGTTGGCGAGAAGGCGACGGCGCGCGCCAGCGCGACGCGCTGCTGCTGGCCGCCCGACAGCTTGGAGGCCGGCCGGTCGGCGAGATGGCGCATCTGTACCAGGTCGAGAGCCCGTTCGACATTGGCCTTGATGTCGGCCGCGCCCTGCTTTCGCACCCTCAGGCCGTAGGCGACGTTGTCGAAAACCGTCATGTGCGGCCAGACGGCGTATGACTGGAACACCATCGACACGCCGCGCTGCTCGGTCGGAATGTTGCGTCGCTGAGCTGCGTCGTACATGGCCTGGCCGTCGATGCGAATGCTGCCCGACGCCGGCTGCTCCAGTCCGGCGATGGCGCGCAGCGTGGTCGTCTTGCCACAACCCGAGGGACCCAGCAGGGTCACGTGCTCGCCGCGGCCGACCTCGAAGCTCACACCGTTCACGGCCACCATGTCGCCGTAGCGGATGACGAGGTCCTGCACCACGATGCGCGTTACACTCACGACAACTCCTTGGTCATGCCGCGCGTCAGGCGGAACAGGATCGCCAGCGCCACGATCACCGTGAAGGTCTGGATGAGAGCCATCGCCGCCGTGAGCTCGGTGCCGCTGGTGGCGAAGGCATTGACGATCGACGGCGCGATCACCTTGGCGTTCGGCCCCATCAGGAACACCGACGCGCCAAGCTCGCGCACGCAGGCCATGAAGATCAACAGCCACGCAGCCAGGATGCCGGGCCTGAGCAACGGCAGGGTCACCGTACGCATCTGGTAACCCCAGCCGGCACCGCAGACGCGGGCGCATTCCTCGAGGCTCCGGTCGATCTGAAGCACGACTCCGGCGAGGGTACGCACGCCGAGCGGCAGCATCACCGTGAAGTAGGCGAGCGCCAGCAGCCACAGCGTGCCGTAGATCGGGATCGGAATGTTGAGCCACGCCCACAGCAGCGCCAAGCCAAAGACCAGGCGCGGCACCGCCTGGGGGAACATCACGAGGTATTCGATCGACCCTCGCCCGACCAGGTTCGAGCGGTAGATGATCCATACCAGCAACGCCATGACGATAACGCCGATACTGGCCACGCCGAAGCCCAGCATCAGGCTGTTGCCCATGGCGGTGCGCACCGGCCCGAGCGACAGGGCGGTCTGGTAGTTGGCCAGGGTGAACTGCGCCTGGCTCAGAATGACGGTGGCAAAGCGCTGCAGCGAGGTGAACACCAGCGCCCCAATCGGCAGCACCACGGCGAGCAGGATGTAGAGCATGCAGAAGGCGAACAGCAGCCAGGTCAGGCGGCCCATGTCCATCGGCCGCGGGCGGAATGCCTTGCCGCTGATCGTGGCGAAGCTGCCCCGGCGGATCATGCGACGATAGAACGTCAACATGCCGAACATGACGACGAACAGCGCCAGTCCCATCGCCGACGCGCGGCCATAGTCCGGCGGATAGGACAGGGTCGAATCCCAGATGGCCGTGGTGATGACGTAGATGCGGCCCGGAATGCCGATCACCAGCGCCGCCGCGAACGAGCCCAGCATCTCGGCGAAGACGAACAGCGTGGCGCCGAGCACCCCCGGCATGACCAGCGGCAACGTGACGGTGAGCGTGGTGCGGAGCTTTGACGCGCCCATGACGCGGGCCGATTCCTCGAGCGCCGGATCCATCGACTTCATCGAGGCGGCGATCATGACGAACGCCACAGTGCCCTCGAACAACGCCATCACCCAGGCGATGCCGAAGTGAGTGTAGATGTCGGCGATGTCGCCGCTGCCTCCTGCCCCTTTCCACAGCTGGTTGGCGAAGCCGCTCTTGGGCCCGGCGATGACGGCCCAGGCGAGCGCGCCGACCAGCGGGGTCATGTAGTAAGGCAGCTCCATCAGTCGCTCGAGCCTCTCGCGCCCCGGCACGTTGGTGCGCGTGAGGATCCAGGCCAGCGAGAAGCCGATCAGGATCGCCATCACGGTCGCCATGACCGCGATGATCAGCGTGTTCCAGAGGACGTTGATGTCCTCCTCGAAGATCGCGAGGTAGTTCTTGATCCCGTAGGCTTGCGGCGGGAACGCCATCGGATCGCCGATGTTGAGGGATTCCTCGACGAGGAACACCATCGGCAGGATGACGAGGAAACCCACGACCAGCACGATCGCCACCGTGACGATCGCCTGCCAGTTGCGGCGGGGCTTGAGCGCCTCCGCGGTCAGCAGCGTCAAGGCCGGCTCAACGCCGTGCGCCGACGATGCGGTCCCATTCCTTGGCGAATTCGGGCCGATCCTTCTCGAAGGCGTTCCAGTCGGCCGGGACCAGCAGCTTCATGTCCTTGAGCGGCACGCTGCCGGCCGGCGCCGGCACGTCCGCACGCGGCGAATGCAGCAGCAGTGCCTCGGACAGCGCCTGCTGGCCGACTGGAGCCAGGAACCAGTCCATGAAAAGCTCGGCGGCATTGGGATGCGGACCTTCGGCGACGATGCCGTAGGTCTCCGATACGGCCGGCACGCCGGTCTCGGGGAACACGAAGGCGAGCGGCGCGCCTTTGGCCTTGAACTCGATGTACCCTGAGTACTGGGCGCCCATGATGATCTTGTCCTGGCCGTCGACCAGGCGGCCGTACTGCTGGACATAGGAATCGAAGGCCCGCGGCTTGTTCTCGGCGAATTTCTTGAAGTACTCCATGCCGAGGATCGGCTTCAGCATGTACCAGACGCCGTGCTGCAGGCCCGAGTTGGAGACCTTGACGTTGATCGCGTCCTTCCACTTGGGATCGAGCAAGTCCTCCCACTTCTTGGGAGCTTCCGCCGCCGGCACGTTGTTGGGGTTGTAGGCGATGCCCGCCATGATGATCGACCCCCAGGTCCAGAAGCCCTCGGGCGTGCTCTTGTACTCAGGCTTGAAAGCTTCCATCTGCGGCGAGATGTACTGGCGAAAGCCCCCACGCCGCTGGAAATCGAGGATCATGCCCATATCGGAGATCTGGATGACATCGACCAGGTACGACTTCGCCTGCCGTTCGGACAGGACCTTGGCGTAGAGCGCGCCGGCCTGCAGGCGCACGTAGCTCGTCTTGATCTCGGGGAACATCTTGTTGAAGGCTGCCAGCAGCTTGACCTGGCCCTGCTCGGGATCGGTCGAATAGAGCACGAAGGCGCCCTCGGCCTTGGCCTTGTCGACGTCGGCGCAGGTCTTGAAACCGTCCATCTGGCGCGGCTTGTCGCAAAGCTTGGTGCCCTCGGCAAACGCGGGCGACATCCCGGTCCAGCCCAAGGCGCACAGTGCGACGCCCGCAGCGGCGGCAATCAGCTTCATGAACTTCCTCCCTTCACACTTGTTGCAACGAGCGTACCGGTCACCGCACGGAGGTTCAACGTCAGATCGCCAGCGCGCGTCCGATCTCGACGACCTTGTCACGCGGCACGCGGAAATAGTCGGTCAACGGTGCCGAATTCCGTTGCTGAAATGCAAAGATCGCTTCGACGAAACGCGGGAGGCCGCCGCCGTCCTCGCGCGTCACGATCTGTTCGTGTGCGACATAATACGTCACGTCGGCCGGATCGAATGAGTAGCCCAGTGCATGCACCCGCCATAGCAACGCCGGGATATCAGGACGCTCCATGAAGCCGTACTGCACCTTGGCCCGCCAGACGCGCGGCGCGATTTCGCGAATCTCCACGTGACTGCCCAAGGGCACATAGGGGATCGCCGCCGTGTCCACGTCGAGAATGAAGACCGCCTCGTGCAGCGCCCGATTGTTCTTGAGATGCCACATCAAGATCGGTGGCGCGACGAAATCCGAACGCGCGAGGAAAGCTGCCGTACCCGGCACACGTGGGAAATGACCTGCCGTGAGTCGTTCGAGAATCTCGCTGTCGCGCACAGCCTGGGCTCTTCTTACCCTCTGGGCCGCCGACGCGCCGATACGCCAGATCACCATGATGCCGTAGACGAGGAAGGCGAGCGCCAGCGGTACCCATCCGCCGTCCAGCACCTTGGTCAGGTTCGCGCTGAGGAAGCCGACGTCGGAAATCGCGAAAGCTCCGGCCACGCCGCCCGCGACAAGCCAGCTCCAGCCGCGGACCTCGTGCATGGCAAGCAGCAGAAGCATCGTGGTGATCAGCATCGTGCCCGATACGGCGATGCCGTAGGCCGCTGCGAGATTGCTCGAGCTGCCGAAGCCGACGGCAAGCCCGATGGTCGCCAGCATCAGCAGCCAGTTGACCGACGGTACATAGATCTGGCCATAGCCCGAGGCCGAGGTCTGCACGATGCGCAGGCGTGGCAGCCAGCCGAGTTGGACGGCCTGGCGCGACATCGAGAAGGCGCCGGTGATGATCGACTGACTGGCGATGATGGTCGCAAGCGTCGCCAGGACCACCAACGGCAGCAGGAGCGGCTTGGGGCACAGATGAAAGAAGATGTTGTCGTCGGTCGGTGCGCCGGCCAGCACGATCGCCGCCTGGCCCGCATAGTTCAGCACCAGGGCGGGGAACACCAGAGACGACCACGCCAGGCGGATCGGCCAGCGGCCGAAATGACCCATGTCGGCATAGAGCGCCTCCGCCCCCGTGACGCACAGGAAGACGCCGCCCAGCAACAGGAAGGCGCGGCCGCCGCCCGACACCAGGAAGTCGATGCCGAGTGCCGGATTGAGCGCCAGCAGCACCGACGGATGCTGCGTAATGCCCCACAGGCCGAGCAGGCCGATGACGGCGAACCACAGCGCCATGATCGGCCCGAAGAAGATTCCGATACGCGCCGTCCCCTGCCGCTGGGCGACAAACAGCCCGAGAAGAATCACAACAGCAGCCGGCAACACGTATTGCTGCAGGCTGGGGGCGATGATGCTGGTCCCCTCGAGTGCCGACAGGACCGAAATCGCCGGCGTGATGGCGCCATCGCCGTAGATCAGTGCGGCGCCGAACAGGCCGATGAGAATGATCACCGAGCGGTTGCGATGGCGGGCACCGAGCAGCGACATCAGGGCCAGGATCCCGCCCTCGCCCTGGTTGTCGATGCTCATGGCCAGGCCGACATACTTGATCGAGGTGACGACGATCAGCGTCCACACGATCAGGGAAAGCGCCCCCAAGGTCGTCGTCGGATCGGGATGCGGTCCGCTGATGTCGAGCACCGTCTTGAAGGTGTAGAGCGGGCTGGTGCCGATATCGCCGAACACGACGCCAAGCGCCGCCAGACTGAGCGCCGGCACGCTGGCTTTCGATTGCTGCGCTTCGGAGGACATCAAGAGGGATCGAACATCGCTCGACCCTTCCCCTAGCACGCTCGGGGCATCTTCACGACGACTTTGATCGCATCCTCGATCCGGTCGCGCGCATGTAGGGCGGTCGGCACGTTGGAAAGGTCGAGGCATGTGCGTGGATCAGCTCGGCGTCGAAGCGCTTCTGCGCCATCAGCGCCGCCGTGCGAAGGGTGTCGCTCTTACCCTCGCCCCTGACGCTGAACACGCAGATGTCGTTGCGTCTGCCTATCGCCGGAACCGTACCCCTGCCGCGGAGCAATCTCCGCGGTTCGAGGGATGATCCGCGGTTACCCATAAGCCTCCGGACGCGTGACGTACCCCGAGGCGATGTCGTGATCCAGTGCCTGCCGATCGCGCTGCTGCGGAGCACCATGGCCGCCGCCACCCGGCGTGCCGAGCGACACGGTATCGCCCTTGTGCAACACGTACTGCTTCTTGGGATCCGTTTTCTCACCGTTGATGCGAAGCTCGCCGGGCGCGCCGTCCTGGCCACCCTCTATGCCGAAGGCAGGAAACAGCGTTCGCTCGGCCAGGAAGGAAACGGCGATCGGCGAGTCGCTGAGACTCTCGATGAGGATCTCCTGCCCCAGGCCGCCGCGATGCCGGCCGGCGCCGCCCGAATCGGGCCGCAGCTTCTTGTGATGGAAGCGCAACGGGGCGATGTGCTCGCTGATCTCGATCGACGTCGACGACACATTCGACGGCCAGGACAGGCAGGTGACGCCGTCACCCTGCGTGTTGCCGCCCATGCCGCCGTTGTAGAAGAACATGTTGGCGTAGGGCTTGCCGTTACGGACCCCGGATTGGTTCATGCCCCACATCGGCGAGCCGCAGGCGGCCATCACGCGCTCCGGCACGATCTGGCCGAGACAGCCGAACACCAGCATCGGCACATAGTGGCCGATCAGCATGCGCGAGCCGCCCGGCGCGGGGAATTGCGGATTGACGATCGAGCCCGCCGGCGCCTTGAGCGTGATCGGCCGCCATGCGCCTTCGTTGTTGGGCAGGTTGGGGCTGGTGCAGACCTTCACCCCATACATCGCCATGGCGTTGGTGTAGCAAAGCGCGCAATTGATGGCGCGATCGACCTGGCCGTCGGTGCCGGCGAAATCCATCTCGATCGCGTCGCCCTCGATGGTGAGAGCCAGCTTCATGGTGATGGGCGTCTCCATCAGGCCGTCGGTCTTCAGCTCGCTGTGATAGGTACCGTCGGGCAGCTCGCGGATCGCCGCTCGCATCGCCGCTTCGCAGCGGCCCTGGATCTCGCGCGCGAGATCGGCGAGGTCGGGCAGGTCATAGCTTTCCATCAGCACGCGCAGTCGGTCTTCCATGAGGTCGAGCGCCACGACCTGCGCCCACAAATCGCCCATCGTCTGGTCGGGCGTGCGCACGTTCTTGCGGATGATCGTGACCAGGGTCTCGTCCGTCTTGCCCGCCGCGATCATCTTCATCGGCGGGATCTGCAACCCCTCCTCGAAGACCTCGCGCGGCTCGGGGCTCCTGATCTTGCCGCCGATATCGGGCGCATGCGCCGTGGTGGCGCTGAACGCCACCAGCCTGCCATCGCGGAAGATCGGCTTGGCCAGCGTGATGTCGGGCAGATGGCCGGTGCCCAGCCAGATATCGTTGGTGATCAGCACGTCGCCCGGTGAGAGCTGGTCCGGCGGGAAGAAGTGCAGGAAATGCTTAACCGTCTCGGGCAAGGTGCCGATGAAGCTCGGGATGCTCTCGCTCGCCTGCACCAGCGACTGGCCCGCCGCGTCGGTAATGACGCAGGAGAAGTCGTAGCTCTCGCGTACCAGGGTCGAGAAGCTGGTGCGCACCATCGCCGCCGCCGCCTCGTCGACCATGGAAATCAGGCGCCGCCACAACAATTCCAACTCGATCGGATCGAACGTGCGCGCCATCAGCCGACCTCCGCCAGGATGGAACCGTCGGCCAGCAGGCGCGCCTTGGCGCCCGGGCCGACAATGAAGGTGCTTTCGTCTTCCTCGAACACCGCCGGACCATCGATGCAGGCCCCGGGCTGCAGGGCGTAGCGATCCCACACCTGTGTCGACAGCGTCCGGCCGGCATCGGGGAAGAACACCGGCCGCGTGCCCTTGAGCGCGTCGGTCGACGGATGGCGCGGCAGCTCGAGACTGCCGCCGCTACCTGGCATCGGTGCACTGAGGGTGAGCCGGAGGGCCACGAACTGGATGGCCGCGCCCGGCGGCGTGCGCGCGAACAGCGCCTTGTAGGCCGCCTCGTACGCGGCCTTCACGCTGGATTCGTCGAGCATCGCCGAGAGGGTGATCGTGATCTCGCTGCCCTGCCCGACGTAACGCATGTCGGCGAGGTGCTGCACGCTCCGCTTCTCGATCTCCGCGCCACTGAGCTGCAGCACCTCGAGCGCCTCTTTCGCCAAGCCGTCGAACACCCGGCGCACAGCCGAATAGTCTGCGCCCGCCAGCGGCACGTTGAAGCTCGCCACGCGATCGACCCGCGCCGGCGCCATCAGCATCCCGATCGTGCTACCCGCGCCCGCGCCCGGTGGACAGACGACGCGATTGACGCCGAGCTTGCGCGCCACGTGCCAGGCATGGACCGGACCTGCCCCGCCGGTCGCCAGCAGAGCATATTCGGACGGGATGCGACCGCGCTCGGCAATGGCGACGCGCGCCGCGCCCGCCATGTTCTCGTTGACCACATCGTGCACACCGAATGCCGCGCGCCCCGGCTCGACGACGAGCGCCTTGGCCAGCTTGTCGAATGCCTTGTCCGTCGCGCCCCGGTCGATCCGCATGGCGCCGCCGAGGAAGAAGTCGGGGTCGAGATAGCCCAATGCCAGATCGGCATCGGTGACGGTGGCATCACTCCCGCCGCGCCCGTAGCAGGCCGGCCCGGGCTGCGCACCGCTGCTCTCCGGCCCGACATTGAGCGTGCCGAGATCGGACTTGCGGGCGATCGAGCCGCCGCCCGCGCCGATCTCGATCAGCTCGACCGTTGCGATCTGGATGGGAAGTCCGGAACCGCGCAAGAAGCGCTTTTCGCGCGCCGCTTCGAAGCCGTAGGCGACCAGCGGCTCACCGCCATCGACCAGCGCGAGCTTGGCCGTGGTGCCGCCCATGTCGAAGGCCAGCACACGCTCCAGCCCTGCGTTGCGGCCGAACCAGGCGCCGGCCAGCGCACCGGCCGCCGGACCGCTCTCCAGCAACTGCACCGGCGCGCGCTTGGCCTCGCTGACATGGGTGAGCCCACCGTTCGAGAGCATGAGGAACAGACCGCCCGGAATGCCCTCGGCGCGCAACGCCTTCTCCAGCCGCTCGAGATAGACCTCGGCCAGCGGGCGGACGTAGGCGTTGGCGACCGTCGTGCTGGCGCGCAGGTACTCGCGCATTTCCGGCGCGATGTCCGACGACAGCGAGATCGACAGGTTCTGGAAGCGCTCGGCGATGGCGGCGCCGATCGCCCGCTCGTGCGCCGGGTTGGCATAGGCATGCAGGAAACAGACGGCGAGGCTCTCCACGCCCTGCTCGACCAGTTCGGCGACCTCCGCGAGCGCTGCCGCCGTGTCGAGCGCGATCTCGACGCTGCCATCGGGTGCAAGACGCTCCGTGGCCTCGCGCCGCCACGGCCGCGCCACCAGCGGCTTCGGCATCTCGATGAACAGGTCGTAGAGCTCGTACTTGCGCTCGCGGCCGATCTCGAGGACGTCGCGAAAGCCTGCGGTGGTCAGAAGACCGGTCCTGGCACCCTTGCGCTCGATCAGCGCATTGGTGAACAGCGTCGTCGCATGGACCACGCGACCGATCTCGCCGGGGCTGGCACCGGCCTTCGCCAGCACCTTGCGCGTACCGTCGATGGCGCCGCGCGCCGGATCGTCGGGGGTGGTGCTCTCCTTCCAGATCACGGCACGGCCGGTGCGCGGATCGTGGATGACCAAGTCGGTGAAAGTGCCCCCGATATCGATGCCGAGGGAAAGCGATGGCGTACTCATTCGGCGCGGATATTGCCCTGCTTCACCACTTTCGCCCAGCGCTCGCGATCGCGCAGGATGTTGGCCTTGAAGGCAGGGCCATCCTGCGGAACCGCGACCATGCCCCGCGCCGCCAGGAGCGGCTCGGTGGTGGGATCGGTGATCGCCTCGAGGAAAAGCTTGCTGAGCCCGCTGGCGACATCGGCCGGCAGTCCGGCCGGCCCGACGAGGCCGAACCAATTGTTGATGTCGAGTGTGGGAATGTCCTTGGTGAGCAGCGGCAGCTCGGGCGCCATCGGGTTGGGTCGCGACGAGGCGAGCGCCAAGGCTCGCACCTGACCGCTTTTGATCTGGCCGATGATCTCGGAGATATTGGCAAAGAAGATATCGATCTGGCCCGCCACGATGTCGGCGATGGCCGGCGCGCCACCGCGATAGGGGACATGCAGCAGCTTCAGCCCGCCCGCTTCGGCGGCGAACAGCTCGGCGCCAAGTTGGTTGGTCGAGCCGTTGCCGGTCGAACCGTAGGTGACCTTGCCGGGATTTTCCTTGGCGTAGGCGATCAGCTCGGCCACCGTCTTGTAGGGTGCGGTTGGCCGCGCGATCATAGCCATCGGCACGCCGGCCAGATTGCAGAGCGGCAACAATTCCTTGTCGAGATCGAGCGGGATCTGCGAACCCGGCACGACCGGCGCCACGGCAAGCGAGCCCATGATGCCGATGCCGACCGTGTAGCCGTCCGGCGGCGCATTGGCGACTGCCTTGAGGGCGATGAAGCCCAGCGCACCGGTCTTGTTGTCGACAACGATGGTCTGGCCGGCACGGCGCTGAATCGCCTCGCCGGCAATCCGCGCCGCGATGTCGGCCGTTCCGCCCGGCGAGAAACCGACGAGGATATGGATCGGCTGCTTCGGCTGCCATTGCGCCCGCACCGGCGCGGCTGCGAGCACGAACGGGCTGGCGAGAAGACTTCTACGCAACATGGCACTGCACCCCTCTTCCCCTGGCGAAACGTCGAGCAAGCACCGTGCCGGGTCAAGCGCGCGACGAACGCTTGTCGCGCCGCGCGCTTCGGCTAGAGCACAATCCGTTCGGCTGAAACAGCCGAACGGATTGTCCCGCTGCAACAACTGATCCCAGTGCGCACATTTTCGATTTGCCGGAACCGCAAGCGGTTCCGGCAAATCGAAAATCGCTCTAGTCTCCGCGCCCCATGCCTCTCATCCGACCCGCCGCCGATGTCTGGTCCCTGCTCTCGGACGTGACCGGGGAGACACCGACCGCAACGGCGTTCATCCATGGCGCGCGACGCCTGAGCTTTGCCGAGTTGCTCGACAGCGCCGCACGCGTCGCCCAAGGCCTCGCCGATCTCGGCGTCGGTCCGGGCGATCGGGTGGCGCTTTGGCTGCCCAACATTCTTGCCTACCCGATCGTCTATTTTGCGTGCGTGCGGCTCGGCGCCATCGCCGTTGCGGTCAACACACGCTACCGCGCCGTCGAGGTGGCCGACATCGTCGGACGGTCGGGCGCCAAGGTGCTGGCCTGCGCGCCCGCCTTCCGCCGCATCGACTTCCTGTCGATCCTGGCCGACATCGATCCGGCCGCGCTCGCCGGGCTTGCGGCGCTGGTCACGGTCGGCGAGGAACCGGCGAAGAGCCCGCCTGCCATCGAGAAGCTGCGGCGCGTGCCGTTCGACCGCCTGCTGTCGCGTCCACCATTCGCCGCGAACCATGCGATGGCCAAGGCGCCCTGCAACATCTTCACGACGTCCGGCACCACCAGCGCACCGAAATTCGTGCTGCATCGGCAAGGCGCCATTGCCGGCCATGCCCAGCAGGTGGCGCGCGTCTTCGGATTTGCCGCGCCCGAGACGGTCACCCTCTCGATCCTGCCGCTGTGCGGCGTGTTCGGCTTCGACCAGACGATGGCGACGCTCGCCGCCGGCAAGCCCTGCGTCCTGGTCGAATCCTACGAGATCGACGAGCTGGCGAGGCTGATAGCGCGTCATCGGCCGACGACCCTGTTCGGCAGCGATGACCTTTACGCCCGCCTGCTCGACGAGATACCGGGCGAGCACCCGATGCCGTCGGTGAAATGGGCAGGCTATGCCTCGTTCAACGCCGCGCTCGGCGATCTGCCCGAGCTGGCGGAGAAGCGCGGGCTGCTGCTGTGCGGACTCTACGGCATGAGCGAGGTCCAGGCGCTCTATGCACGCCAGCCGATCGACGTCGACACCGCCCGGCGCAAGATCGGCGGCGGCATCGTTGTATCGCCACTCGCCCATGTCCGCGTCCGCGATCCGGAGAGCGGCAAGCTGCTCGGCGTCGGCGAGCCCGGCGAGCTCGAATGCGCCGGCCCCTCGCTGATGGTGGGCTACTATGGCAACGATCAGGCGACCACGGCAGCGATGACCGGCGACGGTTACGTCCGCACCGGCGACCTTGCCGAGCTCGACGCTCATGGCGGATTCACCTTCCTGAGCCGCATGGGCGATGTGCTTCGCTTGTCGGGCTTCCTGGTCAACCCGCAGGAGATCGAGACCCACATCCAGAAGCTCCCCGGCATCGCCAACTGCCAGACCATCGCCGTCGCCCGCCCCGAGGGCGTGCGCGCCTTGTCGTTCGTGATCCTCGATCCCGGCACCTCACTCGACGAAGCCGCCATCATCGCCCACTGCCGACGCGGCCTCGCCAACTACAAGGTGCCGCTTCGCGTGCTCGCCATCGACGACTTCCCGAGGACACCATCGCCCAATGGCCTCAAGATCCAGCGCAACAAGCTGCGCGAACTCGGCGAGGCAGCACTTGCGGCATCATGATCATGATCAGAGGACCGCGGGCGTCGCGCCCGCTCATCATCTCGGGATGACCTACAAGGGCTGGCATTCACGCTACTTGCCGCACTTCGACTCGGCCGAAACAGTGCAGTTCGTCACGTTTCAATTGGCCGACAGCCTGCCACGTGCCGTTGTCGAGGCATTGCTGAACTTGCCCGACTCCTTCGCTCATGTAGATCAGCGACTGGATACAGGCTTGGGATCGTGTTGGCCGCGCGAGCCGGCGATCGCCCAAATCGTCGAACAAGCGCTCCTGCACTTCGACGGCGAGCGCTATCGCCTGCTCGCCTGGTGCATCATGCCAAGCCACGTCCATGTCGTCGTCGAGCCCATCGACGGCAACACTTTGGCCGCCGTCGTGCAATCGTGGAAGTCATTTACGGCCAAGCAGGCAGATCGTCATCTGTCGCGCAGCGGTTCATTCCGGCATCAGGATTACATGACCGGTACATGCGCAGTGAGAATCATCTCGAGACGACGATTGCGTATGTCGAGAACAATCCAGCGACAGCGGGCTTTGCCTCGACGCCTGCGGCGTGGCGTTGGAGTTCCAGACGCCTTCGATGAAGGCGGCCACTGAAGACCATGAGCGGGCGAGACGCCCGCGGTCCTCTGAACATGAACATGAAAACAGTGGCTGCCATCACCCCCAGAGCTGCCTGCTCGCGATCGCCGCGCCTTGCGCCAGCGTTTCGAGCTTGGCCCAGGCGATGTCGCGATGGACACGGCCGCCGAGACCGCAGTCGGTCGAGGCGATGACGCGCTCGCGGCCGACCAGGCTGGTGAACCGGCCGATCCGTTCGGCGACCAACTCGGGATGCTCGACAACGTTGGTGGCGTGGCTCACCACGCCGGGCAGGATCAGCTTGTCGTCGGGCAGCTTGGTGTCCTTCCACACGGCCCATTCGTGCTCGTGCCGCACGTTGCCCGCCTCGAAGGAGTAGGCGCCGGCGTTGATCTCGAGCATCAGGCCGACGATCTCGCGCATCGGGACGTCGGTGGTATGCGGGCCGTGCCAGCTGCCCCAGCAGAGATGGAAGCGGATGCGATCCTGCGGCAGGCCACGCAACGCGTGGTTCAAGGCCTCGATCTTCGGCATGGTGAACTTCCGGTATTCCTCGGCCGTGGGCTCCGGATTGATCTGGTCGAAGTTCTCGGCGATCGCCGGGTCGTCGATCTGCAACACCAGGCCGGCATCGATGATCGCCTTGTACTCCTCGCGCATGGCGTCGGCGCAGGCGAAGACGAATTCATCGTCGGTCTTGTAGTGCTCGTTGCCGATGCGCGCACAGCTCGCCGGCCCGATCGACGTCATGAAGCCTTCGCTCACGTTGCTGGCGGCGAGCCCCGCCTTGAAGTTGGCGATGTCCGCGGCAATTGCCTTGTGGCCGGTATAGCTGATCGGCCCCACGCAGAACGGCCAGTCGTGGGCACGCGGCCCGGTCGACACGCCGGACTCCGGATCGCTGTAGGCCACGGAGAAGCGCTGGCGATCGCGCCGGTCGGCAAAGCTCGAAAGCACGGTGTTGCCCGGCGTCGAGCGCTTGGAGGGCATGTCGTAGAGACCGAGCCCCTTGACCTGCAGGTTGGCCAGCCGGGTGAACGAGTAGCTCCACCAGGCGCGATAGTTGATCTTGTGGCCCATCGATTTGCCGTACTCGCCGTCGCCGGGCACCGTGATGCCGGCCGCCAGCTGGCGCCGCACGACGTCGGCCACCGACTGGGTGAGCTTGCTCTGGAAGGCCGCTTCGTCGACCGTGCCCGCCTCGCGCTTGGCGTTGGCTTCGATCAGGTCGTCGGGCCTGGGCAGGCTTCCCCCATGGCTGGTCAGGATGCGATCGCGGCTGGCTTTCATGACTAGCGTCCCTTGAACTTCGCCGGCTTGCGCTTCTCGGCGAAGGCGCGCGCGGCTTCCTGGAAATCCTCGCTGAGATAGAGCTTCTCCGGCGCCCCCATGTACATCACCTCGCGGCTCAGCCGGTCCATGTAGTAACGCCGCATGCGCACCGTCGACCGCACGCTGAGCGGCGGATTCTTCAGCACCTCCGCGGCGAGGCCGCGCGCCACCTCGAGGTACTTGCCCTTGGCCGCCACGCGATTGATCAGGTTGGCCCGGAAGGCCTCCTCGGCGGTGAAGAAGCGGCCGGTCAACGCCGCTTCCATGGTGAAGGCACCGCCGCCGCGATAGTGCATGAGGGCCCAGTACTTGCCCGCCCCGAGACCTCGCGATGTCTCGGTGATCTGAAACTGCGTCCCCTCCTCGGCGACGATCAGGTCGCATTCCAGCACGATGCCGACCGAGAGACCCAGCACATAGCCATGTGGTGCTGCGATCACCGGCTTCCAGTTCACCGCCTTGGTGAGCAGATCGGCGGAATGGGTGCCGCGGCCCTGCGGACCGCCGAGCTTGAGGAACTCCTCGCGGCTGCGCAGCTGGCGCTGATGCACGTCGGCGCCGCTCGAGAAGGCACGACCGGCGCCGCACAGGATGGCGATGTGTGCCTCGGGGTCGGTGTCGAATTGGTGCAGCGCATCACCCAGCACGCCCACCAGCTCGTCGCTGAAGGCATTGAGCTTCTCAGGCCGGTTGAGCGTGATCGTGACGACTTGGCCGTCCCGCTCATAGTTCACGAGCGCCATCGTTTCCCCCTAGGCAGTTGTTGTGCAGACCGCCATGCTAACCGGAAAGCTCGGGAGGAAACCATGAGAACGAGCCGCATGGCGGCAACGATTCTCCTGTCATTGGTGGTGTTCACCGCCACCGCCGCTGCCCAGAAGAAATACGACCCCGGCGCCAGCGACACCGAGATCAAGCTCGGCCAGGCGATGCCCTATAGTGGCCCGCTGTCCGGATCCATCACCCTGGCCAAGGCCGAGCTTGCCTCGATAACCTGACGCGCGAGAACGGGATGCGCCAGGCCGCCAACCTCAAGGACTTCCATCCCGCCATGCTGCTCAAGGCCATCAACATGAATACCAGCCCGACCGACTACCAGCCGATGGAAGAGATGGCGCTGCAACGCTTCAACGGCGAGCGGTTCGAGGTGTTCGGCGGGCTCCTGAGCGCGCGGTTCGACTGAACGACACTCATGGCTGGGACCGCGCCACTCCAGTGGCGCGGGCCCAGCGAATGCGCCCTCGCAGCGATCAGCGTCCCGGCAGCCTCAACCCCGCAACAGCGGCCCCGATAAAGGTCTGCGGGCGCGATGGCGGCGTGACACCCATGCGCCGCTCGAGGTTCTCGACGCAGATCCGCGTCGCCTGGGCGAGCTGTTGCCAAGTCGAGACCATATCGAACTGCTGGAGCAGGCACTGGTCGTAATAGGTGTAGCGATCGCCCGCGCCGCAGCCGAAGCTCGCGCGGTCGGAGGCCGCCGCCGTCAGCACGATGCGATTGGGCTGGCGCATCGCCGGCGACAGAAAGACGCCGCTGTGGCAGGCCGACACCACCACCACGGTCGGCCGCGTCCCGCAGCCGGTATCGAGGGCACTGTCCAGCGTCGACGGGCCGACTGTGCCGTTGGCCGCCTTGAGGACGAAGCCGGTCTCGTCGCCGTGACTGGTTATGAAGGCCAGGCAGGCATCGCCGCCGCCGCCACGCAATGCGCCCGAGACGTTGGCCGCGGTCGCGACCGGCAGCGACGGATTGGCGGCCGGATCGGAGGTGAAGGCACGGATGTCGCGCACTCCGCTGCTGGTAAGCCTGTCGCGCATCGCCCGCACGCCATTGTCGAAGGCGGGGCTGTTATTGTCGCCGGCGATCAGCACGACATGCCAGCGGCCGGCCGGCACGGAGAGGCTTGCCCCCATCGCCGGCGGGTCGGGTGCCCGCGGATTTGCTGGCGGTGCCCCCGCCGTCTCCGGCGTGCAGGCGGTGGTGAAAAGCAGCGCAAGAACGAGCGCCTCGAGACGAGCCCGCATGCGGACCGTGCTCCCTGGTTAGTTTACGCGGCGCCCTTCACCTGGTCTTCGCCCCGACCGCGCGCAGGGCCATGTCGGCATAGAGCTTGGCCATCTGCTCCTCGCCCAGCTCACCGCTTGGACCGTACCACATCGAGACGTGGGTGCACTGGTCGAGCAGCGCCATGGCAATCGCCTTGAGATCGGCGCGGCCGTCGATCCGCGGCGGGTCGAACACGCCGCGCTCGGTGCCGCGCGAAAGAACGCCGACCAGGATGTCACGGATGGCACGCCGGCTGCGCCTGATGTCGGCCACCCGCTCGCCGCTCAGCCAGCCGATCTCGCGATTGGCGACCAGCGCCTCGACCCTGAGCCGACAATGGCGGACGACATAGACGCGCACGAAGGCGGCGAGCTCGGCCGCTGGATCATCGCCCGCCCCCGCCACAGCCTGCTGGCACAGCCGCTCGAGCTCGCCCTGCGTCGAGGCGATGATGTCGTGCAGCAGCTCGTCCTTGGAGCGGAAGTGATTGTACAGAGCGCCCTGGGTGAGGCCGCATGCCTTCATGATGTCACGCACCGTAACCACCGGATAACCGCGCTCGGCGAACTGGGCGAAGGCGGCGGCGCGGATGGCCTCGACCGGAGGGCGCGGTTCGCGTTCGGCGGCCATCGCCACGGCCGGCGCCCGTGCCGCGGTGCGTTTGGGGGTCATCGGCTGCCCCCGCCGGCGATACCCTCGACGATGCTCCAGGCCAATTCGGCAGCCGGCCGGACCAGCTTGCCCGATTCGGCGGCGCGCAGATTGGACGCCGTGCCGTCGAGCGCGCGGCCGTAGACTCCCTGGCGGATGCACGACACGCGGAAAAGATTGTAGGCCATGTAGAATTCCCACAGGGCTGGCTCAGGCGCCGGGCGCTTGGACAGTGCACAGTAATAGTCGACCATCACCTGCTCGGTCGGCAGCCCGAGCGCCGCCAGGTCGTGACCCAGCAGGCCACCCCAGTCCTTCGGCGTGCGCCACAGCATGCAAAGGTAGGACAGCTCGGCCAGGGGATCGCCCAGGGTCGAGATTTCCCAGTCGATAATGCCCAGCACCCGAGGCTCGCTCGCATGGTAGACCATGTTGTCGAGCCGGTAGTCGCCGTGCACCAGCACGGTTTCATCGTTTGCCGGCAGATGGGCCGGCAGCCAGTCGAACAGCCGGTCCATGGCCTCGATCGTCTCGGTCTCGGAGGCCCTGTACTGCTTTCCCCAGCGCGAGATCTGACGCGCCACGTAGCTGCCCGGACGACCGAAATCGGCGAGGCCGAGGGCCGCGTAGTCGACCGCATGCAGGCGGGCCAGCGCCTCGAACTTGGCGCGGTAGATGGCGAGCCGGCCTTCCTGCGGCACCTCCGGTAACAGAGGGTCCCACAGCACGCGGCCGTCGCAATATTCCATAATATAGAAGGAGGTGCCGACCACAGCGTCATCCTCGCACAGGGCATAGGCCCGCGGGGTCGGCACGTTGGTGCGGTTGAGGGCGGAAATGACCCGGAACTCGCGGTCGACGGCGTGGGCCGACGGCAGGAGCTTGCCGGGCGGCTTGCGACGCAGCACGTACTGTCGGCCGGCCGCATCGGTCAGGCGGTAGGTCGGATTGGATTGCCCGCCCTTGAACTGCTCGGCGTGGACCGGGCCGACGAAGCCCTCGACATGCTCCGTCATGAAGCGGTCCAGCGATCGCTCGTCGAAACGGTGCTTCTCCTGCACCTCCATCGTGCCGATATATTCTGCCCCGCGTCGCGCCACCCGCGCCCCCTGAACGGCCATTCACATTTTGCCGAGTGTGCTCGCTCGGCAGTCGCCACGCAATCTTCATGTCCCTCCCCCGTCATCGGGGGAGCTGCCCCGCAGGAGCGGAGGGGGAAAGCCTCAGGAGCGATCATGAAGTTCCGACGTCGGACACTCATGAATCTCGTCAGGTGCTTTCCCCCTCGCCCCCTAACGGGGGCACCTCCGCCATGACGGGGGAGGAAGGGAGCTGATGAAACAGTTTCATCCCGCCCATTCGATGGCGTCGCTGTGCGGCCGGCGATCACCGTTTGTCGCGCCCGCGAAATCGCACTTGGGCAAAACGACACAATTGTGTTTATCTAGACTTTACGAAGGCTCGGGGGTTCGGGCCCAACAACATACTGTTAGTCGCTGAGCGCGCCGGGGAGGCATCGTTGAGTCGATTCCTGAGCAAGGACTTTCTGTCCGGGCTGATGTTCATCGCCTTCGGACTGATTGCCCTGTATTTCGGCCAGAAACTGGCCTTGGGCACCACTGTCCGCATGGGACCCGGCTACGTCCCGCGCATGCTGTCGCTCATCCTGCTGGTCTTGGGCGGCATCATCTGTGTGGTCGCCCTGATATCGGGCAGCGAACCAGTGGAAAGGCCAAAATGGCGGCCGATCACCCTGGTGACCATCGGCATCGTCTGCTTCGCCCTGCTGTTCGAGCGGGCCGGCCTGCTGCCGGCCCTGGTCGTGCTGGTGCTGATCGCCTCCCTGGGCGGCGACGAGTTCAAGCTGACCGAGGTGATCGGCAACATGATCGTGCTGGCCATCCTCTGCACCATCGTCTTCAAGGTGGGCCTCGGCATGAACATCTACATCCTGCGCGGAGTTTGGTGAGATGGACCTGCTGAACAACCTGCTGCTCGGACTGTCCGTCGCGGTCACCCTCCAGAATCTGTTCTACGCTCTCGTCGGCTGCATGGTCGGCACCCTGATCGGCGTGCTGCCGGGCATCGGTCCGGTGGCGACCATCGCCATGCTGCTGCCGATCACGTTTCACCTGCCACCGACCGCCTCGCTGATCATGCTGGCCGGAATCTATTACGGCGCCCAGTACGGCGGCTCGACCACCTCGATCCTGGTCAATCTGCCGGGCGAGGCCTCGTCGGTCGTGACCTGCCTCGACGGCTACCAGATGGCGCGTAAGGGCCGCGCCGGCGCCGCGCTGTCGATATCGGCCGTCGGCTCGTTCTTCGCCGGGACGATTGGCACCATCATCATCGTCATCTTCGCCGAGCCGCTGACGCGCATGGCGCAGAAATTCGGCCCGGCCGATTACTGCTCGCTGATGGCCCTGGGCCTGGTCGCCGCCGTGGTGCTGGCCAGCGGATCGGTGATCAAGGCGATCGCCATGGTCTTTCTCGGCCTGCTGTTCGGCTTGGTCGGCACCGACGTCAATACCGGCGCCCAGCGCTTCACCTTCGACATTCCCGAGCTCAGTGACGGCATCGACTTCGCGCCGATCGCCATGGGCCTGTTCGGCATCGCCGAGATCGTGGTCAATCTCGAACGACGAATGGAGCGAACAGGGGCGATCAAGGTCACCTCGCTCTGGCCCACCCGCGAGGAAATCAGGCGGGCGATTCCCGCCGTGCTGCGCGGCACAACGCTGGGGTCGCTGCTCGGCGTGCTGCCTGGCGGCGGGCCGACCCTTGGCGCCTTCTCGGCCTATACCTTGGAAAAGAAGCTCTCGCGCACTCCAGGCGAGTTCGGCAAGGGCGCGGTCGAGGGCGTTGCCGCCCCGGAGGCGGCCAACAACGCCGCCGCCCAGACTTCGTTCATCCCCATGCTGACCCTCGGCATCCCGTCCAATGCGGTGATGGCGCTTATGGTCGGCGCGATGATCATCCAGGGCATTCAGCCCGGCCCCGAGGTAATGGTGAAGAAGCCTGACCTTTTCTGGGGCATGATCGTCTCGATGTGGATCGGCAACCTCATGCTGGTCATCATCAACCTGCCGATGATCGGCATGTGGGTGAAGCTGCTCACGGTGCCCTACCGCTTCCTTGCCCCGGCGATCCTGCTGTTCTGTTGCATCGGCGCCTACAGCCTGCAGAACAGCACGTTCCATGTCATGCAGGTCGCGATGTTCGGCGTGCTTGGCTACATCTTCGTGCGGCTGGGTTGCGAGGGGGCGCCGTTCCTGCTCGGCCTGGTGCTCGGTCCGCAGATGGAAGAGTATTTCCGGCGCGCCATGCTGCTGTCGCGTGGCGACCCAATGGTGTTCATCGAACGCCCGATCAGCCTCGGCCTGCTGATCGCGACGGGCCTGCTCCTGATCCTGATGGCCTTGCCCAGCATCAAGAAGGCGCGCGAGGAAGCCTTCCAAGAAGAGGGGTGAGGAGAAGACATCCATGTCTGACCAGCCCAAGCGCGTGACCATCGACGAAGAGGGCCCGCGCGAGGGCTTCCCAACCGGCCTCGACATCGACCGCCTGATCGAGGTCGCGAGGATCGCCGAGGACGTCGTGGGCCGGCCCCTGCCCGGCCATGTCATGCGCGGCGGTACGCTCACCGCCGCCAAGCAGAGGGCCAACGCATGAACGTCGAGACTCTGCAACCCGGCACGATCCCCGATTCGACGCTCGTCGACATCCCGAGCCTGCCCTGGCAGCCGACTGCCTTCCCGGGAATCGACTGGAAGATCCTGATGGAGAACGAGAGCGGCTTGCGCACCGTACTGATGCGCTGGGCGCCGGGTGCGCGCCTGCCCTATCATGAGCATGCCGCGCTCGAGCAGACCTTCGTGCTCGAAGGCTCGTTCTCGGATCATTCCGGCACTTGCCGCGCCGGCCAGTATGTCTGGCGCCGCGCCGGCAGTCGGCACGATGCGTGGACCGACGAGGGCTGCCTGATGCTCGCCTTCTTCCTGAAGCCGAACACGTTCTTCGGCTGACGCCCCTTCGGACCGCGGGCGTCGCGCTCGCTCTTGATCGCTGCGGTCCAGAAGAACTTCGCATGATGACACGGGCAGCTCTGGCAACAGTCGCGCTGCTGCTGGCGTGCGGCGCCGCGTTTGGCCAGGCGATGGTCATGGACGCCATGCCCAAGGAGATGGCGTGGACCGCCTATGACGCGGGCTCGTCGGGGTTCGACACCACCATCGCCATCGCCCGGCAATTCAAGTCGGCCTACGGGACCGAGGTGCGCGTCCTCCCGTCGGGCACCGACACCGGCCGGCTGGTGCCGGTCAGGTCCAACCGCGCGACGATGGCGCAGATGGGGGTCGGCACCTTCTTCGCCCAGGAAGGTGTGTTCGAGCTCGGCGCCAGGAGCTGGGGGCCGCAGTCCGTCCGGCTCCTGATGACCGCGAGCGGCTGCAACGGTCTCGGTCTCGCCGTCGCCAAGGATACCGGAGCGACGCAGCTCAGGGACCTCAAGGGCAAGCGGCTCGGCATCGTCGTCGGATCGCCGGCCCTGACCCAGGGCGCCCTTGCCCTGCTCGCCTTCGCCAGCCTGGGCGAGAGCGATGTGACGCTCGTGCCGTTCGCCTCCAACAACGCGATGTGGAAAGGCTTCATCGACAACGAAGCCGACATGGCCTTGACCTCCACTCTCTCGGGTCAGGTCAAGGAGGCGGCGGGATCGCCGCGCGGCGTCGTCTGGCCGGCCCTTCCTGCCGACGACAGGGCGGGTTGGACGCGCGTGCACAAGAAGGCGCCCTACTTTGTGCCGAGGAAGGTGACCTGCGGCGCCGGCGGACTGTCGCCGGAGGCCCCGGTCGCCATGTCGAGCTACCCCTACCCGATCTTCATGACCTATGCCGACCGCGCGGAAGCGACCATCCAGGCCGTCACCAAGGGCATGATCGACACCTTTGACGGCTACGAGGCGGCCGCCTCCGGTGCCGACGGCCTGGCACTGGCCCTGCAGAGCTTCACGTGGCTCGTGCCCTATCACGACGGCGCCATTCGCGCCTTCAAGAGCAAAGGTGTGTGGAGCGAGGCGGCGCAGAAGCACAACGACGGCCTGATAAAGCGTCAGCGCGCACTCATCGACGCCTGGCGCCTGTTCGGCGGCAATCCGCCAACCGACGACCACGCCTTCGCCGTCGGCTGGAAAGGCGCGCGCCTCACCGCGCTGCGCAACGCCCGCCTGGAACCCGCTTTCGAATAGCGAGCCTTGCTCGTTCCCACGGTGCGGCCGCCTCTGCTAATGGTCCGCTCGGCAGCGCCGCACGGCGCGACGACAGGGAGGCTGCAGTCATGTCCGGGGTGCTCGAAGGTATTCGCGTTCTCGATTTCGGCCGCTACATCGCCGGGCCGTTCTGCGGCACCATGCTGGGCGATCTCGGCGCCGAGGTGATCCGCATCGAGAAGCTCGACGGCAGCGAGGATCGCTGGGTGACGCCGGTGGTCGATGGCGGCGAAGGTGCCATGTTCCTCCAGATGGGCCGCAACAAGCTCGGGCTCACCCTCAACCCGATGAAGCCGGCCGGCCGCGAGATCGTGAAGAAGCTGATCGCCGTATCGGACGTGGTGATCGCCAACCTGCCTTACGAGACGCTGCAGGAGATGGGCATCGACTACGAGACGATCTCGGCCATCAACCCGCGCATCATTCTCGCCACCACCTCGTGCTTCGGCTCGGAAGGCCCCTACGCCACGCGTGTCGGCTTCGACACGATCGGCCAGGCCATGTCGGGCGCCATGTTCCTGTCGGGCGACGGCAAGGTGCCGACACGCATGAATGCACCCTACGTCGATTTCGGGACGGCCCTGCTCAACACCGTGGGCGTGCTGGCCGCGCTGATGGAGCGCGCCAAGTCGGGCAAGGGACAGAAGGTCGAGACGGCGCTGCTTCGCACCGCCGTCAACATCACCAACGGCCATCTGATCGAGCAGGCGATGCTCGACCTCAACCGTATCGCCACCCTCAACCGCGGCTTCACGGCAGGCCCCTCGGACTCCTACAAGTGCAGTGACGGCTGGATCTACGCCATGACCATCGGCCAGCCGCTGTTCGTGCGCTGGTGCAAGCTGATGGGCGACGAGAGCCTGCTGAAGGATCCGCGGTTCAAGGACGACCTGGCGCGCGGCGACAATGGCGAGGCGCTGTCGGCAATCATGCAGAAATGGTGCGATGCACGAACCGTCAAGCAGGCCCTGGCCGAGCTCGAGGCCAACCGCATCCCGGCCGGTGCGGTCTACACGCCCCAGCAGGCACTCGACGATCCGCACATCCAGCAGGCCAATTTCATGCATGGGATGGAGTATCCCGGCGCCGCCAAGCCGGTTCCCATCCTTCAAGAGCCGGTGAAGCTCTCCCGTACCCCGCTCTCCATCCGCCGCCGGGCACCGCAGCTCGGCGAGCACACCAACCAGATCCTGGAGGAGCTGGGTTACGGCCCGGCCGCCATCCAACAGTTGCGGGCCGACCGCGTCGTCTGACACCATCGACCTGTCTGGGTCAAACTGCGGCATCGGTGATGTCAATTCATGCGTGATCCCGGCCCCTGTCTCAGTCTATAGTAGGTAGGGCCGCGAGGAGACATATGCGCAGTCTCACAGCAACCTTTGCACTGATTGTAGCAGGAACAACCGCCGCTCCGGTCCACGCCGGCGAATTCCCATACGGTCAGAGCCTCACCTTCGACGTCTACCGCAATGGTCAGCCGATCGGACAGCACACGCTCGCGTTCCGACAGGATGGAGCCAATCGCACGGTTACGACTGCGGTCGATTTCGCCGTCAAGGCGCTCGGGGTCATCGCCTATCGCTATCATCACGACAGCAAGGAGGTCTGGAGCAACAATGCGCTGCAGACGCTCGAGGCGCGCACCGACGACAACGGCAAGCAATACCGTGTGAGCGTGAAGCGGGGCAGCGACGGTCTCACCGTCGAGCGTCATTCGCCGACGGCCGTGGCTGCGGCTGCCGCAAATGATCAAGGCCTTCTGCCGACGACCTTTGCGCGCGAGCTGCTGCCGCCCAACCTGATGCCGACGACGCATTGGAACGTAGGCCAGGTCGGCCAGACCATGCTGCTCAACACCCAGTACGGGACCAAGTCCAACACCCAGGTCACCACGGTCGGCCGTGAGCCGGTCAAGCTCGCGAATGGCGAGACCGTTCAGGCCACGCGCTACCACTACACCGGCGACATCCGCATGGATCAGTGGTTCGACGACCGTGGCCGCTGGGTGAAGTCCGCCTTCCCGGCGATGGACGGATCGTCGATCGACTACGTTCTCCGGGAATGACTCCGGCCGAGCGCTTCGAACGCCTGACCGACCTGCTGGCCGCCGATCTCGATTTGCGGCGGCGCGGCCGTTGGATCGACACGGACTGCCGCATCGAGATCGGCGACGCGCCCTTCCATCTCGCGATCCGCGGCGGCGAGATCGAGGAGCTTACGCGCGGCCCACGCCTGATGCGCTCGATCTCCTTCTCGATTCGCGGCAGCGACGAAGCCTGGCAGCGGCATTGGCAGCGCATTCCCGCACCCGGCTGGCACGACCTGTTCGCCCTCACCAAGCGCGGCGTCGCCGCCATGGATGGCGACCTGCGGCCCTTGCTGCAGAACCTCCAGTACTTCAAGGACCTGCTCGCCCTGCCGCGCCGGCTGGCGGAGAACCACTGAGCATGGCCCCGTCGTTGGAGCCGATGACCGGCCGCTACCTGCGGACGGAGATAGACGGCATCCCCCACCGGATCTATTTCGAGGAGGCCGGCCAGGGCATCCCGCTTGTCTGCCTGCATACGGCCGGCGCCGACGGCCGGCAGTATCGCCATCTGATGACCGATCCGGAGATCACGAACCGCTTTCGGGTACTCGCCTTCGACATGCCATGGCACGGCAAGTCGACGCCACCGGACGGCTGGCAGAAGAACGAATACCAGCTGACAACCGCCTCCTACACGGCCGCGATCCGCGCCTTCTGCCATGCCCTCGAGCTCGACCGGCCAGCGGTGATGGGCTGCTCGATCGGCGGACGCATCGTGCTCAACCTCGCCATCGCCCACGCCGCGGAGTTCCGCGCCTTGATCGCCCTCGAGGCGGCCGACTTCCAGCAACCCTGGTACGACACCGCCTGGCTGCATCGTCCGGACGTGCATGGCGGCGAAGTATCCGCCGCCCTTGTCTCCGGCCTGATAGCACCGCAAAGCCCGTCGGTGAGCCGCCATGAGACGCTGTGGATGTACATGCAGAGCGGTCCCGGCATCTTCAAAGGCGATCTCTATTTCTACCGCGTCGACGGCGACCTGCGCGACAAGGTCAAGACGATCGACACCAAGGTCTGCCCGCTCTACCTGCTGACCGGCGAGTACGATTTCTCCTGCACGCCCGAGGACACGCTGCGCACCGCCCGGCAGATTCCCGGAGCCCAGGTCGAGATCATGAAGGAGCTCGGCCACTTCCCGATGAGCGAGTACCCGGCGAAGTTCCGCGAGTACATCCTGCCGGTGCTGAAGAAGATCGCCGCGGCGCCTTGATCATCATCTTCTCCTCCCCAAGCGAAGCTTGGGGAGGTGCCCCCGCAAGGGGGCGGAGGGGCCGAGAGCCTCAGTCCAGGTCCTTCTGACGAATCAGATCATACTCAAACGACACGTTTGTCGCTCATGACCCCTCCGTCGCGTATGACGCGACACCTCCCCAACGTAAGCGTTGGGGAGGAGAAGATGAGCTACAAAATCTGAAACACCTCGTAGACCGGACCGGTCGGGTCGCGACGGCCGGTCGCGACGGCGACGATGCGATTGAGAAAGCGGTACTTCTCCGACGAGGTCTCGAACCACGGCGTGGTGCGGAAATAGTACTGCGCCGGATCGACCGGCTCGCCGCGGTTGAGCTGCTCCATCACGAAGGCCGGGCCGTGTCGCATGCCGCGGTAGCTCATATAGACGAGGTGGCCGTCGTCGGTCTTGAGGGTGATCCGCACGTCGAGCATCAGGATGCCGTCGCGCCGCAGCAGCATCCAGTCGCCTCCCGGCGACGGCAGAACGGTGCCGCGCAGTTCCTCGCCCTCGAAGGTGCCGCCGGTGACGATACCGATGCGGCGCCGGCCATACGGCGTTTCGCCGACATCGGTGAAGCTCGAATCGACCGTCAAGCGGAGCGTGAACAGGTGAGAAGAACGCAGTGTCGGTTCGGTCATCGTCGCCTCAAATCCTGGCGCTGCGGCCGGCCCAGTAGGGCTCCCGCAGCTCACGCTTCATGATCTTGCCGATGGTGCTGCGGGGCAGCGAGTCGCGAAGCTCGACCTCTACCAGGCGCTGCGTCTTGCTGAGCTGGCCATTGGCCCAGTCGCGCACCTGGTCGGCGCTCGTCGAGGCACCCGCCCGGCGAACGCAAAGCGCCATCGGCGATTCGCCCCACTGCTCGCTCGGGATGCCGATCACGGCGGCGTCGATCACGTCGGGATGCTTCAGCAGCAACACCTCGATATCGGCCGCATAGACGTTGAAACCGCCGGAGATGATCATGTCCTTCTTGCGATCGAGCAGGACGACGAAGCCGTCCTCGTCGATACGGCCCATGTCGCCCGACTTGAAGAACAGGCGGCCGTCGGCGTCGTGCCAGAACAGGTCGCGGGTCTTGTCGGCCTGCTTGTAGTAGCCCTTCATCATCAGCTGGGCACGGCCCGCCAGCTCACCGACCTCGCCCTGCGGCAGCACCCTGCCCTGCTCGTCGAGCACCACGATCTCGCTGCCGAGCCCCGGCTTGCCCACGGTGTGGAGCTTGTCGGGAAAGAGGTTCGCCTCGAGCGTGCAGGCCGCGCCGCCCTCGGTGAGCCCGTAGATCTCGATCAGCCGCCCCGGCCAGCGCGCCAGGCAGTCCGCCTTGACCTGGGCGCGCAGCGGCGCGCTGGTCGACAGCTTGGCCTTGAAGGTGCTGAGATCGTACCTGCCGAACTCCGGATGCGCCAGGATGCGCTGGTACTGGACCGGCACCAGCATGGCGTGGGTCACCCGCTCGCGCTCGGCGATCTCGAGGAATTGCGCCACGTCGGATTTCGGCATCAGGATGGTCGTGCCGCCGAGCCCGATCGTCGCCAGCACCGCGACCAGGGTGGTGTTGGAATAGAGCGGCGTCGAGGCGAGCGAGATCGTGTCCGGCCCGTAGTCGAAGGCCGCGAACCGCGTCGCCGTCATGTCGCGCATGACATGGCTGTGCAGGATGCCCTTGGGCAGTCCGGTCGTGCCCGAGCTGTAGATGATGTTGAAATCGTCGAGTGCGCCGATCGGCACCTCGAACGGCCCATCGCTCGCCGGCGCCAGCCATCCCGCGTAGCCGCGCCAGCCCGGGCGCTCGAAATCGAAGGCGATGCGGCCACCGTCGACCAGCTTTCCGAGGCGCTGCTCGTAGGGTTCGACCAGGCTGCGGTACTGGTCCGACAGGAACAGGACCTTGGCGTCGCAATCGTCGAGCATCTTCTCCAGGGCATCGGACGCCGCCATGGTCGACAGGGGCACCGCGCAGGCCCCGGCGCGCAGGCCGCCCATGAAGGCCTCGAGATACTCGACCGAGTTGGCGGCCAGGACGGCGATCTTGTCGCCGCGGCCCACGCCCATGCCGGCGAGCGTGCGCGCCACCTTGTCGACGCGGCGATCGAAATCACGCCAGGTGACCGTCTTGCCCTCGCAGACAACGGCGCGCCTGTCGGGCCAGGCACGCGCGTTCTGCGCCACGCGCACGGGGATCGACATGAACTCCGGAAAATCATCCAGCGTCGGCTGCGGCACGAGCGCGCTGTCGGGACCCATGCCCGCGCTCCTATTTCTTCGGCTCGACCTTCTCGACCGGCCCGCCGGCCTTCTTCCAGGCGCCGAAGCCACCCTCGAAATGGGCGACCGGCGTCAGCCCCATGTCCTGCGCCGTCTTGGTGGCCAGCGCCGAGCGCCAGGCGCCGGCGCAGAAGAAGACGAACTTGTTGCCGTTCTGGAAGTAGTCCTTGGCGTAGGGGCTCTGCGGATCGATCCACATCTCGAGCATGCCGCGCGTGACGTTGATCGCGCCCGGGATCGTGCCGTCGCGCCACAGCTCGCGGGGATCGCGGATGTCGATGAAGGTGACGCCCGGCTGGCCATGGACCTTGATCGCCTCGGCGAGCGGCAAGGTCTCGATCGCGGCATTGGCCTCGTCGACCATCTGCTTCACGGTCTTCTTGATCTCGAGCGGCATGGTCTTTCTCCGGTCCGGTGATTCGTCCAGTCTATTTTAGGATTTCGAACCGACTGCTTGCCACAGAAACTCATCGCGGGGACCGCTCTTAGCGCTTTCCTCCCCAGTTCTGCGAGAGCGGAAACGAGCTACTTGTCCGGCACGTGATCGGCCAGTTCGCGCAGCCATACATCGGGGCTGCCATCGGATGGCGCACGCCAGTCACCGCGCGGCGATAGCGATCCGCCGGACGAAATCTTGGGCCCGTTGGGCAGCGCCGACCGCTTGAATTGGTTGGTGAAGAAACGGCGCAGGAAGTGCCCGAGCCAATGTCGGATCTCCTCGAGGGCATAGGCGCGCCGCGTGCCGCTCGGCAGGTTGGCGGGCCACACGCCCTTCTCGACATCGTGCCAGGCATGCCAGGCCATGAAGGCGATCTTGGACGGCCGGTAGCCCAGTCGCGTCAGGTAGAAGAGGTTGAAATCCTGCAGCGCGTAAGGACCCACCGACTGCTCGGTCGACTGGATGGTGCCGGTGGCCCCGACCGGGATCAGCTCGGGCGAGATCTCGGTGTCGAGGATGTCGTGCAGGATCGCCGCCGTCTCGGCATTCACGTCTCCTGACGCGGCGACGAAGCGGATCAGGTGCTGGATCAGCGTCTTGGAGACCGAGCCGTTGGGATTGTAGTGCGACATGTGATCGCCGACGCCGTAGGTGCACCAGCCGAGCCCCAGCTCCGACAGGTCGCCGGTGCCGACAACCATGCCGCGCTGCTGGTTGGCCAGGCGGAACAGATAGTCGGTGCGCAGCCCCGCTTGCACGTTCTCGAAGGTGATGTCGTAGAGTGGCTTACCCTTGGCGAAGGGATGGCCGATATCGCCCAGCATCTGGCGCGCGGCCGGCTTGATGTCGATCTCGCCCGCCGTCACGCCAAGCGCCTCCATCAGGCGCCAGGCGTTGCGGTATGTCTTGTCGGTCGTGCCGAAGCCCGGCAGCGTGTAGGCGAACACGTTCTTGCGCGGCAGGCCGAGCTGGTCCATCGCCCGGCACACCACGATCAGCGCCTGCGTCGAATCGAGCCCGCCCGACACGCCGATGATGGCCCGCTCGGTGCGACTCGAATGGAGGCGTTGAGCGAGGCCCTGGATCTGGATGTTGTAGGCCTCGTAGCAATTGTCGCGCAGCTTGGCGGGATCGGACGGCACGTAAGGGAAGCGCTCGATGTGCCGTTCCAGGGTGACTCCAGCGCGCGGGGCGTCGAGCACGAAATCGACCTTGCGAAAGCGCTTCACTTTTTCGCCCTCGTACAGGGCGCAGTCGGCGAAGCCGTTGTTGCGCAGCCGCTCCTGCCGGATGCGGCCGAGATCGACATCGGCGCGCACAATCGTCGATTCCTTCTCGAAGCGCGCCGATTCGACGAGTTGATCACCGCACTCGTAGATCGCGGCGTGGCCGTCCCAGGCGAGGTCAGTGGTCGACTCGCCCGGCCCCGAGGCGGAATAGGCGTAGGCGGCGATCCCCCGCGCCGACTGGCTTCCGCACAGCAGGCGGCGCGCCTCGGCCTTGCCGATGGTGATGTTGCTCGCCGAGAGATTGATCAGGATCTCGGCGCCGGCCAGAGCGGCATGGCTCGACGGCGGCACGGGGACCCAGATGTCTTCGCAGATCTCGACATGAAAGGTGAACGGCACCGTGCCCGTCGAGCGGAACAGCATGTCGGTGCCGAACGGCACCGCCTGGCCGGCGAGCGTGATCGTGTGCTCGATCAGGTTGGCGCCCGACACGAAATGGCGCTTCTCGTAGAACTCACGGTAGTTCGGCAGATAGGTCTTGGGCACCACCCCCAGGATGGCGCCGCCCTGGACCACGATCGCGGCGTTGTAGAGCCGGCCCGCTAGACGCAACGGGGCCCCGACGATCAGGACCGGAAAGAGCTCGCGCGAGGCGGCGACCACCTCGGCGATCGACTCCTCGATCTGATCGAGCAAGGCATCCTGCAGCAGCAGATCCTCGATCGCGTAGGACGACAGGCCGAGCTCGGGAAACACCATGATGGCGGCGCCTTCCCGGTCGCCGATGTGCGCGAGCCGCAGCGCCTCCGTGAGATTGTAGGTGGCATCGGCGACCCGCGTGCGCGGGACACAACAGGCTACGCGCACGAACTCGTGCGAATAGAGAGAGTAGAAGTCGGACAAGGGACCGTGCAGTCGATGCTAGGGGCGACAGGGATTGAACCCGCCTTCCCCGTCCTGTCAAGTCGCACGCTCGATCTATGGGCAGAGCGACGTCTTGTTGCGGCTCGCGACGACGAAGGGTGTATCGCCGAGCCGGCACTTGTGAGTCAGCCCCGAGGCCTTGATCGCCGCCTCGACGGCAGCCCTGGTGTCGAGCGGCCCCTCGACGGATTCATTGAAGATGACCGTGTCTGGGTTCGGCAGCTTGTCGACCACCCATTGAATCACCCATTCGTCGATCTTCAGCGAATTGGAGATGAGCGTGACCACGGAATCGTCGACTGCCAGGCGGCCCAATTCGTCGCGCCGGCCAACGGCATCGATCAGCAACCGCTCGTAGTGACCAACGACCGCCAGGTCCGGCACCTGTAGCGAACGCCACGGCGTTCTGTCCGGGTTGGGCCCACCCATGACGACAAACAGCGCGATCGAAAGCGTCGACAGCCCCAGGAGCAGGCGTGCCCCGGCAGCGCCGAGAACGACCGCCGGCCAGGCAATGGAGACAATCAAGGGAAACGAGTAGTAGCCCCACAGCCCCTCCCCCCGGATGGCAATCAACGCAAGAAGCATCCAGGGCAGTGGCGCCACGACCCCGACCGCGAGTGCAGGGCTGCGCCGCCACATCGCGACGCCCAACAGCACGAGCAACGGCCAAGTGATGTAAGCCCGGTCGGTGAGATAGGCGATCAGACGCTCACCGATCATCGCCCAGCTCACGTGGGCAAGCGCCGGATTGCCGAGGTAGATCTGATGCAGCAAGCTGACGGCGCGCGGATACCACAACCACGGAAACGTTAGCGCGAACAGCGAGTAGGCGGCGCAGAGCGCTGCAGTCAGCGCCGTGTTCCATATGACCTTCCGCGGCTGACCGGAAAGCCACTGCGCGATCGCCAGGAGGGAGAGAAACGACAGCGCATGCAGACCCGCGTCCTCGCGAACGGACAGGCACAGGGCGAGGGCAGCGTAGGCCAGCGCGACGAAGCCGGCTGACCGCAGGGCAAAGAACAGCAGGAAAAGCGCGGGGATTGCCGGCTCGATGTGCGGGAAGCCCGACGCGCCTAGGACCGGCCCGCACAACGCGGTCGGCAAGGCGGCCGCAACAGCGAGCACCGTGCCGCCCCGACGCGTGCATAGTATGAATACCGACAGCCCGATCAGCCCCGACCAAAGCCCTTGCAGCACGGAGAAATACGCTGCGGGCGGCATGAACGCGACGAGCTTGTAGAGCGCCGATGTCACGTACAAGAACGGCATGAAGTGGATGCTGAAGAAAGTCTGCCGCGGAGCGTTGAGGTCGCGATGCAGGAAATCCGGCCACAGCATCGGCCACGAGTCGGAGAACGATCCGAGATGGACGAACAAGCCCGGATCCCAGAAGAAAGTTCCAGTCCGGTAAAATAGATTGAGCGTGTAGGCCGCCACCACGGCCGTCGGCAGGGCCAGAGACAGGAAGCCGAGACACCAGGGCGCCAAGCCCACGAACACGGGTCTGCCCGTCAAGGATGGCCGCACATTCGTTGCTTGTCGGATTGTGGCGATGGTGGGCGCGACAGGGTTTGAACCTGTGACCCCTGCCATGTCAAGACAGTGCTCTACCGCTGAGCTACGCGCCCATCGCCGGAAAGAGCGGTCGTCTACATCGCTGCCTGCCGATTGGCAAGTATGCGGCTGCAGCAGATGCAGGGTGCGTGACGCGTCCCTTCCTGCGCGCTATGAGAGTTCGATGGAGTTTTCGCCCGTCGAGCCCGATCAGGCGGCCTTTGATTGCCGACTGCCGCATCGCCAGACCGCCCCGGTGGTCGTCGCCTCGCCGCACAGCGGCTCCACCTACTCCGCCTCGTTCCTGGCCCAGGCCGCCGTGCCGCTGGCTGCCTTGCGGCGGGCCGAGGACGCCTTTGTCGACGAGCTCTTTGCGGTCGCCCCGACGCTCGGCATTCCCCTGCTGGCCGCCCGCTTCCCGCGCTCCTATGTCGACGCCAACCGCGAACCCTACGAGCTCGACCCGGCCATGTTCGAGGGGCCTCTCCCGCGGCCGATCAACCACCGCAGCAGCCGGGTCGCCGCCGGCCTCGGCATGATCCCGCGCGTGGCGGCGAGCGGTGAGCCGATTTATCGCACCCGTGTCTCCTCCGACGAGATCGAGCTGCGCCTGGCGACCTGCTGGCGGCCCTATCACACGACCCTGTCGTCCCTGGTCGAGCGGACCTATCACACCTTTGGCGGCGCCCTGCTGGTGGACGCCCATTCGATGCCGTCCTCGGCGTCCGGCCTGGGGCCGCGCGAGCGCGACCATCGAGTCGATATCGTGCTGGGCGACAATCACGGCGAGGCGTGCGCCCCCGAGCTGGTCGACTGGGTCGAGCGCTGGCTGGCCGACCGCGGCCTCAAGGTACAGCGCAACCAGCCCTACGCCGGAGGGTTCACCACCCAGCGCTACGGCCGGCCCGGCCTCGGCCGGCACGCCCTGCAGATCGAGATCAACCGGGCGCTCTATATGGACGAGCTGCGGCACGAGAGATTGCCGACGGCCGGCGTCGTCGAGCGACTGATGGCTGGCCTGCTGGAGGAGCTTGCCGGGCAGGCGGCGGCCGAGCTGGCGCCGCGTCCCCTGGCCGCCGAGTAGCTCGTCTCGGAGCCAGCCTGGGCCTGCAGGCAAAAAAAGGGGCCGTGACAAGCACGGCCCGAGTTTAGGGAGGAAACGCCCAAGACGGGCATACAGCAAACACAGAGGTCGCCGAGGCGACGTTTGCTGCACCCAAAGAATGGTGCACCTGCGAAGGGAATTCAAGAGGAAAAAAAGCGCCTGAATTCACAGATTTACCGTCGTTTCATCCTGTGATCTGGGTGTGTCCTTTTTGCAACGCACAAGAATCGGGAAAAGCTGATCTGCAAATTGCGCAGACCTGTCCTGAGCCCCGCAAGCGGGGCGTTTTCGCTAGATTGTTCAACGGTTTGCTCGACCCCTGGGAGGACGACGTGGCGCAGAGATTCGTAGTGGCGATGATGATGCATGAAACCAACACCTTCTCGCCTCTACCCACCCCTATTGAGTCGTTTTCGCGTGCCGGCGCCCTATCCGGCCCGCCGGCCATCAAGGAGGCCGAGGGAACCAACACCTCCCTGGGCGGCTTCATCGAAGTGGCCCGCAAGGCGGGCGCCGAGTTCACGGTGCCGATGGCGGCGTCCGCCCACCCGTCCGGTCTGGTGACCAAGGCCGCCTACGAACAGATGACCACGGCCATCGTCGACGAGGTCAAGAAAGGCTGCGACGCCGTCCTGCTCGCCCTGCACGGCGCCATGGTGGCCGAGCATTTCGACGATGGCGAGGGCGAGCTGTTGAACCGCATCAGGCGGATCGCCCCCGACGTGCCGATCGCCGTGGCGCTCGATTTCCACACCCAGATGACCGACGCCATGATCAAGGGTGCCACCATCATCACCGGCTACCGCACCTACCCCCATATCGACATGGCCGACACGGCACGGCGCTCCGGCCGCACCCTGGTGCGCATGCTGGCCGGCGAGGTCGAGCCGAAGATGGTGTGGGGCAACCGCCCGATCATGAGCAGCTCGCTGGTCCACACGCCCTCGCGCGAGCCGATGAAGACCCTGATGGGCATGGCGAACCAGGCCGAGGATTCGGGCCAGGTCCTGAACGCCTCGGTGTTCGGCGGCTTCCCCCAGGCCGACATTCCGCACCTGGCGCTGTCCTCGGTGATCGTCTGTGACAAGCGCACCGCCGAGGGCGAAATCCTGCTCAGCAAGATCCTCGATACCGCCTGGGAGAAGCGCGAGGGCTTCCTGTTCCACGCCGAGAAGCTCTCGGTCCAGGTGGCACGCGCCAAGGCGCTGGACGGGGGGCCGATCGTCATGGCCGATCATGGCGACAACACCGCCTCCGGCGGCACCCAGGACGTCATGAGCGTCGTCGAGGAAGCCATGAAGCAGGGCATCGAGGATGCCTGCGCCGGGCCGATCTGCGATCCCGCCTGCGTCGACCAGATGATCAAGGCAGGCGTCGGCGCCGAGGTGACTTTGGAGCTCGGCGGCAAGATCGACATGCCGGCGATGGGCCTCAAGGGCAAGCCACTCAAGGTGACCGGCAAGGTGAAAGCGATCACCGACGGGCAGTTCGTCGTCACCGGGCCGATGGCGACGGGCACCACTGTACGCATGGGCCGCACCGCCGTGCTCGACACCGGGACGATGCAGATCGTGGTCTCCGAGAAGCGGGCCGAGCCTTTCGATCTCGGCGTCTTCACCCATTGCGGCATCGACCCGCGGCGCAAGAAGTACGTGCTGATCAAGTCGCGCCAGCATTTCCGCGCCGGCTTCGAGCCGATCGCCAAGCACATCGTGATGTGCGACGGCGACGGCTGCACTGCCTCCGACCTGGCGCTCTTCAAGTACACCAAGGTCAAGCGGCCGCTCTATCCGTTCGACCTCGACATGCGGCTCGGCCGCAACGAAGCCTAGGAGAGCGGCAGTGGCCAACTACGACATCGTCATCCGCAACGGCCAGGTGGCCGACGGCACAGGCAAGGCGCTGTTCGCCGCCGACGTGGCGCTGAAGGGCGACCGCATTGCCGCCGTCGAGGCGCCCGGCATGCTCCACAGCGACAACGAGATCGACGCCGCCGGCAAGGTCGTGGCGCCGGGCTTCATCGACGTGCACACCCACGACGACACCGCCCTGATCGACAACCCGACCATGGCGATGAAGGCGAGCCAGGGCGTCACCACCGTGGTGTGCGGCAATTGCGGCGCCTCGGCCGCGCCGTTCGTGCGCGACGACATCGGCCATTTCCTGTCGCTGATCGTCAAGAACAAGGCCAACGTCTCGAAGACCTTTGCCGAGTTCGTCGCCAAGGTCGATGCGGCGAAGCCTGCCATCAACGGTGCCTTCCTGATCGGCCACTCGACCCTGCGCTTCAATGCCCTGGGCAACGACCTGGCACGCCAGGCCAGCCCGCCGGAGACGGCGATGATGCGCGACCTGCTCGACCAGAGTCTCGAGCAAGGTGCCATCGGCATGTCGAGCGGGCTCTTCTATCCGCCGGCAATGGCGGCCACGACCGACGAGGTGGCCGAGGTCGCCCGGCCGCTCGGCAAGTGGGGCGGCGTGTACACGGCCCACATGCGCGACGAGGGCGATCACATCCTGAAGTCGATGGATGAAACGTTCGAGATCGGCCGCCGTGCCGGCGCGCCAATCATCGTCTCCCATCACAAATGCTCGGGCCGCGCCAATTTCGGCCGCATGGTCGAGACGTTGCCCAAGTTCACCGAGGCGATGAAGAGCCAAGAGATCGCCTTCGACGTCTATCCCTACATCGCCGGCTCGACCATCTTGCGCAGCGAGATGCTCGACCGGGCGGACAAGGTGCTGATCACGTGGTCCGACGCGGTGCAGGATGTGAGCGGCCGCGACCTCGCCGACATCGCCCGAGAGATGGGCTGTTCGATCTACGAGGCGGCCGACCGGCTGCAACCGGCCGGCGCGATCTATTTCATGATGGACGAGAAGGACGTACAGAGCGCGATGGCCCATCCCGGCGCCATGATCGGCTCGGACGGCATCCCGTTCGACACCCATCCCCATCCGCGCCTGTGGGGCACCTTCCCGCGCGTGCTGGGCCACTACTCGCGCGAGCTGAGGCTGTTTCCGCTGGAGGATGCCGTGCGGCGCATGACGTCCTATTCGGCCCAGCGCTTCAGGCTCACCAAGCGCGGCGAGGTCAGGCCCGGCTTCTATGCCGACATCTGCGTGTTCGATCCGGCAACGGTGATCGACACGGCGACCTTCGACAAGCCGATCTCACCGGCGACCGGCATCGATACGGTGCTGTGCAATGGCGCCATCGTGTGGCGCGACGGCAAGGCCGGCGCCGGCCGCAGCGGCCGTGCACTTCGCCGCCAGGACATGCAGGCGGAGGCCAAGGAATAACGTTCCTGCCCCGTAATCGGGGGAGGAAAAGAAGGTCAGTCCGCACCCTCGTCGCGGCGCGTGCGCTCCATGCGCTCATGCCGCTCCTGGGCTTCGACCGACAGGGTGGCGATCGGGCGGGCTTCGAGGCGCTTCAGCGAGATCGGCTCGCCGGTCTCCTCGCAATAGCCGTAGGTCCCCTCGTCGATCGACTTCATCGCCTGGTCGATCTTCGAGATCAGCTTGCGGAAACGGTCTCGGGTTCGAAGCTCGAGGGAGCGGTCGGTCTCGGCGGTGGCGCGATCGGCGAGATCGGGCTGCGCCAAGCTTTCCTCCTGCATGTTCTGCAGTGTCTGGTTCGATTCTTCGATCAATTCATCCTTCCACTTTTGCAGCTTCTGCCGGAAGTACTCCTGCTGCATCGGGTTCATGAAGGATTCGCGTTCCGTCGGCCGGTAATTCTGCGGCAACGTAATCGACATCGTCGGCAACTCCACTCGCAGCTACTTTCCGCCTCGGGGGGAAAGACGGGCCTGTCAAAGGCGCGCGGAGTATAGGGATGGTCGGCCGCCCTGCAAGATCGATCACGATCGTCAACCAATACTTGTCGTGCAGTGCAGCAAAATATGGCGCCTGGATTTCACCCAAACTGTACGCAATTATGACGCTAAAGTGACCAACTCTACTGCACCGCAGCAATCACCCTGAGGTCAAGCAACCGGGCGAAGGCGGTGGACAAGTCGAACGCGCCAGCCTGGAAGGCTACCGTCGCTGCCGTCCCGATCGGCGCTCCATCGATCAACCCTCGCACGAAGACGGCTTCCGACGGCCCAAGCTCGATAAAAGCCGCGTCGTCGGGCCGGCGCAGCACGAGCAGGCGGGCCGCGCCGGCCTCCAGATCGACGAAGTCGCTGCCAGCGCCGGGCTGACTGGCCTGCCAGATTCGACCGAGCGGATGGATCGACTCGATCAGTGCGGCGCCCGGCGTGAGCACCAGCGACATCGTCGGCAGGCGCTCCGCCGGAAGGGCCGCAAGGTCGGCGGCACTCACCCCGTCGACGGAGGGCACGTGAAAGGCAGAGTTCAGCGCCCAGTCGAGCCGTGCCACGTCGGACAGGTAAGGCAGACCGTGGGCCGGCGCGTAACTGGCAATGAAGCTTGCCAGGTCGGCGCCGTACTCCGACAGGACGGGCTGGGCGGGCAAGCACCGGCCGACGAAGGCATGCGCCAGGCCGCGAAAGAATTGCTCGCCGACCAGCGCCTGCACGGTCGGGAATGTCGCCGCGAGCGCGTTGGCGAGGCTGTGCCGGACATGATGCCGATAGACGTTCAGGCGCGACGCGGCCGGGATCGTGTCGCCGACGATTTCGGCGACCAGCACGGCCTGGTCGAAACCGGCGAGATGATCGGCGAAGACCTCCTGCAGGTCACGCAGCGCGCACGGCATTGTGGCCTCCCCGGATACGGAACACCTCCCGATCGGCCCGCGCCGCCTCGCCGAGCAGCACGGCCAGCGGCGGGATGTCGGTGTCCCATTCGATCAGGCTGGGCCTGACGCCGAAGCGCTCGACGGCCGCGCCGAACAGGCGCCACACGCCCTCGCTGACCCGTGAGCCGTGATCGTCGATCAGGATCGTCTCGCCGTCGGCATCGTTCGCGGCGTGACCGGCCAGATGGTACTCGGTGATCGCCTCGCCCCGCAGGCCGGTCAGCCAAGCCAGCGGATCGAGCCGCAGATTGTGCGCCGTCACCGCGATGTTGTTGACGTCGAGCAGGAGGCCGCATCCGCTGCGGCGGACCAGCTCGTCCAGGAACTCCGGTTCCGACAGGGTCGACTGGGCGAAGCCCAGATAGCAGGACGGATTCTCGAGCGAGATTTGACGTCGCATCGCCTCCTGCAGGCGCCCGACATTGCGCACGACGACCGCGAGCGCCTCCTCGGTGTAGGGCAAGGGCAACAGGTCGTTGAAATAGCGGCCGCCAAGAACGCTCCACGACAGATGATCGGACACCAGCGCCGGCTGCAGGCGATCGACCAGGGCAACCACCCTCGCGAGATGGGCCTCGTCGAGGCCGTCGACCGATCCCAGCGAGAGACCGACGGCATGAACGGAGAAATCGTAGTCGGCGCGCAGTCGCTCGACCGCCTGCAGGGCCGGCGACCCGGCGAGATAGTTCTCGGCATGGATCTCGAGAAAGCCAGTAACCGGCCGCTCGCGCGCGATCTCCGCAAGGTGCGGAGATCGCAATCCAATGCCGGTGGAAGCAATCATCGAGCAGTCCTCATGCTTCCTCCCCCGTAATCGGGGGAGGTGGCCCGAAGGGGCGGAGGGGAAAGCCTCAGGCGACATTCATGAAGTTCCGACGTCGGCATCTCATAAATCTCGCCCGAGGCTTTCCCCTCCGCCCCCTGCGGGGGCACCCCCCGATTGCGGCGGAGGCTCCAAAGCGCCCAGCTTGCTCACCCCGCGTTGAGCTTGCCGCCGATCAGCTTGTCGCAGGTGCCCTTCGGGACAGAGATCCAGGCATCGGCCTGGGCGTCCGTCTTGGACGTGCCGGCGCAAGAGGACTTGGCGGTCTGGCAATCGTTCTTGCCGGCCTTCGCGACGCCGTAGCACTTCTCCATGTTGCCCTGGGCCTGTGCGGCAACCGGCAGGACAAGGGCGGCGGCAAGCGCCGAGGCGATGGCGATACGGGTGGGGGTCATCGGTATCCTCCTTGGGGGACGAGTGAAGCCTTATACGCCAATTCGGCCGAACCGGGCGTCACACGGCAGCTATCGTGTCGATAGCCGGCAGTCACGAAAACTTGTCGCCAGCCCGCCCAAGATGACGCTCCGCGGCTTCCAGGGCCTCCGGCGTGTTGATGT
This sequence comes from Reyranellaceae bacterium, assembly GCA_046349295.1. GTDB lineage: Bacteria > Pseudomonadota > Alphaproteobacteria > Reyranellales > Reyranellaceae > Reyranella. Next base: position 65,324 of record JAXMCP010000034.1, read on the forward strand.
TCATGAAGGCCTCCGCGCCATCCCGCCAGACCAGCTCCGCCAGCCGATGGCGGCCGGCAAATTCCTCGACCCGCCGCACCCCTTCCCCGAGCACTGCCTCACGCAGGTCGGCAGCGAGCTTCACCGACCAGATGGCGAGCGTGTGCTCGCGCCGCCGCCCGTGTCGCACCATCAGGACATCGGGCTCGGGCACGTGCATCAGGCCGCACAGCCGGACCGTGAGATCGAGCGGCAGGAAGGGCACGTCGGCCGGCGCGGTCAGGATCCAGCCAGCGTGAGGATGATGGCGCCGGGCCCATTCCATGCCGGCCAGGATGCCCGCGAGCGGTCCCAGCCGCCTGCCGTCACGGCGCGCGGCACGCTGCATGTCGGGCGGGTCGGTGATGATCGCGACCCTGGCGGCACGCAAGCCAGGCAGGGGATCGTTGGCGACCACCACCAGGTCCATGACCTGGGGCCGCAGCCGTTCGACGACATGGGCGACCATCGGCCGGCCGCCCAGCCGTCGCAGTGGCTTCAGCACGCCAGGTCCCATGCGCCTGCCCTCGCCGCCGGCCAGCACCACGCCGACCACGGCACCCGCCCGCACCGGGCCAAAAACCTGCTTCGTCTTCACAGCCATGCGCTGCACTATGCGGCGCGCAATCACAGACACAAGGGGGAGCCGAGATGGCGTTCAGCATTTCCAAGGCCGCGAACTGGATCCACTCGGTGCACAAGGCGCGCGCCGTGGTCGGCTGGTGGCCGGCTCAGTTCGCGATCGACGACGAGCGCACGGCCTATAAGGTGCAGGATGCGGTGCTGAAGAAGCTGGAGCCCAAGCAGGGTCCGCTGGTCGGCTACAAGATCGCCCTCACCTCGCCCCAGATCTGGGAGCAGACCGGCCTTCGCGGCCCGGCCTACGGTCCGATCCGCCGCAAGCGCGTGTTCGAGCACAAGGCTTCGGTGCGGGCCGACCGCTGGGCTCGACTCGGCGTCGAGCTCGAAATCATCCTGACCGTCAACGCCGACGTGCCGGCCCCAAAGGGCAAGGGCTACGACAAGGACTCGATCGCGCCTTACGTCGGCGATGCGCGGGCTGGCTTCGAGCTGATCGAGGATCGCGGTGCCGACTACAGCCGTCTCACCGTCAACTGGCTGGTGATGGATGTCGGCTGGAACGGCGGCTCGCTACTCGCCAAGCCCAACAAGGACTGGCGCAAGCTCGACCTCGCCAACTTGAACGGCTCGATCGCCTTCGACGGCACCGTCGTGCGTACCGGCCATTCGGGCGACGTGCTCGGCCATTGCTACAATTCGCTGGCCTGGCTCGCCAACAAGCTCGGCGAGCATGGCAAACGGCTCAAGAAAGGCATGATCGTGTCGACCGGCAGCATGGTCGCCTGCCAGTTCGTACCGCCGGGCAGCACCGCCGTCGGCCGCGTCGAGGGGCTTGGCGAGGTGACATTGAAGTACGAGCTGCCGAAGTAGCGACTCCCCTTCCTCTCCGACGCTTGCGTTGGGGAGGACAAGACAATGAAGTTCACTCCATCACAGCATCGGGCCGCAGGCGCCGCCACGACAGGCGGCGCACCGCGTCTTTGCCAACCACCAGAGCATCGTAGTCGTCGGGAAAAAGCTGGGCGATGGCGGGATGGAGCGCATTGAGGCCGCCGGCGTAGGCGCCGAACGCCGGCAGGATCAGCCGCCGCCCGTCGGTCAGGAAGCAGCGCCGGCGCATGCCGCGGCCGTGGACGGTGAGCGCCGCCACTGGATGGTAGTGACCCGAGACTTCACCGTCGGCCGGCCCGAAGCGCGCTTCATGGCGAAAGATGAGCGGGCCTTCGCCGATCTCCTCGGCGGTTTCGCCCCAGCCCGCCGGCGGTGGCGCCGGATCGTGGTTGCCGGCGATCCAGATGAAGCGCGCCAGCGAGGCCAGCCGCACGATCTCGCGATGCTCGGCTTCCGGCAGGCGCGCCGCCGCGCCGCGGTCATGCAGCGAATCGCCTAGGCACACCACGATCGCCGGCCGCCAGCTCTCGATCAGCCCGGCGAGCAAGCCCAGCGTCTGGCGCGTGTCGTGGCGCGGCAGCAGCTTGCGCGCCAGCACCGCGTACGACGAACCCTTCTCGAGATGCAGGTCCGCAACCGCGAGCAGTCGCCGCGCGGGCCAGTAGAGTGCGCCCGCCGGCAAGGCTTGCAGCCGCTCTCCAACAAACTCGAACTCGAACGGCGTCATGGATGGATCAGCACGCGCGCGCCGGTCCGCACCAGCGACCAGACCTCGCGCATCTCGGCATCTCGCACGGCGACGCAGCCCGACGTCCAGTCCCTGCGGGGATGACCATTCCACCACTTGCGCCAGCCGTTGGGCTGGCCGTGGATGTAGATGTCGCCGCCCGGCGACACGCCGAGAGCGGCGGCGCGCGCCTTGTCCTCGACGTCGGGATAGGAGACGCGCAGCGAGAGGTGAAACGCGCTCCGGGGATTGCGCGCATCGATCGTGTAGCTGCCTTCCGGCGTGCGGCCGTCGCCTTCGCGCTCTTTGTGCCCGCAGGGTGCGAAGCCCAGCGCCACGCGATAGCTCCTGATCAGCCTGCCATCCTGCCTGAGATCCATGCGACGATCGGTCTTGAAGACTTCCACCAGGTCCGCCTGCTCACGGGCCGGCGCCATGTCGGGTGGCTCTCGTCGTGGCCATCGAACTGCGGCAAGGATGTGGCGAAGCAGCATGAATGCCTGATTGACCCGATGCAGCGCGCTGCGCAAGGTGCCGCGATGCTTCGTCCTGTGCGCTCCTTGGCGGCAGCTGGTCTCGCGCTCGCATCGGCGATCTGGCCTTTTGCAGCGAGCGCGCAGCTCCAGCCGCATCGCGCCGAGTATGCCCTGCGACTCGGCGTCGCCGCCAACGCCGGGCGCATCGGCACGGCAATCAACGATCTCAGCCAGGATTGCGCCGGCTGGCGCCTGAAGCGCGACATCAAGACCGAGATTGCGCTCACGACGTCATGGCGGATCAACCTCTCCTCGAAGTTCGATGCCGAGGAGACGCGCGCAGCGCTGCGCTACAGCACGGTGCAACTGCAGAACGGCAGCCAGCGCGACGTCAAGGGACGCGTAGCTCGACGCTCGGGCGAGGTGCGTGCCGAAATCGTCCTGGGCGAAGGTCCGCCACAGCAGTTCTTGCTGCCGCCGCCCACCTTGCTGCCGGTGGCCGCGATCGATCACCTGATCGAGCGGTTGCGAGCCCGCGCCGCTTCCTTCCCTGCCCTGATGTTCGATGGCGAAGTGATCAGCGACGCCTTCCTGGTCGACGTCACGGAGCAGGATCGCGCCGCCTTGCGCAGCCGAACGCCAGCCGACCCGCGCGTGAGCGTCCCCGCTGGCCACTCCTGGCCGGTGTTCATGAGCTTCACGCGGGGCCGCCAGCAGGACCAGCGGCCGCTCTTCACCGTGCAGGCCCTGGTCTACGAGAATGGCGTGCTCGACCGGCTCACCGTCGAAACCGGGCTGGTGAGCGTGACCGCCGACCTTCAGGCACTCGAGATGCGCCCGACACCGGTGTGTCCACGCTCCTGACGACCAACCTGTCATCCATAAGAATAGCGGCGGCGTATCTCGGGAATGGCCACGGCAATCGTATGGTTTCGCAACGACCTCCGGCTCGCCGACAATCCTGCCTTGGCGGAGGCGATCGGCGCTGGGCACGCCGTCATCCCGGTCTACATCCTCGACGAAGACACACCGGGCATCCGCCAGCGTGGCGAGGCGTCGCGCTGGTGGTTGCAGCGGAGCCTGCGGTCGCTCGATGACTCACTCCGCTCGCGGGGTTCGCGACTGCTGCTGCGGCGGGGTCGCGCGGAACAGGTCATCGCCGATCTGGTCGGCCAATGCCCGACCGAGGCGGTCTATTGGAATCGCGTCTACGACCGCGCCTCACGCGACCGTGATGCCCGCCTGAAACAGGCCCTCAGCGCGCGCGGGCTGACGGTCACGAGCTTCAAGGGCAACCTCCTGTTCGAGCCATGGGAGGTGAAGACGCAAGGCGGCCTGCCCTTCAAGGTCTTCACCCCGTTCTGGCGGGCCTGCCGCAGCCAGGCCGATCCCGGACCGACGCTCGAGGCACCGCGGCGCTTGCCCATGGTTCCAGAATCGCTCGCCAGTGAATCGCTCGACTCGTGGCGATTGGTCCCGCCGGGAAGATCCGACTACAGCTCCTCGTGGACGCCCGGCGAGACAGGCGCGGTCGATCGGCTTGCGCAGTTTCTCGATGACGACCTCGAGCACTATCACACCCGGCGCGACATCCCCGCCGCCGACGACACCTCGCGCCTTTCGCCGCACCTCGCCTTCGGCGAGCTGTCACCACGCCAGATCTGGCGCGCGTCGACGGCGCGCGGACCGTCGTCGGCCGGCGACAAGTTCCTGGCCGAGATCGGCTGGCGCGAGTTTGCCTACAATCTTCTCTTCCACGGCGACGATATCGAGCGGCGCAGCATGCGGCCCGAGTTCGATACCTTGCCCTGGCTCGACCAGCCCGAGCTCGTCGCCGCCTGGCAGCAGGGGCGCACCGGCTACCCCATTGTCGATGCCGGCTTGCGCCAGCTCCTTGCCACCGGCTGGATGCACAATCGTGTGCGCATGATCGCCGCCTCCTTCCTGATCAAGCATCTGCTGGTCGATTGGCGCGTCGGCGAACGCTGGTTCTGGGACAGGCTGGTCGACGCCGACCTCGCCAACAACGCCACGGGATGGCAGTGGGTGGCCGGCAGCGGCGCCGATGCGGCCCCCTTCTTCCGCATCTTCAATCCCGTCATTCAGGGAGAGAAATTCGATCCCGACGGAGCCTATGTGAGACGCTGGGTGCCCGAGCTTGCCGCCCTGCCGGCCAAGGCGATCCACCGCCCCTGGACGAGCGACCGCAGGCCACCTGCGCGTCATTATCCGGAGCCTGTCGTCGATCACGCCTTCGCGCGCCAGCGTGCGCTCGACGCTTTCGCCGGCCTGAAACGCGCTCGCTCCAGTTCCTAGATTCATCCATCGGCCGGCACCCGGCGTATGTGGACGAGAACAATCGTCTGCGGGGGCTTGGACAATGAGGATCGCGGTCATCGGCGGCGGCGTCGCCGGCTTGGGAGCCGCCTGGCTGTTGAGCCGCGGCCATGAGGTCGTCGTCTATGAGCGGGAAAGCCGCTTCGGCGGCCATTCCTGTACCGTCGACGTCGAGACGCCGGTGGGCGGCCTCGCGGTCGATGTCGGGTTCATCGTTTTCAACGAGCGCAACTATCCCAACCTGGTCGCCTTGTTCGACCATCTCGGCGTGCTCACCGAGGCGTCCGACATGTCGTTCGCCGTCAGCCTCGACAGCGGCCGCTTCGAGTACGGCAGCTCGTACGGCGGCTACCTCGGCCAGCGTCGCAACCTCGCGCGGCCGTCGTTCCTGCGCATGACCCACGACATCCTGCGGTTCAACCGCCTGGCGCCGCAGCTCCTCGAGAAGTGCGAGGATCTCGACTTCACGATCGGCGACTTCGTCGAGGACGCCGGGTTCAGCGACGCCTTCCGCGATCGGTACCTGATGCCGATGGCGTCCTGCATCTGGTCGACACCCCTCGGACGGATGCTCGACTACCCCGCCCAGACCTTCGTCCGCTTCTTCTGCAATCACGGCCTGCTGACCGTCGGACCGCAGCTTCAATGGCGCACGGTGAGCGGCGGCAGCCGCTCCTACGTCGAGCGTCTCGTCACCCCGTTGGGCCGCTCCGCCCGTCTTGGCACGGAGGTGAGCGCCCTCCGACGGACATCCAGTGGTGTCGAGGTGCGCGACGCGGCAGGGCATTGGGATCGCTTCGACAAGGTCGTGCTGGGCTGTCATGCCGACCAGGCGCTCGCCCTGCTCGACGATGCCGATGCCGGCGAGCGTGCGCTGCTCGGCCGGTTCGCCTATTCCACCAACGAGGTCTGGCTGCATGCCGATCCGACGCTGATGCCGCGCCGCCCGGCGGTCTGGTCGAGCTGGAACTACGTGGCCGACCAGACAAGCGTCGATCGCGAACAGCCGGTGAGCGTCACCTACTGGATGAACCGTCTGCAGAACCTGCCCGACGCCGCTCCGCTCTTCGTCTCGGTCAATCCCGGTCGCGCCCCGCGGCCCAGCACGACCCATGCGCATTACACCTTCGATCATCCGATGTACGATGCGGCGGCAATCCGCGCGCAGCGCGAGCTCCATGCCATCCAAGGTGTACGGAACGTGTTCTTCTGCGGCAGCTATTGCGGCTATGGCTTCCACGAGGACGCCTTGTCGGCCGGCCTCGACGTGGCCGAGCAGCTCGGCGTGCGCCGCCCCTGGCCGCTGCCCGGCGAGCACCGCCGCGTCGGCGATCCGCCACGCGTGGTTGCCGGCCGGCCCACGCTCGGCCCGCTCCCCCTGCCGGTGCCGGCCCGGATCGTCCCCGGCACGTCATGACCGCCGGCACCCACAGCATCATCGATGCCGCGATCGTGCATCGCCGGCTGCGTCCCGCCGAGAACGCCTTCCGCTATCGCGCCGCCTATCTTTGCCTCGATCTCGGCGCACTGGACGAGGCGGGCGGGCGCTGGCTCAAGGTCGACCGGCGTGGCCTCGTGGCCTTTCATCGCGCCGACCACGGCGCGCGCGACGGCTCCGATCTCGCCAAGTGGCTGAAGGACATCCTCGACGCCCATGGCTTGGGCACGGCCTGCGATGGCGACGTCTCCCTGATGACCATGCCGCGCCTGCTGGGCTATGTCTTCAACCCGGTCAGCTTCTGGTTCTGCCGCGACCGTATGGGTGCGCTCCGCGCGGTGCTCTGCGAGGTCAACAACACGTTCGGCGAGAGCCATTGCTACCTGGTCCATCACGACGACCACCGAGCGATCGAAGCCGATACCTGGCTGGAAGGCCGCAAGGCGTTCCATGTCTCGCCCTTCCTGCCGATCGAAGGCGGTTATCGCTTCCGCTTCCGCCTCGACGCGGAGCGCGTCCATGTCGACGTCAACTATCACGATGCGCGAGGCCTGATGCTGGCCACCTCGGTCGGCGGCCGACGCCAAGCCCTCGATGACCGGGAGGTGCTGAAGCGCTTCCTCGCCAACCCGACCATGACCCTCGCTGTCGTCGTCAAGATCCATTGGCAGGCCTTGCATCTGGTGCGCAAGCGGGCGAGATTTTACCGCAAGCCCGCACCACCCGCGGAATTGATAACCCGCTGATCCAAGCCCGACGACATGACGCTCGCCGCCCGCTTCGTTCTCAAGGCCCTCGAACGGTTCGCCGTCGGCCATCTGACCATGCGATTGCCTGATGGCTCGACTCGCATCTTTGGCGATCCGGTGGCCGAGCCCGCCGGCGACCTGCAGGTCACTGACTGGCGCTTCTTCCGGCGCGTCCTGCTCGACGGCGATATGGGTTTTGCCGAGGCCTACATGGAAGGGCTGTGCGACTCGACCAATCTGGCAGACCTGATCGCCCTGCTGGCGGAGAACGAAAAGGCGCTGGGCCGGATGGCCCGACCCAACCTCGTCCACAGCCTGCTGCTGAAGCTGCTGCATCGCCGGCGGGACAATTCCCGCTCCGGCGCCAAGCGGAACATCCACGCCCACTATGATCTCGGCAACGAGTTCTATCGCCTTTGGCTCGACCCTTCGATGACGTATTCGTCGGCGCTCTACGGCGAAGAGCGCAACAAGCCACTCGAGGCAGCGCAGCGCGCCAAATACGAGCGCATCCTCGACCAGATCGGAGCCAAGCAAGGCGACAGCGTCCTCGAGATCGGCTGCGGTTGGGGCGGCTTCGCCGAGACGGCGGCGCGCCGCGGCATGCGGGTCACCGGCATCACCATCTCGAAGGAGCAGCTCGACTATGCGAGCGAGCGGCTGCAGCGGGCCGGCCTCGCCGATCGCGTGGACCTACAGTTCCGTGACTATCGCGACATGACCGGAAGCTACGACCACATCGTGTCGATCGAGATGATCGAGGCGGTGGGCGAGCGCTACTGGCCGGACTATTTCGCGGTGCTGAAACGCCACGTGGCGCCTGGCGGATCGGCGCTGGTGCAGGCCATTGTCATTGCCGACGAGCTGTTCGACAGCTATCGTCGGCGTCCGGACTTCATCCAGACCTATGTCTTCCCGGGCGGCATGCTGCTATCGCCCGAGACCCTGCGCGAACAATGCAGGTTGGCCGGCCTGAAGGTCGCCGAACTCTACAGTTTCGGGCTGGACTACGCTCGCACGCTGGATACGTGGCTCGGCCGCTTCGACCGGGTCGCCGACCAGATCGGCCGGCTGGGCTTCGACGACCGGTTCCGCCGCATGTGGCGATATTACCTCGCCTACTGCGCGGCCGGCTTCTCGACCCGCCGCACGGACGTGTTGCAGGCGCACTTCCGACATATATAACTGGCGGAAAGCATCGGCGCTGAATCGGTGCGGACAGGAAGGCCGACGGGTGAATGCAGGATCGACCGGGCTCGCGACGGCGACGCCCGATAAAATCAAGTTCGACCGTCTGGTCGCCTATTCGACCCTGCAATTGCCGCTCGCCATGGCGGCCTTGCCGGTCGTCCTGAACGTCAGCCATTTCTATGGCGAGATCCTGAAGCTGTCGCTTCAGATCATGGGGCCGATCTTCATTTTCTGCCGCGTCGTCGATGCCATCCAGGATCCGGTCATCGGCCTGATCAGCGATCGCTTCACGCGGCGCGGCAAGCGCGGCCGCCTGGCCTTCGTCGGCCTTATGGTCCCGGTGCTGGCCGGCGGCTTCTATATGCTCTTCGACCCACCCGACGGCTGGTACGGCAACCAGACCCTGATGGCGGTCTGGCTGACCCTGGCGCTGCTGCTGGTCCATCTCGGCTACTCCGGCGTGTCGATCAGCTATCACGCCCATGGCGCAGAGCTGACCGACGATTACAACGAGCGCACGCGGGTCACCGTCGGGCGCGAGGTGTTCGGCCTGCTCGGCATGACCACTGCCGTCGTGCTGCCGACCTACCTCACGGCCAAGTTCGGCGACTCGGCGGGCTACAGCGCGCTCGGCCTGATCTTCCTGCCGATCATCCTGCTGTTTGGCTTGCCGACGTTCGCCTGGGCGGGGCCGTCGGTTCATCTGCCGGTCGTGCATCCCAAGGGCACCGCCTTCGCCGCCTTCTTCGCGCCGCTCAAGAACCGGCTGTTCCGCCGCTTGTTGCTGGTCTTCGTCGTCAACGGCGCGGCGCTCGGCGTCGCCGTCACGGTGATGCTGTTCTATGTCGAGCACGTGCTGAAGGGCGGCAAGCTGCAGGCCGGCATCATCCTGCTCACCTACTTCGTCGCCGGCGCCGCCAGCGTCCCGCTCTGGCTGCTGCTTTCCCGTCGACTCAGCAAGGCCGCCGCCTGGTTCACGGGCATCCTCCTGACGGCGATCGCCATGTCGCTCGCCTTGTTTATCGGCCCGGGCGATTTCTACTGGTTCCTCGCCATCTCGGTGGTGACCGGCCTCGGCGTCGGTGCCGACTACGGCCTGCCGCCCTCGATCCTGGCCGACGTGATCAACGCGCCCGAGGGTGGAGACACCAAAGGCAAGACCGGTACCTACTTCGGGCTGTGGGCGCTCGCCACCAAGCTCGCCACGGCGATCGGCGCGGCGGGCTCGCTGCCGGTAGCGGCAATGCTGGGCTTCAACCCGGCAACCGGTCACTACGGCACGACGGCGCTGATCATCGTCTACATCGTGCTGCCTGTCCTGATCAAGGTGTGTGCCGGCGTGCTGATCTGGTTCATCCGCATCGAAGCCGAACGCGGCTCCGTCCGTGACGAGCTGATGGGCCGGTAGCTTCCTCCCCCGTCATCGGGGGAGGGAAGTCAGGTCAGAAACCCCAGTTTCTGCGGCTGGCGCAGGCCGAAGTCGCGCGACAGGCCCCAGCAGGCGTGGGCGAGCGTCCCGAACACGTTGCGGAAGTCGACGGTGTGCCGCAGATCGCCGTCCTGTAGGTCGGACAGCGACGGATAGGCACCGTGCAGGCCGCCGTTGACGCGGCCACCTATCACGAACAGCGGCGCCGCCGCGCCATG
>JAXMCP010000035.1:0-71025 GCA_046349295.1 Reyranellaceae bacterium
CCAGGGTGCGCGCCGCCGTGGCATGGTCGACGATCTGCTCCTCGGCCTGCTCGGTCTCCGCTCCGGTCAACTCCTCGAGATCGTCGGGATCGTAGCCCGGCAGATCGGGGCCACGGCGCAGCGCGCCCGCCCGGCCGTCGCGCATCAACCGCTCCTCGCGCAGGCGGTCCTCCAGGCGCCGGCGCCGGCGCTCCAGGGAGCGGTGGATCGCGGCCGGGGACGAGGCCAGCCGGCGCTGCAGGATCTGAAGGGCAAAGCCCACGTTGGAGCGGCGCTTGTCGTCGCCGGTCCGGTCGGCGCGGTTCATCTCCTCCCGCACGTAGGTCGTGACCGCCTGGTAGAGCGACGCCTCGGCCGGCGACAGCTCGTAGCTCGCCGTGTAGGCGCGCCGCTCCGGGAAGAGGGGCGTGCCATCGAAGCGATACAGTTCCTCCTTGGTCAGGCGGCGCATCAAATCGGACGCGTCGGCCTTGTGGACGCCTTCGCGGAAGCGTCCCTCGAAGCGGTCGGCGTCGAGAAGGCCCATGAAAAGCTGGAAATCGGCCTCCTTGCCGTTGTGCGGCGTCGCCGACATCAGAAGAAGGTTGCGCGTATGGCTGCCGAGCAGCCTGCCGAGCTTGTGGCGCTGCGTCTCCTTCACCTCACCGCCGAAGTAGGACGCCGACATGCGGTGCGCCTCGTCGCAGATGACGAGGTCCCAGTCCGGCGCGGCCGCCAGCTTGGCCTTCAGCTCGTCGGAACGGGCGGCCATGTCGAGCCGCAGGATCAGCCGGTTGCGCTCGACGAAGGGATTGCCTGTGACCGACGCCTCGATCTGGTCGCGGGTCACCGGATCGAACGCCAGGCCGAACTTCTCGGACAGCTCGTCCTGCCACTGCTCGACCAGGCTGCCGGGCGCCACGACCAGGCAGCGCTCGAGATCGCCGCGGATCATCAGCTCCTTGATCAGCAGGCCGGCCATGATGGTCTTGCCTGCGCCGGGATCGTCGGCGAGGAGGAAGCGCAGGGGCTGGCGCGGCAGCATCTCGCCGTAGACGGCGGTGATCTGGTGCGGCAGGGCGTCGATGCGCGAGGCGCTGACGGCCATGTACGGGTCGAACAGGTGGGCCAGCCGGATACGGTAGGCTTCCGAAGCGAGCCGCAGGAGGGCGCCATCGGCGTCGAACCCGAAGCTGCGGCCGGCCTCGACGAGCTCGAAGCTGCTCTCCTCGCCACGATAGACCAGCCGCTCGCCAATCCGTCCGTCGATCCGAAACACGAGATTGAGCGCATCGTCACCAAAGCGCGCAACCTGGACGATCTCGGCGACGCCCGCCGCGTCCAGGCCCCGCACCCGAGCGCCGGGCTTGAGCTGTTCGAATGCCGGCATGATCCCCACTCTCACTGCCAAAATCGCCGATCCCGGCGCCGCGCACAAGCAAGGCACAGGGACAATCCTCCTGCAGCGGCCTTCCGGTTTGTGCGCTTTTTTCGACTGCCGTCGTTGCAACGCCCTCGAGGAAGGGCGTTGGTGTGCAAGACGAGGTTGCCCGCCCCATGCGGCCCGGCTCACCGGGTCTCAGTCTTGGCGCCTCACCGCGCTGCAGACGCGCTTGATTTCAGTCGGGATTGCCGTCTTGCCCGTGCCGGGCCAGCAGGTCGTCCAGCAGTTCCGGACGGCACCGAAAGTTGGTGGATTTCAGGCGCTCGACAGCCTCCTTCAGCCGGATCAGACCGCGGTGGGCGGCAAGATCGAGAATGCCCAAGGTTCCGGTGACGGCGAAGCCCATGCTTCGTGCCACGACGACTCCATCGCGGTCGTCGATGAGCAATAGCTCGGCACCGATTCGAACGGCGAGTTGTATTGCGGCTCGTTCGCCGTCGTCGAGATGGCGAAGTGCGGGCTCGCTGTGGTCGTCGCCGTCAGGCACCATCTCGATCCATGGAGGTGCTGTCGATATCCATCGACGGACGACCTCCGGCGCTTCGTCGTGCAGCAGCTCCTTCTCGACCGGCTCCGGCACGAATACTCTCTCGAAAAGAGTATGCAGAATCTCGATCTGCCCGATCAGGACCAAATAGTTCAACGGGCCGGTGTCGGCGACGACGAGCCGCACGGCCGATCAGAGCCCGAGACGGCGAAGGTCGCTGCGATCCTGCTCGAGGTCCTCGAGCGTAAGCGGGAGGTAGACGTCATGGGCCTTGAGAAAGCCATCCAAAGCTTGCCGCGTCGCGAATCCAAGCAGCGCCCGCAACTCCGCCTTGGTCAATCGGCCGAGCCGGAATTCCTGCACGGCCAGCGCTTCCAGCACCCGACGCGGGAGATCGCCCCCAGCCCCGAGGCGGCCAGCGATGTCGTCGGGAATATGGATGGTGACGTCCATCCCCGCATTGTATTGGCCGACATGATGGCGGTCAAAAGACACAGCGAGGCTGACGGTCCCGGCACCAAGTCTGATCCGGGGAGCGGGCGGGACGCCCGCGGTCCGGGTGAAGAGCACGAGCGCCACGGAAGCGGCGCGCTCTGTCGCACGGCCGAAGCCGTTACTCCCACCTGTGGTCGTAGCGTGGCGCGCGCATGGCGGCGATCGCGGCCTTGAGCTGGTCGGCGACCTCGAGTCGGCTGGCGGGGGCCAGGAAGCGGCCGATCACCACCCGATTGCCGCGCGAGCTCACAACCAGCCGCTCGTTCTCTTCATCCCAGTCGACGCGCAGCCAGTAGGCGTCCAGCCTCACCTGCTCGCGCTCGCCGTCGGGCGCCACGCGCTCGACGATCAGGTCGTGGTCGGTCAGCACCAGGGTCTCACTGCGCCGTGCATCGAGATAGCTGCGCTTGAACAGCAGCCAGAGCAGCAGGATGTCGAGGCCCATGAAGCCCAGCACCGGCCAGGCGCCGAACACCAGCATGGGCAGGCCGATCGCCAGGTTCGCCCCGATGGCGACCCGGATCAGCCACTTGAAGCCGCTCGGCGACAGGCTGCGATAAGGCACCAGCGAGGTCGCGAAATGCACTGCCGGGGCGGTCGGTTCAGTCATGCTATGAATCCCCATGGCCCTGATGAAGCTTGCCGTCATCCCGGAATTCTTCGCTCGCCTGAAGAAGGCGATCCCCGAGCCCGAAACCGAGCTCGAGTACGACAATGTCTACCAGCTTCTGGTGGCCGTCGTCCTGTCCGCCCAGGCGACCGATGCCGGTGTCAACCGCGCCACGACGCCGCTGTTCGCCAAGATCAAGACCCCAGCCCAGATGGTCGCCCTCGGCGAGAAGAAGCTGATCGACCACATCAAGACCATCGGCCTGTTCCGCATGAAGGCCAAGAACGTCATCGCGCTGAGCCACCTGCTGATCGAGAAGCACGGCGGCGAGGTGCCGCGCGACCATGCTGCACTTCAGGAGCTGCCGGGCGTCGGCCGCAAGACCGCCAACGTGGTGATGAACGTCGCCTTCGGCGAGGCCACCATCGCCGTCGACACCCACATCTTCCGCGTCGGCAACCGCACCGGCCTGGCGCCCGGCAAGAACCCGCTCGAGGTCGAGCTCCGGCTCCTGAAGCGCGTGCCCGAGCCCTACCGCCTGCACGCCCATCACTGGCTGATCCTGCACGGCCGCTACACCTGCAAGGCGCGCAAGCCGGAGTGCCCGCAGTGCGTCGTCAACGATCTCTGCTTGTTCAAGGGGAAGACGACCCTGGACGGAGCTGCAAGACCAGCGGCCCGAGTCCGAAGGTCGCAGGCCGCCGCCGGCACGTAGGGCAGGGCCGGCAGTTCCTCCTGCGGGCAGGGCGTAGGCGCGACCTCGATCGTCGTCGAAACGGGCGGGCGATCGGTGTCGTGCTCGAAACGACCTACGCTCATGTCGGGCTCGCCGTGCCGGCCAGATAGCCCCCGATAACGCTAGCCGCCGTTACGCGTTGAGCGGTAGGATTTCCACGCCATTTCGGCACTGGACTACCATTTGGACGACCTCCAACCCCTCGTCGCGGATCTCCGCCAACAATTGGCGGATGCCCAACGTCAGGTGGAAGAAGGCTTGGCGCAGCGCGATAGCCTGCTGGCCAGCGAAGCGGCGATCGCCCTGGAGAATGCGCGCCTGCGGACGGAACACCGCGAGGCCCTCGACCGGCAGACTGCAACTGTAGAGGTGCTGGAGGTCATCAACGCCTCGCCTGGTGACCTCGTGCCGGTGTTCGACGCGATCCTGGAGAAGGCGCACGCCCTTTGCCGAGTGGCGCACGGCAGCCTGCAGCTTTTTGACGGCACGACCTTCCGCGCCGTCGCCGTGCACAGCCTGTCCGAGCCGCTGGCGAGACGGTTGCGGGAAGGCTACGTCCCAGGTCCACGCCTGCAGGGCCTGATGGACGGCGCGGACTTCATGCATATCGTCGACATGGCCGAGATCGACGACCCGGTGGCGAAGGTGGTGGTCGAAGGCGGAATCAGATCCTTGCTTGCCGTGGCGCTGCGCAAGGATGGCAAGCTGCTCGGCCAGATCGTGTCCGCCCGCAACGAGGTGCAGCCGTTCTCGGACAAGGAGATCGCGCTGCTCCAGAGCTTTGCCGCGCAGGCGGTGATCGCCATGGAGAACGCGCGCCTGCTGACCGAGCAGCGCGAGGCGCTGGAGCAGCAGACGGCGACCGCCGAGGTGCTCCGGGTCATCAACGCCTCACCCGGCGAGCTCGCCGCCGTATTCGATGCGATTCTCGAAAAGGCGATGCGCCTGTGCGGCGCGTCGTTCGGCATCCTGAGGCTGTGGGACGGCAGCCAATACCAAGGCGCAGCCTCGCGCGGCGTTCCAACGGCCTATGGGGAATTCCTGGCCAAGAACCCGCAGCAGGTACGGCCGGGCTCGATCGGGGCGCGGATCCTCGCCGGCGAGCGGGTCGTCCACGTCATCGACGTTGCGCAAGACAAGACTCTCCTGGCTGGCGATCCCCATCGGCGCGCGCTGGCCGAGCTCGGGGGCGCACGGACCAGCGTGGTCGTGCCGCTCACCAAGGACAACAAGCTCCTCGGCGCGCTTCAGCTCTACCGCCAGCATGTGCAGGCCTTCTCCGAGAAGCAGATCGCGTTGTTGCGGAACTTCGCGGCGCAGGCGGAGATCGCCATCGAGAACGCACGTCTGCTCACCGAGCAGCGCGAGGCCCTGGAGCAACAGACCGCCGCGGCGCAAGTCCTGGAAGTGATCAACGCCTCGCCCGGCGTTCTCGCGCCGGTCTTCGATATCGTGCTCGAAAAGGCCATGCAGCTCTGCGGAGCCCGCTTCGGCCACCTCGATACCTATGACGGAAAGTCGTTTCACACGGCCGCCGCGCGCGGCGTCCCGGCGCCGTTTGCCGACTACCGCCTGCGCAATCCGAGCCGCTACGGCCCAGGAACGGGCCCGGCGCAGATGCTGGCCGGCGCGCGCATCCTGTACAACCACGACCTGAAGGACGAGGACATCTATCGCAGTGGCGAGCCAAACCGACGCGCGCTGGTCGATCTTGGGGGAGCCCGCTCGGCGATCCAGGTGGCGCTGCGCAAGGATGACGTCTTTCTGGGCTTCATAACCCTGTTCCGGCAGGAGGTTCGCCCGTTCACCGAGAAGCAGGGAGCGCTGGTCCAGAACTTCGCCAACCAGGCGGTCATCGCCATGGAGAACGCGCGCCTGCTGACCGACTTGCAGCAGCGCACCGACGATCTCACCGAGTCGCTCGAGTACCAGACGGCGACCAGCGAGGTGCTGAGGACCATCAGCCGTTCCTCGACGGATCTCGGCGAGGTGCTCGAGACGCTGCTCGGGGTCGTTGCGCGTCTGTGCAGGGCCGACCAGACCTATATGTTCCGCCGGCACGGCGAGCAGCACCAGCTCGTCGCCACGCATGGCGTGTCTGCGGAAGGCGAAGCCTTCATCCGCGCCAACCCGTTAAAGCCCGAACGCGGCACGACCAGCGGACGGGTGGCGATGGAAAAGCGCATCGTGCACATCCACGATGTGATGGCCGACCCCGAGTACGACCATGCCGAAGGGCAGGGAAACGCGGGCTTCCGAACCATGCTGGGGCTGCCACTGCTCAGGGAAGACAACCTGCTGGGCGTGTTCGTGCTGTCGCGCACGACCGTCGATCCGTTCTCGGCGCGCGAGATCGAGCTTACCAGGGGCTTCGCCGACCAGGCCGTGATCGCCATCGAGAATGCTCGGCTGTTCGAGGAGCTGCGTGACCGCCAGGCCGAGCTGCGGGTCACCTTGGACAATACCGGTGACGGCGTGGTCATGTTCGATGCCGACTTCAGGCTCGCCTCGTGGAATCACAACTTCCAGGAGATGCTGGACGTTTCCGCCGAATTCATCGCCGGCCGCCCCGCGCTCGAAGACTATGTCCGCCTGCTGGCCGAGCGCGGCGAGCTGGGCGACGGCGACCCCGAGAGCACGGTCGCCAGCTATCGCGAACGCGCCACTCGGCAATGGTCGGCCGAGCGCACGCGCCCCGACGGTCGCATCGTCGAGGTACGCAACAACCCGGTGCCGAGCGGCGGTGCCGTCCTCATCTATTCCGACATCACCGAGCGCAAGCGAGCCGAAGCCGAGATCCGCTCCGCACGCGACGCCGCCCAAGAGGCGCTGGAGCAGCAGACCGCGACCGCCGAGATCCTGAAGGTGATCGCCAGCTCGCCGACCGACGTCCAGCCGGTGCTGGATGCCGTGGCCAAGGCGGCCGTGCGCTTCTGCGGGGCGACGGATGCGACGATTCTCCTGCGCGACGGCGACATTCTCGTCCCGAGGGCCCACGACGGGCCTCTGAGCTACGAGGCCGGCAGCCGCCGTCCGCTCGACCGCAGCTCGGTCGGCGGACGGGTCACCCTGGATGGCCGGACCTTCCATGTCCCGGATACGGACGCTCTCGATCCGGTCGAATTCGCGATCACCCGCAGGCTCGTCCGGGAGCACGGCTTTCGCGCCGCCGTCGCCACGCCGCTCAGGCGCGAAGACATGGCCATCGGCACGATCATCCTGCGCAATGTCGAACCCGGTGCGTTCACGTCCCAGCAGATTGAATTGCTCGAGACCTTCGCCGCCCAGGCGGTGATCGCGATCGAGAACGTGCGGCTCTTCAGCGAGCTGCGCGAGTCGCTGGACCAGCAGACCGCGACCGCCGAGATCCTGCGCGTGATCTCGCAGTCGCCGACCGACGTCGCGCCGGTGCTGCGGGCCGTCGCCAAGGCGGCCCTGAAGTTCTGCGGCGCGCGCGACGCCCAGGTCGTCCTGCGCGACGGCGACACCTGGTCGGTCGTGGCGCACGAGGGTCCGGTCGGAGCCCTCGGCGGAACACGACGCCTTAGCGGCCAGACGGTGGGCGGAAGGGCCATGATGGAGGGCGTCGTCGTGCAGATCGCCGATCTTCAATCGGCCGCCGGAGACGCCTTCCAGGAGGCGCGCGAGCTCGGCGCGCGGCTGGGCTTTCGCTCGGCGCTGGCGGCGCCGCTGCTGCGCGACGGTGTGGCGATCGGCGCAATCTCGCTGCGCCGGCCAGAAGCGGGCGCGTTCACGGCCAACCAGGTCGAGCTGCTCGAGAGCTTCGCCGCCCAGGCGGTGATCGCGATCGAGAACGTCCGCCTGTTCACCGAGTTGCGCGACGCGCTGGAGCAGCAGACGGCGACTGCCGACATCCTGAAGGCGATCGCCAGCTCGCCGACTGACGTCCAGCCGGTGCTCGACGCGGTGGCGAAGGCGGCGGTGCGGTTCTGCGGCACGCCCGATGCGCTCGTCCTGATGCGCGACGGGGACGACAACGTCGTCGCCGCGCACCAAGGCGCGCTCACGGCAACCCTCGGGTTGCGCCGTCCGATCACCGGCAACTTCAGCGGCCAGGCCCTGCTCGAAGGCCGCACCCTGCAGATCGCCGACGTCGACGAATTGGATGCGGCCCGATACGCCGGGGTCCTGGCGTTGGCCAGGCAGCACGGGTGGCGTGCCTCCACCGCGGCGCCAATGATGCACGCCGGCAAGGCCATCGGCTGTGTCGTGCTGCGCAAGCCGGAGCCGGGCCTCTTGTCGCCCCGCCAGATCGCGCTGCTGGAGACGTTCGCCGCCCAGGCGGTGATCGCCATCGAGAACGTGCGGCTGTTCACCGAGCTGCGCGAGTCGCTCGACCAGCAAGCCGCAACCTCCGACGTCCTCAAGGTGATCGCCAGCTCGCCGACCGACGTGCAGCCGGTGCTGGACGCGGTTGCAAAGGCCGCACAACGCTTCTGCGGTGCGGCAGATGCCGTCATCTCCTTGCGCGAGGGCGACGAGTTCGTGCGGGCTGCGCACGAGGGGTCGATGCCGTTCGTGCTGGGCCGTAGTGCGTTGGATCGCAGCTCGATCAGCGGATGCGCCATCGTCGACGCTCGCACCACTCATATTCCCGACTTGGGGGCCCTCGACGCGAATGACTTCGCGAAGTCGCAGACACTGGCGGTCGGTTCGGGCGCCCGCGCCGCTCTCGCGGCGCCGATGTTGCGTGAAGGCGTTGCCATCGGCTGCATTCTACTGCGACGGACCATTGCGGGTCCCTTCGCGCCAAAGCAGATCGAGCTGCTGGAGGCCTTCGCCGCCCAGGCGGTGATCGCGATCGAGAACGTGCGGCTGTTCACCGAATTGCGCGAGGCGCTGGAGCGGCAGACCGCCACCGCCGACATCCTGAAAGCGATCGCAAACTCGCCGACGGACGTTCAGCCCGTGCTGGACGCGGTGGCGAAGTCGGCGGTGCGATTCTGCGGCGCAGTCGATGCGCTCATCACACTGCGTGATGGCGAAAGCTGGGTCATCACCGCCCACCAGGGATTGGTCGGCCATGTCCCGGGCGCGCGGTCTCGCCTCAGCCGGGATAACGCCGTCGGGCGCGCAATCCTGGACGGAGCCACTTGCCATTTGTCGAATGTCGCCGCTCTCGATCCAGTGGAGTTCGCAAGCGTCCGGCGGATGGCGTCCCAGTACGGCTTTGCTGCCGTCATAGCCGCTCCCCTCCTGCGCGACGGCATCGCGATCGGTGCCGTGTTGCTGCGCAAGCCGGAGCCTGGACCGTTCACACCCCAGCAAGTCGGCCTGCTCGAGACCTTCGCCGCCCAGGCCGTCATCGCCATCGAGAACGTGCGGCTGTTCACCGAATTGCGCGACTCACTGGAGCGGCTCAAGGCGGCTCAGGCCAATCTCGTGCAGTCCGAGAAGATGGCCTCGCTCGGCCAGCTCACGGCGGGCATCGCGCACGAGATCAAGAACCCGCTGAACTTCGTCAACAACTTCGCCGCCCTCTCGGTCGAGCTGCTGGAAGAGCTCAAGGAAACGGCGGGCGCCGCGCTCGCGACGCTCGGCGAGGACACGCGCGCCGAGGTCGACGAGACGATGGCGCTGCTGACCGGCAACCTGGCCAAGATCGCCGAGCACGGCAAGCGTGCCGACGGCATCGTCAAGAGCATGCTGAGCCACAGCCGCGGCGGCACGGGCGACTGGACGCCGTCCAACGTCGACGCGCTGGTCGAGGAGGCGCTGAACCTCGCCTATCACGGCGCGCGCGCCCAGGACAACGAGTTCAACGTCACCCTCGAACGCGATCTCGAGGCCAAGGCGCGGCCGATAGAGGTCGTGCCGCAGGACGTGACGCGCGTGTTCCTGAACCTGTTCGGCAACGGCTTCTATGCCGTGGCCAAGCGGCGCAAGGCCGAGGGGCGGGCAGGCTACCGGCCGACGCTCAGGGTCTCGACGCGCGATCTCGGCGAGGCGGTCGAGGTCAGGGTGCGCGACAACGGCACCGGCATCCCACCCGACGTGCGGGAAAAGATGTTCCAGCCGTTCTTCACCACCAAGCCGACCGGTGAGGGCACCGGCCTCGGCCTTTCGATCAGCTACGATATCGTGACCCAGCAGCATGGCGGCACGATCGAGGTCGAGAGCGAGCCGGGCAGCTTCACCGAATTCACCGTGCGGCTGCCGCGCCGGCGGGTGCAAGCGAGCGAGAGAGCGCGATGACCGTCAGCATTCTCGTGGTCGACGACGAGGCCGACGTGGCCGAGCTGTTCCGCCAGCAGTTCCGGCGCGAGGTCCGGCAGGGCCGCTACGTCATGCATTTCGCCCAGTCGGCCGAGCAGGCGCTCGCCCTGCTGGGCGGCGAGATCCGGCCGGAGCTGATCGTGATCCTCTCCGACATCAACATGCCCGGCATGGACGGGCTGGGCCTGCTGCGCGAGATCAAGGCGCAGCGCGCCGACCTGCCCGTGATCATGGTGACAGCCTACGGCGACGACGAGCGCCGGCGGCAGGCCGCCGAGTTCGGCGCTGCCGAGTTCGTCACCAAGCCGGTCGACTTCGAGATCCTCAAGCGGCAGCTGCAGCAGCTGCCTGCTCCAACGCACCAGGGATGACAGCCTGAGGCGGCCGCTTGCCGGTCCCCGCCATGATCTGCGGCTTGGCAAGCCGGGCGCGGTCGCCTCGCGCACCCGGAAGCCGGTCGACGACCTGCCGGGCCGCTTTGTTGCCCGACGCATCGGTCCTATCGACCCTGCGTTTCACGTCCTTGCATTGCGGAAGGTATTCTGGCGCCGTGGCGGTCCAGTGGTTATGGTTGTTGGCCAGGAACAAGAGGCCAACCAGGGAAGGCCATGGCGGGGGAGCCTGACGTCGCGACAAGCCAGGCGATGGACGAGCTGAAGCGTCAGCTCGCAGCGCTTACCCTGGAGAATGCGCGCCTCTCGGACGAGCTCGGCCGGCGGACCGACGACCTGCAGCAATCGCTGGAGTACCAGACCGCGATCGGCGAGGTGCTCAACGCGATCAGCCGCTCGACCTTCGATCTCGCGCCAGTCCTGCAGACGCTCACGGAAACCGCGCTGCGCCTGTGCGAGGCCGAGATGGGGTTCATCTGCCGGCGCGACGGCGAGACCTTCCTCGTCGTGACGGCGGCCGGCACCACACCCGAGATCGCCAGCGACGCCGACGACTATCGCCGCTACCAGGCGGCCCGGCCCATCGCGATCGACCGCGGCTCGCTCACCGGGCGGGTGGCGCTCGCCGGCCAGCCGGTGCAGATCCCCGACATCGCCGCCGACCCGGAATACCGGCTGGCCGGCGCCACCCAGCTCGGCAAGATCCGCACCCAGCTGGGCGTCCCGCTGGTCCGCGAGGGCCGGCTGGTCGGCGTCCTCGTCCTGTCGCGCCAGCGCGTCGAGCCGTTCTCCGAACGCCAGATAGGCCTGCTGCGCACCTTCGCCGACCAGGCGGTGATCGCGATGGAGAATGCCCGCCTGCTGGGCGAGCTGCGCGAGTCGCTCGCCCGGCAGACCGCGACGTCGGAGATCCTGCAGGTCATCAACGCCTCGCCCAGGGATCTCGCGCCGGTTTTCGAGGCCATGCTGGAGCGCGCCGTGCAGCTCAGCGACTCGGCCTTCGGCATGATGAACGTGTGGGAGGACGGCCACTACCGCACCGTCGCCCTGCGCGGCGTGCCACAGGGGCTGATGGAACGCTGGGTATCGGCCCCGACGCCAGGTCCGCTGAACGCCCTGTCGCGCATCGCCGGCGGCGAGGACATGGTCCATATCGAGGACCTTGCCGCCTACGAGAGCTATCGCCTGGGCGACGAGCGATCGCGCGCCCTGGTCGAGACGGGGGGCGCGCGCAGCCTGCTGGCGGTCGCCCTGCGCAAGGAGGGCGTGCTGCTCGGCGTGCTCACGGCCTATCGCCAGGAAGTCCGCCCGTTCACCGACAAGCAGATTGCGCTGCTGCAGGGCTTCGCGGCGCAGGCGGTGATCGCGATGGAGAACGCCCGCCTGCTCGAGGAGCTGCGCGACCGCCAGGCCGAGCTGCGCGTTACCCTGGACAACACCGGCGACGGCGTCGTGATGTTCGACGCCGACCTGAGGCTCGCCTCGTGGAACCGCAATTTCCAGGAGATGCTCGACGTACCGGACGCCTTCGTGGCCCGCCGGCCTCGGTTCGACGACTATGTCGGCCTGCTGGCCGGGCGCGGCGAGCTGGGCGACGGCGATCCCGCGAGCATCGTCGCCAGCTATCACGAGCGGGCTGCCCGGCAATGGTCGGCCGAGCGCACGCGGCCCGACGGCCGAATCGTCGAGGTGCGCAACAACCCGGTGCCGGACGGCGGCGCGGTGCTGATCTATTCCGACATCACCGAGCGCAAGCAGGCCGAGGCCGCGATCGCCGCCGCGCGCGACGCCGCCGAGGAGGCGCTCGAGCAGCAGACCGCGACCGCCGAGATCCTGCGCGCCATTTCGGAATCGCCGACCAACGTCCAGCCGGTGCTCGACGCGGTGGTCAAGGCGGCGGTGCGCTTCTGCGGCGCCACCGACGCCGTCATCATCCTGCGCGAGGGCGAAGCGGCCTTCTTCGCCGCGCACGAGGGGCCGATGACGACGGTCCTGGGGTCCAGGCTTCCGCTCGATCGGGAAACCTCGCCGGGCCGGGCCATCCTGGACGGCCGGACCTGCCACCTGCCCGACATCGCCGCGCTCGATCCGATCGAGTTCGCGGGCGCCCACCGGATCGCCGCTGCCCACGGCTTCCGCGCCGCGCTCGCCGCCCCGTTGCTGCGACAGGGCGCGGCCATCGGGTCGGTCACCTTGCGCAAGGCCGAGGCGGGGCCGTTCGCGCCACGCCAGATCGAGCTCCTGGAAACCTTCGCCGCCCAGGCGGTGATCGCCATCGAGAACGTGCGGCTCTTCAACGATCTCAGCGAGTCGCTGGAGCAGCAGACGGCGACGTCCGAGATCTTGAGGGTGATCGCGAGCTCGCCGAACGACGTGCAGCCGGTGTTCGATGTCGTCGTCAAGTCGGCCGTCCGCCTCTGCGGCGCGCAGGATTCGCTGGTCGTCATGCGTCACGGGTCGGAGGTCGTGTTCGAGGCTCACGAAGGGCCGCTCGGCGGCGACCGTGGCGACCGCTGGCCCCTCGTCGGAGAGAACGTGATGGGGCGCGCCATCATCGAGGGCCGGACCGTGCACGTTGCCGACGCTTCGGCGCTTGCCCCCGGCGAGTTCGACAGAACGAAGGACGGTGTGGCCTTGTACGGCTTCAAGGCCATCGTTGCCGCTCCGTTGATTCGGAAGGGCAGCGCGATCGGTGCCTTGCTGCTGCGCAGGCAGGAAGCCGGCCCGTATACGCCGCGCCAGATCGAGCTCCTGGAAACCTTCGCCGACCAGGCAGTGATCGCCATCGAGAACGTGCGGCTGTTCACCGAGCTCAGCGAATCGCTGGAGCGGCAGACTGCTACCGCCGACATCCTGAAGGTGATCGCCAGCTCGCCGGCCGACATGAAGCCCGCCTTCGACGCCATCGCCGGGAGCGCCCGCCGGCTGCTCGGCGGCCTGTCGACCACGGTATGGCGGCTCGAGGGCGACGCCTACCATCTGGCAGCCTTCACGCCGACCACCGAGGAGGCCGACCGGGCGTTGCGCGAGATGACTGTCCTGCCGAAGGAGCAGGGCGACACCCTTGCCCCCGCGGCGGCCGGAAGAGTCGTCACGGAAATCGCCGACACCGAGAGCGGCCCGCTCTTCATGCGCGAGATCGCCCGCCTGCGCGGCTTTCGCGCCTGCCTCGCCGTGTCGCTGGCGATCGAGGGGCAGTCGATCGGCTTCGTCAACGTGACGCGGCGCGAGCCCGGCATCTTCCGGCCCGAGGACGTCGAGCTGCTGAAGACCTTCGCCGACCAGGCGGTGATCGCCATCCAGAATGCGCGGCTGTTCAGCGAGCTCAGCGATGCACTGGAGCAGCAGACCGCGACTGGCGAGATCCTGAAGGTGATCGCGAGCTCGCCGACCGACGTCCAGCCGGTGCTCGACGCGGTGGCCCGGGCGGCGCTCCGGTTCTGCGGCGCTCCCGATGCGGTCGTCTGGCTGCGCGACGGGGACGACAACGTCGTCGCCGCGCACGAAGGCATGCTAACGGCGAGCCTCGGGTTGCGCAGGCCGATCGCTACCGCAACCTTCAGCGGCCAGGCCATGCTCGAAGGCCGGACCCGCCAGATCGCCGATGTCGACGCCCTGGATGCAACCGTCCATGCCGGGGTCCTGGACCTGGCCAGGCAGCACAAGTGGCGCGCCTCGGCCGCAGCGCCGATGATGCACCGCGGCAAGGCCATCGGCTGCGTCGTCCTGCGCAAGCCGGAGCCGGGCCTCCTGTCGCCCCAGCAGATCGAGTTGCTCGAAACGTTCGCCGCCCAAGCCGTGATCGCGATCGAGAACGTGCGGCTGTTCACCGAGTTGCGCGACTCGCTGGAGCGGCTCAAGGCGGCTCAGGCGAACCTGATCCAGTCCGAGAAGATGGCCTCGCTCGGCCAGCTCACGGCGGGCATCGCGCACGAGATCAAGAACCCGCTGAACTTCGTCAACAACTTCGCCGCTCTCTCGGTCGAGCTTCTCGGCGAGCTCAAGGAGACCGCCGACGCGGCATTTGCCACACTCGACGCGGACACGCAGGCCGAGGTCGACGAGACGATGGAGCTGCTGGTTGGCAACCTCGGCAAGATCGCCGAGCACGGCAAGCGCGCCGACGGCATCGTCAAAAGCATGCTGTCGCATTCGCGCGGCGGCTCGGGCGACTGGGCGCCGTCCGACATCAACGCGCTGGTCGAGGAGGCGCTGAACCTCGCCTATCACGGCGCCCGCGCCCAGGACAACGAGTTCAACGTCACCCTCGAACGCGACTTCGAGAAAACGTCCAAGCCGATCGAGCTGGTGCCACAGGACGTCACGCGCGTGTTCCTGAACCTGTTCGGCAACGGCTTCTACGCCCTCGGCAAGCAGCGCACGGCCGCCAAGCAGGTGGGCTACCGGCCGACGCTCAGGGTCTCGACGCGCGATCTCGGCGAGGCGGTCGAGGTCAGGGTGCGCGACAACGGCACCGGCATCCCACCCGACGTGCGGGAAAAGATGTTCCAGCCGTTCTTCACCACCAAGCCGACCGGCGAGGGCACCGGGCTTGGCCTTTCGATCAGCTACGATATCGTGACCCAGCAGCATGGCGGCACGATCGAGGTCGAGAGCGAGCCGGGCAGCTTCACCGAATTCACCGTGCGGCTGCCGCGCCGGCGGGTGCAAGCGAGCGAGAGAGCGCGATGACCGTCAGCATTCTCGTGGTCGACGACGAGGCCGACGTGGCCGAGCTGTTCCGCCAGCAGTTCCGGCGCGAGGTCCGGCAGGGCCGCTACGTCATGCATTTCGCCCAGTCGGCCGAGCAGGCGCTCGCCCTGCTGGGCGGCGAGATCCGGCCCGAGCTGATCGTCATCCTCTCCGACATCAACATGCCCGGCATGGACGGGCTGGGCCTGCTGCGCGAGATCAAGGCGCAGCGCGCCGACCTGCCCGTGATCATGGTGACAGCCTACGGCGACGACGAGCGCCGGCGGCAGGCCGCCGAGTTCGGCGCTGCCGAGTTCGTCACCAAGCCGGTCGACTTCGAGATCCTCAAGCGGCAGCTGCAGCAGCTGCCTGCTCCAACGCACCAGGGATGACAGCGTGAGCGAGCCCACGAAGATACTCGCCGTCGACGACGAGCCCGATTTCGAGCTGCTGCTGAAGCAGCGCTTCCGCCAGCGCATCCGCCAGGGCAACCTCGCCTTCCGCTTCGCGCGCCACGGCGAGGAGGCGCTGGCGGTGCTGGCCGAGGAGCCCGACATCGGCCTGCTGCTGCTCGACATCAACATGCCGGTGATGGACGGCCTCACCCTGCTCGCCGAGCTGCGCGCGCGCAAGTCGCCGGCGCGCGCCGTCATCGTGTCGGCCTACGGCGACATGGCCAACATCCGCACCGCGATGAACCGCGGCGCTTTCGACTTCGTCACCAAGCCGGTCGACCTCAACGACCTCGAGCTCACCATCGACAAGACGCTGGAGACCATCGCGTACGTTCGCGGGCTCGACCGGGAGCGCGCCGACGCAGAGCGGGCGCGCGCCAACCTGTCGCGCTACTTCTCCCCCAACATCGTCGACCTGCTGGCCGACAGCGACGAGCCGCTGGGCCCGGTGCGCCGCCAGACCGTGGCCGTGCTGTTCGTCGACATCGTGGGTTTCACGCGGATGGCGGAAGCGATGGCGCCGGAGGCGGTGGTGGCCATGCTGCGCGAGTTCCACGAGCGCATGGCGGGCCAGATCTTCGCCTGCGGCGGCACGGTCGAGAAATACATCGGCGATGCGATCTTCGCCGTGTTCGGCTTGCCGTCAGCGAGCCCGCACGACGCGCTGAACGCGCTTCGCTGTGCTGCCGTGATGCTGAACGAGCTCGATGCCTGGAACGCGGCGCGCAAGGAGAAGGGCGAGCCGCCGCTCGCCTTCGGCATCGGCCTCAACTACGGCCCGGCCGTGCTGGGCGACGTCGGCAGCGAGCACAGCCTGTCCTTTACCGTGATCGGCGATACGGTCAACGTCGCAAGCCGCCTGCAGGGGCTGACCCGCGAGCTCAAGACGCCGCTGGTGGTCGGCGATGCGGTCGTGAAGCAGATCGGCGATGGAAGATTGCCGCTCGCGCTGGAGGATCGGGGCGAGCGCCAGCTGCGCGGCCGCAGCAGGACGATCCGCATCTGGACGGTGGCGTAGCAGCTCGCCCAATGCGGGGCTCGAAATGCAGAGGTGCTCGGCAAGACAATCGAGCTTGTTTGCATGACTTCACGGAGCGCGTCCTGCAAGGGGGCGCCTCCAAGGTCACACTCGGCGCGGCCGGCCAAGCCCCCTCAGAATGGCGTCGAGCACGTCGTCGAGATGCCTACCCAAATCCTCGGCCAGAAACCGCAGCACGAAGTAGCCGTTCTCCTGAAGCAGCCGGTCCTTGCGACGATCGCGGCGATAGGCCTCCGCGTCGCCGAGATGCTGCGCCCCGTCCAGCTCGATTACCAGGCGGGCGTCGACACAGAGCAGATCGGCCTCGAGGGCGCTGCTCGCGTCGAAGGCGATCGGCAGCCGCTCGTTGAGGCGGAACCGTCCCTTCGTCTCCGCCAGCGTCTCCAGCCGCCGGAACAGGAACGCTTCGGTCGCGCTGCGCGCCCGATCGACACCCTCGGCATCCGCGCCCGACCGACCGCCGCGGCGTACAGACGTGAAACCGAAGCTCTGGACCGGCCCCGCCGGCCCGCGGATGCGTCCTCCACAGTGATGTGGGATAAGGGTGCAGCCGATACGATGCCGACCACAAGAAGCCAGGTTTCTCGAGCATTCCGCAAGTCCATCAGGGTGCAGAGCCGCCTGTTCGAGGGCGCGACGATTGTCGGCGACGATGACGGTGCGAGGACTTGGATGGTTCGCTCCCTTTGGCCAGTTGGCGACCGCACCGAGGATCTGACCCCGCTCGTCGTAGAGGCGCTCGGCAAGCGCATTGAAGATCCGGCCGCCGCGCGCCTTGCGAAGGCGATCGGCAAGCAGCCTTTCGCGAACGCAACCCCCGGCGGGCGGTGCGACCTCGGCGACCGTAAGCGACTGGGGATAGAGGTCGTCGCCGACATTGCGCTCCACAACCGCAACTGCTGGCCGCCGCGCAAGGAGGGGCGCAAGTGGGTGACCTGGGTGACGACCGTGTTCCTCTACCCCAACTATGCCGGCAGCCTGCCCCATGGCTTCGACTGGCACATGGACGACGCGACGTTGCGCGCGAAAGCCGAGCGATGCGAGGTGACCGGGCTGGGTCCGCTCCGGTTCGTCCTGCCGTCGCCGTGGCCCGGCCTGATCACGACAACCACGCTCGGCGACGATGGCCGGCCGCGGCAGTTGTATCTGGCGGTGATGGAGGAGTGGGAATACGCGACCAGCTCCCCCGACAGCGGGCCGGAGAATTGCGTCGAGGATGCCTTCCTTGCCACCTGGTGTGCCCTGAACGGCGTGCTGCGCGACCAGCGCGTCTCGCCCGCGGCGCTGTCGGCCGTCGAGCGGCGCGAGATCACGCCCTTCGCCTTCTACGCGACGGCCCTGGACGGGCTGCTGTGGAGCGGCGACGTGAAGCCGGAGCTCCAGGATTTCTGCAAGGCCTACACGCGATCGGCGGACGAGAGCGAGGGGAGCGCGATGCACGACGCCCAGGACGTGTTCGGCGGGCGCAATCACTTCCGCCTCGAAGGCGAGGCCAGGACGCCGGATGATTGGCCGAGCTACGACAGGATCGCGCCGCTCTTCACCCGACGGTTGGACGAGTGGCGGCGCGGCACGACGTGGCCGCGCGCGGGCACCGCAGGTTGATCGAACAGTGATCATTGGCGGTCACCGCACCACTGCCGTTCACGGTTGATCGTGATTCCCGTCGGATTGCTGGCCAGGCCGACATCTCCGCCTGCACGGTTGGCTCCGCAATCTCCGACCGATGAACTCGATGCCAGCTGACGGTCGTCTCTTCTACGGCTGGCGGGTCGTCGCCGTCTGCTTCGTCGTCGCGTCGTTCGCCTGGGGACTCGGCCTGTTCGGGTCCAGCGTCTATCTGCAGGCGGTCACCGCGGCGCACGGCTGGGCCGTGGCGGAGGTCGCGTCGGCGATCACGCTGTTCTTCCTGGTGAGTGCCGCCGCGCAGCGCCTCGTCGGCCGCAGCATCGACCGCTGGGGGCCGCGGCCGGTGCTGGCAATCGGCACGCTGTGCATTTCCAGCGGCGTGGCGCTGATCGGCCAGGTGCGCGTGCCCTGGCAGCTCTATCCCTGCTTCGTGCTGGTCGGGATCGGCTGGTCGACGCTGTCGACGACCGGCCTCGCCGCGACGGTGGCGCCGTGGTTCGAGCGCCACCAAGGCCGCTCGATCACCCTCGCCATCATGGGCGCCAGCGTCGGCGCGATCGCGGGCGTGCCGCTGCTGTTGCTCGCCCTCGACCGGCTCGGCCTCGGCGCCGGACTGGCGGCGGCGGGGCTTGTGGCCGCCTTCGCGCTGCTGCCGCCGATAGTCCGGGTGCTGCGCTTCCGTGGGCCGGCAGACCTCGGCCTGCGGCGCGACGGAGATGCGGCGCCGCCGGATGACAAGAGATCGCCCGCCACGCGCTCGACGGCCGCGCCAGCCAGCAGGCGCGGCCTGCTGTGGAGCGCAGCCGCGGGCTTCGCGCTCGGCCTCACGGTTCAGATCGGCTTCATCACCCATCACCTGGCGCTGGCCGCGCCGACACTGGGCGCCGACGGCGCCGGCCTGTTGGTCAGCGCAACGGGCATGACGGCCTTCGCCGGGCGCCTCGTGCTGGCGCGCATTGTCGATCGGGTCGATCCGCGCCGGCTGGCCGCCGTCATCATGGTGTTGCAGTCGGCGGCGCTGGCCGCCATCGCACTCTTCCCTTCCACCACGGTGCTGATCGCCGCCAGCCTCGTCTACGGTTACGGCATCGGCCATGTCACGACGCTGGGCCCCGTCGTCGTCCGCCGGGAGTTCGGCGCTGCCGCCTTCGGCGCCACCTACGGCAGTGCCGCCACCGTGATCCAGTTCGTCTCGGCGCTGGGGCCGGCGCTGTTCGGCGTCCTGCGCGATGCGTTCGCCGGCTATACGCCTGTCCTCGGCGCGGCGGCGCTCGGCACGCTGCTCGGCACCGTCATCCTGATCCTGGGCTGGCGAACGACGCTCAGGCCAGGAGACGAACTGCGCCGCCCCGAGACTTGATCAGCCTGGCCGCTTCATGATCGCCGGGAGCGCAATGGCAACGCGATCGGCGTTGGCAAGCGCGTCTTGGCCGAGCTGGGCTCTGCCTCGGATCGGCGCCCCGGGTCGCGCGGACGAGGACTTGGCATCGGCGATGACCTTCACTTGCGGCCGGCCCGGCCTCGCGCCGTGATCGCATTCATGTCGTCGATCGTCACTCCGGCTCGATTCCCGCCGCCTTGGCGATCTCGTTCCAGGTCTGCAGCTCGCGCGAAACGCGCTTGGCGAACTCGGCCGGCGGCTCGCCGCCCGGCTCGCTCGCAAGATCGCGGATCTTGGCCTTGACCTCGGGCTCGGCGAGGACGGCCACGACATCGTCGCGCAGGCGCTCGGTCAGCGCCGGCGGCATGCCGCGCGGGCCGAACAGGGAGAACCAGGCCGACTGGTCGACACCTGGTGCGCCGATCTCGGCCATGGTCGGAATTTCGGGCAGCTCGGCGAGCCGCTTGCTGATGCTCACTGCCAGCATGCGCAGCGTGCCGGCGCGGTGGTGCGACATCACGGTGAGCGGGCTGGTGAAGCCGATCGGGATATGGCCGCCGGCCAGCTCCTGCATCATCGGCGCGGCGCCCTTGTAGGCGACGTTCTCGATCTTGAGCCCGCTGCGCAGGCGGAACAGCTCACCGATCAGGCGCGTCGTGTTCTCGGTGCTGCCGAACTGGTACTTGCCGGGGTTGGCGCGCGCGGCCGTCATGAACTTTTCCGGCGTGTCGAAGCCGGCCTTGGGCGACCCGACCAGGGCGATCGCACCCAGAACCAGGGGCGTCACCGGGGTGAAGTCGCGCTCGGTGTCGTAGGGCAGGGTCTTGGTGGTGAAGGGGTTGATGGTGTGGGCGCTGGTCATGATGAGCAGCGTGTAACCATCGGCCGGCGCCTTGGCGACGATGTCGCTGCCGAGGATGCCGCTCGCCCCACCCTTGTTGTCGATGATGACGGTCTGCTTCCAGCGTTCGGCCAGTCGCGGGACGAGCAGCCGCGCCACCAGGTCGGTGCCTCCGCCCGCCGGGTACGGCACGACCACCTTCACCTGCTTGTTGGGATAATCCTGCGCCCGCACGACGGCCGGCGCGGTCACCAGGGCCAGTGCTCCGGTCGCAAATCCGCGCCGGTTCAGTCTCATCACCTTCATTGTCGCGTCCTCCCGGTCCTTCTCTTCAGCTAGGCCGTGGCGCGCTCCTCGCGGACCCGCCAGAGAAGGCAGAAGCCTAGCACCAGGAAGAACAGCACGCAGGCCA
Organism: Reyranellaceae bacterium; assembly: GCA_046349295.1. Lineage (GTDB taxonomy): Bacteria > Pseudomonadota > Alphaproteobacteria > Reyranellales > Reyranellaceae > Reyranella. The sequence goes on from JAXMCP010000035.1 coordinate 20,830, forward strand.
CGCCCAGCCGGTTGGATCCCGTCGCCGTGGTGATGATGCCGATGGCGAGCGGTGCCATCCAGGCGGTGGCGCGGCCCGACAGGGCGAACAGGCCGAAGAACTCGCCGCTCATGCTCTCGGGTGCCAGCCGGCCGACCAGAGTGCGGCTGGCCGCCTGCATCGGCCCCATGCAGAAGCCGAGCAGCAGGCCGAAAGCCATGAACACCTTTTCCTGGAGCGAGCCGAACAGCGGCCGGGTCGGCACCAGCTCGGGCGCCGGCACGACGAACAGCACGCGATCGGCGCTGACGCCGACGATGCCCAATGTCGCGATGATGACGCCCAGGATGGCGAACTGAACCGTGCGCTTGCTGCCGAAGCGATCGTCGAGCTTGCCGCCGAGGAAGGCGCCCGGGATGGCGAACACGGTGAGGATGATGCCGAACACGCCGAGGGTCACGGTGCTCCAGCTGAAGGTCGCGGCGGCATAGACGCCGCCGAACGCAATGATGGCCGCGAGCCCGTCGTTGTAGAGCATGAAGGCGATCAGATAGAGCAAGGCGTTCTTGAAGTGCCCGAGCCGCCGCACGGTGTGAATCAGCGCGAGCCCGCCGTTCTTGGCCGCCCCGAGCAACGATACGTCCCGCTTCGCCCTGTCGGGCGTGAACAGGAACATCGGGATCACGAACACCGCGAGCCACAGCGCCGAGGCGGGCCCGACCAGGCGCTCGAGCTCGTGCGTCTTGCCGTCGAGCCCGAACAGCGGCTGGTCGTTGCTGTGCGCCAGCCCGAACATCGACGGCATGCTGACCATCAACACGGCGAACAGCGAGACCAGGCCGCCGCAATAGCCCAGGCCCCAGCCGAAGCCGCTCAGCCAGCCCATGCGCTCGGGCCGCACGATGTTGGGCAGCTGCGCATTGTTGAAGACGATCGACATCTCGGCGCCGATGGTGGCCATGACGACCGCCCAGCTGATCGGCCCCACCAGGTCGGGCCGGCCGGGATAGGCCCACCACAAGGCGGCGCAGCCCAGCCCGAGCAGGAGCTGGAAGGTGAAGATGTAAGGTTTGCGCCGGCCGCCGGCATCCGCCATGGCGCCGAGGAAGGGACTCATCAGGGCGATCAGCACGCCCGAGGTGGATTGCGTGAAGGCCCACTCCGCCTGGCCCTTCACCGGATCGCCGACCATCACGTTGGCGAAATAGGGCGCGAAGATGAAGGTGGTGACGATGGTGAAGAAGGGCTGGTTGGCCCAGTCGAACAGCGCCCAGCTGAGCTGGCCGAGCTTCGAGGCTTCGCGGGGAGGAGAGGTCACGGACTGGCGCTCACACAAGCTCGACTGGAACAAATTTGCGGGCTGAGAGGGCGAGTCGCCGGTCGTGAGTCAGCAACGTGGCTTCGAGCACCTCCGCGAGGGCGACATAGACCGCATCGTAGACGGTCATGTTGTCACGCATTGTCCAGACGCGCGGCAGCAAGAATCCATGAGCGTGGCGCCATAGCGGAAGCGCTTGCAAGTCTTCCAACGCCGCCTGTGCCCGTTCCGGGCCGATATCCCGCGCCATGACAAATCGCCGAAGCACCTGCGCAATCTCGATATCGAGCAAGTGAGGGACATGCAGCGACTCGGACGGATCGAGCAACCGATTTTCAACTGACGTACCGAGAGGTGTGCGCAAGAGAGCCTCGAGCAGGGCCGAGGCGTCGACGACAATCACCGGCTGTCGCGTTCGGCGCGCACGGCCTCAGCCGTGTCGATGGATAGCGTGACAGCGGATCGGCGTGCCAAACGGGCTCGCATCTCCTCGAGTGTCGGTCGCTCTGCAACCTCGCGGATCTGCTGAAGCAGATAGTCCGACAACGACATGCCGGCGAGCGCCGCTCGCGACTTGAGACGACGATGCAGCGCATCCGGCACATTACGGATCTGGATCATTGCCGACATGCGATATTGATAGTTTCATGTGCATCACATGTCAATGTCGGGTCTTGGCGACCCGGCGCTGCAATTGCCAGATCGCGTCTCGATTTGTCGGCGAAAAGACCTTGGCCATCGCCTCCTGCCAGGGCAGCCAGAGCTGTGCCGTGTGCTCGGCCGGATCGAGGGTGGCGACGGTGGCGCTGTCGACCAGGAAGCCGAAGACGTGCTCGGTGTTGTGGGTCACCTCGGGCGCGTAGCGGGCGCGCCATTGCGGCCAGATCTCGTAGCGGTTGACGAGCCGCCAGTCGGTCAGCGTGCCCTGGGTGAGGCCGGTCTCCTCCAGGAGCTCGCGCTCGGCGGTGGCGCGCAGGTCGGGATCGTCCGGCTCGCGCGATCCGGTCACCGATTGCCAGAAGCCGGGCTGGGCGGCGCGCTCCAGCAGCAGCACGTCGAGCCGTGCCGTATGGACCACCACCAGGACCGATTCAGGGATCTTGAAGGCCATGGCGGCAGCATAGCCGGAACATTGACTCCCCGCCCTCCGCCGCTATGGTCCGCCGGCATTTTGCGGATGAATACATCTCAGATTCGGACCCCTCTCCCCTGCTAGGGGGAGAGGTTGGGTGAGGGGGGGATACACACTGCGCTGCCCCCTCGCCCAGCCTCTCCCACTCGCGGGGGAGAGGAACATGAGTATGCGAGGGAGCGATGAGCAAAGGGCTGGAAGCCGCAATCGATGCGGCGTGGGAAGCGCGCGATGGCATCAACAGCGCCACCAAGGGCGAAGTCCGCGACGCGGTCGAGGCGGCGATCGCCGGGTTGGACAACGGCACCTATCGCACGGCCGAGAAATTCGGCGACGAATGGGTGGTCCACCAGTGGCTGAAGAAGGCGGTGCTGCTCTCCTTCCGGCTCTACGACTCGGTGCCGATGGACGGCGGTGCCACCTTCCCGGGCATGGGCAGCGCGCCGTGGTTCGACAAGGTGCCGCTCAAGACCACGGGCTGGGATGCCAACCGCTTCGCCAAGGCGGGCTTCCGCGCCGTGCCGGGCTCGATCGTGCGGCGCGGCTCCTACGTGGCGCCGTCGGTCGTGCTGATGCCATCGTTCGTCAATCTCGGCGCCTATGTCGACAGCGGCACCATGGTCGACACCTGGGCAACGGTCGGCTCGTGCGCACAGATCGGCAAGAACTGCCATCTGTCGGGGGGCGTCGGCATCGGCGGCGTGCTCGAGCCGCTGCAGGCCAACCCGGTGATCGTCGAGGACAACTGCTTCATCGGCGCGCGCTCGGAGGTCGTCGAGGGCGTGATCGTCGGCACCGGCGCGGTGCTGTCGATGGGCGTGTTCATCAGCGCCACCACCAAGGTGGTCGACCGCGCGACCGGCCAGATCCATATCGGCAAGGTGCCGCCCTATTCCGTCGTCGTGCCCGGCAATATCGGCGGCGGCCCGGACCGGCCTTCGACCTACTGCGCCGTGATCGTGAAGACGGTCGACGAGCGCACCCGCTCCAAGACCTCGATCAACGAGCTGCTGCGCGACTGACGCTCATGCTCATCGGACTGCGGGCGTCTCGCCCGCTCATGAATTCGCGAGCGGGCGAGACGCCCGCGGTCCGGAAGGCTCACGCCCGATGGCGCTCCCATTCCGGTCGCGTCTTGATGTGGGCCTGTTCCTTGGCCATGAGCTTGGCCACCCGCTCGGGCGCGAAGCCGATCTCGACCAGGCCGTGATGGGCGTTGGCCACCTCGCGGTACTCGGCGATCTTGCCGTCGCGCAGGGTCATGATCGACACGCCGTCGAAGCCGACGCGCTTGCCCTGGGCCTCCGGGAGGGTCGAGACATAACTGAACGTGTAGTAGGCATAGAGCGTCTTGCCGTCGGTGACCGGCCGAAACATCTGCCAGCGGAAGTCGCGGGCGGTGCGGTAGAACCAGTCGTCGATCAATTCGGCGATCTTCGCGTGCCCCTTGAAGGCGCCGTAGAACACGTCGTGATAGACGCCATCCTCGGTGAACAGCGTGGCCAGGGCCTTGCCGTCGTGCCGTTCGACGGCGGAGCAGAATTCCTTCAACAGTGCGGCCGTATCCATGATTGATCCTCCCGGAGTTGCCGCAATCATGACTAAACTGGGCTTCCCGGCAAGGGAGCGCGCCTTCAGGCGATATTGGCAGGGAGACTAAGGCATGAGCTTCTGGATCATCCTCGGCGTCTTGGTGCTGGTCGGCCTGTGGCTGATCTCGATCTACAACGGGCTGGTCGGCAGCCGGAACCAGGCGAAGACGGCGTGGAGCCAGATCGACGTGCAGCTGAAGCGCCGGCACGACCTCATTCCCAACCTGGTGCAGGTCGTGAAGGACGCCATGGGCTACGAGCAGGAGACGCTCACCAAGGTGGTGCAGGCGCGCAACGCCGCTGCCGCCGCGACCGGCCCGGCGCAGTCCGGTCCGGCCGAAGCCGCGCTGAGCGCGGCCACCCGCGGCCTGTTCGCCCTGGTCGAGAGCTATCCGCAGCTCAAGGCCAACGACAACGTCAAGCAGTTGCAGGAAGAGCTGACGACCACCGAGAACAAGATCGCCTTCGCGCGCCAGTTCTACAACGACTCGGTCAACACCTATAACACGCGCATCCAGAGCTTCCCCGCGGTGGTCGCCGCGGCGTCGATGGGCTTCAGCGCGATGGACCTGTTCAACATGCCGGAAGCCGAGCGCGAGGTCCCGAAGGTGGCGTTGCGGTGAGCGGGCGATCGCCCCTCATATTCCTCTCCCCCGCTAGGGGGATAGGAGACATGAAATGAAATCCTGATGGCCGCCACCACCGACTTCGTCGCCGCCCAGAAGAGCAACCGGCGCAATACGCTGGTGCTGCTGGTCGCGCTCACCGGCGTCGCCGCCCTCACCGGCTACGTCGCCGGTTGGGCGCTCGAGGGCGAGATGACCGACTCGGTGCCGCTGTGGAGCAGGGCGGGCCTGCTGTTCGCGGCGCTGCTGGCGGCGGTCAGCGTGGTATGGAGCCTGATCTCCCTGGTGATCGGCGACCGGCTGGTGCTCGGCATGGCCAACGCCAAGCCGATCACCAAGGCAGATGCGCCGCAGCTCTACAACGTGGTCGAGGAGATGGCGCTCGCCGCCGGCCAGCCGATGCCCAGGGTGATGATCCTGGAGACCGATGCGCTGAACGCATTCGCGACGGGCAACCGGATCGGCAACGGCACCATCGCGGTGACGCGCGGCCTGCTCGACACGCTCAATCGCGACGAGCTGCAGGGCGTGGTGGCGCACGAGATGTCCCATCTCGCCAATCTCGACACCCGCTACATGGTCGTGGTGGGCGTCACCGTCGGGCTGATCGCGCTGGTCTGCGACATGCTGCTGCGAACCATGGCCTGGGGCAGCTCGGGCCGGAGCAGCAGCAGCAGCAGCGACAAGAAGGGCTCGGGCGGCGGCCTGCTGATCATCCTGCTGATCGTCGTCGCAATCGTGGCGCCGCTCGCCGCCAAGGCGGTGCAGATGGCGGTGTCGCGACAGCGCGAGTATCTTGCCGACGCCACCTCGGTCCAGTTCACCCGCAATCCCAATGGCCTGATCTCCGCTCTTGGCAAGCTCGCCGAGAAGGCCGCGCCCTTTCCCGGAGTCAGTCGTGCGACGCAGCATCTCTTCATCGTCAACCCGGTGCAGACCTTCACCAAGAAGTCGTCGGCGCTGCTGGCCACCCATCCCGACACTGCGGATCGCATCGCTCGCCTGCGCAATCTGGGCAGCTGATCTCGGCGCCGCCTGGGCCTTCGACCTGCAGGGCCATCGCGGCGCGCGCGGCCTCGCTCCGGAAAACACGCTGGCCGCCTTCCGGACCGGCATCGCGCTCGGCGTCACCACGCTCGAGACCGACCTCGCGGTCACCAGCGACGGCGTCCTGGTGATCAGCCACGACCCGATGCTCAATCCCGACCTGGTGCGCGGCCCCGACGGCAAATGGCTGACGACGTCCGGCCCGCCGATCCGCACGCTGAGCGCAGCCGAACTTGCGCAATACGATATCGGCCGGATCAACCCCGAGAGCCGCTACGCCAAGCAGTTCCCCGAGCAGAAGCCGGCCGACGGCGAGCGCTTCCCGACGCTCGGCCAGCTCTTTGCCCTGGGCGGTCCGGCGATGGGCTTCAACATCGAGATCAAGACCGACCCGACCAAACCCGACCTCACGCTCGATCCAGAGCACTTCGCGGCGCTGGTCGTAAAGGCCGTCCAGGAGGGCAAGGCCGGCGATCGCACGACCATCCAGTCGTTCGACTGGCGCGGCCTGCTGGCGGCGCGGCGGCTGGCGCCGGACATCGCCACGTCCTGCCTCTCGATCGAGACCAACACCATGGACACGGTTCAGCGCGCCGCCGGCCAGCCCTCGCCCTGGCTCGGCGGTCTCGACCTGCAGGTCCATGGCGGCTCGCTGCCGCGCCTGGCCAAGGCGGCGGGCTGTGCCGTGTGGTCGCCGTTCTGGCGCAACGTGACGCCCGAGGCGGTGAAGGAGGCGCAGGGGCTGGGACTGAAGGTGATCCCGTGGACGGTGAACGATCCATCCGAGATGGCCCGGCTCATCGGCCTCGGCGTGGACGGGCTGATAACCGACTATCCCGATCGCGCCAGGACGGTGCTGAAGGCGAAGTAGAGCTCTCGATACAAGACCCTCCTCCCGCAATCGGGGAGGAACAGGGGAGGTCTCACCGCGTCATGTAGTCGTAGGACGCGAGCACATGCGTGCGCACGATATGGAGGAACTCCTCCACGTCGACATGCTCGTCGTGCGAGCCCATGCCATGCGGGAAGGGGCCGTAGACGCAGGTCGGGATGTTGCGGTAGCGCCAGAGGCGCGCGTCGGTGCCGCCCAGGCTGACAATCGGTGTCGGGCGGAAGCCGCGCAGCTCCTCCACCGTGCGCTGCACGATCTCGATGATGTCGCAGCCGGGGTCGACCCAGGAGGGGAGGTTGCAGTTGGTCTCCTTCACCGTGGCGTCGGGGAAGTCCTTCAGGATCCGCTCGACCTCGGCCAGCACGCGCTCGCGCGTCACGCCGAGCGGCAGGCGGATGTCGGTTTCGAACACGGCGCTCGACGGCACCATGTTGACCTTCACGCCGCCCTTGATGGTGCCGATGTTGAGCGTGACCTTGTCGACGATCTCGCCCGCGCCCTCGCCCATCGCGCGATCCATGGTGGCGCGGCCGGCATCGATGCCGCGCATGATGTTGTCGGAGAGCTCGGGCCTGATCTCGGTCACGTCCTCGAGGCGCGTGGCGAGGGCCATGGCGATCTTGGTGGCGCTCGCCGTGGCGTGCGTGTAGGCGCCGTGCGCGCCCGCCGTGCGCACCGTGAACTCGAGCCACAGCGGGCCCTTCTCGCCAAAGCGCACGCTGAAAGGGCTCGACGGCTCGCCGTTCAAGAGCGCGTCGCCATGAACTTCGGGATGATGCTCCATGAGATAGCGGGCGCCGTAGGGGCCGAATGTCTCCTCGTCGGAAACGGCCGTGAGGGTGAGACGGCCCTTGAGGCGGTCCTTGAGCCGCGACAGATAGATGTAGGTCCAGATCGACGCCGAGGTGCCGCACTTCATGTCGGCGGCGCCACGGCCGTAGACCTTGCCATCGACCAGCTCGCCGCCCCACGGGTCCTTGGTCCATCCCAGCCCGTCGTCGGCGACGGGAAATACGTCGATGTGGCCGTTGAGCACGAGATGCTTGCCGGGCCGGCCGGCCTCGAAGGTCGCGACGATGTTGGGCATCTCGGGGTGCGGCGCGATGATGCGATAGTCGAGGCCGCGCGCCTTGAGCTCGCCGGTGAGAAAGTCCGCCGTCGAGCGCGTGTCGCCCGGCGGGTTGGGGCCCTTGCAGCGCACGAAGGCCCTCAGGAAGGCGACCAGGGTATCGCGATCCTCGTCGATCCATGCCTTCAGCTGCTCGCGATCGGTCCCAGCCATGCTCCGCTCCCGTCTCCATTGCCGCTTCCGCGCAAGAATTCAGCCACAGATGAACACAGATGCCGAGATCATGGCCAACTATCCGTGGTCATCTGCGGCTAATTTTCTTCGGCGGGAGTCGGCTGCTGCCGGTTCGGCGAGCGCTGCAGGAGCTGGGTCAAGCCGAGCAGCAGGACCGATATCAGGATCAGCAGCGTCGATATGGCCGCGATCGTCGGATCGATCTCGTCGCGCAGCGCGTTGAACATGCGGCGCGTCAGGGTCGCCTTGTCGCCGCCGGCGATGAACAGCGAGATCACGACCTCGTCGAGCGAGGTGATGAACGCCAGGATTGCCGCCGAGATCACCGAGGTCTTGATCTGCGGCAGCGTCACCGTGAGGAACGCCCAGGGGCGGCTGGCACCGAGGCTGCGCGCCACCATCTCCTGGCTCATGTCGTAGCTCTTGAGGCTCGACGCGACCATGATCACGACCAGCGGAATCGCCATCACCGAATGCGCCAGCACGATGCCGGTGAGCGTGTTGTTGAGCCCGAGATGGGCATAGAGCAGGAAGACGCCGATCGCGATCAGGATGCCCGGAACGATCAGCGGCAGCATGAAGGTCGCGTAGGCGAGCTGGGTGAAGCGCGAGCCCGAGGTGTGCATGCCGTAGGCGGCGAGCGTGCCGAGCGCAGTCGAGATGATCATCGTGAGGGTGGCCGCGGTGAACGACATCGCCGTCGCGTCGCGCCATTCGATGGCGCCGAAATAGGCCTCGTACCAGCGCGTCGACCAGCCGGGCGGCGGGAAGGCGAGGTAGCGCGAGTCCGAGAAGCTGAGCGGAATGACGAGCAGGCTGGGCAGAATGAGGAACAGCAGGACGAGTCCCGCGACCACGTAAAGCCACAGCCGAGCGCCGTGGGTGATCTGGGTTTCCGTCGCGGGCCGCCGCAGCATCTAGCGGCCTCCCACGATGCGGTCGAAGCCGATCAGGCGGCCGAGGCCCCACAGGATGGCGAGCGTCATGGCGAGCAGCACGACGCCGAGCGCGCTCGCCGCCCCCCAGTCCGAATGGTAGGTGACGTTGCGCTCGATCTGCATCGACCACATCATCACGCGCCCGCCGCCGAGCAGCGCCGGCGTCACATAGAAGCCGAGGCACAGCACGAAGACGATGATGATGCCGGCGAACAGGCCGGGCAGCGAGAGTGGCACGAACACGTGCCAGAACGCCTGGGTCGGCGAGGCGCCGAGGTTCGCCGCCGCGCGCACGTAGTCGCGGTTGATGGTGCGCATGGTGGCGTAGAGCGGCAGCACCATGAAGGGCAGCATGATGTGGACCATGCCGATCGCCGTGCCGGTGAAATTGTGCATGAGGCGGAGGGGCGCCTCGATCAACCCCATGTCCTGGAGCCAGCTGTTGACCACCCCGCGGCGCTGCAGCAGCACCAGCCAAGCGTAGCAGCGCACCAGCAGCGACGTCCAAACCGGGAACAGCACCAGCAGCAGGAGCGCCGCCGCGAGCCGCGGTCGCAGCTGCGAGATGAGATAGGCGAGCGGATAGCCCAAGGCGATGCAGACGGCGGTGACCAGGAAGGAGAGCTCGAACGTCGCCTGGAGCGACAGGGTGTAGCTCGGGTGCAGCAGGCGCTCGTAGTGCTCGAGCGTGAGGTCCGAGCCGCTGCGGAACGAGAGCCAGAACAGCCAGGCGATCGGAGCCAAGGCAATGGCGCCGATCAGCAGGAGGCCGGGCACAGCGAGCGCCGCCAGCTTGGTCGTCTCGCTGCGCTCACTGCGGCGATAGGCTGCCTCGTTCGGCGCCTTCGAGGCTCCCTGGTCGGGCCGGCCCTCCTCCCCGACAAGGCTGGTCGTGGTCATGGCGCGCGCTCGCCGGGGACCACCCCGGGGACCACCCCAGGGACCACCATCGTGTCGCCCGCCGGCAGGCCGAGCCGAACGGGGGTGCCCGGCGCCGGCAATGCCGGCCCGAGGCTGGTCGCCGGCTGGCGCACCGCGACCTCGACATTGTCGGGCAGGTCGACATAGAGCAGCGTGCTCTCGCCCTGGTAGACGATCTCGCGTGCCGTCCCTTCGAACACGTTGAGGCCCTCCTCCCCGCCGGTGACGAGCCGCAGCTTCTCGGGGCGCACGACGAGGAATTGCTGGCCGGACGGATGGCGTGGCGGCTCGGCCAGCTGCAACGGCCTGTCGCGGTAGTGCGCGGTCCCGTCGCGCACCGAGACCGCCACCAGATGCGATTCGCCGATGAACTCGGCAATGAAGCGGCTTTCGGGGCGCTCGTAGACATCGCGCGGCTTGCCGATCTGGTGGAAGCGGCCCTTGTCGATCACCGCGACGCGATCCGACATGGTGAGCGCCTCGCGCTGGTCGTGCGTGACGTAGACCGTCGTCATGCCGAGGCGCTGATGGAGATGGCGGACCTCGATCTGCATCTCCTCCCTGAGCTTCTTGTCGAGCGCCGACAGGGGCTCGTCCATGAGCAGGATACGCGGCTCGAAGACGATGGCACGAGCGAGCGCGACGCGCTGGCGCTGGCCGCCCGAGAGCTGGTCGATGTTGCGGGCGCCATGCTCGCCCAGCTGGACCAGCTCGAGCACCTTCTGCACGCGCTCGGCGATCTCCGCCTTGGCGACCCTGCGCAGCCGCAACGGATAGCCGACATTGGCGGCCACCGTCATGTGCGGGAACAGGGCATAGTTCTGGAACACCATGCCGACGTCGCGCTTGTGCGGCGGCATCAGCGAGACGTCGCGCTCGCCGAACCGGACCTCGCCGCTGTCCGGCCGGATGAAGCCGGCAAGCACCATGAGCAGCGTCGTCTTGCCCGATCCCGAAGGCCCCAGCAGGGTGATGAACTCGCCGCTCGCGATCTCGAGACTGACGTTGTCCAAGGCAGTGAAGGCGCCGTAGGTCTTGGTGACGTTCCGGATCGAGATCGGCAGCGAGATGGCGGAACCCTTGCCGTTCGCTGCGGTCACCGGGGCCTCCGATGAGCCAGTGACTCTTCTGGCGCGCTCACATTTTCCTCCCCAGCTTCGCTGGGGAGGTGTCGCCGTCTTACGGCGACGGAGGGGTCGAGAGTCACAGTGGGGCTCTTGACCCCTCCGTCGGCGATTACGCCGACACCTCCCCAGCGAAGCTGGGGAGGAGGATGAGAAGCCCAGCCGGTCGACCTACTGCTGCAGGAAGGCGTCAAAGCGCTTCACCATCGCGTCGGCGTTCTGGACCCACCAGGCGTTGTCCTGCACGAAGCCCTTCTCGAAGTTCCCTGGCGAGTTCGGCAGGCCGGGCAGCTTCTCCTTGGGGATGACGCCGGTGGCGTAGGCCTTCGTATTGGACGGCGCGTAGTTGATGTAGTTCGAGATGCGGGCGTTGACCTCGGGCCGAGACATGATCGCGATCGCCTTCATGGCGAGGTCCTTGTTGGGCGCGCCCTTCGGGATCATCCAGCTGTCGGAGACGATGATCTGTTCGTTGAAGGTGGTCTTGACCTTGCCGCCCTTCCCTTCGGGCTCGTTCTCCAGCGCCTGGATGCGTCCGTTCCAGGCCGCCACCATGTCGACCTCGCCGTCCTTCAGCACCTGCGCGGACTGGGCGCCCGAGCTCCACCAGACCAGCACGTGCGGCTTCAGCTGCTCGAGCTTCTTGAAGGCGCGGTCGACGTCGAGCGGATAGAGCTTGTCCATCGGCACGCCGTCGGCGATCAACGCCATCTCGAGGGCATAGATCGGATGCTTGCGCACGGAGCGTTGGCCGGGGAACTTCTTGGCATCCCAGAAGTCGGCCCAGCCCGCCGGCTCCTTGCCAGGGTAGGCCTTGTCACGCCAGCCGATGGCGACCGAGTAGACGATCTGCGGCGCGCAGTGCTCCGAGCGGCCGAGCGTCGTGGGGATGTCGGTCAGCGCCTTCATGGTGTCGGCATCGAACTTCTCGAGGCGACCTTCCTTTTCCAGCAGTGCGCAGCTGTAGGCTCCCTGGGTCGTGAGATCCCAGGTCGGCTTGCCGGAGGCGACCTGCGTGCGCACGTCGGCGAGACCGGAGGTGTTGTCCTCCTTGATGACGACGTTCAGCTCCTTTTCGACGATGCCGAACCACGCTTCCTTCTGCGCCTTCTGGAATGCGCCGCCCCACGACGAGATGGTCAGCGTCTTCTTTTCCTGCGCCATCGCTTGCGGCGCGGCAAGCAACAGCGCTGCCGTACATGTGAGTGAAATTGCCCCAACGCACTTCCTGATCATCGCGATCCCCCATTGCGAGCCCAACTGGCCAAGCCATTTCGCGGCACGACCGGTCGCCCGTCAAGGCATTACGATGGCGCGGGTTTGCGCACGACCCGACGGATGACTAGGCTCGGGGCGCCAGCCTACAGGGAGACGATCATGGCGCTGCACTTCGAACGTGCGGAGTTCGAAAGCCGCATTGCCGCAGCGCGCAAGGCGCTCGCCGACGATGGATTGGACGCGCTTCTGCTGTTCGCACAGGAGAGTCTCTACTATCTCACCGGCTTCGATACGAGCGGCTTCGTCTTCTTCCAGTGCGCCGTGCTGACCCGCGACGAAGGGCCGATCACGCTGCTGACGCGACGGCCCGATCTCGAGCAGGCGCGCCGCACCTCGATCCTCTCCGACATCCGCCTGTGGTACGACAAGGAAGGCAACGACCCGAGCCGGGAGCTTTCCGAGATCCTGGCCGAGAAAGGGTTGAAAGGCGCCCGCATCGGCATCGAGATGCGGACGTTCGGACTGACGGCCGACAAGCACGAGCTGGTCGCCAGGCGCCTCGCCGGCTGGTGCGAGCTGGTCGACGCCAGCCATATCGTGCGCACCCTGCGGCTGGTGAAATCGCCGGCGGAGATCGCCTATGTGCGCCGCGCCGCGGAGCTTGCCGATCAGTCGCTCGAGGCGATGCTGGCGACGGCGCGGCCGGGCGCCTTCGAGGGCGATATCGCCGCCGCGGGCTCGGTGCCGATCCTGGCCGGCGGCGGCGACCCGCCGCCCTCCGGCCCGGTGCTCGGCTCGGGCGATCGCGCGCTGCTCATCCGCAGCGCCACCGGCTTTCGCCATCTCGACCCGGTCGACCAGCTCACCCTCGAGTTCGCCGGCAGCTACCGGCACTACTGCGCCTGCCTGATGCGCACGGTTGCCATCGGCAAGGGCAACCCGGACCAGCACAAGATGTTCGACGTGACGCACGCGGCGCTGGCAGCGATGACGCAGGCGGCGAGGCCTGGTCGCCCGCTCGGCGAGATCGACGATGCCCATCGTCGGGTCTACGACGCGGCGGGCTACGGCGATGCGCGCATGTCGGCCTGCGGCTATTCGCTGGGCGCGCTCTATCGGCCGACCTGGATGGACGTCCCGCCGATGCTCTATTCCGGCAACACGACCCCGGCCGCGCCCGGGATGGTGCTGTTCCTGCACGCCATCCTGATCGATGCGCCGAAGAACCTCGCGATGTCGCTCGGCCACACGATCGTGCTCTCGTCCACCGGCGCCGAGGTGCTGAGCCGGCTCTCGCCGGAGTACACGGTGTGCAGCTGAGAGCAAGCCCATGACCTCCTTCCCCCACCTCTTCTCGCCCATCCGGCTGCGCAACACCGAGATCCGCAATCGTATCCTGTCGACCGGGCACCAGACCTATCTCGCCAAGGGCGGGCTGCCGGGAGAGGACTTCGTTGCCTATCACGAGGCGCGGGCCCGAGGCGGGGCCGGTCTGATCATCACGGAAGCAGCGCGCTTCCATGCCACGGGCTTCACCGACGCGCCCGAGCTGATCGTGGCCAGCGACGATTGCATTCCCGGCCTGAAGAACCTGGTCGACAGCGTCCATCGCCATGGCGCCCGCATCTTCGGCCAGCTCTCGCATTCCGGGCGGGTGACCAAGCGGCTGTCCGGCGGTCTGCGCGGCGTCGCCTACGCGCCTTCGGCCGTCCCCGACCAGCGCTTCCACACCATGCCGCGCGCCATGCCGGTGGCGCTGATCGAGGAGCTCATCGAGGAGGCCGGCAAGGCGGCGCGCCGCTTCGGCGAGGCGGGCTTCGACGGCATCGAGCTGCTGGCGAGCCACGGGCTGCTGATCTCGGACTTCCTCAATCCGCGCAACAACCAGCGCACCGACGCCTATGGCGGCAGCTTCGAGAACCGGCTGCGCTTCCTCACCGACCTTCTCGCCGTGGTGCGCAAGGGGCTGGGGGATGGCCCTGTGCTCGGCATGCGCATCTCCGCCGAGGAGATCGAGCCCGGCGGCCTCGCCAAGGACGAGGTGATTGCCATCTGCCAGGCGCTGAAGGCAAGACGGGCGATCGACTACGTCAACACCACCCTGGGCTCGATGCAGGGCCTCGGCGGCTCGGTGCACGTCGTGCCGCCGATGGAAATCGCGCACGCCTACGTGGCGCCGAGGGCCGGCACCTTGCGCGCCGCCCTTGGCCTGCCCGTGTTCGTCGCCGGCCGCATCAACCAGCCGCAGATCGCCGAGGCCGTGCTCGCCGCCGGACAGGCCGACATGTGCGGCATGACGCGGGCGATGATCTCGGACCCCGAGATGGCCAACAAGGCACGCACCGGCCGTCTCGACGACATCCGTGCCTGCATCGCCTGCAATCAGGCCTGCATCGGGCACTACCACATGGGCGTCGGCATCTCGTGCATCCAGAACCCGGTGACCGGACGCGAGCGCAAGCTCGGCGCCACCGCGAAGTCCGCCGCGCCGCGGCGCATCCTGGTCGCGGGCGGCGGGCCGGCGGGCATGAAGGCGGCGCTGACGGCGGCCGAGCGCGGCCATCGCGTCATACTGCACGAAGCGAGCCGCCGCCTCGGCGGCCAGGTGCTGCTGGCCCAGCTGCTGCCGGAGCGCGCCGAGTTCGGCGGCCTGGTCAGCAACCTGCAGCACGAGCTGGCGCACGCCGGTGTCGAGGTGAAGCTCAACACGCCGGTCTCGGCCGAAATGGTCCGACGCGAGCGTCCCGATGCCGTCATCGTCGCCACCGGCGGCGTGCCCTACCGCCCTGAGATCGAGGGCGCCGAGGACGCGCACGTGCTCGATGCCTGGGCCGTGCTCGAGGGCCGCGCCAATCCCGGCGGCCGCGTCCTGGTGGCCGACTGGCGCTGCGACTGGGTCGGCATGGGCCTGGCGGAGAAGCTCGCGCGCGAGGGTCGGCATGTGCGCCTCGCCATCACCGGCACGAATGTCGGGCAGAACCTGCAGCAGTATTTGCGCGACCATTGGGCAGGCAAGCTGCACAAGCTCGGCGTCGAGGTGATCCCCTACGCAAGGCTGTTCGGCGTCGATGCCGACGCCGCCTACCTGGCGCATCTCGTCACCAACGAGCCGATCATCGCCAACGAGGTAGAGACTGTGGTGCTCGCCCTCGGCCACCGGCCCGACACGTCACTCGAGGAAGAGCTCGCGCCGCTCGGCATTCCGCTGCACCTCGCCGGCGACTGCCTGGCGCCACGCTCGGCCGAGGAGGCCGTCTACGAGGGCATGATGGCGGGGCTGGCAGTGTGAGACGGCGTCGGGGAGAGGGTCTCCAATCGCCTCTCTCACCGGCAGCGGTTGATGGCCGATACGACCCAGTATTTCCATCCTGCCAACTCTGCCTCCTCCGACCGAAGGTAGGCCCGTGACGGTAAAGTCTTCGATTTCCGCTTCTTGACATTCCGCTCTCTGTGTTCTGTATACAAAAAATGCGCCCGATCGTGCCCGAGGCTGATCTCAGCGAGAAGATCCACGACTCCGTCCTCGAGGCGATCTGCTCGGGCGAGCTGAAGGCCGGCGTCCGCATCACCCAGGAAGAGCTGGCCAACAAGTTCGGCGTGTCGCGCCAGCCGGTGCTGCAGGCGATGATGCTGCTGCGGCGCGAAGGTTTCCTGATCGATGTCGGCCGCAAGGGCGTCTGCGTGGCGCCGCTCGACGTGCAGCAGGCGCGCAATCTCTACGTCGTGCGCGGCGCGCTCGACGGTGCGGCGGCGCGGCTCGCGGCCATCAACTACACGCCGCATCTGCGGCAACGCGGCCGCGACCTGATCGATGTCGGGCGGCGCGCCGTGGCGAGCGGCCACGTGCCGGCCGTGATCGAGGCCGACATCGACTTCCACCTGTTCATCTACGAGGCCTCGGGCAACCCGCTGATCGGCGAGACCGCCCATCCGCACTGGCAGCATTTGCGGCGCGTGATGGCGGCGGCGCTGGGCGAGGCCGACCTGCGGGTCAGCGTGTGGGACGAGCATGAAGGCATCTTGCGCGCCCTCGAGGCCGGCCAGTCGGCCGAAGCCGAGGAATTGTGCCGCGGTCATGCCGAGCAGATGGCCGACATTCTCACCGGTCGATTGAAAGTCGTGATCTCGCGCGCCGCCTGAGCGCGTCTACAAACAGCAAAGGAGGAGCGCCATGAAGCTCACTGCCGAGCAGCTCGCCCAGTTCGACGAAGAAGGCTACCTGTTCTTTCCCGAGTATTTTTCGCCCGAGGAAACCAGGATCCTGAAGGCCTCGGTGCCCGAAGTGTTCGCCCAGCGCCGTCCCGAGAACGTGCGCGAGAAGACCGGCGACGTCGTGCGCACCGCCTTCGCCGTGCACACCTATCATCCGGTGTTCGAGGCGCTGGTCCATCATCCGCGCTTCGTCGAGCCGGCCGAGCAGCTGCTCGGCGACAAGACCTACATCCACCAGTTCAAGATCAACGGCAAAGCCGCCTTCGACGGCGACGTCTGGCAATGGCACCAGGATTACGGCACCTGGAAAGCCGACGACGACATGCCCGAGGCGCGGGCGATGAACCTCGCCGTCTTCATCGACGAGGTGAACGAGTTCAATGGCCCGCTATGGTTCATCCCGAAGAGCCACAAGAAGGGCGCGATCGAGGCCAGCCACGACCTTACCACGACGTCGTATCCGCTGTGGGTGATCGACAACGACACCATCGCCAAGCTGGTCCACCAGGGCGGCATCGTGGCACCCAAGGGCGGGCCGGGCTCGGCGATCTTCTTCCATGGCACGCTGGTGCACGGCAGCCCGCCCAACATGTCGCCGTGGGACCGCCAGATCATCTACGTCACCTACAACGCCGTCTCCAACGCCATCCGCCGCTTCAAGCGGCCGGACTATATCGCCCATCGCGACTTCACGCCGATCGATGCCTGGGAAGACGACGCCGTGGCGCGCGCCGTCCGGCGCAAGGCGGCGGCGGAGTAGGAACGGCAACCGCGCCTGAACGAAGCTCATGACCGGGAACGCGCCACTCATGGTCGGCAACCTCGGTCGAACCAACATCCTCGTCCCGAGGAGGCCGCGAAGCGGCCGTCTCGAAGGATGGGCGGCATACGACATCATCGGTAGAGCGGTGTCGCAGCAGTTCGCCCGTTGCCTACCCTTCGAGACGCGGCCCGTGGGCCGTTCCTCAGGGTGAGGATCCTTGTTCATTGACGTCTTTGGGTGCATCACTGAGGTGGCGCACTCCGAGCACACGTTCACAGGAGGAAATCCATGAGTCTCCATCGCATGCTGCTGGCGCGCGCGGCCGAAGCGAAGCCGCTGCGCATCGGCCTGATCGGCGCCGGCAAGTTCGGCGCCATGTACCTCAGCCAGATCCCGACGACACCCGGCATCCATCTGCTGGGCATCGCCGATCTCTCGCCGCCACGGGCACGCGAGAACCTGGCGCGGCTGGGCTGGAAGCCCGAGGTCACGGCGGCCGGCTCGTTCGCCGAGGCGCGGCGCAACGGCAACACCTACCTGACGGACGATTGGCGCGCCCTTGTGAGCCATCCCGAGATCGACATCGTGGTCGAGGCGACCGGCGATCCGATCGCCGCTGTCGAGCACGCGCTCGAAGCCTTCCGCAACGGCAAGAGCGTGGTGATGGTCACGGTCGAGGCCGACGCGTTCTGCGGTCCTCTGCTCGCCAAGCGCGCCGCCGAAGCGGGCGTGATCTACAGCCTGGCCTACGGCGATCAGCCGGCGCTGATCTGCGAGCTGGTCGACTGGGCGCGCACCGCCGGTTTCGAGGTCACCGCGGCAGGCCGCGGCCACAAATGGCTGCCGCACTACGCGCAGTCGACGCCCGAGACGGTGTGGAAGTATTGGGGCCTCAACGAGGAGCA
Organism: Reyranellaceae bacterium; assembly: GCA_046349295.1. Lineage (GTDB taxonomy): Bacteria > Pseudomonadota > Alphaproteobacteria > Reyranellales > Reyranellaceae > Reyranella. Next base: position 38,800 of record JAXMCP010000035.1, read on the forward strand.
GGCCAAGCGCGGCGGGCTGAACCCCAAGATGTTCAACTCCTTCCTCGACGGTTCCAAGCCCGCCATCGAGAGCACGGCGGTGGCCAACGCCACCGGGCTTACGCCGGCACCCGACGGGCTCGCCTTCCCGCCCTGCGCGGTCGAGGATTTGCCATTCGTCATGCGCCCGGCCTCCGAGGGTGGTCAGCTCCATCACAAGGGCCAGGTCGAATGCGCGAGCTCGCTCGAGCGCGACGGCCGCGCCATCCCCTACGAGATCCGCAAGGGCGTGTGGGTCGTCTTCGAAGCCGCGACCGAGTACCAGAAGAACTGCTTCGAGGAGTACATGCTTTGCACCGACCCGAGCGGGCGCTACTCGGTGATGTACAAGCGCTGGCACCTGATCGGGCTAGAGGTCGGCATGTCGGTCGCCTCGGTCGGCCTGCGCAAGGAGCCGACGGGGTGTCCCATCGGCTTCCACGCCGACGTCATCGCCACCGCCAAGCGCGATCTAAAGGCCGGCGAGATGCTCGACGGCGAGGGCGGCTACACGGTCTACGGCAAGCTGTTCCCGGCCGGCAAATCGACCGGGTTGGGCAGCCTGCCGCTCGGCCTCGCCCACAACGTCAAGCTCCTGAAGCCGATCAAGGCCGGCCAGTCGCTGACCTACGCCGACGTGGCGATGGACGAGACGCTGACGGCGGTGAAGCTGCGACGGGAGATGGAGCGCGCCTTCGCGCCGGCAGAGAGAATCGCGGCGCAGTAGGTGACCGGCTCCCCGATACGGTCAAATCCCGCCCGGGGGAGCCGCGACGGTGGCTCTAGCTAAACCAACGCGATCGGCCGAACCGGGCAACCGGTCGCGCCCTTGAATTTGGCTGCCAGCAGGATGAAGCAGAAGCTCGAGATCCGGTTGCGGGCCAGTTCATCGAGCGCGAGGTTCTCGATCAGGTGAACCCCTGCTTCGACCAGCACGTGCTGATGCACCGGCATCGCGATGCCGCGGTCCGGGTTGGGCAGCACCTCGACCGCCATGTTGTCGCAGCCGATCGCGACGACGTCGTGCTTCGTCAACCAGCGGGCGGCGGGCACGTCGATCCCGGGCTCGCCCTGCAGATAGCGCGCGTTGTCCACGCCGAAGAAGCGGCCCCAGCCGGTGCGGATCAGCACGATGTCGCCGGCTCCGATCGCCACGCCCGCCGCATCCGCCGCGCGCGCCAGGTCGTCCGGCGCAACCACGCGGCCCGGATTGAGGAAATCCCCGCCATCCAATCCGGAAACGTCGAGCAGCACGCCGCGGCTGATCATCGGCGGCATGTGCTCGATGCCGAGACGGTCGAGCCCCCAATCGGTCACCACGTCGTTGGCGTTCAGCCCGTTGTACAGCTTGCCGCCGATGCTGAAATGGCCGAGCGCGTCGATATGCGTACCGACATGCATCGTCATCTCGACCCGCTCGACGTTCGACCCGGCATCGTTGGTGGCACCGGCGGCCCGGCGGCGCCTGATCGAATCGCGCCAGGATGCCCAGATCGACTGAAGAAACGGCGTCTGGTTCGGCATCAGGAACGGCGCCTTGGGGCTGATCTCGTGACTGAGATCGTAGAGGGCGCCGGTCTGGATCGAGCGCAGCGCCGCCAGGCGGCGTTCGGGCGTCAGCAAGTTCCCCGCGCCCAATTGGTCGTCTCGCCCCCAGCGGGAATGGTCGTGCAGGACTTCGTTCATGTCATCGCTCCGTTGATCGACCGCCGCGTCGCAATCGAGCAGGATGTTCCACGAAACAGCGTGAGCAGCCAAGCGGCGCGACTGACGGGAGATGAGGCATGACGGGTGACGTGAAGCGACTGGGCGCAGCCGAGTTGAAGCGGCAACTGCATGACGGCGGCGAGATCGCGCTGCTCGACGCCCGCGAAGAAGGGGTTTTCCACGCGCGTCATCTGCTGCTGGCCTCCTGCGTGCCGCTCGGCCGCCTCGAGTTGCTGGTCGACGACCTGGTGCCGCGGCGCGACACCCGCGTCGTGTGGTGCGATGACGGTGACGGCGCGGCGCTCCGCGCCGCCCAGCGCATGAGCGCACTCGGTTACACCGACGTCGCGGTGCTGGAGGGCGGCATCGCCGCCTGGGAGGCGGCCGGTTACCGCCTCTACAGCGGCGTGCACGTGCCGAGCAAGGCGTTCGCCGAAGTCGTCGAGCACGAGGCCGGCACGCCGTGGATTTCCGCGTCAGACCTCAAGGTGCTGATCGACCGCGGCGCCGACATCGCGATCTTCGACAGCCGGTCGTACGAGGAGTACCACAACAACAGCATCCCGACCGCGACCAGCGTGCCGGGGGCGGAGCTGGTCTACCGCTTCACCGACCTGGTGCCGTCGCCCGACACGACGGTGATCGTCAATTGCGGCGGCCGCACCCGCAGCATCATCGGCGCCCAGGCGCTACGCAACGCGGGCTTCCGCAACACGATCATGTCGCTGAAGGACGGCACGATGGCCTGGCACCTCGCCGGGTTCGAGGTCGTGAAGGGCGCGACGCGGCGGCCGGCGGCGGTGTCGGAGGCCGGACGCCGGACGGCTCTGGAGGCGGCGTCGCGGGTCGCCGCGCGCGGCGACATAAGGCGGATCGACAAGGCGACGCTCGCCGCTTGGCGGAGCGAAGCCGGCCGGCGCACCCTCTATGTGCTCGACGTCCGCACACCCGAGGAATACCGAGCCGGCCATCTGGCCGAGGCGCGCTCGGCGCCGGGCGGGCAACTCGTGCAGGAGACCGACGCCCACATCGCCACCTGGAACGCGCGCATCGTGCTGGTCGACGACAACGGCGTGCGCGCGACGATGACCGCCTCGTGGCTGAAGCAGATGGGCTGGAACGGCGTCGCGGTGCTGGCCGACGACGGCGCCGGCGGCGACTGGACGAGAGGCGCGCATGTGCCTCGGGTGCTCGGGCTCGATCCCGCGGCGCCTGTCGCGGGCATCGCGCCGGCCGCCTTGCGCGAAGCGCTGGCTGCCGGGCGCATGGCCGTCGTCGATCTCGATACCAGCCGGAATTATGCCCGGGGCCACATTCCGGGCGCCTGGTTCGCGATTCGCAGCCGCCTCGCGAGGGACCTGGCAAAGCTGCCGAAGGTCGAGGCGATCGTGTTGACCTCGCCGGATGGCGCCTTGGCTCGGCTGGCGGCTGCCGACATGGCCACGGGCGCAGGCGCCGCGGGGGGCCTGCCGATGCTGGTGCTCGAGGGCGGCACCGAGGCATGGGCGAAGGCCGGCCTGCCGATCGAAGAGGGGGCGAGCCACATGGCCAGCGAGCCGGTCGATGTCGTGCTCTCGGCGCGCGAGCGTGGCGTTGGCCGCGAGGAAGCGATGCGCGAGTACCTCGCCTGGGAGATCGACCTCGTCAATCAGATGGCTCAGGACGATGACCAGCGCTTCCGGGTGGTCGCGGGATGACGGGTGCGGCGACAGGGCCGCGAACGCGTCGTCGGCGTGTGCGACTTTCTACGACTGCGGGATGATGGGTTGTCGTGTCTCGCATGTTGAGCCGATCACTCCCCGCAACCAGATCGGACGAAACGCCCGGCAACTGCAGCGTAGTCGGGAGGCCCCACCGATCTACCGATCGGCGAGGTCCGACAGTAGCTGCGCGGCCACGGCCTCCTCGGCAATGGTGATGCCGTGCTCGCACATGGCGGCTGCCAACGCGTCGTCCCACGATGCCTCGACGGTCACTCCCTCGAGGCGCTGAGCCAAGCTCGAGGCGGTCCGAACGGCAGCGACGTAGTCGGCAGCATCGAAGCGCCATGGCTTGGCATTGTGCTCGCGCAGGACATGATTGGCGATGCGCAGGCCGGGCCAATCGAAGTCGCCATGGTAGCAAAGCCGCGCTTCAGCCAGCGTGAGCTGGGACAGCAGAGTACGCTGGGCGGCGGCCGGCATCCCGTCGGTGCAGACCAGGGGGGCGCAGTCGCGTCCCCAACGATCCGCAGCGATGGCGACCAAATTGGGATTCTCACACACGAAGATCCGGCATCCCGCGACATCCCAGGATGGCGGCGAACGCAGCAACGATCGCAGCGACAGGTAGGAAGGCTCGCCTGTTCGGCCGCCGTCGCCCGCTGACTTGACGGGCAGGTTGAGGAACAGGGCAGGCCGCGCGAGCTGGTTGACGAGGACACCGGCTGTGGCCCAGGTGTCGCGGGCGCGCTCGGCACTGCCGAGCAACGAATCTTCTGCGCTTTCCCGAGACGGCAGGCTTCGCCGACGCCAAGCAGCCAGCACCAGGGTCGCGACAGGCTGCCTGTTGTCGAGGGCGTGAGCATCGCCCAGGACGGTCGCGGCAAGCTGCGAGCGCGCTATTCCTTGCGCAGGGAGGCAGTGCAACACCGCCTGGGCGGCTCGACACAGCTCGCTCGCCGCGGCAGCATCCTGCCGCGCCAGACGCTTGAGCAGGCCTGCGCCTTCCGGCACGGCCAACAGGCCTACAAGGTCGGGATGCGTGCAATCGTCGAGAACGGTCGACCAGAGCGACGCCTGCCGAAGGCGCGCTGCGGCGAGATGCGTAATCGGACCGTCGAGCCGTTCGAGCGCGTCACGCAGCGAGAGAGCGACATTGGATCGCCGCAGATTGCCGTCGACCAGCTCGAGATCGAATTGCAACGAACTGGTATAGCGCTGCGGGCGCCCCAGCAGCGCGGCCAGTGCCGCGTGCTCGTCGGCGGCGAGTCCGTCCACCCGGATTTGCTCGATGACGCGGTCGAGCGGCGCGCGCTCGAAGCGCCGCCGCAGGCGCTTGCGCAGCGGGGCGAGCCGCTCGCCGCCGAGCAGTCGTTGCAGCCGATCGTCGAGCGGCGCGCTCATGCCGGCGAGAAGCGGCGGTCTGGATCGGCTTCGCGCACCCTCGCCCGCCCGTTCCAGCTCCAGCGCGACACGAACACGGCATCGACACCTTCGCGCCGCTGGAGCTGGCAGATGGCGACACCGGGCAACTCGGCGTAGCACGCCCATTCGCGTTCGCTGGTGATGACGAAGTCGAGATCGAACTCGCGGATCAGGCCCATGCAGTGGGCACGGGCGGCATCGTCGATGCCGGCGAAAGCTTCGTCGAGCAGGATCAGCCGAGGCGCCAGCGGGTAGGCCCCCTGGCTGTAGAAGCTCGCGACGGCGGCGAAGAGCGGCACGGTGAGACCGAGCGCACGTTCGCCGCTCGAGGCGGGGCCGGACAGCTTGCGCCACTGTCCTTCCTGCCAGCGCTCGACGCGGAAACGGTGCCAGCGGCGATAATCGAGGGCGCGGGCCAATTGATCGACCAGGCTGCCGCCTTCCCGGCCGGCGCCCGTGTCGGCATTCTCGCGCTCGGTCGCGATGCGTCGCTGCAGCATGGTGCCGACCACGTTGCGATCCTCCGCCGACCAGAGATCGGCGCTGGTGTTGAGCAATCTCTTCCGCGCCACCTCGAGCCCCAGAGGGGCGCCTTCGTCCTCGGTCAACGGCTGCCACAGCAGTCGATAGCGGACGCCGGTCGAGGTCGGCCGCTTGTACAGCTCCCTGTTGATCGCGTCGCGCTGCTTCTCGGCACTCATCAGCAGCCGCTGGATCTCGGCCGCGATCTCGGCTTGCAAATGGTTCTCCAGCACGGCCCGCTCCTTGGCCGTCAACAGCTCGGAGCGCTGGGCGATCTCCTCGGCGAGGCGGGCAGCGAGGCGGTCCGGCCGTTCGGCGTGATTCTGGTATGTGATGTGGACGACGAGACCCCAGTCGGTTGTCTCGGCCGACGCCTGATGGCCGAGGGCACTCAATGCGCGTTGCAGCTCTGTCAATTCCTCGGTGATCTGCCGTTGCACGCGGCTCCAGGCATCGTCGTCGTCCTTGACCTCCGACAAGGCCTGCTCGATGCGGCGCGCCAGCGTGAGCGCCGGATCGATCGTCCAGGTTGCCGACATGTCGGGCAGCTCGACATGCGGCAGAGCCGACGACAGCAGACCGGTATGCGCAAAGGATTGCAACCGCATGACCATCTGGGAGCGCGCGGCGGTGCGATCCAGCAGGGTCGTTTCCGCCGAGACGGCTCGTTCAGCGGCGATCGCGCGCGCTTCGCCGGATCTGCGGAGGGCTTCATCGGCCCGTTTGACCGCGCCTTCCCCGGCCGCGACGGCGAGGCGGGTGTCGGCCAGCTTTCGTTGCAGCTCTTCGACCTTGGCCCCGACGGCTTCGCGCAGCACCTCGAGCCGAGCGGCAGCCTGCACGGCCTCGTTTCGCGCCGTTGCGCGACGCTCCTCGCTTTTCGTCTTGTCGTTGCGCGCCTCCGCTTCCTGCACGCGCTGCCGTTGCAGATCCGGGAGCGCCACGCGCAATTCATGGGATGCCTGCACCAGCTGCGGCAGCGCGTCGCGATAGCGGTCGAGCGCTGCCTCGACCGCGGTGAGCGCTTCCGGCGATGCCGGCAGCCGGAAGTCGGCCGCATCGGCAGCCAGGCGCTCTCGCACCACCTTCAGAGCTTCGAGGGCTTCGCTGCAGCGGAGATCTGCTTCGGTCAGCTTTTCGCGGGCGCGCTGCACCTCGCGACCGCAGGCGACGGCCGTTGCGTGAGCTGCTCGCAACGCATCGTCGGCCGGAGCCCGACGCGATTCCTCATCTGCGGCACGGCGGTCGTCTGCCAGTCGATCGGCGTCGGCCTTCAGCTCGGCCATTTGGTCCGCCACGTGGCCGAGCCTTTCGGCGATTTCCGCGAGTCGCTGTCGGCGAGCCGATTCGCGAGCCGCATGGCCGATGTAAACGGCCGCCGGCTTTGCCCAGGCGCCCACCAGGGCACCGAGACGAAAGCGCCCGTCAGGCGACAGCCAGGCCTCGCTCTCGCCGACATCGTGGTCGGCGCAGGAGATTGCCGACAATATCCGCTCGATCGTGCCGCCGGGGACCGGGCTGCCCTCGGGTACCGCCGGCCGCAGCCACTCGGCGAGCGATGAAGGCAGCACGCGACGCGCCATGAGCTGGGTGTCGTGCGGCAATCGACCGTCCTCGCCAATTTGAAGGCGACCGTCGGGCGAGACCCAGGCGTCCAGCAAGCCCGCAGCTTCCAAGCCCGCTTCGAGCAGCGCACGCTGCACCGCCGGGACCGCGTCGTGAAAATCGACCAATTGCCAGAACGGTGCCCCGAGGCGGTCAGCCCGGACATCGGCGCCGCGGGTATAGGGTGCCGGCGGGCCACGCGAGATGCCCGCTTCGAGACGGTCTTGCTCCTCTGCGAGGTCGCGCTGCTCCTGCTCGAGCGTCCGACGCAGCCCGTCGAGCACGGCGGCGCGCTCCGCGAAGCTTCGGCTGGCCCGCTGTTGCGCTGCTTGCAGGAGCAGTCGGCCCGGATTCTGTCCCTGCAGCGCCACCACCCATTCAGTCATGGCGGCGAGGGTCGCGCTGCCCTCATCGGGATCGAACGTCAGCCGATCGAGCTTCGCGAGATAGCGGTCCCAGTCTGCCACGAGTGCGTTGCCCTGGCGCTCGACATCGGCATCCGCATCGTCGCGCCGTTGCGAGGCCGCCGCGGCCTCGTCACGCCGCTCGTCCTGAAGCTGGCGCCGCTGCGCGTGAAGGGCTTCTGCACGTTCGACCTCGACCTGACGCCGGCGCAGCAGGGAAACATGCTCGCTCCGGTCGCGAACCAGAGCCGACAGCTCGGCCCGTGCCTTGTCGAAATCCGTCGGCGTCTGCTCGGCCAGCGCCGTCGCCTCGAAACGGGCAAGTCCGTTGTCCGCGTGGGCGGCAGAGATTCCGGCGGCATCGGCGTGGATTGCGATCTCCTGGCGCGACGCCGTCACCCGATGCCCGGCCTCCCTGGCGCGTTGTTCGCTGCGCGCCGTATCGTCGGCCCTGGCCTGCAGTCGACGGCCCGCCTCCTCAGCGGCTCCCGAAGCGTCGCGGAGCGCATTCTGGCGTGCGATAGCGTCCGTGGTCGCGGCCTCGAGCCGATTGGCGTCCTGCATCGTCGGATCGGCGAGCAGGGCGTCGCGCCGAGCGCGTGCTCGCTCGAGGGCAGTATCGGCATCAGCATGCCGCACCCGGGTCTGCTCTTCCTCGGCTTGCGCTTCCTGAAGCTTGCTCAGCGCTTCACCGCGCGCGCGGCTGGCATTGTCGAACTCGGTCTGGGCCTGACGCAGCGTCCGCGCCTGCCTGCGACTCTGGGTGCCGGCATAGATTCGATAGCGCTGCTCGAACCTGCCGATGGCGCGCGCGAGGGCCTGGTATTCCTCGAGCTGGCGGCGATCCTCCTCGAGCTGCCCGAGCGCTTCGGCGACATCGCCGAGCAGCTCCGACGGCAGCGGCGGCAAGGCCTCGGTGAGCGCGTTCGACAAGCCGGTTTCGTCGGGCTTCTTCGATAGCTGTGGCTGGCGGAGCTGGATCAACGTGTCCATCAACGCGTCGTAACGCTTGGGGCCGAGGCGAAAGAGCCGCTCGTCCACCGCCCGGCGGTACTGTGCGGCGTTGTCGAATACCTGGCCGCGGCCTTCGAGGACGTCGCGCAGCCGCTCCCTGGTGAGCACGACCCGCTGCGGGCTGGTCAGCCAGAGATCGTGATTGAGGCGCGCGCCGGCCGCGTCTTCCAGGATGAAGTACCAGCTTTCGACCTGTGGCCGGCCTTCCTTTGCCGAGAGCCCGGCTCCAAGTGACAGGTAGCGCGGCGTGCCGTCCTCGGCTTGGCGGCCGAATTCGATCCAGGCATAGCCGATGCGCCTGGAGTAGCCGTTCATCAGCAGGTTCCAGGCCATCTTCTTGGCGGCATCGCCATCGGGCTCGACGCGCGACGGCTTGAGCTGGGCGTCGAGCAGGAACGGCAGCGTCAGCGACAGCACCTTGGACTTGCCGGTTCCGTTATTGCCGCGCAGCAGCAGATGGCCGTCCCGGAACCAGAACTCCTCGCTGTCGTAATGGAAGAGTTCCACCACGCCGAGCCTGAGGGGCTGCCAGCGCAGTCGCGCCGGGACGGGCAATGCCGGCCGGGCGGGCGGCCGTTCCAGCACGAATGGGCTGTCGTTCATCTCGGGACCTCCCGCACTTCGGCATCGCCCAGCGCGAACCGGGCGAGTGCAGGCAGAGGATGGACGAAACCCGCCTGGCGCTCGACGAGCTGCAGCCTTTCCAGGCGCTCGACGGCAATCTCAGCAAGCTCGCGCTCGGCGCCGGATTCGCGGGCCGATTTACGCCAGTAGCGGCCATAGCGCTCCCTCGCGTCGCGCAGGAACTCGGCAACGTCCTGCTCGCGTATCATGGAGGAAGCCCGCGCATCACCGTCGTCCACCGCCCGATCGATGCGCTGGCGCGTGGCGAGATAATCCGCGACGAGCAGCGTGACGTGGGCGTCGGTGCCTTCGGACGGCATGGCGAGGTCGGTCAGCAGGCCGGCCTCATCGACCAGCGCCAGTCCTTCGGCTCTCTGCTCGGCGACGAGGCCCGAGGCCTCGCACAGCCGGCCGGCCATGGCGCCGCGCTGGTTGAGAAAATAGGTTCGGATCTCGGGCGCCAGCCGGTCGACATAGACCACCGGATCGTCGAGGAGGCGGCGGGCGAGGTGATGGCGCATCGCCGAGCGTCGGCCCTCGTCGCTGTCGGCCACGTGCTCGTCGACCAGCGCGCGCAGCCTTTCCTCGAGCGACGCAGGCGCTTCCGATGCCGTCCAGGTCGAGGGGCCGCGCACCGCGGCAAGCATGCCAGCCAGCGTCCGCCGATGGATGTCGTAGAGTGCATCGGCTTGCCTGGCCGTGCTGGCGGCCTGCACGAAGGCTTGTTCGTCCCCGGCGACATGCTGCAACACGCCGAGCGTCAGCAACGTGCGGCACACGACCACCAGCTCGCGCCGTTCATGCTGTGCGCCCAGCGTGAAGGCAAAGCCGAGCGAGGCGAGCGCCGGATCGGCGGCGAGCTCGAGCAATCGCTCTCCCAGCAGGCGCAGCGTGATCTGCGAATCGGCGCGCTCGAGGACGGCGCAGGCGAGGCACAACAGCACGTAGCGACGGCGGTCGTAGCCGGGCAGACCTCTCGTGGAGTCGATCAGGTCGGCCGGCCGCTTGTAGAGGCGTGCGCCATCGCGCTCGACGTGCAGGACCCAGCCCGTCTCTCGCGCAAACCACTCGCGCAGCCGATCGGCGTGGCGGCGCACGGCGGCAAGGTCCTCGTGCGCCACGTCCATCAGCGGGCTCATCAACAACGCGCGCAAGGCAGTGCGCATCTCTTCACGCTGGACGCGCTGCTGGCGCTCGCCCAAGTCGCCCGCGTCGCCATCCGCGCTCATCGGCGGTCCTGCACGGGCGTCACGGTAATCATGTGATCGCGGCCGGCGAAGACGCCACGCGGCGTCGCGATCTCGGCATGGCTTTCCGCCCCCAGGGGCTCGAGCCGGACGTGAAGCAGCCCGTCGCTGGTCTGCCGCGCGACAGTGTCATCCGGCCTGCTCTGCTCGCCGAGCGTCTCGCCCAGCAGGCCCAGCAAGACCTCGAACGCGTGCACGTCGAGCTCGCCCAGGTCGGAAAGCCGCACCGCGCGGCCGGTGGCGAGGCGTCGCCGCGCCGCTTCGAGTTGCTGGGCCTGCTCGGCGAGCTCTTGCGCCAGGTCCGCGCGCTCTCTGCTGCGATCGCGCACGCGCGGCAGCGGTCCCCGCGGCACCGCCTCGCCGTACTCGCGCAGGCGCGGATGGATTCGAAGCCGCGGGGCGTCCGCCCACGACGTGCTGGCCGGCACGTCCGTGTCTGCATCGCCATCGAGCGAAAAATGTCGTGCCGGATGGAGTGCGAACGCGGCGCGCGCAAGCCGGTGAGCATCGCCGTCGCTCTCGCAAGCGGCGAACCACTGGGCCAGCATCCGGAAATCCGACGACCGATCGCTACGTCCGCTGCGACGCTCGTTCAGCGCAGCGATCGCGGAGAGAAGCTGCGGAATGGCCGAACGCGCCCGAGCACGCAGCAACTCCGCCTGCGGCGGTTCGTGCCCGGTGCTGAGGAACCAGCCGCGCAGGCCCTTCCAGCGTTCCTGCCATGACTGTCGGTAGAGCTGTCGTGCATCGGCCTCGCCCTGCGCGTCGCCGGGTGCGGCATCGCGCGCTTCGCGCTCGGCCACCTGTGTAAGCATGGCGTCGATGGCCGGGTCCAGCGCGACGATCAGGCGGGTGATGGCATCGGAGCGTCGCACCAGATCGCCGATGAAGCGCTCGAGGTAGTCGATCAGCCGCCGCTTGTAGCTTGCCACCGCGGCCGCTTCGGCCTGCTGAAGCTCGATGCTGCGGGCGACGCCGGCCATGAAGGCTTGTGCATTCTCGGCGAGGCCCTCGAAGACTCGCACGAGATCGCGCAGCGTCTCATGGACCTTTGCGGCATCCGGTTCAGCACCATCCTGGGCCAGCGCATGGAGGGCCTGAAGCCTGCTGGCAATGTCCTCGAGCGCGACCGTCTGAAGCTCGGCGCGACGCTGCAAGGTGCGCACGAATGCAACGAGCGCCGACTCGACCGCTTCGCCGCCCTGGGAGAGCCTGTAGAGGAAACGGGCGCGATAGTAGTCGTCCAAGCTGGAGACCCGCGCCATGTCGGGATGGGATTCGAGGTTGCCCCACGCCGTCAGTTGGGCAAGGGCTGCATTCACCTCCTCCAGTAGAGGAGGAGGGCCCGGCCACCCGGCTTCGCCGAGGACTTCGTCGGGCCGCAGTTGCAGGCGATATTGGCGCTTCGCAGCAGCGAAGACGTCCATGATGCAGCGATAGAAATCGGCCTTGTCGGCACTGACGTGCCGGAACAGGTCGGCGGCATGGCTGGCAACTTTCACGGGGCGCGCTCCAGCACACTTCAAATTGTAGCACGGGTGTTTTTGCTTTGTTCCCGTCGGCCGTCAAGAGACGCGGAGAGGAGGAAATCCAGTCCATCTGTCGGCGCCGATCCCCACAGATCGCGGCGTCCATGGGGCGCCTCGGCGCCTCGAGCTGCGGTTGAAGCGCCCGGAGCTGCTCGAGGTTCTCGACACCATGATCATTCATCAGCGGGCCATCCGTCAGATGGCCGCGGTAGGCTCCTTGGCCGCGGCGGCGGGCTTGCCCTCGGCAGCGTCGCGCTCCTTCTCCTTCCGGGCCTTGAGCAGCTTGCGCAGGATCATGTTGCGCTTGAGCGCGGAGATGTGGTCGATGAACAGGATGCCGTCGAGATGGTCGATCTCGTGCTGCACGCAGGTCGAGAGCAGGCCCTCGCACTCCGTCTCCTGCCGTACGCCGTCGCGGTCGAGATAGCGCACGCGGACCTTGGCTGGCCGCACCACGTCGGAATAGTGCTCGGGCACCGACAGGCAGCCTTCCTCGTAGCTCGCATCCTCGTCGGAGGCCTCGATGATCTCCGGATTGGCCATGAACAGCGGGCCGGTCTTGACGTCCTCGCGGTCGATGTCGAGCACGATCACGCGCTTCAGCACGCCGACCTGCGGCGCCGCCAGGCCGATACCCGGGGCGGCGTACATCGTCTCCAGCATGTCGTCCATCAGGCGACGGATCTCACCGTCCACCGCCTCGACCGGCTTGGACTTCTTCTTGAGGCGCGGGTCGGGCGCCGTAAGGATGGTCAGGAGGGCCATGGCGACTAAATATGTAGCAAAATCAGGCGATTCAACCCCGGTTGCGCTTGACCATGGTGCCCACGCCGGATTCGGTGAAAACCTCGAGCAACAGGCTGTGCGGCACCCTTCCGTCCATGATGACGGCGGCCTCGACGCCCGAGTTCACGGCGTCGATGCAGTTCTCGACCTTGGGGATCATGCCGCCCGAGATCGTGCCGTCGGCGATCAGGGCGCGCGCCTGCTCGACCGTCATGTCCTGGATGAGCTGGCCGTTCTTGTCGAGCACACCGGGCACGTCGGTCAGGAACAGCAGGCGCTTGGCCCTCAAGGCGCCGGCGATGGCGCCGGCCGAGGTGTCGGCGTTGATGTTGTAGGTGAGCTCGTCGTCGACGCCGAAGCCGATCGGCGCCACCACCGGGATCACGTCGGCCTTGCGAAGCTGCTCCAGCACCATGACGTTGATCTTGGCCGGCTCGCCGACCTGCTTGAGATCGACCTTCAGGAGCTCGCCGGTCTTGGGGTCGCGCATCTCGGTGACCTTCCTGGCCAGGATCAGGTTGCCGTCCTTGCCGCAGATGCCGACGGCGATGCCGCCGCATTCGTTGATGTCGGCCACGATCGCCTTGTTGATCGAGCCGGCCAGGACCATCTCGACGATCTCCATGGTCGCGGCGTCGGTGACGCGCAGCCCGTTCACGAAGGTGCTCTTGATGCCGACGCGCTCCAGCATCTTGTTGATCTGCGGGCCGCCGCCATGAACCACGATCGGGTTCATGCCGACCTGCTTCATCAGAACGATGTCGCGCGCCACCAGATCGCCCAGCTTGGGATCGGTCATGGCATGGCCACCATACTTCACGACGAAGGTCGCGTCGTTGTGTCGGCGCATGTAGGGCAGCGCCTTGGAGATCGTCTCCGCCATGCGGATGAGCCGCCTTTGCGCGCTGTCGGTCTGCACCGGCTCGGCCATTTTTCCGGACCCCAAGTTGGCAAAACCCTCTCCCGCGCCGGGAGAGGGCCATTGGCCATCATATATCAGGCGGCCGGCGGATAGAAGAAGAGGGCACGGCGCGGCAGGATGTCTTCATGATCGACACCGCAACCTTGGCCGACCGGGGCTATGTCGTAGCCCCCGGCCTGCTCGCGCCCGATATCTGCCGTTCGCTGGCGGAAATGTGGCCCGAGCAGGCGCGCTTTCGCAGTCATATCATCATGCAGCGCCACGGATTCGGCCAGGGCGAGTACCAGTATTTCAGCTATCCGCTGCCCGAGCCGGTGCAACGGCTGCGCCAGGCGCTCTATCTCGAGCTTGCCCAGGTCGCCAATGGCTGGAACGCGCTACTGGGCAGCGACCGGCGCTTCCCGGCCAGCCTGCCTGCCTGGTTGAAGGAGTGCCACCAGGGCGGCCAGAGGCGGCCGACTCCCTTGCTGCTGCGCTACGGCGTCGGCGACTACAACTGCCTGCACCGCGATCTCTATGGCGATCTCGTGTTCCCCTTGCAGGCGACGGTGATGCTGAGCGATCCGCAGTGCGATTTCACTGGCGGCGACTTCATGCTGGTCGAGCAGCGGCCGCGCATGCAATCGCGCGGCGAGGTCGTCCCCTTGAAGCAGGGCGACGCCGTGATCTTCGCCGTCAACGAGCGGCCGGTGAAAGGCTCGCGCGGCTTCCACCGCACGGCGATGCGCCACGGCGTGTCGACGGTCCGGCACGGCCGGCGCTTCACGCTCGGCATCATCTTCCACGACGCGACGTGACACGCCGGGCCGGCGCCGCCGCGCGCTGCCCGGTCGCCGCTGTCGGTGCGGCGGTCGAGCGAGGGGCAGTCGCAGCCGATGCAGCCATCGAGCAGCGGCCCGGAGGGTCGCGCGCGGTTTACCGCGCGTGGCTCGGCAACAGATCCGGCGCTACGGCAGCGCTCTTCCAACGACTGGTGCGTGGCCCATCCTTCGAGACGGCCGCTACGCGGCCTCGTCAGGGTGAGGATATTGTTGGGTCTTCGACCAATTTTGGCGCATGGGCCCGCGCTTCGCGCAGCGAGGGCGGAAGAAACGAATCAGACGCCCGCCACGTCGGCGATCTCGGCCCGGAGGTCGGCGATGCCGAGGCCGGTTTCGCTGCTGGTGGCGAGCGCCTGGGGATGGGCGGCACCGTGGCGGCGGGCGGCGGTCTCGGCGGCGGCGATGGCGCGGGCGATGTCGGACGGCTTCAGCTGATCGGCCTTTGTCAGAACGAGCTGGTAGGAGACGGCGGCCTTGTCGAGGTTCTTCATGGTCTCGCGGTCGGCGTCCTTGACGCCATGCCGCGCGTCGATCAGCAGGCAAACCCGCTTCAGGGTCGGACGGCCCCGCAGGTAGGCCGTCGCCAGATCCTGCCACGCCTCCTTCAGCGATCGCGACACCCGCGCGAAGCCGTAGCCCGGCAGGTCGACCAGGAACAGCCGGCCGCCGAGGTCAAAGAAATTGATCTGCTGCGTATGGCCGGGATTGGACGAGGTACGGGCAAGCGACCGGCGGCCGGTGAGCGCGTTGACCAGGCTCGACTTGCCGACATTGGAACGCCCAGCGAAGGCGATCTCGGGCAGGGCGATGGCCGGCAGCGATTCGAACGAGGCGGCACCGGCCACGAAGTCGCATGGACCGGCGAACAGCTTGCGGGCCGCTTCGAGCTGCTGAGTCGTTCGTTGTTCGGTTTCCGGGTCGGCCATCAGCTCTTCTTGGCCGCGCCCTTACCGCCCTTCTTGCCGCCACCACCACCACCACCGCCTGGGGCAGTCGCCGGCGCCGAGACCGCGGCGGCCACTGCGGGCTTGGCCTTGCCGCCGATCTGCGCGCCGTGGCGGCGCATGATCGTGTACTGCTGGGCGATCGACAGCGTGTTGCTCCACGCCCAGTAGATCACCAGGCCGGCCGCGAACGGCGCCAGCATGAAGGTGAACAGGATCGGCAGGAACTGGAAGACGCGGGCCTGGACGGGGTCGGTCGGCTGCGGGTTCAGCTTCTGCTGGAAGTACATCGTGACGCCCATGATCAGGGGCCAGATGCCGATATTGAAGAAGTGCAGGAACTCCGGCACGTGCCACTGGAACAGCCCGAAGCCGGTCAGGATGGTCAGCGGATCGGGCGCGCTCAAATCCTTGATCCAGCCGAAGAACGGCTGATGGCGCATCTCGATGGTGGTGTAGAGCACCTTGTAGAGCGCGAAGAACACCGGGATCTGCACGACGATCGGCAGGCAGCCCGCCGCCGGGTTCACCTTCTCGCGGCGATAGAGCTGCATCAGCTCCTGGTTCATGCGCTGGCGATCCTCGCCGAAGCGCTCCTTGAGCTTCTCCATCTCGGGCTGCAGCGCCTTCATCCTGCTCATCGCCGCATAGGACTTGTTGGCCAGCGGGAAGAACACCGCCTTGACGATCACCGTCAGGACAAGGATGGACAAGCCGAAATTGCCGAGCTGCACGTAGAGCCATTCGAGCAACCAGAACAACGGCTTGGTGAAGAACCAGAACCAGCCCCAGTCGATCGTCAGGTCGAACTTCTCGATGCCGTACTTCTTCTCGTAGGCGTCGATCACGCGCACGATCTTGGCGCCGGCGAACAGATGCGAATCCGAGGTCGATGTCGCGCCGGGCGCGGTGGTAGTTCCTTGTCCAACGAAATCGAACTGGTACTTGAGGTCGGCCCCTGCGCCGGTCGACTTGATCGAGACGTCGACCTTGGATTTCTGGTCGGGCACCAGGGTCGCCATCCAGTACTTGTCGGTGATGCCGACCCAGCCGCCAGTCGTTGCGATCTTCTGCTGCTTGTTGTCCTTGAAGTCGGAGTAGCTGAATTCCTTGAAGCTGCCGTTGAAGACGCCGTACGGGCCTTCGTGCAGGATGTAGATGCCCTCGGCCTTGGGCTCGCCGTAGCGCACCACCAGATTCCAGGGAAACAGCGTGACCGGCTTGTCGCTCTTGTTCTCGACGCTCTGCCTGACGTCGAACATGAAGTATTCGTCGAGGCCGATCTCGATGCCGAAAATCAGCCCCTGGCCATTGTCCCAGGTCAGCTTCGCCGGCTTGCCCGGCGCGACCGTCGTCCTGTCGGAGGTCCACAGCGTGTCGGGGCCGGGCAGCTTGATCGCCGGATCGGCCGTCGACCAGCCGAACTCGGCGTAATAGGGATGTTCGCTGCCGACCGGCGAGAGCACCGGCACGGGCGGGCTCTTGGGGTCGATGGTGACGCGATACTTCACCAGGTTCACGTCGTCGATGCGGGCGCCCTTGAGCGCAATCGAGCCGACCAGCTCGGGCGTTTCGAAGGTGACGCGTGGCGAGCGGTCGAGCGCTTCCTGGCGGCTCACGATCTGCGGCGGCGTCGCGGCGACCGGCGGCGCGCCCGGAGCCCCTGGAGCCCCCGGCTGGCCCGCGGGCGCCTGCGGCGCGCCGGGCTGGCCCGACGTCTGCTGCTGTTGCTGGCCATTCACCGGTGGCTTGGCCGGCGGAAAGGCGGCCTGCCAACCGACGACGATCAGCACCGAGAGCACGATGGCGACGAGGAGATTCTTCTGGTCCATTGCGGGCGAACTCCGGCAGCGCGGTCAGGCGCGCTCGGCGGGATGACAGGAAAGCGGTGAACGATGGGCGAGGGGCGGGACGGGGTCGTAGCCGCAGCCACCCCATGGCCCGCAGCGGCAGAGCCTCAGTCCGGCCAGCCAGCTGCCCTTGAGCGCGCCATGACGCGTCACGGCCTCGGCGGCATAGGCCGAGCACGAAGGCTCGTAGCGGCACGCGCCGACGAAGAAATAGGCCAGGGTGAGCTGGTAGAGCCGGATCGCGCCACGCAGCACGCCGACCATCGCCGTGGAAAACATTCGGCCGGGAAACTGGCGATTTGCAGGCCGCTGCGCAAGCCGTCCTTGCAAGGTCATGGCGTCGCGAGGCTGAGCGCCCGCAGCCGCTTCAGGGCCTGGAGCAGCTCTTCCTGCAGGACCTTGAAATCGCGGCCCTTGGCCGCCTGGCGTCCGACCAGGACGTAGTCGAGATCGGCCCGCGCCCGCCCCGGGATCACCAGCCGGGCGACTTCGCGCAGGCGGCGGCGGACCCGGTTGCGCACGACGGCGTTGCCGACCTTGCGGCTGACCGTGAAACCCACCCGGATCAGGGGATTGTCGAGATCGGCGGGAATGGGGGCCACTTGAACGACAAAACCGGGCATGGCGCAGCGCCGGCCGGCCTGGACACGCAGAAAGTCGCGGCGATTCGGCAGACGCCCGAGCCGCGCCGCGGTCAACTCAGCTAGGCCGACAGACGCTTGCGGCCCGACCGGCGGCGGTTGGCGATGACCTTGCGGCCGCCGACTGTCGCCATCCGGGACCGGAAGCCGTGCCGACGCTTGCGCACCAGCTTGCTCGGCTGATAGGTGCGTTTCATGACGCAACTCCTGTAAATGCAAGGCCCCCGCGCGTACCGGCGGGGGCAAAATCGTGGGCGAGGGTAATAAGCGCGGTGGCGCGTCGAGTCAACGCCAGGCTAGCCTCGCCGGCATGTCCCTGGTTCTGCACGGCTACCAGTACAGCGTCTATAACAGGATCGCCCGCCTGGCGCTGGTCGAGAAGGGGGTCGGCTACGACCGGGTGGAGATCGACCCGTTCGCCCTCCCGGTGCCCCGAGCCTACCTCGACCTGCATCCGTTCGCCCGCGTGCCCACCCTGGTTCATGACGGCTTCGTCCTCTACGAGACCGGCGCGATCACGCGCTACGTCGACCGGGCCTTCCCGGGGCCCGCCCTTCAACCGACGGCGGCCCGCGCGCTCGCCCGCATGGACCAGATCATCGGTGTGGTCGATTCCTACGGCTACTGGCCGATGGTCCGCCAGGTCTTCTCCCACGGCGCCTTCCGGCCGGCCGCCGGCCGGCCGACCGACGCGACCGAAGTTCAGGCCGGCGTTGCCGAGGCCACCAAGGTCCTGGCGGCGCTCGAAGCGCTGGCCGCGCCGGACGAGTTCATCGCCGGCGACAGGCCCTCCCTCGCCGACTTTCATCTGGGCGCGATGGTCGCCTACTTCACGCTGGCGCCCGAGGGGGTGGCTCTCCTGCAAGGCTATCCACGACTTGCCGCGTGGTGGGATCACCTGCGTCGTCGGCCGAGCTTCGCGGCAACGGATCCGGGGTTGCCGGGGAAGAGGTGACCCTCATGCTCTTCTGGATCGCGGGCCGTTCATGAGCGTGAGCGGGCGGGACGCCCACGGTCCAGAGGAACAGGACGTCGTCACGGCGGCGTGACGCTCATTTGCTTTGAGCGCGGGCCGCGGCGCGCCAATATCGGCGACATGACCTCCCCACCCTGGCGCCGGCTGCTTCCGGTAGCGATCCTGCTGCTGGGGCTGGCACTGTTTCTGGCGCTCGATCTCGAACGCTACGTCTCGTTCGAGATGCTGAGACGTCACCATGTCGCGCTCGCTGCCTGGGTCGCGCAGAATCCCGTCGAGGCCGCCCTGATCTATCTGCTGGCCTATGCGCTGGTGGTGGCGTTCTCCCTGCCGGTTGCCGCCCTGCTGACCCCGGTCGGCGGGTTCCTGTTCGGAATTTGGATGGGCGGCGCCCTGTCGGGACTTGGCGCGACGATCGGCGCGGTCGTGCTGTTCCTGGCGGCCCGCACCGCCCTGCATGATGTCTTTCACCAGAAGGCGGGGGCCGCCCTGGCGCGCCTCGAGGCCGGATTCCGGCGTGACAGCTTCAACTACCTTCTCTTCCTGCGCCTGGTGCCCGTGTTCCCGTTCTGGCTGGTCAACATCGTGCCGGCGCTGCTCGGTATGAGGCTCGGCCCCTACGTGCTGGCCACGGTGATCGGGATCATTCCCGGCGCGATCGTCTATTCGAGCCTCGGCGCCGGCCTGGGCATGGTGATCGAGCGCGGCGAGGTGCCTGATCTCGGCATCATCTTCGAATGGCGCATCTTGCTGCCACTGCTCGGCCTCTCAATCCTCGCCCTGGTACCGGTCGTCTATTCACGCCTGCGCGCCGGCCGCCTGTCGCCATGAGCGGCACGCTGACGCCGGACGTCTGCATCGTCGGCGGCGGCTCGGCCGGTCTGGTGGTCGCCGCAGGCGCGGCCCAGCTCGGCCTCGATGTCGTGCTGGTCGAGCGCGCGCTGATGGGCGGCGACTGCCTGAACTACGGCTGCGTTCCGTCGAAGGCGTTGCTCGCCGCCGCGAAGATGGCCGAGGCGCAGCGGCGCGGCGCGGCGTTCGGTATCGCCCCGGTCGAGCCACAGATCGACTTCGCCAAGGTGATGGACCACGTCGCCGCGACCATCGCCGCCATCGCCCCCAACGATTCGGTCGCGCGCTTCGAGGGGCTGGGCGTGCGCGTGCTGCAGGAGGAGGCGCGCTTCGTCGACCGCACCGCGCTGCAGGCCGGGCCGCATCGCATCAGCAGCAAGCGCATCGTGCTGGCGACCGGCTCGCGCGCGGCGCTGCCGCCGATCCCCGGTCTCGTCGAGCTGCCCTACCTCACCAACGAGACGATCTTCGCCAACCGCACGCTGCCCCGCCATCTGATCGTGATCGGCGGCGGCCCGATCGGGCTGGAGATGGCGCAGGCGCATCGGCGACTGGGCGCCCGGGTCACTGTGCTCGAGATGGCCGACTTCCTGCCCAAGGACGATCCCGAGCTGTCGGCCATCGTCGTCGCCCGCTTGCGTGCCGACGGCGTCGACCTGCGGGCGCCGGTCAAGATCGCCCGCGCGGAGCGCGGGGCCGACGGGCTGGCAGTCGTCCTCGACGATGGCGAACGGATCGAAGGCTCGCACCTTCTGGTCGCCGCCGGACGCGTGCCGGCGGTCGACGGGCTCGACCTCGAGAAGGCGGGCGTCGCCTATACGAGGCGCGGCATCACCGTCGATCGGAGCCTGCGGACGTCCAACCGCCACGTCTGGGCGATCGGCGACTGCAACGGCCTCTACGCCTTCACCCACATGGCAGGCTACGAAGCCTCGCTGTTCATTCGCGGCGCGCTGTTCCGAGGGCCTGCGCGGCTGGATAGCTCGATCGTGCCGTGGGCGACGTACACCGATCCCGAGCTGGCCCAGGTCGGCCTCACCGAGAAGGCCGCGCGTGAGAAGCACGGCGACGCGGTCAAGGTGCTGCGCTGGCCCCTCAAGGAGAATGACCGCGCACAGACCGAGCGCGAGACCGAGGGCCTGGTGAAAGTGGTCATCGGCCAACGCGGCCTCATCCTCGGCGCCGGGATCGCGGCACCGCATGCCGGCGACCTGATCCAGCCCTGGTGCCTGGCGATCAGCAAGCGTCTCGGCGTCGCCGCGCTGGCCAGCTTCGTGCCGCCCTATCCGACCCTGGGCGAGGCAAGCAAGCGCGCCGCCGGCAGCGCCTTCACCGACGCGCTGTTCGGTCCGGGCGCCAGACGGGTGGTCCGCCTGCTGGCCCGGCTGCCGGTGTGGTGACAATTCTTCGGGCCAGCCGATCGCTCCAATGGCTGTCGATGCAACCCATCGCTATTCGATCACCTCGTCGGCGGCAGCGAGAAGCACTGTCGGGACGGTCACTCCAAGCGTCCGTGCCGATTTCATGTTGATCACAAGCTCAAACCTCGTTGGTCGTTCGATCGGGAGATCCGCTGGGCGCGCTCCTCGCAGAACCCGAGAAACCTGGAAACTGATGCGACGCCAGAGATAAGCGAGGTCTGGACCGTAGGACATCAGGCCGCCGCTGTCGGGATAGGTTCGGAACTGCGATATGGCCGGGATGCGGTGACGGGACAGCATCTCCGCGATGAGCGGCGCACCCTGGCGTATGAGCGGCGAGCCGAGCTGCATTATGGCGTCGGGATCGTCCGCAACACCCCGCTTGAGGGCCGTCTCCAATTCAGACGCATCGCGGAATTCCATGACCACGAGATTCAACGATCGCTCCTTTGCACCCGCTCGGGTGGCCTCAAGCTGAAAGGTGCCGGTCGTCACGTCCCACAGCACCCCGACCTTGGCGACACGAGGGACGACGTCATTGATCTGTTGCAGCCACTTTCTACACATCGTCGGCGCGTCGAGAAAAACGCCGGTCAGGTTGCCGCTCGGACGAGCCAGGCTCGTGGTATAGCCACTGGCGATTGGATCGCTTTCGAGATCGTTCGCGACGATCGGCAAAGTGGTCGTGGCTGCTCTCGCCGCTTCGATCGACGGGCGCGCCGTTGGAACAAGAACGTCGGCTCCGAGTTGAATGAGCTCTTGGATCAGCCCCGGCAGGAGTTCAGGTTTCCCGTGCGCCCAGCGGATCTCCAGCGTGATCGATTCGCCCTCGACATAGCCGACCTCGCGCAATCCCTCGCGCAGTGAGTCGATTACGAGCGATCCGACCTCGGGTCCTCCTGGATGGATAAATCCGACAACCGGAATCTTCTTCGATCGCTGTGCGCCGGCAGCAAGCGGCCTCGAGACAACTGCACCAGCCAGAGTGCCGCAAAATGCTCGCCGCTTCATGCTCCGCCCCGCGCTCTGGATATGCATTGTATCCGCATGAAACGGCCATGTGAAAGGAGCGACGCAAGTCCAGGGTCGGGGCCGATAGCGTCGCCGCATCGATCCGATAGGAAGCCGATATTTCAGGGCGCGACGCGCTCCCGGCATGGTGCAGGCACCCGCAAGGGCAACCATCGATCCAGGAGACGAACATGATGACCAAGCTCACCATCGCCGCGGCCCTCAGCGCCGCCCTGCTGGCCGGGGCAGCCGCCCAGGCCCAGAGCACCGTCGAGAAGTGCTACGGCGTCGCCAAGGCCGGCAAGAACGATTGCCAGACCGCGACATCGTCGTGCGCCGGCACATCCAAGAAGGACGCCCAGGCCGACGCGTGGCTCAGCGTGCCCAAAGGCACCTGCGAGAAGATCAGCGGCGGCCGGTTGAGCTGACGGCAACGGACGCCGCGCTCCGGCCTTCAGGAAGGTCGGAGCAGGCGTCGGCCTCATCGCGGAGGAACTTCCATGACGAGCATTTCCCACGACGCCGCCACGCTCGACACGAGCCTCGTCGGCCGGCTCGACGCGGCGCGTACCCTGGCGCGGCGCTTCCCCCTCTCCGTCCTCGAGCTCGGCATGCGCCTGGCGGTCGGCGCCACGTTCTTCCGATCGGGGATGAACAAGCTCCAGAGCTTCGACAGCGCTGTCGCGTTGTTCCGCGAGGAATACCGCCTGCCGCTGCTGCCGCCCGAGATTGCGGCCTATCTCGGCACCGCGGTCGAGCTTGGAGCGCCGGTGCTGCTGGCGCTGGGCCTGTTCGCTCGCCTGGGCGCCGTGGCGCTGCTCACCATGACCCTGGTCATCCAGTTCCTGGTCTATCCGGCGAACTGGCCGGAGCACTTGATGTGGGCCTCCATCCTGGCCTACGTGCTGACGCGCGGCCCGGGGGCGCTGTCGATCGACCGCGTCATCGCCTTCAATCTGTACGGCCGCGTCTGAGGAGGACAGCGATGACCCGACCGCGCATCGTCATCGTCGGTGCCGGTTTCGGCGGCCTCAGCGCCGCCGTCGGGCTGGCCGGCGCCGATGCCGACGTCACCGTCATCGACCGGCGCAACTATCATCTGTTCCAGCCGCTGCTCTACCAGGTGGCGACGGCCGGCCTGTCGCCGGCCCAGATCGCCTCGCCGATCCGCGCCATCCTGCGCCGGGCGGGCAATGTGCGGGTCATCCTGGGCAAGGTCTCGGGTGTCGACAAGGAACGGCGCGTGGTGAAGGTCGATGACCGGCCCGAGCTTGCCTACGATCACCTGATCCTCGCCACCGGCGCGCGCCACGCTTATTTCGGGCACGACGATTGGGAGACCGTGGCGCCCGGCCTCAAGACGATCGACGACGCGACCGGGATCCGCCGCCGCATCCTGACCGCCTTCGAGCAGGCCGAGGCAGCCGAGTCCGCGGAAGCGCGCCGTCGCTTCCTGACCTTCGTCGTGATCGGCGGCGGGCCGACCGGCGTGGAAATGGCAGGCGCCATCGCCGAGCTCGCCCACGTCGCCTTGCGTCACGATTTCCGGGCGGTCGATCCCAAGGAGGCGCGCATCGTGCTGGTCGAGGCGGCCCCGCGCTTGCTTGCCTCCTTTCCCGAGGCGCTGAGCAGGGCCGCGCAGGAATCGCTGGAGCGCCTGCATGTCGACGTGCGCCTCGGCATGCCGGTATCGGCCTGCGACGCTCTGGGCGTGACGATCGGCGACCAGCGCCTGGAAGCCGCGACCATCATCTGGGCCGCGGGCGTCGCCGCCTCGCCTGCGGCGCGCTGGCTCGGTGTCGAGAGCGACCGGGTCGGCCGCGTCATGGTTGGGCCCGATCTGTCGTTGGCCGGCCATCCCGAGATCTTCGTCATCGGCGACACCGCGCTTGCCCGCGACGCCAAAGGCCAGCCGCTGCCCGGGCTCGCCCCGGTGGCCAAGCAGCAGGGCACCTACGTTGCCCAACTGCTGCGGAAAAAAATTTGTGGCCGCGCCGCGCCGCCGCCGTTCCGCTATCGCAGCTACGGCACCCTGGCGACCATCGGGCGGCGCGCCGCCGTGGCCGATTTCGGCTGGATCAAGGTCGACGGCACCATCGCCTGGCTGCTGTGGGGCGCCGTGCACATCACCTTCCTGATCGGCTTCCGCAACCGGCTGGTCGTCATGCTCGACTGGCTGTGGTCCTATGTGACCTTCCAGTCCGGCGCCCGGCTGATCACCGGGCCAGGTTCGAGCTAGTCCCGAACGAGAGATCGTCTCCAGGCGTCGCACCGGCGCGATTGCACTCGCGCCGGAAAGTCCCGATCATTGCCGCCGATTGGGAGCATCGGCATGAAGACTTCGATCGCCGCCTGTCTCTTCGCGGCGTCTCTGGCGGTGAGCGCGCCGCGTGCGCAGGCACAGCAACAGCAGCAACCGACGGCGCCAACTGCACCGGCGCCGCCGAAGCTCGGCCTCAAGGTCGAGATCGAGCCGGCGGCACTCGCCCTGGTCAAGGCGATGAGCGACAAGCTCGCCGCCGCCAAGACCATGAGCTTCACCGCCGTGACCGGCTACGAAAGCCCGGCGCGCACCGGCGAGCCGCTGCTCTATCTCACGATGTCGCAGGTCGTCCTGCAGCGGCCGGACAAGCTGCGCGTGATCACCATGGGCGACGGGCCGGAGACCGAGTTCTACTACGACGGCAAGACCGCCCAGGCGTTCGAGCCGGCCATCAATGCGGTGGCGGTAGCCCAGGCGCCGAGCACGATCGACGCCATGCTGCTCGCCGCCTATCAGCGCGCCGCGATCTACTTCCCCTTCACAGACGTGATCGTCTCCGATCCGATGGCGGATTTCTCGAAGGGCCTGCAGATCGCTTTCGTCGTCGGCAAGTCGCGCGTGGCGGGTGGCGTTCAGACCGACATCGTCGTGCTCGCCGACCAGGCGACCCATCTGCAGATCTGGATCGGCAGCGAGGACAAGCTGCCGCGCCTCATTCGCGCCACCTACATGAACGACCCTTCGCGCTACCGGCACGCCGTCGAGCTCTCGAACTGGAAGCTCGACGAGGCCTTGCCGGCAGACAGCTTCACGTCACCGAAACTGGCCGGCGCCCGGAAGATCGAGTTCGTCCGACCGGACGCGCAGCCGGCCAAGAAGTGACATCGGACAGGAGGCCATCATGAACAAGATCCTGCTCACGGCTTGCGCGCTTGCCACCGCCGCCCCCGTCAGCCAGGCCTGGGCGTGGGGTCACGCCGGCGCATGGAGCGGCGGGCGCGGCTCGTGGAGCTTCTCGGATGGCCGCGGCGGCAGCGCTTCGGGCGGCGGCGGCTCCTGGACGGCCGACGGCTATCGCGGCGGCACCGCGAGCGGCGGCGACGGCTCGTGGAACGCGACCGGCTATCGCGGCGGCACGGCGAGCGGCGGCGATGGCTCGTGGAACGCCACGTCGGCCTCCGGCCAGCACTATTACGGCGGCTCGGACTACTGGCACGGCGGCTACTACCACGCCTACAACGCGCCCGCCGTCGTCAACTCCTACAGCGCCAATTGCTACAATTGCGGCGGCTGGAACAATGGCGGCGCGGTGGCGGCCGGCGTGCTCGCCGGCGCGGCGGCGGCCACCGTCGGCACGCTCTACGGCACCCTGCCGGCCGGCTGCACCTACCAACCGATCGGCAGCACGCCCTACTACAGCTGCGCCAACGGCTCCTGGCTCAGCCCGTCCTACGGCGCCAACGGCGTCTACTATCGTGTTGTGCCGATGCCATAGCGCCATCTCTTGCTCCCCAACGCAGCTGGGGAGGAACATCATGTCGTCACCGCGCTCGTCACCCACGGGAAGGCCAGCACCTCGCGCACGAAGGCGCCGACGGCCGGCACGTGCGGGCGGCCGCGCACCGTGACGACCTGGATGACCCGCGTGATCTCTGGATCGATCAGCGGGCGGACGCACAGGCCGGGCATGGTGACGGCGAATTCGGGGATGAAGGTGAAGCCCAATCCCGCCAACGCCATGCTCTGCACCCAGTCGTCGCGATTGGAGCGGAACACCATCGACACCTGCGTGCCCTGCTCGCGCCACAGCCGGCCGGCATGGCCGAAGAACTCGCAGTCGCTGCGATTGAGATAAGGCATGCCGTCGAGCTCCTTGACCCGCACGGCGTTCTGCTTCTCGAAGGCGTGCCCGGGGCGGACGCCGATCACGAAGCGCTCGTCGTAGAGGCGCCGCGCATGAAAGCGATCGTCGATCTCTTCCGGCTGGCCGTAGATCGCGACATCGAGCTCGCCGCGCGCCAGGCGCTCCCGCAGCTCGTCCGACGAGCCGTCCTGCACGGCCAGGCGCACCTTGGGATGGCGTTCTCGAAAGGCCTGCAGGAAGGGCACGAAGCGGTGCGGGCCGATGGTGCACATCATGCCGAGCTTCAGCTCGACGTCCTCGAGGCGGCCGAAGCTCTTGGCCCGCTCCTTGGCGGCGTCGGTCTCGATCAGCACCTGGCTGAGATGCGGGCGCATCATCTCGCCCAGGCCGGTCAGATGGGTGTTGTTGCGCTCGCGCCGGAACAGCGGCCCCCCCAGCTCGTCCTCCAGCGCCTTGATGGCGCGCGTGAGCGACGGCTGCGAGACGTGGCAGGACTCGGCGGCGCGGGTGAAGTTCAAGGCCTCGCAAACCGCGAGAAAATAACGAATCTGGTGCATTTCCACGGCGGTGGTCCCTCGATGCGCCCGAGATAGAGGCACATTCCCGTTCCGCCGGCTCCAGGCGAACGGGAATGTGCCCTAGTGTGCCCGAGACGAGCATAGCCTGCGGCTATCGACTGCCATACCCGAAGGTATTTCCGCCCGTGTCCGGCTGCCGCCACACTGGCCAGCCATGACCCTTACGGCCACGCTTCTGCAATTGAGCCAACGCCACACGGCGGCCCTGACCGCGCGCGATCGCGCCGATATCGCCGACGAGCTCGACCGGCTGCGCATGATGCGGGTGCCCGAGGACGGCCTGGCGGTCGGCGACTACCTGCCCGACTTCTCGCTGACAGACGGCGCCGGCCGCGCCTGGACATCGGACGAACTGCTCGACCGCGGCCCAATGGTGCTGGCGATCTTCCGCGGCGACTGGTGCCCCTATTGCCAGCTGACCATGACAGCGCTCGAGGAGGCGCGTCCGGCCATCGAGGCGCTGGGCGCCACCGCCGTCGGCATCATGCCCGACCGTCCGCCGCTGATCGCCCACACGGCGGCGCGCCGCCACATCGGCTACCTCCTGCTGAGCGATCCCGCCAACGCCTTCGCCCGCACCTGCGGGCTGGCCTACGATCTCTCGCCTGGCCACGTCCGCATCCACCAGGAGCGCGGCCGCGACTTCCCGGCGATGCACGGCGATTCGACGTGGCGGCTGCCCGTCCCGGCAGTGTTCGTCGTCGAGCCCACGGCGCGCGTGGCTTTTGCCTTCACGGACGCCGACCCGTCGCGCTGGCCCGATCCGGAAGAGCTGCTCGCCTCGTTGCGCGAGCTGCGCGATGCCCACACGCTATTGAACCGGTAGGCATCCGGCATTTCAGCCGCGTCGGCGCGACGCGCAAGGTGTGATCACCAGAACGGGAGATCGCACATGCTTCAAGGCAAGACGGCCATCATCACGGGATCGACCAGCGGCATCGGGCTCGGCATCGCCGAGGCGTTTGCGCGCAGCGGCGCCAACATCGTGCTCAACGGCTTCGGCGACGCCATGCAGATCGAGAAGACGCGGGCCGACCTGGCCGGCCGGACCAATGCCCGCGTGGTCTATTCGCCGGCCGACATGAGCAAGCCCAAGGCGATCGAGCAGATGGTGCGCCAGACGGTCGATGCCTTCGGCGCCGTCGACATCATGGTGAACAATGCCGGCATCCAGCACGTGGCGCCGATCGAGGAGTTCCCCGAGGAGAAGTGGGAAGCGATCCTCGCCATCAATCTCAGCTCGGCCTTCCATTCGACCAAGCTCGTGCTGCCGATGATGCGGCGCAAGGGATGGGGGCGCGTGATCAACGTCGCCTCGGCGCACGCGCTGGTGGGATCGCCCTACAAGGCCGCCTACGTGTCGGCCAAGCACGGCATGCTGGGCCTCACCAAGGTGACCGCGCTGGAGACGGCCGAGGACGGCATCACCTGCAATGCCATCTGCCCCGGCTACGTGCGCACGCCCCTCGTCGAGCACCAGATCGACGACCAGGCCCGCGCCCACGGCATTCCGCGCGACAAGGTGATCACCGACGTGCTGCTGAAGAACCAGCCCAACAAGCGCTTCGTGGAAGTGCCCGAGCTGGCCGCACTGGCACTGTTCCTGTGCAGCGACAGCGGGGCCTCGGTGACCGGCGTGGCACTGCCCATGGATGGCGGCTGGACAGCGCATTGAGGAGACGGCGATGGAGATCAAGCGCATCAACCTCGCCCTGCAGGGCGGCGGCGCCCACGGCGCCTACACCTGGGGCGTGCTCGACCGCCTGCTCGAGGACGACCGCGTCGAGGTCGAGGCGGTGTCGGGCACGTCGGCCGGCGCGATGAACGCCGCCGTGCTCGCCGACGGCATGGGCCGCGGCGGACGCGAGGAGGCGCGGCGCTCACTCGAGACGTTCTGGCACAACATCAGCCGGGCGTCGCAGACAGGTCCGTTGCAGCCCTCCCCGTTCGACCGCTTCACCAACGGCTGGAACCTCGATCATTCGGCGGCCTTCGTCGCCTTCGACATGCTGACCCGCATGCTGTCGCCCTACCAGTTCAATCCGATGAACCTCAACCCGCTGCGGCGGGTGCTCGAGGACTCGGTCGACTTCAAGCGCCTGGAAGGCTGCCGGCGGGTCAAGCTGTTCATCAGCGCGACCAACGTGAAGACCGGCAAGGTGCGCGTCTTCCAGTCGGGCGAGATCACTCCGGACGTGCTGCTCGCCTCGGCCTGCCTGCCGTTCCTGTTCCAGGCCGTCACGGTCGACGGCGATCCGTACTGGGACGGCGGCTACATGGGCAATCCGGCGATCTTCCCGCTGATCTACGGCGCCGAGACCCCCGACGTGGTGATCGTGCAGATCAACCCGCTGGGCTGCGATCGGGTGCCGACGACCGCCACCGAGATCATGAACCGGGTCAACGAGATCAGCTTCAATTCGTCGCTGATGCGCGAGATGCGGGCGATCTCCTTCGTCACCGACCTGATCGACCAGGGCAAGCTCGACAACAACAGCTACAAGCGCGTCAACGTCCATTGGATCGAGGCGGAACGCCACATGCGCGGGCTCGGCGTGTCGAGCAAGCTCAATGCCCGACTCGAATTCCTCCTCCATCTCAAGGAAATCGGCCGGCAGGCGGCCGACGCGTGGCTCGGCGCCAACTTCGATGCCATCGGGCGGCGGTCGACCATCGACATCAAGGAGAAGTTCCTGTGATGTTCGGCCACACAAGATCGTGCACTGACCTAGGCTGGCCCCCGCGACTCCGATAGACTCCTGGGGCGATGGCTGCCGACCTGACCGTTACCGCCGAAGCCCTCAAGCCAGCGCGACGTGGCCGCGCGGCCTTCGGGCTGTCCTGGCGCATCCTGGGCCTCGTCGTGGTGGCCGTGATGACGGCGGAGATCCTGATCTTCCTGCCGTCGATCGCGCGTTTCCGAGTCGTCTATCTCGAGCAGCTGATCGAAAGCGGCACCCTGGCCGCTCTGGCCCTCGACGCCACGCCCGACAACATGGTGACCGAGGAGGTCAAGCGCTCCCTGCTCAACAACGCGCGCGTCGACGCCGTGGTCCTGGTCGAGCCCAACAAGCCCAAGCGCGCCCTGATGAACATCGAGCCGCGTCCCAGCATGCCATCCTATAATCTCAAGGAGCAGGGCTTCTTCAGCCTGATCTGGGACGCCTTGGCGGCAATGGCGCACGACGGGCAGCGCTATATCCGGGTCGGCGGTGAATCGATGCGCCTGCCCAAGGCGATGGTATGGATCGTGGCCGACGAATGGCCGATGCGCATCGCCATGTACGAATATGCCGGCCGCATCCTCGCGCTCTCCGTCCTGATCGCGCTGTTCACCGCCGCCCTGCTCTATTTCGGTCTGCGCTGGCTGGTGATCCTGCCGCTGCAGGACCTGTCGTCGGCCATGACGGCGTTCCGCCGCGCGCCGGAAGAGCCCGGCGCCGACCGCGCCCCGACCAGGCGCAACGACGAGATCGGCGTGGTCGACCGCGAGTTCCAGAACCTGCAGCGCGAGCTGCGCGCCTCGCTGCGCCAGAAATCGCGCCTCGCCGAGGTCGGCGCGGCGACCAACAAGATCAACCACGATCTGCGCAACATGCTGGCCACCGCCCGGCTGCTGTCCGATCGCCTGGCGCGCAGCGACGACGAGCGCACCAGAGCCCTCTCGCCGACCATTCTCGGCACCATCGACCGCGCCGCCCGGCTCGCCAGCGACGCCATCGAATATGTTCGCGACCAGCCGGCCCCGCGCATCGCCGATGTCGACCTGGCCGACCTGGTCGACGAGGTCGGCGTGGCGCTGCAGGAGCAGGGCGAGGACAGCACGCCTAACCTGGTGCGCCAGTGGGTCAATTCGGTCGGCGAGAACCACCATGTCCGCGCCGATCGCGATCTGCTCTATCGCGTGTTCGTCAATCTCGGCCGCAATGCCTTCGAAGCGGGCGCCCATACCGTGACGGTGCGGCGCCAGGACGATGGCGGCTACGCCATCGTCGATGTCATCGACGATGGGCCCGGGGTGCCGCAGGCGATTGCGGCACAGGTCTTCCGCCCCTTCGCGACCGGCGGCCGGGCAGGCGGCGCGGGCCTCGGCCTGGCGATCGCCCGCGACCTGGTGCGCGCCCATGGCGGCGACATCTCGCTGATGGAAAGCAGCGACAGCGGCACGACCTTCCGGTTCACCTTGCCGGTCGCGGGACGCTGACCTTCAATCCGCCCGCGCGACGCGAAATCCGATCGACGTGGACCGGACGTTCACGGAATCCCAGGAGCGGGCTGCGGACCGCAGGAAGCTGTGGAAGGTCGTCCAGCCGCCGCCGCGCCGGCCGCGCGTGTTGCATTGGCCCCTGGTCCAGGCCTCCTGCGTCCAGGGGGCGCCGTCGTAGCTGTTGTTGCGGCAGTCTTCGACCCATTCCCAGACATTGCCGAGCATGTCGTGCAGGCCGAACTGATTGGCCTGGAACTTGCCGACCGGCGCCGTCTGAGCGTAGCTGTCGGAGCATTGGAAGACGCTGTCGGGATTGAACGCGGCTTTCAGCTTCTGCGCGACTGTGCGGTCGGCGGCGTTGGCGAAGTAACAGGTCGGGGTGCGATCGTTGCCCCAGTAGCGGCTGGTGGTGGTGAAGGCGCGGGCGGCGTACTCCCATTCCGCCTCCGACGGCAGCCGGTACGGCTTCCCGACGAGCTTTGAAAGCCAGGCGACGTAGGCCTTGGCGTCGTTCCACGACACGCACACCACGGGGTCGTTGTCGGTCTGCTCGAAGCCCGGATTGCGCCAGTTCAAGCCCTGCTTCTCTCCCCACTTGCCGTCGTCCCCGAAGGCCTCGCATCCCGCGCCGGCGGCATGGCCGGTCGCGGTGACGAAGGCGGCGTATTGCGCCCGCGTGACCTCGTAGCGGGCCAGGGAGAAAGGCTGCGTGACCCTCACCGACCGGAGCGGGGTCGCCTGGTTGCGAGACCTCTCCGGAACCTTCTCGCGATCCTCCTCGGCGGGGGAAGCGCCCATCAGGAAGGATCCCACGGGGATCGAGACCATCTCCGGACAATTCGGGCAATCCTTGCTCATCCGTGGTTGCGGCGCGGGAGCGGCGGAGACCGGCGCGACCTTTTGCTTCGCGTCGGCCTCCGCCTTCTCCGCCGCCTCGGCCTTGTGCCTCGCCTCTGCCTCGGCCCGCTGCCGGGCCTCTGCTTCGGCTTTCTGCTTGGCTTCCGCCTCGGCCTTCCGCTTGGCTTCCGCTTCGGCCCGCTGGCGGGCCTCGGCTTCGGCCTTCTGTCTGGCGTCTGCCTCGGCCTTGCGCCTGGCTTCCGCTTCGGCCCGCTGGCGGGCTTCCGCCTCCGCCTTCTGCTTGGCGTCTGCCTCGGCCTTCCGCGTTGCCTCCGCTTCGGCCCGTTGGCGCGTTTCGGCTTCCGCCTTCTGCTTGGCCTCGGTCTCGGCCTTCTGCCGCGCTTCGGCTTCGGCTTTCTGCCGTTCCGCTTCGATGATGGACGGTCTCAGCACCGTCC
>JAXMCP010000036.1:0-70245 GCA_046349295.1 Reyranellaceae bacterium
GCGTGCAACGACGCCGCGGCCATCGGCAAGATGTTCGATCTCGGCGTCGACGTCTTCACCACCGATCGGCCAGACCTCGCCCTGGCGCGGCGGGCATCCTCATCATCGAATTAGTTCTTATCGTCCGGGGCGCCTTGCCGAACGGCCCGGCAGGCGCAAGATATCAGCCATGAGCCGCAAGCAACTCCGTCTCGGCGCCTTCATGCGCCCGGTCAGCATCCATACCGCCGCCTGGCGCTATCCCGGCGGCACCCCGGATGCCAACTTCAACCTGGAAGCGCTGATCCGCTACGCCCAGACCCTGGAGCGCGGCAAGTTCGATGCCTTCTTCATGGCCGATCACCTGGCCGTGCTGAACATGCCGATGGAGGCGCTGAAGCGCAGCGCCACGGTGACGTCGTTCGATCCGCTGACCTTGCTGCCGGCGCTGGCGATGAAGACCGAGCGGCTCGGCCTGATCGCCACCGCCTCGACGACCTTCGAGCCGGCCTACACCATCGCCCGTCGTTTCGCCTCGCTCGATCACATCTCGGGCGGGCGCGCCGCCTGGAACCTGGTCACCACGTCGAACCCCGACGCGGCGCTCAATTTCGGCATGGACGACCAGATGGAGCATGCCGAGCGCTATGCCCGGGCGCGCGAGTTCTTCGACGTCGTCACCGGCCTGTGGGACTCGTGGGCCGACGACGCGTTCATCCGCGATGTCGAGTCGGGGATCTATTTCGACCCCGACCGGCTGCACGTGTTGAACCACAAGGGCAAGTACCTGAAGGTGCGCGGGCCACTCAACATCGCGCGGCCGATCCAGGGTTGGCCGGTGATGGTCCAGGCCGGCGCCTCCGACGCCGGCCGCCAGCTCGCCGCCGAAACCGCCGAGATGGTGTTCGCCGCCGGCGGCCCGATCGAGGCAGGGCGCGCCTTCTATGCCGACGTGAAGGGCCGCGCGGCGAAGATCGGCCGCAATCCCGATCACATCAAGATCCTTCCCGGTGCCTTCACCATCATCGGCGAGTCGCTCGACGAGGCGAAGGAGAAGCGCGCCCTGCTCGACAGCCTGGTGAGCTACGACAGCGGTATCGCCGCGCTCTCGATCGCGGTCGGCCAGGATGCGCGCAAGTTCGATCCTGACGGTCCGCTGCCCGAGATTCCCGAGACCAACCAGAGCAAGAGCGGCCGCGAGCGGGTGATTGCGCTGGCCAAGCGCGAGAACCTCACGGTGCGCCAGATCGCCGGCCGGCTGGGCGGCTATGGCGGTCTAGCCATGATGGGCACGCCCAAGATG
Source organism: Reyranellaceae bacterium (assembly GCA_046349295.1). Lineage (GTDB taxonomy): Bacteria > Pseudomonadota > Alphaproteobacteria > Reyranellales > Reyranellaceae > Reyranella. The sequence goes on from JAXMCP010000036.1 coordinate 1,283, forward strand.
ATCGCCGACCAGATGGAGGAATGGTTGATGACGGAGGCCAGCGACGGCTTCAACGTCATGTTCCCTTACCTGCCGGGCGGTCTCGACGATTTCGTCGACAAGGTCGTCCCCGAGCTGCAGCGCCGCGGCCTGTTCCGTACCGAGTATGAGGGCAGGACGTTGCGCGAGAATCTGGGGCTGCCGCGGCCGGACAACCGGTTCTTCGCCGCGAGGGCGAAGGCGGCGGAATGATGCTTTCCTCCCCCGTCATACGGGGGAGGTGGCCCGGAGGGCCGGAGGGGGAAGGCAACATTCGAGATTCATGAAGTTCCGACGTCGGAATCTCATGGATCTCGTCTGCGGCTTTCCCCCTCCGCCCCCTGTCGGGGGCACCTCCCCCGATTACGGGGGAGGAAAACGAGTCTCTACTTCGACCGCCCCGTCAGCGACCGAAGGTCGATGGCGTTGCCCATGGCGGCGTAGCCGGCGCGGTTGGGATGGAGCTTGTCGCCCGGGCCGCCGATCGACGAGTTGGGCTGGAATTCCACTTTCACCTCGCCGGTCGCCGGATCCAAGGTCGCCTTGTCGAAGTCGAACACGCCGTCGAACAGCTTGCTGGTGCGCAGGAACTCGTTCAGCGCCTTGCGCTTGGCGTCGACTTCGGCGCGGCCGTGGCTGGCGATGGTGCTGTTGAGCGCCGGCGTCAGCGTCGCGGCGAAGATGCGGACGCCGGGCAGCTTCTGGCGCAGCTGGGCGATGCCCTTGGTGTAGCCTTCCATCACCGATTCGGCAGTGGCATTTGCAGCGCCGAAATCGTTGATGCCTTCGAGCCAGATCACCGCCGACACGCCGGGCAGGCTGGTGATGTCGCGATCGAGCCGCGACAGCGCGCTCGGGCCGCCGGGCATCGGCTTGACCGGCGTGTACTCGGCCGGTCCGATCACCTGGTTGCCGCCGATGCCCTGGTTGACCACGACAAAATCGTCGCCGTAGGCGGCGTGCAGGCGGCGCGACAGGACGTCGGGCCAGCGATCGTCGCCGTTGATCGTGGTGCCGGTGCCGTCGGTGATCGAATCGCCGAACGCGACGATGACTTCCGCCTTGGCCGGCAGGTTCATGTCGAGCTCGTCGAGGAAGAACCAGGAGGCGGTCGAATAGGGGAAGGCGTTCTCGCTCTCCTCGCCGCTGTGCGGTCCCGACCCGGGCGCCGAGAGGTACGAGGTCTGCAAGGCCTTGGCGTGCCAGGTCATCGGCCCGCTGTCGCCGACGACATGGAAGCTGACGGCGAGCTTGCGTCCCTTGAGCAGCATGTCAGGCGGCGTCTTGACGAAGGGCAGGTTGACCGGGTCGCTGACCACGCTCTCGCCCGGTGCGACGGTGACGCTCTTCTTGCCGCCGAACATGATTGCCTGATTGGTGCCCGACACGATCGCGCTGCCGCTCTCCTGCAGGCCGACGAAGGCGTCGTTGAAAGTGACGGGCTTGGTGCCGAAGACGTTCGACAGCCTGATGCGCGCCTGCGGCCCCCACACGTCGGGCTTCACGATCATGCGGAACGACTGGTTGCGCGCACCCTGCTCGGCCATGGGAAAGGCGAATTTCAGCTCGGGCTGCGCGGTCGGGTTGCCGATCGGGTAGGGGCCGTGCGCGGAAGCCGTCCAGCTCGCAACCCATTGCTGGGCATTCGCTGCCTCGGGCAGCATCGCTGCGACAGCCAGGGCGAGCAGCAGGATCAGCCTTTTCATCGTTTTCTCCCGGACTATTCATGTTGGTGCGACCAACAGTCCGCCCAGCCTGCGCGCTTGGCAAGGACGTCGTCCGTCTTGGCCCTTCTCAGTAGACGGCGGCGTAGCGGGCGCAGAGCTCGGCCGTCGAGAGGTCCTTCACGTGGGCCAGCTCCGCGCGCTTGTGCTGGAGGTAGGTGTCGAGGAACACCGGCCCGATCCAGCTGCGTGCAGCGCTGCTTGCGGCGAGCAGATCGAGGGCATCCGGCAGCGAGGCGGGCAGGAGACGGTGCTTGTCGGCCGGCGGCAGGTCGAGCTTGCGCGTGATTCCGTCGGCACCGGCGAAGGCCAGCGCGCCCATGACCATGTAGGGGCTTGCGGCCGCGTCGGCAGTCCGGAACTCGACGTTGAACTGGCGCGCGACGTCCGAGGCGTCGCCCGGCACGAACACCGGGCACACACGCAACGACGCGCCGCGGTCCTGCTGCACGATATCGATCGCGGTCGGCGCCCAACGGTTGGGCCGGAGCCGCAGGTAGGACACCGGCGAGGGCGCGGTGAGCGCGACGATCGCCGGCAGGTGCTCGAGGATGCCGGCGCAGAAGTGGCGCATCACCGGGCTCAATCCCATCGGCTCGCTCGGTGCGTGCGAGGCCGGCGCGCCGGTCGCATCGCGCAGGCTCATATGGACGTGCACGCCGTTGCCCAGCCCGTCGGGCGTGAGAACGGGCGCGAAGATGGCGCGGTGGCCGTGCCGGAACGCGGCGCTGCGGGCCATCTCGCGGGCGATCACCGCGTGGTCGGCGGCGGCGATGCCTTGGGCCGGCGCCACCGTCATCTCGAATTGCCGGTCGCCGTACTCGGGCAGGAAGCTGTCGGGCGACAGGCCGGCGGCGCGCAGCGCGGCGACCAGGGTTTCACCGAACGTGCCCTGACCGCGCCAGGCCGCGAGGCTGTAGGCGTGCGCCGGCAGGTCGGCCGAGCCGGTATAGACGAACTCCTGCTCGAACGCCGAGAGCAGGGAGACCGCGGCGGCATCCTGCAGCGCCGCCAGGCCGCGGCGCGCAAAGTCGCGCGGGCAGCATTCCCAGGGCGAGCCGTCGGTGTTGCGCAGGTCGCCCAGGAAGAAATGCTCGACGGCGGCATCGGCGTCGAAGGCGACCCGGACCTCGGCCGTGGGGTCGGGCACGATGATCAGGTCGCCGCCAGTCCCGAAAGGCGATTCGAAGATGGCGCCGAAGGCCGACTGCATCAGGTTCGAATGGGTCCAGCCCACGCCCTTCTTCAGGCGCGACGGCAATTGGGACAGTGGAAAGCCCTTGCCGCGCACATGGCCTGCGATGTCGCAGACGCCCACGAAAACCAGTTCCTCTCGCACGTTCGCCGGTCCCTTCTCCTAGGTGCCGCCACTGTACAATGGCCGGCCCTGGAGAAGCGACTGCAGCCGCGCGTCGCGTGGTCGGGCGTTTCGCGTGCTCCTTCCAAGCTTCACTGCGGAGGTGTCGCCGTCTATGCGGCTTCTGGCGAAGCTCGAAGGTCGCACTGGCGGCGAAGCGGTCCCCTGAGTCATGATCCCGCCCCGCATGACGGGCATGCGCTCGGCCCTACTGCTTCTTCTTCACGTTCCAGAACACCGGCGCCGGCGCTTCGAGATTGCCGGAGACCGTCGTGCGACGGGCGGTCGGGATGTTGTACTGGCCGAGATGGGCGTAGGTCGGATACTCCGAGAGCCTGACCTGGATCTGCTCGGCGAGCGTCCGCCGCGTCGACGGGTCGGTCGTGCGGGCGTAGGAATCGCGCAGCTTCTCGAGGTCGGCGTCGCACGGCCAGCCGATCGCCGCCTTGTCGCAGGCGCCGCTCACGAACGAGGACATGATCGGATCGAGCAGGTCGGCCGAGACCCACGCCGTCATGAAGCCGTTCCAGCCGCCGGCCGCCGGCGGCTCCTTGCGCGTGCGCCTCGCCACCACGGTCTGCCAATCCATCGGCTGCATGTCGACGGCGAAGCCGCCGCGCTCGAGCAGCGACTTCACGATCGGCGTCAGGCGGCCGGTGTTGGTGTCGGTCGCGAACAGCAGCACCACGGGCGTGTTGTCGTAGCCCGCCTCCTTCAAGAGCTCCTTCGACTTGGCGAAGTTCGATTCGAGCTTGTCCTCGAAACCCTTGTCGGTGGCGTTGGGCGTGTCGCAGATGAAAACCGCCTTGCACTCCTTGAAGTATTTCGGATTGCCGATGCCTGCGAGCAGGAAGTCCTTCTGGTTCAGCGCATAGAGCGCGGCCTGGCGGATCTTGGCGTTGTCGAACGGCTTGTGCAGCACATTGAAGCGGAAGCTGTACTGCAGGCCGAGCGGATTGAAGTCGATGACCTCGATATTCTTGTCCTTCTCGAGCAGCGCCAGCAGCTCGATCACCGGCTGCTCGATCATGTCGATCTCGCCGTTGATCAGGGCGTTGATCGCGGTCTGCGGATCGGGCATCGCCAGCCATTCGACGCGATCGAGATGGACGACCTTGCCGCCGGCGAGGCCCGAGGGTGGTTCGGCGCGTGGCTTGTAGTCCTTGAACTTCTCGTAGACCACCGTCTCGCCCGCGCGCCACAGGTCGCGGCGGAACACGAACGGCCCCGAGCCGATGAACTCCGAGATCTGCGTGTTGGCCGGAGTCTCGGCGACCCGCTTGGGCATGATGAAAGGCACCAGCGAGCTCGGCTTGCCGAGCGATTCGAGCACCAGCCCGTACGGCTCCTTCAAGGCCAAGGTGAAGGTCCTGGCGTCGACGGCCGTGAGCTCCCTGGTGAAGTCGAGCAGCTTCTGTCCCATCGCATCGCGCGCCGCCCAGCGCTTGATCGAGGCGATGCAATCCTCCGCCGTCACCGGCTGGCCGTCGTGGAACTTCAGCCCATCGCGCAGGGTGAAGGTGTAGACGAGATTGTCGTCGCTCACCTTCCAGCCCTCGAGCATCTGTGGCTTCACCGCGAGCTTGTCGTCGACCGCCAGCAGCGTGTCGTAGATCATGTAGCCGTGGTTGCGCACGATGTAGGCGGTGGTCCAGATCGGATCGAGGATCTTCACGTCCGAATGCATGACCACCTTGAGCGTCTGCGCCTGCGCCAGGACCGGCGAAAGCGCGAGACAAGCCGTTGCGGCGGCACGGGCCGCCCATTTCAGGATCGTCATAGCCTCCTCCTTGTTCTCCGTTTTCCCCGATTCTATCGTCCCCTTGCGCAAGCTATGCAACAGGCATGCCTCGATGGGGAGACAAGGGAATGACCACCACTCGGCCGAGCTCGATCCGCAACGTCGCCTGGGCGGTGGTCGGCGACGGCGCCGAGCGGCGCCACGTCTATCGCCGTGACGTCGACCTGTTCCTGAAGGACGGCCGGATCGCCGAGATCACGCCGGCCGGGGCCCGACCACAGGATGCCAACGAGCCGGTGCTCGACGGGCGGGGCATGCTCGCCCTGCCGGGCCTGATCAACATCCACAGCCATCCGACGACGGAGCCGGGCTACCGCGGCGTGCGCGAGGATCACGGCGTTCCCGAGCAGCAGATGACCGGCCTGATCGAGCGCCTGCAGGCCTTCCGTCTGGACAAGGACGGCCAATCCGCCGCCGCGGTGATGTCCTATGCCGAGATGTTGCGCGCCGGCACGACGACGGCCTGCGACGTCACCGTGCCGTTCGACGGCTGGCTCGACACCATGGTCCAGAGCGGCATGCGCTTCTATGCCGGCCCGACCTTCGCCTCGGCGCGCTGGGGCATGAGCGCGCCGCAGACCGTGACCTGGCGATGGGACGAGGCGGCAGGGCTCGCCGCCTTCGAAAAGGCTAAGGCGGTGATGGCCGAGGCCGAGTCGCACAATTCAGGCCGACTGGGCGCGTTGGTGTTCCCCGCCCAGATCGACACCGTGACCCCGGAGCTGTTCGCCTCGGCGCGGCGCCATGCCGACGAGTCCGGGCGGCTCTTCTCGACCCATATCGGCCAGGCGGTGGTGGAGGTGCGCGAGATGATCCGGCGCCACGGCACGACGCCGGTCCAGTGGGCGGCGGCGCAGGGCCTGCTGAAATCGGACACCATCCTGGCGCACTGCATCCTGCTCGACGAGCATCCGCAGATCCGCTGGCACACCGCCCGCGACCTCGACCTGATCGCCGAGTCCGGCGCCTCGGTCGCGCATTGCCCGCAGCCCTTCGCGCGCTACGGCCTGGCGATGGACCATGTCGGGCGTTACCGCACGCGGGGCGTCAATGTCGGGCTCGGCACCGACTGCGCGCCGCACAATCTGGTCGAGGAGATGCGGCTTGCCATCCATGCCGCGCGGCTGATGAGCGAGACCGTCGTGAGCCTCGACTCCGCGACCGCCTTCGAGGCGGCAACCATCGGCGGCGCCAAGGCGCTGGGGCGCGACGATATCGGCCGGCTGGCGCCGGGCATGCTGGCCGACATCGTGCTGGTCGATCTCTCGCATCCGCTGATGCAGCCGGCGCGCGATCCGTTGCGCTCCTTCGTCTTCCACGCCGCCGACCGCGCCGTGCGCACCGTGCTGGTCAATGGCGAGGTGGTGCTGCAGGACGGCGCGCCGCTGCATCTCGATCCGGCGGCGGCGATGGAGCGGCTGGCCGAGGCGCAGGCGCGCATGCTGCGCGACTCGCCCAAGCTCGACTACGCCCATCGCGCCGCCGAGGAGATCGTGCCGCTGTCGCTGCCCGTGGTCTGAGCTCTATCGCGCCCGCCCGGGGATCAGCGCCAGCCAGAGCGAGAGCACTGTCGAGCCGATGGCGGCGGCCTGCAGCAGCGACAACGGCTCGTCGAGCAGCAGCACGCCGCTCACGATGGCGACGATCGGGATGGCGATCGAGGACAGGGCGGCGACCTGGGCGGGCAACAGCTTCACGAGGGCGAACCACGCGGCCGTGCCGAGCGCCATCGGCACGACGCCGGTATAGATGGTGGCGATCAGCGCCTTGGCCGACGGCCAGTGTGTCGGCAGGCCGTCGAAGATCATGGCGCCGATCAGCACCGGCGGCAGGCTGATCAGGACCTGCCAGAAGGTGAGCGACAGGCCCATGCCCGACCAGCTCGTGCGCTTGACCACGAACGTGCCGATGGCCCAGCAGAAGCCCGCGAACAGGCCCCAGAACAGCCCGAGCGGCGCCTTGGCGTAGCTCACGAAGTTGGGTGCCATCAGCGCGGCGACGGCGGCGGCGCCGATCAGGATGGCGGCCAGCAGGCGGCCGGTCAGGCGCTGGCCGAAGGCCACGAAGCCGATCAGCGCCACCCATAGCGGCATGGTGTAGGCCAGCACCGACGCATGGCCCGACGGGATGTAGAGGACGGCGAGCGAGGTCGCGATGTTCCAGATCAGGATGTTGGTCGCCGAGCCGAGCACCAGCGCCGGCCATCGCCCCGGCGGGACGGCGAAGCTCTCGCCGCGCACCAGCAGGATGACGGCCAGGGTCAGGCTGCCCGCGGCCAGCACGAGGGTGCGGAAGGTGAGCACCGGAAGCTCGTCCAGCGCGATGCGGAAGAGCGGCCAGTTGGTGCCCCACACGAACGTGAGCCCGGCCAGGAGGCCCAGCACCCTGGGCGAGACACCGTTCATCGCGACTGGACCGCTCGATCAGGCCTGGTGTTCTTCCGGCGCCTGCAGATAGCAGCCGTCGATCCGCCACGTGCCGTCCGGCAGCCGCGTCATGGGATAGAAGGCCGTCACCGGCCGCCCGTCCGGTCCGACGACATGGACCTTCTGCGTGACCTGCCCGTGCAGGTCGACGATCTCACGGAAATCGAAGGCCCTCGGCCGGTACACCGGCTGGTAACCGCGGCGCACCATGTCCATGAAGATCTCGGACGTGCCGAACATGTTGCGAATGGCGGGCGAGGCGTAGCCGAACGCCGCCTCCCCGTCGTCGCGCCGGAATGCCTCGACCTGCGACTGGATGGCCTCGCGGATCGCCGACCGGTCGGCCTCCGACACGGCCGGCTGGGCGTGCGCCGCGAAGATCGACAGGCCGAGCAGCAGTCCGGCGAGAAACAGGAGGCGGATAGCCATCTCCTCATCTTAGCCCGCGCGACCCGCCCCCGCGACGTCTACACACTGATCTCGTTCAACTCCTTGCCGGCATGCTCGGGCACGCAGAGCCAGACGCCGAGCGCCATCATCAGCATGAACACCGGTATGCACAGGAAGGCGAGCTTGAACGAGCCTGTCGCCTGCTGCAGGGCGACCGTCGCGAACAGCCCCAGCACGAAGCCGACGAAATAGGCGATCGCCCACACGACGCCGTTGGCGACGCCGCGGATGCGGGTCCTGAAGATCTCGGCGGTCAGCACGGTGCTCGGTCCCCAGAAACCCAGGAAACCGAAGCTCCAGAGCAGCGTATGGTCCTTGGTGAAGATCCAGCGCTTCGGGGAAGGTGGCGCGGACATGGATCGCCAGCAGCGCGATGACGCCCGGCACCATGACGGCAGACCGCCTGCCCCAGGTCGCGGCGACGAGGCCGGTGATCGCGCCGGCCAGTGAGACGCCGAAGCACCGGGTCGCACAGTTGATTCTGATCACGCGCCCGTGCAGCGGCGGCGGCCAAGTTTCCGCCACAGCATCGAGCCGAGCGACCATTCGCCGTCGAAGATCGGAGCCGGGCAAGACGCCAATTCGACCGTGAGGATCGTCCCGGCGCTGATGGCACCGCCAGCGGGCAGGGGCGTGACCGGCCGCTTTTTCCTGCTGGCTGAACGACTTAGACGGGTGCCGGGCGCCTTTTAGGGCGACCCTACGGGCAGCTTGCCACCGGCCACCGATTTCATTAGGTTGCGCGCCTCTTCGCCGGCCCCGACGGGGCGGAGCGATTGCGCGCCCGTAGCTCAACTGGATAGAGCATCTGACTACGGATCAGAAGGTTAGGAGTTCGAATCTCTTCGGGCGCGCCATTTACCCCAGCTCGTTCGTTTCAGGCAGCGTTTTAGGGATGCCGTCAGTGGCGTGGCCTGGTCCATTGCTCGCGGTCAGTCGGCAAAGCCCGCAAGCATGGCCGCCGTGTTGGCCATGGACTGCTGACTCACCTTGATAAAGCCTGCTCCGGGCCGATCTATGTCCTGGATCAGGAGGACCATCGCGGCAACAAGGATGCCCATGAGGCGCACCGGCACGCGCGAACGTTTCGTCTCGACTCCGCTGCCGTACCCGGCGAAGCCGATGCCGACGATGGAAACGCTGTAGAGCGCGATCACGATGATCGGGGGCAGGCGGTTGTGAAGCGCTGCCAGGCGTTTCTCCTGGTCGTCGATCATCTCGTTGAGCGATTGTAGAAAGAGGCCGGTCGGCACCATTCCATTGTCCTTCGCGGCGACAGTCTTCGCCTGCCGCCAAAGTGCCTCTTGGATCGCGTTCGACCGGGATATCTCATCGTTGAATTGTTGGAGTGAAACGGGACGACGCGCGAGATCGAGCCGCAATCCGACGTAATCGCGCAAGAGCTTCACGACCTCGCGGTCGTGCGGCGCCGGGAGCAGGCGAGCGCGCAACGCCGTGGTGCCGATCGCCGCCGCTTCGACCACGACGCTGTCGCGCCTCGCTTCGAAGCGCGACAGGGCCATGGAGAAGGTGAAGCCGATCATCAGCGCCAGCAATCCAAGGATCGCCGCCTCCAGCGTCGAGACCCCTGGCGCACCCCGCAGAGCGGCCCGCTCGCCCAGCCAGTGACCCACCTCTGCCGCTCCCAGGATGAGGATCAGGCTGACCGGGAAGATGGCAATCAAGGAATAGTCGTTGACGTCGAGAGTCATGCTGCGTGCTCATCGCGGCCAGGATTGCAAGGCTGCGCAGCCGCCGATGACTGGCATTCCTGGCCGGTAATCCAGCCGGGGAAGATGTCGGACGACGACCGCATCAGGGTTGCTCCATCATCCTCCGCTGTCCCGAATCCGCTCCCTGAGAAAGAGCGTCGCCCTGCCCGGCACGCAGCGAGAGTGATCCTGATGCGTACGATCAGGCGAGCTCAGGTTCACGCGCCGGGGCCTTGGACGGCTCCTCGATCTCGGTCATGGTGGCCTCGCTCAACAGCAACACGCTGGCCACCGAAACGGCGTTCTCCAGGGCAACCCGGATGACCTTCGTCGGATCAATGATCCCTTCTGCGACGAGATCGACGTACTGCTTGCGCGCCGCGTCGAAGCCGTAGTTGCCTTTGCCGTCGAGCATCCGGGCCACCGCCACGCCGCCGTCGGTCGACGAGTTTTCCGCGATCTGCCGAGCCGGCGCCTCCAACGCGCGCTTGAGCACTTGAACTCCCGTGCGCTCGTCGCCCTCCGCCTTCGCTTCCTCCGCTGCGACGGCCTCGATACAACGGAGCAGCGCAAGGCCGCCGCCGGGCACGATGCCCTCCGCGACGGCGGCCTTGGTTGCGCTGATGGCATCGTCCAGCGCCTCCTTCTTGGCCTTCATTTCAGATTCCGCAGGGGCGCCGACCCGGATGACGGCAACGCCGCCGGCGAGCTTGGCCAGGCGCTCACGCAGCTTCTCCTTGTCATAGTCGCTGGTCGAAGCTTCGATTTCACGACGGATGGCGGCAATCCGCGCTTCGATGGCGACCTTGTCGCCAGCGCCGCCGATGATGGTCGTCGTATCCTTGTCGACGACAATCCGCCGAGCGGTGCCGAGATCCTGGATCGTCACGTTCTCGAGCTTCAGTCCCAGCTCTTCGGAGATGATCATGCCGCCCGTCAGCACGGCCATGTCCTGAAGCATCGCCTTGCGCCTGTCGCCAAAGCCCGGTGACTTGACGGCGCAACTCTTCAGCGACCCTCGGAGCTGGTTCACGATCAACGTCGCCAAGGCCTCGCCCTCGACATCTTCGGCGATCACCAGCACCGGCCGCGATGCCTTGGCGATCTGCTCGAGCAGCGGGATCATGTCCTTGAGTGCAGAGATCTTGCGGTCGCACAGCAGGATGCGGACATCCTCCAGCACCGCCTCCATCTTGTCTGGATTCGTGATGAAGTACGGCGAGATGAAGCCACGATCGAACTGCATGCCCTCGACCACGTCGAGCACCGTCTCCGTCGTCTTCGACTCCTCCACGGTGATGACGCCGTCGCTGCCGACCTTCTCCATGGCATCCGCGACCATCTCGCCAATGGCCTCGTCGTTGTGAGCCGAAATCGTGGCGACCTGTGCCTTCTCCTTGCGTGTGCTGACCGGCTTCGACATTGCCTTGAGGGCGTCGATCGCCGCCTTGGTCCCCCGGTCCAGGCCACGCTTCAGATCGATGGCACTCGCGCCCGCTGTGACGTTACGCACGCCATCGGCGAAGATCGCGTGAGCGAGGATGGTGGAGCCGGAGGTGCCGTCACCCACCACATCACCGGTGCGTTCCGCCGCCTGGCGCAGCATTTGCGCGCCGAGATTTTCCTCCGGGTCCTTGACCTCGAACTCCTTGGCGATGGTGACGCCGTCGTTGCAGACGATGGGCGCGCCCCATTTCCTCTGGATCAGCACCGACTTGGATTTGGGGCCGAGAGTGACCCTGATGGCGTCCGCGAGCTGGGTGGCTCCGCGCAGAATCTTCTCGCGGGCGGCCGACCGGAACATCACGTGCTTGTATGCCATGAAGGAAGCTCCTTCTGTGTATCAAGCCAGACGCTACTCGAAGGAGAGCTGATCGAAGCTGATCTAGATCAAGAAGCCTGCCCAATCCGGACGTGAACCTCACGCGAGGAGAGAGGGTTCGTGGGCCGACTTGGTCGTGACCACCGCGAGCGGTCACCGGCACGGATCAATGGGATACGAGCGATGCCCCCACGGGTCGCAGCAAGAGTTCCCGTGTCACGCCCCCCAAGACCCACTCGCGCAGCCTTGCGTGACCATAGGCGCCCCCGACCAGCAATCCGGCACCGAGCCGGCGCACGATGGCCGCGAGCTGTGCGGCATCGTTGCCTTCCGACCGGTCCACTCTGCTACTCGCCGACAATCCATGCCTCGTCAGCCAGCGCGCAACGTCGGCGGTTCGGGCCTCGGCCGCGGCCACGCTGTCGTCCGACGTCACCTCGACCACCGTGATGCGGTCGGCGAGCGCCAGAAGTGGCAGCGAATCCTGCACCGCGCGTCGCGCCTCCTTGCTGTCTTTCCAGGCGATGACGGCACTGCGGAGGTCGAGATGCCGGACGCCGGACCCGACGACCAGGATTGGCTTGCCGATTCGCAACGCCAGGTCGGCGATGTCGACGTCTCGTGTCCTGTCGAACACGGTACCGGCTGCGGCGGCCGCGGGGGATACCAGGAGATCGGCTGAGCGCATCTCCCGCGCCACGAAATCGACTATCGAGCCGTAGTCCAGGATCGATGATCGCCACTCGACGGCAGGCACCTTGCCGTCGAGCGCACTTCGGAAGGCGCTTTCGACCTGCTTGAGCTCCTTGTCGATCTGCGCCCGATCCCAATCGACGAGCTGCGGCGGCACATAGGCGTCAGGACTGCCGTAGAACACCACCGGCTGCGAAGCGCTGATGCCGATCACGCGGCCGATCTTCATGCGGGTGGCGAGGTCGGCGGTGAATGCCAACAACGCCTCGTCTGGAGCGCCCGCCGTCAGGCGGACCATCAAGGTCGAAGAGTCAGTCATCTCCATCCTCCTGATCTCGGCTGGCTTGGTTGCGTGACACTCAACGGTTGGAGACTTTCGGGAGTGTCAATGCGAGGAACTTGGACAAGTCGGAAGCACTCAATTGCTCGCTGAGCTCGAACAACGTCTGATGTGCCAGTACAATGCGCGCTGTGATCATGAAGCGCCGGTCCGTCAGCGCAGCATTTTTCGGCAGGCGTAAGGAGAATGGAATTGGAACAAGCCAACCGCTTCGAACGACCTGCTCGGCGATGATGCGCGAGCCTGGCGGCTGCGAAGGGTCGATAAGCTGGACCTGCAGTTCCACCCCTCTCGGCAGGGACGCCTTCTCCCCGAAGCTGGCGGATCCGTCGACCACAATGGCTGGTGGAAGCCTGTCGCCGAGATCGTGCAACAGGGCGCTGGCGTGGAACAAGACTGCCTGTCCTCGTTCGTCGAGGGCACATGTAAAGCGAAAGTAGACCGACGTGCCGCCCCGCCTTTGACTCCAGCCGGTCCCTGTGACCGTGGTGGAGATGGCCAGCGGGCCGACGACTTCCGGGGTTGGTTCGGTCGTCATCCAGGGCTGGCCGTCGAGGGCGATCGTCACGAATGCGGGATCACCCGACCGCGTCTCGCCGCCGGCCTTGCCGGCACATCGAGACAGCAGAGAAAAGGAGCTTCCTTCGGCCCTTGGCGCATGCGCAGGGACGGATGCCAGGGATGCGAGGAGAAGCAGACCAAGCATACGCATCGCGGGTTACCTCGCACGCAGGCTGAAGATGTAGGCGATAAGATCGTCCTGCTGCCGCTTGCTCAACGCGAGGTCGGGCATGCGGCTATGCTGCGGATTGATGGCCGCCCGCAATCGATCGGTGGTGAGATCGACGCGCGCCGCAATGGCAGGAAATGTCGGCAGGCCATTGGCGGGCGCTTCGGTCACCGTCCGCTCGACGACGTGGCATGCGGCGCACCATCGGCGGGCGATCTCGCGTCCTGCATCGGCATCCTGCGCCACGGCACAGGCCGGAAGGAGAGCCAGCAATCCGAGAAGGTAACGGGGAACGGTGAACATGGCGCCCTCTCGCGGGCAGTCAGGCATCGAGAAACTTGAGGCCGACCTTGTTGACAAGGGAGATGGAACGGCTGCCAGCGGCGAGACCAATCAGGCCGCTGCGGGCAAATTCGCTCAGGGTGCGCGAGACAGTTTCAATGGTGAGGCCGAGGTGGTCGGCAATGTCCGTGCGCTGCATCGGCAACTCGACCCGGTCGCTGTCATGCAGACGCTCGGCGAGATCGAGCAGGAAGCTCGCGATCTTCTCCTTCGCGTTCTTACGGCCAAGCAGGAGCATATGGTCCTGGGCACGCTGGAGATTGCGCAGCATCGAGGACAGCACCTGCTCGCCGAACGCAGCATGCTCCCGCACAAGCCTGTCGAGGCTGTTGCGACGAAAGGCCATCACGGTAGCGTCGCCGACCGCCTCTGCGGAAAAGCGATGCTCGGCGCAGGCCTCTATGCCGAAAATGTCGTTCTTCAGATGGAAGGCATCGATTTGCCGACGACCGTCGCTCAACAGCTTATAGGTGCGCACCGTGCCGGACATGATCTTGTAGAAATATTCCGCAGATTCGCCCTCTGCGAACAATTCCTCGCCCTTGTTGAGACGCAAGACAATACCTTGCGGCTCGTGACACTCTCCGGCTGATGCGCCGCGCGGGATCACTGCGGCCACGGGGAGCTTCATGGCGGCAGCAGGGGCGAAGGCTGGGCGCATCGGCATCTCCTTTGTCAATGCCACTTCGATACGCTGGCCTTTACCGCCTCGCCATTTGGGGATTGACCTACGGGAATCTACGGATGTCGGTCGCGGGACCAGCATGGCGGCCCCTTGAAAGCGGCCGACGGCATCCTGCCTGGTCGAGTTCTTCCTGATTCGATGAAGCGCATCGGGCAATTTGGCGGGATGTCCCCTTGACGGAAATCAACCGGCAAACCTGGCCGCGGCGCAATATTCCAAAGCGTTGGAGGCAATGTCCATGAAATCGGTAAGTCGCCATGCCGTGCCGCGCCATCGAATGGTCGCTCCCTCCGGCTCCAGGGACGCTCTGTTCCCGCCCTTCCGGGTGAGCTTTCAGGGCGGTTCGCCAAGAGACGGCCTGCACGACATCGCGATGGAGCAGGCCGAAGCCCTCGAGCGGATGTACGGTACGCCAGTCTACGGTCACCTGATCGTCAGGGTGCCTGAATCAGAAGATGTTGGGTCGTACACGGCCGCGCTTTACCTGACGATGGCCGGTCACATCGAGGTTCGCGTCGAGCCTTCCGACGTTGCCGATCAGGCGTTCACCGATCCGCGCAAGGTCATCGTGGATGCCTTTCAACATGCACGAGGTCTCATAGCCGAGCATCTCGCTCACCGACCCAAGAAGCAGCCTCGACGCTTGGCGAAGCGCGCACCACGGACGAGCTGAGGGGCGATCATCGATTGCGGCGAACGAGCGATCATGCCCTGCAAGACGGTTCTTCACTGCGATGCGGGAAAAGCAACCGTAGCCCGCCGCGCAATCGCGGCGCTCGTCGCCAATATCAAGCGCCGGGACGAACCTTGGTCGTTCCCAGCACATCCAGGCCGAACAGGAGGACGCCGACCCGGCTTGCCGAGGAGGCCCATTCGGCCAGCCGGGGATAGTTGTCGACAAGCCAGTTGAAGGCGCCCTGAACGGCGGCAAAGGCTGCCGCCGCTTGCGTAACCTCACCCAGCGACATCGTCTCATGGATGTACTGGGGCACACAAAGAATCAGGCCGACAAGCGGGGCGAGGAGCGTGTTGCCATGTGACACCAGCGTGGTTCGCACATGCTGTCCGCAGAGACGGCGCCACTGCCGGATGACCTCGCCCAGGGCGAAGTCGACCGAGGCGTCCCGCCGAGGGGCCGCTGACCGGGGCTCGTTGCGAAGATGGGCCACCGCGAACTTCAGCTCGGATTCGGCTTGATTCTTGCGTTCGATGACGTCTGCCATTCGGCGCCCGACCAGCATCATCGCAGCCGTCGTCAGTGCGGCATAAGCGATGCTGGCGAACACAAGATAGCCGGGTAGCGTCAGGGTCCTGCCGAACCCATCGAGCTCGAGCGCTCCACCGATTGTCCACAACACCACGACGAACGTCGCTGCCGTCAGCAGCGAGGACAACAAGCCGACCAGCAGATCGATCGGTGCGTCGGTGGCGATGCGCGCATCCTCGGCGATACGGTACTCGGCGAGCTGCGGCTCGCCCAGGCCATCGTCCAAGCGCCGGTAGTTCTCGTTGCTGAGCCAAACGCGAAGCAGTTGCTTCGTGAGCCATGCGCGCCAGGACCTTTGGAAGGTCATGCGCCCCCACACAGCGGTCACCGCGAGACCGACACTGCCGATCGCAAGCGCGGGCAGCAGGTAAGCCTGCTGCAGGATCTCCCGACCGTCGCGTCGTTCCAATGCGTTGAAAAAGTCCCGGTTCCAGAGATTCAGGCGGTACTGCACCAGAATCTGTGTCACCACGCAGACGGTGAGCAACGCCATGAGGGCCCACGGAATCCACGCGCTGCTGTCGGTCCAGAAACCCAGAGCCATGCGCCAAAAGCGACGCAGTGGCGCGGGTCCGACGGCAGACGGATCATTCCCATTCATGGGCCAAAGCCATCAGGCCGAGAAACGTCGGATCGCGCCTCACGATGACCTTGGTTGAAATGCGGGAGAGGTAGTGACGTAGACGCCCCTTGCCCTCGAAGCGCTCGCGAAAGAGCGACCTGTGCAGGTAATCGACGATGTTGGGCATGATACCGCCTGCGAGCAGCACACCTCCCCGCGAGCCGAAGGTGAGGGCCGCATTGCCCGCCACAGATCCAAGGAAGCCGCAGAACATGTCGAGCACGCGCGCTGCAGTATCGCAGGTTCCATAGACCGCTTCGCGCACGACCTGCTCCGGAGTAGCTACCGGCGCGTGCGCTTTGCCAGGCATCGACAGCGCCTCGTGCAGGTTCATCAAGCCGCGCCCCGACAGGACGCGCTCGGCCGACACATGGCCGTGGCGCCGGCGAAGGAAGTCTATGACCGCTGTATCGGCGGCGTCGATTGCGGCGAGCGTGGCGTGACCGCCTTCGCTCGCCAGCACCCTGTTTCCGCTTCTGCCGGGGCTGAAGCAGGCCATTCCGAAGCCGGTTCCGGGCGCCAACACTACGACGGGTTCACTGGCCAGTTCCGCACCGCCACCGACGCAGACGACATCCGCGGGCCCGAAGTGGGGAACGCCCCAGGCAAGAACTTCGAGATCGTTCGCCAGCCGGACACTCCTGAGATGAAGTGACTGCTTGAGCTCTTCGCACGTCATGACCCAGCCGGCATTCGTCAGCGCGCAACGGCCGCCTTCAACAGGTCCGGCCGCCGCGATCACCGCGCGACTGGGGCTGATGCCATCGTCCTTTCGCGTATTGAGAAAATGCCGCACAGCGTCGACGGCGCTTGCGTAGGCGCCGGTCGACACGGCCTCAATCGGGCCGAGCTCCGAGCCACTCAGAATGGCGAAGCGGGCCCATGTGGCGCCGATATCGGCGAGAAGGCAGGCATTCATGGGATCACCGGTTCGGCGCTGGACTCGATGGTTGCGGCGTACCAGTCGGACGAGGTCTTGGAGCGCCTGAGATGAGACGCTTCGCCTTCGCGGCGCTTGTCGTCAGGCAGGCGAGGGGCCCGATGAGGGGCAGCAGGCTACGGTTCGTCGGCATGTGGCTATACTCCGCGTCCTCGCGGAGGCTACGAGGGCGCGCGCGGGAGCGATTGATCCAGGTCAAGTCGAAGCCGGTCTGCGACCGGCTCGCTTCACTCGTCGGCGGATCACGGTAGGGCATGGCGTTCTTCCGCGCGCGTCGGCAACCTCATCGAGGCCTCCTCTCGCCTACGCTTCGCCCACGGCACTTCCCCGGACGATCCTTTGACTGAAATCAACCAGTCGGCCCGATCTGTAAAGCAGTATGCGTGTCATCGAGAGAGCCATGAAATCAATCGATCCCTATGTCGTGCAACGTCATCGAATGGTCGCCGAACAGCTCGTGGCCAGGGGCGTGCGCGACGAGAGGGTCCTGGATGCCATGCGTCATGTCCCCCGCGAGGCTTTTGTTCCGGAGCATCTGCGCGAGGCGGCCTATGCCGACCGGCCCTTGCCGATCGGCGAAGGGCAGACCATCTCGCAGCCCTATATCGTGGCCGTGATGGCCGCGGCGCTCGGCCTCCAAGGCAAAGAAAACGTCCTGGAGATCGGCACCGGCTCGGGGTATGGCGCGGCAGTGCTTGCCCACATCGTCCATGACGTTCACAGCATAGAGCGAATTCCGGCGCTGGCGCGGCGCGCGCGCGAAACGCTCGAGCGGCTGGGTTGCGACAGGGTGCAGGTCATCGAAGGCGACGGCAGCCTGGGATGGGCGGCCGCCGCCCCCTATGACGCCATCGTGGTGACGGCGGAAGGACCATGTGTGCCGCCGGCGCTGCGCGCCCAGCTCAGGCCGGGTGGCCGCCTCGTCATGCCGGTCGAGGACGCGACGTGCGGTCAGGCGCTGATTCGCTTGGTGAGAGGAGACGATGGCGCCGACCATGTGGAAGCCATGGAGCCCGTGCGTTTCGTGCCCCTGATCGGGTCCGGAGGTTGGCCGGACGAGGAGTCCTGGCGCGCAAAGAGACGCTTGGGCACGCCGGCGAGGTCCGGACGCGAGAACCATCGATGAAGCTCGTCGTTTCGGGTCGCCCGTCAGGCGTCGAGCCTGTCGAGATTGTCGAGCGCAAAGGTCTCGGCCATCCCGATTCCATCTGCGATGCTCTCGCCGAGAACCTGTCGCGCAACCTCTGCCGGTACTACATCGACCGGTACGGCGCGATCCTGCACCACAACGTCGACAAGGCCCTGTTGTGTGGCGGCAGTGCCGTGCCGGCGTTCGGCGGCGGCCGCGTGACGGCGCCGATCGACATTTACCTGTCGGGGCGAGCCGTCGGCGCGGTCGGCAACCAGTCAATTCCCGTCGACGAGATGGCCGTCGAGGGTTCACGGACCTGGCTGCGCGGTGCGATGCATGCACTCGACGTGGACCGACATGTGCGCCTGCACAGCAAGGTGCGCCCCGGGTCGCAGGCGCTTGCCGGGCTCCATGGTCGCGGCGCGATGGGGAAGATGCTCGCCAACGACACCTCGATCGGCGTCGGCTATGCCCCTCTCAGCGCTCTCGAGTTCCTGGTGCTTCGGGTAGAGAACGTTCTCAATGGCCGCCAGCGGGCGGCGCACCATCCGGCCTGGGGAGAGGACATAAAGGTGATGGGCGTGCGGCACGGCATGGCGGTTTCGCTGACGATCGCCTGCGCCATGGTCGACCGATACATCAGTGGAGTGGACGACTATCGTGCCGAGATGGCGGCAATTCGCCGTCTGGCAAACGATCTCGCGGCCGAGCACGGCTTCGACGATTGCCGTGTCGGGGTCAACATGGCCGATGCGTCCGATGCCTCCTCCCTCTATCTCACGGTGACCGGTACCTCGGCGGAAGCCGGCGACGATGGGGAGGTCGGGCGCGGCAACCGCGTCAATGGCCTGATCACACCGTATCGCCCCATGAGCCTCGAGGCCGCGGCCGGCAAGAATCCGGTCAGCCATGTCGGAAAGATCTACAACATCATTGCCCGCGAGATCGCCGAGGCCACCGTTTCCGGCATCGCCGAAGTCGCCGCTGCCGAGTGTCATCTGGTGAGCCAGATCGGCGGGCCGGTGGAGGTTCCGATGCTCGCCCATGTACGGCTCGCGACCCGCGACGGCAGTCCCGTCGATCGCCTGGAGTCGGCGGTCGGTGACATCGTCACCCGACAGTTGGGCGGCGCGTCCAGCTTGGTCGATCGCTTCGTCGCCGGCGCCATCGACGTCCATTGACGCCATGAAGACCCAGCGGAATCGGCCGATGCCGTTCAGGATGAGCTTCCGCGGTGGCGCGCCGACGAAGCCGTCCATGACCCTGCCAGGGAGCATACCGAGACGCTCGAGCGGATGCGCGGCATGCTCGCGGTCCGTCGGCGCAGCGCCGTTGACCGGAGTCAATGATGGCTCCGCTGCGAGTATCGATGACTGTCGGTCAGGGGAGCGACCATGGACTACAAGACAATTCTCGTTCATTGCGATGCCGGAAGAGCGGCGCCAGCGCGTCTCGAGTTGGCGGCAACCCTGGCGGAGCGCCATCAGGCCCATCTCATCGGCCTCCATGCACGACCACCTTTCGAGCCCGTGATTGCCGACGCCGGCGCCTTCCCCATGGATCGGCTGTTCGACGATCATGCGGCAGCGCTGGCAGCAAGCGAAGATGGCTCCAGCATGGCCTTCGCCGCTGCTGTCAAAGGCAAGTCGGTTGCCAGCGAATGGCGCTCGGCCGACGGCTACGCCGATGCGCTCCTGACGGTGCACGCGCGTTATGCAGACTTGACCGTCGTCGGTCAGAACGACCCGGAATTTTCCTCCGGACTTCCATTGCCCCCGGATCTGCCGGAGATCGTGGCGCTCGGCACGGGACGGCCGGTCCTGGTCGTGCCATTCGTCGGCGTTCCGGCATCATTCGGCCGAAGAGTGATGCTGTGCTGGAATGCCAGCCGCGAGGCGGCACGCGCCGCGACGGACGCGATGCCGTTGCTGCGGTCGGCCGAGATCGTGACGGTCCTCGTCGTCGACCCTGAGACATCCGCCGCCGGACACGGTGGCGAGCCCGGCGCCGACGTAGCGACCTGGCTAAGCCGCCACGGTGTCAACGTAACGGTGCAGCGCGACGTGGCGGCCGATGCCGACGTCGGCGATGTCATCCTGTCACGCGCCAGGGACTGCGGCTGCGATCTCGTCGTCATGGGCATTTACGGTCATTCGCGTCTGCGCGAGCTCGTGCTGGGAGGTGCGAGCCGGACCATGCTCGCCTCCATGACCTTGCCAGTTCTGATGTCCCACTAGCTCGATCGCGGGTTGGCGGTGAACATGGTGCTGGCTGAAGCGGGCGACGCAAATCTGCATGTCGCTCTTCGCGCGGCGTCGCCGATCACGCTGCACGACAGCGCATGCTGGCGGACCGACGGCAACAGCCCGGTAAGACTTATGCGCGATGGCGCAACGGCATACTACTCGAGCTATACGCCGATCGGACATACATTGCGCCGGCGCGGCCGCCGCGACCTGCACTTCGAGGAGCCGGCTGTCGCGGTGACGTTGCTCGACGATCCCGATCCGCGGGTCGGCAAGTGGATCGAGGCGATCTGGCAGGAACCGGGTGCCGAGTTGCATGGCTGGTACCATGGCGAGGAGCTGGTGCACGGCTCGACGAAGCTTTTCGTGCCACACATCGGCCGCCTGCTGTCTCGCGACGACGGGTTGAGCTGGCGTTGTTGCGGCGAGGTGCTTCGACTGCCCGCTGCCTTGGCCGATGCTTCATGGCGAAACGGCTTCTTTGCCGGCGGCTACGGCGATCTGTGCGTCGTTCCCGATCGCGCAGGGACGACACTTTATCTCTTCTTCACGAGCTACCATCCCGACGAACGCGTTCAGGGCGTTGCTGTGCTGCGCCTGTCGGCGACGGACCCGTCCGCCAAGACGGAGCTTTGGGGCCGCGATGGGTGGTCGGCGAGCGATGGTACGGTGCCGCGGCCGCTCTGGCCCGTGGCGCGGGGCTGGAGGTATGCCGACCCCGACAGCTTCTGGGGGCCCGCAGTTCACTACAATCGCGCGCTCGAGGGCTATGTGATGCTTCTCAACCGTACCGCACGAGGCGAGGGCGACCTCGTGCAGGAAGGAATCTATGCCAGCCTGAACCGTGACCTTGGCGACCCTCGAGGCTGGAGCCAGCCGTTCCAGGTGGTTCGTGGCGGGGCTTGGTATCCGCAAGTGATCGGCCTCGAGGAAGGTTGCGGTGATACCGAGTGCGGTGCGGTTGGCCGCTTTTTCATGGCGGGCTTCTCGGCATGGGAGATCGAGTTCTCGGGCCCTGCCGCCGATCCCGCGACCGCCCGGCTGCTGGCCCCCACGAGACAGGAGTTCGCCCGTCTGTTCGGAAGTGACCGTCGCTGCCCTTGGTAAGGCGATCGGTCGTGCCATCACCGTCCGATCGTCCCCTCATCTCGTGGATGCCAGCATCATCCGCGCGGCCTTCTCGCCGATCATGATCGACGGCGCATTGGTGTTGCCCGATGTCAGCGTCGGCATGATCGAGGCGTCGGCGACACGCAGCCCCGCCAGGCCGCGGACACGAAGCTGGTCGTCCACCACTGCCATCGGGTCGGCGCCCATCTTGCAGGTGCCGACCGGATGGTAGGTGGTCTCGGCGTTGTTCCTGACCCAGTCGAGCAGCTCGTCATCGGCGCTGACGTTCACGCCCGGCGCGATCTCGTCGGTGGCGATGCCCGCCATGGCCGGTGCCGTCATGATGCGCCGGGTGATGCGCATTGCTTCCAGCGTCACCTCTCGGTCGAGCGACGCGCTCAGGAAATTGAAGCGGATAGCCGGCGGCGTGTCGGGCCGGCTCGAGGTGACATGAATGCTGCCGGTGCTCTCCGAGCGCAGGATGTTCGTGATCGCGGTGATGCCGGAGGTCCTGGCCAGTTGGAAGTTCTCGCCGACCAGGAACGGGATCCAGGAGATCGCCGCGTCGGGCGCCTCCAACCCGGCGCGGGTGCGGACATAGGCGCGGATCGGCGCGGCCGGCAGGCCGAGCAGTCCCTTGCGGTTGATCGCGTAGCGCAGCGCCTGGCTGATGCGGCCGAGGCCGCGCATCTTGTCGTTGTAGGTCATGCCGAGCGCCGGCGGCACCGTCCATTTCATCCGCGGCGAGTAGTGGTCGCGCAGGTTCTCGCCGACGCCTTTGAGCTCGTGGCGCACCTCGATTCCGGCCGCCTTCAGCCGCTCCGGCTGGCCGATGCCGGAGAGCTCCAGCAGCTGCGGCGAGTTGATCGAGCCGGCGCTCACGACCACCTCGCGGGTGGCGCGCGCCTCGCGCTGCTGGCCCTGCACGTTGTAGCGCACGCCGACACAGCGCTTGCCGTCGAACAGCAGCCCTGAGGTCAGCGCGTTGGCGACGATGGTCAGATTCGGCCGGGCGCGCGCGGGATCGAGGTAGCAGACCGCGGTGCTCATGCGGCGACCCCCGCGGATGGTCGCCTGGGTCATGCCGATGCCGTCCTGCTTGGCGCCGTTGTAGTCCTTGGTGTAGTCGATGCCGACCTGGCCGGCAGCCTTGATCAGCGCATCGTAGATCGGGCCGCTCTCGTTGCTCTCGGTCACTTTCAGCGGTCCGTTGCGACCGCGATACTCCTCGTCTGCATCGCCCTGGAAGCTCTCCATGTCGCGGAAGATCGGCAGCACCTCGCGATAGCTCCAGCCGCGATTGCCGAGCTGCGCCCAGGTGTCGTAGTCCTGCGCCTGGCCGCGCACGAACACCATGCCGTTGATCGATGACGAGCCGCCCAGCAGCTTGCCGCGCGGGATCGGGATGCGGCGCTGGCCGGTCGACGCCTCGGGCTCCGAGGCATAGAGCCAGTTCGCTGCGGGGTTGTCGATCAGCTTGGCGAAGCCGACCGGGATCCACGACCATGGATGGCTTTCGCGCCCGGCTTCCAGCACCAGCACCTTGTGCCGCGGGTCGGCGCTCAGCCGGTTGGCCAGCACCGAGCCGGCCGAACCGGCGCCGACGACGATGAAGTCATAGCTCGGTTGGTCCATTTTTCTCCCCGCGAATTGCATCGGTCACGCGCGCAGCATCCAGGGGAGCGCGGCGTTGCGTCGTGCGTCAAGTGGTCCTCGTGAGCAACGCTGGTCGGGCAACGGGCGTCCGCCCCGGCGGGTAGCACCGGGGCGCGCGGCACGGAACCGTGCGCAATGGCGTTCGACGGCTTGTAGATGCGATCCGGGGAGGCGGCAGCCTCTACGAGGACTTGCCCAAGTTTTGGGTCACGAAGCCAGCCATGAACGCGGCCAGGAAGCCCTCTCCCCCCGCTGAAACGCCGTCGAGCTCGGCATCGCTGAGCTTCTTCTTGGCGGCCGCTATCTTCCCCCGGGCGTGCTCCGTCAACTCGGTCTCGGTGAAGCTGTAACCGTTGGCCGCGGCGAAGGCGATCACGCTATCGACCGACGTCCTCTGTGAAGCCTGCGCAAAAACCCTTTCGGCATCCGCGCGCAGGGCGGCATTGGAACTTACGTCGGCGGCGAAGCGCTCAATTTCAGCAATGCTCATGTGACTGTCCCCTGGTTGCGGCCCGATGCCGGACTCCGCGGCTGGTCAAGGCGTGCAACCGCAATTGATCGATAGCGCGTCGGAATGACATTTAGCTGCTACTCCTCGTGACTTCCAGCAGCTCCCGCGTGCGGAATTCCATGGAACTGCTCACTTTCGGTTCACTCCGGGTACCGGATCGACCCTCCACAAGCCGCGAGGTTCGCTTCATGGAAATTCCATGGCACAGGGACTCCCCAACACATTCGACCTCGCGGCGTCTTGGATCGCTTCGGCGGCGTCGGCCATCGCCGCCGGCGTGCCACCGCCCGCACTCGAGGACGGTGTGGTCAGGCTCGATCCCTGGACACTTGAAACGACACGCCATCCGATCTCGATCGCCGCCGGAGCGGCTGAGCGCGCGTGCCCGACACCGATCCACCTTGTTGCGGTCCCTGCCGGTGTGACCGTCGAGGTCGTGGAGAACAGCGCCAACCTCTTTCACCTTGTGCTTCCGCTCGAGCCGACGAGCGAACTCTCCGACGAGGCGCTCGATAAGGTGGCGGGAGGTAGGTGGTCCGCGAAGGCGTCGCAGACGACCTGGACAGGCTGATCGACAATGCTTGGCGCGTCAGGTCTGGTCGCGCATTAGCCGCCAAAGGCTGCGGCGCGGCCGACGACGTGGCGTGTGATTTGCCTGCCGGAGCCTGGGCGACGTCGGCACGCACCGCTTCGTTCAATTTCAGGTCGGCGGCGAAGCGCTCGATCAGAGGAGCTGTCGCTCGACGAGGCGGTGGAAGGCGCCCTGCAGCTGCATGAGCTCGTCATAGGTGCCGCGCTCCACGATCCGGCCGCGCTCGAGAACGAGGATGCGATCGGCGTCGCGGATCGTGCTCAGGCGATGCGCGATGACGATGCGGGTGGCATTCATCGCCGCCAGGCTCGCCCCCACGATCGCCTGGGTGCGATTGTCCAAGGCGCTGGTCGCCTGGTCGAGGAAGACGAGCCGCGGCCGGTTGACGAGCGCGCGGGCGATCATCACGCGCTGGCGCTGGCCGCCGGAGATCTGGCCGCCGCCCTCCATGACGAACGTCTCGAGCCCCATCGGCATCGCCGCGATGTCGGCTTCGAGGCCGGCCAGGCGGATGGCTTCCGTGATCCGATCGCGGCCGAGCGAGGCGCTGCCGGCGATATTGTCGTAGAGGCTGCCGGGCACCAGGCTCGCGGTTTCCAGCACGGTGCCGATCTGGCGACGCAGCAGCCGCAAATCGAGCGTCTCCAGGTCCTGGCCATCGTAGTAGACGCCACCGCGCGCTGGCGTCTCGAAGCCCAACAGTAGGCGCAAGAGGGTCGATTTGCCGGAGCCGGAAGCACCGACGATGGCGATGCTTTCGCCGGGCCGCGCCTCGAAGTCGATGCCGTCGAGGGTCCACGGTCCGTCGGCGGCGTAACGGAACGACAGGTTGCGAACGGCAACATGTCCGCCGAGCGTGCCGGGGTCGATGCTGGCCTCGCCGACCTCGAGCGGCGCGTCGAACACGGGACGGATGCGGGCAAACAATGGCCCTGCCTCGATGGCGACATTGAGCGAGGTGGCGAAGGCGATCAGGGCCGTGGTGAACTGACCAAACGCGCTGTTGAAGGCCGCGAAGGCGGCGACCTCGATCGGATTGTCGCCGCCGGCGGCGATCGCCAGGACGCAGATCGTGCCGAGGATGGGGAGGCTCGTCGCAACGACGAACTGCCAGGCGCCGAGTCGCCCCGACCAGGCGTCGTTGGCGCGCTGCTCGGCGAAGCTGCTCGACCATCGGGCGAAGGCGCGCCGTTCGGCAGCCGCCACGCGCAGCTTGGCAATCCCACCCAGGATTTCCACCAGCAGGCCCATCAGGATGCCCTTGCGGGTGTAGACGATTCGTTGGAGCCGCATCTGGGCGCGCCCGAGGCCGTACAGAAACGCGGCCGCAACGATCGCGTAGCCGGCAGCAAGCAGCGTCAGCGAGGTGTCGTAGATCAGCATGACGCCGAGGCTGGCCAGCGAGAAGACGCCGCTGATCAGGCCGTTGATGGTCTGGCCGGCCAGAATGCGCCGGATGAGATCGATGCCCAGGATGCGCGACGCGAGGTCGCCTACCGAGTAGCGGCGGAAGAACGACGTGCGCAGCCGCATGACGCGATCCCACACTGCCGCCTGCAGCCGGATATCGATGTGCGTGCCTAGTCTCACCAGGGCCATCGCGCGCACGATCTGGAAGCCCGCGCCGCCGATCGAGGCGGCAATCAGCAGGAGCATCATGTCACCGAGCAGGGAGGTCCGGCCGTCGGGCACGGCATGGCCCAGCACGGCGCTGGTCGTGACCGGGATGAGAAGCGCGGCCAGCGTCGCGGCGGCCGCGGCGACCAGAAGGCGGCCGAGGTCGCCTCTCGCACCGAACGCGGCAAATCGCCAGATCTGGCCCATCGTGACGCGCTCCGGCAGCGGCGCATAGATCATGTAGGCGCGCGGCATCAAAGTCGCGGCAACGCTTGCGCCGAGCGTCGTTTCGTCGCCGGTCTCGGGGTCGATCGATCGCCAGCGCCGGCCCCGCCACAGGACAGCCCGCGGCCGTCCCTCGGCGGCTTCCACGGCAAGGATGGGCGGCCCTCCGGTCCTCCACCAGCCGGTGTCGAGCGAGATCTCGCGAAAGCGGAAACCGCTCGCATTGCCGAAGCGGGCGAGGCGCTCGAACAGGGGCGCTTGCCGGTCGTCCCTCGCCGGCAGGCGCAGCTCGAATCCCTGTGCGCCGGCGATCATGGCGAGGGCGCTGGCGAGCGGATCGTGCGCGGAGATCGTCGCGGCGCCAACTCTTGGCGAGCGCAGGTCGGCGACGTCGCCGAGCTGTCGCATCGCCGCGGCAACCTCGGCCTCGTCGCGGCGCCATCGTTCGAGGTCGGCCCGGTGCGCGGCGGCCTCGCGGCGAACCAGGGTGTCCGCGATCCGTGTCGCGAGCAGCGCCGAGGGCTGCGCCAGCGCCTCGGGGCCGCACTCCGCCAGCAGGGAGGCTGAAGTCAGCGTGCGCACCTCCGCGTCGGCGCTGAGCCGGGCGGTGACCTGATCCGCGAGGACCAGCAGCGGCAGCGGAGCCATTGCCTCGCTCGCGCTCGCGCCATAGCGCAGGACTGGCTCGTCGGCTTGCAGCCAGACCAGCTCGCGCGCGGTGATCGTCGCGCCCTTCGCCACGGCTCGGCTTTCTCCAGGCGCCATCGGCTCGGCGAGAGCATCGCTCTCGGCCAGGCCCGCGCAGGGCAGCAGCGCGCCGTACCAGGCCTCGATCGCGGCAGCGTCGACTGGCCCGGTCGCCATCAAGGCACTCGTGGTCGGGATGCCCTGTTCGATCAGCAGGAAAGAGCTGCCCTGGGCGGTGAGGGCGAACACGGCGGCGCCTTGGGGCAGCGAGGCCAGGAAGTGGCGCAGACCGGGCACTCCATCGGGCCCGAGCACCACCGCGTAGAGTCGCGCAGGCCGCAGCAGTCGGCCGGGCGCGGCCAGGTTCGCGAGATCGATCGACCGCGCCATGGTATCGGCAGGGGCTGCCGCCTCGTTCATGTCGCGACTTCGGCGCCGATCAGCCGGGCGTAGGCGCCTGCGGCGGCGATCAGTGCGGCGTGGGTGCCGCGTTCCACGACCTTGCCGCGCTCGAGCACGATGATCTCGTCGCAATCGCGGATCGTGCTCAGCCGGTGGGCGACGAGAACGCAGGTCATCCCGCGGCGGCGCACGGCCGTCAGGATTTCGTTCTCGCTCATCGCATCGAGGCCGGATGTCGCCTCGTCGAGCACCAGGATCGCGGGGTTGCGCACCAGGGCTCGGGCAATCTCGAGTCGCTGGCGCTCGCCGCCGTTGAGGTTGCGACCGCCATCCTCGATGACGCCCTTGAAGTTGCCGGGCATGGCACGCACCGCCGGCGTCAGGCCGGCATCGTCGATCGCGGCGATCAGCTGGTCGTGATCAGCGGTATCGTCCCACAGGGTGATGTTGTCGACGACGGTGCCGGCGAACAAATGGATGTCCTGATCGACCGAGGCGACGATCTTCGACAGCCGTTCGCGCCCCCACTCGGGCAGCGTGTGGCGGTCGATACGGATCTCGCCGGCGCGCGGCTCGAGCAGGCCGGTGATCAGCTTGCCCACGGTGGATTTGCCGCTACCTGATTCGCCGACCAGTGCCACCCATTGGCCGGGCGCCACGTCGAGCGAGAAGCCCTCGATCATCGCAGGCTCGAGCGCGTTGTAGCCGAAGCTCACGCCCTGCATGGTGAGTCGGCCGGCGGCGCGCGCGCCCTCAGGCGCCCTGGCCGCCCCGTCATCTGGATCGTCGACCGCCGGTGCAAAGCGCCAGTCGAGCTTGTGGTGCAGGACGTCATCGAGGCGCGACAGGTCGGCCGACGCCTCCTGCACCTTGGCGGCCACGCCGACCATCTGCTGGACCGGTGCCGCGAAGTTCCCGAGCAGGCTCTGGAAGGCCACGAGTATCCCGAGGGTCATCTCCCCGTTTATGACCTTCAGGGCGCCGATGCCGAGCACGGCGGCGGAGGTCAGGCTGAGCAGGATGGGCGGCAGCAGGTCGATGGCCTGCTGATAGATCGCCAGCTTCTGCTCGGAGTTGACGCTGCGGGCGTGATAGCCCGCCCATCGCGAGAAGAAATCGTTCTCGCCTCCGGTCGCCTTGAGGGTCTCGATCGACTGCAGGCCGACGACCGAAGTGGAAAACAACCTCGACTGCTCCATCTGCAGTCGGTGCGCAGCGCCGGACAGGGAGCCTTGAAGAAGCCGGACGAAGACGACGTTGAGGACAGCGCCGGCAAGGGCGATCGACGCGAGCAGCACATCGTAGGAGATCATGACAGCGCCCAGGAAACCCGCCGTCACGCCATTCGCCGCCGCATTGCCGAAGTCGCGCGCCAGCAGCGTGGCGACCCGATCGTTGGCGTCGACGCGGTTGACGAGATCGCCGGTATGGCGCTGGCTGAAGAACGCAACGGGCAGGGTGAGCACGTGCCAGGCAAATCGCGCCGACTGGTCCAGCGCCATCCTGAGCTCGATGCGCAGAAGCACGAGCCCTTGCGCCCAACGCAGCAGCACGTTCACCAAGAGGGCGACGCCGAGGCCGATCAGCAACGGGCTGAGCCAACCCGTGAAGCGCTGGACCAGGACCTTGTCCACGAAGGCGGCGGTCAGACCCGGCACGACCATTCCGGGGATCACCAGCATGACGCTGATCCAGGCGACCGTGGCGATGCCGCCCCGCATGCCTTTCAGGCGGCCGGCCAGTTTCGACAGCACTCCCGTGGGGGCGCCGCCGCGGGTGAAGTCGGTGCCTTTCGTGAACTCCAGCGAGACACCGGTGAAGCCCTCCGCGAATTCCTCGCGGGAGACCGTACGGGGACCGATTGCCGGATCGTTGAGCCAGACCTTCGTGCGCGAGGCGCCCTCGACCACGAGGAAATGATTGAAGTTCCAGAAGACGATCACCGGGAAGCTGCCGCCGAGCAGCTCGTCGACGTCGCGTCGCATGCCGGTGGCTTCGAGGCCGTAGCGCCGTGCGGCGCGCACGACGTTGCCCGCCTTGGACCCGTCGCGCGAGACGCCGCAGGCGACGCGGAGCTCCTCGAGCGGTACCCGCCGCCCGTGATACGCGAGCACGCTGCCCAGAGCCGCCGCACCACACTCCGTCATCTCCATCTGGAGGACGGTCGGCGTGCGAACCCGGCGCGTGGAGAAGAAATCGAGCGTGGCGATCATCCGTCGACGCTGAGCAGCTTGCGCAGGAACGGCAGGACGAGGCTGATCGGTCGCACCTGGCCGATGATGATGTCGAGGCTCGCCACTGACCCGGGCGTGATCCGGTAAGGCGGGCCCGAGCCGCTCCACCAGGCGAAGCCGCTGGGATTGGTCTTCGAGCGAACGAGCTCGACGTGGGCGAGCAGCGCCGAGCCGTCGCCGATCAGCCGCTGGGTGAGCTGGGCGTTGTGCAGGATCTGCTCGATGTGCGCGTTCGAGACCTCGCTCGCGGACACGTAGGTCACGCGCCCGCGCATCGAGCCGTATTCCTCGCGTTTCGTGCCGTCGGGGACGACCCGGGCTTCCATGCCGACGGCCACACGTTTGCGCCGGGGGCCGGCCAGCAGGACCAGCATCTCGTCGGCCCCGGCATCTTCGGCCTGGGCCGGCCCGATCGTGGCAATCACCTGGCCCGAGGTCGCGACGTCGCCGCGGCCGACATGGACTTCCTGGATGACGCCGCTGATCGGCGCCTTGACGATCGAGCCGACACCCATCTTCACGCGCAGCTCTTCGAGCTGACTCTTCTTGAGATCGATCTCTGCTTGCTTTTGTCGCTCGACGTCCTCCAGCTCATCGCGCTGTTTCTGGAGAGCCGCCTCGATCTCGACCTTCTTGGCACTGCCGTTCGCGAGCTCGAGATTCGTCTGATCGAATTGTTCCTGGCGGGCGATGACCTCGGCTTGTGACATCATGCCCTTGGAGCGCAACGATTCGTAGCCTTCGACCAGCTGGCGCAACCGGTCGCGACGCACGATATTCGCGGCAATCTGTCCATCGACTGCCGCCATCTGGCGTTTGGTCATTTCCTCGCTATGGCCGATCTGCGTGGCGTTGGCGGCCTTCAACTTCGCGAGATTGGCCTCGAGGCGGGCGACCTCCGCGATCGCGTTCTGGATCTCCGCGCCCAACAGCCGTTGCTCCATGTTGGCGATCACTGCACCGGCCTCGACCTGGTCCCCGGGCCTGACGACCACGTCGAGCACGAGGCCCGGTGAAACAGTGGCGACGGCAAAGTTGCCCGTCCTGTCACCGAGCAGCACGCCCTGCCCAAGGGCCCGCTCCGGCACCGATCCGAACACCGACCAGACCAGTGCTGCGGCGATGATGACGCTTGCGGAAGCCAGCATCAGGCGCATGCCCGGCGGGATCAGGTCGATGCGCCGGTCGAGCTGCTCGGGCGATTTCAAGCGCTTGAGCGCTTCCTCCCGGAAGAGGCGTCCACCCGAGGCGGAAACCAAGCTCTGGCCATCGTTCATGCGACTTGTGCCCCGATCTCCCGCTCCACACCAACATGCCACAAGCCTGCGACGCAGCTCAGCATGCCGAGGTGGAGAAGCATGAGCGATCTTCATAGTCGTGTCGTTGCCCGCAGCCAATTCGCTCCATGCCGAAATTGCGAAATTCCTTGGAATTCCACTCGCGAGCCCTAGTGGAAGCGCTTGGGTAGTAGCTAGATGCCTATCCCGGCGCACAACCGATCAGCAACGGTTGGCAGTCACCAACGGTCGGGTAGAGGACAGTCACATGAGCATTGCCGACATCGAGCGTTTTGCCGCTGACTCGAAGATCAACGCGCCCCTGCGCGTGGAGGCCGAGAAGGCTTTTGCGACCGCAGGGGTGACGTCGGTTGACGGTGTGATCGCCTTCGCCAGAGCCAAGGGCTACAGCTTCACCATGAGCGAGTTGAATGAGCAGGCGACGGCCAAGGCCGTCGGCAAGGCAGTCTCCGACGCCGAACTCGACACTGTCGCTGCCGGGTTTCTCCCCAGCAATGATCCGATCAGCATGATGTTGAGCTCGATGATCATGATGGCCGCGATGTCGGGCAAATCCTCATAGCCGGGCATGGCCTTCGCAACTTCCTGGTTGTCCCTCCTGGGAGGTACCGTCATGAGCATTTCCGAGGTCCGGCGTTTTGCCCGTGACCTGCAGATCGATTCGGCGTTGTGCGCCGAAATCGACCAGCAATCCCAATCGGCGCCCGAATCGTTGGACGGCGTGATCGCCCACGCGACAAGCAAGGGATACGACTTTACAGCAGAAGAGTTGAGGGCGAGCGTGAGGTTTGCCGGCGCGCTCCTCACTGACGATGAGCTTGATCGCGTCGCCGCGGCGGCGCCCTCGGGCGATTCGTCGATCGCCAGTCTGTTGAAGCCCTGGGTCCGCCCCTAGGACCGGCAGGCTATTGCGCAGCGCCGCGCGATTGCTCGTGAAACGCCGCACTCGATGTGACGTTGGCCGCCCCGCCCCTGGTGCATCCGGCATCTTGGCCGAGGAGAAGACGCTGGAGTTCCGTTGGCGCGGAACATCGATCGGAAACTGCGACTGACCGCGGCGTTGCTGGGGGTCGTTGCGCGCAAGGACCTGGCAGCAGCGTTCCGGCGGGTGAACGCCACGACCCCGTTCGAGATCGGCCGCGCGGACAAATGGCTACAAGGGCGCTCTCAGCCTCGCGAGCTGCAGGTCGACGAGGATTGGTCCAAAGTGCTGGAGCTCGATCGGCCCGGCCAATGGGTTGCCGATTGCGATACCGACGCCTTTCTCGACGCGATCTGCCTTCGACACGGTCGTGACCGCGAGTCATTGTTGAACGCGATCGAGCCGTCGGGCAGTCGGAACGCGAGCGTGCCGGGGACGGCACTCGAGCTGGCCGGGACGTTCGTGAGCTATTCGCACGCCTGGTCGCCGTATTTTCGGGGGCGGCTGATCCGTGGCGAACTCGCTATCGACGCGAATCGAGTCCAAATCGCCTGCCGGTCAGCTATACCGAGGTTCTTCCCACCGGGCCCATGAAGCTCATGGGCGCCTTGTCTGTCGCGAAGCGCGGGTTGCATATCCAGGTCAGCGATGCAAAGGGCGAGGTACGGATCATCACCTTCTGTCTGTTCCAGGCTTCGCCGCCGGCCAGTATCCTGGCCGGCCTGATGCTCGGCACGACCGCCATTGGTCACGATGCAGAGCCCTCGGTGACCCGCGTCGTCATGGCGCGCGTGCCGGCTGCAACGACACGGCTCCGCTCGGCCGATGCCTACCTCCCGACGCGGGGCTCGATTGCAGAAGACTTGACGGGGCTTGGCTTGCGTATCGATGACCCGGCCGCTACCGACCGATTGCTTGCCGAGTTCCTCTCGGGCGCAAGCGGCGTGTTCGATCAGATCCCGGTATCCGCCTATCGCGCCCTGACCGAGATGTTCGATCGCAACTGGCTTGCAGCTGCGCGTTGAGACGACAGGGCATCGCTTTCTTCAGCAAGTCGCGACGTCGGCAGATTCGGAGGACCCGATGTCCACCTTCTGCGTTTAGAACGCCAATTGGAAGACTCGCGCCAAGCCGGCCGAGTGCGGTGCAATGCCTGCCGATCCGCAACCTCCACCGCCTGGCGATGCGGGAGCGGGATGGACCCTTCGCGTCACTGCGATAGACTGGGCGCCAGCGTCAGCGAACGGAGGAACCAATGCGCATGAGACACGGAATTTTCCTGCCGCCGTTCCACGCCTTGAACGAGAATCCGCACAACGTGTTGCACCGCGACCTCGAGCTCATCGAATGGCTCGACCGGCTCGGTTACCACGAGGCCTGGATCGGCGAGCATCACTCGGCGGGATTCGAGACCATCTCCTCGCCCGAGCTGTTCATCGCCGCGGCTGCCGAACGCACCAAGCATATCCGGCTCGGCACCGGCGTCATCTCGTTGCCCTACCACAACCCCTTGATGGTCGCGAACCGCATCATCCAGCTCGACCATCAGACTCGCGGCCGCGTCATGTTCGGTGCCGGACCCGGCCTGCTGGCGTCGGACGCCATGATGCTCGACATCGATCCCAATACCCAGCGCGACCGCATGGAACAGGCGCTCGACCTCATCCTGCGCCTGTTCCGCGGCGAGGTCGTCACCGAGAAGACCGACTGGTACTCGCTGAAGGAGGCTCGCCTGCACCTTCTTCCCTACAGCGATCCGTTTCCCGAGGTGGCGGTCGCCAGCGCCGTCACGCCGTCGGGCGGCCGCCTCGCCGGCCGCTACGATCTCGGCATGCTGTGCGTCGCCGCCGCCGAGACCACCGGCTTCGACGCGCTCACCACCAACTGGCAGACCGCCTGCGAGATCGCTGCCGAGCACGGTCGCACCATGGACCCCAAGCGGTTGCGTCTGGTGGCGCCTTTCCACATCGCCGAGACACGCGACAAGGCGCGCGAGAACGTGCGCTTCGGCATGCAGGCCTATGTCGACTACATCAACAACAACATGCCGCGCTTCAACGTGCCGCCGGGCGAGGACATCGTCGACTACTGGATGAGGGTGAAGATCGGCGTGGTCGGAACGCCGGACGACGCCATCGCCCAGATCCGCAAGCTGCAGGCCAAGCAGGGCGATTTCGGGGTCATGCTGCACATGGCCAACAACATCGCGGACTGGGAGGCGACCAAGCGCTCCTACGAGCTCTATGCGCGCTACGTCATGCCGGTCTTCGACCGCAGCAACGTCGCCCGCGACGAATCCTACGACTGGGTGACAGCCAACCGTGACACGCTTTCGCGTCAGCGCCAGGAGGCGGCGCAGCGCATGATCGACAAGCACGCCGCCGAGCGCGCCGCCAAGACCGGCCGGAAGGAGGTCACGGATCGGCGCAGCCGCTCGCTGATCTCGTGAGGCAGGCGTCAGGCGTATCCGAGCAGGCCGGCGGCATCCTTTCGATCGCCGTGATCGCCGCCGGAATGCACGCTCGGAGCAGAACAGGAATGAAGGTGCTCACGGTTTGATGTTGAGGGTTGGCAGGATCTTCCCGAATGACGCACGTCCCTCGATCAACTGCTCACGAAGCTGCGGGCCCGATACGATTTCAGGCAGAAAGTTGTAGGTCTCGAGGAGCTTCTTCCACTCTGCGTTCTCCGCCACATTCTGAATGACCTGCGTCCAGGCCTGCACGACCGGCTCTGGCAGGTTCGCCGGCCCCGCGAGGCCGAAGCCGGCTCTTATCGTGTACGGGTATCCGAGTTCGCCAAAGCAAGGGATGTTCTCCATGCCCGGTGCACGGATTGGTCCCTGCTCGGAAAGCAGCCGCACCTTCCCCGCGGCAAGCATCGGTCCGAAGTCCGATGTCACGATCATGTCGATATGCCCACCCATCATGGAGGTCAGCGCTTCGGCGCCGCCCTTGAACGGCACGAAGATTGTCCTGAGCCCCAGCATCTTGAAGGCGGCCTCGTTTGCCGCCTGTTGCGGCGAAAGCGGTGTCGCCGACGCCCACTTCAACGTCTCGGGCTTGCTCTTCGCAAACTCGAGAACATCCGCCCACGTCTTGAGGGGACTCTCCGTCATGACGTAATTGGGATAGAGGACCGCCGCGTACTGTGCGAGGAAGGTGAAATCCTTCTCGACGTCGTATGACACGGTCTGGAAATGAGGCGCCGTGGTGAACGGCGTATGGGTGACGGCCAGCAGCGTGTAACCATCAGAAGGCATGCGGGCCACCTTCGCCGGCGCAATGGTCTGCGCACCCCCGGGTCGGTTCTCGACCAACACCTGGGTGCCGAGCAGGGCGGTGGCCTCGCGTGCGATGAAGCGGATGGTGGCGTCCACCGAACCGCCAGGGGCCAAGCCCACGACGATGGTGATCGGCCCGCTAGGGTACTTCTCGGCGCGGACGATCGCCGGTGCCGCAAGTGACGCTGAGAAAGCCAACAATGCGCGACGCTTCATGGAAACCCTGGTACTTCCTGCATCTCTCGGCGAGCTCGCTCCCCGAGCCGAAGACTAGGGCGGCTTCGGACATTGACAAGTCGTTTCATGACGGTCGCCGGCATGGTGGTGTTCGACCTGGAAGAGTGGCAAGAAGTCGTGTTGCCGAATTCGTCTTGTCCCTTCAGCGCGTTCGCTGATGGTGAACTCCTCCAAATGCGGTTCGCATGACGCTGAAGGTTTCCCGGCTCAGCCCATTCCCGCCGTTCTTCGTCATGGCGATGATGGTCGCGACTCGGCAGCTGAAGGCCAGTGGCGCCGGCGTATTGCGCCTCGAGGTGCGCAACCTTCGACAAGACCACCTTCCAGCGCTTCGTGTTCCGGATGCATGTCTCATAGAGCGACCCGCCCTCGCCGCGATGCGGGTGGGCAACAGGAGGTGCCGATGCAGACCATTGTCGAAGACCGCCGCTTGCCCGCCGACATCGATGCCCAGCCGGTGGTGCAGGCGGCGGCTGCCCTCAAGCCGAAATTGCGGCAATACCAGGAGGAAATCGAGCGCGAGCAGCGGCTATCGCCTGAGCTGGTCGAACAGATGCACGCGGCGGGCTTCTACCGCCTCCTGCTGCCGCGGTCGCTCGGTGGCCTGCAGGCCGATCCGCTGACCTACATTCGTGTCATCGAGCTCCTGGCCGAGGGCGCCGGCTCGGTCGGTTGGAACGTCGCCAACAACGGCGTCGGCTCGCTGGTCACCCTGGGCCTTCCGGACGACGGTGTGCGGGAGATCTATCCGAAGGGCCATCGTACCGTGATTGCCGGTACCGCGGTGCAGGGCGGCGGCGAGGCGGTGCCGGTCCGGGGCGGCTATCGTGTCAGCGGGCGCTGGACCTTCGGCAGCGGGTGTCATGAAGCCGCCTGGATGCTCGGCAGCTTCCAGATTCTCGACGGCGGTCAGCCGCGCCGCCGCAACGACGGCGGCACGTTCTGGCGCGGCCTGTTCCCGCGTGCGGAGGTCGAGGTCGTTCCCGGCAGCTGGGAAGTGAGCGGGCTGCGCGGCACCGGGAGCTTCGATTGGACGGTGAAGGATTTCTTTCTGCCGGAGCGGCGCACGATGCTCCACGCCGGCGTCCCGCTCGACAATCAGTGGGGGCATTGGCCGGGCATCGCCTACGCCCTGCCGCCACCGGCCTGGGTCGGGCCGCACCAATGCGCGGTGATCACCGGGCTGGCGCGCGCCGGCATCGACGCGCTCATCGAGCTTGCCGTCGAGAAGACGCCGCGCGGTCGCACGGGCCGGCTGTGCGACAATCCGCAGGTGCAGGACGCGGTGGGGCGCGCCGACGCGATCCTCAATTCCGGACGCATCTATCGCAACGCAATGATCGCCGAGCTGTGGAACACCCTCGCCGGCGGCGGCGAGACCACGCTCGAGCAGCGTGTCCGCTGCCGCCTTGCCGCGGTTCATGCGGCCGACTGCGCACGCCAGGCGATGGACCTTATGTTCCGGCACGGCGGAAGCACCTCGTTCAAGACCGCGAGCCGCCTGGCCGAGGTCTGGCGCGACCTGCAAGTGGTCGGCCAGGCGGCGACGGTCGCTCCGGAGTGGTATCCAATCGGCGGCCGCGCCTTCCTCGGCCTCGACCCGGGCCCGCGGTTGCGCTAGCCGGCCACGAGCAGGCCGGAAGAATTCTCACGACGCGACGGACGCAAGGGCGGCTGTCCTGGCGGGCAATTGGAACTCCATCGTTCAGCCCGACCGTCACACGAAACGGGCGCCGTAGCTCCCTTCGCGCCAGAGGCTCATTTGCGATAACAATCGAAGGCTTGTCAGGGCCGGATGGTGGCTTCAGAGGACAGAGTGCAATGGGGTCGAGCGCGGGAAGTGCCAGGTCTGTCGGAAACGCCGCCTACGATGTGATCGTCATCGGCGCGGGCATCGCGGGGCTCTATCAGCTGCATCGTTTGCGTGAGTTGGGGCTCTCGGTCCGGGTTTTCGAGAGCGGAAGCGGCCTGGGCGGCACGTGGTACTGGAATCGCTATCCCGGAGCGCGCTTCGACTCGGAGAGCTATACCTACGGCTACTCCTTTTCCGAGGAACTGCTGGCGGAATGGAACTGGAGTGAACACTTCGCCGCCCAGCCGGAGACGCTGCGCTACCTCAATCATGTCGCCGACCGGTTCGACCTTCGCCGCGACATCCAGCTCGATGCCCGCGTCGTTTCGGCCGCCTTCGACGATGGCGCACGGCAATGGACCGTGACTCTCGACACAGGCGGGCGCTTTTCCGCGCGCTTCCTGGTCACCGCCATCGGCCCGCTATCGGCGCACACGCTGCCGCGCATCCCAGGCGTCGAAAGCTTCCGCGGCCAAGCCTTTCATACCAGCCGCTGGCCGAGCGAGCCGATGGACTTCACCGGCAAGAGAGTCGCCGTCATCGGCACCGGCGCGACGGGAGTGCAGGTCATCCAGACCATCGCGCCGCTGGTCGGCGCGCTCACGGTCTTCCAGCGCACACCCAACTGGTGCACGCCGTTGCACAACGGGCCGATCACCGAAGAGCAGCAACGCACGATCAAGGCCGGCTATCCGCAGATGTTCGAGCTGCTGCGCCGCACGCCGGGCTGCTACATCCACAACACCGATCCGCGCGGCACCTTCGAGGTGACGCCCGAGGAACGCGAAGCCTTCTGGGAAAGGCTCTATGCCGAGCCGGGCTTCAGCATCTGGATGGCGAACTTTCGCGACGTGCTCACCGAGCCCAAGGCCAATGCCCTGTTCAGCGACTTCGTCGCCCGCAAGATCCGCCAGCGCGTGAAGGATCCCGCGGTGGCGGAGATGCTGATTCCCAAATGCCACGGCTTCGGCACCCGTCGCGTCCCGCAGGAAACCCACTACTACGAAGCCTACAATCTGCCGCACGTCCGGTTGGTCGACACGCGCCGCACGCCGATCGAGCGCATCACCGAGAGCGGGATCAGGACCAGTGAGGCCGACTACGCCTTCGACATGATTGTCTATGCAACGGGTTTCGATGCCGTGCTCGGAGCCTTCGAGCGGATCGAGTTCCAGGGGCCCGACGGCCACAGCCTGAAGGAGCACT
This sequence comes from Reyranellaceae bacterium, assembly GCA_046349295.1. GTDB lineage: Bacteria > Pseudomonadota > Alphaproteobacteria > Reyranellales > Reyranellaceae > Reyranella. The sequence goes on from JAXMCP010000036.1 coordinate 39,422, forward strand.
GGGCCGATGGGCCAAAGACCTATCTCGGCCTGATGTCGGTGGGATTTCCCAACCTGTTGACCATCGTCGGTCCGCACAACGCATCGACGAGGTGCAATATCCCGCGCTGCATCGAGCAGAACGTCGATTGGGTGACCGGCCTGATCCGCGACGCGCGTGACAAGGGCATCACGAGGGTCGAGCCGACCGTCGGCGCCGAGGCCGAGTGGACGCATCATGTCGAGGGGCTGGCCGAAGGAATGCTCTACACCCAGGTCGATTCATGGTTGACCGGCATCAACTCCAACGTCGAAGGCCGGAACGTGCGGCGCATCCTGCAGTACCAAGGCGGCGCACCGGCCTATCGCGCCCGTTGCGATGAGGTCGCGGCCAATGGCTATGTGGGCATGACGCTCAGCTAGCCCGGAATTGCCTTGGAGAAATCCGGGCTAGGTGGGGTCGGCCGAAGTGGAAAGACCTTGGGTATTGGTGTCTCCACCTGTGTGACCCCGACCGAATATTCCTCACAACGCCGTCATGCCGCCGTCGACGAACAGCAGGGCCCCGGTGACGTAGGAGGCATCGTCGGAGGCCAGGAACAGGATTGCCGAGGCGACCTCTTCGGCCTTGCCCGGACGCCTCAGCATGGTGCCTTGCGCGGCTTTTTCGTTGTATTTCGCGACCGACTCGCCCACCGCCTCGAGGCGACGCTGATGGAACGGCGTGAAGATCGGGCCTGGGCCGACGGCGTTCACGCGGATACCCTCCGGCGAGTGGTCGGCGGCGAGCGCCCGTGTCAGGCCCGCGATCGCGGCCTTGGTGGTGTCGTACTGCAGGTTGCCGCCGCCGGCGACAACGGAACGTACCGAGGCGACATTGACGATGGCACCACCCTTGTCGCGGCGCATCAGCGGAACTGCCGCCTTGGCACAGAAGGCGTAGCTCATCAGGTTGACGTTCAGGATCTCGTTCCAGCTCGCCGCGCTCGCCTCGTCGATCTTCTCGTACTTACGGATACCGGCGTTGTTGACCAGGATGTCGAGGCGCCCGAATTTCTGCGCGGCCCCGTTGACGAAGGCGAGGCATGCGGCCTCGGTGCCAACATCGGCCTGAGTGAAGGCGACCCTGGCGCCGGCGGCCTCCAGCTCGGCGGCTACGCGCTGGCCGCGCTCGCCGTCCCGATCGCAGAATGCCACGCTGGCGCCCTCGGCGACGAAGCGCCTGACCGTCGCCTCGCCGATCCCTGACGCCCCACCCGTCACCGCCGCGATCTTGCCGTCGAGCCGTCCCATGTTCGCTCCCATCGATTTGCCAAACGTGGATCCACGATACTGCGAGATCGACATCGTGGAAATGTTCGAGAAACCGACCCTCCTCGATCGGGCCATGCTGCAGGCGACCATTGCGGCCGCGGTTTCCTTCGAGCCATGCATGGCCTAAACAATTTCGGCCATTTATCCAGACGGAAGACCTGTTCGTGACGCGACCACATGGCCTGAGGCCGGACCTGATCGACGCTGCGCTCACTTCAGCGCGAGGCGTGGGCACGCTGGCGCGTATTCTCGCCCTGGGAGCTCCCGTCAATTGCGGATCGCCCGGCATGCCGAGGCAACTCGGTGGCGCGGGGCGTGGCCATCCGGTCTGGCTCAGGATCAATCCGGGTTTCGGACATGGTCACAATCGCAGGACCAACATGGGTGGACCTTCGAGCAAGCATGGAATCCGGCATGAGGAGCTGTCGATCGAGCAGCTGCTCGATCTCGAAGCCGACGGAGGGCCGCTCTGATGGTTGCGGCTCCGCCTGTTCGGCGCATGATCGTTGGCATCACCGGCGCTTCGGGAACGGTTTACGGCATCCGGGTGCTGGAGATTCTGCGCGCCATGGAGATCGAGACGCATCTCGTGATCTCCAAGGCGGGCGACCAGACGCGCGCACTCGAGACCGACATGTCGGCGGCCGCGCTGCGTGCGCTGGCCGACAAGGTCTACGCGCCGGGCGACATCGCCGCGTCGATTTCGAGCGGTTCGTTCCAGACCATGGGCATGATCGTGGCGCCCTGCTCGGTGCGTACCTTGAGCGAGATCGCGACCGGCGTGACCACGAGCCTCGTCGCGCGTGCCGCCGATGTCTGCCTGAAGGAGCGCCGCCGAGTCGTCTTGATGTTCCGCGAGACGCCGCTTCATGCCGGTCACATCAAGAGCATGCTGGCCGTCACGGAGATGGGCGCTATCGTCGCCGTGCCAGCGCCGGCATTCTATGCGCGCCCACGCACGGTCGACGAGATTGTCACGCATTCGGTATCACGCGCTTTGGATCTTTTCGGCCTCGACACCAAGGCCTTTCCGCGTTGGACCGGCCCATCCGGCGCGCCGAGGCGCAGGAAGGGAAAGTGACGTTGAGGCACGTGACGATCGCTGCCCGCTCCGCGCTGCGTCGTGCCGAGCGGGTTCTGTCCTTGTTCGCCGTGAGGGAAGGCCTCAGCGAATCTGGCCGGCGATGTAGAGCCACTTGCGGCGGAGGACCGGCTCGGCCTTCTCGCGAGGCACCTTCGTGTACAGGATCTCGCCGGCCTTGACGACGCGCGCGGCGAACTGGTGCAGCGCGGTTTCCTCGGCGGCCGTCAGGACGAGGTGCTTGGGTTGATTCTTGGGATGCAGGCACATCGGCCTCATCTTCAGCGTGCCCACCGGGCACTTCGACTTGGCGGTTGCGTCTTTGCTGGTTGTCTTTGCCATGATGATTTCCCCTCGTCATCTGCTCGGCCCGAACGGCATTCAAGCAGCTGACAGAGTGTCATCGGGCTGGCCGTCGTTCTGTGAGTTTTGACACGTCCCGCGCGGTAATGCGGGCGTCGGCGAACGACTCGTCCTCGTCTAAGCTTGGTCGCTGATCGTCGAGCGCGAGACCAGGCGCTCCAACAGCGTCCGTGTCTGCACGATATCGGGATCGTCCGGGGCGACAGGCGCCACGGCGAGCGCCTCCCTCAAGCAGGTGACAGCCCGCTTGGGCCGGCCCCGGCTCATGTTGAGCTCGGCGAGCGCGCAGGCGGCGCGCAGGGCGAAGCGATGGGCGCCGATCTCGCGCGCTTGGGCGAGGGCGGCGCCGAGATCGCGCTCGCCCATCTCGAAGTCGCCCTTGTGAAAGCCCAGCAGTCCGCGGATCTTGAGCGCCTCGGAGCGGTAGAGCCGTTCTTGCGGGTTGATCGTCAGCGCCCGCTCGAGCGTCGCCATGGCGTTACCCGACGACCCGGCGAGGTTCTGAGCCTCGGCAAGCCACACCAGATACATCGTCAGCCCGGCTCGCGCCCCGGTGCGCGCCATGGCTTCGAGGCCCTGGTGAATGAGGGAGACCCCGATGGTGGGGTCCTCGAGCTCGGCCGTGGCCCGGCCGAGGGCGATCCGCGCGATGGCGGAGAATTGCGGGTAGTCGTGCTCGTCCGACAGGGAGACCGAGCGTTGCGCGGTCTCATGCGCCCGATCGAGCGCCCGCACGATCAGGAAGGTGCTTGCCGCCATGTGGTTGGCGAAGGCCGTGTCGTAGGGGTTGTCGTTTTCGCCCGCCACCTGGAGCGCCCATTCGGCCCGTTCCATGGCAGGCCCACGAGCGCCCTGCAGGGCGGCGACGATGGCGGCGTTGCCGAAGGTCTGGGCAATGGCGCCGGGCTTGCGGCGGAAGCCGGTGGTCTCGAAGTATCGCCGGCCGGCGATGAACGCGGCCTCGGCGCCGACGAGATCGCCGATGCGGCTGCGTGCGGTGATCTGCACCATGTGGCCGTGGGCGAGATTCTCCGGCCCGGCGTCGCGCTCCGCCAGGGCGGAGACCTCGTCGGCGATCCGACAGGCAGCGTCATAGTCGCCGGCGCTCGACAGGGCGGCCCACGCGCCGGTCGCCAGGCTGATCATCTTGACCCCATCGCCGCTGCGCTCGGTGAGCTGTCGCGCCCGCGCCGTGTTGTGCGAAAGCTCGTCGGCGCTGTAGCCCGCGGTGATCTGCAAGGCGGCGAACAGGGCGTAGCGGATCTCGAGCTCGCGGCTGTCGCGCTCGGCGGTCTCCGGCAATGACATGAGGAGATCGAGCGCGGCGCGGTAGCAATCGCGGGCCTCGGCAAAGGCGCGGCGCTGCACGGCCAGGAGGCCGGCCGAGCTCCACGCGGTCACCGCGAGCTGGGGCTCGGCGGCGCCCGCCCAGTGGCGCGCCATGATCTCGGGTTGCAGCTCCGAGACCTTGGGCTGGTGCTGCTGCAGCAGGTTCGCGACCCGGCGATGCAGCGCCCGCCGGCGACTGCTCAGGAGACTGCCGTAGGCGACATCCTGCAGCAGCGCGTGACCGAAGCGATAGCCGCCGGAAGCCTGGGCGTCGTCGCGGACCAGGATCCGCGCACCGACCAGCCGCTCGAGCGCCTCGCTCAGATCCGAGTCGGGCAATCGCAACAGAAGCTTGAGGAAGTCGAAGCGGACGGGAGCGCCGATGATCGCGCAGGCCTGGGCGACGTGCCGGGACTCGCCCAGGCGACCGAGCCGGCTCAGGACCGAGGCGGCCAGGGTGGTCGGGATCTGGGTGAAATCGCCGTCGGTGCTCTGCAGCGAAAGCCGGGCGAACTCCTCGACGAACAGCGGCACGCCCTCCGACCGCCGGACGATGGCCTTGCGTGTCGCCGCCGACAGTGTCGACGTGCCCGTCGCGGCGCTCAGCAGCCCGACCGTCTCCTCTTCCTGCAACCGCGGCAGAGTGATGGTCACGGCGTCTTTCGCCAGAGGTGAGCCCGAGGCTTCGGGCCGACCGGTCAGCACCACCAGGAGACGCGATCGGACCTGGCGGCGCTGCACCTCGGCGAACAGCTCCATGGTCGACGAATCGCACCAGTGAATGTCCTCGAGGACGAAGACAGTCGGCGGCATGGCATCGTTGCCGGCGATCCATCGCGCCAGGATGTGGCTTTGCCGTTGTCGCCGTTCCTCCATCGACAGGAGGCGTGTGGCATCGTGCTCGACCCCCTCGAGACCGAGCAGGTCGGCCAGCAGGGCCGTCGCTTCCAGCCCTGGAATGCCTGCCCCGGCGAGCAGGCGTTCCAGCCGGCGAAGCGAGTCGGGCTGGGGACCGGCGTCGCTGAGGCCGATCGCCTCCTTCAACGCGCCAATCACGGGGAAGTAGGGCGACCTTTGCCGGAACACGCTGGCCGCGCATTCGATCCAGCGATGGGGCTGCGATTCGATGGCGTGGCGGAACTCGGCGACCAGGCGCGTCTTGCCGATACCCGGTTCACCCAGCACGAGGGCCGTCTGGCCGCGTCCCGTGACGGCGGCCGACCAAAGGCGATCGAGATCGGCCATCTGATCGCCGCGGCCGATCAGGGGAAGCCGTACTCCGCCGCCGAAATTTCCCAGCCCGGTGCCGCCCAAAGCCGTGGCGACGGACGGCGAGTCGATCGCGAAAATCCGGACAGGCTGGGGGAGACCTTTGAAGTCGTGCAGCCCCAGATCCACAGCCGGAAATCGGCCTGCTGCCCCAACCCTCAGGCTGTCGGTGACGACGACCGTGTCGAGGGGTGCTGCGGCCTGCGCGCGTGCCGCCAGATGGGGCGTCTCGCCATAGGCTTCACCGGCGCTGTCGACCAGGGTCGTGCCGGAATGGGCGGCAAGCCGGACATGAAGGTCGACGCCGCCATCCTGGCCGCCGACTCGACCCAGCCGTCGCAGATCGTGGACGATCTGCAGGCCGGCGCGAATGGCGCGCTCGCCATCGTCGTCGTGCGGGATGGGCCAACCGAAATAGGCCAGGATGCCGTCGCCGACGACGCGCGCGACATGCCCGCCGAAGCTCGCGATGGCCGCCCGCACTGTCCGCTGATAGTCGACCAGGATGTCCTGCCAGACTTCGGGGTCGAGACGGCTCGCCATGGCGGTCGAATCGACCAGATCGCAGAACAACACCGTAAGCGGCTGCAAGTCCGTGCCGTGCGCCGCCTGCGCCTGGTCGGCCTCCGCTCCGAGCGCGCGCCCGCAGTGGCTGCAATAGTTCGCATCCGGCCTTGCGGTCGTGCCGCAGCCCTGGCACCGCACCGCCGACGGAACAACCTTCCGACTTGGCACCCCCCGGTACCTCCCAACCCGGCAGTCTGGAGGGTTTGCCCGGAGGCGACAAGGGACCGTGAGCCGGCGGCACCGTTCAGGTAAGCTGAAATCGGCCCGAGGTGTGGCAAACGACACCGATCGATGAGGCCCTTTCCTCGCAGTCTGCGGGCGTCGGCAGCGCCCGCGCTGCCCTTCGAGGAAAGGGAAGTCGATGTTCAAATGCATGCCGCGTGCAACGACGAAGCCGCGGTCGAAGCCCGCCCGCAAGCCTGCCAGACGCGCGACCAACGACTGCCCCGCGGGCGGCCTCCGTCTGCGTTGCCACTTTGTGGGCTCGCAGGCGATGGAAGGCCAACAGGCCAAAGCGATGCGCAAGCGCGCGCTCCTGGCCGACGATGTTCTGTGGACCTATGGCGCCAAGCTGCCGTTCACCGGGCGCGGCCAGGAGATCGCGGTGATCACCGACACGCTGCCGCGCCACCGCGATCTGGCGGCGTTCTGGAAGGCCAACGGCCAGTCGGTCGACCGTCGCCGCGTCGTCAGAATTCGCGTTACGGATGGGCCGCTGCCCAAGGCTCACGGCGAGGAGTCGATCGATGTCGAATGGGCGAGCGGAACAGCACCGGGCGCCATCGTGCGGATCTACGCCACCGGGTCGCTCGACCTTCCGGCCTTTGGCCGCGCGCTCGATGCGGTGATCGCCGATGCACGCGTTCGCCCGCAGCTTCGCCAGGTGGCGATCAGCTTCGGCGTCGGCGAGGCCGACCTGGTCAAGCACCAGCCGCACGATCTCGAGATCCTGCGCCGCAAGTTCCGCAAGCTGGCGGGGCTCGGCGTCAATGTCTTCGTGTCGAGCGGCGATGAAGGCGCGCGGCCGGTGGGCGCGATGCCGTTCGCGCCCCGACGCCTGCAGACGCAGTATCCGGCGTCGGATCCGAACGTCATCGCGGTCGGCGGCACCACCCTCGTGCTCGCCACCGATGGCTCGGTGATCAGTGAAACCGGGTGGACGGGAAGTGGCGGCGGCGTCAGCAAGCACTTCGCCCGGCCCCGCTGGCAGGGCGGGGTCATGCGTCGTTCCAGGCCGGGGCGCCTGGTGCCCGATGTCAGCCTGGCCGCGGACCCGCGGCACGGCGCGCTGGTCATCTTCGGCGGCAAGCGCGGGACGATCGGCGGCACGAGCTGGAGCGCCCCGGTGTGGGCAGGCCTGTGTGCCATCCTCAACGAAGCCCGGCTTGCCGCAGGACGGGGTCCGGTGCCTTTCCTGAACCCGCATCTCTACCCGTTGGGCGACACCGCCTGCTTCCGCGACATCACGCATGGCGACAACAACGGATATCGGGCCGCCCCGGGCTTCGATCTCGTGACCGGCCTCGGCACTCCGAACCTCAGCGAGCTGATCGCCCGGCTCGCCGGGCCCGCAAGCGACAGGGCACAGGGCTGATGATTCAAATTCCTCCCCAACGCTTGCGTTGGGGAGGTGCCCCGGCAAGGGGGCGGAGGGGTCACGAGTTACACACGCGCTGATTGAATATACGTCATGTTCACGCCAACGATCGGCGATGACTTTCCTTCTGATTCCCTTCGTCCGCTTCGACTGAGGCTCTTGACCCCTCCGCCAACTTGCGGGGGCACCTCCCCACGCTTCGCGCAGGGAGGGCAGCGTGAACGGGGGAGGATAGTGAGTGGGCTACGCGACAGGTACCGGGTCGGGGATGCCGATCAGCTTGACCATCAGCTCCGAGGTCTGTGGCGCCGTCGCCGTCGCCACGTAGTGGGCGATCTTCTCGTTGGCGGCGGTCACGCTTGCGTCGGTGGCGTCGACGCCCGACAGGACATCGCGTGCCCAGTCGGCATTGGTCAGGCCCTGGGTTTGCGAGAACGCGCGCGCGACGCCGACCTTGTTGGCGATGATCGTCGCGTCGTCATCCTTTGCGCCCAACGCGATCTCGAGCGCCAGGTCGCCGCGATTGGCGCCGCGACTGAGCTCGCCCACCCAGTAGTCGAACCCGGCCTGGTCGACCGGGCGGTGGAACAGGTTGTTGTAGACCGCGGTCACGAAGCCTTCGTTGCCGAGCGAAAGCGAGTAGACGCTCGAAGTCTCCGGCTGCGCGGCGAAGCTGTCGGCAATGTCGGAGATCTTGGCGCCCTGCGCGACCCGGGCGACCCAGTAATACAGGCCCAGAGCGTCGGGCGCCCGATTCTCCTCGGCAATGTAGAGATGGAAGATGTTGTAGGCGGTGCCGAAGAAGCCCGACTCCTGGCTGAACAGGCCGCGGCTCAGGAGGAAATCGCCCGTCTGCAGTTCCTGGCCGGTGAAGCGCAGGTCCTGGATGCTGACCAGCGTGTCGGTGCCGTCGGTGCCGACCAGATCGTGCACCACGAACGGCGAGTTGCCGGCAGTCAGCACGATCTCGTAGTTCTTGGTCGGACCTGAGAAGATCGCCGCGTTGATGCCGCCACCGCCGTCGATGAAGTCGCTGCCGGCTTTGCCTTCCAACGCGTTGTTGGCGTCGTTGCCATAGATCTTGTCATTGCCGCTGCCGCCGATTCCGGTCTGGATCAGCGTGCCGAAGGCGATCGAGATGTTGTCGGTGAGCTCGCCGGCGCTCGAGAACTTGCCCTCGCGGAGATCGACGATCTGGTTGGTCGAGTAACCCGACAGGTCGAGGGCATTGGTGCCGCCGGCATCCCAGATCGAGAACACGACCTGCTGGTCCGACGACGTGATGTCGAACGGGCCGCCCTTTTCGGTGCTGTGGAAGCCGTAGGTCGTATCGCCCGTGCGCGTGTGCATGTTTGCGCCGTAGAGGCGCTGGATGGCGGCGATGTCGTCGAGAAGCGCCGTGGAGCCGTAGTAGGTGGTTCCGTCGAACGTGTGAGTCGCGCCGGTATTGTCGGCGCCGAAGTAGCTCATGATGGTGTATTCCAGCGAGTCCTGCTGGTAGACCGCGTCGGCCGCGTAGGTCGCGTCTCGCTCTTCGCCGGCGTTGTAGTTGCCCGGATGGGCGAGGCCCAGCGAATGGCCGAGCTCGTGCAGCACGGTCGAGTAATTGTAGCTGCCGTACTCGAAGTCCTTGGACGTCGCCTTGATGTTGAACCAGAAATCGCCTTCTTCGCTCTTGGCGTCGAAGTTCTTCGTGCTGGGGGCGTAGGCGTGAGCGGCCGTATCGCTCTTGTCGTCGGCCACGAAGTTGCCGATCAGCAGAGTCGCATTGTTGGTGAAGCCGGTCGGATTGACTGCCGTGAAGGTGATGTTCGCGACGTCGGCCCAAGCCGCGATCGCCTTGAACACCGCTTCACGCTGGAGCTCGTTGACCCGCGAGAAGGTCTCGCTCTCGTTGCCGTAGTCGGCGGGTGGAGCGGCATCAAAGAAGCCGTAGGTCAGTTTGGTCACACCCTGCCCGAGTTGCTGGCTCCAGGAAGTGTTGTCTCGGGTGATCTGAACAGCGGCTTGGGCGGTGGTGAAAGAAGGCTTGGATTTGTCCTCTGCGCTAGACATGAGCTACGCAACTCCATTCTCAGGTGGAAGCGGAAGTTATCGGTCGCGTGGTAGGAGGCCGGCGCGACACACCCTTGTGCCGCAGAGCCGACCGCCGCCGCGTCTGTCACGCAAAGTTGCCATTTTTGTGTCGATCACGGTCGGCCTGTGAACGACGGCCCGCGAACACCGTGCACCAGAGCTTGATCGAGCTTGCCGCTAGAGCACGTTCAGCTCGGCTGGAGCAGGCGAGCTGCATGTGCCCGTTGCGACGATCACCTCCGGCGTCCGCTTCCCAACTTGATTGAACCGCAAGCGGTTCCATCGAGTCGGGAATCGCTCTAGGGTCCGCCCGCGGAGGTGTGGGAGCATGGTCGGTCTATCTCGTCGAAACGCAATCGCAGGTCTGGTTTCGGCGCTCGCCGCGCCGCGGGCCTGGGCTGCGACCTGGCCGGAGCGCCCGGTCACCTGGATCGTGCCGTTCCCGCGGGGTACCAGCGCCGATCTTTATGCACGCCCCGTGGCGGAGCTGGCGAGCAAGCGGCTCGGCCAGCCGATGACGATCGACAATCGGACCGGCGGCGGCGGCACCATGGCCGCGACCCTGTTCGCTCGCGCCGAGCCGAACGGCTACACGCTGATGGTCGGTTATACCGGCCTGACCTACGCCTCGATCATCTATCCCAAGACGGGCGCAGGGTTCGACTTCGCGCGCGACTTCGTGCCGATCGGCGCGCTGGCGCGCGAGCCCCTCGTGCTGGCGGTCAACCCCGGCCGGCTCGACGTTGCCGACCTGCAGCAATTCATCGCCAAGGCCAAGGCCAAGCCCAAGGCGATCGAAGTCAGCTCCGACGGGCCGGGCACCATCTCGCACCTGGCGTTCGAGCTTCTCGAGGAACGGGCAGGCCTGCAGTTCACGCAAGCCCCCTCGCGCGGCGGCGCGCTGGCGATCGATGCCCTCCTCACCAGGCTGGTCGATGCCGCCTTCCTGCCGCCCCGCGCCGTGGCAGATCCCGCCGCCGCTGGCCGGATCCGCGTTCTGGCGATTGCCGGTCGACGTCGCGACCCCGTCCTGCCCAACGTGCCGACCTTCACCGAAGCAGGCCTCGCCGATTTCCGCGTGAGCCAATGGTTCGGCCTGTTCGCGCCGCGCGGTACGCCCGAACCCGTGCTCGACATCGTGCATGGCACGCTGCAGGCAGCACTGGCCGAGCCGCAGATCGAGGCGCAATGGGACAAGCAGGGCGCGCGCGTCGAGCTCGAGAGCCGCGCCGACTTCGCCCGCTTCGTCGCCCAGGAGATCACGCGCTGGAGCACCATCGCCAGGGCCGCCAAGCTGACCCTGGAGTAGCGCCGCCGGACCGCCTGCCGCCATGCCGAGCCGCGCGCGCGCCTATTTCGGCCTGAGCCTACCCTACAGGTTCGAGCGGACGATCATCGCGTTCCTCGCGATCGTCGTGGCCATCGCGGTCGGCCTGGCGGCGTGTTGGCTGGTCGGCATCGACGAGCTGCACGCCGACGGACCGCGGGCGCACTATTTCTTGTATCTGCTCACGCTTCTCGTCCTGGTTGTTGCGTTGCTGCGCTGGCCCTGGCTCGCTGCGGCGCTGCTGGCCTTGGCCGTTGTCGACTTCGGATGGGGCGCCGGCGCCTATGCGTTGCGCCGGGCCGGCGTGGCGGTCGTTCCCCTGCTGCCGGCCGACAAGGCGGAGCCGCCCCGCTTTCAGTGGCATGCGCTGCTGCAGGCAGTGCCGGTCCCCTCGCTGCAGCTCACCAGCGCCACCGGGCTTGCCATCAGTCATACCTCGGAAGGCACGCGGGGCCGTGAGCCCGCGCCGGACGCCCTGTCGGGTCGATCGGTCGTGGCGACCTATGGCGGCTCGACGACCTACGACATCGCTGCTGGCGAGGGCGATACCTGGAGCGATCGCCTGGCCAAGGCGCTCGACGGTGGCGAGGGGGCAGGCCGTTTCTTCGTCGTCAACAACGGCGTGCCGGGCTACTCGACCGTCGAGCACCTGATCCAGACGGCGTTCTATCAGCCCAAGTTCGGCAGGAAGCCGCGTTGCGCGGTTTACTATGTCGGTTGGAACGACCTGCGCAACGCGCACATCCCGAACCTCGATCCCGCCTACGCCGATTTCCATCTGCCGAGCCAGGTCGATTCGCTGAAGACCCGCCGGGTCGGTGGCGCGCACGTGACCCTGTCGCCCGTTCTCACGCTGGCGCTGCGCCTGCTCAGCGCCAGCGTCGACACCGTCCGCTACTTCGCCGATCCCTATGGCCGGCCGCCGGTCGAGGGCGACGACCCGGCCGTCGTCGCCCTGTTCGAACGCAACGTGCGCTCGATCTCGGCGATCAATCGCGAGCGCGGCGTCGTCACGATCTGGGTGGGCCAGCTGCTCAATCCGGCGCAGCTTCAGGGTGACGGACGTTACGGCTGGCTGCCGCTGGTGCGCGATCGCGACTTGTGGCCGATGCAGCAGCGCCTCAACGCGCTGCTGGCGACAACGGCGAAGGCGCTGGGCGACATCTATGTCGACGTCCCGATCGACGCCTTCGGCGATGCCGACTTCGTCGACAACGGCCATTTCACCGCTGCGGGCGCCCAGCGCTTCGCCGACTACCTCGCGCCCGTGGTACGCGACGCCTGCCGATAGAGCACATTCATGTCGGGCTGGACCCGCGGGCGGTTCCATCGAGGGCGCGTCACTCGAGGAGCAATCTTCGCCGACGCGGCGCTGCCTGATCGAGAATCGCGCCAAGCGATGCTATCGTGCCGGCCGAGATGATCTCGCATGTTCATATCGGCATCGGCGATTTCGACCGGGCCTTCGCCTTCTACGCCGCCGTCCTTCCGGTGCTGGGACTCGAGCTCAAGTTCAGCGAACCCGACACGGGTTGGGCGGGCTGGATGATGCCGGGCGTCGCCCGCCCGCTGTTCCTGATCGGCCTTCCCTTCGATCGCGGCCCGGCGTCGCCGGGCAACGGCCAGATGGTCGCCCTGCTGGCCTCAGACCGTGCGGTGGTCGACCGCTGCCATGCGGTCGCCCTGGACCACGGCGCGCAATCGGAAGGCGCGCCGGGGCCGAGGCCTCATTATCACGCCGACTACTACGGCGCATATTTCCGAGATCCCGACGGCAACAAGCTCTGCGTCTGCTGTCATCAGCCGGAGCCACAGCAATGACGAGAGTTGCCTTGATCACCGGTTCATCGTCCGGCATCGGCGCTGCGACGGCGCGCTCGCTCGCCGTGTCGGACATGGCGATTGCCCTGCATGCACGGCGAAACCGCGCCGGGGCGGAGGCCGTCGCCGGTGAGCTGAGGAGCGCGGGGACCCGGACGCTGATCGTCGAAGGCGATCTCGCCGAGCCCGGCGTGGCGGCGCGGCTGGTCGAGCAGACCACGGCCCATTTCGGCCGGCTCGATATCGTGGTGAGCAATGCCGGGTTCGCCGACCGGCGCCCGATCGGCGAGCTCGACCGTTCTGCCTGGGAGGCGAGCCTATCCGCCATGACCACGGCCTTCTTCGAGCTGGTGACGGCGGCCAAGCCTGCACTGGTGCGGGCCGGGGCGAATGGCCGGGTCGTCGGCGTGTCGTCGTTCGTGGCGCACGCTTTTGCCCGCGGCCTCATGACCTTTCCCGCCTCGGCGGCGGCCAAGGCCGGGATCGAGGCCCTGGCGCGCGCGCTCGCCGTCGATCTCGCGCCATCGGGGGGCACCGTGAATTGCGTGGCGCCGGGCTTCGTCGAGAAGGATGCGGCCGCTCATGCTGCCGTGCCGCGCGAGCGCATGGCCGAGGTGAGCCGCTCGATCCCCATGGGTCGCTATGGCAAGCCCGCCGAGATCGCCGCCGTGATCGCCTTCCTGTGCTCGCCTGCGGCGAGCTACGTCACCGGACAGACGATCCACGTCAACGGCGGGGTGACGCTTTAGCGGGTGTGCGCCATTCCGCGGCGTTCTTGAGTCCTTCCCCAACGAAGTTGGGGAGCAGGCTCCTGAGCCGAGAGTCAGCGTCCGACCGACCGCACCAGTGACACGACATCGACGCCCTTGGTGTCGATATCGAACCAGTCGAGATAGAGCGGCACCTGTTGGTCGAGCATGTGGCGGCCGTGATGAATGCGCCGGCCGTGTGTGCGGGCATGATGGAGGAGGGGAGTCTCGGCCGGGTTCATGATGACGTCGGCGACGACGACGTCGGGCGCCAGGACGAGAGGGTCGAACGATAGCGGATCTTCCGGCCGCAGGCCGAGCGGCGTGGCGTTGATGGCGAAATGGATTCCCTTGGGCGGCGTCGCCACCTCGGCCACCGGAATGTCGGGATAGTAGCGCGACAGCCGGTCGATCGCAGCGTCGGTGCGCGCCCGCTGGATCTCGGTCAGAAGCAGTCGGCCGACTTCAGCTTCGCACAAGGCGGCGGCGATGGCGCCGCCGGTGGCGCCGAGGCCGACCAGCCAGACGCTGGCGCCGCGCAGCCGATGGCCCTGAGCCTCGAGCCCGCGCACGAAGCCCGTGCCGTCGACATTGTCGCCGGCCAATGTGCCGTCGTCGTCGCGGCGCACCAGATTGGCGCTGCCGGCGGCTTCGGCGCGTCGCGTTGCCCGGCCGAGCAGGCGCAAGGCGGCCGCTTCGTGCGGCGTGGTCACGCTGAAACCAGCGAAGTTGTGCATCTTGCCGAGGGCGTCGAGCAACAGTGGCAGCAGGTCGGCGCCGCCTTCGAACGGCAGCCACACTGCATTCGCGTCGGCGGCGGCGAAGACCAGCGGCATCATGGCCGTGAGCCGCATCTGGCGAATCGACTCGCCAATCGTGCCGTAGAGGCGGGTCGCGCCATTCACGGAGAACTGGCCGGTGAAGAGAGCGGGGAGTTGCGCGTTCATGGCGGTCCAGAGACGACAACGGCGGGGCACTGGCCCCGCCGTCGATCTTGGCCCCGCTTGGCGCGCGGCGCCAGGGCAATTCCGGCTTCAACGGAAGCGCAAGCAGTCCATCGAAGCCGGCGTGCGCTCTAGAGGTTCTTCAGCACGTACTCGGCGGCCGACACCTCGAAGGCGCCCGGCTTTTCGACGAACAGATGCTTGATGATGCCGTCTTCGACGACCATGGCGTAGCGCTGGCTGCGCGTGCCGAGGCCGAACTTCGAGCCGTCCATGGTGAGGCCCATCGCCGTGGTGAACTCGGCGTTGCCGTCACCCAGCATCATCACTTTGTCACCAGCCTTCTGGTCCTTGCCCCAGGCTCCCATCACGAACGCGTCGTTGACGGAGATGCAGGCGATGGTGTCGACACCCTTCGCCTTCAGCGCAGCTGCTTCGGCCACGAACCCGGGCACGTGCTTTGCTGAACAAGTGGGAGTGAAGGCGCCCGGCAGCGCGAAGGCTACGACCTTCTTGCCGGGCGCGAAAAGTTCCTCGGTGGTGACCGCTTTGGGTCCCTCCGGGCCCAATGTGCGCAGCGTAGCGCTGGGCACCTTGTCGCCGACTTTCGCCATTGTTTGCTCCTTCAATTGCCACCCGGTCCGGGCAGCCTCGCGAACCGGCGGACCCTATGCGAGGGGTGGGCCTTTGTCCAATGGGTCGGGCTGGCTTGATCTTTGCCCAGACAATCCCCATGAATTTGGAGGATCATCATACCATGTCCGGGTCAAGCTCTCCCGCCGCCAGTCTGACCGGCCGCTTCCTGGTCGCCGCACCGTCCATGCCGGACGAGCAGTTCCGCAAGAGCGTCGTGTTCATCTGCAAGCACGACGAGGACGGTGCGCTCGGCATCATCGTCAACAACCGTGTCGAGGACCTTCCACTCGGCCAGGTCTACAAGCAGCTCGGCATCGAGGTGCCGGCGGCGGCGGCCGAGCGGCCCGTGCTGTTCGGCGGCCCGGTGGAGCCCTCGCGCGGCCTCGTGCTGCACTCGGCCGACTACCGGCGCGACGATACCCTGGTGATCGGCGGCGGCATGGCGCTCACCGCCTCGATGGAGATCCTCAAGGACATGGCCGGCGGTACCGGGCCGCAACAGGCGTGGCTGGCGCTCGGCCATGCTGGCTGGAAACCCGGTCAGCTCGACGAGGAAATGCAGGACAATGCGTGGCTGGTGGTCGACGGCGATCCCGCGCTGGTGTTCGACACCGACTTTCCCGCCAAGTGGCAGCGCGCCCTCGATCGCCTGGGCAGTTTCGGCGGCCGCTTCGACCCGGCCTCGTTCTCGCACCAGTCGGGCCGGGCTTGACGTCTCTTGCCTCCCCGTCACACGGGGGTGCCCCGAAGGGGCGGACGGGAAAGGCCTCACGCGAGATCCACGACGTTCCGACGTCGGACTTTGACGAATCTCGAGCGAAGCTCCTCCGCCACCGGCCCTTGCGGGCCACCTCCCTCGACGACGGAGGAGGAAAATAGCATCCCTTCAGGGGGGCTTCAGGTGTGCATTTTTCGGCACCTGATGGCGCTTATCCTTGGTGGCAAATCGGCCTATAGCGCGGGTGTACCGCCACGACCCTCCCTTCGCTGACGGTGCACGTATCCGGGACGCCCTCGCTTCGCTCCCCAATCCCATCGGAAGCGTGGGCGTCCCCCTCTTTCTCATCACTCTGCTGCCGCGGCCTGTGACGCCGGCGCCTGGTAGCTGGCGAGTAGGCTCGCCTCGCGCTGCTTGGCGAGCCTGATGTTCTTCTCCTTGATGTGGCCGAAGCCGCGCATGCTCTCCGGCACCTCGGCGATCTGGACCGCGAGCGCATGGTTGTTCTGGTCGAGGGTGGCGAGCAACGTCTCGACCGTCGCCCGGTACTCGCCGATCAAGCGGCGCTCGGTACGGCGCTCCTCGCTGTAGCCGAACAGATCGAACCGCGTGCCGCGCAGGCGCTTCAGGCCGGCGAGAATGCGGAACAGCGGCATCACCCAGGCGCCATACTCGCGCTTCTGGAGCTGGCCGGTCGTCGGATCGCGATCGGCGAATAAAGGCGGCGCGAGATGGAAGGTGACCTTGTAGTCGCCCTCGAACTGGGTCGCCAATTTCTTGTGGAACTCGCCGTCGGTGTAGAGGCGCGCCACCTCGTATTCATCCTTGTAGGCCATCAGCTTGTAGAGCGACCGCGCGACGGCCTCGGCAAGCCCGCTGCGGCCCCGCGCGCGTTCCTTCTCCGCCTTGGCGACCTTGTCGACGAAGGCGCGATAGCGCTCCGCGTAGGTCCTGTCCTGGTAGGCCTCCAACAGCTCGACGCGCCTGGCGACGATCTCGGTCAGGGTGCGCGCGACCTTCTTCTCGACCCGCAAGGTCGGCTTGGCGGCGGCCTGCACGGCGGCGAGATTGTGCGCGGCGAGGCGGCCCCAGGCGAAGGTGCGTTTGCTGGTCTCCACCGCCACGCCGTTCAGCTCGATGGCACGTTCGATGGCAGTGAGCGACAACGGGACCAGGCCCTTCTGCCAGGCGTGGCCCAGCATGAAGAGGTTGGTGGCGATCGAATCGCCCAGGATCGCCGTGGCGAGGCCGGTGCCGTCGACGAACGAGGTCGCCTCGTCGCCGGCGGCGTCGCGGATCGTCTTCATCATGGCCTCGGCGCCGAGATCCATGTCACCGTTCATGACGAACGCCGCCACCGGTTGGACGTAGCCGTTGATCACCGCCTTGGTGACGCCCTGCTCGATGCGCGACAGCGCGGCGGGCGAGGCCGCCACGACCATGTCGCAGCCCAGCACCAGGTTGGCGCCGCCGGCGGCGATGCGCACGGCGTGGAGATCTTCAGGCTTGGGGGCGAGACGCACGTGGCTCATCACCGCGCCGTTCTTTTGCGCGAGCCCCGTGAAGTCGAGCACGGTGCAGCCTTTGCCTTCGAGATGCGCCGCCATGCCGATCAGCGCGCCGACGGTGATCACGCCGGTGCCGCCGATGCCGGTCACCAGAATGCCGTAGGCCTCGTCGAGCGGCCGCAGGGTCGGCATCGGCAGAGTGGCGAACGGATCCTCCTTCACCAGCTCGAGCTTGGGCCGGCGCGCCTTGGCCGGCGTGCCGCCATGCACCGACACGAAGCTCGGACAGAAGCCGTTCAGGCAGGAGAAGTCCTTGTTGCAGTTGCTCTGATCGATCTGGCGCTTGCGGCCGAGCTCGGTCTCGAGCGGCTTCACAGACACGCAGTTGCTCTTGTCGGAGCAGTCGCCGCAGCCCTCGCACACCGCGTCGTTGATGAACACGCGCTTGGCTGGATCGGGGAAGGTGCCGCGCTTGCGGCGGCGGCGCTTCTCGGCGGCGCAGGTCTGGTCGTAGACCAGCACGGTGAGGCCGGGAATCTCGCGCAGCTCGCGCTGCACGGCGTCGAGCTCGTCGCGATGGCGGATGGTGACGCCGTGGGCGAACTCGGTGCCGACCGGATACTTGTCCGGCTCGTCGGTGACGACGACGACCTTCTGGGCGCCTTCTGCCGCCACCTGCTTGGTGATCTCCGGCACTGTCAGCGGTCCGTCATGCGGCTGCCCGCCGGTCATCGCCACCGCGTCGTTGAACAGGATCTTGTAGGTGATGTTGACACCGGCGGCGGCGGCCTGGCGGATCGCCATCAGGCCGGAATGGTAATAGGTGCCGTCGCCCAGGTTCTGGAAGATGTGCTTGTCCGAGGTGAACGGCGCCTGGCCGATCCAGGGCACGCCCTCGCCGCCCATGTGGGAGATCAGCGCGGTGCGCCGCTCGGGCATCCAGATCGCCATGCCATGACAGCCGATGCCGGCCATGGCGCGGCTGCCTTCGGGCACGCGCGTCGACGTGTTGTGCGGGCAGCCCGAGCAGAAATACGGCGTGCGCGCGATCTTCGCCGGCGGCGCGGCCAGCAGCTTCTCCTTGGCTTCGAGACGGGCCAGCCGCTGGCGCAACTCGGGCGACTCGCCGGTGTGCTTCATCAGCCGGTTGGCGATCACCAGGGCGACGCCGGTCGGCGTCAGCTCGCCTTCGCTCGGCAGGATGATGTGGCCGGTCTCGTCGCTCTTGCCGATGACCAGCGGCCGGCGGCCAGCCGGCATGTTGTAGAGCAGGTGGACGAGCTGCTCCTCGAGGTTGGAGCGCTTCTCCTCGATCACGATCACTTCCTGCAGGCCCTCGGCGAAGCGCCGTGCGCCTTCAGGCTCGAGCGGCCATGTCATGCCGACCTTGTAGAGGCGGATGCCGAGCGAACGGGCACGCGCCTCGTCGATCCCGAGGTCCTCCAGCGCCTGGCGCGTGTCGAGATAGGCCTTGCCGGTGGTCATGATGCCGATGCGCGCCTGCGGCGGATCGATCACGGTGCGATCGAAGCCGTTGGCCCGGACGAACGCCTTGACCGCCGCCATCTTCGGCCCGTGCAGGCGCTTCTCCGCCTCCATCGGCGGGTCGGGATTGCGGATGCCGAGCCCGCCCGGCGGGAGCTGGAAGTCGGTCGGCATGATGATCTTGATGCGCTCGGGATCGACCCACACCGAAGAGCCCGACTCGACCGTTTCGGAGATCGCCTTGAAGCCGATCCAGCAGCCCGAGTAGCGCGACAAGGCAAAGCCCAGCAGGCCGAAATCGAGGTATTCCTGGACGGTCGCCGGGTTGATCACCGGGATCATCGCGGCGGCGAACACCTGCTCGCTCTGATGCGGCAGGGTCGAGGATTGCGCGCCGTGATCATCGCCCGCCAGCGCGATCACGCCCCCATGCGGCGAGGTCCCGGCAGCGTTGCCGTGCTTCAGCACGTCCATCGAACGATCGACGCCGGGGCCCTTGCCGTACCAGATCGCGAACACGCCATCGACCGTGGCGCCCGGAAACAAATTGACCTGCTGGGTGCCCCACACCGAGGTCGCCGCCAGATCCTCGTTGAGGCCGGGCTGGAAGTGGATGTTGTTGTCCTTGAGGTAGCGCTTCGCCGTCCACAGCGCGTGGTCGTACATGCCGAGCGGCGAGCCGCGATAACCCGAGATGAAGCCTCCGGTATTGAGCCCGGCCGCGAGGTCGCGCTGGCGCTGCATCATCGGCAACCGCACCAGCGCCTGGATGCCCGTCAGATAGACGCGGCCCTTGTCCAGCCGGTAGCGATCTTCCAGCGCGTAGTCGCCGAAGACGAGAGGAACAGGGGTAGTGCTCATCGCGGAAAGACCTCCGGAGGCGGCGGCGTGAACGGGCGTTTATGTTGCGGCAAGCATAGCGGGCCATGGCGCGACGGCAAACGGTGCGGTACGCGCACCGGCCCTCCGATTTCGCATGTGTTCTCCTCCCCAACGCCCTGCGTGGGGGGTGTCGCCGTCTTACGGCGACGAAGGGGTCATGAGCCTCAGTGAGCGCCTTCGCTTCGCGAGCCTCGCAGAGCTCAATCCTCTCCCGTGACTCATGCCCCCTCCGTCCGCGAAGACGCGGACACCTCTCCAAGCTTCGCTTGGGGAGGAGAAGAAGAGTCAATTCGTCGGGCGCTTGCCGGCCTTGAAGTTGGCGATCGCCGTCTTGAGCATGCGGTACTCGCTGCAGCCGAAGACGCAGAGCGAATCGAGCCGGGCGAGATGCTGCTCGGCGTCCTGGACGCGGCCCAGCATCAGGTAGGCTTCGCCGATATATTCGTGGGCGCCGAGATGGCGCGGGTCGATCGCCAGCGCCTGCTGGTAGTACTGCAGCGAGCCTGTGGGATCGCCCGACGAGCGCGTGGCGTAGCCCATCAGATTGTAGGCGTCGGCGTTCTTGCCGTCCTTCGCGACCACCTGCTGCAGGAGCGGCAGGGCGCCCTTGTAGTCGCGCGCTTCGATCATTGCCTTGGCGCGGGTGAAGTTGGGGTCGACCGGCTTGGTCGGCGCGGGGTCGGCGCCGCCGGCGGCAAAGGCCGTCGCGGCGAAAGCGAGCGACAGGGCGGTCGCAGTTGCGAGCAGGACAGAGCGCATGGTCCACCTCCGGGTGACGCCGGATTGTTGTCCGGCCTCGGGAATCGGCAACGAAATTCTCATGACATTGCCGTGAGTTCGGCGGCGTGCTTCAACGCCCGCACGGCGAGTCGGCCCTGCCGGCCACGGATCTCCACTTCGCGGCGCTCGAAGGCGCCGAGATCGACGCCGGCTTGATCGATCAGCTCCTGCGACACGACCAGCTCGGCGGCGAATTCCTTGGTCAGCGTCTCCAGTCGGCTCGCGGTGTTGACCGTGTCGCCGATCGCGGTGAGCTGGGTGGCGCGCGCGTAACCCATCTCGCCGACGATGGTCGGGCCGGAATGTAAGCCGATGCCGATGCGCAGCGGCCGGTCGAGATCGCCGGCGAGAGTCCGGTTGAGATCCTCCAGCGATTCGCCCATGCGACGCGCGGCCTCGAGCGCTTGTCGGCAGGCCGCCTGCGGCTCGTCGGTGAGGCCGAAGATCGCCATCACGCCATCGCCGATGAACTTGTCCAGTCTGCCGCCTGCCTCCTCGATGGCCTGCCCCGTCACCCGGAAATAGCGGTTGAGCAGGAAGACGACGTCGTAGGGCAGCTTGCCCTCGGAGATCGAGGTGAAGCCGCGGATATCGGCGAACAGGATGGCGACGTAGCGCTCGCCGCCATGGGCCTGCGGCTGGCGGCGATAGGCTTCGACCGGTCCCGCCGTCGCCGGCAGCAGCGTCGCCACCTGGTAACGGCCGGGCGGCGGATGCAATTGGCAGGCAAGCCGCACGTTCACCGGCGCGCCGACCCGCTGCAGCACCTTCTGTTCGTCGGCCGACGGCGCCGGCAGCTTGGCGCGGTCGGGGCCGCCGATGCGCACGCGGCAGGTCGAGCAGCGGCCGCGGCCGCCGCACACCGACGCATGCGGGATGCCGGCCAGCCGGCTCATCTCGAGGATCGAGAAGCCCGTCGGTTGGGTCGTGATTTGCTTCTCGCCGTAGTCGAGCCGCACCACGCCGGCCCGCCGCTCCCAGAAGTCTCGCATCGGACGCGCCAGCAGCACGCCGAGCAGCAGCAGCAGGGCGGCCGCCTGGAGCGCATCGGAGATCTGGTGGAGCGTCGCGACGTCGGCCGTGGAAGGGACATTGACGCGCCGGAAGAGGTCGTCGAGGAAGCCGTGAGTCTCGGCGAGATAGGCGACGTCGCGCAACGCGATCGCGGCGCCGGCCAGGCTGGCGACCGGCACGAGCAGGGCAAACGCGTAGAGAACCGGCAGCCACGTGCGATACCACGGCCGCAGACGCCACGCGAAATGCAGGCCGATGCAGGCATGCAGCCAGACGACCAGGGGCAGCGAGAACTGGATGGCGGTGCGAGTCCACGGCGAGGCGACCAGCGATGCCAGGACCCAGGAATAGCCCATCTCGACGCCATAGAGCTCGTGGGCAAGGCGCGTTCCGACAACGTGGAGGGCGCCCAGGGGAATGATCAGGGCGCCGAGTGTCCATTGCATCCACTCCCAGGCCGACAGCCTCAGAGCGCGGCGTCGATACAGCGACCACAGCGCCAGGAAGAAATGCGTGGACAAGGCGCCGTAGAGCGCGGTCTGGCCGATCGGGTTGTTCCACAGGAAGACGAACCAGATGCGGCCCGTCTCGAGCACGCGCAGCGAGACCAGTCCGAGCGCGTGATTGGCAAGATGCGTGACGACGTAGAAGAAAAGGACGTAACCCGACCAGAGGCGCACTCGGCCGATCATGGCGCCCGGCTATTTCAGGAGCGCCAACACGGCTTCGGGGGGACGGCCGATGACGGCGCGCTTGCCCGACACGACGATGGGACGTTGCAGCAGGATCGGGTGGGCCGCAATCGCCTTGGCGATGTCGACCTTGCCCAGGTCGGATTTCTTCTGGCCGAGCGTCTTGAATTCGGGTTCGCCATCGCGGATCAGCACCGTCGGATCGCCGCCCACCTGCGCGACCAGGCTTTCGACCTCGGCCTTGCTGGGCGGCTGCTTGAGATACTCGCGGATCGTCGGTTCTATTCCCCGGCTGCGCAGAAGCTCGAGGGTCTGCCGCGACTTGCTGCACCGCGGGTTGTGCCAGATCGTGAGGCTCATGGCCGAACCATGGCCGTCCCCTCAGGCTTCGTCCAGTGCATCCCGGTCGGCGGCATCGATCACCTTGCGGGCGACAGCGCCATTGAAGCCAGCACGCGCCATCGCCGCCAGGTCGCGCAGGCGATGTTGCTTGCGCTGGTCGTCCGGCCGGAACGGGCCGAGCCGGCGGCGCCGCGCCAGGGCGACGGCGGCCTGGCGTTCGCGGCTTTCAGGGTCGGTGTCGAGCTCCTCGTCGAGCGCTGCCATCGCCTTGTCCAGGGTGGCGCGATCGACACCGGCGATGCGAAGCTTCTGCTCTGTCAGCCGGCTCGAGGCGCCCCGTCGATGCAGCGCCCGCGCCTTGGTCTGGGCGAAGGCCGCGTCATCGATCACGCCCGACGCCACGAACCGGGCGACGATGGCGTCGATCGCCTGCCCGACATTGTCCATGACCGGCGCCTCGGTCAGCTCCGCCCGCCGGACGCGGCGCGTCAGCACGCGGCGCAAGCCGTCGGCCGTCGCGGGATAGCGCTCGAGATAGAACGTCGCGGCGTTCTGCAGGTATCTCGCCGTGATCGGACGCTTCATGGTCTTGCGGACCGCGGGCATCTCGCCCGCTCAGATTCATGAGCGGGCAAGATGCCCGCGGCCCGCAAGAGCATGAGACTCACCGTAACGCGATCCCCACCATCGCCTCGAGCTCGCCGATCGCGACGTCGGGATCGCCGACCTTGATGGTGCGCATGCCGAGCGCGCGCGCCGGCTTGAGGTTGATGCCGAGATCGTCGAGGTAGACGCAGCGTTCCGGCGGCACGCCGAGGAGGTCGCAGGCGTGGCGGTAGATGCGCGGATCGGGCTTGCGCCAGCCGACCTTGCTCGATTCCACGACATGCTCGAACAGCGTCATGATCGCGGCGATGGCCTGGGCCTTGTCGGGGCTGCGGGCCATGCCGGGGCCGTCGCCGTGCTTCATGTTGTTGGTGATGCAAGCGACCCGGAAGCCGGCCTTGCAGCGGCGCAGCGCCTCCACCATCTGCGGCCGAATGTCGCCGCTCAGGGACTGCAAAATCCTCCAGCCGTCGAGCATGTGGCCCTGCTGGCGGGCCTCCTCCTCGAACAGGGCGACGAAGCCTTCGAGGCTGACTTCGCTGCGTTCCATCCTGGCCCATGCATTTGTATCGGGATTGCGCGAATTGAGGCCGCGGATGAAATCTTTGGGGAGTCCAGCCTCACTTTCGTAGCGATTGAAGGCCTCGAAGGGACTGCTCAGGATGACGCCTCCGAAGTCCCACAGGACGGCAAGAGGCGGGGCTGCATGATGTGTGCTCATGGGTGGTGCGACGGTGTTGACCTTGTTCCTGCCACGGTCGGCGACTATGTGACCGCTTCATAGGCGACGGGTCCGATGTTGACCACTGTTTGCCAATATTTACGGCTTAGGAAGATGTATGATGACTGAAGCAGCGGCACTGACGCGCGGCAATGCAATGGCTCTTTCGAGCGACCTCGAGAAGGACGCGGTACCGGCCGCCGCGGCCCGGTCCGATGGACGCAACCGGCGGGCCGCCGAAACCCGCCGCCGGATCCTAGCAGCAGCCAAGGAGATGATCGCCGAGACCAGCACGGCGCCCACCGTCGTGGCCGTCGCCAAGCGGGCTGACGTGTCGGTCCGGTCGGTCTTCCAGCATTTCGGCGACGTAGAGTCACTTTTTGTGACTACCGTCGATGCCATTGGCCAGGACCTGGTCATTCCGCCGCCGACCTCGCGCGGCCAGTCGCTGCCGGACCGCATCGCCACGGCGGTCGACCATCTCGCCCAGATCTTCGACAAGATCATTCCGCTCCGGGTCGCGGCCGGCCAGTTCGCCAATCATCCCACCCTGATCGAGCGTTCCCAGGCGCTGCGGCAAGAGGTTCGCCAGCGGGTCGTGCTGCTGTTTGCCAACGAATTTGCCGCGCTGGATCGGGAAGCACAGGAAGAGCTGGCGGATGCCATCGGTGGCGCCCTCTCCCTGGAGGCCTGGGTCGTGTTGCGTCGGCGGGACGGCCTGACCTTCGAGCGTGCCTCGGCGGCCTGGCGGCGCACCCTGACGGCGCTGCTGGCCCACCCAGGCGACGGGTCGGCGGCGGCCTAGCAGCAAATCCAGTGGGAGATCTGTCTGTCCCGTTGACTCGGCGTTTGCGATCAGAGAGTTAAAGGCCCCAAAACGGCTAGCGACAGGCACCCTGCAGGACATGGCGACCAGCCAGCTTCACGAAGACTTCTCACGCGAAGAGCACGTCAAGGCCGGCAGCGACCGCGGCTTTGGCCTGGTCTTCGCCGGCTTCTTCGCCATCATCAGCGCCCTTTCCTGGTGGCGCGGCCACACCGGCTGGCACTACATGCTGCCGATCGCCGTCGTCTTCCTCGTGGTGGCCTACACCGTTCCCGGCGTGCTGGCGCCGCTCAACCGGCTGTGGCTGAAGTTCGGCCTGCTGCTCTACAAGGTCATGAACCCGCTGGTGCTCGGCCTGCTGTTCTTCGTGACCATCATGCCGATCGGCCTGATCATGCGGGCCACGGGCAAGGATTTCCTGCGCCTGCGGCTCGACCGCAATGCCAAGAGCTACTGGATCGATCGCACGCCGCCCGGGCCGCCGCCGCAATCGATGAAGAATCAGTTCTGATCAGAAAGGACCTGCCTCCATGGGCTCCATCATCGGCGAACTCTGGGCGTTCATGCGGGAACGCAAGAAGTTCTGGCTGCTCCCGATCCTGATCATGATGGTGATCTTCGGCGGTCTGATCGTGCTCACCAAGGGCTCGGCGATCGCGCCGTTCATCTACACCTTGTTCTAGACCAAGTGGGGTCTCGCCATGCGCGTGCTCGGGATCTCGGCTTTCTACCATGACAGCGCCGCCGCGCTGATCGAGGACGGCCATCTCGTCGGGGCGGCGCAGGAGGAGCGATTCACCCGCAAGAAGCACGATTCGGGCTTCCCGCAGAACGCCGTGCAGTTCTGCCTCGATCGCGCCGGCATCGCGCTGGCCGACGTCGACTACGTCGCCTTCTACGACAAGCCGTTCCTGAAGTTCGAGCGGCTGCTCGAAACCTACCTGGCCTACGCGCCGCGCGGCTTCAATTCGTTCCGCATGGCCATGCCGCTGTGGCTGAAGGAGAAGCTCTTCCAGAAGACGCTGCTGCGCGACGAGATGAAGCGCTGGCAGCCCGACTTCGATTGGCAGAAGCGGCTGCTGTTCGGCGAGCATCACCAGAGCCACGCCGCGTCGGCCTTCTTCCCCTCGCCCTACGAGGAAGCCGCCATCCTGACCATGGACGGCGTCGGCGAATGGGCGACGACGTCGCTCGGCTGGGGTCAGGGCAACAAGCTCGAGATGCTGAAGGAGCTGCACTTCCCGCATTCGCTGGGGCTGCTCTATTCGGCCTTCACCTACTACACCGGCTTCAAGGTGAACTCGGGCGAGTACAAGGTCATGGGGCTGGCGCCCTATGGCGAGCCGAAGTTCAAGGACACCATCCTGTCCAACATCGTCGACCTCAAGGAGGATGGCACCTTCCGGCTCGACCAGACCTACTTCGACTATTGCACCGGCCTGCGCATGACGAACGAGAAGTTCGGCGCGCTGTTCGGTGGCAAGGCGCGCAAGCCCGAGGAGCTGCTGACCCAGCATCACATGGATCTGGCGGCGTCGGTGCAGGCCGTGACCGAGGAGATCGTGCTGCGCCTGGCGCGGTCGGTGAAGCGCGAGACCGGGGCGAGGAACATCTGCCTGGCCGGTGGTGTGGCGCTGAACTGCGTGGCGAACGGCAAGCTGCTGCGCGAGAACCTGTTCGACGGCATCTGGGTTCAGCCAGCGGCCGGCGACGCCGGCGGCGCGGTCGGCGCGGCGTTCTCCGCCTATCACGGTTTCCTGGGCCAGGCGCGCAAGCTCAACGGCCATCTCGACGGCATGGACGGCAGCTACCTCGGGCCGGAATACAGCGACGACGAGATCGCCAAGCGCCTGGCCGCCGCCGGCGCGAAGTACACGGTGCTGACCCGCGACCAGACGATCGAGCAGACCGCCCAGGCGCTGGCCGACGAGAAGGCGGTGGGCTGGATGCAGGGTCGCATGGAGTTCGGACCGCGCTCGCTGGGCGCCCGGTCGATCCTGGGCGATGCGCGCTCGCCCTCGATGCAGAAGACGCTGAATCTCAAGGTCAAGTACCGCGAATCGTTCCGGCCCTTCGCGCCGGCGGTGCTGCGCGAGGATGTCGGCAACTATTTCGACATCAAGAGCGACAGCCCCTACATGCTGATGGTCGCGCCGGTGAACGAGGACCGCCGCCGCGCCATGAGCGAGGCCGAGCAGGCCTTGTTCGGCATCGACAAGCTGAACGTGCCGCGCTCCGACATCCCGGCCGTCACCCATGTCGACTACTCGGCGCGCATCCAGACGGTGCACAAGGAAACCAACCCGGCCTTCCACGACCTGCTGGAATCGTTCAAGGCCAAGACCGGCTACTCGGTGGTGGTGAACACCTCGTTCAACGTGCGCGGCGAGCCGATCGTGTGCACGCCCGAGGACGCCTTCCGCTGCTTCATGGGCAGCGAGATCGAGGTGCTGGTCATCGGCAACTGCTTCCTGCGCAAGGAAGACCAGGACCCCTCCCTCAAGCTCGACTACAAGAACGCCTTCGAGCTCGACTAGATGAGTCCCTCCCCCGATTACGGGGGAGGAAAGCATAAGGTAAGTCGATGCGTGTCGTTCTCTGCGATCGCCTGGGCGATCCGTCCGTCCTGAAGATCGAGGAGCGGCCCATCCCGGAGGCGGGGCCGGGCGACATCGTCGTCAAGGTGGGCGCGGCGTCGGTCAATTTCCCCGACATCCTCACCGTCTCCGGCGAGTATCAGCACAAGCCGGAGCTGCCGTTCGTGCCCGGCATGGAGGGCTCGGGCACGGTCCATGCCGTTGGCGCCGAGGTCGGCAAGTGGCAGGCTGGCGATCGCGTGATCTTCGGTATCCGGCCCGGCGCCTTCGCCGAATACGTGAAGCTGGCACCGCGCAACGTCATGATGCGCCTGCCCGGCGACTGGTCGTTCGCCGAAGGCGCGGGCTTTCGCGTCGGCGCCACCACGGCCTACCATTCGCTGATCCATCGCGCGCGCATCAAGGCGGGCGATGTGCTGCTGGTGCACGGCGCCGCGGGCGGCGTCGGCCTGGCGGCCGTGCAGCTCGGCAAGCATCTCGGAGCCCGCGTGATCGCCACCGGCGGTGACGACGAGCGCCTCGCCGTCGTACGCAGGCACGGCGCCGACGAGGTCATCAACTACCGCACCGCCGATTTCGTCGCCGCCGTCAAAGGGCTGACCGACGGGCGCGGCGCCGACGTGATCTACGATCCGGTGGGGGGCGACGTGCTGGAAAGATCGGTGCGCGCCGCGGCCTACGGCGCGCGCCTGCTGGTTGTCGGCTTCACCTCGGGCGGGCCGAGCAAGCTCATGTCCAACCATATCCTCATCAAGGGCCTGACCGTGCTCGGTGTGCGTGCCGGCGAGACCATCGTCCGCCTCTCTCCCGAGCTCGGCCGCGACTATGCCGAGGATCTGCCGCGGCTCGCCGGCCTCGGCGTCATGCGCCCGCACATCTCGCACCGCTTCCCGATGGAGCGCGCCGCCGACGCCTTCCGCGTCCTGCTCGACCGCAAGGTCGTCGGCAAGGCGGTGATCGAGATGGCGGGTTGAGATGAAAGATCCCTCGCTGCGCTCGGGATGACAAAATTACCTCGCCCGCGCTGTCACTGGGATTCCCGAGACAACACCATCCCGAGCGCAGCGAGGGATCTTTCCTCTTTGCCTACTTCAAGCTCCCCGTCAGGGCCATCTCGACGAAGGGCAGCCGGTCGTTGCCGAAGAACGTCAGGTCTTTGCCGAAGAACGTCAGGTCGTCGACGAAGCTCGTCGGTGCGCCGAACACGCCGCGCGCGACGGCCTCGTCGGTCGATCGCCATTCGCCCACTTGCCCTTCGGGTCGACCATCATCGGCGACTGGTTGCCGGTCGACTTGAACACGCCGCCCAGCAGCCTCGGCTTGTGCACGAGGGCCGCGCCGGTGCGCTTGGCGATCGTCTCGACCTGGGTGTCGGCGAGGTAGGAATAGGGGCTGCCGTAGTCGAAGTAGAATTCCAAGGTGCGGGCCATGCGGTGTCCTCTTCGCTTGTCGCCAGCCTGGGCTGCTTCTAGCCTCATGATAACGAAGCTCTGGGAAGGAACGCATGGATCGCGTTGCAGGCAAGGTGGTGCTGGTGAGCGGCGCCGGATCGGGAATCGGCCGCGCCACGGCCAAGCTGCTGGCCAGCGAAGGGGCAACGGTGATCGTCACCGATATCAACCGTCCGGGCGGTCTCGAGACGGTGCAGCAGATCGGCGGCAAGGCCCGCTTCGAGGAGCATGACACAGCCCGCGAGGCCGACTGGAAGCGCATCATCGACGAGGTCCTGGCGCGCGAGGGCCGGCTCGACGGGCTGGTCAACAACGCCGGCGTCGCCGGACCGTTCCCGGCCACCTTCGAGACCGAGACCCTGGAGCAGTGGCGGCGCATGCTGTCGATCAACGTCGAGGGCGTGTTCCTGGGCTGCAAGTACGGCGTGCCGGCGCTGCGCCAGTCGGGCGGCGGCTCGATCGTGAACCTGTCGTCGCTGGCGGCCTTCCTCGGCACCCCCGACCTCTCGGCCTACGGCGCCAGCAAGGGCGCGGTGCGGCAGTTCACCAAGACGGTGGCAATCGATTGTGCCCGCAAGGGCTACAAGGTGCGCTGCAACTCGGTCCATCCCGGGGTGATCATGACGCCCATGGGCGAGGGTATCCTGCCGACCGACAAGGCGCGCGAGCGGGCCCGCCAGCGCATCCCGATCGGCGTTTTCGGCGCGCCCGAGGACATCGCCTATGGCATCCTCTACCTGATTTCAGACGAATCGCGCTTCGTCACCGGCGCCGAGCTGGTGATCGACGGCGGCATGAACGCCATTTAGGGAGGACGAGCATGCGACACGCCGATCAGGTGGCCTACCTCGAACGCATGCTGCACATGGTGCGGACCAACACGCGCGACGACGGGCCCGGCCTCAGCCATACCTCGGTCGAGGAATATTACGACCCGGCGCGCTTTCGCAGCGAAGTGGATCTGCTGTTCCGCCGCTATCCCATCGTCGTCGGCTTCTCGGGTCAGGTGCGCAAGCCGGGCGATTTCGTCGTCCATAACGACACCGGCCAGCCGATCCTGGTGGTGCGTGGCACCGACGGCGTGCTGCGGGCGTTCCTCAATGTCTGCCGCCATCGCAGCGCCAGCGTCGAGACCAAGCCTTGCGGCTCCAACAAGCGCGCCTTCGTCTGCCCCTATCACGGCTGGGCCTACGACCTGACCGGCCGCCTGGTCGGCATCACCGACGGCGCCATGTTCGGCGATCTCGACAAGAGCACCCATGGCCTGCGCCGCCTGAAGATCGTCGAGAAGTATGGCCTGGTCTGGGTGGTGCCACGCGCGCTCGCGGACGGCGAGGACACGAGCTTCGATATCGACCCCTATCTCGGCGCGCTGCTGCCGGATCTCTCCGGCTGGGACATGCAGGGCTGGGAGCTGCACAGCTCCGAGCCGATCCGGCCGCGCATGAACTGGAAGCTGGTGATCGACACCTTCCTCGAGCTCTATCACTTCCGTTACCTGCATCCCGACAGTGTCTATCCGATCTTCCTCGACAACATTGCCACCTATGAGCGCATGGACCGCCACATCCGCATGGCCGCAGCCAAGCGCACGCTCGTCGAGCTCGAGGGAACGCCGAAGGAAGCGTGGGACATCCGCGACCACGCCATCGTGCTCTACCAGCTCTTCCCCAACACCGTGCTGACTTACACGCAGGACCATTGCGGCGTGTTCACCGCCTTCCCGGTGTCACCCGACGAAGCGGTGATGCACTTCTCGGTGCTGGTCCCACCGGAAGAGAAGGTGAAGAAGCCCGAGAGCTACTGGAAGGCCAATGTCGATCTGTTCGCCACGGCGCTGGCCGAGGATTTCGGCATCGGCGAGACCATCCAGCGCAACTTCCCGACCGGCGCCAACACACGCCAGACCTTCGGCAAGTTCGAGAAGGCGCTCGGCTGGTACCACGACGAGGTCGCGAGGACGGTTGAGGCGAACGCGGGCCCCTGACTCTCTTGCCTCCCCCTAATCGGGGAAGGTGCCCCGTCATACGGGGCGGAGGGGGAGAGCCTCAGTCGAGAGGCTTCTGATTTCGACGTCGGAGGTGGAGGAATCTCGACTGGAGCCCTCCCCCTCAGGCCCTATGGGCCACCTCCCCCGTAAGACGGGGGAGG
>JAXMCP010000037.1:0-70254 GCA_046349295.1 Reyranellaceae bacterium
GCGAGATGGGCGTGAAGCTGATCCGTTCCGCCTACTCGACCATCCTGCGCGAGGCGCGCGACGGCTCGGCCGGCCTGATGGACCGCCACGGCAACACGGTCGCCCAGGCCGAGCTGATCCCGATGCAGCTCGGGCCGATCGGCGAGACCCTGCGCGCCTGCCTGAGGCGCCATCCGGTCGACACGCTCGAGGAAGGCGACTTCCTGATCAACAACGACCCGTTCGAGGGCGGCCAGCACATCCCCGACGTGTTCATCTTCATGCCGATCTTCGTCGCCGGCCGGGTCGTGGGCTTCGGCGCCTCGGTGGCGCACCATCTCGATCTCGGCGGCGGCGCGCCCGGCCTCAACATCCACGCGTCGGACGTCTACCAGGAGGGCCTGCGCTTCCCGCCAAGCAAGTACGATTTCCAGCGCGACTGGAACGGCGGCTCGTTCGAGCGCCTGGTGACGGCCAATGTGCGCGTGCCCGACCTCACGATCGGCGATTTCAATGCGCAGTTCGCCGCCAACGCCATCGGCGTGTTGCGCGTGAGGCAGCTCTGCGAGCGCTACGGCGCCGACAAGGTCGAAGCGGCGATGCAGGAGATGCAGGACTACTCCGAGCGCCGCGTGCGCGCCGCCATCGCCCAGGCGCCCAAGGGCACCTTCTACGGCGAGGATGCGGTCGACGATGACGGCCTCACCGACGAGCCGCTGGTGGTGAAGGCCAAGGTGACGATCAGCGACGACCAGGTCGAGATCGACTTCGAAGGCACCTGCAGGCAGGTCAAGCGCAACCTCAACTGCCCCTACTCCAGCACGCTCTCCGCCGCGCTGTCGTGCGTGAAGTCGGTGCTGACCAGCCCCGACATCCCCTACAACGAGGGCATGGCGCGGCCGATCAACATCAAGGTGCCGTACGGCTCGCTGCTCAACCCGCGGCCGCCGGCGCCGGTGCGGGCGCGCATGATCCCGGCTTACCGTGCCTTCAACGCGGTGATGAAGGCACTGGCGCAGGCGCTGCCCGACAAGGTGATCGCGACCGGCTTCGACAGCACGACGGCGCTCTGCCTCTCGCATCTCGGCGACAAGGGCTACAGCGTCTACCTGGAGATTTTCGGCGGCGGCTACGGCGCCTCGAAGGACACCGACGGCTGCGACGCGGTCGACTCGCCGCTCAGCAACTGCTCGAACGCGCCGGTCGAATCGCTCGACATCGACTACGATTTCTTCCGCATCGTCGGCTACGAGCTGGCGCCCGACTCGTTCGGCCTCGGCGCGCGGCGCGGCGGCGCGGGCTTCTTCCGGCGCTGCGAGATCCTGAGGGACGACGTCCAGCTCGCCATCTACTCCGACCGCTTCCGCCTGGCGCCCGAGGGCCTCCAGGGCGGCGAGCCCGGCCAGCGCGGCTACTGCCGCATCCTGCGCGCCAACGGCACGGTCGAGGAACTGCGCAGCAAGGCCGCCGTCGACCTCGCCAAGGGCGACATGGTCGAGATGTTCGTGGGCGGCGGCGGCGGCTTCGGCCGCATCGCCGAGCGGCCCGACGCGATGATCGAGCGCGACCTCGCCGACGGCATGATGAGCCGCGATCCGAGGGCGGCGCGCAAGCTCGCGGCGGAGTAGGCGCGTCGCGCAGGATGGCACCCCGTGCGACCTTCTCGCGTTGCGTGTCGACCAGGTCGGCAGCCTGCTGCGCCCCGCTCCGCTGATCGACGCGTTCCTTTCCTGCGCCAAGGGCGAGCTCGCGCCCGATGCCCTCGACCGGCTGGTCGAGCAGGCCGTGCGCGACGTCGTCGCCAAGCAGCAGGCGATCGGCTTTCCGATCGTGACCGACGGCGAGTTCGGTCGCATCAATTGGCATGTGAGCTTCAGCCGGATCGCGGGCTGGGCGCTCGACGAGGCGTCGTGGCGTTCCTTCCTCGCCAATCCGGCGATGCGGCACGAGCACGAGCGCACCAACACCTTGGGCGCCGACGCGGTGCAGAGCTACAAGACACCGGCCACCGCAAAGCTCGGCCTGCTGAGCAACTTCCCGCTCGGCGAATATCGGCGTCTCGCCGCGATTGCGACAACGCCGGGCAAGGCCATGCTGATGGGGCCGGACCGCGTCTCGCAGATGTGCGATCTGCCGGCGTCCAAGCCCGCCTACGACAGCGCCGACGCCTTCCTGGCCGACGTCGTCGCCGTGCAGAGCCGCATGGTCGGCGAGCTGGTCGAGGCGGGTTGCCCCTACGTCCAGCTCGATGAGCCGAGCTACACCGGCTATGTCGACCGCGCGACCCTGGAACGCATGCGCGCCCGGGGCGAGGACCCCATGGCCAACCTGCGGCGCGCGATCAAAGCCTCGAACGCCGTGGTCACGGCCCACGCCGGCAAGGCGGTGTTCGGCATCCATATCTGCCGCGGCAACCGCGCCAGCATGTGGCATCGCGAAGGGACCTACGACGGCATCGCCGAGGAGCTGTTCGCGACCCTGCGTTTCGATCGGTTGCTGCTGGAGTACGACACCGCCCGCGCCGGCGGCTTCGAGCCGCTGCGCTTCGTGCCCAAGGGCCCTGTCGGCGCCGCGCCTGTTGTCGTGCTCGGGCTGGTCACGACCAAGACCGGCGAGGTCGAGACGGTCGATGCCCTGCAACGTCGGATCGAGGAGGCGAGCCGCTTCATCGACATCGCGCAGCTCGCCATCAGCCCGCAATGCGGTTTCGCCTCGGGCATGTCCGGCAACGATCTCAGCCACGACCAGCAATGGTGCAAGCTCGAGGTGATCCTCGAGACGGCGCGGCGAGTCTGGAACTGACGACCGGCCTACGCAGCCTTCTTCTTCGGCCTTGAAGCTGCAGGTACGCGCAAGGCACGAACCACGGCCTGCGGTTCGTTGGCGATGACTGCCAGAAGGACGCGAGCCGGACCATCGGCCAATACCCGTCCCTGCTCCCAGTTGCGGACCGTCGCAACGCTGAAGCCGAACCGGCTCGCGAACCCCGATTGACTGAGCTTCAAGCGCCGCCGCAAAGCTGCGACGTCAGGCATTGGCAGCACCAACTGCGGTTCACTAGCTTCGTCCATTGGGATAATGCTGTCGGGATCGTCCAGCGCATTGCGCTCGATTTGCTCTTCGGTCATGGCTCTTACCCGCTTCCAGTCAATCGAACGCAAGGCTTTGCGCCTCAATTCACGAGTGACTGTCAGGCGAACGTACTTGGGAGCACGTGACTTTCCAGAAGCGGTCTCTTTCTTCATGTCTCGCTCTCCTTACGGAAATAATCCGTGCGACCTCACCGCGCATGGCAAAGACGCAAGCGAACTCGATTCCACCCAGCAATCCGACGGCGACATAGCGCATCTCTCCGTGTCGCTCCCGCAAGCTCGTCCACTGCACCGCGGGCGTCGCAAAGATTTCCGACGCCGCATCGAGACCAACCCGTGCTTTTCCTGGTTTGTCCGGTCCTTCACAGGATCGAACTCGATCCGAATCGACATCAGTGCGGCATCGTACGCCATAAGCGCTTATGCGCAAATAGCGTATACCTTGCTGTCATGCGAAGCAGTGCAGCCGCCGGCCGGGCAACAAGTCGTAGGGCGCGCGCCATCCAGGAATGTCGGCCATGCGGGAGAGCCACCCAGCGATGGCGGGATGGCTCGTGGCAAGGTCGTATCCGCTCTCGTCGCTAGCCGCAATTCCCGCGGGACGCGGCGTGCGATCTGGTCCTGGCTGTCCGGCGCGGCGGCCACGCGCCGACCGTTCCACAGGACTGCAGTGCCGGGTCCCGCTACCATCGCACGATAAGGAGCGAGCGCCATGAGCCGAGCCCCAAGACTGACACCGACGGACGAGCATGCGAGACGCATTGCCCGGGCATTCGCCAAAGGCCGGCCGCCACCGATGACTCTCGAGTTCGAGCGGTTTTGCGAAAGCGCGCCGCGCGAGGTCTTCACCGCGTTCGCCGGCCTCGCGCGTCACCTGCCGCCGGCGGGTGACGATGAGGCACTCGCCGTCGGCTATCTCGTTGTCCTGCAGAGGCTGCTCGAGAGCCTGCGCTACCGCACCGACCGCGGCTATGCCGACGCGACCGAGCTGATCGCCGAATTTCAATCGGACGTCGTCCGGCAGATCCGCGCGGGGGAGGTCGATGCCAGCGTGCTCGCCGTCGTC
Source organism: Reyranellaceae bacterium (assembly GCA_046349295.1). Lineage (GTDB taxonomy): Bacteria > Pseudomonadota > Alphaproteobacteria > Reyranellales > Reyranellaceae > Reyranella. Next base: position 4,138 of record JAXMCP010000037.1, read on the forward strand.
GGCGATGTGCTGCACCAATCCAAGATCTCGGCGTCGACCGAGCTCGCGGCTCTGGCGGTCGATCAACCCGTCGAGCTCGACGAGGATGGGTCGCCCCCGGATATCGGCGCCGCCTTGGATGAGATCGTCGAAGCCTGCAGCGGCGATCCGTTCGAGGCTGCCATCACGCTGACGAAGGGCAGCCATGCCATGCCGGTCGAAGCGCGTGGCGCGGTGGCCGGCGCCATGGTGCTGGGCGGCAGCGCGCCGGTGCGCAGCGTCGCGGTCCTGTTCCTGCTCGACCCGGAAGCGTCCATTCGTAGTGCGATCGCCGAAGCGCTCGAGGAGATCGCCGCGTCCCTGACCCCGACCGACGTCCGGCGGCTGATCTCGATGCGCAATTGGCGCCCCGAGAGCGAGCGCGCCCGCGTCGATGCGATCGTCCGCAAGGCACGGGCGGCCGGCGTCGACTGCGCGCAATGGGATGAAGGCGGAGTCAAGTCGATCGACGCCAGCGCCATCGATGGCTCCGCGACACAGATGTTCCTTCTGGTGTCGCCGAGCGGGCGACAAGCGCGTCTCTCGTCGCTAATGACCAAGGGCGGGATCGCCGATGCCTGGAGCCACGAACCGGAGCCGCGCCGCGGCATCGAACGCGAGATCGCCGAGGCCAGAAAGAACATCCCGACGCTCGCCGTATCGCGATCGTATCTCGATCGCGCCATCGCACACCAGCTGGCGCTCGGGCTGGAGAATGGCGGGGTCCCGCCGATCGGCCTGCTGCAGGTCGCCGAGACGATCGGTGGGGCGGACTGGCAGCCCTCGCTGATGCCCTTCGAGAAGACGCTCGCCGAGTTGATCGCCGAGATCCCCAGGAAGATGCGCCAGCCGGCAACAGCCACATCGATCCTGCAGAGGAGCGACGAACTGGTCGATCTGGAGGGCATCGCTCAATCCTGGTTCGAAGACAGCCCGGAAGTCGCCCAAGCGATCGAGCGGGCACCCGGCGCCAGTCGCGCCAAGCTCGCTACCTATCTCCTGCAGACCGTTTTCCCGCGACATCGGCAGAAGTGGGCCGACATGGTGCTACGCACCGCCCTTTGGATGCACGAGGCGTCTCCCGGTGGCGATCTGTGCTGGCCCGACCTTGCGATCGTCGCCCAGGCGCTTGCCGACGGACGCGACATGACGGAAATCGGATTGATGCACGACATCGCAATGCGGACGGTCGACGTGCTCAGGGAGGCTCGGCCGCTGTAGGCTGTCTCCATAGCGGCGGACAAGCCGAGGAAGGAATTGCACGCATGAGCCAGGCCGTCCGCATAGACCCCGAGACCGGCCGCAAGCTGTTCGCGACCCGCGCCGCCAAGGCGACGGACAAGATCGCAGGCAAGGGCTACTCGATCGTCGAGGACGAGGCGCTCAAGACCTTGCCGCCGCCGCCGGCCGGCGCAGTGTTCGATGCCGAGGAGCAGGCGAAGTACCGGAAGTTCAAGGAAGCCCGCGCCGGCGCCGCCGACTACATCCGCCTGGAAGGCGAATTCGCCAAGTACCTGGAGGATGTCTATTCCGATGCGCCGGTGCCACGCGACGCCCTCGACGACGAGTGCGAGATCCTGGTGATCGGGGCGGGCTTCGGCGCGCTCCTCCTGTGGTACCGGCTGATGAAGGCGGGCTTCACCGACGTGCGCTTCTGCGAGAAGGGCGGTGATGTCGGCGGGACCTGGTACTGGAACCGCTATCCCGGCATCGCCTGCGACGTCGAGAGCTACAGCTACCTGCCGCTGCTCGAGGAGATGGGTCACATCCCGTCGATGAAGTTCGCCTCGGGCTTCGAGATCCTGGAATACTGCCAGCTCATGGCGGAGCGGTTCGGCTTCTACGACCGCTGCCTGTTCCACACCACGGTCGAGGAAACGGCGTGGGACGACACGGCCAAGCGCTGGATCGTCAAGACCGACCGCGGCGATGCCATGCGCGCCCGCTTCGTCGTTCTGGCCAACGGCATCCTGACGACTCCGCGCCTCGCCAGGATCGACGGGATGGAGACCTTCAAGGGCGAGGCGTTCCATACCTCGCGCTGGAATTACAACATCGACTTGGGCAACAAGCGGGTCGGGATCATCGGCACCGGCGCCACGGCGGTGCAGGTCGTGCCCGAGATCGCAAAGGTGGTGAAGTCGCTCCATGTCTTCCAGCGCACCCCCTCGTCGATCGACGTGCGCGACCAGCGCGCCACGACGCAGGAGGAATACGCGACGTGGCCGCACGAGGAGAACTGGGCGGTCAAGCGGCGCGAGCGCCTGGCGCTCATCTCCGCCGGGCGCACCGCCCTGCAGGGCAACGACGACTTCCTGTCGGGCAAGGTCGAGCAATACAAGCGCGCCCGGCAGTACGAGCGCGCGCTTTCGCCCGAGGAGATGATCCGGGCCCAGCTCAACAGCAACTTCCGCATCATGGAGCAGATACGCGGCCGGGTGGACGCCGTCGTCAAGGACCCGAAGACCGCGGCGGCGTTGAAGCCCTATTATCCATACGGCTGCAAGCGGCCGACCTTCCACGACGAATTCCTGGCGGCCTTCAACCTCGACCACGTCCACCTGGTCGACACGGCGCCCACCGGCGTGAAGCTGATCAACGAGCGAGGCATCGTTCACGACGGCGTGGAGTATCCGCTCGACGTGCTGATCTACGCGACCGGGTTCGAATGGATGGGCACCGGCTCGTTCAACATGATCCGTGGGCTGGGCGGGCGGACGCTGAAGGAGAAGTGGGAAGCGGAAGGGACGAAGACCTTCCTCGGCATGCATTCGGCCGGCTTCCCCAATCTCCTGATCATGAACGGCCCGCAGGGCGGCGGCGGCCAGTTCAACTTCACCCGCGTCGCCGAAATGCACGCCCATTACATCGTCTGGGCGCTGCAGACCGTCAGGGCGCGCGGCGCGGCGACCATCGACGTGACCCCCGAAGCCGAAGAGGAATATGCCCAGCACTGCGCCGAGATGGATGTGCTGTCGGCGCCGTTGCGCGACTGCATCTCCTACTACAACGGTGACGGCAAGGCCAAGCCGGGCAGCCTCGCCTACTACGGCGGCGGCCAGCGCTGGCATGACAGGCGCGAGGCGGCGCAGACGTCGATGACACCCTATCGGTTGGAGCGCGGCGCCTAGGGAGGGCAACGGACATGGCGGAACTGGAAGGCAAGGTCGCGGTCGTCACCGGCGGCGCCAGCGGGATCGGCGAGGCGACGGTGCGCCTGTTCGTGAAGGAGGGTGCCCGCGTCGTCATCGCGGATCTCCAGCGCGAGCGCGGCGAGGCGCTGGCCAAGGAGCTCGGCGCCAACGCAGCCTTCATCGCCTGCGAGGTGCGACAGGAGGACCAGGTGAAGGCCGCCATCGATGCGGCCGTCGGCCAGTGGGGACGGCTCGACTGCATGTTCAACAATGCCGGCTTCGGCGGCGCGCTCGGCCCGATCGAGGCGATTCCGGCGGACGAGTTCGACATGACCTTCGACGTCCTGGTCAGGGGCGTCTTCCTGGGCATCAAGCACGCGACACCGGTGATGCGTAGGCAGGGAAGCGGCTCGATCATCAACACCGGCTCGATCGCCGGGGTGACGATCGGCCGAGGCCCGATCGTTTATTCCGCTGCCAAGGCGGCGGTCATCCACCTCACCAAGGCGGCCGCGATGCCGCTCGGCGAGGCGTCGATCCGCGTCAACTGCATCTGTCCGGGCGCCATCGCCACGCCGCTTTCCGCCAACACGGTGGGGCGGCCGGATTCCCTGATCGAGGAGCGCCTCCCCGGCTACGCGCGCCTCCAGCCGATCCCGCGGGCCGGGCTGCCGGAAGACATTGCGCAGATGGCGCTTTTCCTGGCGAGCGACCGTTCGAGCTTCGTCACCGGCCAGGCCATCGTCGTCGACGGCGGCGGCGCCACCGGCGTCATGTGGGCCGACCAGAGTGCTGTCTACAAGACCCATCGCCCGATACGGGTCTACAACCCGGACAAGGTGTGAGCGCATCCGCTCTCCCTCCTCCGTAGTCAGGGCAGGTGGCCCGCAGGGCCGGAGGGGGAAAGCCTCACAACAGCTTATGAGATTCCGACGTCGGAACTTCATGAATCTCGTCTGCGGCTTTCCCCCTCCGCCCCCTGCGGGGGCACCTCCCCCGATTACGGGGGAGGTTCCGAGAGGGCCTTCACGCCGCGGCGACCGACTCCAGGTAGAGCCTGCTTGCCCGCGCCGTCACCGGGCCAGGCTTGCCGTCGGCGATCGGGCGGCCGTCGATCCTGGTCACCGGGGTGATGCCGCCCAGGGTGCCGGTGACGAACGCCTCGTCGGCCGAATAGACCTGTGCCAACGTGAAGTCGCATTCGCGGGCCACGCCGCCCGCCAAACGAGCCCTCGCCCTATGGCCGAGGGCCCGCTCAGTAGGTCTTGTAACCGAGGAACTTGCCGGTCATGCCGATCTTGACCCGGTCGCCCTTCTGGTCGGGCAGGCGTTCCAGGGTCATGTCGAAGTCGATGGCGCTCATGATGCCGTCGCCGAACTCCTCCTGGATCAGCTCCTTCCAGGTCGTGCCGTAGACCTGGACCAGCTCGTAGAAACGATAGATCAGCGGGTCGGTCGGCGGGACCTGGGGCAGCGAGCCGCGATAGGGCACCTCCTGCAGCAGCAGCGTCTCCTCCTTGCCGAGGCCGAACAGCTTGGCGGCCTTGGTGGCCTGCTCCTTGGTCATCTTCATCTGGCCCATGCAGGCGGCGGTGACGACGATCTTGGAGGCGCCGCCGATCTTCTTGGCGATCTCCTCCCAGCTCAGCTCCTTCATCCGCTTGGCGCTCAGGATCTTCTCGGTGACGTCAGCCCGCTTCATTGTCTTCTCCCGGTTGTCAGAGGCACGATCTCGGCCGATGGATTGATCGCCGCGAGGCCCGGCCTCACGAGCTTGACGCGGCGCGGATCGTAGGCGGTCCCGGCGATCTCCTGGTCGAACGCCTTGGAGCGGTTGACCAGGAACTCCACCAGATGATTGCGGATGGCGTAGTACTGCGGATGGCGGTGCAGGTCGTTGCGGTGCCGCTCGTCGCGCGGCATCGTGTTGACCACGATCTCGGCGATCTTCGCCCCCGGCCCGTTGGTCATCAGCACGATCTTGTCGGCGAGCAGGATCGCCTCGTCGACGTCGTGGGTGATCATGAACACGGTCTGCCTGGTGTCGGCGCAGATGCGCAGCACCTCGTCCTGCAGCATGCCGCGGGTCAGCGCGTCGAGGGCGCTGAACGGCTCGTCCATCAAGAGCATCTTGGGCTGGATGGAGAGCGCGCGGGCGATGCCGACGCGCTGCTTCATGCCGCCCGAAAGCTGGGCCGGCCGCTTGCCCTCGGCGCCCTTCAGCCCGACCAGCTCGATGAACTTGCGCGCATGCTCGTGAACCTTGGTGCGGTCCCACGACGGCCAGCGCGAGGAAACGGCGAAGGCGATGTTGCCCATCACGGTGAGCCACGGCAGCAGGGCGTGGCCCTGGAAGATCACGGCGCGGTCGAGGCTCGGCCCGTCGATCTCGCGGTTGTCGACGATCACCGCGCCGCCGCTCGGCTGGTCGAGGCCGGCCAGCACGTTCAGGATCGTCGTCTTGCCGCAGCCCGAATGGCCGATCAGGCAGACGAACTCGCCGCGCTCGATGCCGAACCAGATGTCCTCGAACACGGCGGGCTGGCTCGCATCGCCGAAGCGGCGCGCCAGCCCTTCGATCGAGATCAGGGGGCGGTCCATGGCGGCCTACTCGGGATAGGTGACGAGCTTGGCGAGGCGCGCCAGCGCCTGGTCGAGCAGCAGGCCGACCAGGCCGATCAGCAGGATCGCCGTGACGATGTTGGCGATCGAGAGGTTGTTCCACTCGTTCCACACGAAGTAGCCGATGCCGGTTCCGCCGACCAGCATCTCGGCCGCGACGATGACCAGCCAGGCGATGCCGATCGAGATGCGCATGCCGGTCATGATGGTGGGCGCCGCCGCCGGCAGGATGACCCTGAAGGCGGTGCGCAGCGGTCCGACCTCCAAGGTACGCGCCACGTTCAGCCATTCGCGCCGAACGCTCGCCACGCCGAACGCGGTGTTGATCAGCATCGGCCAGACCGAGCAGATGAAGATCACGAAGATCGACGAGATGGCACTGTCCTTGATCGTGTAGAGGGCGAGCGGCATCCAGGCGAGCGGCGACACCGGCTTCAGGATCTGGATGAACGGATCGAGTGCACGATAGACCAGCGGCGACATGCCGATCACGAAGCCCAGCGGCACGGCGACCAGCGCCGCCAGGCCGAAGCCCAGCAGCACGCGGCCCAGCGAATAGGCGAGCTGGATGCCGATGCCCTTGTCGTTGGAGCCGCGCACGTAGAACGGATCGGCGAGGTGCTTCCAGAGGGTGGCGCCGATGTCGGCCGGCGTCGGCATCGCCGACTTCGTCCCGGTGGCCGCCGCGGCGCCGACCAGCTTGGCGTATTCCGGATCGACCGCCGGACCGCTGCCGGCGACCGGCTGGGCCGCGATCTGCCACACCGCCACGATGGCGGCGAAGATCAGCAGCGACAGCAGAGCCGCCCTGAAGCCGAGCGATTTGCCGAGCGACGGCATGGCGCTCAGGTCCGCTTGATGGCGAAGCTCGACACGTACGCGTCCGGCTTGTCGGGATCGAACGGCTTGCCCATCACCACGATCGTCTTCTTCGACGGGTCGGGCGGTGTGAGGCCCATCTCCTTCATCATGCCCGCGGTGTCGGTGGCGAGGTACACGTCGGCCGCGACCTTGGCGTAGTCGACATCGGCCTTGAGCTGCCCCCAGCGCTTCATCTGGCTCAGGATCCAGATGGCGAACTGGTTCCACGGGAAGGGATCGAAATCGATGCGGTTGGGATCCTTCTTCACCGCGCCCAGCCCGTCGGCATAGGTGCCGGTCAGAATCTGCTCGAGCACCGTCTCGGGCTGGTTCAGGTAGTTCTGCGGCGCGATCGCCTTGGCGATCTCCTTGCGGTTCTCCGCCTTATGGGCGAACGCCGTGGCGTCGATGATCGCCTTCAGCAGAGCACGGTAGGCGTTGGGGTTCTGGGTCGCGAACTCCTTGCTGACGGTGAAGGCGCAGCACGGATGGCCGTCCCACAGCTCCTTGGTCAGGAGATGGATGAAGCCGATGCCGTCATAGACGGCGCGCTGGTTGAACGGGTCGGGGCCGAGATAGCCGTCGATGTTGTCGGCCCGCAGGTTCGCCACCATCTCGGGCGGCGGCACGGAGCGAATCGAGATGTCCTTGTCGGGATCGAGCCCGTGCTCGGCCACGTAGTAGCGCAGCAGGTAATTGTGCATCGAGTAGTCGAACGGCACGGCGAAGCGGAAGCCCTTCCAGTCCTTCGGGTTGCGCTTGTCCTTGTGCTTGATGGCCAGGGTGATGGCCTGGCCGTTGATGTTCTCGATCGCCGGCATGGTCCACGGCACTGGATTCGAGCCGATGCCGAGCGAGATCGCGAGCGGCATCGGCGAGAGCATGTGCGCGGCGTCGTATTCCTTGGCCAGCGACTTGTCGCGGATGACCGCCCAGCCTGCCGTCTTGACCACTTCGACGTTCAGGCCCTGCTTGGAATAGAAGCCCATCGGACGGGCCATGATGATCGGCGTGGCGCAGGTGATGGGGATGAAGCCGACCTTGAGGTCCTTCTTCTCCGGCGCGCCGCCCTGAGCAAAGGCCTCACGCGCCGCCGCCAGCGGGAAGACGCTCGACAGCGCCGCCAGCGCCGTCGCTGCACCCACCGTCTTCAGGAGCTGGCGCCGCTGAGCGTCGACGGGGAAGGTGGCGCGCAGCACCGCGGCGTCGACGACGCGGCTCCATTGCGCCTCCTCTCCCGACGGCACCGAAGTCGCCGTCAGTCGGTCATGGTCCGCCGGCCGATGGTTGCCGCCGCACGCACAACGCCGCCCCAGCAAAGACCTGGGATCGACTGGATCCTTGAACATCGACATGCCGCCTCCCACGCTTCCCGCGTTTTGCGGTAACGGCAGCAAGCCCTGTGCCAACAGCTTCACAGGCTGGGAAAGAGCGCCGAGATCGAAAGCCGAGACAATCTGCTGCCTAATATTTAGACATAAGCTAACCGCTCGTTATGCGAAATAACGCGCCACTCGCATTAACTCTGGGGATTAAAATTATGGAATCGCTTGCTTTTTCCCCATTCAAGCAATTATTTTCGATTGCATCGAAATGCAGGCTTGTGGCAGGCTACCGCTTGTAGGTGGCTTGGTCTCCACCAACGATATGTCGACCACCCGTCGTAAGAAATGGTCCATCAGGCACCGCAAGACGGAACAGTTGGGGGAGTGGGGTCGATGGCGTTATCGCGACAGGAGCGAGTTAGGCGAAAAGCCGATCTCAACCCATTGAAAATGATCGAGAAGATCGTTTCGGACAACGACTGGCCGTTTGATCGCACGTCGGAGCAGGAAATCGCTGTCGAAGTCGCCGGCCGCTGGTGCGACTACCGCATGTTCTTCAGCTGGCGCGAGGACGTGGAAGCCCTGCATTTCACCTGTGCCTACGACGTCCGCATCCCGAGCGAGCGTCATCGCGACATCCATGTTCTGCTGGCCCTGATCAACGAGAAGATGTGGCTCGGCCACTTCGATCTGTGGACCGAGGAAGGCCTGCCGATGTTCCGTCACGCCATCCCGTTGCGCGGCACGTCGGGCCTGATGCCCGAGCAGCTCAACGACCTGGTCGAGGTCGCCATCAACGAAAGCGAGCGCTTCTACCCGGCCTTCCAGTACGTCGTCTGGGCCGGCAAGACGCCACTCGATGCCCTCACCGCTTCGATTCTGGAAACCGTCGGGGAAGCCTGACCGACAACGAGAACGACCGACGCCCCCTCTCTCGCAAAAAACCAAGACAGTTCGGATCGTTTTCGGCGGCGCCGGCCTCAGGGCCGGCGCCGCAACCATTCTGCGGTCACGATTGGCCGGCTATAACGACCGGCGATGAATCCTCTCGTCATCCCCTATCCCGACATCCACCCGGTGCTCTTCGAGATCGGGCCGTTCGCCATCCGCTGGTATGCGCTCGCCTACATCGCGGGCCTCGTCATCGGCTGGCAGATCATGCGCCGCGTCTGCCTTCAGCCGCCCGCGCTCCTGACCCCGGTCAAGATCGACGACTTCCTGGTGTGGGCCGCGCTGGGCGTCATCCTGGGCGGCCGCCTGGGCTACGTGCTGTTCTACAAGCCCGGCTTCTACCTCGAGCATCCGCTCTCCATCCTGACCTTGTGGGAGGGCGGCATGTCGTTCCATGGCGGCCTGCTGGGCGTCGTCGGCGCCATCCTGGCCTTCGCCATGCGCAACAAGGTCGACCCTTTCATGCTGTCCGACCTGGTGGCGATCGTGACGCCGATCGGCCTGTTCTTCGGCCGCCTCGCCAACTTCATCAACGGCGAGCTGTGGGGTCGCACCAGCGACGTGGCGTGGGCGATGATCTTCCCGCGCGGCGGCCCGCTGCCGCGTCATCCCAGCCAGCTCTACCAGGCCTTCTTCGAGGGCGTGGTGCTGTTCGCGGTGATGGTCGCAGTATGGCGCCTGACCGACGGGCGCCGCCGCCCTGGCCTGCTCACCGGGGTGTTTTGCGCCGGCTATGGCGTGGCCCGCATCGTCGGCGAGGTGTTCCGCGAGCCGGACGCCCATCTCGGCTTCCTGTGGGGGCCGCTCACCATGGGCATGCTGCTGTCGGTCCCGATGGTGGCGTTCGGCGGCTGGCTGATTGTCCGCGCCGGGCGGCGGCCCGCGCTCGCGTGACCCCCACAGTCTCGTGACGACCGAGCTCGGCCGCCTGCTCGCCCGACGCATCGCGCTCACCGGGCCGATCTCGATTGCCGACTTCATGGCCGAGGCGCTGGGCCACCCCCGCCTCGGCTACTACCGCAAGGCCATGCCGCTCGGCGCTGCCGGCGATTTCACGACCGCGCCGGAGATCTCCCAGATGTTCGGCGAGCTTCTGGGCGCGTGGTCAGCCGAGCGGTGGATGGCGATGGGTCGGCCCCAATCGGTGCGGCTGGTCGAGCTGGGTCCGGGCCGCGGCACGTTGCTGGCAGATGCGTTGCGCGCCACGCGAGGCGTGCCGGGCTTCCATGCCGCCCTCGACCTGCACCTGGTCGACATCAACGAGCCTTTGCGCGCCGTGCAGCGCGCCAATCTCCCGGCCTTCGACCCGACCTGGCACGGACGCCTCGATGACGTGCCGGACGGCCCCCTGCTGCTGATCGCCAACGAATTCTTCGACGCCCTGCCGGTTCGCCAGTTCGAATGCACGCCGCGGGGCTGGGTCGAGCGCATGGTCGGCCTGGCCGACGATGGCGAATCGCTGCGCCTCGCCCTGGCGCCCGGCCGCACGCCCTATGCGTCCGCGTTGCCCGAGGCCGCGCCCGGCCGCCAGGCCGAGCTCAGCGAAGCGGGACTGGCTCTGGCCGCCGCCATCGGCACGCGCCTGCGCCGCGACGGCGGTTGGGCGCTGATCATCGACTACGGCTTTGCGGGGCAGGGCGGCCTTTCGCTGCAGGCGGTGCGCGAGCACCGCGGCACCGACATCCTCGACCGGCCGGGCGAGACCGATCTCAGCGCCCATGTCGACTTCGCGGCCCTCGCGCGGGCGACCGGCATGCCGAGCTTCGGCCCGGTCGGGCAAGGCGACTTCCTGCGCCGGCTCGGGATCGTCGAGCGTGCAGAGGCGCTGAAGGCGCGCGCGAACCCGTCGCAGCGCGACGCCATCGACGCGGCATTGGCGCGCTTGATCGAAGCAGGCCAAATGGGCACGTTGTTTCGCGTTCTGGCCGTGGGCGATACCCCAAGCAACGAACCTCCCGGTTTTTCGGACAGCTTCCCGAGTACGACATGATTCAGGCCAAGGCGCTTGCCGAGCTCGACGGCGTGCAACACCAGTTTTTCACCCGTCACGGCGGCGTCAGCAGCGGCCTCTATTCTTCGCTCAATTGCGGCTACGGCTCGGCCGACCCGCCGGACAACGTGCGCGAGAACCGCCGTCGCGTCGCCGCCCGGTTCGACCGCGCCGAGCCCGATCTGCTGACCCTGCACCAGATCCATTCGACCGAGGTGCTGACCGTGGCCGACCGGCGCTGGACATCGCCGGGTGCCCCCAAGGCGGACGGGCTGGTGACCGACCGACCCGGGGTCGTGCTGGGCGTGCTCGCCGCCGATTGCGCCCCGGTGCTGCTGGCCGATACGGGCGCCCAGGTGATCGGTGCCGCCCATGCCGGATGGCGCGGCGCCCTGACCGGCGTGGTCGAGGCCACGATCGTCGCCATGGAGCGCCTGGGCGCCAGGCGCGATCGGCTGGCGGTCGCGATCGGCCCCTGTATCGGCCGCGAATCCTACGAGGTCGGGCCGGAATTCCCCGGGCCGTTCCTGGCCCAGGATCGGGCGAACGCCGCCTTCTTCCAACCCGCCCCGCGGGCCGGCCATTTCCTGTTCGACCTGGCGGGTTACCTGGTGCATCGCCTCGGCCTCGCCGGCGTCGCGGCGACGGCGACCGGACACGACACGCTGGCGGACAAGGAAGATTTCTTCAGCTATCGCCGCAACACGCTGCAGGGCGTGCGCGACTATGGCCGGGGCTTGTCGGCCATCGCGCTGCGACGCTGACATGCCCTACCTGATCATCCTGGCGTTCTGCTGCCTGCTCGGGGTCGTCGCGACATGCGCCATGTTGTGACGCTCGTCTGCCTGCTGGTGCTGGCGGCATGCGCGGCACCACCGCGCCCCTTCGAGCACGACGATAGCGAAGCACCGGTGCGCCGCCTGCCGCGCGACAAGATCGAGGTCGCGATCGCGCCGCCCAGGAACATGCCGCCCGACATGGCGCAGCGCGTCGCCGCCTCTCTGGCGATGGAGCTGCAGTCCTACGGCATCGTCGCCGCGGTGCAGCCGGCGCAGGCGCCGATGCAGGTCAGCGGCACGATGAGCACGCGCGATGCCGGCGAGACCGCAATCGAGATCCAGGTCGACTGGAAGGTCGAGGGCGCGCCGAGCCCCCAGGAATCGTCGACCAAGACCCGCGCCCGCCCGGAGGACTATGCCGAGGCCTCGGAGCGGCTGGTCTCGCGCATCGCCTACCAGGCGGCACCGCGCGTCGCGACCATGCTCGGCAAGCCGCCCAACTTCAAGCCGAGCTCGCCCGGCCAGGTCGCGGCCGGCGTCACCGTGCCCGAGCTGCCGCCGCCCGATCTCACGATTCCGCCGGTTGCCGGGCTCGCACCGGTGACGCCGGTGGCCGCGCCGACCCCGGCTACGCCGGGTCAGCCGCAGATGCAGGAGGTCAGGGTCAAGGTGCTGGTCGCCCCGGTGACCGGCGCGCCGTCGGACGGCAATCGCCAGCTCTACTCCGGCATGCGCCGCGCCCTCGGTTCGAGCAAGATCGTGGTGGTCGACGCCGAGGCGCCCGACACCTTCACCGTGGTCGGGACGGTGACCATCAGTCCGGTCGACGAGAACACCGTCCGGCTCGTCATCAAGTGGTTCGTCAAGGACCCCTCCGGCAAGACCATCGGCGACCTCGAGCAGGCCAATCCGGTGCCGATCGGCGCCACCAAGGGCTCATGGGCCGGATTCGGCGACATCGTCGCGACGGCGGCCTCGGAAGGCGTGCTGGAGCTTCTGGAGAAGGCGATCAACAGGCCGCGCTAAGACCGCTGAGACGTCATGTCATGCGCTGGGGCCGCGCCACTCCGGGGGCGCTCCCGGCGATGAATTTCGCCTCTGTCGCAGGAGGGGCCAGGACTGCTAGTGTCCGTATCAGCGGCTCGATTCTTGCAAAGAAGCCAGCGCCATAGGGAGGCAGTAGCTAATGTTCAGTTTCAGGAAGTCTGTTGCGACATTCGTCGCGGCAGCCAGCGTCGCAGGCCTGATGGGTGCCGTGACGGCTGAGGCACAGACCCTCAAGGTCGTGATGCATTCGGATCTCAAGATCCTCGACCCGATCTGGACCACCGCGTACATCCAGCGCAATCACGGCTACATGGTGTGGGACACGCTCTTCGCGATGGACGAGAAGTTCGACGTGAAGCCGCAGATGGTCGACACGTACGAGGTCTCGCCCGACAAGCTCACCTGGACCTTCACCTTGCGCGACGGGCTGGAATGGCACGACGGCAAGCCGGTGACGTCGGAGGACTGCATCGCCTCGATCAAGCGCTGGGCGGTGCGCGATTCGATGGGCCAGAAGATGATGGCATCGGTCGACGGCTTCGAGGTGGTCAACCCGAAGACCTTCAAGATGAAGATGAAGGAGCCGTACGGCCTGGTCCTGCAGTCGCTTGGCAAGCCGTCCTCGAACGTGCCCTTCATGATGCCCAAGAAGACCGCCGAGACCGATCCGATGACCCAGATCAAGGTCGAGGACGTGATCGGCTCCGGCCCGTTCATCTTCAAGGCCGACGAATGGAAGCCCGGCGAGAAGACGGTCTACGTCAAGAACGCCAAGTACAAGCCGCGCGCCGAACCCGCCTCGGGCCTGTCCGGCGGCAAGGTGGTCAAGCTCGACCGCGTCGAATGGGTGTGGATCTCCGACGCCCAGACCCAGGTCGCGGCGATCCAGAACGGCGAGATCGACATGATCGAATCGCCCAGCCACGACCTGCTGCCGCTGTTGTCCAAGGACAAGAACATCAAGCTGTTCAACGGCAATCCGCTGGGCAACCAGTACGTCTTCCGCTTCAACAGCACGGCCAAGCCGTTCGACAACCCCAAGGTCCGCCACGCCGTCGCAGTCGCGTTCGGCCAGGAGGACTTCCTCAAGGCCACGATCGGCGATCCGACCTACTACAAGGTCTGCAAGCCGGTGTTCATCTGCGGCACGCCGCTGGCAAGCGAAGAGGGCCTGGCCGACGTGCTGAACGCCAACGCTGCCAAGGCCAAGCAACTGCTCGCCGAGGCGGGCTACGACGGCACGCCGATCGTTCTCATGCAGTCGACCGACCTGCCGGTGCTGACCAACCTGGCACCAGTGGCCAAGGCGCAGATGGAACGTGCCGGACTCAAGGTCGACATGGTGTCGATGGATTGGCAGACGCTGGTCGTCCGCCGCACCAAGAAGGACCCGCCGGGCCAGGGCGGCTGGCACGCCTTCCTCACGTCGTGGGTGGCGGCCGACATTCTCAATCCTGTGATGGCCGGCTTCTTCAACGCCTCGTGCGACAAGGCGATGTTCGGCTGGCCGTGCGACGCCACGATCGAGAAGCTGCGCGACCAGTTCTCCAAGGAGACCGATCCGGCCAAGCAGAAGGAGATTGCGCTCGCGTTGCAGAAGTACTGGGCCGACAACCCGACGCACGTCAATGTCGGCCAGTGGTATCAGCCGGCGGCGCTGCGCTCCAACGTGGACGGAATGCTCGTCGCGCCGGTGACGACCTTCTGGAACGTCAGCAAGAAGTAAGTGCGAGAGGGAGGCGGGAGGGGTCCGGCCTCCCTCGTCATTTGAAGGGGCATAGACAGATGAAGACGATGCGACGCACGCTTGCGGCAGTGGCCGCGGGTGCAATTCTGGCGGCGGCGGTTCCCGCGATCGCCCAGAGCAAGGTTCTGCGCTTCGTGCAGAACGGCAACCTGACGATCCTCGATCCAATCTGGACGACGGCCTACGTCACGCGCAACCACGGCTACCTGATCTACGACACGCTGTTCTCGTCGGACGAGAACAATGCGGTGAAGCCGCAGATGGTCGACAAGTACGAGGTGTCGGCCGACAAGACGGTGTGGACCTTCACCCTGCGCGACGGCCTGGAATGGCATGACGGCAAGCCGGTGACGTCGGAGGATTGCATCGCCTCGATCAAGCGCTGGGGCGCTCGCGACGCGATGGGCCTGAAGCTGATGGACTTCGTCAAGGAGTTCAAGGCGGTCGACGCCAAGACCTTCCAGATCGTGCTCAAGGAGCCGTACGGACTGGTGCTCGACTCGCTCGGCAAGCCGTCCTCGAACGTGCCCTTCATGATGCCCAAGGCGGTCGCCGAGACCGACCCCTTCAAGCAGATCGACAGCCAGATCGGCTCCGGCCCGTTCATCTACCAGAAGAACGAGTCCAAGCCGGGCGAGAAGCACGTCTATCTCAAGAACCCGAAATACAAGCCGCGCAGCGAGCCGGCCTCGGGCCTGGCCGGCGGCAAGGTGGTCAAGGTCGACCGCGTCGACATCATCGAGATGCCGGACCCGCAGCAGCAGGTCAATGCCCTGGTCGCCGGCGAGATCGACCTGATCGAGCAGCCGCCGCACGACCTCATCCCGATCCTCAAGGCCGAGAAGAGCGTGCAGCTGGTCGACTGGAACCCGCTCGGCCATCAGTTCATCATCCGCTTCAACCACCTGGTGAAGCCGTTCGACAATCCGAAGATCCGCATGGCCGCGCTGCTCGCCATGCGCCAGGAGGACTACCTCAAGGCGACGGTCGGCGAGCCGCAATACTACAAGGTCTGCTCGGCCGCTTTCGTCTGCGGCACACCCAACGCCGTCGACGCGCCCAACGGCCTGCTGGTCAAGCCCGACTTCGAGAAGGCCAAGGCGCTGCTGAAGGAGGCGGGCTACGACGGCACACCGATCGTGCTGATGCAATCGACCACCCTGCCGGTGCTCACCAACACCGCGCCTGTCACCAAGGCGTTGCTCGAACAGGCCGGCTTCAAGGTCGACATGCAGTCGATGGACTGGCAGACGCTGGTCACCCGCCGCACCAAGAAGGAGCCGGCCAATCAGGGGGGCTGGAACATCCTCCATACCTTCTCCGTGGCGGCCGACATCCTGAACCCGATCTCGACCTCGTACATGGTCGCCCAGGGCGACAAGTCATGGTTCGGCTGGCCGACCGACCCGGAGATGGAAAAGCTGCGCGACGCCTATGCCAAGGAAACGGACCCGGCCAAGGCCAAGGCGCTGGCCGGCGCGGTCCAGGCACGGGCGCTCGAGACAGCTCAGTACGGCTGGATCGGCCAGTGGTACGGCCCGGGCGCGGCCCGCGCCAACGTCTCCGGCTGGCTGAAGGCGCCGGTGCCGGTCATGTGGAATATCGAGAAGAAGTGACATCGTAGCTGCCGTCAGGCGGCTACGATGTCACCCTGGGCGAAGCGAAGGGTCTCTCACCGATCGCTTCGCCCGGGGCGACCAACGGGAATCAAATGCTCGACTTTATCGCCCGCCGTCTCATCGCCATCGTCCCCGTGCTCACGGTCGTGGCGATCCTCGTGTTCCTCATGCTGCGGCTGACCCCTGGCGATCCCGCGGCCGTGATCGCCGGCGACAACGCCACGTCGGACCAGATCGCCGATATCCGCGCCAAGCTCGGCCTGAACGAGCCGATCTGGACCCAGTTCGCGATCTGGATCGGCAGCATCCTGCAAGGCAATTTCGGCGAGAGCTACTTCTTCAAGAAGACGGTGGCCGAGCTGATCGCCCAGCGCATCGAGCCCACGCTGGCACTCGCCATCTGCACCCTGATCTTCGCCGTCAGCGTCTCGGTGCCGATCGGCGTGATGGCGGCCTACCGCCAGGGCACGATGTTCGACCGCATCGTCATGGGCTTCTCGGTGCTCGGCTTCTCGGTGCCGGGCTTCGTCATCGCCTACTGCCTGATCTATGTCTTTGCCATCGAGCTGGGCTGGCTGCCGGTGCAGGGCTATACCCGCATCGGGGTGAATTTCTGGCAGTTCCTCGAGCGCATGGTGCTGCCCTCGCTCACCTTGTCGGTGGGCTTCATCGCGCTGATCTCGCGCATCACCCGAGCCTCGGTGCTCGAGGTGCTGAACGAGGATTACATCCGCACCGCCCGTGCCAAGGGGCTCTCCAACCGCGTCGTGCTCATGCGCCATGCGCTGCGCAATGCCGCCGTGCCGATCCTGACCGTGATCGGCATCGGCATCGCCATCCTGATCGGCGGCGCGGTCATCACCGAGAGCGTGTTCGGCCTGCCGGGCCTCGGCCGCCTCACTGTCGAGGCGGTGCTGAGCCGCGATTTCCCGACCATCCAGACCGTCATCCTGATGTTCTCGGTGGTCTATGTCGTGATCAACCTGCTGATCGACATCAGCTACACCTTGTTCGATCCGAGGATCCGCTATTGAGCACGATCACCGAAGAAGTCGTCGACTCCGCCTCGATCGCGGCGGCCTCGACCAAGCGGCGCAGCCTGTGGCTCGTTGCCATCCGCCATCCGAGCGTCATCATCGGCGGCATCATCCTGCTGATCATGGTGGCGATCGCCGCACTGGCGCCCTACCTCGGCACGGTCGATCCGACGCGCATCGACCCGGCGGCGCGCAACAAGAAGCCGGGGACCGAGATCACCTACCGCCTCGATGACGGCAAGACCATGAAGCGGGTCGCCATCATGGGCACCGACAGCCTGGGCCGCGACGTCTACAGCCGTGTCATCTACGGCACCCGCGTGTCGCTGGCCGTCGGCACTGCCGTCGCCCTCGTCGCGGTCGCCATCGGCACGATGATCGGCCTGGTCTCCGGCTACATAAGATGGGCCGACGGCATCATCATGCGCATCATGGACGGGTTGATGGCCATACCAGGCATATTGCTCGCCATCGCGCTGGTATCGATCTGGCGCACCGGCCTGATCACCGTGGTGTTCGCCATCGTCGTGCCCGACGTGCCGCGCGTCGTGCGCCTGGTACGCTCGATCGTGCTGACGGTGCGCGAGGAGCCCTATGTCGAAGGCGCGATCTCGGTCGGCACGCCGACCTGGGTGCTGATGTTCCGCCACATCCTGCCCAACACCGTGGCGCCGCTGATCGTGCAGGGCACCTTCCTGGCCGCTGCCGCCATCCTGGTCGAGGCGGCGCTCTCCTTCCTCGGCATCGGCATCCCGCCCGAGATCCCGAGCTGGGGCAACATCATGGCCGAGGGCCGCACCCTGTTCCGCGTGTTCCCGCACAACATCCTCTACCCCGGCATCTTCCTTGCTCTGACGGTGCTGGCCATCAACATCATGGGCGACGGCCTGCGCGACACGCTCGATCCGAAGATGAGCAAGAAGGTGTGATGCGATGCATTGCGCCTTCTTGCTCACCCTGAGCGAAGCGCAGCGTGGTCGAAGGGTCTCTTTTTCATGTTCGAGGTTCTTGTGGTCGACAAAAGATCCCTCCACTGCGCCCTGAGTCTACCCCGAAGAATGAGCGGGGCTCCGTCCGGGATGACTGATGGGGTGCTCGGATGAGCACGCCACCAGTCAAGCCGGTCCTCGAGGTCCGCGACCTCACCGTGTCCCTGCCGACCGGCGCCGATCGCGCCCATGCCGTCGAGAAGGTGAACTTCACGGTCAACCCCGGCGAGATCGTCTGCCTGGTGGGTGAATCGGGCTCGGGCAAGTCGGTGATCGCCTTCACCGTGATGGGCCTTCTGGCCAAGGCGCTGAAGCCGACGTCGGGCGAGATCCTGCTCGAGGGCGAGAATGTGCTGGCGGCCGACGAGACGCGGCTGCGCGACCTGCGCTGCACGCGCATGTCGATGATCTTCCAGGAGCCGATGACGGCGCTCAACCCGGTCATGACCTGCGGCGAGCAGATCGACGAGGTGTTGAGCACCCACACCAAGCTCGACGCCGGCGAACGCAGGGCCAAGATCCTGTCCATCCTGGGCCGCGTGAAGCTGCCCGAGCCGGAGCGCATCTACGCCTCCTACCCGCACCAGCTCTCGGGCGGTCAGCGCCAGCGCATCATGATCGCCATGGCGCTGGTGCTCGATCCGGTGCTGCTGATCGCCGACGAGCCGACGACGGCGCTCGACGTCACGACGCAGGCCGAGATCCTGAAGCTGATCGCCGAATTGCAGGCCGGCCAGGGCACCGGCGTGCTGTTCATCACCCACGACTTCGGCGTGGTGGCGGAGATCGCCCATCGCGTCGCCGTGCTGCGCTGGGGCGAGCTGGTCGAGATGGGGCCGACCGAGCAGATCCTGTCGCGCCCGGGCCACGGCTACACGCGGATGCTGATCTCCTCGGTGCCCTCGATCACGCCGCAGCATCGCGGCGCGCGCAAGGACGGCATCACCGTGCTGCGCACCGAGAAGCTCGGCAAGATCTACTCCGGCAAGTCGTTCTTCCAGAAGGCGCGGGTGGTGAAGGCCGCCATCGATGTCGATCTCGACATCCGCAAGGGCGAGACCCTGGGCATCGTGGGCGAATCGGGCTCGGGCAAGTCGACCGTGGCACGCTGCATCGCCCGCCTGATCGATCCGACCGAGGGCAAGGTGTTCCTGGGCGATACCGAGATCGCCACCATGTCGGCAGGCAAGCTGCGGCCGCATCGGCGCAAGGTGCAGATCGTCTTCCAGGATCCGTACCGGTCGATGAACCCGCGCATCACCGTGGGCGACTTCATCATCGAGGGACCGATGAATTTCGGTCTCGGCAAGGACGAGGCGCTGGCCCGCGCGCGCAAGCTGATGGAGACGGTGCGGCTCGATCCCAACTCGCTCGACCGCTTCCCGCACCAGTTCTCGGGCGGCCAGCGCCAGCGCATCTGCATCGCCCGCGCGCTCGCCATGGAGCCCGAGCTCTTGATCGCCGACGAGGCCGTCTCCGCCCTCGACGTGTCGGTGCAGAAGCAGGTGCTCGAGCTGCTCGACGAGATCCGCCAGCGGCTCAATCTCGCCGTGCTGTTCATCACCCACGATCTGCGCGTGGCGGCGCAGATCTGCGACTACGTCGCGGTGATGAGCAAGGGCCGCGTCGTCGAGTACGGCTCGGCCGAGCAGGTCTTCGGCGCGCCGCGCGACGACTACACCAAGGCGCTGTTCGCCGCCGCCCCCGGCCGGCACTGGGAATTCGGCAAGTTCGCCACGGCCTGAATTGTGCCTCTTCCGGACCGCGCGCGCCTGCCCTGCGCCTGCCGAAGGGTCTTGCGCGCTCAGAATCACATGAGCGCGCCTGACGCGGCTTGCCGCGTCTGAGATTCGCGCGGTCCGGAACAGCATGAGGTAAGCTTACCCATGTCCTCCGGCCTGCTCGAAGACGCCTCGTTCAACCAGTCGCCCGATTTCGGCGACATCGATCTGTTCAGCGCCGACCGGCCGCTGTCGGATGCGGCGGCGCGCGCCGGCCTCGATCTCGCGGGGCTGGCGGCGTGCGGCAAGGACTACGGGGCAGCTGACACGCTCGATCTCGGCCGGGTCGCCAACGAGAACCCGCCCCGGCTCCACATCATGGACGGCAAGGGCAACCGCACCGACTACGTCGAGTTCCACCCCGCCTACCACGCCATGATGGCCAAGAGCATCGGCCATGGCATCCATGCCTCGGCGCACGACGGCAGCGACCAGCCGGGGCCGATGTCGACGCGGGCCGTGCGGCTCTACCTAGCGACCCAGGCCGAGAGCGGGCACATGTGCCCGGTCACCATGACCCACGCCTGCATCGGCGCGTTGCGCTCGGAGCCGGCGCTGCTGGCCAAGTGGCTGCCGCACATCCAGACCCGCAGCTACGACCCGCGGCCGCTGCCGTGGTGGGAGAAGCGCGGGGTCACCCTGGGCATGGGCATGACCGAACGCCAGGGCGGCACCGACGTGCGCGCCAACATCACCTCGGCTGCCCCGGCCGGCGATCATGTCGAGATCACCGGCCATAAATGGTTCATGTCGGCGCCGATGTGCGACGCCTTCCTGGTGCTGGCCCAGGCAGCCAGGGGACCGGGTGGCGGCGGCCTCACCTGCTATCTGATGCCGCGCTACCGGCCGGACGGCAATCGCAACGCCATCCGCTTCCTGCGCCTGAAGGAGAAGCTCGGCAACAAGTCCAACGCCTCGTCCGAGGTCGAATTCCACGGCGCCTATGCCGAGCGGGTCGGCGCCGAGGGCGCGGGCGTGCGCACCATCATCGAGATGGTGAACCTGACCCGGCTCGACTGCGCCATCGCCTCGGCCGGCCAGATGCGCATCGCGCTTTCCCAGGCGCTGCACCACATCCGCCATCGCTCGGTGTTTCAGCGCCGGCTGATCGACCAGCCGGCGATGCGCGCCACCGTGGCCGACCTCGCGCTCGAGCTCGAGGCCCAGGTCGCGCTGGTGTTCCGGCTCTGCCGCGCTGCCGAGCATGCAAGCGATCCTGCCGAGGCCGCCTACGTGCGCCTGCTGACCCCGGCGGTGAAGTTCCTGGTGTGCAAGAGCACGCCGCAGGTCGTCTACGAGGCGCTCGAATGCCTGGGCGGCAATGGCTACACCGAGGAGCTGCCGCTCGCCCGCTACTTCCGTGAATCGCCGCTCAACGCCATCTGGGAAGGCTCGGGCAACGTCATGGCGCTCGACGTGCTGCGCGCCGCCGGCCGCCATCCCGACCAGGCGATGGCCACGGTCGATCGCCTGGCCCGCGTCGCCGCTGCGGCGTTCGACGTGCGTCCGCTCGCTCAGTCGATCACCGCCGTGCTGCGCTCCGGTGACGCCGAACGGCGCGCCCGCTTCGTATGCGAGGGCCTGGCGCGTATCGCGGCGCTCGCCGCGCTGGCCGAAGCGGGATCGGCGTTCGCTGCCCTCTATGGCGACACCCGCTTGCGCGGCACCGGATTCGCGCAATTCGGCACCGCCGATCTCGGCGGTGCGGAGACCGCCCTGGTGGAACGAGCCCTGATGGTCTGATCCGGTCGCTCGGGTTCGAGCGAAGGATCATTCTCTCCCGTAGACGTGGAAACGGCGCCGCTCCCGGCAGGGAGGGAGGGCGCCGCTGGTTGCGGATGGGGCTGAAGGCGGCTCAGATCAGCTTAGGGGCGGAGAGCACCGGCGAGGAAAGGGTCGTGCTGGTCGGCTTGATGTAAACCGTCGAGGTGGACATGCTGGCGCTGGCACTCGTGTACGCCAGCGTGGCGCTGTAGGTGACGCCGCCGGCCACGGTCTCGATCTCGTTCAAGTCCAGCTCGACGATCCGGTTACGGATGATGCTGCTCTGCATGACACTCTCCCTTTGGGTGCGACGGCGGCGGGATGCCGTCCGTCGATGAGAGGAGAATAGACAGGCTCGGTTTCCACGCGATTGCGCCACACCGCCGACATGTTTCGTTTGTGGCGAAGCGTATCGTCGGGGCGCCCGGCCTCCTCGCTGCCCGCTCGGACGACGACGAACGGCGCCGGATTCGCCAGAGCCGGCACCGGTGCGCGTCATCGTCCCGCTACATTCACGGCCCAGCCTACAGCGCGATCCCGGTCATGCGGCTGGCCGCGAGAGGAGTGCTATCGATGTCGATCTATCTCGTACGTTATCTGATCAACCCCACGACGCGGGGACGGCGGCAGCATCTGCTGCTCGAGGACAGCAACTGGGTGCTCGGGCAGCAACTCCCCGACGGCGATGGCGAAAGCAATCGCTACTTCGAACAGACCTTCGAACGCGCCGATGCTGCCGTGCTCGCCTTCGAGCGCCTCTTGGAACAATCGATTGCCGACGGCTATTTGCTCACCGACGTTACGGACCGCTTCGCGAGCGAATCACCCGACGACGCCAACCCCAAGCCGGCGTGGCAGCATGCCATCGACCGTTACTACCTCGCCATGCTGCATGGGGACTACGACATCGCCCTGCCCGATGAGCCGTTGGCGCGTGCCGAGCCCATATGGATGCATCTCGACGCCATCCGTGCCTGGCGCTTCGACAAGGCGCGCGCCGCGGAGGCGTTGCCCTTCGCCCTCGCTGCGCGCGCCGAGCTTCAACGACGCAAGGCCGAAAAGCGCGGCTACTACACGTGGTCGCTTCCCTGGGTGGAGGAAGATGCCGGCCTCGATGACCTTCTATTCGGCATCTACAGCCAGCTCGGCGACAAGGACAACGCCTTCGCCGCGATCCGCGCTGCCAGCGACCTCGCCACCAACACTTATCGCTCCGAGCGCCTGGCCGCGATGCAATGCTACGCCTTCCCCCAGTATCGCGAGGATGCCTTCGATACCGCCCACCGCTACGCGCAATATGGCTACGGCGATGTCATCGCCCACCCCGACTATGCCGCCTATGCGGCGCGCCGCGAGGCCGAGATCGCGTCCGGCCAGCCGATCTTGCGCTGGCGCGCCATGTGCGATCCCTCCAGCCCGGAGGCGATCGCCGCCGCCGAGCGCGACATCGGCGCCAGGCTGCCTGACGACTACCGCGACTTCCTCCTGCGCCGCGGCAAGTCGCGCCTCGACCTCAGTCGGGGGGACGACCTCACCACGCTGACCTTCGCTGCGGCCCCCGACATCTCGATCTGGGGGTCGGTATTTCGCGACTGGCTCGACACCATGAGCGACAAGGACGAGGGCTACTCGAAAGACTGGGCGCGCGAGCTCGGCGTCGACCGCAGCAAGCTGTGGTCGATCGCGACCCCCTGGGACAACAGCCGCTGCCTGGTCATGAGTCTCGCCGGCGACGAGACGCATGGCCGCTGCTACCTGTGGGACCACGACGACGCCTACCTGCTCGTCCCGATCGGCGACAGCTTCGCCGAGGCGCTGGCGACGATCGAAAGCGGCTTCGTCTCCGGCGACAAACGCGTCGGGACGATCCTCGGGTGAGGGCTGCGGGGTGGACTACCATTCTCCTCCCCAACTCCGTTGGGGAGGTGGCGCGGTAATCCGCGACGGAGGCGTCATGAGTCACGGTGGGGCTCTGTGAGTTTCTTGCCGGCTATTCCTCGACGGGGTGCTCCCCAGCAGAGCCCGTCTCCGCTTCACCGGCGCGACTATCCTACAACCAGTCGTACTTTTGATGCCATCGGCAAGGAAGGCCGATGGCCCCGCTCATGCCCGGGCGTACTTGTCGGGATCCCATTTCTCGCCGCTTTGAGCATGGTGTTGAGAATGGTGATCAGCTTGCGCTGATGAAGGCGACCTTCTCAGGCTTGCCGCGGGCCAGCAGGCCTTGTAGTGGCCTTGAGCACAGGATTGTGCTGAGTGGCCGCGCCGACGATCGGCGTAGAGCAGCCTGCGCAACCTGTGGCGGCCGCCCGCGATGTGGCGCGGGCCGCGTCGACGCCACTGTCGCATCGTAGGGGGCGACGCCGAGCAAGGCGGCAGCGGCCTGGTCGTCGACATGGCCGACCTGGCATGAGGGCGACAAGGCCGGAGGTTGCGACATCGCCACCCTGGACGCCTGGATGATGTCGGCGCGTTTGGCGAATTCACGTCGTGCTCGATCTTGCGGCGATCGCGGCCTCCAGCGGCGATCTGCGTGGCAGAGCCTGGTGGCCGCCCGATAGGCCTTGCGCACTTCCGTCGGCTGCTGGTGCACGCCCCACTGACCATCCGATCCTTCAGGCCGCCCAGGCCTGACGGGCCTTGACCAACTGCTCGAGGACCTGACGCTCCTTGTCGCGAGGCTTGCCCGTCAGGTTGGCGAACGTCTCGCCGAACCGGGCGATCATCCTGGCATCGACGGGTCGTTCTTGACCCCTGTTGGCCAGCCGACTTGGCGAAGTCGCGGACCCGCCTGGGATCGACGATCACCACTTCCACGCCGGCCTGCTCGACAGCTCCGCCAGCTCGCCGAGCCACCGGTCGCTTCCATCACCCCGTCGCTGCCGACGGCGTGCTCGAAGCCGGCGCGGCAGCTCGCGATGATCCTCCACGGTGTTGGCGAACGGCCCCGGCCGACGCCGAGCGATGCGCATCGATTTTGTCCTTGGCAATATCGAGGCCGACAATCGTCCTGATCTGTGCCATCCTCCGGCTCCCTTCCTTGCTCGTTCGGGCTCTAAGCCCAAGCAACTGTTCGGGTTTAAGGAAGACATCGGCCCTGTCCCACGCTCCGTCACAGGCTTCCGCCTCTGGGGTCAACGGGCTCAGGGTCGACGACGGGCGGTTGCGGCCAACAGCCGCCCGTTCGCACATTCTCTCAAATTTTCCGGACACAAGGGGTCATGAGTCACGGTGGGGCTCTTGACCCCTCCGTCGGCGATTACGCCGACACCTCCCCACGCAAAGCGTGGGG
The DNA here is from genome assembly GCA_046349295.1 of Reyranellaceae bacterium. Lineage (GTDB taxonomy): Bacteria > Pseudomonadota > Alphaproteobacteria > Reyranellales > Reyranellaceae > Reyranella. The sequence continues at coordinate 29,094 of JAXMCP010000037.1, forward strand.
AGGAGGACATGATAGCCGCCCGAGGCCAGTTGACGCCGCTTTCGGCTGGCCGAATCCGGATTCGGCCAGTTCGTTTTCGAACTCGGCGAGAGGAAATCGGACCGTTCCGTAGGTTTGCCTGACCATCGTCAGGGAGAACCTTCATGCGTCGTGCCGTTTCATATGCCCTGCTGGGCGCCGCACCCATCGCCGCGCTGCTGGGATGCAGCAGCCTCGATCGGGCGACCGACGTCGCGGCGGGCTACCTCAGCCACCAGCTCTGCTCGGCCACCTTCGTGTCCCAGGTCGAGCCCGAGCAGTTCTATCGCGAGTCCATCGCCCCGGTTCTGTCGCCGGTCGACTTCCTGGCCGGCCACCAGGTCGACCCAAAGCGCAGCCAGGTGCGCGCGCGCTTCGCCGGCGTCGCCGAGGCGCACGCCGTCGATCGTGGGGTCCTGGGCTGCCTGGTCGTCCATGGCGAGCCGCCCGCTCCCGTCGTGCTCCCTCCGCACACGCCGGCCCCGGCCCTGCTACCGGACATCGCCGGACCCGCAATCGTCGAGCCTGCCTCGCCAGCGCTCGAACAGGCGCTCGATCGCGTCTTCGCCGAGAATGCGACGGCGCCCTACCGCAACACCAAGGCGGTCGTGGTCGTGCGCGACGGCCGGGTGATCGCCGAGCGCTATGCCACCGGCTACGGCACCGACACGCCGATCCTGGGCTGGTCGGCCACCAAGTCGGTGACCAATGCCCTGATCGCCATCCTGGTCCGGCAGGGCAAGCTCGCCGTCGAGGGTCCGGCGCCGATCGCCGCCTTCTCCGGCGTCAACGACCCGCGCCACGCCATCTCCATCGACAACCTGCTGCGCATGAACAGCGGCCTCGACATCGGCGATTCGCTGACCGCCCAGGCCGCCACCGCCTTCGATCCCTCGGCCTACATGGTGTTCGGCGCGCGCGACATGGCAGGGTTCGCCGAAAAGGCGCCGCTCAAGGCGCCCCCCGGCACGCGCTGGAACTACACCAACGGCAACACGCTGCTGCTTTCCCGCATCGTCCGCGACAAGACCGGCGGCGATGCCACCTCCGTCCTGGCCTTCGCCCGGCGTGAGCTGTTCGACAAGCTCGGCATGCGCCACGTCACGCTGGAGTTCGACGCCACGGGCACGCCGATCGGCTCCAGCCACATGCTGGCCTCGGCGCGCGACTGGGCGCGCTTCGGCCTGCTCTACCTGAACGATGGCGTGGTCGGCGGCGAGCGCCTCCTGCCGACGGGCTGGGTCGACTATTCGGCGGCGCCGACGCCGGGCAGCGAGCGCTTCGGCTACGCTGCCGGCTTCTGGACCAACCGCGGTGACGGCGAGGGCCAGCGCCATCGCATTACCCGCGGCATCCCCGCCGATGCCTTCTTCGCGCGCGGCGCCATGGGCCAGTACGTCATCATCGTGCCGTCACAGAGGCTGGTGGTCGTGCGTCTCGGCAGCGCCTTCACGGCACGCGACGACATGGACGTCGTGGCCCGCCTGGTGGCCGATGTGATTGCAACCCAGCCGCCGTCCTGATGCGCTTGCCCAGGGGGTGCCGTCTCTCCAAGATCGCGCCCCATGAAAAAGATCTTCACCGCCTGTCTCGGCACCGAGACCAACACCTTCGCCTCGATCCCCACGGGCCTTCAGCTCTTCCAGGAGACCTGCCTCTATCGCAAGGCGAGCTACGGCAAGAACGTGCCGATGTTCGGGGCGCCGCTGGCAGTGTGGCGCGGCCGCGCCGAGGCCAAGGGCTGGCAGGTGGTCGAGAGCCTGTGCGCCTTCGCCCAGCCCGCCGGCAAGACGGTGAAGAAGGTCTACGAGTCGTTCCGCGACGAGATCATGGCCGACCTCGCGGCGGCAATGCCGGTCGACGCGGTGCTGCTCTCCATGCACGGCGCCATGGTGGCCGAGGGCTACGACGATTGCGAAAGCGACGTGCTGGCCCATGTCCGCCGGATCGTCGGCCCCGACCTGCCGGTTGGCGTCGAGCTCGATCTCCATTGCAACATCGGCGACGGCACCTTGCGCGACGCCACCGCCCTGGTGCTGTTCAAGGAGTACCCACACATCGACGTGCCCGAGCGCGCCGACGATCTCTTCACCGTTATCGAAGGCGCCGTCGAAGGCCGTACCAAGCCGGTGATGGCGGCGTGGGATTGCAAGATGATCGGCGTCTTCCATACGACACGCGAGCCGATGCGCGGCTTCGTCGACAAGCTCTCCGCCATGGAAGGCAAGGACGGCGTGCTGTCGCTTTCGATCGCGCACGGCTTCCCCTGGTCGGACATCAAGGAGATGGGCAGCAAGATCATCGCGATCACCGACGGCGATCGGCCCAAGGCGGAGCGCCTGGCGCGCGAGCTCGGCCGCGAATTCTACGCCATGCGCCTGGTGACCCAGCCGCCCTACGTCACGTTGGACGCGGCGATGGCGCGCGTCTCCTCGCACAACCTGCCCAAGCCCATGGTGCTGGCCGACGTCTCCGACAACGCCGGCGGCGGTGCGGCCTCCGATTCGACCTTCATCCTGAAGGCGCTGCTCGACCGCCAGGTGAAGGACGCGGCGGTCGGCATGATCTGGGACCCCGGCGCGGTGAAGCTCGCCTTCGAGGTCGGCGAAGGCGCCGAGCTCGACATCAGGCTGGGCGGCAAGCTCGGCCCGCAATCGGGACCGCCGATCGACGCGCGGGCCACCGTGCTGAAGCTCGGCAAGGACGTGTCCATCGAGTTCGGCGGCGCGCGCAAGAGCGTCGGCTCGATCGGTGATGCCGCGGCGCTGCAGATCGACGGCGTGACGGTGATCGTGAACAGCAAGCGCACCCAGTGCCTGAGCCGCGACTGCTTCACCAAGCTCGGCGTCGACCCCTCGACCAAGAAGGTCGTGGTCGTGAAATCGATGCAGCATTTCCACGCCGCCTACGCGCCGATCGCCAGCGAGGTGGTCTATGTCGCCGCCCCAGGCGCGCTGGTGCCCGACTGGTCGCTGCTGCCCTACACCAAGGTCGACAAGGCGCAATGGCCGTTCGTCGAGGCGCACGCCTCGTGAAGCACCTCGTTGCGGCCATCGCCCTGATGCTGGCGGCGTCGGCTGCGCTGGCGCAACAGCCGACATCGCCAAACGGCGTCCGCACCCTCACCCCGCAAGGCGCCATCAAGGTCGAGGGCACCTGGAGCCTGGGGACACGGGCCGGCGACTTCGTGTTCGTCGCCGGCATGCAGGGCGTCGATCCGGCAACCAACAAGCTGGTCGACGATCCGCAGGCCCGCGTCCGCCAGGCCTTCCTCAACATCCAGGCCATCGCCCGCTCGGAGGGCGCGAGCCTGCAGGATTGCGTGCGGCTCGTCGTCTATGTCAACGACCTGGCGCATGTCGTACCGATGGTCGAGAAGGCACAGGCCGAGCTGTGGGGCGGACCGCCCTATCCGCCACGCACGATGTTCGAGGTCCGCCGGCTGTTCGACGACGACATCGTCGAGATCGACAGCATCTTCTATGCGCCGCAGAAGAAATAGCGATGCCCTTCGGGCCACCTCCCCCGATTACGGGGGAGGCAAATGCGACGAGCCATTCATTTCATTCGCCACTCATCGCCGGGCGACGCAGTCGATCTCGATCAGGGCGTCGCGGACCAGGTCGGTGACGCCGACGCAGGTTCGCGCCGGCCGCGCGTCCACCGGGAAGAAGGTGGCGTACACTTGGTTCATCGCTTCGTAGTCGCGCTTGAAGTGGGTCAGGAAGACCCGGACGCTGAGTACGCGGCTCATCGACAGGCCGAGGCCCGCCAGGACCCGGCTCATGTTGCCGAGGGCCAAGTCGGTCTGAGCCTCGATTCCATCCGGCAGCGCCCTGGCGGGGTCTTCGAGGTAGCGGCCGAACTGGCCGGTCAGGAAGATCAGCCCATCGGCTTCCGTGGCGTGGCTGCTGGGCGACACCGAGCGGGGAAAGCCGGGAAGAATGTGGAACTTGAGATCAGTCATGGACGCCCCCAGAGGTTGCGCGCGGCGAGATGTTGCAGGCCGTTTACAGCAGCGGGGCACATTGGTATGGTCCGCCGCGTCGCGGCCGGGAGTGGCCGTTTTGTCGTTTTAAGTCAACGACTTAACAACATACCCGCCGGGCGCGAGGGGCGCGATCGATGAAGATTCTCACCGGCAACAGCAATCGACCGCTGGCCGAGGCCATTTCCGCCAAGCTGGCTCTGCCGCTGGTCAAGGCGCAGATCAGGCGGTTCTCCGACAACGAAATCTTCGTCGAGATCCTGGAAAACGTCCGCGGCGAGGACATGTTCGTCATCCAGTCGACGAGCTTCCCGGCCAACGACCATCTGATGGAGCTGCTGATCATCATCGATGCGCTGCGCCGCAGCTCGGCCCGGCGCATCACCGCGGTGATGCCCTATTACGGCTATGCCCGGCAAGACCGCAGGACCGGGCCACGCACGCCGATCTCGGCGAAGCTGGTCGCCAACCTGCTGACCAATGCCGGGGCGAGCCGGGTCCTGACACTCGATCTGCACGCCGCCCAGATCCAGGGCTTCTTCGACATCCCCGTGGACAATCTCTTCGCCGAGCCGGTGTTCAGCAAGCACATCAAGGAGACGCTCACCAATCGCCGGCTGACCGTGGTGTCGCCCGATGTCGGCGGCGTCGTGCGCGCCCGCGCCGTCGCCCGCCGGATCGATGCCGACCTCGCCATCATCGACAAGAGGCGCGAACGGGCCGGGGTCAGCGAGGTCATGAACGTGATCGGCGACATCAAGAACGCCGACTGCATCCTGATCGACGACATCGTCGATTCGGCCGGCACGCTGTGCAACGCCGCCGTCGCCCTGATGGACCAGGGCGCCCGCTCGGTGTCGGCCTATGTCACGCACGGCGTGCTGTCGGGCGGCGCGGTCGCGCGCGTCGCCGCCTCGCCGATGGAGAAGATGGTCATCACCGATTCGATCCAGGCCACCGAGGCGGTGCGCGTGTCGCCCAACGTGCGGCCGCTCAGCATCGCGAGCTTGATGGCCGAGGCGATGAAGCGTATTGCCGACGAAACGTCGGTCTCGAGCCTGTTCGACTGACGAGGAATATTCAGGAGATCCGGCGATCGGCACCCCTGGAGGCCACGCCGTGAGTGAGAGAGAGCAACCCGAACCTTTGGAGATGTGAGATGGCAGAGACGATCAAGGTCGTCGCGAAGATGCGGAGCCGGGCCGGCAAAGGGGGCGCCCGTTCCAGCCGTCGCGATGGACTGATTCCGGCCGTGATCTACGGCGACAAGCAAGCCCCCGTCATGATCGCGGTCGAGCCGAAATCGATCGAGCGCGAGCTGCACAAGGAAGGCTTCTTCAATCACCGGATGGAGATCGATGTCGAAGGCACGGGCTATGCCGTCCTGCCGCGCGACCTGCAGGTCGATCCGGTGACCGATCGTCCTCTGCATCTCGACTTCCTGCGCATCGGACCGGATTCGATCATTACGGTCCAGGTGCCGGTGCATTTCCGCAACGAAGCGGCGGCGCCCGGCATCAAGCGCGGCGGCGTGCTCAATATCGTGCTGCACGAGATCACGGTGCGCACCAAGCCGGCCACCATTCCGGAGTATTTCGAGGTCGACCTGACCGGCCTCGAGATCGGCCATTCCATCCATCTGTCGACGCTCAACATCCCCGAGGGCGTGCGGGTGGTGAGCCGCGACAAGAACGCGACCGTGGCCTCGATCGCCGCGCCGACCGTGGTGCGCGAAGCGGCGGCCCAGGCGGCAACCGACGCAGGGACGCCGGCCGGCGAAGGTGCGGCTGCTCCGGCGGCGGGCGCTGCGCCCGCAGCGGCGGCGGCTCCCGCGGCCGGCGCCAAGGCGCCGGCTCCGGCCAAGAAGTAAGCGGAGCGTTCGCGCTCCGCCCTTCACATGCTGCTGCTGGTCGGCCTCGGCAATCCCGGGCCGCGCTATGCCGGGCACCGGCACAATGTCGGATTCATGGCGGTGGACGAGATCGTCCACCGCCGTGTCTTCTCGCCCTGGCGCGCGCGCTTCAACGGCGAGGTGGCGGAAGGCCATCTCGGCGGCGAGCGCACGCTCGTGCTGAAGCCGATGACCTTCATGAACGAGTCGAGTCGCGCGGTCGGCGAGGCCGTGCGCTACCTCAAGATCCCGCTCGACCGCGTCGTGGTGTTCCATGACGAGCTCGACATCGCACCGGGCAGGGTGCGCATGAAGAAGGGCGGCGGCGCCGGCGGCCATAACGGCTTGCGCGACATCGACGCCCATGTCGGCAACGACTATCGCCGCGTGCGCATCGGCATCGGCCATCCCGGCCACAAGGACCTGGTGCTGCACTGGGTGCTGCGCGACTTCGAGCGCGACGAGCGCGACCCGGCGACCGGCTGGGTGCCCAAGCTCCTGGGCGCGCTGGCCGACGAGTCGGCGTTGCTGGTCGAGGGTGGCGCCAAGGGTGACGAACGCTATATGAGCCGCGTGGCGCATCTCGCGCCACCTCCCAAGCCCCCGGCGGAAGAAACGAAAGCGTAACAATGGGTTTCAATTGCGGAATCGTAGGCTTGCCCAATGTCGGCAAGTCGACCCTGTTCAATGCGCTCACCGCCACCCAGGCGGCGCAGGCGGCCAACTACCCGTTCTGCACCATCGAGCCGAATGTCGGGCGCGTCGCCGTGCCCGATCCACGTCTGGACAAGCTCGCGGGCATCGCCCAGTCGGCCAAGATCGTCGCCACCCAGCTCGAGTTCGTCGACATCGCCGGGCTGGTGAAGGGCGCGTCGAAGGGCGAGGGGCTCGGCAACCAGTTCCTGGGCAACATCCGCGAGGTCGACGCCATCGCCCATGTGCTGCGCTGCTTCGAGGACGGCGACGTGACCCACGTCTCGGGCAATGTCGACCCGGTGCGCGACGCCGAGATCGTCGAGACCGAGCTGATGCTGGCCGACCTCGAGAGCCTCGAGAAGCGCCTGCCCAACCTCGAGAAGCGCGCCAAGGGCGGCGACAAGGAAGCCCAGGTCGAGGTCCCGGTGGTCAGGAAGGCGCTCGACGTGCTGCGCGAGGGCAAGCCCGCGCGCGAGGCCGATCTCACGGCCGAGGAACGCCCGACCTTTCATCGCCTGCAGCTCATCACCGCCAAGCCGATGATGTACGTGCTCAATGTCGACGAGGCCTCGGCGGCGACCGGCAACGCGCACAGCGCCAAGGCCGAGGCGTACGCCCGGCAGCGCGGCATGCCGTCGGTGGTGATCTCCGCCGCCATCGAGGCGGAGGTGGCGCAGCTTCCGGCCGAGGATCAGGGCGACTACCTCGCCTCGCTCGGCCTCGAGGAGACCGGCCTCGCCCGCGTGGTCCGTGCCGGCTACCGGCTGCTCGACCTGGTGACGTTCTTCACCGTCGGCCCGAAGGAGGCGCGGGCCTGGACGGTGCGCCGCGAGGCGCGTGCGCCGGAAGCCGCCGGCGTCATCCATACCGACTTCGAGAAGGGTTTCATCCGCGCCGAGACCATCGCCTACGACGACTATGTCACCTTGAACGGCGAAACCGGCGCCCGCGACGCCGGCAAGCTGCGGCTGGAAGGCAAGGACTACCCCGTCAAGGACGGCGACGTGTTCCACTTCCGATTCAACGTGTGAGTTCGTTTCCTCTCCCGTGATCGGGGAAGTGCCCCGAAGGCGACGCAGGGGGAAAGCCGCCGGCAGGATCGATGGGATTCCGACGTCTGACCCGGAGAAATCCGGACTGCAGCCTTCCCCCTCCGACCGTGCGGGCCACCTCCCCCGATGACCGTCGATGACCGGGGAAAAAAGTGCCGCCCACCCTGACTCAGCCGACAAGCACCTTCCTCTATGTCAGCCGCCTGTCCGTCCCGGTTGGCTGTTCGAGGTCGACGCCAGGGCGGTGATCGACTCGTAGCGAAGAGCTTCCGGCGATGAAGGTCATGAGCCGATGGTCCCGCCGCCCTTCTTGCTGATCACGACCACAGACGGCCGCGGCGGCATGCCGTCCTTGAAGTCGGGCCAGCGGGTCGACGGCTTCTCGAAGGTCGAGCCGCTGTCCTCGCCGGGATGCTGGATGGCGAGGAACAGCGTGTCGTCATCGGGCGTGAAGATCGGCCCGCAGACCTCCGCGCCGGTCGGCGCCTGGTAGAAGCAGCGCGTCAGCGCGCGGCCGAAGCCCATCGTGTCGGCGCCGTAGAGGCCGTCGGCGACGCCGGCGTTGCTGGGCGCACCGTCCGTCGCGATCCAGATCCGGCCCTTGCTGTCGAAGGCGATGTTGTCGGGGCACGACAGCCAGCCATTGTTCGAGGTCGCGCGATGATAGCGCGCCCCGACATCGTGCCCCGGCTTGCCGCCCAGCAGGAAGATCGACCACGTGCCCTCGGCTGCGGCGTGGTCGCCGTCCTCGGGTGCGATCTCGAGGATGTGGCCGTGAGTGTTCGGGCCGCGCGGATTGGCGCGATCGGCCTGCTCGGCCTTGCGCTGCTCGTTGTTGGTGAGCACGACGTAGACGCGGCCGTTGACCGGGTTGGTCTCGATGTCCTCCGGCCGATCCATCGGCGTCGGCTTCAGGAGATCGGCGGCGAGCCGCGCCTTGAGCACGACGTCGCCCTGGGTGGTGAAGCCGTTCTCCGCCGTCAGCGGCCCCTGGCCCTGCACCAGCGGCAGCCATTCGACCTTGCCGTCGGCATTGAAGCGCGCCACCGAGAGCGTGCCATCGTCCAGCAAATCCTTGTTGGTGGCGCGATCGTTGGGGTTCCACGGCCGGGCGGTGACGAACCGGTAGACATACTCGAAGCGCTCGTCGTCGCCGCTGTAGAGGACGACGCGGCCATCCTTGGCGAGCGCGTAGGTGCAACCCTCGTGCTTGAAGCGGCCGAGCGCGGTGCGCTTCACCGGCGCTGACGCCGGATCGTAAGGATCGATCTCGACCACCCAGCCGAAGCGATTGGGCTCGTTGGGCTCCTTGGACAGATTGAAGCGATCGACGTGGTGCGACCAGGCATAGCTCGACCGGCCAATGCCGTAGCGCCGGCCGAGCGGATGCGTCAGCCACTGGGTGGCATCGCCGCCGAAATAGACGTTGAAGTTCTCCTCGCAGGTCAGCCAGGTGCCCCACGGCGTCGAGCCGCCCGCGCAATTGCCGAAGGTGCCCAGAGCCAGACGGCCGTCCGGATCGGCAGAGGTCTTGACCAGCTCATGGCCGGCGGCCGGACCCGAGAGGGTCATCGGCGTGCTGGCAGTGAGGCGGCGCGCGAACCTGCTGTCGGGCACGACTTTCCACGCGCCGTTCTCGCGGGCGATCTCGACCACGGCGCCGCCGACCGCCGCCATCTCGACCGCGACCTGGTCCTTTGAGGATTTGAGGTTCGCCCCTCGGCCGGCGCCGAGGCCGGCGAACATCAGGTTCGAGTTGAGATACTCGTGATTGACCACCAGCAGGAAACGGTCGCCGCTACGGCTGCCGGCCGGCAGCGGATGAAGGCCGAGATAGTCGTTGTTGTAGCCGAACTGCTTCTCCTGGTCGGCGGCGGTCAGCTTCGCCGGATCGAACGCCGGCGCGCCGGCGATCAGCGGATCGCCCCAGCGGATCAGCACCTGGACGTCGTAGCCCTCGGCCACGTGCTGGCGATCGTCCAAGGTATGCGCCAGCTCCTTGAAAGCGAGCGAGGACGGCCCGGCTGGTTGTGCGCTCGCGGGGGTTGGCGTGCTGAACGCCGCGACGGCACCTGCCCCCATGAGGCCGCGCATCACATCACGCCGGCCGAGACGCTGCTCGATCAGCTCGCCGATCGATGGTGTGTCGCCGCCCTCGTCCATCCCGTCATCCCTCACAAGCTGGCGGCCGGCCATATAGCCCTCCGGTGACACTTTCATGACCGGCTCGGGAATGCCAATCCGATCCACGAACCCTGTCAGCAAGCCGTAGCCTGCTTGCGGTCGCCCGGCGGGACAGACAGGAGAGATCGTCGATGCGCAGCCTCGGGCCATTCGGCATCGTCACGGCTACGGCACTCGGCCTTGTCATGAGCGCTGCAGCGCAGACCAAGTATCCCGCCGTGCTCGACGGCCATGTGCTGCCGGCGATGACGCTGGTGCCGGCGCCCACCGACGCGCCGCCCGATCTGCAGGTCTCCGGCCGACACGCCGGCCCGCCGGGCCAGCGAGTCGATACGCCCGAGACCGTGCCGGGCGTCTCCGCCTTGTCCGGCAAGCCACTTGTAGAAACTCCCGGCCGTCTTGAATTGGCGCGCCGCCATCAGGGCAGCACGCGCTTCATCCACTTGGCGGTGGCCTGTGCATCCTGATTGTCGCTCGCTTCGAGCCTGGCAATGACGCGCGCGCGGTCTTCGAGGTCGCGGTTCTGGCTGAGCTTGATCTTGGTCTCGACGCGGCTGAGCGTCATGCGGAAGGCGACAATTCCCCTGGTCTGCAGCTCGGCGTTGCCCGGCGGCAGCCGGCCGAGGCCCCAGGCGTCGGGGCCGGTGCCCTCGTAGGCGGCCGCGAGCTTGGCCAGCACGACGAGTGCGCCTCTGGTGTCGTCGACGATCTGCGGCCGGCCGTAGGCGTGCACGGTGACGTAGTTCCAGGTCGGCACCTTGGGCCCCGGTGCGTACCAGGTCGGCGAGACATAGGCGTGTGGCCCCCAGAACAGCGCGAGTGAATCGGCCTGGCGCTCGAACAGCTTCCAATGGCCGTTGGCACGGGCCATGTGGCCGATCAGCGAGCCGTGCTCGGAGCCGTCGTTCTGCCAGAGCAGCGACAAATGGGTGGCCATCGGCGCGCCCTCGGCGTCGGTGGTCATCAGCAGGGCCCAGCTATGGGCCTGCATGATCTCGCGCCCGATGGGCGCGCTGCCTTCGAAGTGACTCGGGATATACATCGCTGGCTCTTGGGCTTGGCTGTGGAGCTTGGCTGTGGGGCTTGCTTTCGCTCCCCGATCGCGAGCTGGTTGAACGGCGCGCCATTACCATGTCAGATGCCGCCGCACCCGGGAGGATTTTTAATGGGCGAGAATATCCGTCTTAAGTCGGCCGCTGGAGAGATCGGCGCCTACCTCGCGACGCCGAAGGGCTCGCCCAAGGGTGGCATCGTGGTCATCCAGGAGATTTTCGGCTGCAACCATCACATCCGGGCGGTGACCGACAAGTTCGCCGCCGACGGCTATCTCGCCCTGGCGCCCTGCTTCTTCGACCATCTCAAGCCCGGCATCGAGCTGGGCTACACGCCCGACACCCTCGCCGAGGGCCGCAAGTACGTGATGGAGCTGGGCGTCGACAAGGCGGTCCAGGACGTCGATGCGGCGATCGCCGAGCTGAAGCGCCGCGGCACGCCGAAGGTCGCCGTCACCGGCTTCTGCTGGGGTGGCACCATCACATGGCTGTCGGCAACGCGGCTCAAGCCCGCCGCCGCGATCGGCTACTATGGCGGCGGCATCCACGGCACGCGCAACGAGAAGCCGACCGTGCCGACCATGCTGCATTTCGGGGACAAGGACATGCACATCCCGATGACGCATGTGAATGAGCTGCGTTCGCTGCATCCCGACGTGCTGATCTACGACTACCCGGCCGACCACGGCTTCCATTGCGACGAGCGTGGCAGCTACGACGCGGCGGCGTCCAAGCAGGCCTACGCCCGCACGCTCGAGTTCATGGCCAAGCACGTCGGCTGAGCCGGCGGCATGGCAAAGCGTCCTGCACGGAAATCCTTCTCGCCGGTGGCGCGCGGACCCCTGAACGGGGTCCGTGTGATCGACCTGTCGCGGCTGGTCGCCGGCAATGTGCTGACCCTCCAGCTCGCCGATTTCGGTGCCGAGGTGATCAAGATCGAGCCGCCCGAGGGCGACACCTTGCGCTCATGGCGGGTCAAAGGCATCGAGACCGCGTGGAAGGTCAATGCCCGCAACAAGAAGAGCGTGGCCTTGGACCTGCGCTCCGACGCCGGGCGCGACATCGTGCGCCGCCTCGCCGCGACGGCGCAGATCGTCGTCGAGAGCTTCCGGCCCGGCGTGCTGGAGGAGATGGGCCTGTCGCCCGACGCGCTGCACGCGATCAATCCCAAGCTGATCATCGTGCGCATCTCCGGCTGGGGCCAGGATGGCCGCTATCGCCACAAGCCGGGCTTCGGCACCCTGATCGAGGGCTATAGCGGCTTCGCCTCGATGAACGGCTTCGGCGATCGCGAACCTGTCCTGCCACCGATGTATCTCGCCGACGCCATCGCCGCGCTCTACGGCTACGGCGCGGTGATGGTCGCCTTGCGCGAGGTCGAGATCAATGGCGGCAAAGGCCAGACGCTCGACCTGCCCTTGTTCGACCCTTTGTTCTCGGTGCTGGGCCCGCAGGCCGCGAACTACAAGCTGACCGGCGAGGTCAAGCCGCGCACGGGCAGCCGCTCGACCAACGCCGCCCCGCGCAACGTCTACCAGACCAGGGACGGCCACTGGGTCTGCCTGTCGGCCTCGACCCAGGGCATGGCCGAGCGCGTGCTGGTCAAGATCGGCCGGCCCGAGCTGGTCGAGGATCCGCGCTTCGCCACCAACATCGAGCGCGTGCGCAACGGGCTCGAGCTCGACCGGATCATCGGCGGCTTTGTCGCCGAGCGCGATCTCGCGGAGAATTTGCGCTACTTCGACGAAGCCGGCGTCACGATCGGCCCGGTCTACGACATCAGCCAGATCGTGCAGGACGATTACGTGCTGGAGCGCGAGGCGCTGATCGAAACGCCCGATGAGGAGCTGGACGGCCTGCCGACCCACCCGATCGTGCCGCGCTTGTCGGGCACTCCGGGCGCCTTGCGTCACGCCGCACCCAAGATCGGCGAGCACAACGAGGCCCTGCTGCGCCCCCTGCTGGGTGACGCCGCCTACGAGGCGCAGTGCGCCGCCGGCGTGATCACCCAGGGGACCAAAGACAAGGGAGCCAGGAAGAAGTGAACCGTCCCGTCCCTCCGATCTGGCGCTCGATCCTCTACGTGCCCGGCAACGTACCCAAGTTCATCGACAAGGCGCATGAGCGCGGTGCCGACTGCGTGCTGGTCGACCTCGAGGACAGCGTGACGCCGGCCGAGAAGCCGACCGCCCGGGCGATGCTGCCGGAGACCATGAAGAAGGTGGCGCGCGCAGGCGCCGACGTGGCGGTGCGCGTCAACCGGCCAATGCGCCTCGCCCTGCCCGACCTCGAGGCCGCGGTGCGTCCCGGCCTGTCGGCGCTGTTCATCACCAAGGCCGAGGGCGTGCAGCATCTGCGCCTGCTCGACGAGGCGGTGAGCGAGCTCGAGCGCGAGCGGGGCATGCCGCCGGGCGGCATCGGCTTCGTCGCCATGATCGAGCATCCGCGGGCGCTGGCCCATATCAACGACATCGCCGAGCACGCGCCGCGCCTCGTCGCCATGACGCTGGGCGGAGAGGATTTCGCGCTCGAGACCGGCTCCATCCCGGGCGACGAAAGTCTGGAACTGCCCAAGCGGCTGGTCGCCTTTGCCGCCCAAGCGCATGGGGTGGCGATGCTCGGCATCCTGGGGACGGTGGCCGACTATACCGATCCGACGGCCTACAGAAAGAGCGCCGAACGGGCGCGCCGCTTCGGCTTCTCGGGCGCCACCTGCGTCCATCCCGGCCTGGTCCAGGCGCTCAACCAAGCATTTACACCCGGCAACGACGAGGTTGCCCAGGCGCGCAAGCTGATCGCGGCCGATGAAAAAGCCGCAGCCGAGGGCCGCGGCTCCTTCACCGTCGATGGCAAGATGATCGATGTGCCGGTGATCGACCGCGCCCGCCGCCTGCTCCGGCGGCACGACGCGATCGAGCGCCGCATCAAGTCCTAGTCAGGGCGACGACGTCAGGCGTCGACCAGCTCGCTCGGCTGACGACGGATCGTCTCCAGAGGAGCGATTTCGGACGGGAAGCTGACGATCGCCGTGACCCCGACGTTGAGGCTCTGCAACAGGACCTCGCGGCCGTTGGCGAAGCGGACGGCGTCGCGATGGACGTGCGTGCCGCCTTCCAGGCGCGTCATGACGACGTCTTCGACGGGTCCGATCGCATAGACCCGTTGCACCGCCTCAGCGATGCCGGCGAGCTGCAAACGGGCATCGGCCGGCATGCAGACTGCGGTCTCGCAGTCGCCTGCCGACGTGAAGCCCATCGTGCCGCTCGGGAACCGGTGAAGGGTGTATTGCTCTTCTTGAACTGCAGGTCGTGAACGATAGAGTTCCAGCGAGTAATCACACATGACGTCCTCCAGAAGGATTAGACGCTCCAGTGACGTGGTAACGCTGGAAGGACGATCAAGGTTCAATGCGAACTTATCGGTTCGTACGCGTTCCCCATTTTGGGTGAATGCGAGCGTAATCGGGCGGGGCGCGCCCTCATTCTCCTCCCCAGCTTCGCTGGGGAGGTGCCCCGTCATCGGGGCGGAGGGTCATGAGTCACAAGGGACAGCGAGGCCATGACTCATGACCCCTTCGTCGCCGCAGACGGCGACACCTCCCCAGCGGAAGCTGGGGAGGAGAGTGAAAAGCGTTCTCCCTCCGGCCTTTCAGGCCACCTCCCCCGATGACGAGGGAGGAAAATGAGACGGTCCGCGGCCTAGCTGGTCAGTGCTTGTCTGCCCAGACCATGCGCTTCACGGCGTACATCAAGCCGGCCATCGCCAGCAGGAACAGGATGACGCGAACGCCGACCCGCTTGCGCGATTCCATGTGCGGCTCCGACGCCCAGGCGAGGAACTCGACCACGTCGGAGGCTTCCTGGTCGGTCGTCGCCTTGGTGCCGTCGGCGTAGGTCACCTTGTCGTCACCGAGCGGCGGCGGCATGCCGATCTTGTGGCCCGGGAAGTACTTGTTGAAATTGTCGTCCTTGGTGACCGAGAAGGCCTTGATCTGCTCGGGCGTCAGCTTGTCGTACGGCACGTAGCCGGTGAGAATGCCGTGGATGTAGTCCGGGCCGTTCTCGCGCGCCTTGACGATGACGCTGAGGTCAGGCGGCGCCTTGCCATTGTTGGCGGCGGCCGCGGCGGCCTCGTTGGGGAACGGCTTCTTGAAGCGATCCGACAGACGGGCCGGCCGCTCGATCGGCTGGCCGTCGTCGTTGAGGTCGGGCACGACGATGTCCTTGATCAGGCCCTTGACCTGGTTCTCGCTGAGGCCGAGCTCCTCGAGGTTGCGGTAGGCCAGCAGCGACAGCGAATGGCAGGCGGCGCAGACCTCGGCATAGACCTGGTAGCCGCGCTGGGCGGCCGCCCGATCATAGGTGCCGAACGGGCCCTGGAAATGCCAGTGCTTGTGCGGCGGATGCTCCTCGGCGTCGGCGGCGATTGCGGCAGCACCGGCGGTGAGGGCGGACAGCGCGACCGCCGCCGTGACCAGCATCTTGTTCATGGGCTTGCGCATGATCCTTAACCCGCCTTCTTCTTGAGCACGGCGTCGGCGATGCTGGGCGGCAACGGCAGTGGCCGTTCAATCTTGCCCAGGACCGGCAGCAGGATCAGGAAGTGGAAGAAGTAGTAGAGCGTGGCGACCTGGGACAGCGGGACGAAGTAACCCTCCGGCGGATTGGCGCCGCACCAGCCCAGCACGAAGACGTCGACCAAGAGGACCAGCATGAACCACTTGTAGATCGGCCGGAACGTGCAGGAGCGCACCCGCGAGGTGTCGAGCCAGGGCAGGATGAACAGCACGCCGATCGAGCCGAACATCGCCAGCACGCCGCCCAGCTTGTCGGGGACGGCGCGCAGGATGGCGTAGAACGGCAGGAAGTACCATTCCGGCACGATGTGCGTGGGCGTCACCAGCGGGTTGGCCGGGATGTAGTTGGCGGGGTCGCCCAGCGAGTCGGGCGCGAAAAAGGCGAACCCGGCGTAGATGATCAGGAAGACCGTTACCCCGAAGCCGTCCTTCATCGTGTAGTACGGATGGAACGGCACGGTGTCCTGCGGCCCCTTGGGGTCGATGCCCAGCGGGTTGTTCGAGCCGTGGACGTGCAGCGCCACGACGTGCAGCGCCACGACCGCGACGATGACGAACGGCAGCAGGTAGTGCAGGGCGAAGAAGCGGTTGAGCGTCGGGTTGTCGATCGCGAAGCCGCCCCACAGCCAGGTGACGATCGAATCGCCGACCACCGGGATGGCGCCGAACAGGCTGGTGATGACGGTGGCGCCCCAGAAGCTCATCTGGCCCCACGGCAGCACGTAGCCCATGAAAGCCGTCGCCATCATCAGCAGCAGAATGACGACGCCCAGGATCCACAGCAGCTCGCGCGGCGCCTTGTAGGAGCCGTAGTACATGCCGCGGAAGATGTGGATGTAGACCGCGATGAAGAAGAACGACGCGCCGGTCATGTGCAGGTAGCGGATCAGCCAGCCCTGCGGCACGTCGCGCATGATGCGCTCGACTGAATCGAAGGCCATCGTCACGTGCGGCGTGTAGTTGGTCGCCAGCACGATGCCCGTCGCGATCATGAGCACCAGCATCACCGTGGCGATCGCGCCGAAATTCCAGAAGTAGTTGAAATTCCGGGGCGTCGGGAAGGTGTGATACTCCTTCTCGATATACGAGAAGATCGGCAGGCGGTGATCGATCCAGGCGATCACCTTGTTGTTGAAGACCGGCGGCGTGCCGTGAGACGAGGCCATGCTGGGAACTCCTGGCGCGATCAGCCGATGCGGACGAGTGTGTCTGACGTGAACAGGTACCCCGGAATCGCGAGGTTCCTCGGCGCGGGTCCCTGCCGGATGCGTCCCGACGTGTCATAGGCCGAGCCATGGCACGGGCAGAACCAGCCGCCGAACGGGCCCTTGTACTGGCCGGCCACATTGCCGAGCGGGACGCAGCCGAGGTGGGTGCACACGCCGATCATGATCAGCCATTCCGGCCGCACCTTCTTGGCGGTGTCGGTGACGCGCGCATTGTCGGTCTGCGGGTCGCGCAGCTCGGACATCGGGACGGTTTCGGCCGCCTTGATCTCCTCCGGCGTGCGATGGCGGATGAACAGCGGCTTTCCGCGCCATTTCACCGTGATCGCCTGGCCGACCTGGATGGGGGCGACGTTCACCTCGACCGACGCGAGCGCCAGGGTATCGGCTGCGGGGTTCAGGTTGTTGATGAAGGGCCATGCTGTCGCCGCAATGCCGACGCCGCCCAGCGCGCCCGTTGCGACCATGAGGAAGTCGCGCCGGGTCGGGTCACCGTGCCCGCCGGCCGGGATGCTTGATGCTGCCATTGTTACTCTCTTCCGTCCCCCCGAGGAGATAGAGGTCTTTAGACCGCAAAAGGCCTTTAAGTTTCAAGGCTCTGTTGGTCGCAGGCTGGTGCCGCGACGCTGTGTGACAGCGTGCCGCACGGCGGAGACTTTCGCGTCGCGGACGGAGTAGAGCCAGAGCCATGCGTATCGCCCTGTTCGAGCCCGATATTCCGCAGAACGTCGGCGCCTTCATCCGCCTGTCGGCCTGCCTCGGCCTTGGCCTGGACATAATCGAACCCTGCGGCTTCCCGGTCGACGACCGCCGCATCCGGCGGGCGGCCATGGATTACTTCGACCTCGCCTCCCCCACCCGGCACGCCTCGTGGCCGGCCTTCCGGCGCGCCCGGTTGGCCGGCCGGCTGATCCTGCTGACCACGGCGGGCGACACGGTGTTCCCCAATTTGGCCTTCCGTGCCGACGACACCCTGCTGTTGGGTCGCGAAAGCGCCGGGGTGCCCGCCGAGGTGCACGAGGCGGCCGACATCCGGCTGCGCATCCCCCTCCGGTCCGGCGCCCGATCGCTCAATGTCGCATTGGCAGCCAGCATGGTAGTGAGCGAAGCCCTTCGCCAAACCGACGGATTTCACGCGTAAGGATTCCATGCGCAACCCGACCAGCACCCCGACACCCCTGCCCGACGAGGCAACGGTAGACCAGCGCAAGCAGGCGACCAGGATCTGGTTCGAAGCCCTGCGCGATCGCATCTGTTCCGACTTCGAGCGGATCGAGGACGAGCTTTCCGGCACCCACCACGATCTGCCGGCCGCTCGCTTCGAGCGCACGAGCTGGCAGCGCGAGAAGGGCTCGGCGGGCGAAGACCGCGGCGGCGGCGTCATGTCGGTGATGCGCGGCCGGGTGTTCGAGAAGGTTGGCGTCAACGTCTCGACGGTGTTCGGCGAGTTCAGCCCGGAATTCCGCAAGCAGATCCCCGGCGCCGCCGAGGATCCGCGCTTCTTCGCATCCGGCATCTCCCTGGTGGCCCACATGCGCTCGCCGCGCGTGCCGGCGGTCCACATGAACACCCGCCACATCGTCACGACCAGAGCCTGGTTCGGCGGCGGCGCCGACCTGACGCCGATGGTGCCCAACGAGGACGATACGCGGACATTCCATAGCGCGCTCGAGGCTGCTTGCAGCCGCCACGACCCCGGCTACTACCCCCGCTTCAAGCAATGGTGCGACGAATACTTCTATCTCCCGCACCGCGGCGAGGCGCGCGGCGTCGGCGGCATCTTCTATGACGATCTCGACAGCGGCGATTTCGAGCGCGACTTCGCCTTCACCCGCGACGTCGGCGAAGCCTTTCTCGCCACCTATCCCGCGATCGTGCGCCGGCACATGAACGAGCCGTGGAGCCCAGCCGAGCGCGAGCACCAGCTCGTGCGCCGCGGCCGCTACGTCGAGTTCAACCTGCTGCACGACCGCGGCACCAAGTTCGGCCTGATGACCGGCGGCAATGTCGAGGCGATCCTGATGTCCTTACCGCCCGAGGTGCGCTGGCCGTAGGATGCTTCTGGACCGCGCGCGGTCCAGAAGAGCAGAGCCCTCCGCCTTGCCGCCGCGCCTGTGAAGAGTAGATTCCGTCGCAACCACCGGGGGAGCGGCCATGAAACGACGCGCGTTGTTGGCCATGTCAGTGGCATTGCTTGCGTTGGCCGGCATGCGCCCGATTCGGGCACAGACCGACAAGAAACCATTCTCGCCGCAGGAGCTCGATCAGATCCTGGCGCCGATCGCGCTCTATTCGGATGCTTTGCTGGCGCAAGTGCTGATGGCGGCGAGCTATCCGATCGAGATCGTCGAGGCGGCGCGCTGGTCCAAGGCCAATCCGCAGGTCAAGGGCGAGGCTGCGGTTGCCGCGGTCCAGAACCAGACCTGGGACGTCAGCGTGAAGTCCCTGGTCGCCTTTCCGTCGGCGCTCATGATGCTCAACGACCACCTCGACTGGACGCAGAAGCTCGGCGACGCAATGGTCTCCCAGCAGCAGGACGTCGCCGATTCGATCCAGCGCCTGCGCGCCAAGGCGGCCGATGCCGGCAACCTCAAGAGCGGCCCGCAGCAAACCGTCACCACGCAAGGCACGGGCAGCGATCAAACCATCATCATCGAGCCGGCCAATCCCGACGTCGTCTACGTGCCGTCATACAATCCGTCGTGGGCCTACGGCGCATGGTCGGATCCCGCCTATCCGCCGGTCTACTACCCGCCGCCGTCGGGCTACGGCTATGGCGCTCCGCTGGCGACCGGCCTCTTGTGGGGCCTTGCCATTGCCGGCGTCGGCGCGGCTCTCTATGGCGGATGGAACTGGGCGCGCGGCGCGGGTTACGTGAACGTCAACGTCAATCGTGCGGTCAATATCGATCGCAACTTCGAACGCAACCGCTACACCAACAGCAATCGCTGGCAGCATGAGGTCGACCATCGGCGTGGCGTGGCCTATCGCGACGCGGCGACGCGCCAGCAGTTCGGCCAGAACCGCCCCGGCGCCGACCAGCGCCAGCAGTTCCGCGGCCAGCTTGCCAATCCCTCGCCCGGCGCGCGTCCGGGGGGTGGCCCCGGCGGTGGTCCGGGCGTCGGCCAGGGCGGACAGCGTCCCAACATCGGACAGGGCGGAGGGCAGCGACCCAACGCCGGGCAAGGCGGAAACCGTCCCAACGTCGGACAGGGCCAGGGGCGTCCAGGCGGCGACCGCCCGTCGGCCATCGGCGGCGTCAACCGCGGTCAGAGCGTCAATCGCGAGAGCGCGCGCGGACGCGCGCAGCAAGGCAAGGCCGCCTCCCATCCGCGCCCCGGTGGTGGTGGTGGCGGAGCGCGGGGAGGCCGGCGATGATCAGACTGGCGAAGTTCAGCTGCCTTGTTTTGCTGCTGTTCGGATTCCTTGGCGTAGCGCTTGCGCAAGCCGACAAGCAGAAGCATTTCGCGACCGCCGAGGAGGCCGCCGACGCGCTGACCGAGGCGATCCGCAAGAACGACGCTCCCGCCATCCAGGCGATCCTCGGCGTGAGCTGGAACGACCTCATTCCAGGCAACACCGTTCACGACGAGGACGTGCGCCAGCGCTTCCTCGAGGCGTGGGACAAGTTTCACAAGGTTGTGCCGGACGGCGACGACAAGATGAAGATCGAGGCCGGGACGACCGGCTGGATCAGCCCGCTGCCTTTGCTGAAGGACGCGCAGGGCTGGTACTATGACGTTGCGGCGGGGACAAAGGAGATCACCGCCCGCGAGATCGGCCGCAACGAGCTGACGGTAATCCAGACGCTGCTCGCCATCGTCGACGCGCAGCGCGACTTCGTCTCGCTCGACCCGATGAAGTTCGGCGTGCCGACCTATGCGCGCCGCCTGCTCAGCTCGCCCGGCAAGAAGGACGGGCTCTACTGGGAGACCAAGCCGGGTGAGCCGCAGAGTCCTCTTGGGGAGCTGGTCGCCAAGGCTCAACCCGGCGACGCGCCCGGCGAGAGCTATCATGGCTACCGCTTCCGCATGCTGTACGGACAGGGCCCCGACGCACCAGGCGGCGCCTACAGTTACCTCATCAACAACCGCATGATCGGCGGCTTCGCCGTGATCGCCTGGCCGGTGACCTACGACGAGACCGGCGTGATGACCTTCATGGTCAGCCAGAGCGGCGACGTCTACGAGAAGGATCTCGGGCCCGACACAACGCTGGAAGCCAGCCGCATCAATCTGTTCAACCCCGACAAGAGCTGGAACAAGGCCGACATGACCTCTTCGCCTTGACGGCGCAGCCTCATTGCCGACGCGCCAAGGCAGCGCCGGCCAGCAGCGGGGCGGCGAACAGGGCGACGACGAACAGCGGATAAGGGGCGCCCCACCAGAAGCCCAGGCGATCGAGGAACAGGGTGGGATCCTCGCCATAGACCAGGCGGGTCTGCACGAAACCCAGCATTGCCGTCGATATGGACCAGAGCAGCGCGGCGAGCAGCGCCGCCTCGAGCCATCGCGGCCCGGCCGAGCGACGGGCATGGATGATCGCCAGCATCGCCACATAAGGCAGCGGCACCAGCGTCTTGTACCATTCGAGGGCACGCACCGGCAGCGTCGGGCCGAGCCAGAGATCCCCGACCAAATCGTTGAGCAGCACGAACAACGCGATCGCGAGCCATAGCACCAAGATGAGGCCGGGCCGGATCATGCGGCGCGCGCCAGGCGGTCGAGCTCGGCGAGGCAGGCGGCGCGACCGGCCGTGAAGTCGCCGTCGATCCACCAACGCTCGACAGCGTCGAGCAGCTGGCCGACCGCGCGGCCGGGCCGCACGCCGCGTTTCAGCACATCGCCCCCGCTTACGGGCAGGTCGGGTGGCGTCCAGGCTCGGGCAAGCGTCAGGGCAGACCGCCAATCGCCCGGCGCGTCGACGGCGAGCAGCACGCGATCGACGAACAGGCTGGTCCCCAGGCGATATATCTGCGCGCGCAGGCTCTGCGCGTCGCCGTCGAGGCGCACGGCATGCTCCGGCGACGCCATCAGCGCGAGCCGCAGCGATTCCTGCGTCGATAGGCGCAGGCGTCGCGCGATCGTCGGCGAGGCAGCGACGGCGGCCAGGCGGCGCAGCGGATCGGGGACATCCTCACGCTCGACCAAGGCGCGCAGGCAGGCCGTACCTGCATACTCCGGCAGCCAATGATCGAGAGCGCCCGCCTCGGCCATCGCTTCGATGGCGTCGGCCGGCGCCGGTGCCGCCAGCAGGCGCAGCAGCTCCTTGGCGACGCGCTCGGCCGACAGGGCGCCGAGCGTGGCGGCGTTGCGCCGGCAGGCGGCGAAGCCCGCACCGTCGATCGGCGGACTGCCGAACCAGGCATGAAAGCGGAAGAAGCGCAGGACGCGCAGACGATCCTCTTCGATGCGGCGATCGGGATCGCCGATGAAACGCACCCGGCCGGCCGCGAGATCGGCGCGGCCGTCGAAGAAATCGTACAGCGTGCCGTCGCGATCGACATAGAGTGCGTTGAAGGTGAAGTCGCGCCGTCCGGCGTCGACCTGCCAGTCGTCGGTGTAGGCGACGACAGCGCGCCGGCCGTCGGTCTCGACGTCGCGCCTCAGCGTGGTGAGCTCGAACGGCCGGCGATCGATCACGGCCGTCACCGTGCCGTGCTTGATGCCCGTCGGCACGACCTTGATCCCGGCCGCCTCGAGCGCCGGCACCACGACGCCAGGCGGCTTGTCGACCGCAAGGTCGATATCGCCGACTGGGCGATCCACCAGCGTGTCGCGCACGCAGCCGCCAACGAAGCGCACGCCGACGTTGCCGGCGGCGAGCGCGTCGAGCAGGCGGCGCACCGCGGCGTCGTCCATCCAGGGGGCGTGGATGGTGTCGCGACTTCCCATCACCGCGACTCGTGTTCCCCTCCCCCGCCCTCATGAGCGCGTTCGGCTTCGCCGAGCGCGCTCATCAGGGCGGGGGAAAGAAGCCCGAAAATGAGTGACGGACGAACCGCCCTAATTCGCAAACAGGCCGCCATAGCCTTGATTCTGGGTGAAGAACATGACGAGGACGCCCGCGATCGTGCACAGGAGGCCGGCGATGGCGAGCCAGGTGACCGGCAGGTCCTGCCAGGACGGCAGGGTGCCGGCAAGCTTGCGCTGCTCCTTGATCTTGACGGCCCACGCCCACAGGAAGAAGGCAGCGGTCGGCGCCAGGATCAGCAAAAGCACCAGGAGGACGATGCGCATGGCGCGGACTCCGCGGCCTGGTCGGCCGGGCGATCAGTCGGCGGCGGACAGGACGAACTGCAGGTTCTTCAGCATACCGGCAGTGGCGCCCCAAATGTAGCGTTCGCCGTAGGGCATGGCGTAGTAGCGCCGTTCGCGGCCCTGGAAGACGCGGCTGTCGATACGATGATTTTTCTCGTCGAGGAAGAACGCCAGCGGCACCTCGAACACGTCGGCCACCTCCCGCGGGTCGGCACGGGTGATGAAGCCCGGCGTCACCAGCCCGACCACCGGCGTGATCTCGTAGCCCGTACCGGTGCGGTAATGGTCGACCGAACCGATGACCTCGACGAACTGTCGCGCCAACCCCACCTCCTCCTCGGCCTCGCGCAGGGCGGTGTCGACGAAATCGGTGTCGCTGGCCTGTGGCCGGCCGCCGGGAAAAGCGATCTGGCCGGCGTGGCTCGGCATATCCTCGGTCCGCTGGGTCAGCAGCACGGTCAATGCAGATTCGCGCCGGACGATCGGCACCAGCACGGCGGCCGGTCGGAAGCTGGTCGGTGCCGGCACCACGCCGTTCAGCGAGAAGTCGCTGCCGAGCGGGGGTAGGTTCACTGGCAATCCGGATGCCAGACGATCGCTCCGTTCGCGCACCCGCCGCACGATTTCTTCAACTGTCATGCCCTTGTTCCGGCCTCAATTCTGGGCTTCCCTGACACTTAAATCCCCCTCGATCACAGGAGTGCCCAAGTGGCTCCCGATACATCCACCGCGACCGACGCCGACGCCCTTGCCGCCCTGGCCGACATCGAACGCCTGGGGGGACAGCTGCGCGCTGCCCGCGCCGCCATCGGCAAGGTCATTTATGGCCAGCAGGATGTCATCGATCAAACTCTAGTATCGCTGCTGTCCGGCGGCCACCTGCTGCTGATCGGCGTGCCGGGCCTCGCCAAGACCAAGCTGGTCGAGACGCTGGGCATCGTTCTCGGCATGGATGCCAAGCGCATCCAGTTCACCCCCGACCTGATGCCGGCCGACATCCTCGGCTCGGAAGTGTTGGAAGAAACCGACGCCGGTCGCCGCACCTTCCGCTTCATCCAGGGCCCGGTGTTCGCCCAGCTCCTGATGGCCGATGAGATCAACCGTGCCAGCCCGCGCACCCAATCCGCCCTGCTGCAAAGCATGCAAGAGAAGCATGTCACCGTTGCCGGCAAGCGCTACGACCTTCCCGAGCCGTTCCACGTGCTGGCCACGCAGAACCCGCTCGAGCAGGAAGGCACGTACCCCCTGCCGGAAGCCCAGCTGGACCGCTTCTTGCTGCAGGTCGACGTGGGCTATCCCGATGAAGCGGCAGAACGCCAGATCATGATCGGCACCACCGGCGCCACCGCAGCGACGACCTCGCAAGCGCTGACGCCGGCCGACCTGATGGCGGCGCAGACCCTGGTGCGCCGCCTGCCGATCGGCGAGAGCGTTGTCGATGCCATCCTCAAGCTGGTGCGCGCCGGCCGTCCCGAATCGAGCGACCTCGATGTCGTGCGCCAGCGCGTCGCCTGGGGTCCCGGCCCGCGCGCCAGCCAAGCCTTCATGCTGGCCTGCCGCGCCCGCGCCATCATCCAGGGCCGTCTCGCGCCCTCGGTCGACGACGTCGTGGCGCTGGCCGGACCGATCCTGCGTCATCGCATGGCGGTGAATTTCTCGGCGCGGGCCGAGGGCATCACGGTCCAGACGGTGATCGACCAGATGTGTGCACGCCTGGGTTAAATGGCTTCTGCTTCAACCCTCAATCGTTCGCTCGAGCTTGCCGGCACGCTGCCTGCCCTGATGGTGGCGGCCGATCGTGTCGCCGCGACCGTGATCCAGGGCGTGCATGGCAGGCGGCGCGTCGGCCAGGGCGATGCGTTCTGGCAATACCGGCCCTATCGCGACGGCGACGCCGCGAGCCAGATCGACTGGCGCCAGAGCGCGCGCAGCCGTCATCTGTTCGTGCGCGAGACCGAGTGGGAGGCGGCGGCCAGCGTCTGGCTGTGGCGCGACGCCTCGCCCTCGATGCAGTACGCCTCGCTGCGCAACACCGACACCAAGGCGGTGCGCGCCGAGCTGATCACCCTGGCACTGGCCAGCCTGCTCAGCGATGCCGGCGAGCGGGTCTCGGTGCTCGGCTCCGGAATGCGGCCGATCTCGGGGCGCGTCGCCGTGCGTCGCGTCGCCGAGACCCTGTTCGACGAAACCCGCAACACGAATCGCCCGCCGCCCAGCCTGCCGCCGCTGGTGCCGCTGCCGGCGCACGGCACCGTCGTGCTGGTGTCCGACTGGCTCGACCCGCTCGACAAGATAGAAGAGGTGATCCGGCACTACGCCAGCGGCGGCGTGCGCGGCCATCTGGTGCAGGTGCTCGATCCGGCGGAAGAGGATCTGCCGTTCGACGGCCACGTGAAGTTCGAAGGCCTCGAGGCCGAAGGCCAGCACACGATCCGCCGCGTCGAGACGGTGCGTACCGCCTATGGCGCGCGCCTCGCCGCCCAGAAGGAAGGATTGCAGCGCCTCGCCCGTCCGGCCGACTGGACGGTCCATCTTCACCGTACCGACCGGCCGGCCCAGACCGTGCTGCTGTCGCTCTACATGGCCATGGCTGACCTCCGTCGGCTGACGGCAGCGTGATGGGAATGCCGAATCGTATTCATCGTGTGGCCATCCTTCGAGACGCGATCCTGCGGACCGCTCCTCAGGATGAGGTCCTGCGGGTAACCAACGACGACCTCACCCCGAGGAAGGCGCGCAGCGCCCGCCTCGAAGGGTGCGAACGGGCACCATGCTAAGTCTCGGCGCCTTTGCCTTTGCCGCTCCGGGGATGCTGGCGCTGCTGCTGGCCCTGCCGGTGATCTACTGGTTGCTGCGGCTGATCCCGCCGCTGCCCAAGCTCGTGCGCTTCCCGGCGATCCGGCTCCTGATCGGGCTCGAGCCTTCCGAGCAGACGCCGATGAAGATGCCGTGGTGGCTGCTGCTGCTGCGGCTGCTGCTGGCGACGGCGCTGATCCTGGCGATGGCGCGGCCGGTCCTCAATCCGCAAGCCGACCTGCCGGGCAAGGGCCCTCTCCTGCTGGTGATCGACGACGGCTGGTCGTCGGCGCCGGGCTGGACGACGCGCATCACCCATGCCGAGCGGCTGATCCAGCGTGCCGAGCGGGCCAACCGGCCGGTCGTCCTGACCGGCACCGCGCCGGTGGCAATCGACGCGCCGGCCCTGAAGCGCGGCGCCGTGCGGGCCGATGATGCCCGCACCATGCTGCGCGCCTTCCGGCCCAAGCCGTGGCCGACCGACCGCGCCGCGGCCGTCACGACGATCGACCAGATGCAGGTCGACCCCGGCGCCTATGCCGTGTGGCTGAGCGACGGGCTGGAAGACGAAGGCGCGGCGAAGCTCACCGAGCGGCTGCGCCGCTTCGATGGCCTGCAGGTCGTGCTGCCCGACCAGGCGACGACGCCGTTGCTGTTGCTGCCGCCGGCCGCCGGCGGTCGCGACCTCAAGGTGGAAGCGCTGCGTCCCGTTGCCGACGGTCCGCGCAAGGTCGCCATCCAGGCGGCTGACGATCAAGGCCGCGTGGTCGCCCGCATCGATCTCGACTTCCCCGCGACCGCAACCAGGGGTGAAGGCACGCTGCCCGCCCCCGCCGAGCTGCGCAACCGCATGGCGCGGCTCGACATCGAGACGCAGGGCGGCGCCGGCAGCACGGTGCTGCTCGACGAGCGCTCGCGTCGCCGGCCCGTCGCCATCCTCGGCGAGCGGCCGACCGCGACCGGCCAGCCACTGCTGCAGGAGGTCTACTTTCTCGAGCGCGCGCTCGACCCCTATGTCAGCCTGACCATCGGCGATCGCGAGACCGTGCTGACGCGCAACACCTCCGTGCTGCTGGTGCCCGACGGCGCCGTACCGTCGGCCAACGACCGCGAGGAGATCGCCAAGTGGATCGAGCGCGGCGGTATCGCCGTGCGCTTCGCCGGACCCAATCTCGCTGCCGGCACCGATCCGCTGGTGCCGACCCGCCTGCGCCTGGGCGATCGCGCCCTGGGCGGAGTGATGAGCTGGGGCCAGCCCAGCGCGCTTGCCGAGTTCCCAGCCAACAGCCCGTTCATCGGCATTCCCATTCCCAAGGATGTGCGCATCTCCCAGCAGGTGCTGGCCGAGCCGACGCCCGATCTCGCCGACAAGACGTGGGCGCGACTGGCCGATGGCACGCCGCTGGTCACTGCCGAGAAGCGCGGACAAGGCTACCTCGTGCTGATCCACACCACCGCCAACACCGGCTGGAGCAATCTCGCTCTCTCAGGATTGTTCGTGAACATGCTGCAGCGTCTGGTCACCCTGTCTCGCGGCGTCGCCGGCGACGGCGTCAACAAGGCGCTGAAGCCGTGGCGCACCCTGGACGGCTTCGGCCGTCTCGGCGCGCCGCCGGCCGGCGCACAGATCCTGCCGGCTGACGCCATCGAGACCTTCAAGCCCAAGCCCCCGACGCCGCCCGGCCTGTATGGCGACGAGAACGCCCAGGTCGCGTTCAACATCGGCGGCCATGTCGGCGAGCCCAAGCCGCTGGTTCTGCCGAGCGGCGTCAGCACCGATCGTCTGTCCGAGGGCGGCGAGACCGACCTGTCGCGCTGGTTCCTGCTCGGCGCGCTGCTGCTGCTGCTGGCCGACATCTTCATCTCGCTGTGGCTGCGCGGCCTGCTCGGGCGCGCCGTGCGCATCGGCCGCGCCGCGCCGGCCGCGTTGCTGGTTGGCCTCGCGATCGTGGCGTTGCCGCCGTCGTCCGACGCCCAGCAACCGCCGCGGCCGCAACGCGTCGCCGACCAGCCGGCGCGTCCCGGCCCGCCGCCGCTCAGCGAGGAGCAGGCGCTCAAGGGGTCGCTCGATATCCGGCTCGCCTACATCATCACTGGCGACAAGGAGGTCGACGATCTCAGCAAGGCCGGGCTCGAGGGCCTGAGCGAGGTGCTGCGCAACCGCACCTCGGTGGAGCCGGCCGATCCGGTCGGCCTCGACCTCGAGAAGGACGAGCCGCGGCTCTATCCGCTGATCTACTGGCCAATCACCTCGTCGCAGCCGGCGCTGTCGCCGCGCGCCTCGGCGGCGCTCGACCGCTACCTGCGCACCGGCGGCATCCTGTTCATCGACACCCGCGACCAGCAATTGAGCTTCGACCGCCCGGCCGGCGGCAATCCCGATCTCAAGCGGCTGCTGAGCGGCATCGAGACGCCGCCGCTGATCACCATGCCGCCCGAGCACGTGCTCACCAAGTCCTTCTACCTGCTGTCCGACATGCCGGGCCGCTGGCAGGGCGGCAAGATCTGGATCGAGTCGGGCGGCGGGCGCGTCAATGACGGCGTCACCACGATCGTGATCGGCGCCAACGACTACGCCGGCGCCTGGGCGGTCGATCAGCGCGGCCGCGGCCTGATGCCGGTATCGCCGGGCGGCGAGACGCAGCGCGAGATGGCCTACCGGGTCGGCGTGAACCTCGTGATGCATGCGCTGACCGGCAACTACAAGGACGACCAGGTCCACATCCAGGACATCATGCAGAGGCTCAGGCGGTGAGCACGGTATCGGCCGTTTCCGTCGTCTTCGATCCGCTGTTGCCGTGGCCGCTCCTGCTGGGGCTGGGCGGCGTCGGCCTGGTGCTGGTGCTGCTGAGCATCCGCGCCAGCGCGCGCGGCGCGCTGCTGCGGCTCGGCGCGATCACGGTGGTGCTGGCGGCGCTTTCCAATCCGGCGCTGATCGAAGAGCAGCGCAAGCCGATCGCCGATGTCGCCCTGATCGTGATCGACGACAGCGATTCGATGGCGATCGGCGACCGCCGCGCCCAGGTCCAGGCGGCGCGCGAGACGCTGAAGCGGCGCTTCGGCCAGCAGGAAGGGCTCGAGATCCGCGAAGTGGTCCTGCCGCCGGCGCGAATCCAGCTGGGCAGCGAACGGCCCGGTGGCACGCGCCTGATCGAGGCGATGCGCTCAGCGCTGGTCGAGGTGCCGCCTGAACGGCTGGCCGGCGTGGTGCTGCTGTCGGACGGCCAGGTGCACGATGTCCCGGCCCTCGAATCAACCAAGGGCCTGCCGCCCGAGCTGGGCGGAGCGCCCGTCCACGCCCTGATCGCCGGCAGCAAGAACGAGCGTGATCGCCTGATCGTGCTCGAGCAGTCACCGCGCTTCGGCGTGGTCGGCCGGGAGGTGACGGCCAAGTTCCGGATCGAGGATCCCGCAGGCGGCACGGCGCCGGTGACCGTGTCGGTCGGCGGCGAGGTCGTGCGCAAGATCGACGCGCCGGTCGGCAAACCGATCGAGGTGCCGATCACGGTCGGCAATCCCGGCGCCAACGTGGTCGAGATCGAGGTGGCGCCCGGCCCGGCCGAGCTGACGCTCGACAACAACCGCGCGCTGTTCACCATCAACGGCGTGCGCGATCGGCTGCGCGTGCTGCTGGTCTCCGGCGAGCCCTACCAGGGCGAGCGGGCGTGGCGGAACCTCTTGAAGAGCGACCCCGCTGTCGACCTGGTGCATTTCACCATCCTGCGCTCGGTGCAGAAGGACGACTTCGTGCCCGTCCGCGAGCTCAGCCTGATCCCGTTCCCGATGAAGGAGCTGTTCGAGCAGAAGCTCAAGGAATTCGACCTCATCATCTTCGACCGCTACGAGACCGGAAACCTGATCTCGCGCGAGCATTTCCGGAACATCGCCGAGTACGTGAAGGGCGGCGGCGCCCTGCTGGTCTCGGTCGGACCGGTGTTCGCGACCGAGCGCTCGCTCTATCGCACGCCGATCGGCGGCGTGCTGCCGGCCTCCCCGCTCGGCCAGGTGGTGGAAGGGCCGTTCAGGCCCAAGGTCAGCGAGATCGGCCAGCGCCATCCCGTCACCACCAACCTGCCGCAGGCCGGCGATCCCGGGAAGGAGCCGGACTGGGGCCGCTGGTTCCGGCTGGTCACCTCGCGCACCGACCGCGGCAACGCCATCCTCACCGGCACCGACGACCAGCCGCTGGTCATCCTCGACCGGGTGGGCGAAGGCCGCGTGGCCCAGCTCATGTCGGATCATCTGTGGCTGTGGAACCGCGGCGTCGACGGCGGCGGCCCGCAGCCCGAGCTGGTGCGCCGCATCGCCCATTGGCTGATGAAGGAGCCCGACCTCGAGGAGGAGGCGCTGCGCGCCACCTCGGTCGGTGGCCGCATCGAGGTGCGCCGCCGTACGCTCGCCACGACCTTTCCGCCGGTGACCATGACCGCGCCCGACGGCTCGACGCGCACCCTCGCCTTGAACCAGGCGAGCCCCGGTGTGGGCCTGGCCGTGATCGATGTCGACAAGCCCGGCCTCTACCGCTTCGACGACGGCACGCTGCGCACCGTGGCCGCGGTCGGAAATCCCGACCCGCTGGAATTCTCCGACGTCCGCGCGACCGACGCCAAGCTCAAGCCCATCGTCGAGGCCTCGGGCGGCACCTTGGTGTGGCTGGCCGACACCGCCGACCCCGAGATCCGCTCCGTGCGGCCGGGCCGGTCCGCCGGCGGCTCGGACTGGATCGGGCTGCGCCGCAACGAAGGCTACACCGTCGCCGGCATCAACCAGCTTCCGCTGCTGCCGGGCGTCCTGGTGGCGCTGGCCTTCCTGATGGCGATCGGCGGCGCATGGTGGCGCGAGGGACGGTAGATGAACACATCGGCCGTCTCCGTCGTCTTCGATCCCTTGCTGCCGTGGTGGGTGCTCGCGGTGCTGGGCGGCATCGGACTGGTGCTGGTCCTGCTCGGCCTGCGCGCCGGCGCCCGCGGCACCCTGATGCGGCTCGGCGCCATCGTCGTCGTGCTGGCGGCGCTGGCCAACCCGGCGCTGGTCGAGGAGCAGCGCAAGCCGATCGCCGACGTCGCCCTGGTCGTGGTCGACGACAGCGATTCGATGGCGATCGGCGAACGCCACACCCAGGTCCAGGCGGCGCGCGAGGCGCTGAAGCGCCGGCTCGGCCAGCAGGAGGGACTGGAGGTCCGCGAGGTCGTCCTGCCGCCCGCCCACATCCAGCTTGGCAGCGAGCGGCCCGGTGGCACGCGCCTGGTCGAGACCATGCGCTCCGCCCTGGTCGAGGTGCCGCCCGAGCGGCTGGCCGGCGTGGTGATGCTGACCGACGGCCAGGTGCACGATGTCCCGGCCGGACTGCCGCCCGAGCTGGGCGGCGCGCCGGTCCATGCACTGATCGCCGGCAAGAGGAATGAGCGCGACCGGTTGATCGTCCTGGAGCAGTCGCCGCGTTTCGGCGTGGTCGGCCGCGAGGTGACGGCCAAGTTCAAGATCGAGGACCCGGCGGGCGGCACCGCCCCGGTGACCCTGTCGGTCGGCGGCGAGATCGTGAAGCGGATCGACGTTCCGGTCGGCAAGTCGATCGAGCTGCCGATCACGGTCGGCAATCCCGGCGCCAACGTGGTCGAGCTGGAAGTCGCACCCGGTCCCAACGAGCTGACGCTCGACAACAACCGCGCGCTGTTCACCATCAACGGCGTGCGCGATCGCCTGCGCGTGCTGCTGGTGTCGGGCGAGCCCTACCAGGGCGAGCGGGCGTGGCGGAACCTGTTGAAGAGCGACCCGGCGGTCGACTTGGTGCATTTCACCATCCTGCGCACGCCGCAGAAGGACGATTTCACGCCGGTGCGCGAGCTCAGCCTGATCGTCTTCCCGATGCGCGAGCTGTTCGAGCAGAAGCTCAAGGAATTCGATCTCATCATTTTCGACCGTTACGAATCGGGCAACCTGATCACGCGAGACTACTTCCGTAACATCGCCGAGTACGTGAAGGGCGGCGGCGCGCTGCTGGTCTCGGTCGGCCCGGTGTTCGCCACCCAGCGCTCGCTCTACCGCACGCCGCTCGGCAGCGTCCTGCCGGCCGCCCCGCTGGGCGACGTCCTGGAGACGCCGTTCAAGCCCAAGGTGACCGAGATCGGCCAGCGCCATCCCGTCACTGCCAACCTGCCGCAGTCCGGCGAGCCCGGGAAGGAGCCGGACTGGGGCCGCTGGTTTCGCCTGGTCACCTCGCGCACCGAGCGCGGTCACGCCATCCTGTCGGGCGCCGACGAAAAGCCGCTGGTCATCCTCGATCGCGCTGGCGAGGGCCGCGTCGCCCAGCTCATGTCCGACCATCTGTGGCTGTGGAACCGTGGCATAGACGGCGGTGGGCCGCAGCCCGAGCTGGTGCGCCGTGTCGCCCACTGGCTGATGAAGGAACCCGACCTCGAGGAGGAGGCGCTGCGCGCCACCTCGGTCGGCGGACGCATCGAGGTCCGACGCCGCACCTTGGCCGCGACCTTCCCGCAAGTGACGATGACCTCGCCCAACGGCTCGACGCGCGCGCTCACCCTGAACCAGGTGAGCCCCGGCCTCGGCCTGGCGGTGGTCGACGTCGACAAGCCCGGCCTCTACCGGTTCGACGACGGCACGCTGCGCACCGTCGCCGCCGTCGGCAACCCCGACCCGCTGGAATTCTCCGACGTGCGCGCGACCGAGGCCAAGCTCAAGCCCATGGTCGACGCCTCTGGCGGCACGATCATGTGGCTCGCCGACACCTCGGACCCCGAGATTCGCTCGGTCCGGCCCGGCCGCGCCGCCGGCGGCTCCGACTGGATCGGGCTGCGCCGCAACGAGGGCTACACCGTCGCCGGCATCAACCAGCTGCCGCTGCTGCCCGGGATCCTGGTGGCGCTGGCGTTCCTGCTGGCGGTGGGCAGCGCGTGGTGGCGCGAGGGGCGGTAGAGACCCATTCGACGACCAGATTGGGTATCAGGCACCGACCCGGAGCGCTTCCCACTGGTAGCGCCGACCGACAACCTATTCCTGACGTCCTCGACGACATGGTAGATGTTCGCGACGGTACAACCTTGCTGTAGAGTAGGCACGTGAGGCGCATGGTCCGGATTGGCCCGCTCGATTTGGAAGGCGTGTCGACTTCATGATGGCAAGGCTCGCGTCGCTTCCGCTCCCGAGAGCGCGGCTGGCCTATGTGATAGCGGGCTTAGCGCTCGCAGGGTTGGCCGCGTACAGCTACCTCAAGGGAGCCACCGAAC
Source organism: Reyranellaceae bacterium (assembly GCA_046349295.1). Lineage (GTDB taxonomy): Bacteria > Pseudomonadota > Alphaproteobacteria > Reyranellales > Reyranellaceae > Reyranella. The sequence goes on from JAXMCP010000037.1 coordinate 62,077, forward strand.
AGATCAATTTCTACGCGATCGTCTACCATGTCGTGAACTACGGCGATGGCCTGATCCGCCGCGGCCTGCCCGGCGAGATGTTGTCCTGGTTCGTCGACCAGAAGGACATCGCCGCGGTACGGGCCGCCGTGAACATTTCCTACGTCGTACTGCAGGCGGGCCTCGCAGTGGCCTTGTTCGCCTGGGTCATTGTTATCGACATGCGGCGCAGGGACTATCTGCTGTTCGGGCTGTTCGCCGTCTTTCTGGCGTCGCAGTTCGTTCCGACCCTGGCCGGCGACAACGGCTACCTCGACGTCTACGCCTATATCCTGCTTGTGGCCGCCGCCGTCGGTTTCGCTCGACGCTGGCCCGTCATGGTCATTTTGGCCGGCTTGGTCGGCCCCTTCATCCATGAATCGTTCCTATTCTGTTGGCTGACACTTTGCGTTGTCGTTCTTTGGCAAGGCGTCAGCCCGGTTCGCCTGCTTCTTCTTTGCGTCCCGCTGATCAGCACGACTGCCATCGAACTCTCGATCACCTCAGGTCCCATCACCAGCCAGCTCATGGCATCTGCACTAACGCCGGAGAACAAGGCTCATGGGCTGCGCTGGGTGTTCGGTCAGAATGCGGCTCTGAATCTCGATCTCATGATCGTCAAGCTGCGTCACTACGCCGTCAACGTCGCCATAGCCTTCGCCTTCTATACCCTCCCCGCGGCGATTTCGATCGGCGTCTACGGCGTCGCCCGTCGGCGCTGGAGCGATGCATTCGTCCTAGCCGCCGCCACCCTCGCTCCTCTCGTGATCCTGCTGCTGGCGTGGGATCTTTCCAGATTCCTTGCCGGCGCGAACTTCTTTGCTCTTCTTGCCATCCTGTACATGGAGACGGTGCGGCCTGCACCGCGCACATCGTGGCGATCGCCCGTCCTGTGTGCCGCCATTGCGCTCATTTTGATTCAAGTACCGTTCATCTATGCCTACTTCGAAATCGCCACGGTAAGCGATCGTGGTCCGGTAGATATGCGCACCTGGCCGCTCGGCAGGATCGCCGTGACCGGAACACAGTACTTCAACAGATATGTCGGCCCGCGGTTCATCGCACAGGTCGGGCACGAATCGCCGCCCGGCGATGCCTGGTATGTCGAAGAGAACGGCTGGCGTGGCACTTGGATCCGGCGGCCGGGCACGAATGTCTTCGACGCCGGCATGGCCATGGGCGGAGATGTCGTGCCGTACACCGCGACGGTCGAACGCTCAGGGAATACCATCATCGTGCGCCGGCAATATGGCACCGACGAGTCGACGCGGATGGACTATATCGGAACATTGGATGGCGATGTCATCCGCGGTACCTCTCCTGGTGGACGCTGGATTGCTCTCGTCCGACATTTGTGACGCCCTACGACGCGATGGATGAATGCAGATGATCGACGTCGTCGTTCCGGTTCACAATGAAGGAGCCTCAATCGCCGCCACTTTGCGGGAATTCCACCACAGAGTGGCAGTGCAGGCGCGCATTCCCATCCGGTTCGTCGTATGCGAGGATGGTTCCAAGGACAACACCGTCGCCGTCCTCAAATCGCTTGCCGGCGAATTGCCGATGAAATTGATCTCGGATCCGGTACGCAAGGGCTACTCGCGCGCCGTGATAGACGGCTTGCGGGCCACCGAGTCCCATTGGGTCGGCTGCATCGATTCGGACGGGCAATGTGACCCTGCCGGGTTTGCCGAACTCGTAGCCCTGAGCAAGGATACCGACATGGTGATCGGCTGGCGCAATCCGCGCTCCGACCCGCGGGTCCGGAAACTCATGTCTGGCGCATTCGGCTTGGTCTATCGGTTGTTCTTCGACATCCATCTGCGCGATCCGTCGTGCCCCAGCATTCTCATCCGCCGCCCTTGCTTGACGAGCATTCTTGCTGGAAACGTCGGCGTTCTGAAGCAAGGCTTCTGGTGGGAATTCGTCGCCCGCGCCACGGCCCTTGATCTCGTGATCAAGGAAACACCTGTCCGTCATCGCGCCCGTTCGAGCGGCACGACGCAGGTCTACCGGCCGACCAAGATCCCGCGCATCGCCCTCGAACATCTCGTCGGCCTTTGGAAACTTCGGCGTGAACTCGGCACACCGCGGCGATGACAACGAGGATCACAAGACGTGATGCCACCGGCGTGGGCCTTCGGCCGCAATTTCATCTTGTACATCGCGATCGGCGCCGGCGCGTTCTTGGCCGATTTCGCAATGTTCAATGTAGTCCTCCGGATCAGCGGCAATCCTTATGTCGCCAACGTGCTCGGAATCTGTATCGGCATGACAGTGTCCTTCTCGCTCAACAGAAAGGCGAACTTTCGAAAGCTCGACGCACCCGCACGGCGGGCTGTGCGCTTTGTTACCGTTGCAACGGTCGGCATGGCAGTGTCGTCGATCATCATCATGGCGCTCATCGGGCTTAGCATGGATGCCCGTATTGCCAAGGTCATTGCCATGCTCATGGTCTTCCTGCTGCAGTTCCTGATCAATGCGATGTGGACGTTCCATTAACCGACATATTCTCCCCTACCTCGCCCCCTTGAAAACGATCTCCGCGGCGCGGCCGACGATGTCGGTATCGTCGGTACGGTCGCCGTTGAAATAGTCCGGCATGCCGCTGATGTGATTGAGAGGCCGCTCGAGCGTGACTGTGCGCCAATTGGGCAGTCGCGCCAGGGAGCCCGCAGGGACAAGAAGGATCTCGGAAACCGGCTGGTCGAGGCGGATGCGACCCTGGTCGACGAGCTGGAGGATGGCCACCGCCGTTATCATCTTGCCGACCGAGGCGACGTAGAAGCGTGATCCGGGTGTAACGCGCGCGCCGGTCCCACGATCGAGGACACCGGTCGCGACCGTCACGTTGACCTCCGGCCCGACCACGCCCAGGACGGCACCCGGCAGACGCTGCTCGCGCACGAAATCGTCGAGCACGGCCTGCAGCGCGTCGGCGACCGGCTCTGCACGCGCCGGGGCGAACGATGCGGCAAGCATCAACAACGCACAGACCCACCGCATCAGCGCCAACCCTTTCACCTCTTCTCGCCGCGTCGAGGTGTCTTTCGATGGCGGGAAGATCACGTCGGATGCGGGAAGTCTTCTATTGGGGGCGACGGATCGGGCGATCGGGCTGATCGATCGGTTTGCAGGATGCTTCAAGGATCATCGCGACGCGGACCTGATCGAGCACGAGGTGCGCACGCTGGTCGGACAACGAGTGTACGGCTTGGCACTGGGCTACGAGGATCTCAACGATCACGACCAGCTGCGGCACGATCCGATGTTTGCGGTGCTGGCCGGCAAGCTTACGGCCAAGCGGTCGGACTGCGCGCCAGTTGCCGGGAAGAGTACGCTGAATCGCCTGGAGCTGAGCCGAGCGAAGCTTTCGAAGTACCACAGGATCAGTCACGACGAGGAGGCGATCGAGAACCTGTTCGTCGACCTGTTCGTAGAGGCGCATGATCGAGCGCCGCGTCAGATCGTGCTCGACCTGGACGCGACCGACGATCCGCTGCACGGCCAGCAGGAAGGTCGGTTCTTCCACGGCTACTACGACACCTATTGCTACCTGCCGCTGTATGTGACCTGTGGTCGGCACCTGCTGGCGGCCAAGCTGCGCCGCTCGAACATCGACGGGTCGGCCGGTTCGGAAGTCGAGCTCACTCGGATCGTCGGCCGGATCAGGGCGAGCTGGCCGAAGGTGCGCATCCTGGTGCGCGCCGATTCGGGGTTTGCGCGCGCGGCGACATGGAGAACCGCATCAAGGAATGCCAGATCGACATGTTCGCCGACCGCACCTCGACGGCGACCATGCGGGCCAACCAGCTGCGCCTGTGGCTGTCTTCGCTGGCCTATGTCCTGCTTTGCGCCCTGCGTCGCATCGGCCTCAAGCATACGCGCTTCGCCAAGGCTTCCTGCGGCTCCATCCGGCTGGCGCTGCTCAAGATCGGCGCCGTGGTCACCACCAGCATACGCCGCGTCAAGATCGCCATGGCTTCCGGCTGTCCCTGCCAGCGTGAGTTCAAGCGAGCACATGCCTTGCTCACCGCAGCCGCCCGCTGACGAACCAGACAGCGCATAGTCTCCTTCAACTTGCTTCGACCGATCGTCGCACCGCCCGCGGCGCGCCAGCGCTTGTCCGCAAACAGGCCCCTCTCGATTCGAGACATCAAAACTTGCAAAACGCGCCGAGTCGGTGCTCCTCGCACTCCAAAAGGCTCATAGGTTTGAGAAATCCGGGCTAGGCTGGTAGGATATGGCTTCCGTCCCGCATCTTCGCGTCGCTCGTCCGACCGACAACCTCGAGGCCCTGCTGCGCTTCTACGAGCAAGGGCTGGGCCTCGCCGTGCTCTACCGCTTCGAGGATCACGACGGCTTCGACGGGGTGATGCTGGGAGGGGCTGGCGCGCCTTACCATTTCGAGTTCACCAGCAAGCGCGGCCACGCCGTCGGGCGGGCGCCGACGCCGGACAATTTGCTGGTGTTCTACCTGCCTGAGGCAGAGCGCTGGCGCGCCGCCGTGCAGCGCCTCAAGGATGCGGGCTTCGATCCCGTGCCGGCCTTCAATCCATACTGGGATCGGGCCGGCGTGACGTTCGAGGATCCGGACGGCTATCGCGTCGTGCTCCAGAATGCAGCTTGGACGCGCTGACATCGTGAGAGGACCATGAAGATCGAGAGCATCGCGGCATCCGCCATCGAGATCCCCCTGCCCCGCCAGTTCGCCGGCAGCGTCTACGCCATGACCACTCGCTGCGCGGTCGTGACCCGCATGCGCACCTCGGACGGGCTGGAGGCCGAGGTCTACAACGGCGACAACCGCGAGCACGGTGCTGCGCTGGTCAAGATCATCACCGAGGAGATCGCCCCGCTGGTGCTCGGCGAGGATGCCGACGCCTACGAGCGGATCTGGTCCAAGGCCTTCGCGATCACGATGCCCAACCGCGACCGCAAGCTCGCGATGGAGGCGATCGCCTGCGTCGACACCGCCGTGTGGGACCTGCTGGGCAAGCGCGCCGGACTGTCGGTGCGGCAGTTGCTGGGTGGCTTCCGCGCCGAGCTGCCGATCATCTCGATCGGCGGCTACTACGCCGAGGGCAAGACGCTGCTCGATCTCGCCAAGGAGATGGAGCAGCTCCGCGTCTGGGGCATGGGAGGCTGCAAGGTGAAGGTCGGCGGCCTGTCGCCCGAGCAGGACGCCGAGCGCGTCAAGGCAGCGCTCGATGGCGCGGGCCCGGGCTTCATGATCTCGGTCGACGCCAATCGCGGCTGGTCGGTGCCGGACGCCATCCGCTTCGCTCGCCTGATCGAGCACCTGCCGATCGCCTGGTTCGAGGAGCCGGTGCGCTGGGACGACGAGGCGCGCGGCATGGCCGAGGTGCGCCGCGCCTCCCGCATCCCGATCAATGCCGGTCAATCCGAATACAGCGCCCGCGGCGTGCGCCGGCTGATCGATGCCGGCGCCGTCGACATCGTGAACTTCGACGCCTCCGAGGCGGGCGGCATCACCGAATGGCGCCGCGCGGCAGCGGCTTGCGCGCTGGTCGATGTCCGCATGGCGCATCACGAGGAGCCGCAGATCGCGGCACAGATGCTGGCCGCCATCCCGCACGGGATTTGCGTCGAATGCTTCGCCGACCCGGCGCGCGATCCGCTGTGGCCCCACCTGCTGCCCGATGCGCCGCGCCCCAAGGCCGGCATGCTCGCGGTGCCCGACCGACCCGGTTTCGGCATCACGCTGGATAAGGCAGCGGTCGAGAAGCATACGATCGCCAGCGCATCGGTGCGGGCCTCGTAACTCTTCAGAGATGAAAGGTCCCTCGCTGCGCTCGGGACGACAGGAGGTATTGGCCCCAAAATCCCCTGTCATCCCGCGCGCAGCAAGGGATCTTCGGGCGTCAGCACTCGGTCTCTCGCAGCCCGCCGCCCAGTCGATCGAACTTACCTCCGTCAGTCGGCATGGCCAGAAGAAGGTCGACGAAGGTCGGCGCCTTCAGGTGTTCAAGACGCCGCAGGCGTTCATAGTCGGCAGCCGCCACCACGATGACAGCGGGCTTGCCGCGCTTGGTGACCACCTGGGGCTCGCCGCGGATCGCGGCTTCAATCACGGCGCTGAAATTGTTCTTGGCACTGCGGATCGACCAATCAGACCGCGGCATGGTTGGCGCTCAGGCTAGAATTCTCTGCAGAAAATGCTGCCTCTGCGCTCGCGCAGCAAGCGACACCTTCGAGAGCGCTGCTTAGAACGCCAGCAGGTTGTCGCGAAACAGCTTGTGCGGGAAGCCGTCGCGGATCAGGCCGCGGCGCTTGAGCGCCGGGCCGAGGCCGTCGGTGATCTCGGCGATGGCGCGGCGGGTGACGTTCTCGGTGATCATGAAGCCGTCGCCGCCCATCTGCTGGGCCGCGTCGCCCATCTCGGCGGCGACGCTGTCGGGGGTGCCGACGAAATCGATGCCGCCGGTCGCCGGGTCGGTCAGCATCTCGCGCAAGGTCGACTTGCCTGTGCCGCTGGTCATCAGCGCTGTCTGGCCGCGCGAGGCGTTGGTCTCGACGTTCGGCAATGGCTCGTCGAGTGCGTACTTGGAGAAATCGAGGCCGCTCAGGAAGGAGAGCCGGGCCAGGCGGAAGTCGAGGTTGCGCGCCAGCGCGGCGTCGGCCCGCGCCTTCTTGGCTCTCGCCTCCTCCATCGTCTCGCCGAGCACGAGACCGACCGCGAACATCACCTTGCAATGATCGGGGTTGCGGCCATGCCGCGCCATGCGCTGGCGCACGTCGTCGCGATAGCGCCGCGCCGACTCAGGCCCGCGGCAAACGGCGACGATGGTGTCGGCGTGCCTGGCGGCAAACTCGCGCCCCGCGGGAGACATGCCGGCCTGGCAGATCACCGGCCGACGCTGCGGGCCCGGTGGCATGTTGAGCGGACCGCGCGACTTGAAATGCTTGCCGACGAAGTCGATCGGATGGACCTTGCGGAAGTCGGCATACATGCCGGTCTCCGGATCGGCGACCACGGCATCGGGCTCCCACGATTCCCACAGCCGGCCCACGACCTCGATCCATTCGTCGGCGATCTCGTAGCGCAGATCGTGCTCGTGATGGCGCTCGAGCCCGAAATTCTGCGCCGTGCGGTCGTTGTGCGCGGTCACCAGATTGAGGCCGACTCGTCCGCCAGTGAGATGATCCAGGGTCGCGCCAAGGCGGGCGGCGAGATAGGGCGGATAGAAGCCGGTGGTCATGGTGGCGACGATGCCGAGATGGCGCGAGCCCTGCGTCAGCAGCGGGACCAGCGGCATCGGGTCGTGCTTGGGCACCGTGTAGGCGTTGTGCAGGTACCATTGCGGCGTGCCCTGGTAGGCGTCGGGCACGAAGGAGCCATCCTCGATCATGACGTAGTCGAAGCAGGCACGCTCCATCGCCTGCACGAGATCGATGTAGAGGTCGGGTCGCATGTAGTCGGCGCCGATGCCGCCCGACCAGGGCTGATTCCAGGCATGCACCGAATAGCCGCGGCCGATGAACCAGCCCATGTGAAACATCAGGTCTCCCCCGCCGGACGCCCTCGCACGCAGCATGCCATGACGGAGCGTGGGGCACCCGTCGCTCGTTTCAGTTCGGTGAAACGTCGGCGGACGCCGGCAGGGCAAGGTCGGTCGGCCGAGACAGCCGAAAGGAACCCCGATGAACGCACCCCCCTGCCCCTCGTCCGGCCCCGGGCGGAGAGGAACATGAGGAGTGTCCGCTCTCTGGCGGCTTCGCTCCCGACAATGGCTGCGTTACCAACCAGAAACTTGATCCACGCCGCCGCTGGGCCATTTTGGCGATCAAGAGGTAATCCCATGATCGAACTCAGACCTTTCGACAGACTGGGCAAGTCGAACCACGGCTGGCTCAACGCCAATTTCCATTTCAGCTTCGCCGAGTACCGCGATCCCAAGCGCGTGCATTGGGGCTCGCTGCGCGTGTGGAACAACGACCGCATCGCGCCCAACACCGGCTTCCCGCCGCATCCGCACCGGGACATGGAGATCGTGACCTACGTCATCAGAGGCGCGATCACCCACCAGGACCATCTCGGCAACCAGGGCCGCACCGAGGCCGGGCAGATCCAGGTGATGAGCGCGGGCCAAGGCATCCAGCACGCCGAGTACAACCGCGAGAGCGACGAGACCGAGC
>JAXMCP010000038.1:0-68060 GCA_046349295.1 Reyranellaceae bacterium
GTGGCGCTCGAACAGCACGGTGCGTGCACCGTGTCGCGCCGCCGCGACGGCGGCCACGGTGCCCGCCATGCCGCCGCCGCTGGCCAGGACGTCGCATTCGATGGGATTCATGCGCTAAACCGACCATACTCCGCATCAGGGAAGAACGGGAGGCTATGGTGTCTGGCCATTCATTGACCCGCCGCACGACGCTGGGCGGGCTTCTGGGCTTGTCCGCGGCGATGCCGTCGCGGGCGCAGGACCTGACCAAGGCGTCGATCGCGCTGCTCCGACTCTCCTCGTCGGGGCCGATCTTCATCGCCCAGGAGAAGGGCTGGTTCAAGGAAGCCGGCCTCGATCTCACCCTGAAGGATTTCCAGGCGGCGGCCCAGGTGCCGCTGGCAGTCGTGTCGGGCGATGCCGATCTCGGCGTCACCGCTTTCACGGCAGGCTTCTTCAATCTGGCGGCCAAGGGCGGCCTGGTGGTGGTCGCCGCGCAGAGCGCCGAGCGGCCGGGCTACCAGCTCAATGTCATCGCCGTCACCAATGCGGCGTGGGACGCCGGCGTGCGCAGCGTCAAGGACCTTGCCGGCAAGCGCGTCGCCGTCACCACGGTCGGCTCCTCGGTGCACTATTCGCTGGAGATCGTGGCGCGCAAGCACGGGGTCGACACCAAGTCGCTCACCATTGTGGCCCTGCAGACAATTCCCAACATGGTGGCGGCCTTCAAGGGCGGCCAGGTCGACGCCGCGGTTTTCCCCATCACCACGTTCCGCCAGGTCGAGGCAGAGGGCAGCGGCAAGCCGATCGCCTATGTCGGCGACGAGGTGCCCTGGCAGCTCGGGGCGGTGTTCACCTCGCCCAAGACGATTGCCGACCGGAGGCCGCTGGTCGAGAAATTCATCGTCGGCTATCGCCGCGGCGCCGCCGCCTATCACGAGGCGTTCGGCAAGCGCGAGAACGGCAAGCTGGTGCCCGGCCCGAACTACGACGAGATGATCGGCATCTTGTCCGGCGTGCTGAAGCAGCCGCCGGCACTGGTCGCGGCCGGCCTGCCTTACATCGACCCGCAGGGCCGGCTCGATGTCGGCGACATCTACAAGCAGGTCGCCTTCTGGCAATCGACCGGCCAGGTCTCGCGCGACGCAGACCCGAAATCGTTCATCGACCTCAGCTTCGTCCAGGGCCACTTCAACGTGCCGGGGAAATGACATCGCGCCGAGGCGCCATGTCATTCTGAGCGCAGCGGGAGATCCTCGAGGCCCCAAGAGATCCTTCGGCCTGCGGCCTCAGGATGACGGCTTCGCCGTCATTCCGCCGCCTTCAGCTCCAGCGCGCGGGCGGCGCGCAACGCGGCGTCTTCCTCACCCCAGCGCGTGCCGATCTCGGCGAGCTTGCCCATCACCTCGTCGAGCTCGTGGCCGCGGCCGGTCAGCGAATAGGTGACCTTGGGCGGGATTGTCGCCTCGTAATCGCGCCGCACCAGGCCAGCACCTTCGAGCGAGCGCAGGCGCTCGGTCAGCATCTTGGCAGAGATACCCGACACCCGGCGCTTGAGCTGGCCGAAGCGCTGCGGACCGTGGGTTTTCAGGTTGTAGAGAATGTATGTCGTCCATGGACCCATCAGCATGCGCAGGATGAAGTCCATTGGGCAGGACGCGCTTTCCTTGCCCGGCCCTTCCGCGGCGTTCATCGGATTACCCCTTGAGTTACGAATCGGTACCTACTGGAAGTTATATAGTGTGCTTCCCAGATGGTTCCAGTCACTTTGTGAAAGCAACTCAACTGGGGCAACGGTAGGCCGATTTCTCCAGTTGCATCAAAGGATTGGAGAGAATCATGACCAACGTCGCCATCGTCTATCACTCTGGCTTCGGCCATACTCGGGCCCTGGCTGAGGCTGTCGCACGCGGTGTCCAGTCGGTTGGACAAGCGAAGGCGGCCCTGGTGCCGGTCGCCGATGCCGAAGCCCACGCGGCGACGCTCGATGGCGCCGATGCCATCATCTTCGGCAGCCCGACCTATATGGGCGGCGTCTCGGCGGAGTTCGCCAGGTTCAAGGACTGGACGTCGAAGCGCTGGATGGAGGGCGCGTGGCGCAACAAGCTGGCGGCGGGCTTCACCGCGTCGGCGTCGTGGAACGGCGACAAGCACAACACGCTCTACCAGCTCCTGACGCTCGCCCTGCAGCACGGCATGGTCTGGGTCGGGCTCGGCCTGCCACCCGGCTTCAATCATTCCAAGGGCTCGTCCGACGATCTCAACCGGCTCGGCGCCTCGGTCGGCGCGATGGCACAGGCCAATGCCGATCAGGGTGTGGAGGGCATCGCCGCCAGCGACTTCCGGACCATGGAGGCGCTCGGCAAGCGCGTCGCCGAGGCGGCGCGGCGCTGGCAGGAGCAGCCGCTGGCCAAGGCCGCCTGATCTGTACGCATCGACATCCGGCAGGCGGGCAACCTGCCGGATGACATCGATGTCGTGCGCGTTACTTCTTGACGATGTTCCACCACACCGGGACGGGGCCGGCGAGCCAGCCCGAGATGCGATCCTTGCGGTAGGCGCCGAACGCCTTGTACTGGCCGAGCACGATGTAGCTCGCCTGGTCCATGACGCGATCGGAGACAGCGAGCGCGATCTGCTTGCGCTTCTCCGGATCGTTCTCGCGGGCGTAGCTGGCGCGCAGCTTCTCCATCTCCGCATCGCACGGCCAGCCGAACCACGCCTTGTCGCAGCTGGCGCTGGTGAAGGAGTTGGCGGCGGGGCTGTCGGCGTCGACCGTCGTGGTGGTGGTGTAGAAGATGTTCCAGCCGCCCTTGTCGGGCGCATCCTTCTTGGCGCGCCGCGACACCACGGTCTGCCAGTCCATCGCCTGCAGATCGACCTTGAAGCCGACCTTCTCGAGCGCCTGCTTGCCGACCGGCGGAAGCTGGTTCGACGACTGCAGATCGGTGGCCTGCATCATCACCACGGGCGTGCCGTCGTAGCCGCTCTCCTTCAGGAGCTGGCGCCCCTTCTCGAGGTCGGGCTTGATCAGCATGTCGCCGTAGCTCTTCTCGTAGGGCGAGCCGCAGACCAGCGGGGCGTTGCACACACGATAGATCTCGGGGTCGCCGACCTGCGCGCGCAGGAAATCCTCCTGCGCGATGGCGTACATCGCGGCCTGCCGCGCCTTGAGGTTGTTGAAGGGCGGATGGAGATGATTGAAGCGCATGATGATCTGGCTGCCGAGCGCGTTCCAGCCGAACAGCGAGATGTTCTTGTCGGCTTTCAGCATCGGGAAGAGATCGGGCACCGGCACCTCGATCAGGTCGATCTCGCCCTGCTGCAGGGCATTGACCGCGGTCAGCGGATCGGCGATGGCGATCCATTCGACGCGCTCGAGCTTCACCACCTTGCCGCCGGCCAGCATCGAGGCCGGCTCGGGGCGCGGCTTGTACTTGGGATTCTTGACGTAGACGATCTTCTCGCCGGGCTTCCACTCATCCTTCTTGAAGATGAAGGGGCCGGAGCCGGTGTAGTCGTCGATCTGCTTGTAGGGATCGGTCTCCGCCACCCGCTTGGGCATCATGAACGGCACGTTGGACGACGGCTTGCCGAGCGCCTCGAGCACCAGGCCGAACGGCTCCTTGAGCACCAACCGGAAGGTCTTGGCATCGATCGCCTTCAGCTCGCCGACCGAGGCCATGAGCTGCTGGCCGAGCGAATCGCGCGCGCCCCAGCGCTTGAGCGAGGCGACGCAATCCTCGGACGTGACCGGCGTGCCGTCGTGCCATTCCAGACCGTCGCGCAACGTGAAGGTCCAGGTGAGCTTGTCGGCCGAGACGTCGTACTTGTCGACCATCTGCGGCTGGATGCGCAGCTCGGCATCCTTGGCAAACAGCACGTCGTAGATCATGTAGCCGTGGTTGCGCGTGATGAAGGCCGTGGTCCAAATAGGGTCGAGCACCTTGAGGTCGGAATGGGCGACCATCTTCAGCGTCTGGGCGCCCGCCGGCAGGGCGGCGAGCGGCAGGGCGAGGCAGGCCGCGACGACCAGCCATCTGCGCAACATCTTCAGCATTTCAGCACACCCTTGTCTTCGAACCCGATTGCACACAGGCTGCCACGAGCCGCATGAGGAATAAAGCGATGTCCATGCCGACGATCTTCGTGTCGCACGGGTCCCCGACCCTGATCCTGAACGACGTGCCGGCGCGCGGCTTTCTTGCATCCCTCGGCAAGGAACTGCCCCGGCCGACCGCGATCATCGCCGTGTCGGCCCATTGGGACACCGACGTGCCGGCGGTGTCGCTGGCGCGCCGGCCCAACACCATCCACGATTTCTACGGCTTCCCCGATGCCCTGTACCAGTTGCGCTACGACGCTCCCGGCGCGCCCGCGCTGGCCGAGCGCGTGGCCAAGCTCACTGGCGCCGCCCACGATCCGCATCGCGGGCTCGACCATGGCGCCTGGGTGCCGGCCCTGCTGGGCTGGCCCGAAGCCGACATCCCGATCTTTCAGCTTTCCGTCCAGCCGGACGAGAGTCCGGCCCATCACATCACGCTCGGCCGAAAGCTGGCGCCGCTGCGCGACGAAGGCGTGCTGGTGATGGGCTCGGGCAGCGCCACCCACAATCTGCGCGCCTTGGTACGCCATGGTACGAGCCCCGAGCCCGAACCGTGGGCGCAGGCCTTCGACGACTGGCTGGCCGATGCGGTCGAGCGAGGAGACGAGGGAGCGCTGGCCGACTATCGCACCCAGGCGCCCTATGCCCGCGAGAACCATCCCTCCGACGAGCACCTGCTGCCGCTGCACGTCGCCTTCGGCGCCGCCGGCGAAGGCGCTCGCGGCCGGCCGCTGCACCGGAGCTTCACGCTCGGCAACCTGTCGATGGCGGCGTACGCGTTCGCCTGACCAGCCCAGCGCGGCCGCTTGCCTTAGAGCCACAGACTCGAGATCGGCGCGGCAGCAAGCCGGTCGCCGTACGGCATCACGCGCTCGCCGTCGTGCAGCAGGATGCCCATGGCGAACGCGTCGCCGGCCGCCTCCTTGAGCCTCACCAGGCCTCTGAAATCTTGCGGTCGAATGGTTGCGGACGATTTTACCTCGATTCCGACGACCCTTCCTGGCGTTCTCTCGAGCACGAAATCGACCTCTGCCTGGTCCTTGTCGCGATAGTGCGTCAGGCTCGTGCGCTCACTGGAGAGGGCGATCGTCTTCTGAAGCTCGGCGTGAACAAAGCACCCGAGCAATGGACCAAGTGAGGTTCGATCGCGCGCGATGGCCCCAGCGTCGATTCTGGCAAGCGCCGCGAGAAGCCCCGAGTCGAGAAAGTGCAACTTGGGCGCCTTGACCAACCGCTTGAGGTCATTTCGGAACCATGGTCGCACGCGGTCGACGAGGAATATCTTTCCCAGGAGCGACAACCAACGGTCGATCGTCTTGGCGTCGACTCCGACCTTCTGGCCCAGTTCCGACAGGTTCAGCAGCTGACCAGACATCAGCGCAGCGTGCTCGATCAGCAGTCGCATCATGTCGGCCTTGGCGAGCTCTGCTATTTCGACGACGTCTCGCTCCGACAGCGACTGGGCGTAACTGATCAGCCAGTCTCTCCGACGAACTGGCGACGGCCGAGCAAGCGCTTCAGGAAAGCCGCCCGCGAGAACGCGCTCGACGAGGTTCGTCGTGATCGCCGGAGTGCCCGGCTGGACTGCGCCCGAGAAGGCAGCGTCCAGAAACGCCGGTGCAGGGCGCCTTTCGATCTCTGCCTGAGACAAGGGCAGGAGCTCGATTGTCTCGACGCGTCCCGCCAACGAATCCGGGGCGATCGCGCCTGCGAACAAGTCGGCAGAGCCGGTGATCAAGAAGCGGCCGGGACGGGTATCCTCATCGACGGCCTTCTTGATCGCGAGCACGAGCCCTGGCGCGCGCTGGATTTCGTCGATGACCGCCTTGTCGCGCCCGCGCAAGAAGCCAGTCGGATCGTTCCGTGCGAAGAGCCGCGTCGCTTCGTCGTCCAGCGTGAGGTATGGCCGGTCGTCCTTCGCAAGTTTCCGTACCAGGGTCGTCTTGCCGGATTGGCGTGGTCCGATGATCGCGACGACGCGGGTGTCCGTCAGCGCGGTCTTGACCCGAGCCTCAGCATGCCGAGGTACCGGCGCCGCAAGATCCAGCACCGCCACTGTGCCGCCGCTCCGCTATAGACCGAGTGCCAGAAAAGGCGTTCGCGTCCAATCCGGAATCTACAGCCGTCCAATCCGGAATGGAAGCCCGTCTAATCCGGAACGGACAATCCCACATCCGTGCCGGGAGGTAGCAAAAGAAAAAGGCCCCCCACTGCGTTCGGGATGACATCGAGCCTGTCATCCCGAACGCAGCGACGGACCTCTCTCTTGGCCGAAGAGCGCCCCCGCTAGGCCGCGTGGGCCAGCGTGACGCCCTTTTCCTTGAAGAGCTGCTCGAGCTCGCCGGTCTCGAACATTTCGCGAATGATGTCGCAGCCGCCCACGAACTCACCCTTGACGTAGAGCTGGGGGATGGTCGGCCACTGGCTGAATTCCTTGATGCCCTGGCGCAGCTCCGGGTCGACCAGGATGTTGACGCCCTGGAACTTGACTCCGAGCTCGCTCAGCACCTCGACGACCGCCGCCGAGAAGCCGCACTGCGGGAACACCGGCGTGCCCTTCATGAACAGCAGCACGTCGTTCTTGGAAATCTCGTTGCGGATGCGCTCGAACACCTGGGGTTCGCTCATGTCGGTCTCCTGCGAGCGCCCAACGGGCGCGGGTGTATCGGTAAATATAGGGAAGTCAGGGCTTGGGCGCCATGGTGGTCAATTTGAGGGCGTGGAGAACGCCACCCATCCTTCCGCCTAGCGCGTTGTAGACCATCTGGTGCTGCTGGACCTTGGATTTGCCGGCGAAGGCCGGGGCGACGACCGTGGCGGCGTAGTGGTCACCGTCGCCGGCGAGGTCCTCGATCTCGACCTGGGCGCCGGGAATGCCCTCCTGGATCAGGCGGACGATATCTTGAGCGGCCATCGGCATGGCTTGATTTTCCTGGGTTATTCCGTTGCGTTCATATAGGCGGGCAACCACGTTTCGTGGGCCGACCGGAGCTCGCTCAGGGGCAGCGACAGCAGCCCTTTGACGGTGACAGCGGAGCCGCCGGAGTAGCCCAGCAGGACCGCCGGCACGCCGGCCCCTCGGGCCGCCTGCACCATTTCCTCGCCCGAGTCGCAGGCGATGAGATAGCGGGCTTGATCCTCGCCATAGAAAAACGCGTGCGAGGGCTGCGCGTTGCCGGCGGGCTGGGCGACCTCGACCCCGGTGCCGCCGGCCAGGCACATCTCGGCCAGCCCGACCAGGAGGCCGCCGTCGCTGAGATCGTGGCAGGCGGTGACGCGGCGCGCGGCGATCTGCGCCCGCACGAAATCGCCGTTGCGCCGCTCGACCGCCAGATCGACCGGCGGCGGCGCGCCTTCTTCCCGGCCGCAGGCTTCGCGCAGGTAAAGCGACTGGCCAAGCCAGCCCGTGGTCTCGCCGATCAGCACGATGGCAAGCCCGGCCGCCGCAACGCGCGAGCCGACGGCGAAGGCGATGTCCTCGATCACGCCGACCGCGCCGATCGTCGGCGTCGGCAAGATCGGCTTGCCCTCGGTCTCGTTGTAGAGCGAGACGTTGCCCGACACGACCGGGAAGTCGAGCGCCTGGCAGGCTTCGGCCATGCCCATGATGGCGCCGGCAAACTGGCCCATGATCTCGGGCTTCTGCGGATTGCCGAAGTTCATGTTGTCGGTGACGGCGAGCGGCCGCGCACCGACCGCGGTGATGTTGCGCCACGCCTCGGCAACGGCCTGCCGGCCGCCCGTCTCGGGATGGGCCTGCACATAGCGGGGCGTGCAGTCCGACGTCAGGGCGAGCCCTTTGTGGCCGCCCGGGACGCGCACCAGCGCGGCGTCGCCGTCCTGCGGGCGGATCGCCGTGTTGCCCATGATCAGATGATCGTACTGATGCCAGATCCACGCCTTGCTCGCGAGATCGGGGCAGCTCATCAGCGCCAGCAGCGAGGCGTTCCAATCGGTGGGCGCCGGCACCTCCGCCGGGCCGAGCACCGGCGGCAGCTTGGTCAGCGTCCATGGCCTTTCGTAGACCGGCGCCTCGGTGACCAGCGGCGGGATCGGGATGTTGCCCACGACGTCGCCGTGCCAGCTCAGCACCATGCGTTCGGTGTCGGTGAGATGGCCGATGACGGCGAAATCGAGCTCCCACTTCTCGAAGATCTTGCGGGCCAGCTCCTCGCGGCCGGGCTTGAGCACGATCAGCATGCGCTCCTGGCTCTCGGAGAGCATGAGCTCGTAGGGATTCATGCCGGTCTCGCGCATCGGCACCTTGTCGAGCTCGACGATGACGCCCAGCCCGCCCTTGGCCGCCATCTCGAACGACGAGGAGGTGAGGCCGGCCGCTCCCATGTCCTGGATCGCGACGATGGCATCGGTCGCCATCAGTTCGAGGCAGGCCTCGAGCAGCAGCTTCTCGACGAACGGATCGCCGACCTGCACCGTGGGCCGCTTCTCCTCGCTGTCCTCGGAGAATTCGGTCGACGCCATGGTCGCGCCGTGGATGCCGTCGCGCCCGGTCTTGGAGCCGACATAGACCAGCGGATTGCCGACGCCGGCGGCGGCTGCATAGAAGATGCGGTTGGTCGGCGCGATGCCCACGGTCATGGCGTTGACCAGGATGTTGCCGTTGTAGGCGGCATG
Organism: Reyranellaceae bacterium; assembly: GCA_046349295.1. Classification (GTDB taxonomy): domain Bacteria; phylum Pseudomonadota; class Alphaproteobacteria; order Reyranellales; family Reyranellaceae; genus Reyranella. Next base: position 8,720 of record JAXMCP010000038.1, read on the forward strand.
GAAGTTGGTCTCGCCGCCGACCGTCGGGATGCCCATGCAGTTGCCGTAGCCGCCGATGCCCGCGACCACGCCCGACACGAGATGCCGCGTCTTGGGGTGCGCAGGGTCCCCGAAGCGCAGTGCGTTCAGGTTGGCGACGGGCCGCGCGCCCATGGTGAAGACGTCGCGCAGGATGCCGCCGACGCCGGTCGCCGCACCCTGGTAGGGCTCGATGAAGGAGGGGTGGTTGTGGCTCTCCATCTTGAAGATGGCGGCCTGCCCGTCGCCGATATCGATGACGCCGGCATTCTCGCCCGGCCCCTGGATCACCCACGGCGCCTTGGTCGGCAGCTTGCGCAACCATACCTTGGAGGATTTGTAGGAGCAGTGCTCGCTCCACATCGCCGAGAAGATGCCGAGCTCCACCATGGTGGGCGTGCGGCCCATGATGGCGAGCACGCGCTGGTACTCGTCGGGCGACAGGCCGTGTTCGGCAACGACCTGCGGCGTGATGGCCGGTTCGTTGGGCAGCTTGACCGGGGAGTTCCCTTGCGAATCAGATCTCATGGCCGGGACCGCGCCACTCCAGTGGCGCTCATCTTCGTTGTTGCAAGCCCCCGTGAGGCGCCACTGGAGTGGCACGGTCCCAGCGAAGCGCTCATGACAGGGCGTCAACCAGGCCTTCGAACAGCGCCCGGCCGTCGCAGCCACCGAACATCGGTTCGACCGCATTCTCCGGATGCGGCATCAGGCCCATCACCGTCTTGGTCTCGTTGAACACGCCGGCGATGTTGCGGATCGAGCCATTGGGGTTGCCGCCTTCGTCGATCGCGCCGTCGGCCGCGCAGTAGCGGAATGCCACCTGGCCGCGATCCTCGAGCTGCTTCAGCGTGTCGTCGCTGGCGAAATAGTTGCCCTCGGCATGGGCGACCGGAACGCGAATCACCTGGCCTGCCTGGTAGCGGTTGGTGAACAGGCTCTGGCTGGTCTCGACCTTGAGATTCACGTCGCGGCAGACGAACTTTAGGTGGGCATTGCGCATCAGGGTGCCCGGCAGCAGGCCCGCCTCGGTGACGATCTGGAAGCCGTTGCAGATCGCCAGCACCGGCACGCCCTGGGCGGCCCGGCGCTTGACCTCGGCCATCACCGGCGACTGCGCCGCCATGGCCCCGCAACGCAGGTAGTCGCCGTAGGAGAAGCCGCCCGGCACGACGATCAGGTCGGTCTTCTCGAAGTCGCCGTCGCCATGCCACACCATCTGCGGCTTGCGCCCGGAGACCAGCTCGATCGCCTGGGCGACATCGACCTCGCGGTTCGAGCCGGGGAAGACGAGGACGGCTGCTTTCATCCTTGTCCGCCCTTCAATTGAACAATTCCCACCTCATCCTGCGCAGCGCGCGTCTCGAAGGATGGGAACGAGCCCCTCGTCTGCTGCCCACCCTTCGAGATGCGCTCCTGCGGAGCGCTCCTCAGGGTGAGGTCATTGTTGTTGCCGATCGTGGTGACGGTGGTGCTCATCAGCCGACCAGCTCGATCGAGTAGTTCTCGATCACCGTGTTGGCGAGCAGCTTGCGGCACATCTCGTCGAGCCGTGCCTTGGCCCTGGCCTGGTCGGTCTCGGCGAGCTCGAGCTCGATGAACTTGCCCTGGCGGACGTCGCCGACCTCGGCGAAGCCCAGCCGGTTCAGGGAATGGCCGATCGCCTTGCCCTGCGGATCGAGCACGCCGTTCTTCAAGGTCACATGCACTCTGGCTTTCATGTCGCCCCTTTACTGCAACGTCATCGGCCCGCGGATGTCGCCCGGGCCCTGGTCGATCAGGATGCCGAGCCGCCGTGCCACTTCCTGGTAGGCTTCCTCGACCTTGCCGAGGTCGCGGCGGAAACGGTCCTTGTCCATCTTCTCGTTGGTCCTGAGATCCCACAGCCGGCACGAATCGGGGCTGATCTCGTCGGCCAGCACGATCCGGACCATGTCCTCCTCGTAGAGGCGGCCGAACTCGACCTTGAAATCGACAAGCTTGATGCCGCAGCCGAGAAACAGCCCGAACAGGAAATCGTTCACGCGCAAGGTCAGGGCGACGATGTCGTCGAGATCCTGCGGCGTCGCCCATCCGAAAGCGGTGATGTGCTCCTCGGTCACCATCGGGTCGCCGAGCGCATCGTTCTTGTAGAAGAACTCCATGATCGAGCGCGGCAGCTGGGTGCCTTCCTCTACGCCGAACCGCTTGGCGAAGGAGCCGGCCGCGACGTTGCGCACGACGATCTCGAGCGGGATGATCTCGACCTGCCGGATGAGCTGCTCGCGCATGTTGAGGCGGCGGATGAAATGGGTCGGCACGCCGATCTCGCCGAGCTTGGTCATCAGGAACTCGGAGATGCGGTTGTTGATCACGCCCTTGCCGGTGATCGTCCCCTTCTTCTGGTTGTTGAACGCGGTGGCATCGTCCTTGAAGTACTGGACGATCGTCCCGGGCTCGGGCCCTTCGAACAAGGTCTTGGCCTTGCCCTCGTAGATGCGACGGCGGCGGGACATTTCTCTTACTCCTTGGCGGGCCGCACGGGGCCCACGCCCTTGGGGCCCCCACCGCTGGGCCGGACTATGGCGGAAGTCCCATGCGCCGGGGCGGGGGAAAAATCCATTGAAAAAGGTGACACGTACGTCATATTCGCATGCTGGTAGGAGTCTCCACATGGCCCAGCAAATCACCTACGACAAGGCCTATGATGCCGTCGGCCCCGAGGATTTCGCGGCGATGCTCGAGGTGCCGCGCTATGCCCGCCGCAGTGACGCCTTCGACGGCATCATAGCGGCCACCCATGACCATTTCTGGGACCCGCTGGACAAGAACTACATCGATTTCGACGCCCCGTTCGACCTGGCGACGACGCCGATCATGCCCCTGGACATGGTGCTGGAGCTGCGCAGCGCGGTGCGCGACCGGCTCGACGAGGGCCAGCAAATCCAGCTCGCGAACGACGTCACCCACTGGTCGGTGTCCAACCTGCTGCACGGCGAGCAGGGGGCGCTCTCGCTGTCGGCCAGCCTGTGCCACATCCTGCTCGACCCGGGCGCCCAGGAGTACGCTGCCAACCAGGCGCGCGAGGAGGCGCGCCACGTCGCCGGCTTCACCCGCTACATCGCCAAGCGCTGGGGCGATCCGCTGCCGGTCGGCAAGACCATCGCCAACGTGCTGGGCGACCTGGTGAGCACGCCCGAGGTCTACAAGAAGATCGTCGGAATGCAGATGCTGATCGAGGGGCTCGCGATGGGCTCGTTCGCCACCTTCAACGCCAAGACCAACGACCCGGTGCTGCGCCGGCTGGTCCAGCTGGTGATGAGCGACGAGGCCTTCCACCATCGCTTCGGCCGAATCTGGGCGGGCAAGACGATCCGCCATCTCAGCGAGGACGAACACAAGAAGGTCGAGGATTGGGCGGCGCAGCTCTTCCAGATGCTGCTGTTCAACCTGATCAACGCCGAGCAGAAGCAGGTCATCTACGTCAAGTACGGCCTCGACTGGCAGTGGGTGCGCGACGCGGTCAAGGAGACCTTCAGCGACGACGACCGCCGCACCATGCTCAAGGAAAGCACCAACATCTTCCGCGTGCTGATCAAGACCCTGCTGCATGCCGGCATCATCACCAGCCGCACCGCGCCGCTCTACGCGGTGTGGGTCGACATGAAGGAGCTGGAGGCCGAGGGCGAGGTTATCCCGGGCGACGTCGTCGCCGAGGAGATGCTGGTGGTCCTGCGCGAGATCAACGCCAGGCGCAAGCGCATCGGCGGCAAGGATCTGGCGGCCGCGGCGGCGTGACGGCGGGCTTCTCCATCGATTGGACGGCGCGCAACCCCCGCTTCGGCTCGATGCCGACGTCGTCGCCTGGTTCGAGAGCCACACGGCATCCAATGAGGGCTATCAGACGCGGATCAATCGAGCGCTCCGCGAATACGAACCGTGAGCGAGTGGTACTCGATCCATTGGCGATGGACGCCCGATGGGTCGATTGCTTCTCGCTGAAAAGCGATTGTGCCGGCATGGCGCCAGACCGGCTCCCAAAGGGAACCCGCGGCCTCCAGAAGAGCCGCCCCCTGTGGAACCGAGACGGCGAAGGGGGCGACGGCTTCGGTCTGCGCGCCGGCAGGACCCGGCATCGAGCCGAGCAGGCCGACCACGAGGACAAGCAGGCGGAAAAGCACGGGCCGGCTCGAGGCGCAGGCTATCGCCCGCGGAACCTCGGCTTGCGGCGCTGGCGCCAAGCTTCATGCGCCTCGGCCTTGTCCTCGCTCATTTCCAGCACCATGAAGCGGTAGGAATCCACCAGCGACGAATCGGCGATGTTGGGGATGTCGAGGCCGCGGTTCATCGACTCCTTGACCATGCGCGTGGCGAGCGGCGGCAGGCCGGCGATGTGGTCGGCGACGGCCATCGCCTGGTTCATCAGCTCGGCGTGCGGCACCAGCCACTGGGCGAGACCGATGCGGTAGGCTTCGTCGGCCTTGATCGGGAAACCCATCGCCACCCGCATGGCCAGGCCCTTGCCGACGATCCGGGCAAGACGCGTCGCGCCGCCGTAGTTCGGCAGGATGCCGAGCGCGACCTGGGGCAGCCGCCATTCGGCGCGCTCCGAGGCTACGATCAGGTCGCAGCAGAAGGTGATGATGCAGCCGATTCCGATGGCATAGCCGTTGACCGCGCCGATCACCGGCTTGGGGAAATCGCTGACCAGGTTCGAGGGGAAATTGCGCGCCCGGCCCATCCGCTTGATGAAGGCCTCGGCCGACCGCGTGTTGTGGGTGTTCGGATCGCGCAGGTTGGCGCCGGCGGAGAACGCGCCGCCGGCCTCGTCGCCGGTCAGGATGACCGAGCGCACCTCGTCGTCGTCGGCTGCTTCGTCGAGATGACGTAGCAGGCCATCGGCGTAATCCTGCCCCCAGCAGTTGCGAGCCCCGGGCCGGCTCAGGGTCAGAATGCCCGTGTGTCCCTGCTTCTTGTAGAGAAGCGGCATGGCGTCCTCCTTGGAATTTCGAGAACTATCGAGGGGAGAGCACTCCTCGACCAGAGAAAATCGCGGGCCGGGTGGCTGGGATCGAGCTTACCTTCGGACGCTTGCTGATGCGCCAGTCTTGCGTCGGCGAAGAGCGCCGTGCCTTGACGGCTCCTGGAGAATTGGAGGGAGTTGAAGGGCTCTCGCCCTGAACCCGGGGATCGCTGTCGGAGGAAGGGAGCGTTTGAGCGCCTATACCTTGCGCGCCAGCACGAACGCCGAGAGGCCGGCGACGCGATTGTAGGGAAACAGCGGCAGCTCGGCGGCGCACAGGGCGCCGAGCAAGCCGTTGGTGAGAGACCCGTGGCGCTTCAAGCTGCTGCGCGGCTCGCGCGTGTTGCGTGTCGCCAGCCGGACCGCGGAGGCGAGCGGGAAGACGAAGCCGAAATAGTACGAGCCGCGCACCATCGCGAGGCCGGCGGCGGCGAGGACGGCTTCGATCTCGTGCAGGCGGTAGCGTCTCTTGTGCTCGAGGAAGACGTCGTGGCCGCTCCACAGGAATCGGAAGGCCGGCACCGTCACCAGGAAATGCGCCCCCGCCGGCACCTTGGCGGCATAGTCGACGACCAGGCCGCGATCGTCGTCGACATGCTCCAGAACGTCCATCATCAGCACCAGGTCGCAATCGACGGCCCCGATGGTGCGGCGGTAGAGCACCGGCTTGCCGTCGGCGCTGTCGTCGCGGTCAGCGGGGTAGCCGGTGTCGACGCACAGCGCCGAGCGGGCGTCCGTCGCCGCCAGAAGATGGCGCGAGAAGAAGCCCGAGCCGGCGCCTATATCGAGGATGCGGCTTGCGTGCACGCCGGCGACGGCTTGGCGAAGCGCCGCCGCCTTGGCGCGGTAGTACCAGTGCTGGCCGATGTCGGCGCCCAGGATGTCCTCTTCCTTGAGGTCCATGAGCTCAGGGCTTGGTTGGCTGCGACGTGCCGTCCGCGTAGACGCCCTCGACGACATAGATCGGCCGGCTCTTCACCTCGAGGAACAGGCGGCCGAGATATTCGCCGATGATGCCGAGCGAGAGCAGCTGGATGGCGCCCATCAGCAGGACGGCGATCAAGAGCGAGGCGTAGCCCGGTGTGTCGATGCCGAAGATCAGCACCCGGGTGACGATGAACAGCGCGTAGAGCACGGCGATGCTGGCGATCACCACGCCGACATAGAACCAGGCGCGCAGCGGCGCGGTCGAGAAGCTCACGACTCCGTCGAGGGCGAAGTTCCACAGCCGCCAGAAATTGAACTTGGTCGAGCCGGCGGCACGCTGCGGCCGCTCGTAGGGCACGCCGACGGCGTTGAAGCCGACCCAGGCGAACAAGCCCTTCATGAAGCGGTTGCGCTCGGGAAGCTGGCGCAGCACCTCGACGGCGCGCCGGTCGACCAGGCGGAAATCGCCGACGTTCTCCGGGATGCGCACCGGCGACATGGAGTTGAACACCCGGTAGAACCAGCTCGCGGTCAGCCGCTTGGCCGGGCTGTCCGTGGTGCGCAGCGTCCGCACGCCGTAGACGATGTCGTAGCCCTCGCGCCAACGCGCCATGAAGGGCTCGATCAGCGCGGGCGGGTCCTGCAGGTCGATGTCCATCGGCACGATCACGTCGCCCGTGGCGTGGTCGATGCCGGCGGTAAGGGCGGCTTCCTTGCCGAAATTGCGCGACAGGTTGACGATCCTGAGGCGCCGGTCGGCGGCGCTGCGATCGAGCAGATGGAGAAGCGTGTTGTCGCGCGAGCCGTCGTTCACGAACACGATCTCGAAGCGAAAGCCGTCGCGCTCCATCAGCGGCGTGACGGCGTCGAGAAAGATGTCGATCGACTCTTCCTCGTTGAACACCGGGACGACCAGCGAGAGCAGCGGATCGGCAGGCCGGCGGGCACGCTGGAGAGCGAGGTGCCGATCGAGCGTGCTGCCTTGGGCGCCGTTCCGGATGCGTGGAGGGGATATGACTGATTCGGGCACGAAGGGGGTTCCGTCAGACGGCTCTATACCCCTTCGTCCCCTGGTGTGCGAGTGCGAGGGTCTGCGCGCTTCAGCTCACGACTTCCACGAGCCCGTCGATCGCCATGATGCCGGTATCGACCGAGAGGTTGGGATGCCGCTTGATGACCTCGGCGCGGAACTGCTTCAGCGCTTCCGACTGCTTGGCCGTCTCGAGCGCCTTGTCGGTCTTCAGCGCATCGCCATAGGCCACGAAGGCAGCGCCGCAATCGCGATGGGTGAAGCCGACGACGCGCTTGATGTTGTGAAGCTGGATGCTGATGGCGAGATTTTCCCAGAAGGTCTTGTGCCAATGCTCGAATGCCGGGGCGACCGCGCCGATCGGGCCGCCGGCGAACACGAACTGGCTGTACTGGTTCATGAAGCCACGACTCACCATGTAGCCGAGCGAGGTCGTTGTGACGCGCGGGTCGATGCAGTTCACCAGCATCGCTTCGAAGCTCTTGGACTGCGCCAGGGCCGGAAAAGCCGCCATGACGGCCGCGCCAAATCCGAGGCCGAGCGCACTGCGGCGCGACAGAGCGGGCATGCAGCCGCAGGCGGCGTGGTGGATGTGCGTGGTCATGTGAAGATTGCCTTTCCCAGTTGAGCCAAACCGCCGTTGCCGTCGGCGATCCAAGTCGTCACGGAACCGTCCCGCTCGCTCCGGGCTTGGACCGAGAGGGTCGGTCCTGCATAGACCGGCGCGAGTGCACGGAATTCGAATCTCCGAGGGACCTTACCGGGGTTCGATCGCCGCGCCAATTCGATTTGCAAGAGGCCCATCAAAGGGCCGTGGACGATCAACCCTGGGTAGCCTTCGACCGCGGTGACATAGGGCTGGTCGTAGTGGATGCGATGGCCGTTGAAGGTGAGGGCGGAGAAGCGAAACAGCAGCACGGGATCGGCCACGATCTTCTTCGACCAGGTGGCGTCGGCCGGCGCCTGCTTGGGCTCGCGCTGGCGCTCGTCGGGCTTCGGCGCCTCGCGGTAGACGATGTCGTGGTCCTCGATGAAGGCGGTGCCGCGCGGCCCCGACACCGTGTGCTCGACCGTGACGAACACCATGGCGCCGGTCGAGCCGGTCTTCGGCTCGACCGACTTGATGCGCGAGGTGCGCTGGACCGTCTCGCCGATCCGGAGCGGCGGGCCGCAGAAGTCGAAGCGGCTGCCGGCCCACATGCGCCGCGGCAGCGGAACCGGCGGCAGGAAATCGCCGCGTTCGGCGTGGCCATCGCGGCCGACCTTCGACAAGGGCGCCGCCTCGAGGAAGAACAGCCAGTGCCAGAGCGGCGGCAGGGCGTCGCCGGCCAGGGGATCGGGGTCGGGTTCGTCCAGCGTCGCCGACAGGGCGCGCACCGGAAACGGCGTGACGAGATCCTCGACCGTCCGCGTCCGGCCGACCCATTCATGCAGCTTCTCCAATGACATGCCGTCTCTCCCCCAGGACTGCGGCAGAGTCTGCCATCGTCGCAGTGGGGTGGAAAGAGCGCGGCGGCGCCGCTATATAGCCACTCGATCAGCCCAGCGGAGCGGCAATGACGACGTTTAATGATCGCGAGAAATCGTTCGAAAAGAAGTTCGAGCACGACCAGGAGCTTCAATTCAAGGTCAACGCCCGCAAGAACAAGCTGCTCGGCCTGTGGGCCGCCGGCCTGCTCGGCAAGACCGGGGCCGACGCCGAGGCCTACGCCAAGGATGTCGTGATGGCCGACTTCGAGAAGCCGGGCGATGCCGACGTCATCCACAAGCTGATGCGCGACCTCGCCGCCGCCGGCAAGCCGATGGAAGACCACACCATTCGCAAGCATGGCGAACGGCTGATGGCTGAGGCCAAGAAGCAGGTGATGTCGGAGGTGCATTAGGCACCCGCCGGGAGCGCAGCCCTCCGTGCCGCTCATGCGCTGCCGGACCGCGTGCGCGGGTCTGACGCGCGTTGGCACCTCGCCCGCTCATCGACCCCATGACCGGGCGAGACGCCCGAGGCCCGGAAGAGTCCGAGCGGGGGCTGCATAGATTCACAAGCTTTCCGTGTGAATGCGCCGCGTCGGACGGAGTAGATTCCGCGAAGGGGTGCGCTCGCGGCTATGATTAGCCAAACACCCGCTTGAAGATCGTGTCGACGTGCTTGGTGTGGTACCGCATGTCGAACAAGGCCGCCAAATCGTCGTCGGACAGGAACTGACCGATCTCCTTGTCGGCGCGGCACAGCGCCAGGAACGAAGCGTTGCCGCGCCATGCCTCCATCGCGTTGCGCTGGACGGCGGCGTAGGCGTCCTCGCGGCTCATGCCCTTCTGCGTCAGGGCCAGCATGACGCGTTGCGAGAACACCAGCCCGCCCAGCGCATCGAGATTGCCCTGCATGCGCTCGGGATAGACGACGAGCTGCTCGACCACCGAGGCCGCGCGGCTCAGGGCGAAATCGAGCGTCACCGTGGCGTCGGGTGCGATGTAGCGCTCGACGGAGGAGTGCGAGATGTCGCGCTCGTGCCATAGCGTGACGTTCTCGAGGGCCGGAACGACCGCGCTGCGCACGACCCGAGCGAGGCCAGTCAGGTTCTCGGTCAGCACCGGATTGCGCTTGTGCGGCATCGCCGAGCTGCCCTTCTGGCCCTGGGAGAAGAACTCCTCGGCCTCGCGCACCTCGGTGCGCTGCAGATGGCGGATCTCGGTGGCGAGGTTCTCGAGCGAGGCCGCGACCACGGCGAGGACCGAGAAGAACATGGCGTGCCGGTCGCGCGCGATCACCTGGGTGGAGACCGGCTCGACCGCAAGTCCGAGCTTCTGGGCGACATGGGCTTCGATGCGCGGATCGATATTGGCGAAGGTGCCGACGGCGCCGGAGATGGCGCAGGTCGCGATCTCGGACCGGGCTGCGACCAGCCTGAGGCGATTGCGCGCGAAGGCGGCGTAATGGCCGGCGAGCTTGACGCCGAAGGTCGTGGGTTCGGCATGGATCCCGTGGCTGCGTCCGATGGTCGGCGTGTTCTTGTGCTCGTGGGCGCGTTTGCCGAGAGCGGCCATCAGCCGGTCGACGTCGGCGATCAGCAGATCGGCCGCCTGGCTGAGCTGAACCGCGAAGGTGGTGTCGAGCACGTCGGACGAGGTCAGGCCCTGATGCACGAAGCGCGACTCGGGCCCGATGAACTCGCCGAGCCAAGTCGTGAAGGCGATGACGTCGTGCTTGGTCACGCGCTCGATGGCATCGATCTTCGCGACATTGCCGGCCGGGTCGGCCTCGAGCGCCGCCATGGCCTTCCTGCCGCCGGCCCAGATCTCCTGGGCTGCCGCCTTGGGAATGATCCCCAGCTCCGCCATGGCCTCGCAGGCGTGCGCCTCGATCTCGAACCAGATGCGGAAGCGGTTCTCGGGCGCCCAGATCGCCGCCATCTGCGGCCGGGTGTAGCGGGGAATCATGGCCCGGCTTTTAGTCCCGATGGGGCTGCGACGCCATGTTAGAAACAGCGCACATGCCACCCATGACTCCTCTTGCCGAGTGCCCGCGCGGCCTGCTCGCCGGCGTCGCCGGCGTGCTGACCGACATCGACGAGACCGTCTCGACCCATGGGCGGCTTACCGCCGAGGCCTACGAGGCGATGGCGGCTCTTCATGCTGCCGGCCTGCGGTTGATTCCGGTGACCGGCCGGCCGGCCGGCTGGTGCGACCATATCGCCCGGTTCTGGCCGGTCGATGCGGTGGTGGGCGAGAACGGTGCCTTCTGGATGTGGCAGGACCGGCGAGCCGGCAAATTGAAGACCCGCTTCATCCAGAGCGAGGCCGAGCGCACCGAGGGGCGCCGCCGCCTCGAGGCGGTACGGGAGCAGGTGCGGCGCGATGTGCCTGGCGCCGGCATCGCCTCCGACCAACCCTATCGCGTGGCCGATCTCGCCATCGATTTCTGCGAGGACGTCCCGGCCCTCGGTCCTGCCGAGGTGCGCCGCATCCTGGAGATTTTTGCCACTCATGGGGCGCACGCCAAGGCGAGCTCGATCCACGTCAATGGCTGGTTCGGCGACTACGACAAGCTCTCGACCAGCCGCCTGATGATGCAGGAGCTGTTCGGCGTCGATCTCGAGGGCGAGCGCGCCCGCTGGGTCTTCTGCGGCGACTCGCCCAACGACGCCCCGATGTTCGGCTATTTCCCCAACGCCGTCGGCGTCGCCAACGTGCGTGATTTCGCGGACGACATGGATCACCTGCCGCGCTGGATCACGACCAGCCGCTCGGGGGCCGGCTTCGTCGAGCTGGCCGAGGCGTTGCTGGAGGCGCGCCGCTGAGTCGGCCGCCGCCTTGCCGACATTTCGTTGCTCTCTCCGACGCAAGTGTTGGAGAGGGGGTGCTAGATGGGCTAGCGCTGCGGCGGGCCGATCAGCAGGGAGCCGTAATGGGTGACGCTGTCGGCTTGGCTGATGACGCCGAGGGCGCCGGACTGCGGCAGGGTACGGTCGGTGACGTCGAACAGCGGCTTTCCGTCGAGCGCCACCTCGAAACGGTCGTTGGCCACGATGACGCGCAGCGAATGCCATTTGCCGGCTTCGACCGGCGCGTCCTTGCGGGCGAGTTGGTTGCGCTTGCCCTTTTCCATGCGATAGAGGCGGACTGTGTTGTCGAGCGCGTTGGCCTGGACGAAGTAGTAGTCGTTGGCGCTCTGGGCGCGGAAGATCAGGCCGGCCACCTGGGCGCGGGTCCCGGAAACCGGCTTGAAGCGCAGGGTGGCGTCGAGATCGCGGCCAACCGCTCGCTCGTTGATGCACAGGGGAAAGCGTGAATCGGTCGGGTCGCCGGCCGTCTCGACCAGCGCCCAGCCGCTTGGACCATCGGGGTCGGCCACGCCTTGCCATTCGGACGGGCGGCCGATGCCGGTCTTGCCCTGGGTGCAGGCGACCCGTCCGTCCGGGGTGGTGAGAGGCACCACCATCTGGGCCGATGCAGGCGAGGCGAGGATGAGCACGAGCAGGAAAATCAGCGAGCGCATGAGCCGATACTAACGCCGGGAACGCGACAAAGCGCGTCTCGCGAGCGCACTGCGCTTGACCGCATGTTCGCCACGAGGGAGTTTACGCCCGGACCGATTTTTCAAACATTGGGGGGAACCGATGCGTCTGTGCACCATCATGAGCGGCGGCAAGCCGGTGGTCGGGGTCAAGCCGGGCGACGGCCAGCCGGGCGCTGGCAAGATCATCGATTTGTCGAAGCAGATGCCGCGCGGGCCCAAGACCGTGGTCGAGATTCTGGCCGGCGGCAAGAAGGTCCAGGCCGAGGTCGCCAAGGCTTGCGCCAAGCCCAAGCCCGCGGCGCTGGTGTCGGAGAAGTCGGCCAAGTACCTGACGCCGATCCCGGCGCCCGGCAAGATCCTGTGCATCGGCCTCAACTACCGCAAGCACGCCGAGGAGACCGGCAGCCCGATCCCCGACTATCCGGTGGTGTTCTGCCGCTTCGACAACACGCTGGTGGCGCACAACGGCAAGATGCCGCGGCCGAGCCATTCCGAGCAGCTCGACTGGGAAGCCGAGCTGACCATCGTGATCGGCAAGAAATGCCGCAACGTGCCGAAGGAGAAGGCGCTCGGGGTGATCGCGGGCTATGCGTGCTTCAACGACGGTTCGGTGCGCGACTGGCAGCGCAAGTCGGGTGGCCAGTTCACCCTGGGCAAGAATTTCGACGGCACCGGCGGCTTCGGCCCCGACATCGTGACCTCGGACGAGCTGCCGCCGGGCGCCGCACCGCTGCGGATCATGACCCGCGTCAACGGCGAGGTCATGCAGGACAGCAATACCGATGACCTGATCTTCGACGTGCCGACCCTGGTGCACGAGCTCAGCAAGGTTATGACGCTCGATCCGGGCGACATCATCATCACCGGCACCCCGTCGGGCGTCGCCATGGCACGCAAGCCGCAACCCTGGCTGAAGCCGGGCGACGTCTGCGAGGTCGAGATCGAGAAGATCGGCATCTTGCGCAACCCGATCTCGCAGGGAGCCTGACGGGACGCAGTCCCCGCGAACGATGCCGGGAGGCCCTGATCCTGGTGTCGTTCCGGCTCGACGTCGAGCCGGAAGCGCCGTTCAGCGCACTCAAGGCTTGCGCGGCACGTGGTCGAGGCCGCCCATCATCAGGCGGGTGGCGAACTCGGTGGCACCGGCCGGATCGACTGGATCGCGCGCCACCATGATCACCGACATCTCGAAGGCGACGCCGCCCATCGCCGCGGCCAGGTAGGATACGTCGACCTTGGGCAGCAGGCCCGAGGCGATGGCGGCACGGATGTCGTCGTTCAGGGCGAGCGCCAGCGCCCGCACGTCGGGCTTATCGAGCAGCGTCCTGATGGCGGTGAAGTTCTTGCGTCCCAGGGCCAGCAGCTCGGTATCCTCGACGAGGAAGTCGAAATAGACCGCGTAGTGGCGGCGGAAGAATTCCTCGGTCGTGGTGGCGCGGGCGCGGCCGGCCTGGTGCCGGCGCAGCAACTCACCAGTCAGCTCGCCGACCACGGCCTCGAAGATCTCGTCCTTGTCCTTGAAGTAGTTGTAGAAGGTGCCCGAGGCCAGTTCGGTGCGCCGGACGATGTCGCGCACGCTCGCCGCGCCATATCCCATCTCCGCGAACACGGCGCGCGCCGCCTTGAGGAGGGCCGTGCGGTTCTCCGCCTTGTTCTGCTCGCGCCGGCCGCCGCGTGGCTCGCTGGTCGTGGTGATGGTGGTGTTGTCGTCCATGTGCTCAGCGGCCCAATTGTGCAAGTTCGTGGCGCAATCCCGCCACCATGTCGTCCATCGCCCGTGCCGCCGCTTGCAGCACGCCGCGCATGCCGGCGAAGCCGTGGATCAGCGAATCGAACTCGCGATGGATGGTTTTCACGCCGGCCGCCGACAGGCGCTCGGCATAGGCCTGGCCCTCGTCGCGCAGCGGATCGAAGCCCGCGGTGTAGACCAGGGCGGGCGGCAGGCCGGCGAGGTCGGGGGCCTTGATTGGCGAGGCGCGCGGATCGTCGATCTCGGCCGGACTGTTGAGATAATGCCCGCGCACCCATTCCATGTCGGCGCGCGTGAGCAGAAAGCCCTCGCCGCAGCTCGCGTAGGACGGGCTGCGGCAGGCCAGGTCGGTCGCCGGATAGATGAGCCATTGCAGGCAGGGCGGTCGGGGCTCCTCGCGGAGCAGCCTGGCCGCCACGGCGGCCAGGTTCGCGCCGGCCGAATCGCCGGCCAGCACGATACGCGCCGGGTCGATGCCGAGCGTCGTCGCCTCGGCCGCCAGCCAGCGGAAGGCGGCGACTGAATCCTCGATCGCGGCCGGGAATTTGTGCTCGGGCGCCAGGCGATAGTCGACGGCGATCAGGGCGCAGCCGCTGCGGGCGCAGAAATAGCGGCAGACCAGGTCGTAGCCCTCGAGGCTGCCCATCACCCAGCCGCCGCCGTGGAAATAGAGGATGGTCGGCAACAGACGGGCGACCGACCCGGCCGGGCGGTAAAGGCGCACGCGCAGCCGGCCGGCCGGGCCCACGATGGTGCGGTCGACGATCTCGCCGACCGGCGCCGGCCGGCCGCCGAGCAGGGGCATGACGCCGTCGGACTCGGTGCGTGCCTCGCGCACTGTCAATTGATGGATCGATGGCTGGCCGCTGCGCGCCAGCAACTGGAGGAACCATTGCGTGCGGCCATCGAGCGTGCGGCCGTCGACGACGACCGGGGGCCCGGCCAGGATGTTGACCCAGGAGATCGGCATGCGCAGGGCAAGGTTGGCAGCCTTGCCGACCACTCCGCGCATGATCCCCTTCATCGCCATGGGTCGTTCCTAGCATCCCGATCCGTCTCCGACCACTCGCCGTTGTGAAGCCTGTGTCGGATCGCTAGGTTCGGTCCTCGATGGTGGAGGCAACCGCCGACAGTTTTGCAAATGAGCTGCGCCGCGAGATCATGCGCAGCGAACTGCAACGCATGCAGGTGCTGGCGATCGCGCTCACGATCCTCCTCGCCGCCACCCTGACCACCATCAACGTCTTTCCCGAGCTCGCCGACCGCATGTTCCGCGGCACCATCGAGCCCTGGATCCCGCTCGCCGGCATTGGGCCGTTCGTCGTCTACGAGCTCGTCGCCCTGAGGTTCCTGCGCTGGAGGCTCTCGCGCGACCTGGATTTCCCGAGCATTGCCCGCTTCGCCAACGCCCTCATCGAGACCAGCCTGCCGAGCGTCATCATCTTCGAGCTCAGCCAGCACATGGACCCGGCGACCGTGTTCGGCTTCTGGCCGCCGATGCTCTATTTCCTGTTCATCGTGCTGTCGACGCTCCGGCTCGATTTCTGGCTGTCGCTGTGGACGGGAGTCGTCGCGGCGGTCCAGCAGCTCGCGCTTTCCGCCTACCTGGTGCCACTCGAGGCCTTCTCCGACGTGCCCCAGCACGCGCTGGTCTATCACGCCAGCCGCAGCGCCATCCTGCTCGGCGCCGGCATCGTCGCCGGCATCGTGGCCGGCAGCCTGCGCCGGCAGTTCGAGGCCTCGGTGACGGCATTGGCCGCGCGCGATCGCGTGACCAATCTGTTCGGCCAGCATGTCTCGCCGGCCGTGGTCGACCGCCTGCTCGCCCACCAGGCCGACCCACCGAGCGAGATGCGGCAGGTCTGCGTGCTGTTCCTCGATATCAGGGGGTTCACCGCCATGACGCGGGTGAGGCCGGCCGACGAGATCGTGGCGCTGCTCAACGACTTCTTCGCCGACATGATCGAGATCGTCGATCGTCATCGCGGCATCATCAACAAGTTCCTGGGGGACGGTTTCCTCGCCCTGTTCGGCGCCCCGCTCGAGGATCCACGGGCGGCGACCAATGCCCTCGCCGCGGCACGTCACATGCTGGCCGCCGTCGATGCCTGGAACGAGCTCAGCCCGGAGCGCAAGCTGCGGGTCGGTATCGGAATCCATATCGGCGAGGCGGTGACCGGCACGGTGGGCTCGCCGCAGCGCAAGGAATACACGGTGATCGGCGACACGGTGAACCTTGCCGCCCGCCTCGAGCAGCTTACCAAGGAGACCGGCGCGCGCCTCCTGGTCTCGAACTCGGTGTACGCCGCCGCTGAGGGTGCCGACGGCGCGACCGATCTCGGTCCGCTGGCAATCCGCGGCTATGCCGAGCCGGTTCAGGTGTGGCGGGTGGCATGAGCTGGTATTTCGCCTACGGTTCCAACATGAACGCCAAGCGGCTGTTCGATGACAGGCTGGTGCCGGAAGGCGTACCCGCAGGAGCGCGCATCGCCGGCCGGCTCGACGGCTGGCGGCTCGCCTTCAACAAGCGCGCCCGGGCGCCGGTCGGCTCTGGCGCGGGCAACATCGTGATGGCCGCCGGCGAGAGCGTCTACGGCACGCTGAACTGGCTTCCGGAGGCGGGCTTCGTCGTGCTCGACCGCTACGAAGGCGTGGCCGGCGGCCACTACGAACGGCGTACCGTTGCGGTAAGCCCCCTCGACGGCGGCGCGCCAGTCGAGGCGATCACCTACGTGGCGCTGCTGACGGCCGAGAATCTGCGGCCGACCCGGGCCTATCTTGCGCATCTGCTCGCTGGTCACGACCTGCTGCCGGCCGAGTATTGCCGGCGGCTGGCCGCAACGCAGACGCTCGATTGATCTCTGCCTCCCCCGACTACGGGGGAGGAGTCCGGAGGGCTGTCCGCTTACGCCGGAACCTTCGCCTTGTCGGCGAGGGCGGTGCGCGACACGGGGTCCATGTTGTCGCTGAGCTCCGGCACATCGGCTTCGTGCCAGAAGTTGAGCTCGATCATGACGCCGTCGGGGTCATGCACGAAGACCTGCTGCAGCGGCCGCGCCGGCACCTTCTTGACCTCGAACGGCACGCCGTCCTTCTTGATCTGGTCGATGGTGCCACGGATGTCGGCGCAGTTGATGGCGATGTGGTCGATCGCGCCGCTGCCGTGCTCCTCGCGGCCGGTCTCCGACAGCAGATGGAGGATCGGCTTGTCGCCGGCATAGAGCCACGCGCCGGGGAAATTGAATGGCGGCCGATCGCCGTTCGTCAGGCCGACGTAGCGCTCATAGAAGCGCACCGTAGCCTCGAGGTCCTTGCAGTAGATGTTGTAGTGGTCGAGCGAAAGAGCGGTCATCTGTCACCTCCGGTCATTCCGTTATCCCGAGACTACAGCACTCCCGCTCGACCGCGACAGCAGGAATTGTCCGATTCTCTGCTCGTATTCGCCGTGATGGCGGACCCAATGGGAGAGGTCAGGCGGTCGGGACGATTCAGGACGGCGTTGAACACGGTGTCCGGCACGGCGATGCGCGCGTCGCGGTAGGCGCGCTGCAGGGCCGCGGGATCGCGGTCGGGCTGGCTCGACAGCGGCGCCATGCAGTCGATGAACTCGAGATCGAGCTCGGCGTCGGTCCGGCCCATGGCCCCCCAGACGTCCCACGGCAGCATTTCGTGGTTGTTGAGCGCCGCCACGTCGCGGACCACGTTGCCGGCGATGAACCACAGGCCGCGCATGTCGAGGATGCCGAAGGCCTGCGGATCGGCCTTGCCGCTGCGGCAGAGCTGCCAGGCATCGCCCGCGACCACGAACTGATCGCGCGGCGTGTCCTTGGGGTCGAACGCGATCCGGAACAACTGGCGCTGATCGGCGTCGATCTGCGGATCGCAAAGCTGCCAGCGCTGCTCGGTCGAGTTCCAGAACTCGGTCACCCAATGGTCGACGTACTTGCCCGTCTCGAAATAGGCGCCGAAGCCGCAGCGTGCCCGCGCCGGGGTTCCCTGGCGGCGCAGCATCGCCACGTGCAGCAGGGTGAAGTGCCGGCAGACCCCGACCAGACGCTCGTGGGCCGGGCGGGGGACCGACAGGGGCCTGGCGTCATGCGCCGCGATTCGCTCGAGCATCGGTTCGACGCCGCGGATATGCGCTTCGAGCTGCTGCGCCGGCGTCAGCGTCACGCCGTAGACCGGTGCGATGTGCTGATGGATGAGAAGGCCATGGATGATGTCGGCCAGCCGGCCGACATCGTGCGGCAGGGCGTCGAGCAGATTGACCTGCCGACCGGCGTCGCTCATGTTGATCGGCGCGCGGAAAGGCTCGAGAGTCATGACAATGCCTGCTCGAGCTGGTCGAGCGCCCTCGTCCAGCCGCGGCGATGATCATCGCGCGCCGTATCGTTGAAGAACTGCTCGTGCTTCAGGGTCAGCAGCGTGCCGTCGCGGTCGGGCGCGAGGGCCACCGTGACCTGCGATTGGCGCTCGGGCGTGCTCTGCCAGGCCCACGAGAACACCAGCTTGCGATCGGGCACGACCTCGCGATAGACGCCGCTCACGCTGTGATGCTCGCCGGTCGGCGACCAGAATTGCACGCGGAAGCGGCCGCCGACCCGGAGATCGGTTTCGGCGATCGGGGCCTTGTCGGTGCCGCTGACGCCCCACCAGCGGATCATTTTTTCAGGCTGCGTCCAGGCCTGGAAGAGCTGCGCCGGCGACGCTTTGAAGCGGCGTTCGAGGGTGAGGCTGGGCTTGTCGAGGGTGGCGCTGGCGTTGGATTGCATGATTCGTCCTCCAGAAAAGCGGCCAGTCGATCGAGTTGCTCGGTCCAGTAACGCTGGTAGTGGGCGAGCCAGTTCATCGCTTGCTCCATCGGCGCGGCCTCGAGCCGGCAGGTCACGCTTCGCCCTGTCTTCGAGCGCGCGATCAGGCCGGCGTCGCTCAGCACGTCGAGGTGCTTCATGATCGCCGGCAACGACACCGGGAAGGGCCGCGCCAGCTCGCTGACCGTCAGCCCGTCCTCCTCGTCGAGGCGGGCGAGCAGGGCGCGCCGCGTCGGATCGGCAAGCGCGGCAAAGGTGCGGTCGAGCGTGTCAGCTTGATAGTTAACCATATTGTTAACTATTAAGAATGCGACGGTTCAAAGTCAAGGGGACGAGTGAGCGCCCCTTCATGTTCCTCTCCGCCGCTAGGGGGAGAGGAGCTCGAAACTGAGGACTGCCGCCTACAGCCGTTCGATCAGCGCCTGGGCGGCGGACGGATTGCGCACCTTGGCGCCCGAGATGAAGTAGAGGAACACGTCGCCGCGCTTGGCCAGGTCCTTGGCCTTCTTGGCCCACGCGTCCAGGTCGGCGGGCTTGTAGCCGGTCTTGTGATTGTCCTCGGTGCCCATCAGGCGGGCGTAGGTGAAGTCGGCGGTCGGCTCGTCGATGGTTGGAAAGTCCTCGTCGTCGTAGGCCTGGATGATGGCGACCTTGTGCTTGCGCGCCAGCTCGTAGAAGCGCGGGTCCTGGAAGCTCGCATGCCGGACTTCGAGAGCATGGCGCAGCGGCAGCTTGCCGACTTGACGCGGCAGCAGCTTCAGGAACGCCTCGATATCTTCGGGATCGAATTTCTTGGTGCCCATGAACTGCCAGTTGATCGGGCCCAGCCGGCTGCCGAGCTCGACCAGTCCCTGGTTGACGTAACGCTGCACCGACTCGGCGGCATCGGCGAGCACGCGCCTGTTCGTGCAGAAGCGTGACGCCTTCATGGAAAAGACGAAACCATCGGGGGTTTCGTCGCGCCACTTGGCCCAGCTCGCCGGCTTGAAGCTCGAGTAGTACGTGCCGTTGATCTCGATGGAAGTGAGCTTGCGGCTGGCGTATTCGAGCTCGCGCTTGTGGGCGAGGCCTTCGGGATAGAACACACCGCGCCACGGTTCGAAGGTCCAGCCGCCGATGCCGACATAGATCTTGCCGCTCATGACCTGCTCCCTGTCCAGTGAGCGTGGGGTACCATGCGGCTGTCCCCGTCGGCCAGACGGAACGTTGCCGCCGTCAGAGATCTGGGCGAAGCCTTCCAGCATGAACGGGACGATGTGGAAGTCGGCGCCGGCGTTGACTTCGACATTGGGCAGCAGGTCACTCGGGACAGCCCAAGACCTCAACGCCGAACAGTACGCCCGTGCGCGGCATCGTTCTGCTGTAGCGTGAAGGAAGCGGGATCGACGGTGTCTTGCAGTTGGGCCCAATCCACGGGTGCCGCGACCGGAAATCCAGGCAGCGCGCGCGGCGACCAGGCGCCGATCGCTGCCACGCCGCGTGCGTTGTAGCGGCAGTCGATGGTGGTGCCAGCCAGCCGGCCGGCGATGTCCCTGCTGTAGCGATGGGCCTCCTGCCAGGTGAGCTCCGGCTCGATCGGCACCACGACATGCAGCTCTGGACTGCCGCTGAGCTTCGGCCAGCTCTCCAACCCCTCCGCGTGCAGGAGCGTGCGCAACCGTACGGCCGTCGCCACGGCCCGCGGCCAGTCGGTGCTCTTGACCGCGGCGATGGCGAAGACGAGTTGATCGGGATGCTCGAGGTCATCGACTGTCACGTTCCAGGGATGCAGCTCGACCGCGCCCAGCTCGACCAGGCCCAGGAGGCCGTCGATGCTGTCGATCCATAGTCGATGTCCGTCGCCGACACCGACCCGCTGGACCGACCTGGGCAGGTCCGTCGGCGGATCATTGGGCACCAGATCGAGCGGTCGTCTCGCGAGATGGGGGAGCGCGCTCTTGCCGACCTTCTTCCAGTAGGTTTTGAGCTCGGCCTTCGACGGCGCCGCGCCGCTCCGCGCGTTCGGCTTGAGGGCGGCGGCCGGCAGGGTCTGCTTCAGCGCGGCCAAGCCCTTCCATGGGTCGCGATCGAGGTAGGCCAGGCGGTTGGGCAGGTTGAGCAGCGTGAAGTGATTGGCGCGGATATCGGGGCCGAGCTCGTTCCAGTCGATTGGAACGGAGACGGAAGCACCTTCGCGGGCGCGCGTCGAATAGGCGCCGATGGCGGTGGCGCCCATGCCGTTGCGCAGGTAGTCGACAAAGATGCGGCCGCGTCGGCCGCTCTTGGCCATGTTGTCGGTGTAGAGACCGGGCTGGTCGGCGGCCATCGCGGCGGCGAGCGACTGGGCGAACGTCTTCACGGTATCCCAATCGGCCTGGGGTGTGAGCGGGAAGACCACGTGCAGGCCCTTGCCGCCGGTCGTCTTCACGAAGCTCTCGAGCCCGCCGGCCTGCAGCCGGTTGCGGACCTCGAGTGCCGCGTCGATCACCTGCTGCCACGGCACGTTGTCGCCGGGGTCGAGATCGATGGTCACCCGGTCGGGCAGCTCCGGCCGGTCCGCCCGCGCGCCCCAGGGATGGATCTCGAGCACGCTCGCCTGCACGAGCTCCATCAGGCCTTCGAGATCGTCGATCATGAGCATCGGCTGCTCGTCGTTGGGCACCGCAACCTGGCGCACGGCGTCGCCCAGGCCCGCCCACGCATGCTTCTGGAAGAAGCATTGCGCGGTGATGCCTTCGGGGCAGCGCAACAGGCTGAGCGGCCGGCCGACGAGGTGTGGCAGGATCCAGTCGGCGATCTCGGCATAGAATTCCGCCAATCCCTGCTTGGTGATGCCTTGCTCGGGCCACAGCAGGCGGCCGGGATTGGTCAGTCGGACTTTGGACGGATCCCGTCCGGCCTCGGCGCGTGGCTTGCGTTCGCTCGACGCCGCATCCTGCCGCACGTCGTTGTTGGTCTTGCCTTCGACGAGCTCACGAAACACGGCATGGCGGATCAATCCGCCGCCGGTGCGACCGCGATACTCGATCTCTGCGGACAGCACGGGCTCGACCCAGCGGACGCCCTTGGCGTCCGCTGTCTCGTCCTCGAACGGCGGCGTGCTGGTGCGCAACGGCTCGAGCCGCTGGCGAAGCTCGCGTGCGCTCGCGGCGGTGAAGCCCGACCCGACATGGCCGACCGGCATGAGATTCTTCCCCGCATATTCACCCATGACGAGGGCAGAGACCGCCGCCTTGTCGACGGTCGACGGAATGAAGCCCGAGATCACGAAGCTGCCGGTATGGCTCGACTTCAGCTTGAGCCATGTCTTGACGCGTCCCGACTTGTAGGGCGAGGAGGCCATCTTGGAGATGATGCCTTCGAGGCCGAGGCGGCTGGCATGGCGGAAGACCGCGTTGCCGTCGCCTTCGATATGATCGCTGTAGTGCAGTCGAGCGTTGTTGCCGTCGGCAGCCATGATCTGCGCCAGCGCCGCCTTGCGTTCGTCGAGCGGACAATCGCGGAGATCGAAGCCGTCGAGATAGAGGAGGTCGAAGGCGTAGAACGCCACGTCGCCGCGGCCGCTCTTCAGGGCGTCGACCAGTGCGGTGAAGCTCGCGATGCCGGCTTCCGTGTGCACCACCGCCTCGCCGTCGATGATCGCGACCTTCACCGGCAGATCAGCGAGTGCATGCGCGAGGGCGGGGAACCGTTCCGTCCAGTCGAGCCCCTGGCGGCTGAACAATCCGACGCGGCCGTTCTCCAGATGCGCCTGGAGGCGATAACCGTCGTGCTTGATCTCGTGCAGCCAGCCGCGGCCCGCAGGCGCCCTCTCGGTCGGCGACGGCAGGCTGGGCTCGATGTAGCCCGGCAGCGCGCCGGCCTTCGCCTTCGTGAGGGTCGCGGGATCGACCACGGGCTTGCGCCGTCGCTTCTTCTTTGCCGGCCGCGTGACCTCGCCCTGACCCGATGCCCAGACGCGATCCTGCTCGCGCGCGATCGCCTCCATGGTGCGCCCCGTGGCGGCCGAATTCGGCTTGTCGACGAGGATGTCTGCTGAATCAGCCGCCCGCGCCGCCGCGTCGTCCGACTTGAACAGCAGCCAGGCCTCCTGCTTTTCGCGCGGCTTGGGAGCCATGCGGACGAGGTGCCATTGGCCCTTGAGCTTCTGGCCGTCGAGCTGGAACTTGAGATGCCCCTTGCGATAGCCGAAGGCGGGGTCGAAGTCGGGGATCCACGTGCCGCGATCCCAGATCATGACCGTGCCGCTGCCGTACTGGCCCTCCGGAATGACGCCCTCGAAGCCGGCATATTCCAGCGGATGGTCCTCGACATGCACGGCGAGCCGCTTCTTGCCGGCGATCAGGCTGGGGCCCTCCGGCACCGCCCAGCTCTTCATCACGCCGTCGAATTCGAGGCGAAAATCGTAGTGCAGGCGGCGCGCCGCGTGCTTCTGGATGACGTAAGCGTTGCCCGCTGCCTTGGTGCCGGGGCGCGCGGGTGGCTCCGGCGTTTTCGAGAAGTCGCGCTTGGCGGCGTAGGCGTTCAGCGATTTGGCCACGGCGGCAGCGTAGGGGATGCGCCGGCCGGATTCCACTCGGTGCCCGGCGCCTTGATAGGTCCGCCGATCGCGTGCCAGCATCAGGCCGAACATATTGCCGTGGAGGCATCTCATGTGCCGCAACATCAAGAACCTCTACAATTTCGAGCCGCCGGCGACGGAGGAGGAGATCCAGGCATCGTCGCTCCAGTTCGTGCGCAAGCTCAGCGGCTTCAGCCGGCCGTCCAAGGCCAACGAGGAGGCCTTCAGCCGCGCCGTCGAGGCGGTCGCCCACGCCGCGCGTGAGCTGATCGACTCGCTCGTCACGACGGCGCCGCCGCGCGATCGGGAGATCGAGGCCGAGAAGGCGCGCGCTCGTTCAGCCTTGCGTTTCGCCCGTCCGGCCGATGGCACGGCCTAGCGCGCGGCCGGTCAGCATCGACGTCGATTCCGGCGGGCGCGTCTCGGGTCTTCTCGAGCTGCCGGCGCAGGCGTGGTGCTGCTATGTGATGGCGCACGGTGCCGGCGCCGGCATGACCCACGCCTTCATGGCGGGCGCCGCATCCGGGCTCTCCGAGCGCGGGGTCGCGACCCTGCGCTATCAGTTCCCGTATATGGAGCAAGGCACCAAGCGGCCCGACCCGCCGGCGCTGGCGCAAGCCACGGTGCGGGCTGCCGTGACGGCAGCCGGTCGGCTCGCCCCCGGGCTGCCGTTGATCGCCGGCGGCAAATCGTTCGGCGGCCGCATGACCTCGCAGGCGCAGGCTGCCCAGCCGCTCGCCGGCGTCCGCGGCCTGGCTTTTCTCGGCTTCCCGCTGCATCCCGCCAAGCAGCCGTCAGACGCACGCGCAAAGCATCTCGCCGATGTGGCGGTGCCGACGCTCTTCCTGCAGGGCACACGGGATGCGTTGGCCGATCTCGCGATGCTCCGGCCGGTTGTTGCCGCTCTCGGCGAGCGAGCGACGCTGCACGTGGTCGACGGCGCCGATCATTCGTTCCACGTCCCGGCCCGCAGCGGCCGGAAGGATCCCGACGTCCTGCGCGAAATCCTCGACGCGCTGGCGGCGTGGGCGAAGAGGTTGTGATTCATGCGCTGGGACCGCACCACTGGAGTGGCGCGGTCCCGGCAAGGAGAGGAATCAGCCCGTCTCCGTGCGTTGCTGCTGCAGATGCATGCGGCATAGCGCGACGGCCTTCTGGGCCGTCTTTCTTTGTTTTGACGACGGTTCGAGCTCGAGGAAGCGTTCCCAGATGGCGATCGCATCGGCGCTGCGATCGAGCCGCGTCAGGAGCATCGCCAGATTGAAGTGTGCGTCGGCGTAGTCAGGCTGCGCCTTCACGGCGCGGCGGTATTCGGCGATCGCGAGATCGACCTGCTGCTCGTCTTCCGCAGCGAGGGCGAGATTGTACCACGCCTCGGCGAAGGCCGGGTCGCGCGCCACGGCGATCTGCCAGGCGATCTTCGCCTCCGGCGCGCGGCCTTGCGCGTCGAACACATTGCCGAGATTGAACGGCAGCACGGGGTCGGCGGTGTCGGCGCGCATGGCCGTCGTGTAGAGGCTCTCGGCTGCGGCGAGGTCGCCACGCGCCTCGGCCTGCTCGGCGTCGGCCAAAAGATCGTCGATGCTGTGCGCCTTCTGCTCCAGGCGCATGGTGAGCTGGCCGCTCAGCTCGGCCAGCTGATCACCGATCTCGCGCACCAGCACACCCGACGGGCCCTCGGTGAGGCGCGCCTCGGCGAGATGGCTGCCGCGCCGCTGGAGCGCGATCGCCGCACCCAGCACGTCGCCCAGGGCGACGCCGCGCTTCAGGAGGCGCGCCGCCTCGCGCGCCGCGACGAGGTCGCGATAGGCGAAGCGGTCGTCGACCGGTTCCACGACATCGAACAGGACGAGGCAGGACAGAAGATTCGGCGTGAGACCCGCGAGGCGCTCGATCTCGACGCGCGTCATGCTGCGCTCGACCGCGGCCGGCGGCGCGAGCAGGCCGAGCTGACGGCGCAGCACGTTCTCGCTGATCAGCACTGATGTCGCCGGCAGGCCCGGGGGAATCTGCACCCGGCCATCATCGAGCGCCCGCGACACAGCCGAATGCCCGAACGCGATCGTGGTGACGCGCGCGCCCGGCCGTGTCGCGAGCCTGCCGCTGCGGACGCGCACCAGCATCTCGAGTCGGCGGCGCGTCAGGCCCTGGATGCGGCCGACGAGGTAGACGGTCTGTCCGGCCAGAGGCAACCCGGCCTCCCGCGGTCAGCGGGCGGCCTTGCGGGCCTTGGGCTTGCGCGTCGGCTGGGCGGCCGTCGCGGCCGGCGTCTCCGCCGCCTTCTTGCTGGGCGCGCGTGGCCGGCGAATGGTGCCGGCGTCGGCGCCTTCGGCCTCGAGGCTGCGCTTCAGGGCATCCATGATGTTGACGACATTGGCCGGTGCTTCCGCCGCGGGCATGGCGAAGGCCTGGCCGGCCTGCTTGGCGCGCAGCATGCCTACGACGGCTTCCTCGTAGCGGTCGGTGAACTTGTCGGGCTCGAAATGCCCGGACTTGCGGCCGATGATCTCCTGCGCGATGTCGAGCATCTCTGCCGGCAGCTTCACGTCGGCGATGTCGGCGAAATACTCGCCGTCCTGGCGGACCTCGTAGGGATAGCGCAGGGTCGTCGCCAGCATGCCGTTGCCGCGTGGCTCGAGCATCAGCATGCGCTCCCGCCGGTTCAGCACGACGCGGCCGATGCCGACCATCTTCTTGTGCGTCATGGCTTCGCGGATGACGGCGAACGCCTCCTCGGCAACCTTGTCGTCCGGCGCGAGGTAATAGGGACTGTCGAGATAGATCTGGTCGACCTCGGCCTGCGGCACGAAGGTCTCGATCTCGATGGTCTTGGTGCTCTCGATCTTCAGGCCTTCGAGATCGGTGTCCTCGACCATGACGTACTGGCCCTTGCTGACCTGGTAGCCCTTGACGCGGTCGGCCGTATCCACCGGCTCGCCGCTCACCGAGTCGACCAGGTTCTGCTTCAGCCTGTTACCCGTCTTGCGGTTCAACGTGTTGAACGACACGCGCTCCGACGTCGACGTGGCGGTGTAGAGCGCGACGGCACAGGAGACGAGAGACAGCTTGAGATAGCCCTTCCACGAGGAACGCGGCATCGAAAGACTCCCGGGTTCGAGGCTCGCGTCATACTAGGTCAGGCGCCGTCACCGGTCCAACGGCTCGCGGCCGCTGCACTGTAACTATTGTATCTGATCCGCTCGCCTCCCCCGATTACGACCCGATTACGGGAGAGGTAAGGAACTTCACCCCTTGACCGAACCCGCGGTCAGGCCGGCGACGTAGTGCTCGACGAAGAACGAGTAGATGATCGCCACCGGGATCGATCCGAGCAGGGCGGCGGCCATGAGCTGGCCCCAATAGAAGACATCGCCGCGCACCAGCTCGGCGATGGCGCCGACCGGAACGGTGCGCACTTCGGTCTTCGTGAGGAAGATCAGCGCGTAGAGGAACTCGTTCTGCGCCAGCGTGAAGGCGAAGATGCCGGCCGAGATGAAGCCCGGACCACACAACGGCAGCACCACCTTGATGAGAGTCTGCAGGCGGCTCGCACCGTCGATGCGCGCAGCGTCCTCGAGCTCGACCGGCACGGTCCGGAAATAGCCCATCAGCAACCAGGCGCAGAACGGCACCAGCAGGGTCGGATAGGTCAGGATCACCGACGTCAGCGTATCGCCGAGGCCGAGCCGGTTGATGATGTCGGCCAGCGGCACGAACAGCAGCGGCTGCGGCACCAGGTAGGTCGCGGCGACGGCAAACGAGACCAGTGCCGCGCCGGCAAAGCGGATGCGCGCCAGCGGATAGGCCAGCATGGCGCCGAACAGCAGCGAGATCGCCGTCGACACGATCGCCACCAGGAAGGTGTTCCAGGTCCATTCGAGGAAGCTGGTCTCGGTCAGGAGGTCGACATAGTGCTTGAGCGTCGGATCATGCACGATCAGCGGCATGATCTTGCGGTTGTAGAGCTCCTGGTTGGGCTTCAGCGAGGTGATCGCCATCCAGTAGAAGGGGAACAGGGCGAACACCAAAGAGACGCCGAGCGGAAGCCACAGCTTGAGAATGCGGCGTCGCAGGCCGTCGCGCGACGCCGTCACGATTTGGGTGCCCGCATGTAGATCGCCATGGCGAGGATGATCAGCGCCAGCGGCGGCACCATGGTGAGCGCGATCGCGGCACCCTGGCCGAACTGGCCGCCGTTCATGGCGACGTCGAAGGCATAGGTGGCAAAGACGTGGGTGGCGTTGGCTGGTCCGCCGCGGGTCAGCACGTAGATCAGCTGGAAGTCGGCGAAGGTGAAGATCACCGAGAACATGGTTACAATGAAGATCACCGGCATCAGCAGCGGCAAGGTGACGTAGCGGAAGCGCGCCCAGGTGCCGGCGCCGTCGATGGTCGCCGCCTCGTAAAGCTCGGGCGAGATCGTCTGCAGGCCGGCCAGCAGGGTGATGGCGTAGAACGGCAGGCCGCGCCAGGTATTGACCACGATCAGCGAGCCCATCGCCAGGTGCGCATTGCCGAGCCAGCTCGGACCGGGATCGGCCAGCCCGCTCGCGATCAACACCCAGTTGATGACGCTGAAGGCGGGGTCGAGGATCCACTGCCAGGCGATGGTCGACAGCACCGTCGGCACGATGAACGGCAGCAACAGCAGCGCGCGCGTCAGGTTCTTGAAGCGGAAGTCCTGGTTCATGACCAGGGCGAGGCCCAGCCCGCCCACCATCTTCAGGATCGTCGCGATGATGGTATAGACGAAGGTGTTGACCACGACCTGCCAGAACACCGGGTCGTGCCAGGCCGAGATGTAATTCTCCAGGCCGACGAACACGCCTTCCTTCGCCACCGGCCTGTTCTGCAGGCTGAGCCAGATGCCGTAGACGAAAGGATAGCCGACCAGAGCCGCCATGAAGGCGACCGGCGGTCCCACCATCAGCCAACTGAATACCCCGCCACGCTCCAGGAAGCGGCCGAGCGAGAACGCCGGCCGCCGACGCGTGAGCGTCGGCGCGAGCGAGTCCGCTGTCATGCGATCAGCCTGCCTTGTAGATCTGCTTCAGCTGGGCCTGGGCGTCGGCGATCACATCCTTGGTCGACTTGCCGGCGCACGCCTTGGCGAACATGTCGACCACGACGTACTTGGCGACGCTCTCCGACTGGGCGCGGCTGAGCGGCGCCGGCCAGCCGGGCAGGTGCGAGGTCTTTAGTGAGTCGCGGTACGGTATGTTGCGTGGCTCGACCTTCCACATCGCCGCGTCGTCATAGGCATGCAGATACGGCTGGTAATAGGTCACCGCCACGTCGAGCCAGGGGCCGCACTGAGCCGGCGCCATCAGCCAGCGCAGGAAATCCTTGGCCGCCTTCTGGTCCTGGGTGTGCGTGAAGATCGCATGGCACAGTGGATTCAGCATGTGGAAACGACCCTTCGGCCCTTTCGGGTTCTCCGACTGGTCGATCACCTTGGCCATATCGGGGAAGTCCTTCTTGGCCGCCCACAGGATCGATTCGGCGTTGTTGGTGCAGGAGATCTGACCCGACAGGAAGGCCTTGTTGTTGTTGACGTCGGTCCAGCCGAGACAGTCCTCGAACATGGTCTCCTTGAAGAACTTGCGGCAATAATCCACTGCCCGCGCGGTCTCGTCGGAATCGATCACGATGGTCTTGCCGTCGGCCTCGACCTCGCGCGCACCGTAGGACCACAGCAGCGGATAGAGCCAGCCGTGGTTGTCGCCGAAGCCGTGCCCCAGCTCATAGCCGAACGGATGCCCGGCCTTCTTGAGCTTGATACCGGCTTCCAGGAGCTCGTCCCACGTGTCGGGGAACTTGTCGTAGCCTGCTTCCTTGAACCAGTCGGTCCGCCAGTTCATGAGCTGGCCGATGTTGCCGAACGGGATGGCTTTCCACTTGCCGTTGACCACGACTGCTTCCTGCGCTGCCTCGTACCAGCCGCCCGACTCCTTGCCGATCTCGGCAGCGACGTCGCTCACGTCGACAAACTTGGAATCGAACAGGAAGGCCCAGTTGAAGTTGATGGCCGTGAGGTCGGCGCCGGTTGCATTCTCCGCCGCGGTGGTGACGCGGGTCAGCAGGCTGCCGACGCTCACGACCTCGTAGTTGATCTTGATGCCGGTCGCCTTCTCGTAGGCGCTTGCCAGCTTGTTCTTGAAGAAGGCGTCATAGGGCGGCACGAACGAGCTCTCGTGCAGCATCGTGAGGCTCTTCGGTGCAGCTTGAGCGATGGCCGGACCAAGCAGGGTGCCGGCGGCGCCGTACGCGGTAAGCTTAAGGACGTCTCGTCGAGACTGACGGGAAACTGTACGCATACCCAGATCCCTCCCTTCGGCATATGTGGGGAGAGCATAGCCGAGGCGCCGGGCGTTCACCACATCGATGGACCATCGGTCTGCGGGCAGAGGCCACCCATAGTGCAGCGCGGTCGCGCATGTGACTCTCGGATCCATTATTGGACTGGACTGCAACAAATGCGAGCATAGAGCGCGTCGATTGCCGGCGAGGTATGCGCGCGCGCATGGCCGGATCGATCGAATTCTCCGTCATCATGTACCCCACCTGACCAGGTGGCAGCGGCGATCCTTCGGGACGGCGTAGCCGCCGATAGAGGCCACGATGAGCGATACTGCCCGCGCCTATCTTGTCGAATCGATTCCCGAAGGTCTCGAGGACCTGCGCGGCACCGGAGGCGTGGCCTACACCGAGGACGTGCTGGTCCGGTTGACCGCGGCCGTCACTCGGCGCCTCGGTTGACGCACGAGATCGAATCCGACCGTCTTGAACATGGAGGCGACATCATGGCAACGCGCAAGAACGGTTCCTCGGCCAAAGCGCCGCGCCACCCTTGGCTCAAGGTGCCGACTCCGACTGTCCGGGCGCTGCAGGTCTACGCCGTCGATCCGAGCTCGGGCAGGTATTCCGGCAATTGCACCACCGTCCACGTGCCCTGGGAGAAGCTCAAACCCGGGCCGACCGGTCGCAAGATCGGAGTGATCGACTACGACCCTGCCCACAAGTGCTACTACCCTCCCGTCGACCTCGACGATCCGCTGTTGCTGGTGAGCGACGGCCTCAATCCCTCGGAGTCCGATCCGCGCTTCCATCAGCAGATGGTTTACGCGATCGCCTCCCGGACCATCCAGATGTTCGAGACGGCGCTGGGACGCGACATTCACTGGCGTCGGGCCGATCGATTTGGCGACGACGAGAACGACGACGCGCTGCGCAAGAAGGACGACATTCGCGTTCTCAAGCTCTATCCACACGCCATGCATCAGGCCAACGCCTACTACAGCCCGCAGGCGCACGGCATCCTGTTCGGCTACTTCAAGGCGAACAATACCGGACAAGGGCGCAACCTTCCGGGTCAGCGGATCTTCACCTGCCTTTCACAGGACATCATCGCGCACGAGGTGACCCATGCGGTCATCGACGGCATTCGTACCTACTTCACTGAGCCCACCAATCCCGATGTGCTGGCCTTCCATGAAGGCTTTGCCGATCTCTGCGCGCTGTTCGCGCATTTCTCCCACAAGGCGGCCTTGATCGAAACGATTCGCAGCACTGGTGGGCAGCTCTATCAGACCTACCTCACGCCGGTCGCGCCGGGAGCCGCCAAGCCGGAAGATCGGGACATCGGGGCGCAGGGAGCTCGGCCCAATCCGCTGGTCGCGCTCGCGAAGCAGTTCGGCGAGGCACGCGGCTCCTCGCATGGGCTGCGCTCGGCGCTCGGCAGCAAGCCGAATTCCGGCGACATCAACACGAGGATCAACGACTCGCACTTCCGTGGCTCGATCCTGGTCGCCGCCGTGTTCGACGCCTACTTCACCGTCTACATGGGGCGCGCGGAAGGCTTGTTCCGGGTCTATCGTGCCGGCGGCGGCACACGGACCGACGATGTTCCGGTGCCGCTCGCCGAGCTCCTTGCCGGCTACGCGTCCGAGACGGCCACGACGTTCTTCCGCCTCTGCGCGCGCGCCCTCGACTACTGCCCGCCGGTCGACGTGACGTTCGGCGACTTCCTGCGCGCCCTGATCACGGTCTCCAAGGATCTCGATCCGGTTGACAATGACGGCATCCGCGATGCGCTGATGGAGGGCTTCAGGCTGCGCGGCATCTATGCCGAGAGTGCGAGCTTCTATTCGGAGGATGCGTTGTCGTGGCCCCGTGTCCCCGAAGGCGCCCTGCCGGCGATCGACGGTCTGGTGTTCGGCAGCCCGAATGGATTGACCAGCGCCGAGAAGGATCGCGACGGCGACGTGCTGCGCAAGTGGGCCAGCGACAACCGGGAGAAGCTCGGCCTCGACCCCACGCTGCCCCTGACGGTGCCGTCGTTCCATCCGGTGTTTCGCACCCTGACGAACGGCAGTCTGCGGATGGAGATGGTGATCGAGATCATCCAGTCGCGGACCGCCGCCTTTGATCCCCATGTTCCCGATGCCGGCGCCTTTCCGTTTCGCGGCGGCGTCACGCTGATCGTCGAAGCGCCCGAAATGGAGCACGGCGACGAGGGTCACACCGTGGCCAAGGCGCCGGTGGTCCGCTTCGCCATCGCCAAGTCGACCGTCGGCAGCGCAGGGAAGCAGCGCGAGGAGATGCAGAGAAGCTTCGCGATCGCCCAGGGCCTTGCCGCCGGTGACATCTCCGAACCCGGTCATTTCCAGGCCAATTTCGGCCTGCTGCATGAGGAGGGCTGATCATGGCTGCTCGCAAACGTGCCACGAAGGTCGAGCCGAAGCGGTCGGCCAGGAAAGCGGCGAAGGCCCGGGCCAAGACGCGGGCCGAGGCGGCGGCCCCCAAGGCCAAGCGGAAGAGCGCGGCCAAGCCAGCCAAGGGGGCCGGCGGCACCAGCCCGGCTGCCGGGAATGGTGGTGGAACGGTCGGCGGTGCGCTCGGCATACGCGTCCGCATGTACCGGGTCGGCTTCGGCGACTTCTTCCTGCTGACGGTGCCGGGCAACGATGGGCCGGCGCATATCCTGATCGATTGCGGGGTCCATGCCGCCAATATCGGCAGCATCGACGAATGCATTCAGGACCTGAAGAAGGCGACCAACAATCGTCTCGCACTCGTCATCCTGACGCACTACCACGCCGATCACATGTCGGGCTTTGCGTCGAACTACGATGATTTCGCGAGCTTCGCCCATGTCGGCGCCGTGTGGATCACCAATCGCCTCGATCCGGACAATCCGGGAGAGGCGAAGTTCATGATGCAGCTCACGTCGGTGGCGCAACGGCTCCAGCTCGGTCTTGGCGCCCGCAATGACCCTGAAGGCGTGCAAGCCCAGAGAAAGGTGTTCAATGCGCTGGGCATCGAGCTGGGCGCCGCCGGGGGTGGCGGGGGCAACGCCAAGGCGCTGAAGCTCCTGCAGGAGGGCTTCAAGTCCAAGCCGCCGGTCCACTACTACCAGGGAGGCGATACGCCCAAGCTGCCGCCTGAACTCGAAGGCAGGATCACGGCGGAAATCCTCGCGCCCCCGCCGAGAGATTCGGGTGGTGAGTTCGCTGCCAGCGACAACAAGAAGGAGCAATATCTGGCCGCCGCGGGCGACGACGGCATCCCGAACGCCGACCGCGTGCCCTCGTTCGAAAAGGAATGGCCCG
Source organism: Reyranellaceae bacterium (assembly GCA_046349295.1). Lineage (GTDB taxonomy): Bacteria > Pseudomonadota > Alphaproteobacteria > Reyranellales > Reyranellaceae > Reyranella. The sequence continues at coordinate 41,423 of JAXMCP010000038.1, forward strand.
CGAGCGCGGCCGACTATCCGCCGGACGCCTTCGACGAGTTCGACAGCGGACTGGTCGAACGGGGCGGAAAGCGGAAGAAGGACGGCGCCGCGGCAATGGAAGCCACACTCGCGGCAATGCAGCCGGACGTGCTGGCCGCCGCCGCCGACAAGCTCGACGGCACGCTCAACAACCAGAGCCTGGTCGTTCTCTTCACCTGCAAGGGCAAGAAGCTGCTGTTCGTGGGCGATGCGCAATGGGGCAACTGGTCCTACTGGCTGTACGGCAAGGCGGTCTCGGGCAAAGATCCCGGCATCACCAAGGAGGCGCGCGACATCCTGGGCTCGATCGACTTCTACAAGGTCGGCCATCACGGCAGCACGAACGCCACGCCGATCCCTGCCGTCGGCGCCCTCAACGCGCACTGTGCCGCCATGGTCTCCACCGCCACGGGCGCCTACGGCAACCCGAAGAAGAAGACCGAGGTGCCGCGCACCGCGCTGATGGACGCGCTCGCGAGCAAGACCGGCAAGCGGCTGATTCGCAGCGACTGGGTCCAGGCCGGGGCCGAGAAGCCCGACCCTGGCGCCAGGGAGGACCATGCGAAGCTGCCCGAGGGATTCACCAGCCCCGGTCAGCTCTACATCGACTTCAACCTGTAGCTTGGCAACGACAAGGTCGGCCTGCGAGAACGTGGTAGAGCTGCGCTTCGCGCACCCTACCGTGGCTCGAGAAGGTAGCTCATGCAGGCACTCGGCCAGATTCGTCAGATCGACTACACCGTCATTTTCGCCCGCGACCTGCCGGCAATGCGGCACTTCTACGAGCAGGTCATGGAGTTCCCGCTGCTGCGCGTGCTGAGCGAGCGCTGGGTCGAATATCGTGTCGGCGCCAACACTCTCGCGCTCGCGGTCCGTGGCGGGAGGTTCGACGACGCGGCGCCAGCCAAAGGCGCGCTGTCCCTGCAGCTCGCGTTTCGCGTTCCGCCGCAGGCAGTGGCCGAGTGCGCGGCAGCGCTCGAGGCCAAGGGCGTCGAGATCGTCTCGCCGCTGACCGATCATCCATTCGGCCATCGCACGATCTTCTTCCGCGATCCCGACGGCAACGTGCTGGAGATTTACGCGGAGATCTGACGAGCGATGCTCCGCCTCAAATCCACAAGGCGCGCACTATCCCTGGTTTCCTGAAAGAATCAGCCACAGATGAACACGGATGAACGCCGATGCTTGATGATCGTGCTCGAGCATCTGAGTTCATCTGTGGCCAACTAAGAATCAAAACGAGACTGTGCCGGCAGCCGCAAGGGCCGGGCGAAGCTGAGCTCATGGCCGTCGAGGTCGGTGAGGTGGAAGAAGCGTTCGCCCCAATCGGCGTCGCGCGGTGTCGTCGACGGCTGCCATCCGGCCGCCACGGCCCGGGCATACAGGGCGTCGACATCGGACACGTAGAAGATGAGGCGGCCCCACCAGGACCAGCGCTTTTCCTCGGGCTGGGCGATCAGGTTGAGATAACCCGACCCCGCGCGAAAGCTGGTGAATGACTCTGCTTCGCCGCCGTACAGCATGTCGAAGCCCAGGGAACGATAGAAGCCGACGGCCCGTCGCATGTCGTGCGTGCCGAGTGTAACTGCGCTGATCGCTTCGATCATGACGACACCTTCCGGATGGCCAAGTTGACGGGAGGGAGGGGTCGACACCCTACCGCAGCCGCAGGCCTTTCGACGAACTTGCCGGACACTGTCTCTGTTCCAGGTGGTTGGCTTGTCCTCCAGGCTGAGCTCGTTCTTGCGCTGGCCCTTGGTCACCCGGAATCGCTTGCGCCAACTGCCGACGTAGGTGGCGTAGGCCGAGCCATGCGCTCGCCGGCTTGCCGCAGAATGGTCATGCCAGGCCCAGCGCGCGGGGAAATCGATCTCGAATTGAACGGCGCTGCACAGGCATTCGCCTGCGACGCCGCCGGCTCTCGCCAAGCAATCCGGTCGCGACCGGGCTCACGGTGCGCCACGTGCCGAGCCGCGTCGTCGATGCCGTGCTCACCGAGGTCGTGCTGCCGAGCTTCGTCGAGGGTCAGGGGCGATCATGATCTCATCACAGCGTTGGCGCGGCACGGCTTCGTCGTTGTCGCGCCCTTTCATCCCGCACCGAAAGGCCGTTGCACGACCGCCCCATTCAAATCGGCAAGGCACTCGATGCGGCTCTCGCTAAGGGCCAGTGACAATTCAGGCGGCGGCCCTGTAGGCTCCGGTCGACCGGCATTGGCCGGCGATGGAAGGTCTTGGTGAAAGTCAGCCGACGGAAGTTCCAACGGCTGGCGGCGGGCGTCGTTGCGCTGCCAGCGGTTGCATCACGGTCCTTTGCGCAGGCCTATCCCACTCAACCGGTGCGGCTGGTCGTGGGCTTCGCCGCCGGCCAGGCGATCGACATCCTGGCGCGCCTGATCGCGCAATCGCTGTCGGAGCAGTTCAGTCAGCAGTTCATCGTCGAGAACCGCCCGGGGGCCGGCGGCAACATCGCGGCCGAGTCGGTCGCCCGCGCGGCACCGGACGGCTACACGCTGCTGGTGATCGGAGCCAACAACCCGATCAACAGCACGCTCTACGACAAGCTGGGCTTCGACCTGCTGCGCGACTTCGCGCCGGTCGCCGGCATCTATCGCGTCTACCAGGTGATGGTGGTCAATCCCGCCTTCCCTGCCAGCACCGTCGCGGAGTTCATCGCCTACGCCAAGGCCAACCCGGGCCGCATCAATTTCGGCTCCGCCGGCACAGGCTCGGTGGCACATGCCACGGGCGAGTGGTTCAAGATGATGGCCGGCATCGACATGTCGCACGTGCCCTATCGCGGGGCGCCGCTCGCACTGGCCGACCTGCTGAGCGGCCAGGTCCAGGTCATGTTCGACAACCTGCCGTCATCGATCGAGCACATCAGGGCGGGCCGGCTGCGCGCGCTCGGCGTGTCCACGCCGGCGCGGCTGATGCTGCTGCCCGACGTGCCGCCGATCGGCGAGGTCCTGCCGGGTTTCGAGACCAGCGCTTTCGCCGGGCTGGGCGCACCCGCGGGTACGCCGCGCGAGATCGTGACCAAGCTCAACAAGGCTGTCGGCGCCGCCCTGGCGGATCCCAGGATCGAGGCGAAGATCCTCGATCTGGGCGGTGTGCCGATGCCGATGACGCCCGAGGAATTCGGGCAGTTGCTTGCGCGCGAGACCGAGAAGTGGGCCAAGGTGATCCGCGCTGCCAACATCAAGGCGAACTGACGGCACGTCGAGCGATGCGGCAGGGGCTTCCGGACGCGGCTGACATGCCTAGAGTCGGCGCCTCCCCCGTAATCGGGGGAGGCGCCCCGTCGTACGGGGCGGAGGGGGAAGGCCTCAGTCAAAAGGCATGAGATTCCGACGTCGGAACTTCATGATTCCCGGCTGAGGCTTTCCCCCTCGCCTCCCTGCGGGGGCACCTCCCCCGATTACGGGGGAGGCACATGAAGGTCACCACGAATTGCGCAGTTCGCGCAGCTTCACGAACACCGTGCGCTGGTCGGGCTTCTCGGGCAGGTCCGGGAAAGACTCGCGCAGTCTGGCGATCACCGTCGGGCTGCCGAGGCGGAAGAACGTGTTGATCTCGCCTTCGACCTCCAGCGTCGATACGTACGCATTGTTGGGGTCTTGGCCGCCGAGCTTGTCGAGAAGCTTCTGGGCGCTCTTGTTGTCGGGCTCGCGGTCCAGCGTGAAACGCAGGTTGTTCTCGATGTAGTCGTGGCCCGGATAGATCAAGGTCGAATTCGGCAGCTTGGCGAGCTGCTCGTCGAACGTCTTGTACAGCTCGTTCGGATGACCGCCGTTGTGGCAGTTCCCGGCGCCGGCATTGAACAGCGTATCGCCGCAGAACAGGGCCGGCTGGTCGGTGTGCGACAACAGGCAGATGTGGCACATGGTATGGCCCGGCGTGTCCAGCGCCTCGAGCTCGACCGTCTTGCCCACCTTGACGATATCGCCCGCGCTCAGGCCGCGTGCCATGTCGGGAATCTTCTCCTTGGCATTCTTGTGCGCCAGGATCTTGGCTCCGGTCTTGGCGGCCAGAGCCGCGTTGCCGCCGGTATGGTCGCCATGCTCATGCGTGTTCAGGATCTGGGTGATCGTCCACCCTTCCTCCTTGGCCGCCTTCAGGCACTTCTCGTGATCCAAGGGGTCGATGGCCAAGGCCTCGCCGGATTCCTTGCAGGCGATCAGATAATTGAAGTTGCGGTAGGCGTTGGCGGTCCAGATCTGTTTGACTATCACGGCTTCATCTCCGTCAGTGTCTTCCCGGCCAGCATAGCGCTTTCACGGCACGATCCAGCGAAGCAATACGCTGGACGTCAGCATCGCCAGCGCCTGTGTGACCGAGAGCAGCCACTCGTCCTGCCAATGCGGCTGGTTTACGCGATTCCGGCCTGTGTGCGACATGCGCACCTCCGATCATGCTATTGCGATTCGAGCAGAGCAGGGACCAGCGCGATCGAAGCAGAGCAGAAACGAACCAGTGAGCGCAAGTCTCTTCACATTCGCAGGGCGATGCGGAACAATTTTCTTTTTTGAGCGAGGTCCGGAGATTAACCTTTCCCCGGGAGGATCAGGATGTCGAACGCAGGGGAAGTGATCAAAGGGCGCCAGGCGGCGGGCCTCGAGCTCGACACGTCGAGCGCCGATCGGATCGCGCGCACCACCTGCTACATGTGCGCCTGCCGCTGCGGCATCAAGGTCCACCTGAAAGACGGTCGCATCCGCTACATCGAGGGCAATCGCGATCATCCGGTGAACAAGGGCGTGCTCTGCGCCAAGGGCTCGGCCGGGATCATGACCCATTATTCGCCGGCACGGCTGCGCAAGCCCTTGCGCCGGGTCGGGCCGCGCGGCAGCGGCGAGTACCGGGAGATCGAATGGGAAGAGGCGATGGCGACGGCGACCGAGTGGCTCGACGCCATCCGGCGCAGCGACCCGCGCAAGCTCGCCTTCTTCACGGGGCGTGATCAAAGCCAGGCCCTGACCGGCTGGTGGGCGAGCCAGTTTGGCACCCCCAACCATGCCGCCCATGGTGGGTTCTGTTCCGTGAACATGGCGGCCGCCGGGCTCTATACGATCGGCGGATCGTTCTGGGAGTTCGGCGAGCCCGACTGGGAGAAGACCCGGTACTTCCTGATGTTCGGGGTTGCCGAAGACCACGATTCGAATCCCATCAAGATCGGTCTCGGCAAGCTGAAGAGCCGTGGCGCCGCCAAGTTCGTGTCGGTCAATCCGATCCGCACCGGCTACTCCGCGATCGCCGACGAGTGGATCGGCATCCGGCCGGGCACCGACGGCCTGTTTATCCTGGCGCTGATCCAGGAGCTGCTGCGCGCCGGCAAGATCGACGAGGAATATCTCTGCCGATACACCAACGCGCCGTGGCTCGTGATCCAGGACGAGGGCGCCGCCGATCACGGGCTGTTTGCGCGTGATGCCACGGGCCAGCCCCTGGTGTTCGACTCCGTGACCCAGACCGTCACCGGCGCGCACCAGGTCGATGCCAAGCCGCAGCTCGCCGGAAAGGTCACGTTGGCCAACGGGCGGAGCGCGGTGCCGGCCTTTCATCTCGTCGCCAAGCGCTGCCTGGAGCCGCAATACGCGGCCGACGCCGTCGCGGCCGAGACCGGCATCGGCGCCGACGTCATCCGGCGGATCGCCGCCGAGCTGGCGCATGCAGCGTTCGAGCAGACCGTCGTGATCGACCAGCCCTGGACCGACTGGGCCGGGCGGCGCCACGACAAGATGATCGGCCGGCCGGTCTCGATGCATGCCATGCGCGGCATCTCGGCCCATTCCAACGGCTTCCACACCTGCCGGGCCATCCACATCCTGCAGATGCTGCTCGGCGCCGTCGATTCCCCGGGCAGCTTCCGCTACAAGCCGCCGTTCCCGCGGCCTGCGCCACCCGCCAACAAACCGACCGGCCGCCCCGCCGACGTGCAGCCCGGCAAGCCGATGCCGGGGGCACCGCTCGGCTTCCCGACGTCGCCGCAGGATCTCCTGGTCGAGGCCGACGGCTCGCCGCGGCGGATCGACAAGGCCTACTCGTGGGAGGCGCCGATCGCCGCCCACGGCATGATGCACCAGGTCATCCGGAATGCCTGGGCGGGCGACCCGCACAAGATCGACACGCTCTTCCTGTTCATGGCGAACATGAGCTGGAACTCGTCGATGAACACGGCGGGCACCATCGAGATGCTGACGGACAAGGATCCCGCCACTGGCGAGTACAAGATCCCGCGCATCATCTATTCCGACGCCTATGCCAGCGAGATGATCGCTTACGCCGATCTCATCCTGCCCGACACGACCTATCTCGAGCGGTGGGATTGCATCTCGCTGCTCGACCGCCCGATCTGCGATGCCGACGGCGTCGCCGACTCGATCCGCCAGCCGGTGGTCGCGCCCGATCGCGACGTGCGCCCCTTCCAGGAGGTGCTGATCGACCTCGGCACGCGCCTCGGCCTGCCCGGGCTGGTGAAGGAGGACGGCAGCCCGCGCTATCCGGGCGGCTTTCCCGACTACCTCATCCATCACGAGCGCCGGCCCGGCATCGGCATGCTGGCAGGTTGGCGCGGCGCCGAGGGCGAAAAGCAGGGCGTCGGCGTCGTCAACAAAGGTCAGCTCGACGCCTACATCGCCAACGGGTGCTTCTGGCGGCAGGAGATCCCGAAGGAAGCCCGCTACTTCAAGCACGCCAACAGCGCCTATCTCGACTGGGCGGTCGGCATGGGCCTGATCGACAAGCCCGATCCGATCGTCCTGCAGCTCTACAGCGAGATCCTGCAGAAGTTCCGCCTCGCCGCCGAGGGCCACGGCGAGGTGCAGCCGCCGGACGAGCACCGCGAACGGGTGAAGACCTACTTCGATCCGTTGCCGCTCTGGTACATGCCGTTCGAGGAGGCCGCCGTCGCGCGCGATGCCTTCCCGCTGCATGCCATCACGCAGCGGCCGATGGCGATGTATCATTCGTGGGGCTCGCAGAATGCCTGGCTGCGCCAGATCCACGGCGAGAATCGCCTGCATATCCATCGCGCGACGGCGGCCAGGCTCGGCATCGCCGACGACGACTGGGTCGCCGTCACCAGCCATCACGGGCGCATCAAGGTTCAGGCCAAGCTGATGGACGGGGTCAATCCGAACACGGTGTGGACGTGGAACGCCATCGGCAAGCGCTCAGGCGCGTGGAACCTTGCGCCGAAGGCCGCCGAATCCCAGCAGGGCTTCCTGCTCAATCACGTGATCTCCGAGCTGTTGCCAGTGCGCGGCGACGGCTATCGCTACGGCAACAACGATCCGGTCACCGGCCAGGCTGCGTGGTATGACCTGCGCGTGCGGATCGAGAAGGTCGCCGCAGGGGAGGGTGTGAGCGAGCCTCAATTCGCGACCCTGCCGACGCCGCCCCATCTGCCAGAGCGTCCCGGCGTCCTGCGCTACGGCGCCCGCTTCCGGTCGGCCGCCCACGGAGACACCAAGTGACCAGCCTGCCTGCACAGCCTTCGTCAAAGCGCCTGGGCCTGGTCATCGACCTCGACATCTGCGTCGGCTGTCATGCCTGCGCCGTGAACTGCAAGGAATGGAACACCGGCGGTGTCGCTGCCCCGCTGACCGATCTCGCTCCCTATGGCGCCGAGCCCGACGGCGTCTGGTTCAACCGCGTGCACACTTTCGAGGTCGGCGAGGGTGCCTCCGGCCGGACCGTCCATTTCCCTCGGTCCTGCCTGCATTGCGCCGAGCCGGCGTGCGTGACGGTGTGCCCGACCGGCGCCTCCTACAAGCGCCCCGAGGATGGCATCGTCCTGGTCGACGAGGATCTGTGCATCGGCTGCAAGCTCTGCTCGTGGGCCTGTCCCTACGGCGCCCGCGAGTTCGACCAGGACGCCGGCGTCATGAAGAAGTGCACGCTCTGCATCGATCGCATCTACAACACGACATTCGAACCCGAGGACCGGGTCCCGGCCTGCGTCGCCACCTGTCCCGCCTCTGCGCGCCATTTCGGCGACCTCGGCGATCCCGACTCCGCCGTCTCCAAGCTGGTTGCCGAACGCGAGGGCTTCGACCTGATGGCGGAGATGGGCTACAGACCCACCAACAAGTATCTGCCGCCGCGCCCACGCCAGCACGGCGCCGGTTGCACCGGCGCGCCAGCCCGCCTTGCGCCTGCGGCGCCGGCCGAACCGGGAGGCCTGCTGGGATGGCTCGATCGGCTGCTGTCGCAATGAAAGCCAACCAAGCGGATTTCGTGGAGTAGACGTGCATCCATCGCTTTCGGTGATCTTCTTCACCACTGCCTCGGGCGCCGGCTACGGGCTCCTGGCATTGCTCGGCGTGCTGGCGCCGTTCGGCATGCTGCCTGACGATCGGATGTTCGGCCTGGTGGCGTTGGCGCTGGCGCTGGGGGCGATCACGGCGGGGCTCGTGTCGTCGGCGTTTCATCTCGGTCAACGCCAGCGCGCCTGGCGGGCGTTCTCGCAGTGGCGGTCGTCGTGGCTGTCGCGCGAGGGCGTCGCCGCGGTCGCGACCTATCTGCCGGCCGGGCTGTTCGGCGTCGGCTGGGTGTTTCTCGGCGTCGTCATGAAGGCGGCGGGCCTGATGTCGGCGCTCGGCGCGATCACGACCGTGTTCTGCACGGCGATGATCTACCGGTCGCTGAAGCCGGTGCCGCGCTGGCACAATCCTTGGGTCGTGCCGAACTACCTGTCGCTCGCCCTCATGAGCGGCATCCTGTGGCTCGTGCTGGTGCTGCAGGTCCTGGGCCCGCGGCCTGCGTTGAACGGGCTGGTGCCCGTGGTGGTCGCGCTCGCTGCGCTGCTGAAGCTGGCCTACTGGCGATCCATCGACACGGCCCCGGCGACCAGCACCGCCGGCAGTGCGACCGGTCTCGGCAAGTTCGGCGCGGTGCGTCTGTTCGAGGCGCCGCATACGTCGGAGAACTACCTGCTGAAGGAAATGGGCTTCAAGATTGCCCGCAAGCATGCCGCCAAGCTGCGGCAGATCGCGATGGTGCTCGGCTTTGGCCTGCCGTTCCTGCTGTCGTTCGTCCCCTTCATCGTCTCGGGTTGGCCGGCCATCGTCGCGGCGCTCGTTGCCGCGGTTCTGGGAACGATCGGCGTCTTCGTAGAGCGCTGGCTGTTCTTCGCCGAGGCGCAGCACGCCGTGACCCTGTTCTACGGCCGGACCGAGGTCTGACGGAGCGGCTTGACGGCGAGGCGCCGGGTGCCAAAGCTGCAGCCCGTGATCAAGTGGGAGAGGAGATGTCGGTGCTGCCTCTGGTTCTGTCGTCGGACTCGCACGTGTTCGAACCGCCCGATCTGTGGCAGACCCGCATCGATGCGGCGTTTCGCGATCGCGCTCCGCGGCTCGAGCGGATCGACGATGCCGACCAGATCGTGATCGAGACGGATCAGATCCTCTCCGGGATCGGCCTCATCTCGAACGCCGGGGCGCGGTTCGAGGCGCCGGAGACCATTACCGGCCAGGCCCGTATCGAGGATGTGCACAGCGGGGGCTGGGACCCCGCGCAGCATCTCAAGGACATGGTGCTCGACGGCGTGGCCGGCGAGGTCCTCTATCCCTCGCAGGGGCTGTTCTACTACAGGGTGACGGACACGCCGCTGATGTCCGCCATCTTTCGCGCCTACAACGACTGGCTCGCCGAGTTCTGCCGCGCCGATCCCGCCCGGCTCAAGGGCATCGCGATGATCAACCTGGACGACGTCCAGGAGGGCATCAGGGAGCTGGAGCGCGCCGCCCGTCTCGGCCTGGCCGGCGCGATGATCACCGAGTATCCGTTCGAGCATCGGCGCTACGACCAACCCGAGTACGAGCCGTTCTGGGCGGCTGCGGCATCGCTCGGCCTGCCGCTCAGCCTGCACACGGCGACGCGGCGGCAGGGAAAGATCCGTGGCACCGGCGAACAGACGCTGCGCGACGCCAGCAGCCGCGCGACGAAGGCGTTCTATCCCGCGCTGTCGATGTGCGACATGATCTTCTCGGGCGTCTTCGAGCGCCATCCGAATCTCACCCTGGCGATCGTGGAATTCGAGCTGGCCTGGGTGCCGCACGTGCTCTCGACCATGGACTATACCTACCGCGAGCGTCACGGCGAGGCGATCTACCGCTTCAAGGACGGCATGATCCCGAGCGACTTCTTCCACCGCAACATCGTGTTGAGCTTTCAAGAGGACGCTGTCGGCGTCCGCCTGCGCGACCTCATCGGCGTCGACAACATGATGTGGGGCTCCGACTACCCGCACAGCGAATCGACGTTCCCCGAATCGCGCAGGATCCTGACGGAGATCCTGGCCGGGGTGCCGGCCGACGAGCAGGCCAAGATCGCGGGCGGCAACACCGCCCGCGTGTACGGCTTCGACTTGGCCTGACGAATCCTCGGCGGCGGATGCCGCCGAGCTCGCCCTTCGCCCAATCGATCACCTGCTCGGGCGTCGACCCGGTCAGACGCGTGCCACCATTCCCGGGATCATGTGCCGGCTCCAGATCTGCACCCCGATATCCGGCGGCGCTCGAGCCGACGATGTAGTGCTCGGCATCGTGATGGGGGCGCACTGGAAAATTGTACAGCGTGCCCTTCGGCGGCTCGAGCTCGGCCCACACCGGCAGATCCGCCATCGACAGGAAGGGCGGGATGTCATAGCCAGCCGCCGGGATGCTGAGCTTGGTGACGACCTCGCGCTGGCTGACGAACGTCATCAGATCCGTCTTGCAACCGATGGTCCGCGCGGCCAATCCAGGCAAGGGGCTGGCGGACCTCGGTGGGAAACGGCACATTCTGGAAGTGAGTTCCAGCCTGGGTGCGTCAAGGCTGCTCGCGTTCCGGAGGACACGATGCTCGAGCTGATCTCCATCGTCGCTTCGCTTGCTCTCTGCATCCTGATACCGATCGAAGTCGGCAAGGTCCAAAAGGGATGGGTGCGCAAGAACTTCGCCGGCGATCGGCCCAAGTTCCTCGCCGCCTATCGCAAGCAGCTCAAGATGCTGATGTGGCTGGGTCTGGTCTTTGGCGTCCTGAGCATCGCGCTGGCGCCGCTTGAAACCCATGCGGGTGAACCGATCGTCAAGGTCATCGCCGGCATCATCTGGTTCGTCGTCGCCGGCCTGTCGTTCCATGGGCTCCGCGCCTTGGCCAACGTCGATCCCGCCGGACCGGGCCCATGACGGACGACGACAGGATCGGCCCGCGAAGCCACTCGCGGGCTCAGTCGTAGGTGATGAAGCGGCCATTGGGATGAAAATGCGGGCGGCTCATCCCGCCGGGCAGCCACTTGAATCTGGATCGACCTACCGGTCGACCCGATAGAGCCGCCATCGCTTCGGCACGCCCTTGAGCTGATGAATCCCGCGGTCCTTGAACAGGACTTCGGACTGCGGCATCAGATCCTTGACCGAGCTCGAGACCAGGACTTCGCCGGCGCGTGCTTTCGCGGCCACTCGTGCGCCGATATGGAACGCGAGGCCGAACACGTCAGGCCCGCTCACCTTGTATTCGCCGACGTGCAGCCCCACCCGGATCTCCAGTCCCAGCGTGCGCACGGCCTCGCGGATCGTGGTGGCACATTGGACCGCTGCCGCCGGCGCCTCGAATGTCGCGAGCAGTCCGTCCCCTGTCGTCACGACTTCCTTGCCGCGCGAGGTCTTCAGCTCTCTGCGGACGGTGGCGTAGTAGTGATTCATCACCTGCGTCCAACGCGAATCGCCGAGCCGCGCGGCTTTCTCCGTGGATCGGACGATGTCGACGAACAGGATCGTGGCAAGCACTTGCTCGAGCTCGGCGCCACGATTGGCAGGTCGGCGCTTGATGGTGATATTGCCGGCCAGTGGTTCATAGCGATGGTTCCGCCGCTTGGCGATCGCGCTTCTCACATAGTCCTTGGCCGGCTGCACCGCGCCGCAACGAATCGTCTTCTCGCGCGGTGAAACCGTCCAGTAGACCTTTCGGGCATCTCCCACGCCCTGGACCTCGACCGCGCCCCACCTCAGGAAGACCGTCGAGCCGACCCGGCGAATCGACCACGCCTTCGACGTGTATCCGGACACGTTCGATTGGTGGACCCCGATGCGAAGAAACTTTGGCATAGGCGTGCCGTGCGGCTACTCGATATGGGCCGAGCGAAGGTGGAATGTGATCGTGCATGCCGGCCTTGGCAACGATCATCCAAAAATGTTGCGCATGACTGGTGCCTCGAATTGCGCTCGCACGCGACTCCCACCAGAGCGCTATGCCAGCAGCCCCAGGCTCCTGAAGCTCGCATGGCCCTTGCGGCCGATCACCAGGTGGTCGTGAATGGCGATTCCCAGCGCCTCGGCTGCGGCCTTGATCTCGCGCGTCATCTCGATGTCGTCGCGTGACGGCTTGGGATCGCCGCTGGGATGGTTGTGCACCAGGATCAGCGCCGCGGCGTTCAGCGCGAGCGCGCGCTTGACCACCTCGCGCGGATAGACCGGGGTGTGGTCGATGGTGCCGCGCTGCTGGACCTCGTCGCCGATCAGCACGTTCTTGCGGTCGAGGAAGAGGATGCGGAACTGCTCGGTCTTCTCGTGGGCGAGCGCGGTGTGGCAGTAGTCGATGAGCTGCTGCCAGTTGGTCAGCACCGGCATGTTCTTGACCTTGCGCTCGGCCAGCCGCCGGGCGACTTCGCGCAGCGCCTTGAACTGAACCAGGGTGCGGCGGTCGATGTCGAACTCGCGCAGTTGCTCGGGCTCGGCGGCGAACACGTCGCCCAACGTGCCGAAGCGGTCGAGCAGGCGCTTGGCCAGCGGCTTGGTGTCGATGCGCTGGATCGAATAGAACAGCAGCAGCTCGAGCAGCTCGTAGTCGGCCAGCGATTCGACGCCCGACGCGATCACGCGTTCGCGGACGCGCTCGCGATGGCCGTGATAGTGCGGCTTCGCGGGTTCCGTCGCGCCGCTGTTGTGGCCGGGCGGCGCCGGCGCTGCGGCCAGCGCCGCGGCGAGACGCGCCGTCGGATCCTCGCCCGCGAACTCCCAGCACTGGTCGAGCTTGTTCCAGGTGCCGCCGGCACTGCGCAGGTGATCTCGATTGGGCAGCGTGTTGCCACTTACCTTCCAGCGTCCGCCGTCGGTCGACTGAAGGCGCAGGCCGGCCGCGAGCAGGGTGAGCAGGGCTTCGTCGCTGCTGGCGGTGCCGGCCCCGAGGGCGCCGGCCCCAAGAGCGCGGGCAATGAGGGCCGGCTCGGCGGCCTCCGCCTTGCGCCGCGCCATGCGGCTCAGGCCGTCGCGGCCTGGCGCTGCTCGGCCGGCGCGGCGGCGCCGAGATCGTAGGGCGGCTTGGCGAGCTCGCGCGGCGAGAGGGTGAAGAACTCGATACCCGTTTCGGTGACGCCCACCGAATGCTCGAACTGCGCGGACAGCTGCTTGTCGCGCGTCACCGCCGTCCAGCCGTCGCTCAGGATCTTCACCTGCCAGGTCCCGGCGTTCACCATCGGCTCGACGGTGAAGAACATGCCGGGCTTCAGCACCGGCCCGGTGCCGGCCTTGCCGTAGTGCAGGATGTTGGGCGCGTCGTGGAAGATGCGTCCGAGGCCATGGCCCGAGAAGTCGCGCACCACGGAGAAGCGCTGCGCCTCGACATAGGCCTGGATGGCCTGGCCGATGTCGCCGACATGGCCGCCCGGCTTGGCGGCGGCGATGCCGCGCATCATCGCCTCGTAGGTGACGTCGCACAGCTTGCGCGCCTTCACGCCGACCTCGCCGGCGTAATACATGCGGCTGGTGTCGCCGTACCAGCCATCGAGGATCACGGTGACATCGATATTGACGATGTCACCGTTCTGCAGGCGCTTGTCGGACGGGATGCCGTGGCAGACCACGTGGTTGATCGAGGTGCAGATCGACTTCGGATAGCCGCGGTAGCCCAGCGGAGCCGGGATCGCCTTGTGATCCAGGATGTAGTCGTGGCAGAGCTTGTCGAGCTCGCCCGTGGTGATGCCGGGCTGCACATGCGGCGTGATGAAATCGAGCGTCTCGGCGGCCAGCCGGCCGGCGCGCCGCATGCCCTCGAAACCTTCGGGTCCGTGGAGCTTGATGGTGCGCTCGTCGCGCCGCCAGTAGTCGGCGCTGTCGTCGATGAAGTCGCGGGGGCTGCTCATGGCCCATATTTGGCATGCGATACCGGCGGTAACAAGGCCGTGGACCGCTTGGCCGACCGGTCGCCCTCCGTTAGTGTCCTGAAAGAAAAGGAAAAAGAGACCCCTATGTCGCCTCCGGCCAAGACCGTCACCGCCTGCATCCTGGTCATCGGCAACGAGATCCTGAGCGGCCGGACCCGCGATTCCAACATCCAGTACCTTGCCACCGAGCTCGGTCTGCTGGGCGTGCGGGTCATGGAATGCCGGGTCATCCCCGACGTCGAGGCGACCATCGTCGCCACCGTCAACGAGGTGCGCGCCAAGTTCGACTACGTCTTCACCACCGGCGGGATCGGCCCGACGCACGACGACATCACCGCCGACTGCATCGCCAAGGCGTTCGGCGTCGGCATCTCCGAGCATCCCGAGGCGGTCGCGCGCATGACCCGCCATTACGGCGATGTCGCCCTGTTCACGCCGGCGCGGCGGCGCATGGCGCGGGTGCCGCACGGCGGCACGCTGGTCGACAACCCGGTGTCGGTGGCGCCCGGCTTCCAGATGGAGAATGTCTTCACCTTCGCCGGCATCCCCAAGGTCGCCGAGGCGATGTTCCAGTCGATGAAGCACCGGCTGGTCGGCGGTGCGCCCATGCTCTCGCGCACCGTGCGAACCAACCTGCCGGAGGGCATCATCGCCGAGCCGCTGGGCGCGCTGCAGAAGCGCTACGAGGATCTCGACATCGGCAGCTACCCGGCCTTCCGCAATGGCCGGCCCAGCGTCTCCCTGGTGCTGCGCGGCATCGACGCGGCGCGCCTCGAGGTTGCCGCAGCCGAGCTGATGGCCACCATCCGGACCATGAACGGCGAGGCCGAGGAGTTCACCCAGTAGGTGTTGGTCTGGACGGCGCTGATAACCCTGTCCGCCGCGCTCGGCGCCCTGCTGTTCTGGCTGCATGCACCGGCTGCCCTGATGCTGGGGCCCCTGATCGCCGCCATCCTGATCGCCGCCGGCGGCGGTCGGGTGCGCTTTCCCCTGGCGCCGTTCGTGCTCGCCCAGGGTCTGATCGGCTGCCTGATCGCCAAGATGGTGCCGCTGTCGATCATGGGCGACATCCTGGCCCATTGGCAGATGTTCACTGCCGCCATCCTGTTCGTCGTCGCGGCCTCGAGCTTCCTGGGCTGGCTGATGACCCGCCTGCAGCTCCTGCCCGGCACCACCGCGTTGTGGGGCATGAGCCCGGGAGCCGCCTCGGTCATGACCATCATGGCCGAGTCCTACGGTGCCGATATCAGGCTGGTCGCGCTCATGCAGTACCTGCGGGTCGTGCTGGTGGCCGGCGTCGCGGCGCTGGTCGCCAAGCTGTTCGGCGTCAGCGTCACCCAGGGCGCCACCGAGGTCGTGTGGTTCCCCAAGCTCGACTGGCTGGCGTTCGGCGAGACGCTGGCGCTCGCCATCATCGGCCCGCAGGTCGCGCGCTGGCTGCGCATTCCGGCAGGCGCCTTCCTGGTGCCGCTGATCGGCGGCATCGTTCTCACCCATTTCGGCCTGATGACCATCGAGCTGCCGGCGTGGCTGATGGCGATCGCCTACACGCTGGTCGGCTGGAACGTGGGCTTGCGCTTCACGCGGCCGCTGCTGGTCCACGCGGCGCGGGCGCTGCCGCGCATCCTTGCCAGCACCTTTCTGTTGATCGCGCTGTGCGGCGGCGTGGCCGCGATGCTGGTCTATGGCGCCGGCATCGATCCGCTGACCGCCTATCTGGCGACCAGCCCGGGCGGCTCGGATTCGATCGCCATCATCGCCGCGTCGACCAATGTCGACGTCTCCTTCGTCATGGCGATGCAAACCGTGCGCATGATCGCCGTGCTGTTGCTCGCTCCCATCCTGACCCGTTTCATCGCGCAAAGGCTAAGCTATCCGAATGACAAGCATCCATGACATGACCGCGGTCGACCTGCTGGCCGCCTACAAGACCCGCAAGCTGTCGCCCGTCGAGGCGGTCGACGCGGTGATCGCCCGTATCGAGGCCTGGGAGCCCAAGCTGAAGGCGCTCTACGCGCCTGATTTCGAAGGCGCCGCTAAGGAAGCGAAGGCCGCCGAGCAGCGCTGGCAGAAGGGCGCGCCCAAGGGTGCGCTGGACGGCGTGCCGATCACGATCAAGGAGAACATCGCCACCAAGGGCGTGCCGGTGCCGCTCGGCACGGCGGCGACCGAGCTCGTCCCGGCCGGCGCCGACGCGCCGGCGTCGGCGCGGGTGCGCGAGGCGGGTGCCGTGATCCTGGCCAAGACCACCATGCCCGACTACGGCATGCTGTCGTCGGGCAGGAGCTCCTTCCATCCGCTGACGCGCAATCCCTGGAACCTGGCGTGGAACCCGGGCGGTTCGAGCGCCGGCGCCGGGGCTGCCGCGGCGGCGGGCTACGGCCCGCTGCATCTCGGCACCGATATCGGCGGATCGGTGCGCCTGCCGGCGACCTGGAACGGCATCTTCACCTTGAAGCCCAGCCTCGGCCGCGTGCCGGTGGATCCGCCGTACTTTGGCCGAGTGGTCGGGCCGATGACGCGCACTGCAGCCGATTCGGCGTTGCTGATGGCCGAGCTGTCCAAGCCGGACTGGCGCGATCACATGAGCCTGCCGGCGACCGCCATCGACTGGAACGCGGGTCCGCTCGATCCCAAGGGCCTCAGGGTCGGCCTGCATCTCGACGCGGGCTCGGGCCTGCCGGTCGATGCCGAGGTCAAGGCGGCGATCGAGGCGGCGGCCAAGCTGTTCGCCGACGCCGGCGCCGTGATCGAACCGGTGGCGCCGTTCCTGTCGCCCGACATGCTGCATCTGCAGGATCTATTCTGGCGGGTGCGGAGCTGGGTCGATTTCTCCGGCCTCAGTCACGCGCGGCAGGCCAGCGTGCTGCCTTTCATTGCCGACTGGTGCCGCGGTGGCGCCGACGTCTCGGGCGCGACGATGGTCCGGGCCGTCAACAACTACATGGCGATCCGCGCCGCCGCCGTGAAGGCGACCCACGCCTTCGACTATGTCCTCTCGCCGGTCTCGCCGGTGCCGACCTATCGCGCCGAATGGGAGACGCCGACCAACGACGTAAAGCGGCCGCTCGAGCACATCTCCTTCACCATGCCCTACAACATGAGCGAGCAGCCGGCCGCCTCGATCAATTGCGCCTACAGCAGGGAAGGCAAGCCGATCGGCGTGCAGATCGCCGGCCGCCGCTTCGACGATCTCGGCGTGATACGCCTCGCGCGCTGGTTCGAGACGGCACGCGGGCCGCAGAAGAGGTGGCCGGAACCGGCATAGGATTCATTTTCCATCGCCTCCCCCGTCTTACGGGGGAGATGCCCCGTCATACGGGGCGGAGGGGGAGGGCCCCAGGCGAGGTTCATGACGTTCTGACGTCGCAATCGCAATCATCTTGTTTGAGGCTTTGCCCCTCCGGCCCTTCGGACCTCCTCCCCCGATCACCGGGGAGGCGAATGAGAGTTGTGTCGCAACAGCCGCCGATACACCGGCTCGAGCAGGGTCGGCATCAAATAGAGTGGGAACTGCACGGCGGCGATGAACAGGAAGATGTCGGGATCGACGGAGACCGGCAGCACGGCCATCAGCAGCGCGTTGTGGCGGCCGCCGGAGCAGTAGCCCGCCGTCAGCGCGTCGCGCCGATCGAGCAGTGGCAGGCACGCCAGGGCCACGATCAGATTGCACAGCAGCATGCCGGCGAAGGCGCCGGCGACGAACCCGGCGAGCCTGAATGGGTCTGCCACGGCGCGCCCGACCACGCCGTCCATCAGGGGGATGGCGAAGATCATCAGCACGATGACCGACAGGCCATCCAGGGTAGGGCCGTTCTCGACCAGCCGGCTGTCGAGCGCGCGTCGGATCGCAACGGCTCCGATCGCGGCCAGCACGACGATCAGCCCGAGCCGCAGGCTGAGATCGACGGCGCTGATATGCAGGTCGAAACCCAGCAGCCAGAGGGCAAGCGGCGGCAGGGTGAACGGCACGAGGAAATTGCTGAACAAGGTGAGCAGCACCGCCAGCGACGGGTCGAGACGCAGGAAGCCCGCGGTGGTCGCCGCCGAGATGATGCCCGGCGCCATGGCGCTGAGACAGAGCGCTGTCACCAGCCCCGGCCACAGGCCGAGCGTCTGCCAGATCGGGAACACGATCAGGGGAACGACGATCAGGTTGACCAGCGACAAGGCAATGGCGAGGTGCGGCCGGCGCAGCAGGTAGGCGACACGAGCCCAATCCATGCGGGCGAGCGTCAACATCAGCAGCACGACGGCGAGGGGCCAGAGCAGAGGCCGGGCTGCGGCGGAAAGGTCCTGGAACAGCAGGCCGATGGCGAGCGACAGCGGCAGAATTGTGGTGGCGCGACCTCCCATGCGCCGCAAAACGTGAACAACCGGATTCATTGGGTTGATGGTAGCACATGGTAGCGTCCGGCATGTTCCGTCGACTCTTCATGGCCGCTCTGCTCGCGGTCTCACCAGCTCTGGCGCTGGCGCAGCCGGTCGCAGCACCCGACTGCACGGTCGATGGCCAGCTCGCCGAACGCGGCGACCTCGTTCTCGATATCGTCTATCGCTGCCGGGCGACCCAGGTGCTCACGTTCGAATCGACCGAGAGGCGTGCCAATCAATACGTGTCCGACCTCAAGACCGAGCAGAGCAACGGCATCGCCGAAGCGCGCTATCGCTTCCACCTGTCGCGCTTCGCGCGAGCCGCCGATTCGACCTCGGTCGCCATCCAGCGCGGCAATGGCGTGCTCGCCACCTTGGGAACATGGCTGCTCGAACCGCACGGTTACGACGGGGCCCCCATCATCGATATCCGCGTGAGAATGGAGCCGGGACTGGTCTTCGCGGCAGGTCTGCCCAAGGTCGGCGACGCTTGGCGGCTCGCCGGCACGACTGTGCGCTTCGCCGGCTACACCGCTCTCGGTCGCTTGGCCTATCGCGAGCTTGGCGTTCCGGCGCCCGGATCGCTGCGGCCCGGCCAGCGGGCTGCCCAGGCCATACTGCGAGTCGCCCTGCTCGACGGTGTCGCCGAGGCAAGCCCTGGCGACGTCTTCGATTGGGTCGAGCGCACCGCCCAGGCGCAGTCGAATTACTGGCAGGGATTCACGGCGCGGCAGGCGCTGGTCGGGCTCGTGCCGAGGGAAGGGCGGCGCGGCGTCGGCTACGGCCGCACGGTCTCCGGCGGCGGCGCCACGGTGATGGTCGAGCTGGGCCCCGATGTGGATCGCCATCGCCTGTTCGGCGACTGGGTGCTGACCCACGAGCTGATCCATACCGGCATGCCGTTCATCCGCGGCCGCGGCACCTGGTTCATGGAGGGCGCCGCAACCTATGTCGAACCGATCATCCGCGCCCGCGCCGGATGGAAGACCGAAGAAGAGGTCTGGCATGAGTGGGTCGACAACATGCCGAAGGGCGGCCAGGCTTTCGCCTCTGGCATGGCCAACGCCTCGGGCCGCGAGAACTACTGGGGCGGCGCCACCTTCATGCTGATGGCCGATCTCGCCCTCCGCCGCGCCAGCCAGGGCGCCAAGGGCCTCGAGGACTGCCTGGGCGGCGTGCTGTGGAGCGGGCTCGACGGAACGCAGCGCACCTCGGTCGGCGACTATGCCGCTGCCTGTGATCGCGCCACCGGCACATCAGCGATGAGCACGCTGGTCGATCGCCATTTCAGTCGCGGCGAGCGGGTCGATCTCGCGGCCATTTGGAAGGAGCTCGGTGTTGCCTTGATCGGCGGGCGCATCTCGCTCGACGACACGGCACCGGGTGCGCCGTGGCGCAAGCTGGTCGTCCCGGGCAATCGGCTGCCCAAGCCCGTGAAGCTGCCCTGGCAAAGCTGAAGGTCGCTCAAAACATCCCGTTGGTGTTGGCGGTCTTCTCGGGGATCGGCTGGACGACGTCCCAGTGCTCGACGATCTTGCCGTTCTCCAGCCGGAAGATGTCGACGATGGCGACGCCGCGCTCGCCCGGCTCGCGCACGCCGTGGACATGCAGGATCACGAAGTCGCCGTCGGCAAATACCCGCTTGATCTCGGACTTGGCGTTGGGGAACTTCTCCTTGCGCAAGGCGATGAAGGCCTTGAAGCCTTCGATGCCGTCGGGCGCGCCGGGATTGTGCTGGATGTAGCGCGGCCCGAAATGTCGAGCGGCTGCCTCGAAATCCTTCTGGTTCAGGCCCTTCTCGTAAAAGTCGAGCACGACCTTCTTGTTGGCCTCGGGGTCGGCCGCCGCGGCGCCGGTCGCGATGAGCAGCAGGGAAAGAATGATGGCGAGCCTCGGCATGACGTCCTCCTCGTCGGTCCGATGCCATGCTAGCGTCGTCTCATGTCCGAGAATACTGGAGCCTGGCTCGAGGACCTCACCTGGCCCGAAGCCAAGGCACGCTTCGATGCCGGCGCCGTGGTCGTGGTCCCGATCGGTGCTGCCGCCAAGGCGCACGGTCCGCACCTGCCGCTCAAGACCGACGCGCTCACCGCCCGCGCCCTCGGCCAGCGCCTCGCCGAGCGCCTGCCGGTCGTGGTGGCGCCGGTGGTGGGCTTTGGCTTCTACCCGGCTTTCACGTCCTTCGCCGGCAGCCAGCACCTGTCGGCAGCGACCTTCAAGGACCTCCTGGCCGAGCTGGTCGGCAATCTTCGCAGCCATTGCGTGAGGCGGATCGTCCTGTTGAATACCGGCGTCTCGACCGAGAAGCCGATCGACGAGATGTCGGCCGGCGCCGACGATCTCCTGGTCCTGCACATGCGCGGCCTGGGCGCCGCCGCCGAGCATCTGGTCGACGTTCACGAGGGCGGCCATGCCGACGAACGTGAGACGTCGGTGATGCTGGCCATCGACCCGCGCAGCGTTCGCATGGCCAAGCTCGCCCTCGATGGCCCGTTCGAACGAACCGGCGCGACGGGAGATCCGACTCGTGCCACCGCGTTCAAGGGCGAACGCATCCTGGCCGCGCGGATCGACGACATCGTCGCGGCGATCACGGCGCGCTGGAGCGCCTGAAGAGATCGAAGCAGACCGCGCGCAGCCATCGATGGCCGGTGCAGGAGTGGGTGGCCGAGGAAAAGGGATACGTCCGCGAGGATGCCTTGCCCCGCGCCCAGCGCGACATCGACCTGCGTCCCGAGCGCCATACGCATTACTACAAGCGCGAGTTTCCTGACCGCTTCCATGCGCGCATGGACACGCGACGCTGGGGATCCGGCGAACCGATCGTCTGCGAACCCTACGCCCGCGAAGGCGACTGCATCGCCAGGCACGAGATCTTCGAAAGCGGCGGCATGGGGTCAGCAGGTACGAAGATGCGGTCGTTTTCTGCGCTCATGTGCCTCCCCCGTAATCGGGGGAGGTGGCCCGCAGGACCGGAGGGGAGAAGCCTCACAAAAGATCCATGAAGTTCGGACGTCGCAATCTCAGGGATCTCGACTGAGGCCTTCCCCCTCCGCCCCCTGGCGGGGGCACCTCCCCCGCAAGACGTCGTAAGACGGGCGAGGAAAAGCGGCACTACACCGCCGGCCGGCGGCGCATCTCGTCGGCGACCTTGCGCCTGAGGAACTGGCCGTGCTTCAGGTCGCCGTGGAAGGCGCCGTTCTCCACGGCGACGGCGCCGCGCGTGATCGTCACGCTGGGCCATGCCGTCACCACGTGGCCTTCCCACGGCGTGTAGTCGGTCTCGTGCAGGTCGGCGGCGCGGATCGTCTTCTCGATCCCGGTCTCGAGCAGCACGATGTCGGCGTCCGACCCCACGGCCAACGCGCCCTTGCGCGGGTAGAGCCCCATGATCTTGGCCGCATTGCTCGAGACCATGTCGACGAAATGCTGGGCCGAGTAGCCGCGCCTGGTGACCATCTGGGTGTACATCAGGCCGACGCGCGGCTCGACGCCCGAGTTGCCGCCCGTCGTGTCGTCGATCCGGCTGCCCTGCAGCTTGACACGCAAGGGACAGCACAGCTCGTCGGTGGCGATGACCTGGATGGCGCCGCGATTGGTCGCCTCCCACAGCCGCTTCTGGTCCTCGGGATACTTCAGCGACGGGTAGGTGTGGAACATCTGCCCGCCCGGCCGCTTGTAGTCCTCGGCGTTGTACATCAGGTACTGATGGAGCGTCTCGCCATACATCGGGAAGCCGCGGGCGCGCGACGATGCGAGCGCCGCCACGCCGGTCGCTGCCGAGACGTGCACCATGTAGAGCGCCGCGCCCTCGACGTTCTCGGCGAGCCGGATCACGCGATTGAACGACAGCTCCTCCGACAGCGCGTTGTGGACCTCGGCCATGTGCTCGAAGCTGACGCGGTTCTCGCGCATCAGCTTCTCGTACATGAACATCACGATGTCGTTGTCCTCGGCATGAATGCAGGCGATCCCGCCCTGGGCCGCGACCACCTTCAGGGCTTCCCAGATATGGCCGTGCGGCACCATCCGGCCGACATTGCCGGGCCGGATGTTGGTCGTGAAGATCTTGATCGAGGCGTGGCCGTCCTGCATGGCATCGGCCAGCTGGCCGAAATGCGGCGTCGGCACCTCGCCCATCAGCGTCAGGTGGAAGCCGTAGTCGCAGTAGCAGGCATTCTTCCAGGAGGCTTGGGTCTGCTCGATCGATTCCTGGACGGTGCGCTCGTGCACGCACTGCACGAAGTCGATCAAGGTCGTCGTGCCGCCGTGCAGCGCGGCCTTGCTGACCTGCGACGGCGGATCGGTGAGCACGTCGGGCCGCCCTGGCGCCTTCACCGGCATCAGGCAATGGATGTGCGGGTCGATGCCGCCGGGGATCACCAGGCGATTCGCCGCCGACACGGTGCGCGTCGCTTCCGGCAAGCTGCCGGCGCCGCCGACCAGGACGATGCGACCGTCCTTCACGCCGATATCGGCGGCCTGGGTTCCGGTGGGCAGCACGCAGGTGCCGCCGATGATGGCGAGGTCGAGCATCAGGTCACTCCTGCCGGAGGGGCAATGCTTAGGGGCTCGCCATCGGCGAACCGTTGCAGGATCTCTTCCGGCCGGAGATCCCGCACGATGAAGACGAGGCGGCTGGTGCGGTCGGCGTCCGGCCAGCGCTCCAGCCAGCGCGGCGGATACAGCGTGTGCTGCACGGCATGGATCGCCGCCGGCCCGTCGGGTCGGTCGGAGAATTCGACGAGGCCCTTCACGCGCAAGAGCTTCTCGCCGTGATCGTTCGCCAGCCTGCCCAATGCCATGGCGAAGCCTAACCTGCTCATCGGCTTTTTGAGTCGAAGCGAAAGCGCATAGATGCCGTGCGCGTGGGTCGCGGTCGGCCGTGGCCGCGGCAGCGCCTTGGGGGATCCGCCGAACAGCAGGGCGGCCGCATCGGCGTCGCCGGCATCGACGATCGGCGCCAGCGGGTTCAACGACGCCAGTTGCTGGACCAGGTTGGGCGGGGCAGGGGCGATATCGGTCTTCGTCAGCACCAGCAGATCGGCCACGGCCGCCTGCGCCGTCGCCTCGGGGTAGCGATCCAGCGTCGCCGCACCCAGCACCGCATCGATGGTCGTCACCACGCGATCGAGCCGAAGGGAGGCCTCGAGAAAGGCATCGGCGGACAGCGTGTAGAGCGTGGGCGCGGGATCGGCGAGACCGCTGGTCTCGAGCGCGATGCGCCGGAACGGCGGCCGGCCGGCGGCCTGGCGTGTTCGCAGCAGCCGGTAGAAGGAGTCGGCGAGACCCTGGCGCACGGCGCAGCAGGTGCAGCCGTTGGGCAACTCGACCACGTCGTCTGTGGTCTCCTCCAGCAGGAGATGATCCAGCGCGACCGCGCCGAACTCGCTGATCAGCACGGCCGTGTCGCGCAGGTCCGGGACGGCCAGGACCCGGGAGAGCAGCGTGGTCTTGCCGCTGCCGAGGAAGCCCGTCAGGACCGAAAGCGGGATCGGTTCCGAAGGGACTTCCGTCAGGCCGGCAAGGCGAGGGGGCATGGCTCGGCCGATCAGACCTCTCGCATCACGGCGGCGCCCTTGTCGAGCAACGGCAGGACCTTGTCCTTGGCTTCGGCCGGCACGCCGAAGACGACGCGGGCGACCCCGGCGTCGCGGGCGCGCTTCAGGCCGTCGGCGTTCATGCCGACGCCGAACAGCGTGACCGGGACGTCGGCCTCGGATCGGCCGGCCTCCTTCAGCATCTCGCGGAAGGGCGGCAGCATGGCCAGCGTGTCGCCGCCCCGGCCGCCGATCGGCATCCAGCCCTGGGCGTAGGCGACGGCGCGACGCGCCCCCTGCGGGAAGCCGCCGCCGACGATGATCGGCGGATGCGGCTTCTGCACCGGCTTGGGCCATTGCATCATCTCGTCGAACTTGACCATCTCGCCGGAATATCTGGGCTTCGAATGGGCCCAGATTTCCTTCATCGCCTCGATGCGCTCGCGCATCAGCTTGAAGCGCGAGCCGAACGCCGTGCCGTGGTCGGCCATCTCCTCGGCATTCCAGCCGCCGCCGATGCCGAACAGCAGCCGGCCGTTCGACAGCCGGTCGACGGTCGAGACCTCCTTGGCGGTGTGGATGGGGTCGCGCTGGACCACGAGGCAGACTCCCGTGCCGAGCTTGATGGTCTTGGTGACCACGGCGGCGGCAGCCATGGCGAGGAACGGATCGTAGGTGTCGTAGTACCATTTCGGCAGCTCGGCGCCGCCCGGCCACGGTGACTTGCGGCTGGTCGGGATATGGCTGTGCTCGGGGAACCACACCGACTCGTAGCCGCGCGCCTCGGCCTCCATGGCGAGCTCGTGCGGCGGGATCGCGTAATCCGTCGCAAACATCGTGATGCCGATCTGCATGCGCTGTCCTTCCTGAGTTTGGCCAAAGGTAGCCGCGAGGCTCACAGGGGGTAAAGCACGACCTTCAGAACCACGATGCCTTGTCGACTTGATTGCGCAAAGGATGTCCGGCGCCGAAGGCGCGGCAATTGTCGACCATGATCTCGAACCGGCGCTCGTCGAGGTAGGGCCCGTGGCCCGCCATGTGCGGCGTGAGCAGCACGTTCGGCATTCCCCAGAGCGGATGCGCGCTCGGCAGCGGTTCCTGCTCGTAGACATCGAGGGCGGCGCCGGCGATCTCGCCGGCCTGCAGCGCCGCGACCAGGTCATCGAGCCTGGTCGTCATGCCGCGGCCGATATTGATGAAGAACGCCGTCCGCTTCATGCGCTGGAAGCGGCCGCGGTTGAAGAAGCCTTCAGTCGCCGGCGTATGCGGCACGGTCAGAATGACGAAATCCGCGCGTGGCAGCAGGTCGTCCAGGGCGTTCGGCGGATGCAGCTCGCTCACCCCTTCGGGCGCCGCCGTGCGGCGCGCATCGGTTGCCAGCACGGTCACGCCAAAAGCCGCGAGCAGGCGTGCGGCCTCGGCCCCGATGCCGCCGACGCCCACGATCAGGGCCGTCGACTCGGGCAGGTGCACGACATCGCCGGCTTCCTTGGGGCTCTTCTTCCATTCGCGGCGCAGCTGTTGCGGGATGAAGACGTGCAGCCCGCGGGCAAACGCCAGCACGAACGCCAGGATGTGCGCGCCGATATGGTCGTTGAATATCTCCCGGAAGTTCGTGACGTTCACAGGGTGGCTGACCAGCTCGGGATAGTAGTAGCCGGCCGCCGGCGCCGCTTGTGGCGCCTGCAGCCAGCGCAGGTTCCGGGCCTTCGACAAGAGCTCCTTTCCCAGCCAGCCGAACGCGGCTTCTGCATCGACGATCTCCCGCGCGGCGGTGTCCGCATCCTCGGCAACGACCACGCGCACTTCCGGCACCGCTTCGGCCAGGCGCCTGGCCCAGGCGCGTGTCGTGTCGGTCTGCGGCGGCAGCATGACGAACTTGAAGGAATTTCTGCTGGCCATGGCGATCCTCATTCGTTCAGTGGGCTACGTGGTTTCATCGGAGGGCATTGAGAGACGGTAGAATGCGGCCGCGTTCTTCCAGAAGAAGCGGTCACGGTCCGCTTGCGAGCGGCCCGCGAGCATGCGGTCGAGGGAGCGGACGAGCGTGTCGTAATCGATCCGCAGGCCGGCGACGGGAAAGTTGCTCGCGAAGATGCATCGCTCGATGCCGAAGATCGCGATCGCATCCAGGACGACACGCCGATTCGACTCGTAGTCCCAGGCGCTGTCCTTCAGGCCGAATTCGGACACCTTGACGTGAACGTTGGGCTGGCGGGCCACGGCCTCCATGCCGCGGCGCCAGGCAGCCAGGCCGTCTTCGCTTCGATCCCAGGGAAAGCCGGTATGGTTCAGCACGATCGAGGTGCTAGGGAACTGGCGCGCGACTGCGGCAGCCTCGGTGAGATGCCAGGAGGGCACGCGCAGATCCCAGGACAGTCCGTACTTTTGCAGGAGCGCGAAGCCGCGCAGCCACTTGTCGTCCTGCATCGTGCCGGGTGCCCCCGGCGTCGCGGCGTCGGGGCGAGGGGAGGTCACCGGCTTGGAGCGGATGCCACGCACGAGAGGAAACTGCGACTGAGCGGCCAGAATCTCTTCCGCGTTGTCGGTGTGGAACCA
>JAXMCP010000039.1:0-67126 GCA_046349295.1 Reyranellaceae bacterium
CACAGATGGCGGGCCGATGCTGCTGCAGGCGCCGGTCGCGGCGAGAACGGCGAGCAGGGCGAGACCGTGCTTCATGCTAGAGCCCGTTGCACCATGAAGAACCGCCCAGCCCCTGGACATCGCCGACGCCGGCGCGCCGGAGACCCTCCGGCTCGGCGAAGCTCCGGTGGAGATTGCGCCGTCCATCGCCCGCTTTATGCATCATGCCCTTCCTGCCTGGCCTCGTGCCTCTTACTAGTCCGGCGCCGGTCGGCCGACCTTGACGACGATCAAGCCGGCTGATGCCAACGAAGCGTAACGCAAGCGTCACTGCAGCTTCGTCGAAGTGTTTGACCAAGCTCAAGGCAGGTGGCTACGAATCTTCTATCGGGTTGCCTCAGGTTCTTCCTCGTGCTCGGGAGCGCACCATGTCCGCAGCCACCAACAGCCAGGCATTCGCCGATGGGGGCTTCAGTTTCGCCCAGGACTACTGGATCGACGCCTGGCAGCGCGCGATCCTGACGCTCGACACGCTGCGCCAGCGCGGCAACACCTTCCTCGACCGCAGCACCGAGGATGCGCCCCACGTGCTGGGCTTTCCGTTCGAGCTGGTGGTCGACGGCCGCACCCTGCCGCGGCCGGTCAACTACATGCTGGTGCGCATCGTGCCGCCCGCTGGGACCACGATAGATCCGGCCAAGCCGCCGTTCGTCGTTGTCGATCCGCGCGCCGGTCACGGGCCGGGGATCGGCGGGATGAAGCACGACAGCGAGATCGGTGTCGCGCTCGCAGCCGGCCACCCCTGCTATTTCGTCGGTTTCCTGCCCGAGCCGGTGCCCGAGCAGACGATCGAGGATGTGTGCATGGCCGAGGCACATTTCCTGGAGGTGATCTCCAGCCTGCATCCGGATGCGGACGGCAAGCCGGTCACGATCGGCAACTGCCAGGCCGGCTGGCAGATCATGATGACCGCGGCGATCCGGCCCGAGCTGTTCGGCCCGATCCTGCTGGCCGGTTCGCCGCTGTCGTACTGGGCCGGGGTGCGCGGGCGCAACCCGATGCGCTATCTCGGCGGCACTCTCGGCGGCACCTGGCTCACAGCCATGGCGGGCGATCTCGGCCACGGGATCTTCGACGGCGCCAACCTGGTCGCCAATTTCGAATCGCTGAACCCGGCCAACACCTGGTGGGAGAAGCCCTACCAGCTCTATTCCAAGGTCGACACCGAGGCGGCGCGTTTCCTCGACTTCGAGACCTGGTGGGGCAGCCCCGTGCTGCTGAACGCGAAGGAGATGCAATGGATCGCCGACAACCTGTTCGTCGGCAACAAGCTCTCGTCCGGCGAGATCCACACATCTGACGGCCGCCGCGTCGACCTCCGCAACATCCGTTCGCCGATCATCGTGCTCTGCTCCTGGGGCGACAACATCACACCGCCGCAGCAGGCGCTGGGCTGGATCACCGACCTCTACGAAGAGGACGAGGAGATCGTCACCAATGGCCAGACCATCGTCTATACGCTGCACCAGTCGATCGGACATCTCGGCATCTTCGTCTCCGGCAAGGTGGCGACGCGCGAGCACGCCGAGTTCGCCTCCTGCATGGAAATGATCGATCTGCTGCCGCCCGGCCTCTACGAGGCGGTGATCACCGAGGTCGACGACGACACGGTCAACCCCGAGCTGATCCACGGCAAGTACCTGTTCCGCCTCGAGGGCCGGACGCTGGACGACATCCGTGCCCTCGGAAACAACGACGCCGAGGACAGCCAGCGCTTTGCAACGGCGGCGCGGGTGTCGGAGATCAACCACGGCCTCTACGCCGTCTGCGGCCAACCTGCCGTGCGCGCGCTGGCCGGCCTCCACTCGGCCGACATGGCGCGCCAGATGCACCCCCATCGCCTGCGCTTTGCCATGTTCTCCGACAAGAACCCGGCGATGGCGCCGGTCAAGGCGCTGGCCGAGGGCGTGCGCGCCGATCGCAGGCCGGTCGGGGCCGACAATCCCCTGCTCGCCCTGGAGCAGATGGCGTCGAGCGTCATCACCACCTGGTGGGAAGGCTTCCGCCTGGCACGCGATACGATGACCGAGGCGACCTTCGTCACCACCTATGGCTCGCCGTTCCTGCAGGCCCTGGTCGGGCTGGGGGCGCCCAACGGCTCCCCCAGATCGCAACGCCGGATCGAGCGCGACCTTGCGCGCGAGGCGACGGCGGCGCACGCCCAGGCCGAGCTGGCGACACGCTTCGAGGTTGGTGGCCTGCCCGAAGCAGTGGCCCGGGCCGTCATCTACATCAGGCTGCCGCAGAAAAGCGTCGACGAACGCGGCTTTGCCGTCCTGCAGGCGATCCGCAAGCTGCAGCCCGCCAACCGCCGGCTGGGCGCCGTCGAGGTCAAGGCGGTGTTCCGCGACCAGTTCCTGTTGCTGCACCTCGACGAGGAGCGTGCGGTGGCGGCGATCCCGCGCCTTCTGCCCGACGATGCCGCCCTGCGCCACCAGGGCTGGCAGGCGATCCGCGACGTGGTGAGCGCGAGCGGCACGCTGACCGAGGAAGGGCGCCGCCGCCTGCAGCGCGTCGCCTCGTTGTTCGGCGAGGCCACCGATGCCTGACACAGCCTCGCATCCGTCTCCTCGTTCCAAGTACCAGCGCCTGATCGAGACGGCGCGCAAGCACCCGCCGATGCCGACCGCGGTGTGCCATCCGTGCGATGCCGTCTCGCTCGACAGCGCTGTCGAGGGCGCGAAGCTCGGCCTGCTGAAGCCGATCCTGGTCGGCCCGCCCGCCCGTATCATCGACGTGGCGGCCCGGCACGGATTCGACATCAGCCCGTTCGAGCTGGTGGCCTCCAAGCACAGCCACGATTCGGCCGACAAGGCGGTGGAGCTGGTTCGGACCGGGCATGCCGAGGCCCTGATGAAGGGCAGCCTCCATACCGACGAGCTGATGGGCGCGGTGGTGGCGCGCGAGACCGGCATCCGCACCGCGCGGCGCATCAGCCATTGTTTCGTGATGGATGTGCCGAGCCATGGCGAGGCGCTGATCATCACCGACGCCGCGGTGAACATCGCGCCCTCGCTGGAGGACAAGGTCGACATCGTGCAGAACGCCATCGATCTCGCCCATGCGCTGGGCGTCGAGGAGGTGCGGGTCGCCATCCTGAGCGCCATGGAGACGGTCAATCCGCGCGTGCCCTCGACCATCGAGGCGGCGGCGCTGTGCAAGATGGCCGATCGCGGCCAGATCACCGGCGCCCTGCTCGACGGGCCGCTGGCGCTCGACAATGCGATCAACCTGGAGGCCGCCGCGATCAAGAAGATCACTTCCGCGGTGGCCGGCCGCGCCAACGTGCTGGTCGTGCCCGATCTGGAGGCCGGGAACATGCTGGCCAAGAGCCTCTCCTTCCTGGCCGGCGCCGACGCCGCCGGCATCGTGCTGGGCGCCCGGGTGCCGATCATCCTCACCAGCCGCGCCGATTCACTCACCACGCGGCTCGCCTCCTGTGCGGTGAGCGTGCTGGTCGCCGCGGCCCGCCGCGCCAATGCGAGTGCGGCCCTTGTCTGAACCAGGCCAGTCTTCGCCGATCCGGCCCGAGCAGATCCGGCCGGTGCTGAGCGGATCCAAGGCGCTGGTCGTCGGCATCGCCAACGACCAGTCGATCGCCTACGGCTGCGCCCGCGCCTTCCGCGACGCCGGCGCCGACATTGCCGTGACCTGGCTGAACGCCAAGGCGCGCACCTATGTCGAGCCGCTCGCCCGCGAGCTCGAGGCGCCGATCGCGCTCGAGCTCGATGTCGCCAAGCCGGGCCAGCTGGAGGCCGTGTTCGAGGAGGTCGACCGGCGCTGGGGCCGGCTCGACATCCTGGTCCATTCGATCGCCTTCGCGCCGATCGACGATCTGCGCGGCGGCCTGCTCGACTGCTCGGCCGAGGGCTTCGCCAAGGCGATGGACATCTCCTGCCATTCCTTCATCCGCATGGCCCGTCTGGCGGCGCCGCTGATGAAGGACGGCGGCACGATGTTCGCCATGAGCTACTACGGCGCCAACCGCGTGGTGCCGAACTACAACGTCATGGGACCGGTCAAGGCGGCCCTCGAAGCCTCGTGCCGCTATCTCGCCTACGAGCTGGGGCCACAGCGCATCCGCGTCCATGCAATCTCGCCCGGGCCGCTCAAGACGCGGGCGGCGTCGGGGCTCAAGGATTTCGAGCTGCTGCTGAACGAGGCGCAGCACAAGGCGCCGCTCGGCGAGCTGGTCGACATCATGGATGTCGGCTGGACCTGCGCCTATCTCGCGACGCCGTTCGCTCATCGCATCACCGGCGGCACGGTGTATGTCGATGGCGGCACCAACATCGTGGCCTGACGTGACAAACCGATCATCAGGGCCCGACGCGGAGTCAGACCCGGGCTGCATCGCCGTCCTCAATGCAGGCTCCTCGAGCATCAAGTTCGGTCTCTACGAGCCCGGCCATGACGGCGCGCTGCTGTTCCATGGCCAGGTCGAGCGGCTGGGCGGCGCGGCGCATCTCAAGGCGTCCAATCGATCGAACGAGATCGTCGCCGAGCGGAGCTGGGCCGAGGGCGCGCTCGATCATCGCGGTGCCACGACGGAGCTCCTGAAGCTCGGCCAGCAGCTGCTGGCTGGCCGCCGGCTCGCGGCCTTCGGCCATCGGGTGGTCCATGGCGGCGTCCACTACGACCGGCCGGTCCGCGTCGCTCCGGACGTGCTGGCCAACCTCGCCCGCCTGGTGCCGCTCGCCCCGCTGCATCAGCCGCACAATCTGGCGCCCATCGAGGTGATCGCCGAGACGGCGCCGCACCTGCCGCAGGTCGCGTGCTTCGACACCGCTTTCCACCGCAGCCAGCCCGAGCTTGCCCAGGCCTTCGCCCTGCCACGGGCACTCAGCGACGAGGGCGTGCGGCGCTACGGTTTCCACGGCCTGTCGTACGACTACATCGTG
Source organism: Reyranellaceae bacterium (assembly GCA_046349295.1). Lineage (GTDB taxonomy): Bacteria > Pseudomonadota > Alphaproteobacteria > Reyranellales > Reyranellaceae > Reyranella. The sequence continues at coordinate 4,941 of JAXMCP010000039.1, forward strand.
ACCCGCCTGCGCGAGATCGAACCCGCGCTGGCCGAGCGCCGGCTGATCATCGCCCATCTCGGCAACGGGGCCAGTCTCTGCGCCGTGCACAAAGGCAGGAGCGTCGCCAGCACCATGGGGTTCACCGCGGTCGACGGCCTGATGATGGGCACGCGCAGCGGCGCACTCGATCCCGGCGTGCTGCTCTACCTGATGGAGGAGAAGGGCCTCGACGCCAAGGCGATCGAGGATCTGCTCTACCGGAAGTCGGGGCTGCTGGGCGTCTCCGGCATCGCCTCGGACATGCGCACGCTACGCCGATCCAACCGGCCCGAGGCGGCGCAGGCGATCGCCCTGTTCGTCTACCGCATCGTGCGCGAGATCGGCTCCCTGGCTGCGGCCCTGGGCGGGCTCGACGCCCTCGTCTTCACGGCCGGTATCGGCGAAAATGACGCCGCGACCCGGGCCGAGGTGATCGAGGGTTGTGCCTGGCTCGGTCTGGTGCCGGACCCGGGGCGCAACGCGACCGGCCAGACCCGCATCAGCGCCGACGGCGCTGAGGTCGCGGCGTTGGTCGTGCCAACCGACGAGGAACGGATGATCGCCCGCTACACCAGCGCGGTCGTGATGCAAGAGGGGAACCTGCAATGACGACGATCCTGACGGTCAAGGAGCTTCAACAGAAGATCGCGCTGGCCGAGGCAGCCAAGGCCTCGGCGGCGCTGAAGGCGCACGAGGCGGCCGAGCACGAAAAGAAGGAGATGCTGGAGCGGCTCACCAGGCCCTCCGGCCTGAGCGACGACGAGATCATCGAGAAGGCCTCGATCGTGGTCAATCGCGCCGTCGAGAACGGCCTCACCTCGGTGCAGGTCTTCCGCTTCCCCCACACGATCTGCACCGACAACGGACGCGCCATCAACCAGGCCGAACCGGGCTGGGAGGCCACGCTGACCGGCATCCCGCGCGAGATCTACGAGTTCTGGAAGCGCCAGCTCCAGCCGCGCGGCTACCATATCCGCTACGAGATCCTCGACTATCCCGGTGGCATGCCAGGCGATATCGGCGTGATCTTGAGCTGGGGGTGAGCGGCCTCCCCAATCGATTGGAGATGGCCGTCGGGATGAGCCATGGCCGAGATTCCTATAACTCATGAATCCGTGGTACCGCGAGCCATAGGAAGGACCTCCATAGCTCATGGAGTGAAGCCCAGGCGAATACCCTCGCACGCGTCGACTTCTACATGGCGAAGGCGCGGTTCTACGAGCGCCTGCGCGGCCAGAAGAACGAGCGCCAGGAAAAGGCGATCGCCCGCATGCTTCGCGAGGGCATCGACGGCTTCGAAGGCGGCCGAGAACTACATCAGGATCACGAAGGCTTCGCGCGCCACGGCAACCAGAGACTTGCAGGATCTGGTTGTGAGAGGAGCACTCCGGCGGACGGGGAGTTGAAGCACACGCGATATCATCTCCGTGTCCGGGAAGGCCGCCAATGAGAGTTGGCCACGCAGGGCGCTCCCCATCGCCGCCGGCAGGCCTTGGAGGCTCAACAATGAACGCGCTCTGGACTATCGGCGCGGTGATCATCGCTACCGTCGGCGTACGGCGGTCGGCTACCTGATCCGCGCGAGCCTGCGCCACCGCTGACGCCCGGCCAGTTCCAGCGCGACGAGGCCGTCGCCGAGCCGCGCCGCGACGCACGCTACTTCTGGCGCTGGCGCCGCCCGGCGCTCCCAACGGGCGCTCGCGACCTACGCTGCAAGCGCCCGCTCGTTCGCGGAAAGCCGGGAGACCGGTCCCACACCGGCCTCCCCGCTTCCGCTTCCCACACCTCGGCAGAGCCTCATCGGCTGCCACCACCCACGCACCGAGGCCTGGAAAATAGGATGCAGTGGTGACGCAATCGAGGCAGCATGCGCCCGGTTCATCGAGCGTTACGCCCGGTTCATCGAGTCGGCCTATTCCGGCAGGAGCGCCCGCACGAAGACCGTCTCGCCCTTCTCCTGGCCCTGGTCGGTCCAACCGTTCAGGCGATAGAAGCGCTCGGCGCGACTGCCGGGCTGGGTGGTGAGCCTGGCCACCGGGTGGCCTGCCCGCCGCAGGTCCTCGCAGGCGAGCGGCAGCAGGGCGCGGGCGATGCCTCGGCTCTCGTAGTCGGGATGGACGAAAAGGCCGAAGATCGTGCCATCGCGCACGTCGGCGACACTGAAGCCCTGGACCGCGCCGTCCTGCTCCCACACCCAGAAGGTGCCGTTGGCATAGATCCAGCGCGCGATGTCTTCCACCTTCTGGACGTTGCCAGGCGAGAGCCGATTCTCGCGCACCGCGTTGCGGACCTCGGTGATGCGCGGCCAGTCGGCGAGCGTTGCCTTGCGAAGCATGCGGTCCCTATAGCGGCTGAATCAGCCGACGGCACCCCCCCCGGCAGGCAACGCATGGCGGCCAACGGTGTTTAGCCGGGCAGAGGAGGACACCATGCCCGCTGTCAGATTGGGGCGCGTCGTCAGATTGGGGCGCGTCGTCTGGCTGGGCGCGCTCGTCGTCGCACTCGCAGGCTGCGCGACGATGGAGCGGCACGTCACCGTCTGGCAAGCCGCCGATCCCGGCGGCATCTATCCCTCGGGCCCGTTGAGCGGCGAGCCGGCCTACTTCGTCGGCTGGCACGTCTATCGCTGACGCCCGATCACCCCCTGAGGCGGCGGCACGCCGGCCTTCCGGATGGTGGCGAGCGCCATGTCTCGAGGGCCGTGGCGGCATCCGCTCGCGCGGATGGATGCGGCGCGGGCCGCCCCTATGTCTTGGGCGTATAGACACGCCGGCAAGCGTTATAGGAATAGGTCAGATAGAATGAGCGAGGTCCGCTGCCAGGATCCAGCGTCAGGTAGAACGTTCTGTTCTTGTTGTCCTTGGCGACAATTCTTCCAGAACCATCAGGCTGCAGCCCTTTCAGATCGACCGTGAATGAACTGTTCGGCGCTCGGCTCGCAGTCGTAAAGGTAAGCGTGTTCCCCCTTATGTCGACCTGACCGTCAGTCGGCCAAGCCCATTCCGGCATGGGAATCGTCGCGCCGGCGCATGACGTCATGCCATTCTCCAGCGCGCCGTAAGCAGCCCACGTCGCGTCTGGCGTGCCGGAGATTTGCGAAGCACCCGCTAGGCCGATTGAAGCGCCCGCGAGCCCGATCAATGTCGGGAGAAACAATCGCAACTGCACCTTACCGCTTCCCCTGATCGCGGGCGAGCCATCCTAACCCACCAGCTCGCGGCAATCGAGATCGTCGACGGCGAGCATGACGCGCTCCTGGCGATGAAGTGGGTTTCGCTCAGGTCCTCCAAGTTCTTGATCGCGATCACAAGAATTCATTGTCGTCCATAGGATGTGTCAAACAATATCGGCGCCGGAGGATCCAAACTGGAGTGGAAAGGGGTCGCCTTGACAGCGAATCGGCCTGCCTGCACACGAAAGCCATGACCAGCGCGCTCAACCTTCGCCCCGGTGATCGCGTACCGGATTTCGCCCTACCCGGGCTCGACGGCAAGCTGCGCAAGTTCGTCTGGTCGTTCACCGGCGCGCCGGTCTGCCTGCTTGTAACCGACACCCTAGCCACCCTGGAGCCTGCCCCCTTCGGCGCCTGGCTTGCCGCCTGCGCCGATGCCGCGGTCATGCCTGTCGTCGTCGCGGGCGATCGCGTGTCGGATGCGGCGGCGCCGTGGGCCAAGCTGGGCGGGGGCACTGAAACGCCCCTCCTGCTGTGCGACGCGGATCGAAAGTTCCTCCCGTCCCTGCTCGCCCAGGGCGCCACCGGGTTGGGTTTCGGCAGCGGCGGAACCGTGCGCCAGCGCGCGATCGTGCTTGATCCCAATCAGCGGGTGGCAGCAACCTTCGACAGCCGGATCCTGCCTGCGGTGTCGGAGGCGATGGCGGGTCTTGCCGCCAGCGTGCGCGCCGACCAGGGCGCCGACCACCTTCTCAACATGCCGATGGCGCCGGTGCTGGTGCTGCCGCGCGTCTTCGAGCGCGATTTCTGCAGTCAGGTGATCCGGCTGTGGAGCAAGGGCGATCACTCCGACAGCGGCGTATCGAGCCGCTACGGCAACGTCAATGTCGCCGAGCTGAAGCGCACCGAGGACTACACCATCGTCGAGCCGATGATGCTGAAGGCGATCTCCGACCGTCTGGCCTATCGCATCGGGCCCGAGCTCACCAAGGTGTTCGCCTTCGACCGGGAATTCACCTTCGATTCGCACGTCGTGCTGTCCTACTCGGCCGAGGGCAAGCATTTCTTCGGCGCCCATCGCGACAACGGCGCACCGACCACGGCCGACCGCGCCTTCGCCGTGTCGCTGAACCTCAACGACGATTTCGAAGGCGGCGAGCTGATCTTCCCCGAATATGCCGGCGTCCGCGTCAGCCCGCCGCCCGGCGCCGCCGCCGTCTTCTCCTGCTCGCTGCTGCACCAGGTCCTGCCGGTGACCCGCGGCCGCCGCTTCGTGCTGACGACGTTCTTCCGGCAGAAGCAGTGAGGGAGTGGCCACCTCTAGCCGACTACGGGGGAGGGATCGGAAGGGTCGGTCAGTGCTTCGGCATCGGATCGTTGACGCCGTCGAGCGGCCAGATCGGGCGGCGGAGGCGGGTGAATTTCAAACGTCCGATGTCGGGCGAGCAGATGCCGCCTGAGTCGACCACGATCACCTCGCGCGCGATCGGGCCGTAGGCGGCGCGGAAATGCTGGACGCTCTTCACCACCAGCACGCTCTTGGTGGTGGGGTCGATGCCCTGGCTCAGGAAGACCTGCAGGTCGATGGTCTGGATGCGACGCGAGATGGTCACGATATCGATGCCGCCCAGCCGCAGCACCGCGGTCGGGCCCATGTTGGTCTCGACGCCGGCATTCATCGGCCCGTCGTTCTTGAAGACGCCGTCGGACAGCATCTTGACCACGACGCTGGCCTTCACCGGCGCACCCATCGATGCATCGGTATGGCCGCCGAGCGCGACGTCGATCTCGGCGCCGACGCCTGCCTTCATCGCCTGCTGCACGACATCGGGATCGTAGATGGTGCCGAATGCCACGTTCTCGATCCCGGCGTCGATCAGGGCCCGCAATACCGGCGTGGTGTCGTTGTAGCCGCCGCCCCCCGGATTGTCGGTGCCGTCGGCCAGCACCAGCGGGCCGTTCTTGCCCGCACCGGCGCGCGCGGCAGCAATGCCGTCGGCGATCGATTGATAGTTGCTCGCCGCACCCTCCTCGCGCCGCCGCCACATATCGTCGATCAGCTCGTGGGCGATCGCGTGGGCGCGTGCCTCGGCGCCCGGCTCATGGCTCACCGCGATCGACGGGCCGGTATAGGGGATATCGGCCCAGGTGAAACCCGCCTGGATGCTGACGACATCGATGCCCGGCTCCTTCTCGAATTTGTCGGCCTTGGCCAGCATGTCGAGCATCAGGCCAGGCTTGGTCGTCCGGCCATGCTCGGCCCCTTCCAGCATCGCGGGCTGCACAACGAGGCAACGCGGCTTCTTCGCGCCGTCCATCGCCTGCTGCACCAGCGCCGCCGCCTGGGTGGCGCGCTCGTAGCCGTCGATATGCGGATAGGTTCGATAGCTCACCAGCGCATTGGCATTCCTGGCCATGCGCTCGGTCGCATTGGCGTGCAGGTCAAGGGTCGTGGCGATCGGCACGTCGGGACCAACCACGCCGCGCAGCGCTTCGAGCAGCGCGCCTTCGGCGTCGTCCTCGGTCTCCGTCACCATGGCGCCGTGCAGCGACAGACAGATGCCGTCGAGCTTGCCCGCGCCGCGCGCAGCATCGAGGATGCGATCGCGGATCGTCTCCCAGCAGTCGCGCGTCAGCTTGCCCGACGGCGTCGCATTGGCGGCGCCGCCCCACACCGGCTGCCAGCCGTACCTCTTCACCGCATCGATGTAGGCGCCGACCTCGTTCTTCGTGCCGGTGAAGTGGGGCACCATCGCCTCTCCGTCGATCAGCCAGCGCTTGCGGTAATCCTCCAGCGTGGTCGCGAGCTTCGAGAAGGTGTTGGTCTCGTGCATGAACTGCGCGATCAGGACCTTGTACGCCATGGTCAGAGCTTCGCCGTCTTGAGCCATTCGGCCTGGCCTTCCTCGCCGTCGACGCCTGTCGATTCGAGGAAGCGGCAGACCATCATGTAGTAGCCGATGGTGAGGGTGAGCTCGACCAGGGCGCCGTGCGAGAGGAAGGCGGTGACTGCCTTCAGGGTGCGGTCGGAAGCGCGCACGTTCCTCACCACGTCGTCGGTGTAGCGCAGGACAGCCTTGTCGTTATCGCTGAAGGCAGGAGCCTCGATGGTGGCATCGCGCAGGGCGGCGATCTTCTCTTCCGACACGCCGACCTCGCGGGCGATGCGCTCGTGCTGGAACACCTCGTAGGCGGCGCGGCTCAGCCGGCCGACGCGCAGGATCGCGAGCTCGCGCAATCGGGCGTCGAGCTCGGAGCGATTGAGCAATGCGTTGCCCATGCGCAGGAAGCCCTTCAGGCCGTTCTCCGAATGAGCCAGCATGCGCTGGATGTTGATATGCGGCTCGATCTTCTTCAGGAACTCGGCGTGCCGGCCCTCGGCCTTTTCCGTCTCGTAGTATGGAATGCGCGACATCAGTCTCCCCTTCAGCTTCGCATGGCCGGGAGCGCGCCACTCCTGTGGCGATATTCTTGCTCGCGAACAACAAGAGCCGCGCCACAGGAGTGGCGCGCTCCCGGCGATGAAACCCGACCGAGACTGTCAGATCAATCCGCGACTAACCAGAGGATTGAGCCAGCGGCCGAAAGGGCCGGTTAGCACGATTGGTTTCTCCAGGACGATCAGGGCGATGCACGGCACGCCGGGATCAGCGATCGGCTCGTGCTGCTCGCCCCCTGGACCGACCGCGAAGTCACCGACCCCGTAGTTTCCCGTCGCGTCGGTATAGCCGCCCTGCAGCACCACCGTGTACTCGTTGCCGACATGGCGGTGCATCGGCAGGCCGCGCCCCGGCTCGAGCCGCAACAGCGACACGCGATGATCGTCGCCAGCCAGCCGCAGCCGGATCTCCTCGAAACCGCCCATCGCACGCTGCCAGGTCGAGGTGGCGCCGAGATGACGCAGCAAGGGGGCCGGCGCCCATTCGAACCCGCTCGGCCGTCCAATCGATTGGGCGGGAGCCGGCTGCACCTCGACCGGCACCTTGTCGATGGCGGCGAGCGCGCGGGCGAGCGCCTCGTCGCCGAGATCGGCGGCGGCTTCGCCTTCGAGCATGGCCCCTGCGAGTGCGCCCAGCCGCTCGACGGTGCGCCGCGCCGCCGGATCGAGCGCGACATGCAGGGCGACGGCAAGCTCCGGCCCGCCGGGCAGAGTGCCGGCCGCGTAGTCCAGCAGCAGCTCGTCGGGGGCCGGATGGCGGCTCATGTTACGCGTCGTCCTTTTCCAATGCCTGGCGCAGACGCCCGAGGGCCATGCGAATGCGCGACTTCACCGTGCCGAGCGGCAATTTCAGCTCTTCGGCGATGGTGGTGTGCGATTTGTCCTCGAAGAAGGCCTTCTGGACGACCACCAACTGATCCGCCGACAGAGTGCGCAGCAGCTCCTGCAAACGACTATACGTCTGGCCGGCGAGAACGGATTTGTCGGCATCGACATCCTCGGGGGCGAAAACCGTCAGCCAATCTTCTGCTTCTATGGCCGGCTTGCCGGCACGGCGGAACAGGTCGATGCGCTTGTTGCGGGCGATGGTGTAGATCCAGGTGGCGGCCGAAGCGCGGCTGCGGTCGAAGCTCTGGGCCTTTCGCCACACCACGATCAGGGTTTCCTGCGCCACCTCCTGGGCGGCGTCCGCATCGCTGCCGCCACGCATCAGGAAAGCCTTCACCCGGGGCGCGAAGTGCTTGAACAGGCCTGCGAAGGCCGTGCGATCCTGGCGGATCGCAATAGCCTCGATCAGGTCGGCAGCTTCTTCGGGCGACATAGCCGTGACCCTATCGCATGGCAGGGTTGCCGCCTCAAATGGTTCAGGCGCGCGGCGGGTTGGCGCCGAGATCCCAGAACAGGCCGGTCATCAGCCGCAACCCCTCGCGCGCGACCGGCGCCAGCAGATGCTCGTTGGGCGCGTGCTGGGAGCAGGCGGCATAGGAGTGCGGCACCCAAACGGTGGGCAGGCCCAGGATGTCGGTGAACACCTCGTTGGGCAGCGAGCCGCCGAGATTGGGAAGCATGTTGGGCTTCTGGCCGGCCGTCTGCTCGATCGAGGCAGCGGCGAAGCGGGCCCACGGATTCTCCGGGTCGAGCCGCGTGGCATTCATGATCACGTCGCGTGCCGCCTCGAGCTCGATGTCCTGGTAGCCGTGGCGGTCGAGATGACGGCGCAGCGCCGGCAGGACGTCGTGCGGATCGGTGCCGACCACGAAGCGGAGCTGGCAATAGGCGACAGCCGACGGTGGGATGGCATTGACCGGCCGGTCGGGGTTGCCGGTCTTGAACGCCAGCACCTCGAAGCTGTTCCAGCCGAACACCCGCTCGATCGGCGTCAGCGACTCCTCGCCCCAGTTCGGGTCGATGGTCGGCGCGCCCTCGCCGGCATCGATATGGGCATCGGCCAGCGCCGCGCGCACCGAGTTGGTGAGCGTGGTCGGCCGCCATTCCGGCACCTTGATCTGGCCGCGCCGGTCCGTGATGGTGGCCAGTGCATGGGCCAGCACGATGCCCGGATTGCTGAGCAGGCCGCCCCAGTTGCCCGAATGATGTCCGCCCTCGCGATAGGTGAGCTTCAGATTGAAGTTCATGGTGCCGCGGGTGCCGCCGAAGATGGTCGGCCGGCGATGGTCGAGCCTGGGCCCGTCCGACCCGATCAGCGCATCGGCCTGCAGCGCCGCCTTGTTGGCCTTGCAGAAGTCTGCGAGGCCCGGCGAGCCGGTCTCCTCCCCGGTTTCGATCAGGATGGTCGAGTTGAAGCCGAGCGCGCCACGCTCCTGCAGCACGCAGGCCAAGGCCGCGATGTTGATCGTGTGCTGGCCCTTGTTGTCGGCCGTGCCGCGGCCATAGAGGCGGTCGCCTTCGATGACGATCTTCCACGGCGAAAGGCCGGCTCGCCATTGGTCATCCTGGCCGCGGATCACGTCGCCGTGGCCGTAGGTCAGCACGGTCGGCTTGGCCGGATCCTCGATGCGGCGGGCGATCAGGAACGGCCCGTACTCGGCGCGCGGGTTGGGCAGCACGGTGCAGTCGTAGCCGAGCTTGTGCAGCGACTCGGTCATCTCGCCCGAGACGTATTGCTGCAGGGCCGGCATCGAGTCCGCCTCCTGGCTGGTGGTCGGGATCGCCACCCGCCGCTGCAGCTCGGCCAGGAAGCCACCCTCGTCGAAATACTTCTCCGCGCGCTCGATCGCGCCGTCCCGGGTTCCGTTCGTCATTATTCCTGTCCTGTTCACGTCACGGGCCGGCAGATTAGCGCCGCCGGCGAGACCCGGCGATCCCGAAGGCGATCGCAAGGTGGGGTTTGCGCCAGCCTGAACGGTCGGGCCGACCGTCACAAACGAGAGACGACTCCTGCAACGAAGGCCACCATGACGATGGCGGCGACGAGCCAGGCGCCGCCGGGGTTGGCGGCGGTGCGGGCAGCCAGACGCACGATTGACTGGCACCAGGAGGGCCGGCCGCTGATCCATACCGCCGACAAGAGGCCGAGCACAGAGCCGATCAGGACGGCGTAGGACACGTGGGTCAACGCGACGCCCCAGTCGTGGTGATGGGCGGACCAGCGCGAGAACGCCGTGGCGACGACGATGACGACGAACACCATCGACGTCGGCAGCAGCATCGGCCGCAGCAGGATCGGCTGGCGTTGCGGTCCCTCGGTCTGCAGGGCGGCCGCCGTCAGGAACGCCATGAATCCGCCCGAACACAGGAGCAGGAACGCCAATCCGATGCTCACGTCCTGCCTCCCACTCGTCTCCGACCCGCTCGTCTCGGTGCCATCGTTCCCACCATCACCCAGGCCCGCCTGCGCAAGGCGCGCCGGATGTTTAGCGTCCATCGCGCCCGCGGCATAGGACTTGTTGGCTGGCTGGCGTGGTTGGGCGATTTCCAGGCAAGATGGTGCTTTCCAGGAGGACAGAATGCTGACATCGGGGCGGGTCGTTTTCACCGACATGGAAGAGGTCCACTACGGCAAGCCGGCCGACCAGTCGGTCGCCGAGCTGGTGAAGGCGCACGGCGCCGAACGGGTGTTCCTCATGGTGAGCGGCACGCTCAACCGCTCGACAGACGAGGTCGAGAAGGTGCGCCGCGCGCTCGGCAACAAGTGCGTCGGCACATTCGACAAGATGCCGGCCCATTCGCCGCGCTCGGCGGTTATCGCCGCAGCCAACCAGGCGCGCGAGGCCAAGGCCGACCTGATCGTCACCCTGGGCGGCGGCTCGATCACCGACGGCGCCAAGGCCGTTCAGCTCTGCCTCGCCAACGACGTCGACAGCGTCGACGAGATGGACAAGATCCGCGCCGCCGACGTCAAGGCGCCGACGGTGCGCCAGATCTCGATCCCGACCACGCTGTCAGCCGGCGAATTTTCCGGCATCGCTGGCGTCACCAACGAGGCGACCAAGGTCAAGGAGCTGTTCCGCCACCCGTTGACGATTCCCTGCGCGGTCATCCTCGATCCCGAGGTGACGCGGCACACACCGATGTGGCTGTTCCTGTCGACCGGCATCCGCGCCGTCGATCACTGCGTGGAAGGCGTGTGCTCCAACGAATCGACCGAGTTCACCAACGCCTCGGCTCTGCATGGCCTGTCGCTGCTGACGCGCGGCCTGCCCAAAGTGCTGGCCGATCCGACCGATATGAAGGCGCGGCTCGACTGCCAGATCGGCTCGTGGCTGTCGATGGGCGGGCTTGCCGCCGGCGTGCCGATGGGCGCGAGCCACGGCATCGGCTACGTGCTGGGCGCGGTGTTCGACGTCCCGCACGGCCACACCTCGTGCATCATGCTGCCGTGGGTGATGCGCTGGAACAAGCCGGCCAACGCCGATCGCCAGGCGCTGATCGCGACGGCCATGGGCCATCCCGGCAAGGACGCGGGCGACGTGCTCGACCAGTTCATCGCCGGCCTCGGCATGCCGCGCAGCCTCGGCGCGGTGAAGATCGGGCGCGAGCATTTCGAGCGCATCGCCAGGCAGGCGATGGGCACCCCATGGGTGCCACGCAATCCGCGCCCGATCCATGGGCCAGCCGAGGTGCAGGAGATTCTCGACCTCGCCGCCTGAAACCGGCGAGAGACAGACGCAACCGTAGTCCAGGCAGACGAGTCGATGACCACCAGCATTGTTCCGAGCAACACGCCGTTCAACTACAACCTAGGCATCGACTACGAAACCTGGGAGAACGGGCGGACCGGACGCAGCATCAGCGCCGACCTCGACCAGATCGGCCAGTATATCAAGCTGGTGCGCACCTACCACGACGCCGCTGTCGGCGTGCCGCCGGGCAGCGCACCGGTCATCGATCCGACCCAGGCCGAGGCGATCACCTACATCGTCAACCACCCCGGCATGCAGCTGGTGATGGGCACCAACAACAATGCGGTGGCCTCGGGTGGCTTCGGCACGGCGTGGTCGGCAGGGCTGATGAACAGCTCGACCTACACCGACCAGTGGGTGCAGATGATCATCGGCGCCTTCGGCAACGTGGCCAACGTCCAGGCGTCGTTGTCGATGATCCAGCTCGGCAACGAGCTCGATTCCAACGGGCCGCCGCCCACCGATCCTGCTTTCCCGAGCTACCAGGGCTGGATCGAGACCGCTTTCAACAATCTCAAGGCCTCCATGGCGGCGGCCGGCCTCGGTTCGATCCCGATCTCGACCACCATCGCCAACTATCCGGTGGGCAATCCCACGGCCAACCCGATCGCCTACAACACCACGCAGTACATTATCGGCAACTGGAGCTCGGGCTGGAACGCGAACACGCCGATCGTGTTCTTCAACCAGTACACCCAGGCGGTGGGCGGCAATCCGGCCCAATCGACCAACTACCAGCCGGTCATCGACTACTTCAATTCGGTCAGCACGAGCCTCGCCAGCCCAAGCGAGGTGTTCATCGGCGAGACCGGCTATTCGAGCTTCTACGGCCTGACCAACGAAGTCGACGTCTACAATCAGATCTCCACTTGGCTGAATGGGCAGTACACCAGCTCGGGCCACATGACGGTGCCGCTGTTCGCGTTCGACGCCTTCGACCAACCCGCAATCACCAACTGGCAGGGCCAGTACGGCATCTTCGCGCAGAGTGCCACCTTCCAGCCGACGGGTCTCAAGACGGGGCTCACCTTGCCGACATGGTCGGCGACGCCGATCAACACCCAGTTCGGCAGTGCCACCAACGACGTGATGTACGGCTTCGCGCCCAACTCGAACTTCTTCGCCGGCAACGGCAACGACGTCATCGCGGCAAGCTCGGGCAGCTACAACAAGGTGATCTACTGGAGCCCGTCGACCCACTTTGCCGTCACGGCGACCGCCGGCCACCAGGATTTGACGGTGCAGGACAGGATCGGCAGCGACGGCACCGACAACATCTTCCACATCGAGCAGCTGCAGTACTCCGACAAGACGATCGAGGTGAGCTGGCTGGTCGAGGAGGCCACCCTGGCCGCCAGCGAGCTCGCGCCGCTGGTCGAGCTCTACAGCGCCTATCTCGACCGTGCGCCCGACGCAGCCGGCCTCGCCTACTGGGCAAGCCGCCATGCCGACGGCATGAGCCTCAGCGACATCGCCAAGAGCTTCTACATTTCGCCCGAGGCGCTGGCCAACGGCCCGCACCCGACGACGCCGGCCGCACTGGTCGCCCAGGCCTACCAGACCGTGCTGGGCCGCGCGCCCGACGCCGCCGGCGCCACCTACTGGCAGAACGAGCTCTCGAGCGGCCGACTGCCCGATCACAAGCTGGCACTCGCCCTGATGATGGGGGCCGTCGCCCCCGGCGGTAACGCGGCCGATGCGCAGTATGTCGCCAACCACCTCGCGGCCGGCGCCCACTTCGCGCTCGAACAGGGCCTCACCGACCTCGCCCAGGCACGCGCCGTCGACGCCCTCGTCACCGGCAGCGCCGACAGCGTCACCGCCGCCAATCAATTGACGGACTCTTACGCTCAGGCCGCCGCGCAGCCAGACACCGCCGCGCTGGCGCTGAAGCTGGCCGGCATGGCCGAGCAGCTTCACTTTTGGTAAGTAACGCTCACGCGTGCGCGGCTGCGTAGTCGTCGCCGTGCTTGATTCCGAGAAGGATCGTTCCGGGATCCGAGTAGACGTTCTTCAGCAGATCGGTAGCGGCCGCGGTGTCGGTCGCGCCGTTCCACGCCATGCCGTTCTCCTGCTGTGCGCGGACGAATTCCAGGCCTACCGCCACCTTGCTCATCAAGGTCTGGAGATCGTTGTAGAAGAACACCTGGTTCGTGATCGCCTTCGTGCCGCTGATGATGTCGACCAGCACCGATCCCACGAACTCGCCGCCCGCCAGCTTCTGCTTGATTTGCCCGGTCCAGTAGTCGAGCCCCGCCTGGTCGGTCGAGCGACTGAACAGATTTCGATACACGCCGTCGAGAAAGGCGCTGATCTGGCCGTCGCTTGCATTGCCCGGGTTGGCCAGGAAGCCATACAACCCTTTCGCCTCCTCGCCGACCGCGAACGCGCTCGCGATGTCGCCGATCAGCGCTTTCGGCCCGTGTGCCGCCAGATTGACGTGGAACTGATCCACCCAGAAGTCGAAGCCGACGGAATCTGCGGCGCGCCCCATGAAGGCGACGTAGGTCACGGCAACCTGCTCTTCCGGCGTGAGGGCAAGCAGATTCAACGTCGGCGACTGGCCCTGAATGATGGGCACGACATGGACCGTCACCTGGGCATCGCCCCAACCATCCGGCCCGATCGCCCGGTAGGTGAAGGTGTCGATCCCATGGAAGCCGGCATCGGGCTTGTAGGTCAGGCTGCCATAGCCAAAGGCATAGACGTTCTCCTCCACCGTACCGTGACTCGGGCCCGACAAGAGAGCGATCGACGTTGCCCCGATGTCATTGCCCAGCACGCTGGGCGCATGGCTGTACAGGGGCGACACCCAGGCGCCCTCGGTCGTGACGAAGGCGTCGTCGTATGCCACGACGGGCAATGGGTCGTCGTTGGTGATAGAACCCCATCTCGATCCGTCATAGAGGCTCAGCCCGGGCGACGGATCGAAGAGATCGATGTCGAAGACCTCGCTGGTCTCCGAGGTCATGTCTCCGGCCACGGCCACGCTGAAGATCTTGTGGGTCTCGCCGGGGGCAAAGGTGACTGTGCCTGTCGGTAACACGCCACCCGGAAAATCGCTGGCATCGACCGAATAGCTGCCGAGCGATTCGCGGTACTCGGTCACCATCCACGAGACGCTACGCGCAATGGACGCATCGCCAGTCAGGACGAGCACGAAGCTGATATCCGTCGTGCCCGAGTTGCCCTCGGCCTGATCGCTGGCGGCGATGCGATGCAGCTCGACCGTCGCATCGTCATTGAGGATCGTCACCGCGGCGGTCGACGTCCCACCCGTCGGATCCGACAGAGCCACCGTGACGAGCTCGTTCGGTTCCAGGACGGCGTCAGGCGCGATCGGAACGGCGATCGACTTGGTAGTCTCGCCCGGGAGAAAGGTGAGCGACCCCTGCGGAAAAAGGCCGGCCACGAAGTCGGACGGATCACTTCCCGCCACGTTCCAGGTCACGCTCTGGTCTGCGAGGTGTCACCCCAACGCGTCACGTCGAACAAGGCATACTGGATCTGCCCGGTGCCTTCGCGAACCGAGATCGTCGTGGCAGAGATGGAGAATCCGTTGTCATCGGCGATGATGGTGCCGTAGCAGGGCGTGCCGAAGGGCGTGGACGAGTTCTCTGCCAGCGCCGACACGGTAAAGGGCCGGTCGGCCCCGAGGAGAGTGTCACCCCGGACCAGCACACTGAACTCCGGCAAATTCAAGCTGCACGCGACCTCAACGTCGCGCCTACAACCGTCCCTTGCGCCTGGCTACTGCCTCGGCAAGGAGACAGAGGATCTCCCACATCATCGTGACGCCGACGAGGGCGGTGTTGCCGCTCATGTCGAACGGTGGCGAGACCTCGACCACATCGCCGCCGACCAGGTCGAGGCCGCGAAGGCCGCGCAGCAGGCGCTGCGCCTCGTGCGGGGTATAGCCGCCGATCTCCGGTGTGCCGGTGCCCGGCGCGTAGGCAGGATCGAGGCCGTCGACGTCGAAGCTCACGTAGGTCGGACCGCTGCCCACGACGCGGCGCGCCTCGGCGATCACCTTTTCGACACCGAGGTCGAAATACTCCTCGATGGTGATGACCCGCATGCCCTGCTCGACCGCCCAGTCGTTGTCGTCGCGCTTGTAGAGCGAGCCGCGGATGCCGATCTGCACCGTGCGCTTGGGGTCGAGCAGTCCCTCCTCGACGGCGCGGCGGAACGGCGTGCCGTGGGTGTATTTGTAGCCGCCGAAATAGGTGTCCCAGGTGTCGCTGTGGGCGTCGAAATGCACCATGCCGAGCGGCGCCTGCCCTGTGGCGATGCCGCGCATGATGGGCAGCGTGACCAAGTGATCGCCACCGGCCGACAGAGGTACCGTCCCGGCCGCATGAATCTTGGCGAAGAACTTGCCGATGCGCTCGAGCGAATCGTCGAGGCTTGCCGGGTTGACCGGGGCATCGCCGAGATCGCCGCAGCGCGCGAGCTCGTAGGGCGCCACGCGCGTCACGTGGTGAACGCGCCGCATCATGGTCGAGAGATCGCGCATCTGGCGCGGACCGTGGCGCGCACCCGGCCGATTGGTCGTCCCGCCATCCCACGGCACGCCGACGATACCGATCTCGACCTCGGCCGGATCGCGGAACAGCGGCAGGCGCATGAAGGTCGCGACATCGCCGAAGCGCGGCACCACCGTGCCGGCCACGGGCTGGGGAAAATCCGTCATGGTTTCAGCAACGCCTTGCGGGCAACGACGAACTCCTCGACGGCGGCGATGAAGCGCTCGGCCTCGGCCTCGCCGATCATGATGTTGAGGGCGACGAAGCCGCGCCGCGCGATCCAGATGCCGGCCGCCAGCATGTCGAAGAAGAACAGCTCCTTGGCGTCCTGGTTGCTTGTCGCGATGTCGGCCGCGGTGCGGATCGGCCGTGTCGTGGCGTGCGCCGTCATCATCGAGCCGATGCCGGAGAACTGGAACGCCACCCCCTCCCGCTTGCAGATCTCGTTCAGGCGCTGGCGGATGCGCTCGCCGCGCTCGTTCAGCTCCTTCGCCGCCGCCGGCGTGTAGACCTCGCCGTAGCCCGCCGCGCCGGCCGCCATGGTGAGAGCGTTGTTGTTGAAGGTGCCGGCGTGCGGCAGATGGTCCGGCTTGGTCGGGTCGAACAGCTCCATGATGTCGCGCCGGCCGCCGAAAGCGCCGAACGACATGCCGCCGCCGATGTACTTGCCTAAGGTCGTCATGTCGGGAATGACGCCCGTCTTCTCCTGCAGCCCGCCCGGCGAGAGGCGCGAGGTCATGACCTCGTCGAAGATCATGGTGATGCCGCGGGCCTTGGTCTCCGCCCGCACCATCTGCAGGAACGCGAGGTCGCCCGGCAGGCAGCCGTGGCTGCCCTGCATCGGCTCGAGCAGGACGGCGAACAGCTCCTCGCCGTGCTTGGCCAGCAGGGCGCGAGTGCCCTCGACGTCGTTGTAGGGCGCCACGACGTACTCGTACGGCATGTTCACCGGGCTGCCGCCGCTCACGAAGTAGAGCACGCCACCGTGGTAGCCGCCGTGAAACACCATGACCTTGGTCGCGCTCTTGCGGCCATTGCGCTGCGCGAACACGCGGGCACCGGCCAGTGCCATCACGTTGCCTTCGGTGCCCGAGTTGGTGAAGCGCACCAGGTCGATCGACGGCATGCGGTCGGCGACCAGCTTGGCGAGCTTGGCCTCGTTGGCGTTGCGCCCGCCGTAGTTCCAGCCGTGATCGAGCGCGCGATCGATGGCGGCGCGGATCACCGGATGGGAATGGCCGTAGATGCCCGCCGTGTACTCGCCCAGCACGTCGATGTACTCGTGCCCGTCGACGTCCCACAGCCGGCAGCCCTCGCCGCGCGCCACGGTGAGCGGAAACGGCGAATTGTGCAGCGTCGTGCGCGTGTTGCCGCCCGGCATCGCCTCGCAGGATTCGTGATGGCGCGCCAGGCTTTTCTGGTTGCGCGCGGTGTAGACTTGGCGGGCCTCGGCGAGCGCGGATTGCAGATCCGAATTGACCAGAGCTTGATCGGGCACGGTTGGATACTCCTGGATGACCGACGGACTTTAGCACACGAGCATCGGAAGCAAGCTGTGAGTTGACCCTGAAGACGCCACACTTCACCTCTACCGTTGGTAGCGCAATGCCCCTTGCCGGCATGCCCGCAGGAGGAGAGACGCCATGAAGGTCGTTTCGTTTTCGCTTCAGCAGGGAAACAAGTATTTCGGCCAGGTCGACGACGGGCCGCAGTTCTTCATCGGCAGACGCGTCCCCTACCAGGGGAACAAGGGTCTGATGAACACCGAGGGCAGCGATGCCCAGCGCTACAAGCGGGCCGACTTTCGCCCGACCTTCGGCATCTGGGCCGATTTCATCCATCCAACGGCGATGGCAGAGGGCGGCTTCTATCACACGCTGAACACCTACGATCGAGCCCGTTTCACCTTTTCCTTCCTGCAATATGCCGCCCACGTGGCGAAGGGCGACTTCGTCGTCTTCGTGCGCGCACTGCTCGGCCTGGAGCAGGCGGGCGAGTACTTCCCCGATCTCGGCCTGGTCAACGGTCGGATCTGCAAGATCGGCCCGAACGGACCGCAGCAACTCGAAAGCGACACGTCGACCGAGGGGTTGATGGCCTACTTCAACCCGACGCTAAGCTCAGTCGAGGATACCGAGGTGATCCAGGCCGCCCGCCTCATCCACTGGTCGCAGAACGATCCCAAGCACCGCGATGTTCAGATCAAGGTCGGGATCGACCATTTCCGAGCCAAGATGAGGACCTATGCGGGATGGTATCCCTTCCTGGTCGGCGCCCGCCCCGAGATCTGCCTGATGGTCGCCGACATTCATCACCAGGGCCGCGCCGGCTCCGGTACGGTGCGCCTGGCGCTGCAAAGTGGCGATCCGCTGGCGGCGCTGCTGGAAATCGGCGCCGAGGAGTACAAGGACCGTATCGCCACCCTCAGGCGGGAGATCGCGATGCTCACCCAGAGCGGCATCTTCGACGGCCTGCGCTACGACCCGGACCACGACACCTTCTCCTGAACGCGGCTACACCACATTCAGCTCGACGATGGGGCGTCCGGCGGCAAAGCGATCATAGCCGAACGGCGTGAGGTCGAGCGTGCGATAGCTGCCATGCACGATCAGCTCGGCAACCGCGCGCCCGACCGCCGGTGACTGCTGGATGCCGTGGCCGGAAAAGCCGGTGGCAAAGATCAGGTTCTCGATCTCCGGATGGCGGCCGACGATGCCGTTCTGATCGAAAGTGTTGTACTCGTAGTAGCCTGCCCAGCTGTTCACCACCTTGGCCGCCTCGAAGGCTGGAACGCGGCTGGCCAGAACCGGCCACACCATGTCGTCCCATTCCTGGTGCTGGACCTCCAGTGGCGCGCCCCCCGGATCGTTGCCCTCGGCAGGCGTCGTGCCGCTGATGTAGAAGCGGCCTTCGGGACGGAACCAGGTGCCCGACGGATCGATGGTGAGCGGCGTCAGCCCCGGCGGCTGGCGCACGTCGAACACGAACACCGAACGCCGCCGCGGCTCGACCGGCAGCGCGATCTCAGCCAGCGCCGCGACCGCACCCGACCACGGCCCGGCCGCCAGCACGATGGTGCTCGCGCCAAGCCGGCCGCCGTCGCGCAAGGTGACGGCATCGGGCGCCAGGCCCACGACCTCGTCGGCGATGTAGGTGACCTCGGCCTCGCGCGCCTTGCGACGAAACGCCTGCATCAGCGCCGGCCCGTCGAACCAGCCCTCGTTGGCGACACCATGCGAGGCCAGGGTCACGCCCCCGGTCGACATCCAGGGAAAGCGCTGGCTGAGCGCACCGGCATCGAGCAGCTCAACGGCGCAACCCTCGCCCTTCTGGATGGCGTGATTGGCGCGCAGCACCGCCTCGCCCGCCACGCTGCCGAGAAACAGGTAGCCCGGCTCCTTCAGGCCGAGATCGACACCGAGCAGCTCCGGCGCGCGCCGCAGCACCGACAGGCCGTGGCGCGACAGGTGGATATTGAGCGGCGTCGAGAACTGCTGACGGATCGAGCTCGCCGACAAGGCCGACGAGGCGCGCGCATAGGTCGGATCGCGCTCGATGACGACCACCTTGCCGTCGAAATTTGGATCCGTCGCCAGATGCCAGGCGGTCGACGAGCCCATGACGCCGCCACCAATGATCACGACATCCTGCATGACTTCACCTGTTCTGGTCCCGGCACGGTCTCGACCCGTTGCAGCTCGCGGACGGCGGCTCGGGCAGAACCCTCTGGATGAGTCGCTCCTGCCCCTCGCCTCTCAGCGCATCGCCGGCGTGCTTTGCATCAACTCGGCGAGCGGTTCCTTGTAGAACCTGGCCATGCCGGTGGTGCCGTGGCCCCGCGTGTCGGCGCTGGCGGGGATGAGATAGAGGCGACCGTCCGCGACCTGCTTCATCGCCGCCTCCATCAGGCCGGTCTCCGGCGGATTGCGCTCGTCGTCGGCGGCGTTGATGGCGAGCAGGCGCGCCTTGATGCGCCCCAGATCGGCCGACGGGTCGTAGTCGCCTGACGATTCCCATTGGTAGAGCGTGTCGTTGGCGTCGGCGGTGAACGGTGCGGCGAGCCGCTGGTCCAGGAGCTTGTCGGCTGCCTCGCGCGTCGGCGCCATCTTCTGCAAAGCGATGTTGCCGCCGCTGGTGCCAATGGCGAAGAACACGGACGCGACCTTGGCCGAGCGTGGCTGCGTGGTGTAATTGCCGTCCTTCCAGTCGGGATCGTTGCGGATCGAATCGATGATCAGCCGCCGCATCATCCAGTTGCGGCTCGACATGCTCGTGGGCTGCGCCGCCATCGGCGCCAGGGCGTCCATGAAATCGGGATATTTCACGCCCCACAGCCAGGTGTGCATGCCACCCATCGAGTTGCCGATCACCAGGCGGACATGCGACACGCCGAGCCCTTCGGTGAGCAGCCGGTGCTGCGCATCCACCATGTCGGCGTAATTGTATCTCGGAAACTTGGCCTTGAGCCCGTCCGACGGCTTGGACGATTTTCCATGGCCGACGCCGTCGGGAATGATGACGAAGTATTTCTGCGCATCGAGCGGCTGGCCGGGCCCGAAGAGCTCGCCGGCGAAGGCCGGCGTCAGCATGCTTGCTGCCGACCCGGTGGTGCCGTGCAGCACCAGCACGGGCTGGCCCGTGCGCTCGCCCACCGTCGTGTAGGCAAGCCTGAGCTCGGGCATGACCTCGCCGGTGTGGAATTTGAAGTCCTTCGCGATCCATTCCCCGCTGCGCGGTGCGGGATAATCTGCGGCGGCCAGCGGCAATGCGAACAGCGCCAGCAGCAAGCCAAGAACGGCTGCCAATCGATCCATTGTTTTCCTCTCCGCTCGCCGGTGTGGCGCTTGGCGGTCACGCGCGACCGCTCGGCGTGTCCCCTGCAATCGCTTAATGCTACCTGCCTTGCCTGCCGTCAGCATCAAGGAACGACCATCGATGCCATGAGATCACGATCCCTTCCATCTTCCTGTTCCACTCGAGACGAACATCTAGCTCGCCGGCACGCGCACCCAGCCTTCCATCAGGCGGCGTGCCGAGCGGCTCATCATCACCTTGCCGACCCGCCAGTGCAGGCCTTCCTGGCGCACCTCGGCGCCAACCTTGAGCGTCCCGGAGGGATGGCCGAAGCGCACACGGCCGTCGGCCCCTGCCGGTGCCACGCGATGCACGATCGTGCCCGGGATCGCCGCCGCTGCGGCGATGGCCACCGCGCCGGTCCCGGTCATGGCGTGATGCAGGACGCCCATCGAGAAGATGCGGGCCAGCAGGTCGATCGACTCCGAGATCACAGCGCGCCCGTCCGAGGCGGTGTAACCGGCGGGCCGGGCGACATAGGAGAGCTTGGGCGTATGCGGCCGCTTTGCCGTCGCCTCCTCGGGCGTGGTGGCGTCGCCCATCATCACCGTGGCGAGCGCGCGCACCGCCTCGACGCGGCCGAGCAGCGCCTTGTCGCCGTTGACGTCGCCCTGCAGCTCGGTGCCCTCGAGGCCGAGGCTCGCGGCGTCGACGAACACGGTGGGATTGCCGGCATTGATCAGCGTCGCCTCGATCCTGCCGACGCCGGGCACGTCGAGCACATCGATATGATTGCCGGTCGGGAACGTCGCACCGTTGCCGGAATTGCTGCCCTCGCTCTCGCTGTCATCGGCCGGGTCGAGGAACTCGAGCTTCACCTCGGCCGCCGGAAACGCCACGCCATCGAGCTCGAAGCCACCCAGCTCCTGCACCTCGCCGCCCTGCATCGGCACATGGGCGATGATCTTCTTGGCGATGTTGGCCTGCCAGATGCGCACGACGGCCTCGCCATCGGCCGGTCCGTCGAGCAGGCCCATGCTGAGCGCAAACGGGCCGACGGCGGCGCTGAGATTGCCGCAATTGCCCGACCAGTCGACCAGCGGCCGGTCGATCGCGACCTGGCCGAACAGGTAGTCGACATCACAATCCGGCCGCGTCGATTTCGCCAGGATGACGACCTTGCTGGTGCTCGAGGTGGCGCCGCCCATGCCGTCGGTGTGCTTGCCGTAGCGGTCCGGGCTGCCGATCACACGCATCAGGAGCCTGTCGCGCTCCTGCGGATCGGCCGGCAGGTCCTGGGCGAGAAAGAACACGCCCTTGCTGGTCCCGCCCCGCATGTAGACGGCCGGGATACGGAGCTGCTTCATATTGGCCTCGCGACAGGATGATGACAGGTTGCCGGCACTATACCCGCATCCGGGGTTCCGGACCGGAGGATACGGCACATGCGGATACTCGTGGTGGAGGATAATGGCGATCTGGTCGCCCTGCTCACCAAGGCGCTGACTCGCGCGGGGATGGAGGTCGACGCGGTGCGCACCGTCGCCGATGCCGAGGCCTCGCTCAGGGCCATGCATTATGCAGCGATGGTGCTCGATCTCGGCCTGCCTGACGCCGACGGGCTCACCCTGCTCGACCAGATGCGCAAGCGGCGCGACAACACGCCGGTGCTGATCCTGACGGCGCGCAGCGGCATCGGCGATCGCGTCAAGGGGCTCGACAAGGGAGCCAGCGACTACCTGATCAAGCCGTTCGCCACCGAGGAGCTGATCGCCCGCCTGCAGTCGCTGCTGCGCCGCGCGCCCGCCGACGCGGGCCAGGTCCTGAAGCTCGGCAACGTGGCGCTCGAGGTGATGGGCCGCCAGACCACCGTCGACGGCAAGCCGTTGATGGTGCCGGCGCGCGAGGCCGACCTGCTCGAGGTGCTGATGAAGCGCAACGGCCGGCTGGTCTCGCACGAGGTGCTGCGCGGCCAGGTGTTCGGCGCCTCGCAGGGCGTGACGTCCAATGCCATCGAGGTCTATGTCCATCGCCTGCGCAAGCTGCTGGCCGACGCCGGCGCCACCGTGCAGATTCACACGATCCGCGGCGCCGGCTATCTGATGAATGTCGAGAAGGTGGAAACCGCACAGTGATCTGACCTGGGATATTGCCCAAGCTCGTTTCCTGCGCGCAGGATGAGGTCCTGTGACGAAAGGAAACGACCATGAAGATCGGCGTCTTCTCCACCTTCATGTCGCCGCAGGCGACCCCGCAGATGATCCGCGATTTCGGCCGCCGCGCCGAAGACATGGGCCTGGAATCGATCTGGATGGGCGAGCATGTCGCCCTGTTCGACAAGAACACCTACGGCTATCCCGGCTCGAAGGACGGCCGCATCCCCGTGCCGGAGGGCGGCGGCATGCTGGATGTCACGGCGACCTTCGGCTTCCTGGCCGCGGCGACGACCAAGGTGCGGCTGGGCACCGGGGTCGCCCTCGTGCCGCAGCGCAACCCGATCTACACGGCCAAGGAGATGTGCACCTTGGACTGGCTGAGCGACGGGCGCATCGATTTCGGCATCGGCGTCGGCTGGAACAAGGAGGAGGTCGAAGCCTGCGGCTATCGCTGGGAGGATCGCGGCAAGCGCTGCGACGAGTTCCTCGAGGTGATGCGCCGGCTGTGGACCGAGCCGGTGGTCGATTTCTCCGGCAAGTGGGTCGAGTTCCAGACCATGCGGCTCGACCCCAAGCCGATCCAGAAGCCGCACGTGCCGATCATCGTCGGCGGCTACGCCGAGGCGGCCTTCCAGCGCGCCGTGAAGTTCGGCGCCGGCTGGTACGGCTTCAACCTCGATCCGGCGCGCACCAAGGAGATGCTGGGCCGGCTCGACGCCGCCTTCGCCAAAGCCGGAAAGAAGCGCGGCAAGGATTTCCAGATCATCGTGACGCCGCCGCTCGCCATGACGGCGGATGCGGTACCGGCCTACGCCGAGCTGGGCGTCGACCGCCTGCTGGTCAATCTCGGCAGCCAGCGCCCCGAACGCGTCGGCCCGCGACTGAGCGAAATCGAAACCATGGTGAAGAAGGCGGCCTGAGTGAGCACCAAGTCAGAGATCTCCCTCGATGAGTTCCGCGTGTGGGCCGGCCGGACCGGCCTCACGCTCACCGAGGAGGACATCGTCGAGTTGCACAAGGGCTACCTCGGCATGATGAAGCTCGCCGACCACATCCCGCAGGACTGGGCGTGGGAGGCCGAGGCGGCGCACATCTTCGCGCCATTGCCGGGAGCGAAGCGATGAGCGAGCTCGCGTTTCTCACCATCGCGGAGGCCAGCGCACGGCTCGCTCAGGGGTCGCTGAAGGCAATCGATCTTCTGGAGGCCTGTCTTGCGCGCGTCGAGCAGCACGACGGCAAGCTCAACGCCTTCGTCACGCTGACGGCGGATCAGGCGCGCGCGGCGGCGCTGCAGGCCGATCGCGAGATCGGACGGGGCCATCGGCGCGGGTCGCTGCACGGCATCCCGATCGGCATCAAGGACATCTACGAGACCGCCGGAGTGCGCACCGCCGGACAGTCGCATCTCAAGGTCGATCACGTGCCGACGGTCGATGCCGAGACAGTGGCCCGGCTGCGCGCCGCCGGCGCCGTCATCATGGGCAAGCTGGCGACCCACGAGTTCGCCACCGGGGCGGCGACGCCCGACCAGCCCTTCCCGCCGGCACGTAATCCGTGGATGCCGGACCGCCAGCCCGGCGGCTCGTCGAGCGGTTCGGGCGCCGCTGTCTCTGCCGGCTTCTGCGCCGGCGCCATGGGATCCGACACCAGCGGCTCGATCCGCAATCCCGCCGGCTGGTGCGCCATCTCCGGGCTCAAGCCGACCTACGGGCTGTTGAGCCGGCGCGGCGTGTTTCCGCTGGCGCCGAGCTTCGACACGGTGGGGCCTATGGCGTGGACCGCCGAGGACTGCGCCCTGATGCTCGACGTGCTGGCCGGCCACGACCCGCTCGATCCAGCCTCGGCGCGCACCGATCCGGTCGTCTACAGCGAGCGGCTGGCGCAGCCGATCGCTGGCACCCGCATCGGCTTGGTGAAGCACTGGTATGCCCACGAGAACGGCGCCAGCGCCGACATGGTGCGCGGCATCGATGCGGCCGCGGAGGTGCTGCGCGGACTGGGCTGTACCGTCGACGAGATCACCCTGCCGCCCCTGCTCGACTACCAGGCCTGCGCCCGCTTCATCATCTCGTCGGAGACCCATTCGATCTATCGCCGCGATGTCGACCGCGAGCCGATGAAGTTCGGCTACACGACGCGCCGGCGCGTCCAGCTCGGCGCCTTCATCACGGCCGAGCAGTACGTCAACGCCACGCGCTTCCGCCGCAAGCTGATGCTCGACACAGAGACGGCGATGCGCGGCTACGATCTCGTCATGACGGCCAACCACTGGGGGCCGCCGGAGAAATTCGACAACCCGCCGATGTTCCTGTTCTACGGCAAGCCGTCGCTACCCAACCCGTTCAACATCACCGGGCAGCCGGCGCTTACCGTGTGCTGCGGCTTCGGCGCCGACGGCCATCCGTTCGCTTTCCAGCTCGCCGGCCGCGCCTTCGACGACGCGACGGTGCTCAAGGTGGGCTCTGCCTACGAGCGGGCAACGCCGTGGCGCGACAAGCGGCCGGTGCTGTAGCGAGGCACCGAAAAACGGCCCGCCAGCGATGAAATAAGCCGACTCTCATTTATGACTTTCGCGTACTTGAAGTATGGAAAAGTCATAAATTGGTTGAATCCTGGCCCGCGAAGCCTTACTTTCCCGTACCCGACGTACGGGAAAGTCATGACCCTCCATCTGGTCGGTGAGACGCTCGACAAAGGTCGCGGCTACTACCAAGCCGCAGCGGGCAAGCTCGTCCAGCTCATGCGCGGCATCTATGTCGATGCGGACGACGACATCGACGCCACCGTGCTCCGGCACGCCGTCCGCATCGCCAAATACCTCTACCCGAGAGCGTACTTGTCGGCGGCGAGCGCCACCTTGCTCGCACCGTCGCGCGATGGGCGATTGTTCCTGAGCGCCCGCCGCAAGCAACGGACGCGGATCCGGGCGCTCGAGATCATCCAGAACCAGGCCCCCCCGCAGCCGTCGGTCAGTGAGGCGATCGTCGACGACGGCATGGGCGAGTTCCGGATCGCAGTGTCGTCGATCCGCCAGCGCTTCCTGGAGGCATTCCGGATGCGCAGCGAGCATGCCGCCTCGATCGACGATGGGATGCGCGCGGCGATAGCACAGCGCCTGATGGAGGAATATGGCAGTGCGCCCAAGGCGGCGGATGCCGCCTGGAACCTGGCGCGTGCCAACGACTGGGTTCGCGAGGGGCAACTCGCGGAGCGCTATCTCCTGCACCGGCCGACCGCCGTGTCCGTGAGGAACGAGGCGGCTCTGGACCTGATCACCGCGTGGCACGGCACACCCCTGGGGCACTTGATCCATGATGGCTTCGAATGGCGATGGAAGCCGGTCGAGGGCGGCCCGCAACTCATCCGTCAAACCACACCCGGCAGGTTACCGCCTTTCATATCCTCGCTGCTGCCGGAAGGCTGGCTGGAACAGGTCCTGAAGAACAAAGACGAACGCGCACAACTCCGCTCGGGCAAGCGCTACATGTCCAACATTACGATCGTCGCAAGCGCAGCCGAGCTCGCGGTCCAACCGCAGGATGCTCTGGCGGCTCGGCTCAGTCAGCACACCAAGGACGGAGTCTTTACCGGCCGGTACGAGGGGCCGGGTCGCGATCACCTCGAAGAGAGCTTCGAGCGCAATCTCGCCCGGATCTACGAACGCGCCGACACGCCGCGGCTCTCGGGCGTGCAGATCAAGGCGCCGATGTATCTCGACCTGAACGGCGCGCTGTCGGCCGCCACGGGAAAGCCCTTCACCCACATTCTCAAGCCTGCAGGCACGGGCGGCTACGAGGCCTTGCCGGTCGTCGAATGGGTAGCCATGGCGCTTGGCCGCGCCGCCGGCCTGGACGTGCCGGCGACGGCGCTTGTCGCCATGCCGGATGGCATGCCGCCGGCACTGCTGGTCGAGCGCTTCGACATCCGCGCGGGCGACAACGACACGCGAAAGCTCGCCCTCGATGATCTTTGCTCGGTGCTCGATCAGCCGCCTTCGGCCAAGTACGACGGTACGATGGAGCGCGTCGCCCGCGCCGTTCGTCCCCTGTCGACGGCCCCCGACGAGGACATGATGATCATCATCAGGCGTGCCGTGCTCGCCTGGCTGATCGCCGACGGCGACATGCACCTCAAGAACCTGGCGTTGCTCAAGATCGCCGCGCCTGAGGACAGGCAATTCCGCAATGTCCGCATGGCGCCGCTTTACGATGCCGTGACGACGCGGGTCTTCCCGCAGCTCAAGCACGATCGACTTGCACTCAAGCTCAACGGCAAGGACGACAGACTTCGCCGCAGCGATTTCCAGTCGCTGGCCAGAATCGCCGGCTTGCGGGCTTCGGAGGCGGACGACTGCATCGATCGAATGCTGCAAGGCCTTGACCGCTCGGCCGCTTCGATCACCCTCCCTAAAAGCCTCCGCGCAAGCAAGGCGGGCGCGAAGATCATCGAGGAAGTACTCGACATCAGCGATGCCCGAATGAGAGGCTTGAGAAAGTAAGGGCGATCGGGGCGAAATCGCTTCACGGCATCCTCGTTCCAGTCGATGCCACGGCTCGGTCGAGCTGGGACTTATGGCACGCCCGCCACCCTCTTCGTCAGCGCCGCCGCCAGGCCTGCAGGCGGTCCAAGAGAAATCGGTCGGCCAGCACGTGCAATGTCTTGACCGCGGCCGAGGTGATGACGATCACGATGCAGAGAGCCGCCGCAGCCGCGGTGGTGCCTGCCTCCTCGATGTTCACTGCCGCGACCGAGGCGAGCTTGGTGTCGGGGGCGTAGAGGAAGATCACCGAAGACACCGTGGTCATGGCATTGACGAACAGGTAGATCGCGATGTCGAGGATGGCGGGCAGGCAGATCGGCGCGGTGACGCGGCCGAAGGTGCGCCACACCGGCACTTTCAGCGAGGCCGAGACCGATTCGAACTCGGGATCGATCTGCTTCAGCGCCGTCGAGGCCGTGAGATGGCCGACCGTGTAGAAATGCGCCACGCAGTTGATCACCAGGATCCCCATGGTGGCATAGAGGAAGTTGAGCGGGTTGTTGGGCGCGTTGAAGAAGAAGATGTAGCCCAGGCCCAGCACCAGGCCGGGCACCGCCATGGGCAGGAAGGCGAGGAACTGCACGATGCCGCGCATGATGAAGAAGTCGCGCGTGCGCTCGTTCAGCCAGGCACCGACGAACATCAGGGTGGTGCCCAGGATCGCCGCCAGCACCGCCATCTCGACTGAATTGAAATAGGACATCCAGCCGTTGGCGTCGAAGTTGGAGAACTCGTAGTTGGCCCAGGTCAGGCTGAGATTGTACGGCCAGTACTTGATCAGCGAGCCCCAGGCCGACATGCCGAGGATCACCAGGATGCCGATCGCGATCACCGTGCAGTAGGCGGTGAAGAGGAGATCGCGCCCCACCCTGGGCTTGGGGATCAGCGGCACGGCGCGTGCCGTCAGCATCGCAACCTGCTTCTTCTGCACCATCCGGTCGACGACGAAGGCCAGCGCCGCCGGCGCCAGCAGCACCATGCCGACCACGGCGCCCATCGAGAAGTTCTGCTGGCCGATCACCTGCTTGTAGACGTCGGTCGCGAGCACGTTGAAATTGCCGGCGATCACCTTGGCGATGCCGAAATCGGTCATCACCATGGTGAACACGACCAGCGCGGCACTGATCAGCCCGTACTTGGCGCCGGGCAAGGTGACCGTGAAGAAGACGCGGAGCTTGGAGGCGCCCAGCACGTCGGCGGCCTCGTAGAGGCGGGCATCGGCGGTCGCGAGCGCCGTCACCAGGATCAAGGTGGCGTGCGGGAAGCAGTAGAACACCTGGGCGATCAGCATGCCCTGGAAGCCGTAGATCGGCCCGCCCAGCACGCCCTTGAAGAAGCCCTGGTTGCCGAACAGGTAGATCAGCGCCAGGCCGGGCAGCAGCGAGGGCGCGAAGATCGGGATCAGCGAGATGCCCTGGAACAGCCAGCGCACCGGCATCACCGTGCGGGTGAGCGCATAGGCGTAGACGAAGGCCAGCGGCACCACGAGCAACGTCGTGACCGCCGCGATGTGAAGCGAGTTCAGCGCCGAATCGAACAGCGCCGGCGTCGAGAAGTACGAAACGTAGTTGGCGAGGCCGACGAAATGGCCTTCCTTGTCCTCGAAGCCCTTGGCGAGCAGCGCCCATAGCGGCAGGCCGACGATCACCAGCAGCACGCCCGCCAGCAGCACGACGCCGCTGCGCATCACCATGTCGTCGCGCGACAGCCTGACGCGCGATCGCAGGCGTGCAGCCGGCGCAGCCGCGGCGATGGTCACGCCGCGAACACCCGCAGACGGTCGGGCGGCAGGGCGATGTCGAGCGTGGTGCCGCGTGCGACGCCGAGATCGCGGATCAGGTTGGCGGAGAAATCGGCCACCAGGCTCACTTTCCCGGTCGCGCGCAGGGCCAGGGTGGCGCGGCAGAAGGAGCCGACGAAATCGAGCTCACCGACCTCGACGGTGATACGATTGACCGCATCGGCCGGCAGGTCGCGCACCCGGACATCCTCCGGCCGGATGCAGAGCCGCACCGACGCGCCGGGCGCCAAACCATCGTGCGCCGGGCAAGCGAAGTCGTGACCGTTCACCTTGACCTTGCCGGGGGCTGCGAGCGTGCCGTCGAGGAAGTTCATCGAGCCCACGAAGTCGGCCACGAAGGCGGTCGCAGGCGCGCGGTAGATCTCCTGCGGCGTGCCGACCTGTTCGAGGCACCCGGCGCTCATCACCACGATCCGGTCGGCCATGGTGAGGGCTTCCTCCTGGTCGTGCGTCACCATGATGGTCGTGACGCCGAGCGTGCGCTGCAGCGCCTTGATCTCGTGGCGCAGGCGCAGCCGCACCCTGGCGTCGAGCGCCGACAAGGGCTCGTCGAGCAGCAGCAGGCCGGGCGAGGTCGCGAGCGCGCGCGCCAGCGCCACGCGCTGCTGCTGGCCGCCCGAAAGCTGCGCCGGGTACTTGGGCGCGGAGTCGGGCAAACCGACCAGCGCCAACAGCTCGTCCACGCGCCGGGAGATGGCGGCGCGCCCCATGCGCCGGCTTACCAGCCCGTAGCCGACATTGTCGGCGACCGTCAGGTTTGGAAACAGCGCGTAGGACTGGAAGACGATGCCGAAATCGCGCTGCGCCGGCGGCAGCGCCGAGATGTCCCGGCCCTTCTGATGGATCGTGCCCGAGCTCTGCGGGTCGAGCCCGGCGATGGCGCGCAGCAGCGTGGTCTTGCCGCAGCCCGACGGCCCCAGGAAGCAGACGAACTCTCCCTCGGCGATGTCGAGCGAGATGTCGTTCAGCGCCGTGAAGTCGCCGTAGCGTTTGAAGAGATTGCGGACTTCGAGATAGGCGCCGGCCGTCATCTTGAGGCACGGCGTTCGTGAGCGTTCCCCGTAATCGGGGGAGGTGCCCCTGTTAGGGGGCGGAGGGGGAAAGCCCCAGGCGAGATCTCTGAAGTTCCGACGTCGGACTTGGAGAAAGCCCGACTGCGGCATTCCCCCTCCGGCCCTGCGGGCCACCTCCCCCGATGACGGGGGAGGCGAGATCGAGGGCTCACCATCACCTCACTTCGCCTTCGGAGCCGACTTGCCGTCGTAGCGCTTGGTCCATTCGGCCAGGATCCGGTCACGATTCTTGGCCATCCAGTCGACGTCGACCTTGGCCATCAGCTTCTCGCCGTCGGCCGGGTAGTTCTGCGGCATCGACTTGACGTTGGGATCGGCGACGATGGCGTAGTACTTGCCGTAGAGCTCGTTGGCCTTCTTGGTCACCGCCCAGTCGGCAAGCTTCTTGGCCGCCTCGAGATTCTTGGTGCCCTTGATGATCGAAGTGGCTTCCATCTCCCAGCCCAGGCCTTCCTTCGGCACCACGAGATCGATCGGCGCGCCCTTGGTCTTCTCCGAGGCGCCACGCATGTCGAAGCCGATGCCCATCAGACGCTCGCCTTTCGCAGCCTGTACGCACGGCGCAGAGCCCGAGTGCAGATACTGCGCCACGTTCTGATGCAGGGCGTCCATGAACTTCCAGCCGGCTTCCTCACCCATGATGGTGAGCCAGCCGGCGACCGTGAGATAGCCCGTGCCCGACGAGGCCGGGTTCGGCATCACGATCGAATCCTTGTATTCGGGCTTGGTGAGATCGGCCCAGCTCGTGGGCTTGGCTTTCTTGTTCTTCTCACCCTCGGCAGTGTTGAAGCACACCACGGCTAGATAAGCGTCCATGCCGACCCAGGTGTCCGGGGTCTTGCCGCTGCGGAACATCGGCTTCAGCTTGTCGGCACCGGCCGGGGTATAGGGCTCCACCATGCCCATGCCCGCCATCAGCCCGAGGCTGGAGGCCGCCAAGCCCCATACCACGTCGGCCCGCGGATTATCCTTCTCGGCGATCAGCTTTGCCGTCATGACGCCGGTCGAATCGCGCACCCAGGCGATCTCGATGGTGGGATTGTCGGCCTCGAAGGCCTTCTTGAACGGGTCGAGCTGCTCGTTCTCGATCGCCGTATACACCGTCAGCTTTGTCTTCTGCGCCAGCGCCGCACCTGTGCTGAGCGCCAAGCCGGCCAGCGCCGCGCCGCCCAGCAGGACAGCCCGCCGCATGGTTGCGATAATTCTCATGTTGATCCCCCTGCTTCGATCACCCTCGACCGTCATCGCTACACGCACTCTATGATCGTTTCATTGCAGCGATTAACAAAACCTTAACATGGGACTGGGGACCGGCAAGCACGGCGTGGTAGTTTGCCGGCAAAAGGAGACGAAAATGGATGGCACGCCGCTCAAGGCGCGATACCCCCTGACGGCGGAGATGGCTCGACTGGTCGCCGAGCATCGGCCCGGCGGTCCCCTGGCCCGCGATTTTTACGTCGGTCCTGACGTTTTCGATGCCGACTTGGCACGAATTTTTCACCGGCACTGGGTGTTCGCCGGCTATTCCCTCCAGGTGCCGAAGCCGGGCGATTTCTTCACCTGGAGGATCGGCGGCGAATCGATCATCGTCGTGCGCGATCGAACGGGCGGGATCCGCGCCTTCCACAATGTTTGCCGGCACCGGGGCTCGATCATCTGCAAGACCGAGCAGGGCAACGCCCATCGCTTCGTCTGCCCCTACCACCGCTGGACCTACGAGCTCGACGGCGGCCTGGTGCTCGACACCTCGCGCGAGTTCGGCGTCGACCGCGCCACGCTCTCGCTGCGTCCTGTGGCGATCGAGAATGCCGCCGGCCTGCTGTTCGTTTCCCTGGCCGAGTCGCCGCCCGATTTCTCGGCCGCCCTCGCCACCATCCGCCGCAAGCTCGCGCCGCACGCCATCGAGCGCGCCAAGATCGCCCACCAGGTCGATTACGTGGTGAAGGCCAACTGGAAGATCGTGTTCGAGAACAATCGCGAGTGCTACCACTGCCCGCCCAACCACAAGGAATACAATACGGCGGCCTACGACGTGCAGCGCGACCTCGCCATGCTCGACCCCAGCCAGCAGCCGGCGATGGACGCGATCGTGGCCCGTGCCAACGCCCGCTTCCGCGCGCTCGGGCTCGACGAGGGCGACGCCATGTCGACCATGACCGGCGTCTCGTGGCGCTGCCATCGCACGCCGGTCATGGAAGGCTTCGTCACCCAGAGCCTGGACGGCAAGCCGCTGTCCTGCCTGATGGGCGACATCAAGGAATGGGACTCCGGCACGCTACGGACGACCGTGTTCCCGAACTTCTGGCAGCATACCAATTGCGACTACGCCGCCGCATCGCGCATCACCCCGATCGGACCCGACGAGACGCATGTGCGCGGCTACTGGCTGGTCGACGCCAACGCCGTCGAGGGCCGCGACTACACGATCGACCGGCTGCTGCCGATCTGGGACATCACCAACCGACAGGACTGGACGATCTGCGAGGACCAGCAGCAGGGCGTCAGCTCGCGCGCTTACGTGCCCGGCCCCTTCTCGCTGGTCCGCGAGCGCAACGTCGCGCATTTCCTCGACTGGTACCTCGGCGAGTTGCGATCCGGCGAGATTGGGACGTGAGCATTCCGAGCCAAGCTCGCATCGTCGTGATCGGCGGCGGTGCGGTGGGCTGTTCGATCGCCTATCACCTCGCCAAGCTCGGCCAGCGCGATGTCCTCGTGCTGGAGAAGAGCGGCCTGACACACGGCTCGACCTGGCACGCCGCGGGCCTGGTCGGCCAGCTCCGCAGCAAGCGCAACCTGACGCGCCTGATGCAATACAGCGCCCAGCTCTACGGCCGCCTCGAGGCCGAGACCGGCCAGGCGACCGAGTGGAAGCCGGTGGGCAGCCTGCGGCTCGCCTCATCGCCCGAGCGCTGGAGCGAGCTGAAGCGCATGGCGACCACGGCGAGGAGCTTCGACTTCGAGCTCCATACGCTCAGCCCCAAGGAAGCGCAGGAAAAGTTCCCGCTGATCGCGCCCGAGGGCATCGTCGGCGCCGTGTTCGTGCCGAACGACGGCTCGGTCGAGCCGTCCAGCCTGACGATGGCCTATGCGAAGGGTGCCCGCTCGGGCGGCGTGCGCATCGTCGAGAACGTCCTGGTCACCGGCTTCGAGACGACCGGCCGGCGCATCAGCCGCGTGCTGACCGACCAGGGCAGCATCGCCTGCGAGATCGTGGTCAACGCCGCCGGCATCTGGGCGCGCGATGTCGCCCGCATGGCAGGCGTCCAGGTGCCGGCCGGCGCCGTCGAGCACCAGTACCTGATCACCGAGAAGAGCGACGCCATCCCCAAGGGTCTGCCGACCCTGCGCGATCCCGACCGCATCTTCTACCTGAAGCCCGAGCCCGGTGCGCTGGCGATCGGCGGCTGGGAGAAGGGCACGCCGACCTTCGGCGCCAGCGGCGTGCCGTTCGCCTTCGGCCGCGAGCTGCTGCAGCCCAACCAGGATCGCCTGGAGCAGTTCGTGCTCCCGGCCGCCGAGCGCCTGCCGATCCTGAACGAGCTCGGCATCCGCACCGTGATCAATGGGCCGATCCCGATCTCGCCCGACGGCGAGCCGATCATGGGTCTCGCGCCGGAGCGCGACAATTTCTACGTCGCCTGCGGCTTCACCTCGGGCATCGCGGCGTCGGGCGGCGCCGGCAAGGCGATGGCCGAATGGATCGTCGAGGGCGAGCCCGGCCTCGATCTGTGGGCGTTCGACGTGCGCCGCTTCGGCAGCCATCACATGAGCGCCAAGTACCTCGCCGAGCGCAGCGTCGACAGCTACTGGCGCTACTACCAGATCCACTATCCCATCGAAGAGCTGCACAGTGCCCGCGGCGGCCGCCGCTCGCCGCTTTATCCGCTGCTGCAGGCGAAGAATGCCGTGTTCGGCTCGCGCTTCGGGTGGGAGCGGCCGAACTGGTTCGCGCCGGCGGGCAGCGAGGCGATCGACCAGCCGTCCTTCGAGAGCCGGCCCAACTGGTTCGCCGCCGTCGGCAACGAATGCCGCGCCGCCCGCGAGCGCGCCGTGCTGATCGACCAGAGCTCGTTCTCCAAGTACGAGATCGCCGGCCCCGGCGCGCTGGCTGCCCTGCAGCGCCTCGCCGCCAACGACCTCGAAAAGCCCCCTGGCGGGCTCACCTACACCCAGCTCTGCAACGAGCGCGGCGGCATCGAGGCCGACCTCACCTTCGCCCGGCTCGACGAGAACCGGTTCTACATGGTGACCGGCAGCGCCTTCGGCGTGCGCGACATGGGCTGGATCAAGCGGCACCTGCCGACCGACGGCTCGGTGACCGTGCAGGAGCTGACCTCGGCGCGCGCCACCCTCAACCTCGCCGGACCGCGCGCCCGCGATATCCTCGAGAGAGTCGCCGACGGCGACGTGAGCAACCAGGCCTTCCCCTACATGAGCGCGCGTGAGCTGCGCATCGGCTACGCCCCGGTGCTGGCGCTGCGCGTCACCTACCTGGGCGAGCTGGGCTACGAGCTCCACCTGCCGACCGAATACGCCGCCCACGTCTACGAGCTGCTGTGGGCCGCCGGGCAGGATTTCGGCGTCGCCAACGCCGGCTACCGTGCCATCGATTCGCTGCGTCTCGAGAAGCGCTACCTCTACTGGGGCTCTGACATCACGCCCGATTACACGCCCTACGAGGCCGGCCTGGGCTTCGCCGTGGCCCTCAAGAAGAACACCGACTTCATCGGCCGCGCCGCGCTCGAAAAGGCGCGCGCGTCGGGTCCGAAGCGCCGCCTGATCACCCTGCTGGTCGATTCGGACATCCAGCTCTACGGCGGCGAAGCGATCCGTCGCGACGGCAAGGTCCTGGGCGTCACCTCCTCCGCCGGCTGGGGCCACACGATCGGCAAGGCCATCGCCTTCGGCTACGTCCCCGCCGAAGAGGCTGCTCACGCCGATTACGAGATCGAAGCCTTCACCCGCCGCCACACCGCCCACCGCATCGCCGGCGCCGCCGTCGACCCGGAGCGCAAGAAGATCCTGGCGTAGCTATTCATCATCGAGCTCATGCACCTCCCCGCCTTTGGTGACAGCGGAGCTGGGGAGGAGGATGAAAGGCGAGTCACGGCTCACCGCTGCTTGCCCAGCGTCTCGGCGACGGCACTGAGCCAGCGGCGGACCACGCGTTCCTCGTCGCGGCTGATCAGGGCGCCGATCCGGTCCTCGAGCGCATTTACCCGCGAGCGACAGCGTTTCAGCAGGGCGCGGCCTTCAGGTGTGGCCGAGAGCTGCAGGATGCGGCCGTGCACGGCATGCGCCGATCTCTCGATGGCGCCGGCCTTTTCCAGATTGCTCACGATGACGTTGATGGTCTGCGGCGTCAGAAAGGTGAGCCGCGCCAGGTCGGCGCCGGAGACGCCGGGATAGGCCGCGATCATGGTGAGCACGGCGAATTGCGGCACCGTCACGTCCATATCGGCCAGCGCCCTGTCCATCGCTCCCCGCACCGCGACATTTGCCTGGCGCACAAGATAGCCGAGATGCCCCTCCGGCCCGCGCTTGCCCTCGCCCGGCCTTGGGATGGCGCCGACGCCCGTCTTGCGACTCATATCAGCCTTCTTATGCAGATTATCAGCACTCGAATAACATGAAGCCGACCATGGATGAAGTCCTCGCCGACTGGCACCGCGGGGTATACCTGCGCAACGAGAGGAATCGCCTCACCCGCCGCCGAACACCTTCTTGAGCTCCGGCGTCGGCAGGGTGTCGCGCATCCAGGCGAAGCTGCCCGCTTTCATCTCCCGCGCGCCCTTCATGAAGGCGGCGAGCGCCAGTCGCGACAGCGCGCCGCCGACGCTCACGCGCTTGACCCCGGCCGCAGCCAGCTGGTCGACCGTGAGATCGGGATCGCCCGCGCTCATCACCATGTTGAGTGGCTTGCCGATCTCGGCCACGACCTTCCTGATGGTCGCGACATCGCGCAGGCCGGGCGCGTAGAGCACGTCGGCCCCCGCCTTCTCGAAGGCCTGCAGGCGCCTGATCGTGTCATCGAGATCATTGCGGCCGCGTATCAGGTTCTCCGCCCGCGCGGTGAACGTGAAGGGCGTGCCGAGCGAGCGCGTCACCTCCACGCCGGCCGCCACGCGCTCGACCGCGTGGTTGAAATCGTAGATGCGCTCGCCGCTCCAATCCTCGATCGAGCCGCCGGCGATGCCGACCGCGGCGGCATCGCGCAGGATCGACGCCGCTTCCTTCGGATCGTCGGCATAGCCGTTCTCGAGATCGGCGTTGACCGGCAGGTCGGTCGCCTGGGCGATGATCCGGCAATTCTCCAGCAGCTCGGCGCGACCCACCGAGCCGTCGCCGTCGACGCGGCCCAGCGCGTTGGACATGCCGAGGCTGGTCGTCGCCAGGGCCTCGAAGCCCAGCGATTGCAAGAGCTTGGCCGTCCCGGCATCCCACGAGTTGGGCAACAGGATGATGCCGGGGCGCGCATGCAGCGCGCGGAACAGGGCGCCCTTTTCGGCTTGAGTACGCATCGTCATGCCTCCATGAGAAGCCGCGAGGAGAGAGCACGAATGGACATCGCCATGCAACGGGAACTCGCGAAGCTCCTGGCAGAGCTGCGGCGCAGCGGACGTCAGCAGAGCGGCCTCGATCCTCGGCTGGTGCCAACCGATCCGGCGACCGCCTATCGCGTCGCCGCCCTGGTCGAGGAGGAGCTCGGCTGGCCAGTCGCCGGCTGGAAGATCGCGGCCTTCAAGGAGCAAATGCAGAGGGAGCTGCGTGCCGAGGCTCCGATCTACGGCCGCGTGTTCGCCCCGCTCGTCAAGCCCGCTCCGGTGACGTTCGAGCGCGCGAAGCTCGCCAGCCCCATTCCCGAGGTCGAGTATCAGGCGAAGCTCGGGGCCGATCTGCCGGTCCGTGACAAGCCATACACCGTCGAGGAGGTCGGCGAGGCGGTCGTCTCGCTGCATCCCGGCATCGAGATGGCGGAGTGCCGCTTCATCCACGATTCGGCCTTCCCGCCCTTGCCCGCCATCCTCGCCGACGGCGCGGGCTCGGGCACGATCGTCCACGGCCCGGCGATCGAGGACTGGCGCAGGCAGGACATCTCAGGCCAGGTCGTGACGCTCAGCTGCAACGGCAAGGTGCGGCGCACCGGCACGGCCGCAGCCGCCATCGACCACCCGGTGGTGCCCCTCGCGTGGCTCGCCAACGAGCTTTCACGGACCGGCATCGGCATGAAGGCCGGTCAGATGATCAGCACCGGCACGCTCACCGGCATGCTGGCGCCCAAGCCGGGCGAGACCTTCGTCGCCGATTTCGGCCCGCTCGGCTCGGTGAGCCTGAACGTCATCTGACAGGATTTCTTCGACAGCAGGCGAACCATCGGGCACTCGAAATGGCATGGTGCTCCACATTCACTGTTGCTGCGGCAAGCCGGACGAGATCGTGTCGATCGACCTGATCGACTTCGAACCGACGGAGCAACTCTCGCCCTGATGCATGACGCGTCAGCCTGTGGGAACTTCAAGTCTCACGCGGCGTTTTCTTACGTCGCCCACGCGTCGCAATTTCGTCCACTTAGGCGGTTAGGCAACGATCACCTGTCCCCTTCCCTGGGAGCCACCGATGGCCAGCCGTACCGAGCACGCGAGATTTGCCCGAAGAGTGGGCCTGCCGGCGTTGCTGCTCGTCGCGCTGGGTGCCTGTGCGAGCGTGCCGATGCTGAGCCCGCAAGAGGATCAGGAAGCGAAGCGTTTCGATCAGCCGGCACCGGACAAGGGTGCGCTCTATGTCTACCGCACAGGCTGGATGGCGTCGGCCCGCGCGATCGATGTGGCGATTGTCGGTGGCGCCACGGCCGAGCTCGCGACAAACACCTACCTTCGGCTCGAAGGGCCGCCCGGTTCTGTCGAGATCGATTGCAAGATCGGCGACAAGACGGACGCCGGGCAGGTGCAGATCACCGACGGTCAGACTCGCTATGTCGAGGTCTCGGTGAAGATCGGCCTGTGGACGCCGGGTTGCCAGGTCACCGAAGTCTCGCCCGACCAGGGGCAGGCTGCGGTCCTGGCCTCTCGGCGTGTCGCGGTCCAGTGACGGAGATCGCGACACGCCAAGCATGAAGTTCAAGCCAGCCGGTTCTCATCTGTAGTACGTGTCGTATCTCGGCGTCGTCGCCGCGCCGATCGCGGCGCCGCCAAGCCCGCCCACGACAGCCCCGGCAATCGGATTGCCCACCGTCGAGCCGACGACGGCGCCCGTTCCGGCGCCGATCGCTCCGCCCGTGAGCGCTCGATCCGTCGGGTTGTTGCCGCAACCTGAAGTGAAGACGGCCAATCCGGTCAGCAGCACGGCATACACGATCTTCGACATGTGCAACGCTCCCGGATCAATGCAGAGGAATGGTGAAATTGAGGTTCAGGCTGGGAGCCGCCGGCGGCACGTACGCAGGCGCCTGATAGACGGGGGCCTGATAGACCGGGGCCGGCACGACGTAGACCGGCGGCTGCTGGACGATGCGCGGCGGCGCTTCGACG
This sequence comes from Reyranellaceae bacterium, assembly GCA_046349295.1. Taxonomy (GTDB): domain Bacteria; phylum Pseudomonadota; class Alphaproteobacteria; order Reyranellales; family Reyranellaceae; genus Reyranella. Next base: position 43,634 of record JAXMCP010000039.1, read on the forward strand.
TAGCGCGTCGCGACCGGGCGATAGCGATAGTCGGGCACGTCGTGACGGTGTTCCCAGCGCTCGTGCGCCCAGCGCTTTTCGTCGATGAACCTGTGATCCCGGTGATCGCGGTCCCAGCGATCGTCGTTTGCCCGGGCGCCGGCCGTACCGGCAAGAACCATGGATCCCGCGAGGGCGGCTGACAGAAGAACCCGTACCGTGATGCCAGACATTGTCGTCTCCCGTGAAAGAGGATTCCGTATCTCCTGCTTACGAGTGAGATTGTGTCCGGACGGTGTCGGCGTCGCTTATTTTATCGGACCGGTCGCGAGATGGTCACAGCGCCGGATTCGAGAACTCCATCGCCGGGTCGCGGACCGAGCCGAAGCGCAGGTTCAGCAGATCGAGCACGTAGTTCTGATGGAGCTTCCACGGCCGACGCGAGCCCTGCTTGGGCTGCTGGGCCAGGGCGCGCTGGATGTAGCCCGAGGAGAAATCGACCCACGGCTCCTCCTGGAGGGTCGGGTCGGTGTTCTTCGGCATGCACTGGCGGAAGCCGTGGCGGTCCATGTGGTTCAGCAGCCGGCAGACATGCTCGCACACCAGATCGGCCTTCAGCGTCCACGAGGCATTGGTGTAGCCGAACACCGACGCGAGATTGGGCACGTCGCTGTACATCATCCCCTTGTAGAGAAAGGTCCGCGCCGGATCGACGGCGCGGCCGTCGACCGTGAGCCTGACGCCGCCCAGCGGGATCAGCACCAGCCCGGTCGCCGTCACGATCAGGTCGGCCTCGAGCTCCGCACCGGATTTCAGCGTCAGGCCGCTCTCGGTGAACGTCTCGATCTGGTCGGTAACGATCGAGACCTTGCCGGCACGGATGGCGCGGAAGAAATCGGCGTCCGGCACCAGACAGAGCCGCTGGTCCCACGGCTTGTAACGCGGCGTGAAATGAGTCGCGATATCGTAGTCCGGCCCGAGCAGCTGCCGCACGCCCCCCAGCAGCAGCCGCCTCACCTTGTCGGGCTGGCGCTTGCACATCTGGTAGAAATACATGCCGAGCAGCACGTTCTTCCAGCGCGTCATCATGTAGGCGAGCTTGATCGGCAGATGGCGCCTGAGCTTGTTGGCCAGCGAGTCCTGGCTCGGCCGCGCCACCATGTAGGTGGGCGAGCGCTGCAGCATGGTCACATGCCTGGCCGTCTCGGCCATCGCCGGCACCAGGGTCACCGCCGTGGCGCCGCTGCCGATCACCACCACACGCTTGCCGGCATAGTCGATGTCGTCGGTCCATCTCTGCGGATGGACGATGCGGCCCTTGAAGCGGTCCATGCCCTTGAAGTCCGGCAGGTAGCCGCCGGCATAATCGTAGTAGCCGCTGCACATCCACAGAAAGCTGCAGGTGAGCCGGATGGGCTCGCGCGTCTCGCCACGCTCGATCTCGACCGTCCAGCACGCGTCCTCGGTCGACCAGGAGGCGGCGACGACGCGATGGCCGTAGCGGATCCGCCGGTCGATGCCATGGTCGCTCGCGACCTCTCGGATATAGGTCAGGATCGACGGGCCATCGGCGATCGCCTGGGGCGCCTTCCACGGCCGGAAGCGGTAGCCCAGCGTGTACATGTCCGAATCGGAGCGGACGCCGGGATAGCGGAACAGGTCCCACGTCCCCCCGCTCGCCGCGCGCCCTTCGAGGATGGCGTAGCGCTTGCCCGGGCATCGCTTCTGCAAATGCCACGCCGCGCCGATGCCCGACAGGCCGGCGCCGACGATCAGGACGTCGAAATGCGTGGTGCCTGCATCTTGGGCGACGAGGATATCCATCGCAGCACCTTCGTCGAGACGCCCGCGTCGCGCAACGGCGGGCCTTCCCGCACCTCGAGAAGGCCGACTACGAATCGAGCACCGTGTCGGCAGCGGCCAACAAGGCCGGCGGGAAGGCGACGGCGATCCGCCGTGCAGCTTCCTGGTTGACGATCAATTCGAACTGAGACGGCTGCTCGATCGGAAGATCCGCTGGCTTCGTACCCTGCAACAGGCGCTCGACGAAGTAGGCAAGACGCCTGTAGCAATCGGCAATCTTCGGACCGTACGTGCAAACCGCGCCGGCTTCGGCGAAGGGACGCCAACCCGACACTGCCGGTATGCGCAGGTCCATCGTGGTGGCGAGGATTTGCTCGCGGTTCGCCAGCGAGAAGCCGTCGGCCAGGATCGACACCGCATCGGGTGGCTCGGCCTTCATCCGGGCAAGAGCCGTCGCCAGCTCCGCACGGTTAGCCGTGGGGAACCAGTCGAGGCGTACGGCCAGTCGCTCGGCCACACGGTCGGCAAAGGTTCGCTCTATCGGCGCCCCGGGGTGCTCGGGATTGCCGATCAGAGCCACGCGGCGAAGACCGGGGCCAATGTCTCGCAGAATCTGGATGCGCTTGCCGTTGAGCTCGGCGGCCATGAGGCTGAAGCCGGTCATATTGTTCTTCGGTCGCGCCAGGCTCTCGGCGAGCCCCGCCGCAACAGGGTCTCCACTCACCAGGAATACGAGCGGCACCGGAGGCGGCCGCCGCGCCAGCACGCCAACGGCGGCGCCCTGTGCGACGATCAGCCTAACCCCCGCACTTACCAAAGCCTCGACCAAGGCCGGCACGCGACCGAGATCGTCGTCGCCGTAGCGATAGTCAATGACCAAATTCTTGCCTTCGACAAGACCCCGCTCGGCCAAGCTCTGGCGGAAGGCGACGATATAGGGAGCGAGGCTCGCCGGTGCCTGCGCCGTCAGCCAGCCGATGCGGGTCATATTCCCTTGCGCACGCGCAGAGTCGATCAACGCCGGGGCGCCGATTGCAGTGGCGATCAGTTTCCGACGGCTAAAATTCGACATGGCGCAGCTCTCTATTACGCGGCATCGGCCCTCTTGATGACTGGCAGAAAACAGGTTGCGAGGTCAACCACGCACCCAACCAGCTCACCGATCGAGCCCGCACCCATCACCTGTCCGCCGGCCGCCATCGCGGCGCCGGGCAGGACGTCGACAGGCTCCATCCACGCGCTATTTGGCACGCAGCCGCAGGAAATCCGTGCGTTCGGCTGGCGAATCGATGTGGCGGGCGAGGCCATCCCACAGTGCATCGATGGTCGAGGCGTTGGCCGCCTCCTGGCGTACCAGGATGCGGGCGATCGGGCCGGTGTACCGGGCGAGCGCCGCCTGGGCGCGTTCGAGCTCCCGTTCCGGCAACTGGCTGCCCGTCGCGCCGCTCCGCTCGACGACCGAGTCCTGCAGCGGCGTGCCGAGGCTGGTGCGCATCAGCGGCTCGACCTCGCGGCGGAAGCGCTCGCGCTCGGCGCCATCGCGCACCGCCAGCAGAAGCTCGGCGCACAGCTCGTCGAGCGAACGGCTCTTGCTCGCGGCCGCACGCACCATGATCCGCGCGATCGGGCCGAGATAGACCTTCAGCCTGTCCTCGAGGAGCTGCAACGTCTCGGCCTCGATCTGATGTGCCGGCGGCACGGCCGCGCTGCGCACCGGACGAGGCGTCGGCGCCCGCTCGATGCGCGTTTCGTCCGCGGTCCCCTCGGCGCTGACGGCCAGCACGTGGCGCAACGCGTCAGCCATCGCGCTTGCCGTCGAATAGCGATCCTCGGGCTGCTTGGCGGTCGCGCGTTCCAGCACGGTCTGCAGACGCGGCACGGCGGCGCGCACCTCGGCCGGCAACTGCGGCAGACGGCCGTTGCGGATCTGATGGCTGATCTCGGTGACGTTGCGGCCGGCGAAGGCGCGCTTGCCGGCCACCATCTCGAACAGCGTCGTGCCGACCGAGAACAGGTCGGAGCGGCCGTCGACCTCCTCGCCGCGGCATTGCTCGGGCGACATGTAGGCCGGCGTGCCCGCCACGCTGGCATCGATCGTCGCCTCGACATTTGCGAAGCGCGAGATGCCGAAATCGCCGACCTTCACCCGCTTGCCCGACGTCAGCATGATGTTGGCCGGCTTGATGTCCTGGTGGATGACGCCCTGCTCGTGCGTGCTCGCCAGCGCATCGAGCACCTGCAGCATGATGCCGAGCGCCTCGGGCACCGCCATCACCGGCGACGCGTCGAGCACCTGGCGCAGGCTCAGGCCGTCGACGAACTCCATGGCCAGGAACGGCTCGCCGTCATGCAGGGCGAAGTCGTAGATCGTGATGATGTTGGGATGGGCGCAGCGCGCCGCCGCCTCCGCCTCGCGCCTGAAGCGCTTGATGTAGTCCTCGCGATCGGCGCCGCTCATCAGCCTGGTCGAGATCAATTTTATGGCGACGGTGCGCTTGATGTCCGGATCGCGCGCCCGGTAGATTTGCCCCATCGCACCCGCGCCCAAGAGCCCCTCGACGACGTAGCGGCCGATGGTGGTCGGGTGCGGCTCCACGCTCACCGCCCGCGGTGCGCATCCTTCATGAACGCTCCAGCATCCGGATGGCGTTCTGCAGGCTGCGATGCATCAGGTTGAAGGAGCGGCCGAGCGAGGCGATCTCGTCCTTGCCCCGAGCGGGGAACTCCGGGACGTCCGTCTTGCCGGCGCTGACGTCGCCGGCCAGCGTCGTGATCTGCTGGATCGGCCGCAGGATGAAATAGTGCATCAGGATATTTAACACCACCAGCATGACGACGAACACTGCCGAAAGCGAGGCCACGAAGGCGATCAGCGAGCGGTTGGCCCTGTCGAGGGCGACGCTCATCGGCACCGACACGATCTGCGCGCCGATCACGTCGTTCAGGGCCCAGCCGAAGCCGTTGCTCTTGCCATAGAGGTCAATCATGGTCGGCGGCGCCGCCGCCGGGGTCGAATGGCACGTGAGGCAGGCCTTGTCGGTGATGCGGAACGGCCGGGCGAAGGTCAGGAACTTGCCGGTAGCGGTGTCGCGGATGCCGACGAACTCGGTGAGCTTGGAATCGCGCTTGAAGGTGTCGATGACGTCGGTTTCCCAGTTGGTGGCACGGTCGGACGGGTTGGTCGGATTGAGCGCGGCCTCCTTGTAGGAATAGTCGGGGAAGCTCTTCTGCAGGCCCTTCAGCACGGTCTGCGACGACCAAGACGGCACCGAATGCGGCAGGAAGCGCACCGCCATCTGGTCGGCGATCAAGGGTGCGACCTCCTTCGCCGTATAGGCGCTCACCGACTGGGCACTCTGCATGATCAGGTTGGCCTCGTTCAGCACCTGGCGCTGGGCCTCCTCGGTCGTGATCTCGCGCGCCAGGAAGGTCGCGATGGCAAGGCCGACCAGGAAGGTGACGATCATCACCAGGTTGATTTTCGTCCTGAGCCCCACGGTAGTCCCCCCCTGTCGTCGAGATATATGGCGCGAAGATATCAGCGCATCTTGTTCACGAGCCTGGTCGCCTGCTCGCCGGTCAGCACGCCGGTCTGCTCGGCCTTGAGCTCGAACTGATAGCGGCGGATCGCGGCGCGCGTTTCCACGCCGAAGGTGCCGTCGATGCGACCCGAGTAGTAGCCGAGCGTCGCCAGTGCGACCTGGATCTGCCGACGCTCCTGGTCGCTCATGCGATCCTCGTCGGGAATGACGATCTGCGGCGATGGAGGTGGCGTGGCGACCGGTGGCGCCGGCGGAGCCGGCGTCGGTGCGGCAGCGACGGGCGGCGGCGGAGCAACGGGCGGCGGAGCAGCAGGCGGCGGAGCGACAGGCGGTGGCGGCGGACCACCCACGACGTAGGATGGCGGCCCGGATGCCGCCACGACCTGCACGGTGAGGCCCCGCCCCTTGGCGAGCTGGTCGATGACGGCGTTGACGAACTGACCCAGGGTCACGTCCTTGCCGGCGATTTGGTCGCGCAGCGCCTGCGATGCCGCCGTCGGCCCGTCCGCGGCGCCGTCGTTGCCCGAACCGATCACTGCGACGCGACCCGGCGTGATCTGCTCGCCGAGCTTGGCGACGCCGGTCGCACCGGCATCCGGCGGCTTGAACAGGTCGAGCAGGACGAAGCCGGTGCTGTCGCCGGCCCGGGTCAGGCTGTCGACCAGGCTCTTGGCGATCACGCCTTGCGTCAGCACGTCGTTGTCGCGCGCGATGGCGGCCGAGGTCGGCAACAGGAACGTCCGGCTGTTGAACTCGAGCGCGTAGCCGCAATAGTAGACGGCGACGAACGGCGACGGAGGCGTCGCGACGCGTCGGGCGAGCGCGCCGATCGCGGCATCGAACTGGCCGCGCCCGAGGTCGCTGCGCTCCACCACCTCGAAGCCCTTCTCCCGCAGGGCATCGCGCACGATGGCGGCAGATGCAGCACAGCGCGGCAAGGGAGGCAGGCCGGCATATTGTCCGTTGGCGACGACCAGGGCGGTCCGTGAAGAGTCGGCCTTCGCCGGGTTGTTCGTCCAGCACGCACCGGCAAGCGCGAGCAGAACAGTCGAAAGAGAGGCGCGCTTCATGCGTGGCGATGGCTCGAATGAGGCTATGGTTCGACAGCGCGCGACAAGAGCGCACTGCCACTATAATGCAGCACGCGACATTCGCAGTCGATCAGGCAGGTGTCGACCGCCATGATCGACGGAGAAGGTTACGCCAATCTTACGAAACGGCGCCGCGTTCACTCCACCGCCGTGAAGTGCAGCGCCTGGATCGTGTGGATGAGCTTGGTGAGGCGATTGCGCTGCGACTGATCGAGAGGCTGCGACTCGGGCTGCGACTGCATCACCAGCTCGGCCTCTTCGAGCTGCTTCACCAGCTTGAAAGCCTCGGCCGCCTTCTCCTTCTCCGTGCCGCTGATCAGCGGCATCAGGCCCATGTAGAGCGACCCCAGGCTGCGGTTTTGCAGTTCAGGTGAAAGCGGGATCGTGCTCTTGAAGATGCCGTCGAGGGCCGCCCTGGCGTCGCCCACAGTCTTCGCCCGCCGCAGCAGGAAGACCATGTTGTCGAGCCGATGATGGATCTCGAAGCGATGCGTGCTGAGCGTCTGGCGATTCTGCAGCCTGGCTTCGTGATCGTGCTGAATCTGCTGGATCATCGCCGCACCACCGGTCAGCACCACCGACGACAAGAGCCACATGCCGACCGAGCTGTTGAGGAAGTCGAACAGCCGCTTGCCGAAGCCGTGCCTCTCCGGCGGTGGTGGGGGTGGCGGCGGCGCGAGTGCCACGGCCTCGGCTTCCAGGTTCTTGCGAACGGTCTGGCGATAATGCTCTTCGGCCGCAATGCGCTTCAATTCGTCGTCCGTCAGCATCGTCCCAAGCCACCCCCCGTGAAGCCAATGCCCCGGTGCAGTTTGTCCAAATGAAAGGCCGACGCAACGATGAATCGCGGCGCCACCGCGAAACACATGGCCGCTTTGGAGGGACGGCCGCTCTGGGGTAATCTGAAGTCGTGGGAATGCCGTAATTGTTGGTCAACCATAGTCGAGCACCGTTTACGCGTTGGAGGATGAGATGCCGGTTTATGTGGAGATTTCCCCGCTCCATCGGCTCGTTACGATCGTTGCTCGCGGCAAGCTGACCGCCGACGAAGTCCGCGGCACCGCCCAACAGCTCGCCGATGCCCGGGTCCGGCGCTTCGCCAAGCTCGTCGAGGTCGCCGCCGCGCACCTCGACCTCACGCCCGAGCACATGTTGGAATTGGCCCGGATCTTCCGCGGCGATCCCGACCAGCGCGGCCCGATCGCGTTCGTGGTCGCCCCCGGCCGCGGCGAGTTCGCCCGTCAGTTCGCGGCCCTCACGGCGAAGGAGGGGCCGGTCGACATCTTCCAGAAGCTCCACGACGCGCGCGCTTGGATTGCCGAGAATCAGCACTCCGGCCCGCGGGCGGCCAGCCGTCCCGCCGCCCAGCCCGAGGGCAGCAACCCGTGGGCCGATCCCGACCGCCGCGGCACGATGATCCGGGGCACACAACAGCGCGAATACACGACGCGGGCTCTGGTGGGTTAGCCGAGCAACTCGAACAGGCGATGCCCAAGCCTCGGGACTGCGGCATTCTGGTTCGGCCCGGCAGCCCGGCGCCGGCAGCTGGGGAGTAAGCATGGCCTACACGTTCGAGTCGAAGTTCTTCGGCGAGAAGCCGATGCAGAAGCTGCTCGGTGCGGCGAACGAGAACCCTCTCCACATCGTGCCGGGGTCCAGCGGCGATCACGTCAGCAAGATCCAGGAGGCGCTCTTCCAAATCACTTCCGCCAATATCGACGCGGACGAGCTCGGCAAGTCGCTCTATGGCACGTCGACTGCGAGCGCCGTTGCCAACTTCAAGCGAACGCGAAAGCCTCCGATCCTGAACTACAAGAACGAGATCGACGACATCGTGGGCATCAAGACGATGCAGGCCCTCGATCAGGAGATGAAGCGGATCGACGGCGGCCTCGGCAAGAAGACGGTGGTCAGGACGCAGGATATCGTCATCCACATCCTCGGCCAGGATCCGACCCTTCCCGCTGCCGGCAAGAAGACCAGTGCGGGTCAAACCTTCATCGGCGTGCCGCCGACCGACATCTTCAACAAGAATGTCGAGACAGCGGCCTACCTCGAGAAGCACGAGCGGCTGATCCATCAGCAGTGGAACGGGGGCCTTCCGCAGTTCAAGAATGATCCTACGGCGGAAATCGTGGAGTTCATCAACAAGACGGTGGCTGGCCTTGCCCCGGGAACGCTCGGCCGCGTCATCCTGATCGGCATGAGCAGCGGAGGCCGTAACGTCACGACGGTGTGCGATCAGATCAAGGGGCGAAGACTGTTCAGCTACGTGGCCGCCATCGATGCCGCGTTCAATGACAAGTCCGATCCAGCCATAAAGAGCGCCGTATCGGCGACGCGCAGTGAGAATTTCTTCCAGACCGTCGGCAACGACATCCTGCCGGGAAGCGAGTTCCACACGTCTATCCCGGGCTTCCAGCAAAACATCAAGCTCGACAATTTTCCGTCGCTCGAGAAGGTGGCGGCCTTCCTTCGCACCGCGGCGACCCACCGCGTCAAGGAAGGGCTCGTGAACCAGGCCCACGAGATCGCGGTTCGACATGGCTACGCCAGCGCAAAGACGACAGCGTTGGCTTTGCTGGCACCCTGAGCTTCGGTTCGATCATCGCGAGTTGCAGCGCCGGAGGCCCGTCGAAAAGCCCTCTGGCCGGTCAATCCTTCCCTCCGATATGCACTCTACGTCGAAACATGCTTCAAGCTCGACGCGATGCCCGCGCTTGGCTCGGCGAGGCTCGAGACGCCGCTCCTCGTGTCGCGATCTGGCGGGAGTGGCCGCCCTCCGGTCATACGCTTTCCCGTATAGACTGAATTTATTCGTATTTCCGCATATTTGTGATCAATACGCATAAGCGTATAGATCACGCGATGGACATCATCGCCCGAAACGCCAGGCAACTCGGCGCAGCCATCAGACGCAACCGAAAACAGCAGGGGCTCACCCAAAGCGAGCTGGCCGAGCGCATGCGTACACGCCAGGCAACGGTGTCGACGCTCGAGAAGGGAGAGGCCGCCCTGACCACGGTCATCGATGCCATGGCTGCCCTCAATCTGGAGCTGGTCGTCCGGCCGCGCTCGGCGGCTTCCCCCAGGGACTTTCTGGAGGACACGGCCTGATGGCGCGGCCGCGCGTCCGCAGTCCGCTGAACGTCCTCCTGAACGGCAGCCTGGTCGGTCAGCTCAATCGCGCGGCGAGCGGAGCAATCGATTTCCGCTATGCCGCGCAGTGGCTCGAACGAGACAACGCGATCCCTGTCTCGCTCTCCCTCCCCCTGCGCGAGGACCGCTACATCGGCGATCCTGTCGTGGCGGTCTTCGACAACCTGCTGCCCGACGATGCCGGCATCCGTCGCCGCGTCGCTGAGCGCGCGCAGGCGGATGGGACAGACCCCTACAGCCTTCTTGCCGCAATCGGCCGTGACTGCGCAGGCGCACTTCAGCTTGTCACGGAGGGAACGGAACCAACCCCCGTTGGCACCATCGAGGCAGACAGGATGTCGGAGAAGGACGTCACAGCCCTTCTCGCCGATCTCGGCCGAAGCCCGCTTGGCATCGGCGCCGAGCGGGACTTCCGCATCTCCCTTGCCGGCATGCAGGAGAAGACGGCGCTGCTCTTCTGGAAGAAGGCCTGGCACCTCCCCCATGGAACGACGCCGACGACCCACATCCTGAAGCCCCAGATCGGAAAGCTCGTCGGCGGCATCGACCTGTCGCAAAGCGTGGAGAACGAGCATCTCTGCCTGCGCATCGTCGCAGAGCTCGGCCTCCCGGTGGCGTCCTCGCGGATCGTCGAGTTTGGCGGCCATCCCGTGCTGGTGGTCGAGCGCTTCGACCGGCTATGGACCGGCAAAGATCGTCTGCTCAGGATCCCGCAGGAGGATTGCTGCCAGGCCCTCGGCGTCCCATCGACGCGGAAATTTGAAGCCGAAGGCGGACCGGGCATCCGCGCCATTCTCGACCTGCTGAAGGGAAGCGACACCCCGGAGAACGATCGACGCCGGTTCTTCAAGGCGCAGGTCGTCTTCTGGCTGCTGGCGGCGACGGATGGCCATGCGAAGAACTTCAGCCTCCATCTCGCGCCCGGCGGCCGCTTCACCCTGGCCCCGCTCTACGACATCCTGTCGACGCAGCCGCTGCTCGACTCCGGCCAGTTGACGAAGAGGCAGATGAAGCTGTCGATGGCGGTCGGCAAGAGCCGGCACTACGCGGTCGACGCCATCCAGCCCAGGCGCTTCCTCCAGACTGCCGCGGCGTGCGGACTTCCGGAGAAGACTGTGCATGCGATCTTCGACGAACTGATCGGGCAAGGCGAGCGCGCGGTTGAGAAGGCTCGTTCCGCCATGCCAGGGAACTTTCCGCCGACGCTGGCCAAGTCAATCACTGGGGGATTTCGGCAGAGGCTCGACTTGCTGTCGGGCTCATGTCGAGCGCAATGAATGAGCGTGAAGACGCTGCAACTTGGACGTATCGACTGGGCGAATACAATCGGAGCTTGCCTGGAACTCGCACGTCAGGGGTACCGAGAGCCAATGCCTCTGGCAGATTCGACCTCGCCCACTCAAGCACGCTAACGTCCGCACGACACGAAAGTCGCGAGGAACGATGACGATATGCATTGCCGCCGTTTGCTCTTGGCGCACGCCTGAGGGCAAGCCGGGAGGTGCCATTATTACGGCGTCGGACCGCATGATCACTCGTCGCGGGGCCACCGAATATGAGCCGCCTCAAGCGAAAGTCGGTATTATACCACCGCGCACAATAGTTCTCATGGCCGGAGATGCTCTGATCCATTCTGAGGCCCTTGTTAAGATCAAGGAGGAGCTGGAGAGCAACCCAACCGAAAACGTTGGTGATATCGCCGAGCTTTACGGGTCGTTCGTGAGGGCATTTGTCCAACGAGAGAACATTCAGGCGTTTCTTAGCCCCGCAGGCCTCGTTCCGAGCGATCTGCTTACCGGGAAGGATTCCCAGGTTGCAATACAGTTGCTCAATCAAATGCAGGACAACAAGCCGGATTTCGAAGCCATCGTCGCCGGCGTGGACTCGGCCGGCCAAGCTCAAATTCACCATGTCGACAAGCGCGGCTTCGTGACATGCCACAACGAAGTCGGCTTTGTCGCCATCGGCAATGGCGCGGATCATGCTGAATCGCAGATCATGGCATCGCGCTACGCGAGGTGGTGGAATTACGCCAACACGGCGCTGATGGTCTATTCAGCGAAGAAGCGAGCAGAAGTCGCGCCAGGCGTCGGACCGACGACAGACATGGTCTTTGTTTGCGACGCTGGCATCGATGCCCAACTCCCGAGAAACATGGAAAAGATCAAGGAGATCCATGACGGATGGGCAAAGCACGAAAACGAAAGACACGACAAGGGCGTGGAGGAACTGGTGGCCTTCATGAAGGCGGCCGAATTGGCCGATCACGAGGCAAGGGCAGCAAGCTCCACCAAAGATCAGACATGATCGCAAACGTCTGCGGCCATTGCGCTCGTGATTCGCAGCGTCCTCCCAATGCGGCCGAAGTTGCAGAACATCATGTGAAGTACGACGGCATGGGCGTGCTTCTCGAACTCCTTTCGCGTGATGGCGCGGTCCGTCTATTGGCTTGATCAGTCACCATGGCCCAGGCCGCCGACGCTCCACGTCCGACACGGCTCCGGCCCAGTGTGCGTAACGACACTGGGGCGCAACCACCACTGCTTACATTCCGACTCGATCACAGACCGCGCACCGTGGTCCGCCATCTGGATCACGCGGTTCGACTTCTGCTCCTGCTCAAAATTGACCTGGAGCAACAACTCGTCACCGACGTTGAGTTTCGCATTCCCGATCGCGTCCAAGGAAATACCTTCGACGAGGTCGCCGCCATTCATGCACACAAGATGTTTCATCTGAGAGTTCCGTCTGAGGGATTGCGCGGCGCCATCACGGCGCGACGCACAGCGCCTATCGGCGCTGTTGCTCGATTGTAGCAGCGCTTGTCGCCGGTAGAAGGCCAATTGGGGGAATCTTACCGCTTAGCGCGCTTGCCCGAGTGCGCCGCCTCGAATTAACCAGCAGCGGTCCTGATCCAGTCCGCAACTGGTTCACTTTTGCAGCCAAAACCCTGAATCGGCAGAGGCGCCCCCTCGACGGCGCAGCCTTCTTCGCAATCGTCAACGGCAGCCCGTCGCTCGCCCTGATAGCGGCCGGCGCCGGCGGTTCGGGGAAGAGGTGTGCATGGAGAACGTCGACACGGCAGCGAGGCAGCCGAGCCTCCGCCCCTATCAACACGCTGTAATTCAACAGGTTTCGGCCGAAATCGAGGCCGGGCGGCGGCGTATCCTGCTGGTCGCGCCGACCGGCAGCGGCAAGACGGTGATCGGTGCCCGGCTCGCGGGCGAGGCCTGCGCGCGGGGGCAGCGCGTCGTCTTTCTCGTCCATCGCCGCGAGCTGGTGCAGCAGACGTCGCAGAAGCTGCACTCGATTGCACGCGACCACGGCATCATCGCCGCCGGCTTTCCCACCCGGCCGGGCGAGCCGGTCCAGGTGGCGTCGATCGCCACCGTGCATGCGCGCGCCGTCCGCACGGCGAGCATCGGTCTGCCGCCGGCCGACCTGGTGATCGTCGACGAGGCCCATCACGCCACGGCGCGGACCTGGCGCCGCTTGCTCGACTCGTGGCCGGGCGCGATCGTGGTCGGCCTGACGGCGACGCCTTGTCGCGCCGACGGGCGCGGGCTGGGCGGCGCGTTCGAGACGATGGTCTGCTGCCCGTCGATCGCCGAGCTGATCGAGGGCGGCTGGCTGGTCCCGACCCGCGTCTACGCGCCGACGCGGCCCGATCTTGCCGGCGTGGCGCTGCGCGGCGGCGACTACGACGAAGGCGAGCTGGCGGCGCGCATGGATCGGCCCGGGCTGGTCGGCGACGTGGTGACGCACTGGCATCGGCTGGCCGAGCGCCGCCGCACCATCGTCTTCGCCTCGTCAGTCGGCCATTCGCTTCATCTGCGCGACGAGCTCGGCCGCGCCGACGTCATGGCCGCCCATGTCGACGGCCAGACCCCGGCCGCCGAGCGCGACGCCATTCTGGCGGGCCTGGCCGGCGGGTCGATCGAGGTCGTGACCAACTGCGGCGTGTTGCAGGAAGGCGTCGATATCCCGGCGGTCGAGTGCATCGTGCTGGCGCGGCCGACGCGCTCGCTGGCGCTCTATCGCCAGACGGTCGGCCGCGGCCTGCGCCCGGCGGCCGGCAAGGACCATTGCCTGGTCATCGACCACGCGGGCGCCACCCACGAGCACGGCTTCGTCGAGGATCCGATCACCTGGTCGCTGGCGGCGGACAGCCGCGCCCTTCCCGCCGTCCAGCTCGCCCGCGCCTCTCCGGGCGCCCGCGTGCTGGCCGACTGTCCGGAATGCAGCGCTGTCCGCTGGCAGGGCCGGCCCTGTCGCGCCTGCGGCTGGCGGCCGCACGCCAAGCCGATCGTCGTCGACGTGCGCGACGGCGAGCTCGGCCAGGTGGAGCGCGACGGCACCATCCGCAAGTCGACGGCGAGCGAGGCCGACAAGTCGGCGTTCTACCGCCAGCTCCTGTGGATCGCGCGCGAGCGCGGCTACCAGCCGGGTTGGGCGAGCTACCGGCACCGAGAGAAATTCGGCGACTGGCCGCCGACGCGAGGGGCGCAACCGATGGCGCCGAGCAGCACCGTCCGGTCCTGGGTGCGCAGTCGCCAGATCGCCCATGCCCGCAGCAAGGCAAAGACCGGGCTCGGGGCCCGACAAGGCGCAGCCACGACGGGCCGGGCATGAGCTCGACCATCGATCGCGCGCACGGGCGGTGGCGCGACATCCTGCCGAGGCTCGGCATCGACCCCCGTTTCCTGGTCAAGCGCCAGGGTCCGTGCCCGATATGCGGCGGCAAGACTCGCTTCCGCTTCGACGACCGCGAGCAGGGCTGGTTCTACTGCAACAGATGCGGCGCCGGCACCGGGATCGTCCTGCTGCGCCGCAAGCATGGCTGGGATTTCGCGACGGCTTGCCGCGAGGTCGACTGCATCGTCGGTCGCGATGCCGGCGTCCGGCCGATCAGCGCCCTGCCTCGGCCCGAACGGTCGCAGGCGCAGAAGCGCGCGGCGATCGAGCGGCTGCTCGAGGGTGCGAGCGAGGCGGCCGTGGTGCAGGGCTATCTCGGCTCGCGCGGCCTGTCGGCCGGCTCGCCCGTGCTGGTCGGACGCGGTGCCTGCCCCTACTACGATGGCGGCCAGCCGGTACGCTGGCTGCCGGCGGTGATCGCGCCGGTGCAGGGGCCGGACGGCACGCTGGTGAGCGCGCAGCGCATCTACGTGGCCGACGTCGAGCCCCGCAAGAAGCTGATGGCGGTCGCCGGCACGATCAACGGCGCCGCGGTCCGCCTGCACGATGCCGACGAGGAGCTCGGCGTCGCCGAGGGTGTCGAGACGAGTCTCGCCGCGTTCCAGCTTTTCGGCATGCCGACCTGGGCCGCGCTGTCGGCCAATGGGCTCAAGAGCTTCTCGCCGCCCGCGACGGTGCGCCGCCTGCACGTCTTCGCCGACAACGACGCGAGCTTCACCGGCCAGGCGGCGGCCTACGAGCTGGCGCACCGTCTCGGCAGCGGGCAACGCCGCATCGAGGTCGTGGTCAAGGTGCCCGACGAGCCGGACAGCGATTGGCTCGACGTACTCGCCGCGAAGGAAGCACCATGAGCGAAAAGTCTCGGCGACCGCCGCCCGGCGAGCCGTGGGTGTGGCTGACGCGCGAACTGATGAAGAGCGACGCTTGGCGGTCGCGCAGCATCAATGCCGTCCGCCTGATCGATTTCCTGCTGGTCGAGCACATGGCGCACGGTGGTACGGCGAACGGCAGGCTGCTGGCGCCGCGGCGGCAGCTCAAAGCCTATGGCATCGGCGGCCAATACATCTCCAGGACGATCGAGGAAGTGGAAACGAGCGGGCTTGTCGAGGTGCGCCGTGGCGGCATGAGGGTGGCCGTGCTGTACGCGCTGACGTGGTTGACGCTCCACGACGGCACGCCGCCGAGCAACCGGTGGCGAGCGTTTCGTGACCCCGGTCTGCCGTCGGCGCCCGAGCTCGAGGCCAGAAATCTGACCTACCGTGGTAGTCCAGGGCTGACCTACGAAGGTAGGCCAGATGTCCGATTCTGGCCTACGAAGGGAGGTCAGATGCCCCCGAAAACCTGGCCTACAAAGGTAGGTCCCTCTTAAGAAATTCTTACCGCGGCAGGGGTTACACCACTGATGTCTCATGCGGCCGACCCAAAAGGCATGCGCCAGGCTGTGCTCAGGAATAGATGCCGTAACGCATCCGATACAGCACGTCCCGCACGGCGCCCCGGCCCTTGCGATTTCGGACGAGGTCGATCGGCCGGACATGGCCCAGGAACGGCACCTTGTGGGACAGCCACTCGTCGGCTGCCCGTTCCGATCCGAGATCCTCGATGGCCTCCTGCCGGACGGCTTCGGCGTCGCGGCGGTCCGTGGGCTTCAGTCGGGCCAGCGCGATGCGCACCCGCTCGCCCGGGTCCAGGATCGGCTCCGGTGCGCCGCGAAGCCGGCGAAGCAGATCGGCAAAGAAGCCCATCTCGCCCTGGTCAGACACGACGACCGCAGTGAGGCATCAAAGCACCGGCGGCACGAAGCCGCCGAAATTCTGCTCCAGGAGCTCGGCGAACCGGATGGTCGTGTAGTCCTCGAGATAGGGCCCGATGATCTGCACGCCGATCGGCAGGCCGGTATCGGTACGCCCGATCGGCGCCACGGTCGCAGGCAGGCCGGCGCCGGTCGCGAGCGCAGCCCAGATGACATTGTTGGTATAGGGTTGGCTCTTGCCGTCGACGTCGAGGTGGCGGGCGCTCACCTCGGCATGATCGTGCTTGAAGGCCACGGTCGGCATCGGCGGGCAGAGCACGAGGTCGCATTGCCTGAACAGGTTCGCCCACTGGCGCTGCAGCCTGGTGCGGGCGCCGGCCGCCGCTTCCCATTCGCGCCAGCCGACGTTGGCGCTGCGGACGTAGATCGCATCGAGGCTCTGGTTGTCCGGGCCCATCGACGCCGCGATCGAGCGCATCTGCTCGTAGTACTCGGGCGGGCGGCCCTGGGTCAGCACCGGGCCGAGCAGGCGCATGTAGTTGCGCGTCGCCTCGGTGAGATTGGGCAGCAGGGGGTCTTGCCGGGTCACGGTGACGCCTGCCTTGGCGAGGCGATCGGCGAGATGGCCCAGCGCGGTGCGGATCACCTCGGCGGTGGCGCCGATCGGATGGGTGTCGATCACCAGCACGCGGAAGTCGCGCAGCGCGCGATGGCGCGGCTGCGGCAGCACCAATCGGTAGCCGATGCCCTCGCGCTGCTCGTCGGGTCCTGCGATCACGTCGAGCTCGAGCAGGAGATCGCGCGCACTGCGCGCCATCGGGCCGGTCACGGAGAGGCCATCGCCGGCCGATGGCAGGGCCGGCTGTCTCGGAAAGGCATGGCCGCGCATCGGCACGACGCCGTAGGTCGGCTTGTGGGCGAACACGCCGCAATAGTGTGCCGGCGTGCGCAGCGAGCCGCCGATGTCCGATCCGGCTTCGAGCGCAACATAGCCGGCCGCCAGCGCGGCGGCCGCGCCGCCGGACGAGCCGCCGGGCGTCCGCTCGATATCGTAGGGATTGTTGGTGGTGCCGTAGATCGGGTTGGTGGTCTGCCAGTCGGCGAGCGCCACCGGCGCGTTGGTCTTGCCGATGATCACGGCGCCGGCGGCCTTCAACCGCTCGACCACGACGGCATCCTCGTGCGGCCGGTAGTCCTTGAAGGCGGGGATGCCCCAGGTCGTCGGCAGGTCGGCGACGTTGAACGACTCCTTCACCGTCATCGGCAGGCCGAGCAGCGGCCGCCGCTCGCCGCGCGCCAGCGCCTGGTCGGCCGCCATCGCCGCCCGGCGCGCCCGGTCGAAATCGCGCACCACCACGGCGTTGATGTGCTTGTCGAGCCCCTCGATGCGGGCGATCGCCTGGTCGAGCAACTCGACGGACGAGACGCGGCGGT
Source organism: Reyranellaceae bacterium (assembly GCA_046349295.1). GTDB lineage: Bacteria > Pseudomonadota > Alphaproteobacteria > Reyranellales > Reyranellaceae > Reyranella. Next base: position 61,090 of record JAXMCP010000039.1, read on the forward strand.
TGGCGAGGTCGGCCACCTGCTCGAGGGCGCTGCGATACCCCTTGCCGCCCTCGGGCGGCGGCGGCACTGCGGCGGGCGTCTGGCCGAAGCTGCGCGTGGCCGTCGCGGCGCATGCCGCGCCGACGCCGGCCAGGAAGGACCGGCGGCCGGCTCCGGGTTTGACCGTTGATCCGATCATCGAGGTCTCTCCTTTCCGAGCCCCTCCCTGCGCGAAGCGCGGGGAGGTGCCCCCGAAGGGGGCGGAGGGGTCAAAAGCATCAGGCGATGAGTATGATGCATATTCAAGTCACGCGTGTATCGCCCACGACCCCTCCGCCCCCTTTCGGGGGCACCATAGGCGCTTGGCCGCTTGTGGCCAAAACGCCGCCCCCAACGCGAGCGTTGGGGAGGCCGGCCTGCCACCGCTCAACTCGGCTTGATGTTGCCCTTCACGATCACGTCGGCCCAGCGCTTCATCTCGTTGGGCATCTTCGCCAGCACCTCGGCCTGTGGGCCGCCGGCCGGCACGACGCCGAGCTTGAGCATGCGGGCGCGGAAGTCGGCGTCGCCGATCGCCTCGTTGCCGAGCTGGTTCAGACGGCCGACGATCTCGGGCGACACGCCCTTGGGCGCGAACAGCGTGTAGTTGGTCGCCGATTCGAAGCCCGGGACGCCCGCCTCCGCCATCGTCGGCACCTCGGGCAGCAGGGGCGAGCGCGCCTTGCTGGTGACCGCGAGGCAGCGCACCTTGCCCGCGGCGATGTTCGGCAGATGGGCCAGCACGTTGTCGATCGAGACCTGGACACGGCCCTCGTAGAGGTCGGCCTGGAAGAAGCTGGTGCCCTTGTAGGGGACGTGCGTCATCTCCGCGCCGGTCATCTGCTTCAGCATCTCGTAGTTGAGATGGATGAGGCCGCCGAAGCCCGACGAGGCGTAGGAGAGCTGGCCGGGCTTGGACTTGGCCAGCGCGATCAGCTCCTGGACGCTGGTCACGGGCAGGCTGGGCGTCACCAGCACGGCGACGGTGCCGTTGCCGATCTCGACGATCGGCACGAAGTCCTTCGCCATGTCGAAGCTGAGGTTCGGATTGAAGTACGGTGCGATCGAATAATCGACCATGCTGCCGACCATCAGCGTGTAGCCGTCGGGCGCGCTGCGGGCCAGCGCCGCGCCGCCGATCGTGCCGCCGGCGCCGGGCTGGTTGTCGACCACGATGGGCTGGCCGATCTTGGCCGCCACCTTCTCGGAGAAGCCGCGCGCCACCGTGTCGACGCCGCCGCCCGGCGGATAGGGCGCGATCATGCGGATCTGCTTGGCCGGCCAGCCCTGCGCGCCGGCCGCGCCGGGCAGCGCGAGCATCAGGGTGGGCGTCAGGGCCGATGCCGCCATCAGGTGGCGGCGCGACAGCACCGGCATGTCAAGACTCCTTCATGAAGGCGTTGAGGTCGGGCGTCGCGATGGCGTGGTCGAGGTAGGTGAAGGTGCCCTTCTCCTTGACCTCCTTCGCCGCATCGAGCAGGCCGGTCATCGCCGCGCGGTAGAGCGAGGTGGCGAGGCTGATGCGCTTGACGCCGGCCGCTGCCAGCTCGGCCTTGGTGAACGAGCGCCCCTTGATGCCGACCATGAAGTTGAACGGCTTGCCGAGCGAGCCGCACACCTTCTTGACTGCGTCAAGATCGGGCAGGCCGGGCGACATCAGCACGTCGGCGCCGGCCGCCTCGAAGGCCTTGAGGCGCTTGATCACGTCGTCGAGGTCGGGCTTGCCGCGCAGGAAGCCTTCGGCGCGGGCGGTGAGGACAAAGGGAATGTCGAGCGCGCGCGCCGCCTTCGCCGCGGCGGCGACACGGGCCGTGGCAGTCTCGATGTCGTAGAGCGGCGTGTCGCGATTGCCGGTCGCGTCCTCGATCGAGCCGCCGACCAGGCCGACTCCGGCGGCCTGGCGGATGGTCTCGGCGGCTGCATCCGGTCCATCGCCGAACCCCTTCTCCAGGTCGGCGGCGACCGGCAGATCGCAGGCCTCGACGATCATCTTGGCATTGGCCAGCGCCTCCTCGCGGCTGACCTTGCCGTCGCGCTTGCCGAGCACGCCGGCCTTGGCGCCGCTCGATGTCGCCAGCGCCTCGAAGCCGAGGCCGGCAAGCATGCGGGCCGAGCCGGCATCCCAAGGATTGGCGATCACGAAGGCGCCGGGCGCCTCGTGCAGGGCGCGAAACTTCTTGGCCTTCTCGGCCTGGCTGACGCTCATGGGGTCTCTCCTCCGCTCACACCTGGCGCCCGAACCGCAGCGCGGTGGCAGTTTGTCGACATCGAGCACCCTGGCGCAACGACGAAGAATTCATGCCGGGCGGAGCAAGGGTCGGGCTCCCGGCACTTGCATTGCGGCCGCTCTGAACAATAGGGTCACGAACTGCAAATCGGGGGAGATCCACCATGCGCTACACACTTCTGGCCTTGCCGCTCATCGCGCTGCTCGCGACCGCCGGGGCGAGCACGATCGCGGTTCCCGATGCCTGCGCCCAGGCAACCTGCCGCAGCAAGTGCACCGACGACGAACAGGCCTGCCTGCAACGCACCGGCAACAAGGGGCAGTGCGGCAACCGTGCCCAGGATTGCCTCGCCAAGTGCAAGTGACGGTGGCGTCGCTCAGTCGAGCTTGAGGCCGATCCTGCGGATCAGGGCGCCCCACTGATCGGCTTCGGCGCGGTAGAGCGTGCGGAACGCCTCCGGGGTCATCGGCTCGCCAGCGACGGCGCCCAGCTCGCTGACGCGCTTGCGATAGGCCGGGCTCGAGACGACGGCGTTGAGCTCGCGGTTGAGCTTGTCGACGATCGGCCGCGGCGTGCCCGGTCCGCTGTCGCGCCACGATCTCGCCAATCTGCCCGCCGCCGTCCTGCCGCTCAGCGCGAGCAGCCGCAGCGCGTTTCCGGCGGACGTGAAATCCACGCTGCGCATCGAGAGCATGGCGTCACTGAAGCAGATGGCCGCCGTCGGCCTGGGCTACGGGCTGCTGCCCTTCTCCGGCATCCACAAGGAGATCGCCGATGGCACGCTCGCGGCGGCACGCCTGCCGTGGCTGCGCGGCGAACGCGTGCTCGCCCTGCCGCGCGGCCGTCCGGTGACGCGCGCGACGCGCGAGACCGTCAGCGTGCTGGAGGTGATCTGCAAGAAGCTGATAGCGGATGGCAAGATCCTGGTCGCTCCGTCGCGGCGCCAACGCTAGCGAGCGCTGCGCTCCCAAAATGCTAGGCTTCGAACGTTGGAAAAGGGGGCGCTCTCAGGGGGCACATGCGGCGACGGGAGCTCATCACCGCTTTAGGCGGCGCGGCAGCGCCCTGGCCTGTCGCCGCGCGCGCCCAGCAACCGGCAGGACGGATCTACCGGGTGGGCTATTTCGCGATGACGTCGCGGGAGCCAGCGCTCCATCTTGTCAAGGCCTTCGAAGAGGGACTGCGAAGCCTTGGCTACCGCGTCGGCGAGGATGTCGTCATCGAGTACCGCTTTGCCGACGGTGAGATGGAAGGGCTGCCGGCGCTTGCCGCAAGCCTGGTCCGGCTCGGCATGGATGTCATCGTTTGCGGAAACAACGTGAACACGATCGCGGCCATGAAGGCGACCACGACCATCCCGCTTGTCATGGCCAGCAGCGCCGATCCGGTCAGTGCCGGCCTCGTCGCCAGCCTGGCGCGTCCCGGCGGGAACGTCACCGGGATCGCCCAGGACACGGGCGCCGAGCAACATGCCAAGCGGCTCCAGTTGCTGAAGGACGCGCTGCCGAACCGCTTCCGTATGGGGATACTCTGGAATCCCGACTTTGCGCCCAATCGCGAGCGCCTGACCTCGATGAGGGAGGCCGCCCCGCGGCTGGGGCTGACCGTTGTCCCGGTCGAGGCACGCGGCACGGACTCGCTTGAGCAGGCGTTCGCGACACTGGCGGGGGAGCGCGTGCAGATGCTCGCCGTGCTGAGTGATGGCGTGCTTTTCAACTGTCGCGGCCAGATCGGCGCCATGGCCCTCGGAAACCGGCTGCCGACGATCGCCGCTGCAAGGGAATATGCGGAGGCAGGTCTGCTTCTGACCTACGGGATCGATCTGCGGGATCAGTTTCATCGGGCCGCCGTCTTCGTCGACAAGATTCTCAAGGGCGCGAAGCCGGCCGACCTGCCGATCGAACAACCGACCAACTTCGAGCTCGTGGTGAATCTCAAGACCGCCAAGGCGCTTGGCATCGACATTCCGCCGACCCTGCTCGGGCGTGCCGATGAGGTGATCGAGTAGGCATTGCGAGCGCGCCCTGTCTCCCTGAGGCACGGGCGATCCGCGAGAGAGGCAGCGCGCTTGAGGTGATCTGCAAGAAGTCGATGGCCAACGGCGAGATCCTGGTCGCCCCCGCACGACGCCGGCGCTAGAACAACATCCTCACCCCGAGGAGCGCACGAAGTGCGCGTCTCGAGTGCGCTCGGTTCACCGCGCGTGGGTGGGCAACAGACGCGTCGTTTCCCCCTTCGAGACGCGGCCTGCGGCCGCTCCTCCGGGCGAGGTTGTTGTTTGATCCTTCAATCCAAGAAATCGAAGATGATCTCTCGCCGTACCTTCACCGCCGCCGCCGGCGCACTTGTCGCCACCCGCAGCGCTCACGCGCAACAAGCCGGGCCCTGGCCCAGCAAGCCGATCCGCATCGTCTGCGGCTTCAGCGTCGGCACCACGACGGACCTTTTGGCCCGCCTCCTCGCGCAGAAGCTGACCGAACGTCTGGGCGGCTCGGTCGTGGTCGAGAACAGGCCGGGGGCCGGCGGCACGATCGCCGCGGCCCAGGTCGCCCGCGCCGTTCCCGATGGCCATACGCTGATGCTGGCCTCGCTCGCGCTGACCCTGGCGCCGCGGCTGTTCAACAATCTCACCTTCCGGCCGATCGAGGATTTCCAGCCCATCGGACTGATGGGATACACCCCCAACGTCCTGCTGTGCGGCCTCTCGGTTCCCATCACCTCCATTGCCGAATTGATCGAGCAGGCCAGGAAGGCGCCGGGCAAGCTGCGCTACGCCTCGTCGGGTCCGGGCTCGGGCTCGTGGATCGGCTGCAAGCTCCTCGAGGTGAAGGCGGGCATCGTGCTCGAGGAGGTGCCCTACGCCTCGACCGCGCAGGCCACCAATGATGCGCTGGGCGGCCAGGTCGAATTGCACTGCCCGAGCCTCGCCGGCGGCATGCCACTGGTGAAGGATGGCCGGCTGCGCCCGCTCGGCGTCACCAGCGCCAAGCGCAGCGCCGCGGCGCCCGACGTGCCGTCGATCGCCGAGACGGTGCCGGGCTACGACGCCTCGGCCTGGTACGGCGTGGTCGGTCCCGCCGGCATGCCCGAGCCCGTGGTCCACCGCCTGAACGAGGAGATGCAGATCATCCTCAACGATCGGGCGGTGCAGGCCGTGCTCGGGACGGCAGGACTCGACGTCGAGACCGGCAATGTCGGGGCATTACGCACCGTCATGGCTGATGCGGTGCTGAGCGGGAACGACTTGATGGATCGCATCGGCTATCGTCCGCAATGACCGAGGCTTCGAGGGAGACCCGTCCATGACCGCCCAACGCAGCGAAGGCGAGACCTACGCGCAACGTCCGGCGCTCCGTGGCACGCGCCACATGGTGTCGGCCGGCCACTACGGGGCCGCCCATGCCGCCTTCGCCATCCTCGAGGCGGGCGGCAACGCCGTCGACGCCGCGGTGGCGGGCGGCATCGCCCTGGGCGTGCTGCAGCCCGACATCGTGAACGTGGCCGGCGTCGCGCCCATCCTGGTGCGCATGGCCGACGGCGTGGTGTGGAACATCGAGGGCCTCGGCTACTGGCCGGCCGCCGCCGACCCCGAGCTGTTCGTGCGCAAGTACAACGGCGCCATCCCCGAAGGCGTGCTGCGCACCGTCGTGCCGGCCGCGCCCGACGCCTGGATCACGGCGCTGAAGCGGTTTGGCACGATGACGTTCGGAGAGGTCGCGTCGGCCGCCATCCGCTTCGCCGAAGGCTTCCCGATGTACCCGCTGCTCGCCGACATGATCGCGGCGCGGCGC
>JAXMCP010000040.1:0-66577 GCA_046349295.1 Reyranellaceae bacterium
TAGATGAAGTCGCCGGCGCGGACGACATGGCAGTAGTGGCTGACCGGCTCGAGCTCGCCGGCAACCATGAAGCGCTCGATGGGCATGACGTGTTCTCCTCTCTTCGGACCCTTCCCGGAACCGGGGCAACGACGGGGCGGGCTCCCGTTCCGGCCCGCGGTGTTGTCGCGGCATGCCGATCATAGCAAGCTCGGCGCCGTCGACGATCCTTTCCAGGATATTCCGTGCAAGACAATCCGACCATGCCGGCCTCCCTGATGTCCGGCTTTCCACCGCCACCCTCGGGGCAGGTCACGCTCGCCAACTGGCGGACGGCACCGTTCAATCGCTGGGCGTTCCATCATGTACGCGAGATCGTCCCGTCTGCCGATATTGCGCACGACCCCGCGCACGTCCGGCCCCTCACGCGCGGCGGCGGCCTCGAAGCGCTGCGCATCGGCGGGCCGGATGGCACGAGCGCGGGCCTCGACGATTTTCTCGAAGCGACGGGCACCGACGGCATCGTCGTCCTCCATCGCGGCGCCATCGTCCTCGAGCGTTACGCCAACGGCATGAACGAGCGCTCGCCGCACATCCTGATGTCGGTGTCGAAATCCATGCTCGGGCTGCTGGCGGCCGTGCTCGCCGCGCAGGGCACCCTCGATGTCGGCCGCCTTGCCGTCGACTACGTCCCCGAGCTGCGCGCGACCGCCTGGGCCGGCTCGAGGGTCGGGCAGTTGCTCGACATGCGCACGGCGCTCGCCTTCGACGAGGATTATCTCGCCACGTCGGGGCCGATCGTCGAGTACCGCAAGGCGACCGGCTGGAACCCCCTCGGGCCCGGCGAGCCGCCGACCGATCTGCGCAGCTTCCTTTGCACGCTGACGCAGGCCGACGGAACGCACGGCGGGAAGTTCTCCTACGTGTCGCCCAACACCGACCTGCTCGGCTGGATCATCGAGCGCGCGGCGGGCCGGCGCTACAGCGATCTCATGAGCGAGCTGGTCTGGCAGCCGATGGGCGCGGCGGAGCCCGCCTCCATCACGGTCGACCGGCTCGGCGCGCCGCGCTGTGCGGGCGGCATGTGCACGACGACCAGGGACCTCGCCCGCGTCGGCCAGCTCATCGTCGAGGGTGGTGCCCGGGGCACGCGACAGGTGGTGCCGACGGCCTGGATCGCGGACATCACCCAGAACGGCGACGCCGAGGCGTGGAATGCGGGAAGCTTCGTGCCGTATTTCCCGGGTGCGGCCATGCACTACCGCGACAAATGGTACGTCGAGCGGGGCGCGGCACCGCTGCTGTTCGGGCTCGGAATCCACGGACAGAACCTGTTCATCGACGCCAAGCGGGAGATCGTGATCGCCAAGCATTCCTCGCAAGCCTCGCCGCTGGATGCGGGCCTCATCGCGTCGACCGGCCGCTTCGTGAGCGCGATTCGCAAGGCACTGTCCTGACAGGCGGCCAGCCTTGCAGAGTTGCCCTCGTGCTCAATGGCTGCCACTCGCCGACGCGACGCCCACCAACGAAAGTTCCTGATCCAAGGCCGCCGAAATGAAGCTGTCGACTGCCGCCTTGCCTGCCTCCACGTCAGCGGCGGTGGAACCCAGGCCGTTCAGCGCCTCCCGTGCAACGGCCAAGGTCATCGGCACCTGGTTGTTGAAAGTCTGAGCGACGAAGTAGTTGCCGACAGCGACCTTGTTGTCGATCGTGACAACGTCATGGCCTCGGGCGCCGGAGATGATGTCGAGAATGACCGACGTGCCCCTGTCGCTTCCCGAGCTCACTTGCGCCATCCAGTATGCCTCCCCGGCGGCGTCGGGCACCCGATCGAAAAGGTTGGCGTAGATCTCGCCGACGAAGGCTCGGATTGCCGAGCTGTCGGTCGCGTCGAGAGTCGCAAGATATCCATACAGATCCCGAGACTCTTGCTGCCCGGCAAAGGACTTCGCGATTTCGCCGATCGTCATTCCTGCGTGCAGCCTGTCGACCCAGTAGGCTTCACCCGCCGCATCGGGAGCCCGATCGCAATAGGCGGCATAGAGTTGCGTTATGGCGTCAGCGACGACTCGACTGCCTGCGACCACTTGGACGGTATAGCTACCGCTAAACCGGTCTGCGAAAGACATTGCTTCGACGTAGTAGGTGCCGCTCACGGCGGCGATGAAGTCCAGCGTCGAGTCGAAGTCGACGCCGGCCTCCGCGTCGTCGTTTTCAGCCAGCGTGTGGCCCGTGCCGTCGTGCACGACGAGGGACGTGTCTGGCAACGAGCCGCCACCCCCCGGCATCCCCCTCACATCGATGCCGTACCTGGTCCCGGCTTCCAGGTGAACGGAGAACCAGTCGTGGTCTCCGACGACTTCGATGTTGCCGAGTGCGGAGCCGCCAATGGCGACCGAACCGGGTGAATGAGACGAATCGGCAAGGAAATCGGCATAGTCATCGATCCGGGACGACACGGCCAAGCTGACGGTGTAGGTGCCGGCATACCTGTCCTGATATGAGCCGGCCTCGACATAGTAGGTGCCGGTCGACAGCGCCAGGAAGGCCAGCTCGGAATCACCGGTCGTGCCATCGGCGTCGTCGTTCTCGCCGACCACGGCACCCGAGCCGTCATGCAGTCTCAGGTAGGCATCCGCCAGCTTGCCGTCACCGTCCGGAGCGCCGGTCAATCTGATCGTGTAGCTCTCCCCGGCGGTGAACTGCAGGGCGAACCAGTCGCGATCCGTGGGCACTTCGAGATTGCCGTGACTCGATCCTCCGGCAGAGAGCGCGCCCAGCGGGTGCGTCGCATCGTTCAATGCGTCGGCAAGGTCATCGCTCAACGAGGCAGGACTGCTCACCAAGAGCTGATAAGTTCCCGTGAGATTGTCGCCATGGGCGCCGGCTTCGATGTAGTAGACGCCCGTGACCGTTGGAACGAAGGTTATTCGTGAATCGAGATTGGCGCCGGGCACGATGTCGTCGTTCTCGGCAACCGTGCTTCCCGCAGGATCATGCAGGCGCAGGTACGGATTGGACAAAGTACCTCCGCCGCCTTGCAGGCCGAGCAGGGAAATCGTGTAGGCCGTATTCTCGATCAGCTGGACGCCAAACCAATCACGATCTGTCGCGGTTTCGAGGTTTCCCGCCGCCGGATTGCCGACCGGCGCCGCGCCAAACGGGCGCGCCTGATCGGCGACCGTGTTGGCCAGACTGTCTGCGTCGGCGCCATTCAAGGGCCAGTCGACGGTCTGATCATCGAATTTCAATCGCTCGACGTTCTTCAGTATATCCGTGCCATCCGGTCCGACGACCTGCACGCCACCCCCGTCGGCAGCCGTCAAGGTGTATTGCGAGCGCCGGCCGGAGAAGATGGCTGTGTCGGTCCCATCCCCTCCGTCGATCGTGTCGTCGCCGCCGTTGCCTGTGAAGGTATTGGCGGCGTTGGAACCCAGGAATGTATCGTTGCCGGGGCCACCGATTGCCTTCTCGATGATCGTATCCATGGCGATGGCAATATTTTTCCTCAGCGCCAGATCGCCTGATCCGCCCGCGCTGGAGAAGCCACCGGGCTTGAGATCGACCGTCGAACCGCTCGCGAAGCCGGACAGGTCCAGCGTGTTATTGGTGCCGCCATCCCAGATGGTAATTACGGGAGCCTTGTTTACCGTGAAGTCGAAAAACTTTCTGATGGGACCGTCAATATTGCTGTTGAAACCGAAGACTTGGCCACCCGACGCGAGCGGACCGGATGTTGCTGCGCCATAAACACGCTGTATTGCCAGGATATCCAGAATCATCGGCGTTGTCGGAGGGCCTGTCCAGAATGTCTCGTTCACCGGAATTGGGTATTCATTCTGGTATTTCCCCCAAGCCTTGATGTACGACATGGTCGACCAGGTCTGAGTGTCGTACGGGCCGAACTGCTGAGAGAAGGGGTTCACTACGCCGTTGTAGGGGCCGGCATGGTCCAGGCCGAGCGCGTGGCCTTCCTCGTGTATCACCGTCTGCCAGCCCAAGTAGCCAGAAGCCGTGTTGGCCTGGAAGGACGTGCCGATCGGAAATGCGGTCGTATTGATGGTGATCTTTGCCCACGCGATCTTGCCGGCGTCGTGGCTGTCGATAGCTGCCGCCGGATCGGTGTAGCGGAACGTCGCCGCACCACCCGCCTGGCGAACAAATCGTATGCCGGCGCTTTCTTGATCCGACACGGCCGAGAACGTGATGTTTGCCATCGCCGACCACAAGGCCAGCCCCGAAGAGAAGGCCTCTTGTTCGTCGCTGGTCCAGTTCGACGCCGGGTCGAACCAGTACGTGACATTGCCGCCGGGGGTGCCGATCTTCGTGTCACCCCACTTTCCTTCGCGGCTGTACTGCGTCGTCCACGTTGCCGGGTTGCTGTCATTTTGCCAGGTAGCTCCCGCCGTTGCGGCCACGGTCAAAGTCTCGGTCACACCGGAAATGAAGGTGATTTCAGGTCCAGATCCTTGGGGGATGGTCGGCATGCGTTCCTCAACGTCCAGGGCAATCGAATGCGTGCTTTGGTCTCTGCGATCTCGGTTAGCGCCGTCGACGCGCGCTTCATCCTGGAACAGAAAGACGGACGAAGTACACCTGGGGCATGCTTCCGATGCGAAATCAGGCGGAGATCGGGGACCACAGCCGCACGCCTGGTGTGGCCCACCGTCGACAGATGTTGGACCAGGCTGTCCGATCTGCCAGATTTCCCTATCGGTAATCGGGGGGCGGAATGGCACGCTTCGACAACAAGGTGGTGCTGGTGAGCGGCGGGGCGCGCGGTCAGGGTGCCGCGGAGGCCCGCCTGCTGGTGGCGCAGGGGGCGAAGGTCGTGATCGGCGACGTGCTGGACAATCAGGGCCAGGCACTGGCGGGCGAGCTCGGGCCGGCGGCGTGCTTCGTCCGGCACGATGTGACCTCGGAAGCCGATTGGGCCCGCGCCGTCGAAGCCGCCCGGAAGCTCGGCGGATTGCATGGCCTGGTCAACAACGCCGGAATCTACCAGCCGGCCCCGCTGATGGAGACCGACGACGCGCTCTGGCAGCGGCACATCCAGATCAACCAGTACGGCTGCTTCCTCGGCATGAAGGCGGTCGTGCCGGCGATGGAACGCTCGGGCGGAGGGTCGATCGTGAACATCTCGTCGGTCGCCGGCCTCAAGGGCGCGCCCGCGTCCTTCGCCTATGCCGCGACCAAATGGGCGCTGCGGGGCATGACCAAGTCGGCAGCGATCGACCTCGCCGGCCGCAAGATCCGGGTGAACTCGGTTCATCCCGGTCCAATCGACACCGACATGATCGCGTTCCGCACGCCCGAGCAGCGCGAGAAGCGGATGAGGCAGGTGCCGATGCACCGCCACGGGACGTCGGAAGAGGTCGCGCAGCTGGTGGCATTCCTGCTCTCCGACGAGAGCAGCTACATCACCGGGGCCGAGATCGCGATCGACGGCGCTTCATCGGCCTAGCCCGGATTTCTCAAAGGTACCGGCCTAGCCCTCCAGGGATGGGCTGGGTGCGCCGAGGGCGGGCAAGGGAGATTGAGATGAGCAAGACGCACCGACGCCGGTTCATGCAGCTCGCCGCGTCGGCTGTCTCGCTTTCGCCCCGCCTCGCCTCCGCCCAGAGCTATCCGGCGCGAGCGGTGCGGGTGATCGTTCCCTTCGCGCCGGGCGGACAGACCGATGTCATCGCGCGTCTGCTGTCGCAGAAGCTGTCGGATCGTCTCGGCCAGCAGTTCTACGTCGAGAACAAGCCGGGTGCTGGCGGCAACATCGGAACCAGCCTCGCCGCCCAGGCGACGCCCGATGGCTACACCCTGCTGTTCACCGACGGCACGTCGTTCGTCGTCAATCCGAATCTCTACGAAAAGGTGCCGTACGATCCGTTCAAGGACTTCCAGCCCGTGTCGCTCGCGGTGACGACGACGCAGGTGCTGGTCGTGCATCCCGACCTGCCGGTGAAGACGATTGCCGAGCTGGTCGCTCTGGTCAAAGCCAAGCCCGGCACCTACAGCATCGCGTCGCCCGGCATCGGCACGCCAGGCCACCTCACCGGCGAGCTGTTCAAGGCGGCCGCCGGCCTCGATCTCCTGCACGTGCCGTTCAACGGCGGCAACCTTGCCATCAACTCCACCGTCGCCGGCCATACGCCGATCGCTTTCGGCTCTCCAGCGGCGACGATTTCGCAAGTGTCGGGCGGCAAGCTGAGGGCGCTCGCCGTGGCGAGCAAGGCACGACTCGCGGCGCTGTCCGACGTGCCGACGATGGCCGAAGCCGGCTACCCCGACGTCGAGTGCGATGCCTGGGTCGGCTGCGTCGCGTCCGCCGGCGTGCCGAAGGAGATCGTCGCGCTGCTGCATGGCGAGATGGCCAAGGCCGTCCGCCTGCCCGACGTGAAGGGCCGCCTCGATACGCTCGGCTTCGAAGCCTTTGCCCCTTCGTTCGACGTTTCCGTCGCGCGCATCCGCGCCGAGAGCGACAAGTGGGCCAAGCTGATCCGCGCGACCGGCCTGAAGGCCGGATGAGCCGCGAGCTGCCAACGCGTGGTTGCGAGGACCATCTGAGCTCTCTCCGCGCCTGACACCGGACCGAAAGTCGTTCTATTGCGCCTTGGCAGCGGCCAGAAGGTCGGCCGTAGCGATGCCCACCAGGACCGTGGATGGTTGGTCCGTCACGCCGTCGAGCAACGCCCCGGCATCCGACTGATCGTTCTGATCAAAACCAACGAGCAGCTCCCTCTGCGCTTCCACGAAATGCAGCGACACCGCCACCTTCGAGATGAGCGTGGTGATGTCGTGACCCGCTGCCGTGTCCTGGGCGCCGCTCATGATGTTGACCAGGATCGAACCGACGAACTGGCCGGCCTGGAGGGTGGCCTTGGTTTGCGCCGTCCAGTAGGCGAGCCCGGCGGCATCCGGTCCGCGGTTGAACATGTTGCCGTAGACCTGGTCGATGAACGCGGAGATCGCGCCGTCGCTCGCGCCGAATGGGCTCACGAGGAACGGATAGAGCGCTTTGGCTTCGTTGCTGACGCCGAACGAGCTGGCGATGTTGGCGAACAGCGTCGCGGGGCTTTGCGTGGCATGGTTGACATTGAACTCGTTGACCCAGAAATCGAAGCCGGCCACGTCGGCGGCGCGACCGAAGAACGCCACGTAGGTCGCCGCGATCTGCTCTCTGGCCGTCAACCCGACCAGATCGAGCGTCGTCGAGGTGGCGCCGACATTGACCGGCACGACGTACACCTCGACATGGACGCTCTTGGAGCTGCCGTCGGGCAGGACGGTGCTGTAGGCCACATCGTCGATGCCCGTGAAGCTCCCGGGCGCGTAAGTGAACGACCCGTCCGCTGCCGACGCGGAGAAACGGCTGCCGGACAAGCCGCCGACGTCGACGGAGGTTCCGGGCGGCCTCACGTCGTTGGACAAGAGGCCGATGTCGGGGGTGGCCGTGAGCTGGTGGCCGGCCAGGACAACGTAGGCGTCGTCCGTGGCGATCGCCGGCGAGATGAACCGATAGAACACCTCCTCGGTTCCCGTTCCGGACCAGACCTGCACGATCTGCCCGTTGGCCAGCATCGCCACATCCTGCGAGCCGGTCTGCGACAGGGCGACCTGGTCGCCGTCGGTCGTGGCGTTGATCCTGAACTCGTCGCCGAGCGCCACAGCCTGCGAGCTGTAGCGCCGGCCGTAAACGCCCCAGCCGCTGCCGTCCTGCCCCATGGATGACCAGGTGACCAGGAACCCGCCATCGCTCATCGTGATGATCGACGGGTAAGTCTGGTCGCCGCTCGTTGTCGCGCTGATCCTGAACGTTACGTTGAGGCCTGTCGTGCCGGAAAAGCGCTCCCCGTAGATTCCGGCACCGCTGCCGTCCTCGCCGTCCGACGACCACACCACCACGTGGTTTCCGTTGAGCAATTCCGCGACAGCCGGGTAGTTCGTGGCGAAGCCAGAGAAGATGTGGAATGGGGTGTCCTGCTGCACGCCGTTCGCGTCGAACCGATTGAAGCCAGGCCCGCCGTCGCCCTTCGTGTAAGTCACGATAAAGCCGCCGTCCTGCAACGTGACAACGGCCGGAAGGCGCTCATCCTGGCCTTCGATTCCGGGCGGGACCCGGAACGCGTTGCCTTGAGCAACGCCACTGGCCAGGTAACGCTGGCCGAAGATATCGAGGCCGTTGCCGGCCGAACCTGGTGCCTCCCACACGATGACGAAGCCGCCACCGCTCAGTCCGGCGACGGAGGAAAAGAATTGAGGGCCAGCCTGCTGCGACGTGTTGACAAGGAACTCGGGCGCCGCTGGCGCGCCCGTGTCGCCATAGCGGCGCGCGTAGACGTCGAGATCCCCTGTGCCCGGATTGGCGTTCGTCCAAGTCACGACGAAGCCGCCGTCCGCCAAAGCTGCCACGGAAGGGGTCGATTGCGACCCCTCGGACGTGGTGTTGACCGTGAACTCCGACCCGATGCGCTCCCCGCGTGCGTTGTAGAGCTGGGCCTCGACCTCGTCGCCGGCTGCGCCCGCGGTCTGCGACGTCCAAGTCACGACGAAACCGCCACCCGCCAGCGCGGCAATGGCAGGAAGGGTCTGGCTGCCGCCGGTCGTCGTGTTGACCCTGACGTCGGGACCGAACGGGAATACCGTTGCACTCATGAAGACCCCCTCTCGACCGAACGGAAACGCAGCCGAGCAGAAGGCACGCCAGCGGGATTGTTACGGCGGTTCGCAGTGTAGCGATCCCTCTTGCAGAGCGGTACCAGCCCAGAGGTGATAATCCGGCCGAGAATTGCGCGGTCGAGCGTGGATCCTGGGGGGTTGCGCAGCGGCCTGATGTCGTGTTGCGTCCGTGCCATGCCGAACGTCGCCCCCAAGGTATTCCTCGACTACACGCAGGAGCAGCTCGACCAGGCCTACGACCAGATGGTCTGGGCGCCGCACCGCGATTCCATCCAGGCCGAGATCCGCAAGCAGTGCGAGGCGGTGCGCCAGGCGATGCCGCCGCGCACGGAGCCCTACGGCAACAGCAAGATGCAGCTGCTCGACATCTTCGCGCCGCAGGGAGGGTCGCGGGTGCCGGTGCTGATCTACCTGCACGGCGGCGCCTGGCTGCGCGGCTCGCGCCTCGACGTCGCCTATCCGGCGCCGGCCGTCACCGGCCGCGGTGCGGCGCTGGTCGTCACCGACTTCGACAATGTCGGCGACGTTCCGCTGCCGACGATGATCGAGCAGTGCCGCGAGGCCGTCGACTGGACGGCGCGCAACGCGACAAGCTTCGGCGGCGACCCCGACCGCATCTACCTCGCCGGCCATTCGTCGGGCGCGCACCTCGCGAGCTGCGTTCTGCTCGGCAATACCGTGGTGAAGGGCGCGCTGCTGATCAGCGGCATGTACGACCTGCATGCCCCGCTGCTCTCGGCCCGCAGCAAGTACGTGAAGATCACGCCCGAGGAGCTCGACGCCGCCAGTGCCATGCGCCATCTCGGCCGCATCAATTGTCCCGTGTCGGTGGCCTGGTCGGTCGGCGACAGCCCCGAGTTCCGCCGCCAGGGGAAGGTGTTCTCGGCTGCGCTGCAGGGCATGGGCCGGTTGGCGAGCCGCAGCGAGATCTTTTCGCCCAACCATTTCGACGAGCCGCGCCAGCTCGCCGATCCCGGCAGCGACCTGAGCGCGATGCTCTATGCTCTGATGAAGATCTAGCCCGCGTGGACAATGCCTGAACGCCGCCCGCGACCCACGATCATCGGCCCGGCCGCCGCGCCGTCGGCGCCCGTGCCGGTACCAGTGACAGTCCGCAACGCCCGGTCCCGCCATGGCGGCTGAGCGCGATCTCGTCGCCGCCGCGCAAGGGCTCTCGCCGCGCATCCGCAGCCTGCGCGCCGACATCGAGCAGCAGCGCCGGCTGCCGCCCGAGCTGGTCGCGGCCATGCACGAGCTGAAGCTGTTTCGCCTGTTCATCCCCACCGAGCTGGGCGGGCTGGAGACCGACCTGCTGACGGCGGCGCGGGTCGTCGAGCAGGTCGCGATCGCCGATGGCGCCGCCGGCTGGAGCCTGATGATCGGCAGCACCTACGGCCTGATGGCGGCGCTGCTGCCGCGGGAGACCGCACGCGACATCTACGGACCATCCGACGCGGTGGCGGCCGGTGCGCTGCGGCCCACCGGCACCGCGCGCATGGTCGAGGGCGGCTACCGCGTCGACGGCCGCTGGGCCTTCGCCAGCGGCATCCCGCACGCCACATACTGGAACGCTGGCTGCTTCGTGATGGACGGCGCCACGCGGCGCACCGGCGCCTATGGCAAGCCCGAGCTCCGGCTGGTCTTCTTCCCGCCGCAGGATGGCGAGCTGATCGACACCTGGAATGTCGGCGGCCTGCGCGGCACCGGCAGCCACGACTACGCCGTCCGCGACCTGTTCGTTCCGGCGGCGCGCAGCCTCACCCTGGACGACAAGCCGTGGGCCGACGGCGCGCTCTATCGCGTGCCCATGCAGGCCCTGCTCGATACGTCGATGGCGGCCGTCGGGCTCGGGATCGGCCGGGCGGCGATCGACGCCTTCGTCGAGCTGGCGGCGGTCAAGACCGCATCGGCCGGCTCAGCCAGGCCGCTGGCCGAGCGCGCGATGGCGCAAGCGAACGTCGCGCGCGCCGAGGCGGCGCTGCTGTCGGCGCGCGGCTTTCTCTACGACACCGCAGGCCGCATCTGGGAGGACGTCCTGAGCGGTCGCGCGCCGGACGCCCGCCAGCTGGCCGTCGCGCGATTGGCGCGCGTCAACGCCATCGCCGCCTCAGCCCTGGCGGTCGACCTGGTGTACGAGGCCGGCGGCGGCAGCTCGATCTACGCCAGCAGCCCCCTGGAACGCTGCCTGCGCGACATCAGAACCGCCAGCCAGCACGTGTCGATGGCGACGGCCAACTACGAGGTCATCGGCCGCGTGCTGCTCGGCCTGCCGCCGGATCGCCCGGCGCATCGCCTGTAGTCGAGGCCGGGTGGTCGTGCCGCGCTATGTCACCAGGAAGTCGCTCGCGCCGAGAGAGAGACCGGTGAGGAGTTGGGCGAAGGCGATGGCGCCGCCCGCGCCATCGCCATCGGCGTCGTAGGACAGCACGCCAGTGGCGGCGTTGTAGAGGACGTGATCGTTGCCATCGAGCGCCTTCGACCCGATGACGAATTGATCGGCTGACAGCACTCCCGGGCCGCCGAGATTGGCGAAGATGCCTGCAGCCAGCTCGATCAGGTCGATTCCGGGTGCAAAGTCCACAATCTTGTCGACTCCAGCCGACAGGCTGGTGTCGAAGACGAAGTGATCGGCGCCCAAGCCGCCGGTGAGAACATCCTTGCCCTCTCCGCCAGCGATTGAATCGTCGCCCGCGCCGCCGTCGATGACGTCGTTGCCGGATCGTCCGAGGATCCTGTCCTTGCCATCCGTGCCGAACACCGTGTCGTTGCCGCCGTCGGCGTCGATCACGATGTTGCCGCCGACGAAGCTCGTCGCCCTGAAGTCGAGAACGTTGGCCGTCCAGTCGGCGATCAGCCGAACCGTGCCCGCCGCCGCGCTGCCGTCGATCCGCTCGATGCCGCTCGCGGCGTCGAGCTTGAGCAGGCCGATATCGACGTCGCCCGCGCCGATCGCCTTGATCGTGTCGACATCGCCCGGCCCGGTGCCGGTATCCTTGTACGCGTCGTAGTCCTGGAAGCTCTCCCAGCCGCCGGCCCGGTTGCCGGTCACCTCGTAGGTGTCGCTGCCGTCCTGGCCGTCGAGCGTGTCGTTGCCGCCGCCGGCGACGATCCGATCGTTGCCCGCTCCGCCATAGACCTTGTCGTTGCCGTAGCCGGCCAGCACCGTGTCGTCGCCGGCCGTGCCGTAGATCGTGTCGTTGCCGCTGTCGGCATCGATCACGATGTTGCCGCCGACGAAGCTCGTCGCCCGGAAGTCGAGAACGTTGGCCGTCCAGTCGCCGAGCAGGCGCACCTTGCCCGCTGCCATCGAGCCATCGATCACCTCGATTCCGGCAGCGACGAAGCTTCTCACGGCGATGTCGACGTCGCCCGGGCCAATCGCCTGAATCACGTCGATGCCCGACGCGCCGGTGTCCTTGTAGGTATCGTAGTCCTGGAAGCTCGGCCAACCCTCTGCGACCGTGCCGCTGACGCGATAGATGTCGCTGTCATCGCCGCCATCCAGGGTGTCGCGGCCCAAGCCGCCATAGAGGATGTCGTTGCCGGCGCCGCCATTCACCGTGTCGTTGCCATCGCCCGCGTCGACCAGATCGTCACCGGCATCGGCATTGATGGTGTCGCCGCCGCCGTGACCCACGATCATCTCGGCGTCGGCGCTGCCGTTGATCGTCTCGGAGGAGTCACCGCCGATGATGACGGTCCTGTTGCCATAGAAGTAGTTGAGCCAGCTCGCGACGTCCGTGAGGCTGGCGTTGGCGTTGCCGTCCTCGTTGACGAACCGGCCCTGCTCGATCTCGAAGCCGAAGTGGTAGAGGCCGTCGGCGACCGTGTCGACGAGATTGAGCCCGAAATACCTGGTGGTGGCGCCGTCGCCCTGCACCAGGTGGTAGCCGCTCTCCGTGCCGTTCTCGTCGTCGCCGTGATTGGCGGTGAACAGGGCCAGCCGGGCGTCGTCGCTGCGCACCCAGGCGTTGATGGCGTAGAGATCGTCAGTGGTGATCCAGCCGTCCGCCATGGCGTTGGTCGCCTGAATGGCGTCGACCAGCAGATGGTTGAGAGTGTCGGCCGCCTTGGCGCCCTCGTTGATGTTGGCCGCCGGCGTGTTCGTCGCCAGCCCGCGGTCGATCTTTATGGTGTCGACGATGCGATCGAGGCCGGTGCCCGTGGTCGACAGATCGGTGAAGAAGTAATTGAGATAGCTCGCGATGTTGGCGACGCTGCCGTTCTGATTGTCGTCCTCGTTGAGAAAACGGCCGTCCACGATCTCGAAACCGAGATGGTAGAGCCCGTCGGCCACCGTGTCGAACAGGTTCTTGCCGAAGAACTGGGTGGTGGCACCGTCGTTCTGCACGAAGTGGTAACCGCTTTCCTGGTCACCGTTGTCGTCGCCGTGCAGCGCCGTCCATTCGGCGAGATGGTTGGCACGGACGTAGGCGTTCAGGGCCACCGCATCGTCGGTCGAGATCCAGCTATCCTGGGCCACGCCCGTGCTCGCGATCGCCTCGACCAGCAGGGTATTCAAGCCGTTGGCGGCGTCCGCTCCGGCCTCGATCTGCGATTCCGGGATCGTTCGAGCGAGCCCGCCGTCGGCCATCATCAGGTCGACGATGCGGTCGAGCCCGGTCCCGGTGGTCGAGTGGTCGGTCCAGAACTGGGTGAGCCACTTCGCCACCTGGCCGACGCTCGCATTGGCGTTGCCGTCCTCGTTGAGAAAGCGGCCATCGACGATCTCGAACCCCAGATGGTAGAGCCCGTCGGCGACCGTATTGACCGCGTTCTGCCCGCGGTACGGCGTGGTCGCCCCGTCACCTTGAACGAGATGGAAACCGGTCTCGACGCCGTCCTCGTCGTCGCCGTGCAGCGCCGTCCACGCGTCGAGATGATGCGCCCGGATGTAGGCGTTCATGGCAACGACCTCGTCGGCCGTGAACTTGCCGTCACTCGCCGCACCGGTCTGGACGGCGGCCTCGACGATCAACCGATTCAGTCCGTCGGCCGCCGCCGCACCTCCCACGAGGCTCGACGCCTTGTTGGCCCCGGCAAGCCCGGGATCGTTGTCGATGATGTCGACCAATTGATCCAGTCCGGTGCCGCTCGTCGGCACAACCGGTGTGGTCGACATGGAATAGGTACGTGCGGTCAAGGGAACCTCCTGGTTCGACGTGGGACGAACGCGGACACGAAGCGATCACCGGCATGGCCACCGGGACGGCCTCCCCGCCGGGCAGCGGCTTCGGTGTGTGAGGCGAGCACGCGTCGCGACCCGGTGCGGCGGCAAGTCAGGTCGTCTCGTATGCGTTGCCGGTTCGCATGCTGCGCGGTGACCTGGTTCGGTGCGCGTCGCGTACCAACTCTGCAGTCGCCAACTTTGCAGTCGATGGCAAATCGCCTGAAAGCCGCCGTATCGTCCCGGGTCGCCAGGCTCGCTCGATAAGCGACCCCTTCGACTGCTCTTGAGTTTCTCTCGCAGCTCATCTTCTTGCCGCAATCTCTCTTGGTTGGTACGGGGAGCCCATCACCCGCGCAATCTGCAGCGGCGCATACCTGTAGGATTCCGATGCATCGAGTGAGAATGAGCCGCAGCACCTGCGGGCACATCGGGAAGCTCGACGCGCGTCGACTGGACACTGCAGGAAACGCCGCGGCCTTCGATGCCGGGCTGCGCCGGCCCGCCGGCTGGGCCCGGCGACAATGAGCTGAGACGCAGCGTTCCCCTCAGGTGCGCGCGGGCTCGAGCTTGCCAGCGCGCCCTTTGCCTCTTGCGCCCGCCTTTGCTCGATGGGGAGAGCGCCGACTCGGGCGCGCGACGACTGGAGCGGCGGTTAGCTTGATCCCCAGCGCCTTCGCGACACCAAGCAGGGTCGTGAGCTTCGGATCGCCTTCCGGGCCAAGGGCCTTGCAGAGCGCTTCGCGGGTCACTGCTGATGCCGGCCTCCCGAACCGCGATCCCGGGCGGACCGCCTTCATGGTCCGATGGCAGCGGCTCTCTCCGCCCTCAGCTCCCGGCGCCGGATACCTGCGTGCGAGCCCGCAGGAACTCGACGTAGTCGCTCTCCTCCGCGCTGCCGGCCGCGAGTGCCAGAATCGCGTTCGCCGCTTCTTCCTCGCTGGCCGTGAAGCGGTAGCCGTTGAGCTCCAGGAATAGAATGCCGACCACGAACCCCGTCCGCTTGTTGCCGTCGACAAAGGGATGATTGCGCACAATGCCGACTGTGTAGACGGCTGCGAGCTGGATGATCTCGGCGGCGCGGGCATAGGCGAAATGCTGCCGTGGCCGGGCGAGCGCCGATTTCAGCAAGCCATCGTCGCGCATGCCCGAGGCGCCACCATGGAGGACCAACAATCGATCGTGAAGTGTCAGTGCGTCCCGCTCATCGATCCAGAGCGGCTCCTTCATCGTGCCAGGACATGGAGCGTATTTCGGTAGCGGCCGATGATGTCCTCCGCCTTCGCCATCTTCTGTTCGAAAGTCGGGTCGTAAGGCGTCAATCGATAGCCGCCGTCCGGGGTCTCGCTCAGATACAGCGGCGCGCCATCCCTGGTGCTCAGGCGCGAGACGACCTGCTTCGGCAGCACGACGCCGAGAGAGTTGCCAAACTTGCGGACCTTGAGCTCGATCATGCCAGCGTCTCCACCACGTTATGACATATGTAATAACGTCCGACTGCAACCGCAAGCCAGGATTTCCATGCACGCCATGCAAGCCTGTTCACCTACGCGCTGCCCGAGGAGGAGGGACAATTGAGGCAGCAACAAAGGTCCCCCGCTGCGCTCGGGATGACAGTGCTGTCGTCACACAGACCCTTAGTGCTCAACCCGAAAAAATGCGCTCTAGTCGCCGGCTGCGCTCGGCGACGTCGGGTACAGCGCAGGGGCGGTTGACTCCGTCACGGCGGACGGCAGGATATCTGCCGAATCTCGAGCCGGACGAGACCCGCGGACTCATCGCGGCGCGGCAGCCCGCATCCCTCATTCCTCCGGCTCCCTTCCGGCAGGAGCACCCTGATGCTGGACCTTGCCATCACGGGCGGCACTTCGGTGCTGCCGAGCGGAACCCAGGCAGCCGATATCGGCGTCAAGGACGGACGCATCGTTCTGGTCGGCGGGCCCGGCACCTTGCCCGAGTCGGTGCGCACGGTATCGGCCGCGAACCGTCTGGTCATTCCCGGCGGCATCGACCCTCACATTCATTGCAGTCTCGAATGGAAAGTGTCGGGGCAGCCCGTCGTCCACACCGATCCGGCGGCGCAGGTCAGCCGGGCGGCCTTGCACGGCGGCACCACGACCTTGATCGACTTCGTGCAATGCACGCACGACCGCACGATACAGCAGTCGATCGAGCGCTGGCAGGCCACGTGGAAAGATGCCTGCCACTGCGACTACGGTTTCCATCTGATGCTGATGGGTGCCGTGCCGACGGCACAGTTCGGCCAGCTCGCCGATGCCATCCAGGACGGCCATGCCAGCGTGAAGATCTTCACCACGGATATCATCCCGGGCATGGGCAGCCAGCTCATGCTGCCGCATGGCCATATCTGGGAAGCCCTGAAGGTGGTGGCGGCCCAGGGCGGCATCGCGTGCATCCATGCCGAGGACAACGACATCGTCATGTTCATGTACGAGAAGCTGATGCGCGAGAACCGCGTCCACTTCGAGCACCTGGCCGAGGTCCACAACACGCTGAGCGAGGAGCTCTCCTTCAATCGCGTGATCCGGCTCGCGGAGAACGTCGAGGGTGCGGCCCTCTACATGGTGCACGTTTCGGCGGCGACCGGCGTGGCGGCGCTCGAGGCGTCGCGCGCCCGTGGCTTCCCGATGTATGGCGAGACCCTGCACCAGTACCTGATGTATAACGCCGAGGACTACAAAAGCCGGGCGGACAGATGTATCACACCTATCCGTCGCTCAAGTATCCGGAAGACCAGAAGCGGCTCTGGGAAGCGACCAACCGCGGCGCCATCCAGGCCATCGCCACCGACGAGCTGTGCTGCCCGTTGCGCGCCAAGCTCCAGGGCAGCCGGATCGACAACGTGACGGGCGGCAACGCCGGCGTCGAACCGCGTGTCGGCCTGATGTACACGCAGATGGTCACCCGGCGCGGCTATTCCCCGGCGCATTTTGTCGACATGATCTCGAGCAACGCCGCCAGGATCCTGGGCCTCTATCCGCGCAAGGGCGCTTTGGCGATCGGCTCCGACGCCGACATCGTGCTGCTCGAGACCGGCCTCCAGAAGACGATCCGCGCCGCCGACTTGCACGAGACCGACTATTCGCCATGGGACGGGCACGTCGTGACGGCGTGGCCGACCGTCACCATCCTGCGCGGCAAGGTCGTCGTCGAAAACGGTGCCTTCCGCGGCGACCTGCGCGATGGGCAATTCCTCAAGCGCAAGGTGGCGGACGACATACGCAGCCGGCCTGCCGTGTAGCGGGTGACCAGGCGGACATAGGCCTGCCTCTCGAACGGCTGGTCGGGCTCGGCCGGCACGCCAGCCCGAGACGGCGGCGGGACCGGCCTTCGAGACGACGGGCACCGAAGGTATTGTCGTCCTCCATCGCGGCGCCATCGTGCTCGAGCGCTACGCCAACGGCATGACCGAGCGTCACTGACTATCTGGCGTATTGTTCTGCGCATCGATCAGCGCCTGCCGCTGCCTGATCATGTCGCCGTTGTTGCGGCTCATCTTGCCCTTTCGCTGTTCTCCGCTTGAAACTCGGATTTATTGGGGGTACATAAAATGAGATGAAGATCAGCTACGACCCGGCAAAGCGGGCGCTGACGCTCAAGGAGCGCGGGCTCGATTTCCAGGACGCCGTGCTGGTTTTCGCGGGAAGGACGGCGACCGTACCTGACCAGCGGAAAGACTACGGAGAAGAGCGCTTCATCACGGCCGGCCACCTGCGCCAGCGGCTTGTCGTGCTCGTGTGGACGCACCGCGGCAACACTCGCCGCATTATTTCGATGAGGTATGGCCATGCCAAGGAAGCAGAAGCGTGGGCAGCGCACCTGGACTGACCCGGACGACGCTCCGCCCTTGCCACCGTCGTTTTTCGCCGGCGCCGAGGTATCCGAGGGTGGGCGCATTGTTCGCCCAGGGACGAAGGCGCTGAGCACGGACAAGCGTGGGCGACCGCGAATGGCGCATCCCAAGGAATCGATCAAGTTGCGCCTCGACCACGACGTGCTGGCACACTTCAGGGCTACGGGAAACGGCTGGCAGACCAGGATCAACGCTGCGCTTCGCAAGGTGGCCCGGCTCCGAACCAAGCCGGTCTGATCGGCGCGGCAGTCGAAGTACGCATCGGTGAAGGTCGCCTTTCCTCCGCGTCCCTACGCCAATCCCGGACAATGCCTGCGCCTGCCGGCCGTCTCTACATCTGGAAAGCCTTGCTGGCGCTCACGCAGCTCGCCGGTTGATCGTGCGCACCGGCACATAGTGCGCCACCGAAACGTGCTTGTCGCGAGCCAGGGCTCGGCACGCGGTAGCGAGAACGGGCAGTAATTCATCCTTCTCCAGATAGCCCGTGATCGTACGGTGGCCCGAGCGGAGCAACGTAGCTGCCTCCGTCAACGAGAGCCCCAGGCGCTCGCACCATTCGGCAAAATCCCCTCCTGTCATCGGCTTCTGCTCCCCGCGGTCCGCTGCAGCGTTGCGGCCGAGACATCCAGTCGGAACATCGCCCGCGCGCAAATCTCCATCGGAGATGCGAGGGCGCGCTGAGCAACCGAGAGCGCGCTGCGGCGGCCTCTTGCCTTCGCTTCAAATGTGGACATATTCAAATGGGTGGCTTCGCCAAGGAGGGCGGAATGCGTGCAATCAAGCGCACAAGGTCGTGGCAACAAAAGCGAACCAAGTCGGCTGGCTCACCTGCCTTCGAGAGCGGTGCTGTGATAGCTGCATACAGCAAGATGCAGAGCCTGCCAGCTGCGACGACATTGATCAGCAGCACTGACGCACGCCACGCGACTGACGCAACGATCTTCGCGTGCGTCAGTGCCAAGTCGTTGATTCAAAAGGCCGCTGACGCACGGACGCAAGTGACGCAAAGATTCGGCACCGACTCTCTACGGCCGCTCCAGGAAAGGGAGGGTGACATCTCGACGGAGCGGACATTGGATGACGCCGACCGCAAGAAGTGGCCGCGACCGCACGGTGCGGTCGCGACGGGTTCTTGCGGTCGGTCCAACCCGTTGATTCGAAACGGCTTCGACCGCACGACCGCACTGACCGCAAGAAAAAGGGGGTCGTTCTATTTTGTGGGCCGGCCAGTGCCGCTCTCCGCCAACCAAGGCGTGCTCCGGCGTCCATCCGATGCGCCGGGCTCCCTGATCCGTGCTCCAAATTACCTGATCCGATGACTTGAAATCCCTGCTCTGGTGCGAGCAATTCCCTGATAACTTCCCCCGTTCGGTGCTATCGGACAGCTGCAAAGGCCTTATTCCACGGGACTTTCCCGGCCTCGCCGGCGGTTTTGCTCGGGGAATCGCTGTGCAGCCGTGCGACGGATCTCGCCTCCCGTCACAGCGCTTACCCGGACGAGCGCGAAGAAGCCTCGAGAGACGAGCGGCGGAGGCTGCCGTCACGGGAGCCGCCATCGATCACGCGTCCGACACCTGCTCCCCGATCGATTGACTGTCGGGCACGCAACGTTAGGCTCGCTCCAAAATGTATCGAGGAGAGGATTTTTGCCCGAAGGCCATAGGCCGGCGCAGCAGCCCCGGCATCCCGGCTCGAGTCGTCGCCGGGGGCGGACGGTTCCCAAGGGCCGCCAGCTCGAGACGGCGGCTCAGAACGAGGTCCGTGCCCTGCTGGGAACGGCCGAGCGCCGCCGCGACCTGCTGATCGAGTTCCTCCATCTCATCCAGGACAAGTACGGGCATATCTCCGCGGCCCACCTGATGGCGCTGGCCGACGAGCTGCGCATGGCGCAGGCCGAGGTCTACGAGGTCGCCACCTTCTATGCGCATTTCGACGTGGTGCGCGAGGGCGAGACGCCGCCGCCGGCGACCACCATCCGGGTGTGCGACAGCCTGTCGTGCGCGCTGGCCGGCGCCGAAGCGCTGCTGGCGACGCTGAAGGCGGGCCAGGGCGCCAACGTGCGGGTCGTGCGCGCACCGTGCGTCGGGCACTGCCATACCGCGCCGGTCGCCGAGGTCGGGCACAACTTCATCGATCACGCCGATGCTGCGTCGGTCGGCCAAGCGGTGCGCGAGCACCGCCATCATGCGGTGGTCCCCGACTACATCGACCTCGACCGCTATCGCGCCGCCGGCGGCTATCAGACGCTGGCGCGGCTGCGCAGCGGTGCGCTCTCGCGCGAGGCGCTGGTCGATATCGTCGACAAGGCCGGCCTGCGCGGCTGCGGCGGCGCCGGCTTCCCGACGGCGCGCAAGTGGCGATCCGTGCTGGGCGAGCCGGGGCCGCGCCTGATGGCGGTCAACGCCGACGAAGGCGAGCCCGGCACGTTCAAGGATCGCCACTTCCTCGAGACCGATCCGCATCGCGTGCTCGAAGGCATGCTGATGGGCGCGCACCTGGTCGAGGCGGCGGACATCTACTTCTATCTGCGCGACGAGTATCCGGCCTGCCACGCGATCCTGAAGCGCGAGCTCGCCAGGCTCGATGCCGCCGGCCTGCTGGCCGGCGTGCGGGTCCATCTGCGGCGCGGCGCCGGCGCCTATATCTGCGGCGAAGAGTCGGCGATGATCGAGAGCATCGAGGGCAAGCGCGGCCTGCCGCGCCACAAGCCGCCGCTGCCCTTCCAGGTCGGCATCTTCGGCCGGCCGACCCTGATCAACAATGTCGAGACGCTGTACTGGGTGCGCGACCTGGTCGAGCGCGGGCCCGAGTGGTGGCAGGGCCAGGGACGCAACGGCCGCAAGGGCCTGCACGTTTATTCGGTGTCGGGGCGTGTCGCCAATCCGGGCGTCAAGATCGCGCCTGCCGGAGTGACGGTGCGCGAGCTGATCGACGAGTTCTGCGGCGGCATGCTGCCCGGCCACAGCTTCAAGGCGTATGTGCCGGGCGGGCCGTCGAGCGGCATCCTGCCGGCCTCGCTGGGCGACGTGCCGCTCGATTTCGGCACGCTGGAGCCGCATGGCAGCTTCATCGGCTCGGCGGCTGTCGTGATCTTGTCGGACAAGGACGACATCCGGGCGGCGGCGGTCAATTTGATGCGCTTCTTCGAGGACGAGAGCTGCGGCCAGTGCACGCCGTGCCGCGTCGGCACGGAGAAAGCGGTCAAGCTGATGCTGAGGAAGGGCTGGGACGAGAAGCTGCTGGGCGAGCTCTCGGTGGCGATGCGCGATGCCTCGATCTGCGGGCTCGGCCAGGCGGCGCCCAATGCGTTGAGCACTGTGATGAAGCACTTTCCGGCCGATGTGGGGATCGTGCGATGAGCGGGAGAGTGCGATCAAGCCTTCCTCCCCAGCTCCGCTGGGGAGGTGTCCGCGTAATCGCGGACGGAGGGGTCATGAGTCACGAGACAAGACTCATGCGTTCAAGATCTCGACTCATGACTCATGACCCCTCCGTCGCCGTAAAACGGCGACTCCTCCCCAGCGAAGCTGGGGAGGAGATGCAAAAGGGAACCGCGCGATGACCAGCGTCAAGTTCACGATCGACGGCGCCGAGGTCGAGGCGCGGGATGGCGAGACGATCTGGCAGGTCGCGCAGCGCAACGGCGTCGATATCCCCCATCTCTGCTACTCGACGGCGCCGACCTATCGGCCCGACGGCAACTGCCGTGCCTGCATGGTCGAGATCGAGGGCGAGCGCGTGCTGGCGGCCTCCTGCCTGCGCAAGCCGACGGCGGGCATGAAGGTCGGCGTCGCCACGCCGCGCGCCGAAGCCTCGCGCCGCATGGTGTTCGAGCTGCTGGTCGCCGACCAGCCGGCGCGCGCCACGTCCCGCGATCCCGACTCGCGCTTCTGGAACTGGGCCGATGCGGTCGGCGTCGCCACGAGCCGCTTCCCGGCCGACGATCGGCCGGCGTGGACGTCAGCCATCCGGCGATGGCGGTCAATCTCGACGCCTGCATCAACTGCAATCTCTGCGTCCGCGCCTGCCGCGAGGTCCAGGTCAACGACGTGATCGGCATGGCCGGCCGCGGTCATCTCGAGAAGATCGTGTTCGACTTCGACGATCCGATGGGCGACAGCTCGTGCGTGGCCTGCGGCGAGTGCGTGCAGGCCTGCCCGACCGGCGCGCTGATGCCGGCGACCCTGCTCGACGCCAACCAGACGCGCACGCAGTGGGCCGACCGCACGGTCGACAGCCTGTGCCCGTTCTGCGGCGTCGGCTGCCAGCTCACCTATCACATCAAGGACGACCGCATCCTGCACGTCACCGGCAAGGACGGTCCGGCCAACCACGCGCGGCTCTGCGTAAAGGGCCGCTTCGGCTACGACTATGCGAGCCATCCCGACCGTCTCACGGTGCCGCTGATCCGCAAGGACGGCGTGCCGAAATCGGCCGACGACGAGGTCGATCCCGCCAACCCGTGGACGCATTTCCGCGAAGCCACCTGGGAAGAGGCGATGGCGCGCGCTGCCGAGGGGCTGATCGAGATCCGCGAGCGGCGCGGCGGTCCCGGCCTGGCGGGCTTCGGCTCGGCCAAGGGCTCCAACGAGGAGGCCTATCTGTTCCAGAAGCTGGTGCGCACCGGCTTCGGCACCAACAACGTCGATCACTGCACGCGGCTCTGCCACGCCTCGTCGGTCGCCGCCCTGTTCGAGGGCATCGGCTCGGGGGCGGTGACGGCGCCGTTCTCCGCGGCACTCGACGCCGAGACCATCATCGTGATCGGCGCCAACCCGACGTCGAACCATCCGGTCGCCGCGACCTTCATCAAGAACGCCGTCAAGCGCGGCGCCAAGCTGATCGTCGCCGACCCGCGCGGGCAAGGCCTGTCGCGTCACGCCACGATCAACCTGCGCTTCAAGCCGGGCAGCGACGTCGCCCTGCTGAACGCGATGCTGCACACGATCGTCACCGAGAACCTGACCGACAAGCAGTACATCGCGGGTTTCACCGAGGGCTTCCCCGACCTGGTCGAGCGTATCGGCGGCTTCTCGCCCGAGGCGATGGAGCCGGTGTGCGGCGTGCCGGCCGAGACCATCCGCACCGTGGCGCGCATGTATGCGCGCTCGAAGAGCTCGATCATCTTCTGGGGCATGGGCATCTCCCAGCACGTGCACGGCACCGACAATGCGCGCTGCCTGATCGCGCTCGCCCTGGTCACCGGCCAGATCGCGCGGCCGGGCACCGGGCTCCATCCGCTGCGCGGCCAGAACAACGTGCAGGGCGCGTCCGACGCCGGCCTGATCCCGATGTTCTTCACCGACTATCGCCCGGTCGAGCTGGCGAGCGCGCACGACTACTTCGAGGCCACCTGGGGCGTACCGCTCGATCCCAAGCGCGGCCTGACCGTGGTCGAGATCATGAACGCGATCCACGCCGGCCAGATCGAGGGCATGTACATCATGGGCGAGAACCCGGCGATGTCCGACCCCGATGTGCACCACGCCCGCCAGGCGCTGGCCAAGCTGAAGCACCTGGTGGTGCAGGACATCTTTCTCACCGAGACGGCGTGGCACGCCGACGTGGTGCTGCCGGCGTCGGTGTTCCCCGAGAAGACCGGCACCTACACCAACACCGATCGCCGCATTCAGCTCGGGCGCACCGCGCTGCCGCTGCCCGGGCAGGCGCGCGTCGATCTCGACATCATCATCGATCTCGCCAACCGGCTGGGCTGCGGCTGGAAGTATGATGGCGTGGGCGACGTCTACACCGAGATGTCGGGCACCATGCCGTCGCTCAAGAACATCAGCTGGGAGCGGCTGCAGCGCGACGGCGCGGTGACCTATCCGGCCGACGCGCCGGACAAGCCGGGCAACGAGATCCTGTTCAGCGCCGGGTATCCGACCAAGAGCGGGCGCGGCAAGATCGTGCCGGCGGCGGTGCGGCCGCCCGACGAGGTCCCGGACGCCCAGTATCCCTACGTGCTGTCGACCGGCCGCGTGCTGGAGCACTGGCACACCGGCGCGATGACGCGGCGCTCTTCCGTGCTCGACGAGCTCGAGCCCGAGGCGATGGCGTTCCTCTGCCCGCGCGACGTCGAGAAGCTCGGCATCGGCCGCGGCGACATGATCCGCGTGTCGACGCGCCGCGGCGCCATCGAGCTCAAGGTGCGCGTCGACCCCGACGTGCCCAACGGCATGGTGTTCATCCCGTTCTGCTACGCCGAGGCGGCGGCCAACATCCTCACCAACCCCGCACTCGATCCGTTCGGCAAGATCCCCGAGTTCAAGTTCTGCGCCGCCCAGGTCGAGCCGATCGCCGCGGTGGCCGAGGCGGCGGAGTAGCAAAGGCATGGCGCAGCTCTCCGATGACTGCTTTGCCTTCGGCGGCACCTTGCTGGGGATCGACGCGGCGCGCGAGATGATCTTCGAGCGGGTGACGCCGATCGCCGGCATCGAGCAGGTGCCGTTGCGGCACGCGCTCGGCCGGACGCTCGGGCAGGACATCGCCGCGCCGATCGCCGTGCCGGGCTACGACAATTCGGCGGTCGACGGCTATGCCGTGCGCTTCGACGATCTCGATTCGGTGCGCGAGACGGTGCTGCGCTGCGTCGACCGCGCCGCCGCCGGTCACCGCGCGACGATGGCGCTGGGACCGGGCGAGGCCATCCGCATCTTCACCGGCGCCATGCTGCCAGACGGCGCCGACGTCGTGATCATGCAGGAGGATTGCCTGCGCGAGGCCGACCTGGTGACGATCCGTCCCGGCATCAAGCGCGGCGCCAACCTGCGCCGTGCCGGCGAGGACGTCGCGCGCGACTCGATCGCGCTCACCGCCGGCCGAAGGCTAGGCCCGGCCGATCTCGGCCTGCTGGCGGCGCTGGGCTTCGTCGACGTGCCGGTGCGGCAGCGCCTGTCGGTCGCCCTGCTGTCGACCGGCGACGAGGTGCGCGAGCCCGGCGAGCGGCTGCATCCCGGCCAGCTCCACGACGCCAACCGCTACATGCTGGCCGGCATGCTGGATCGCCTCGATGTCGACATCTCCGACCTCGGCATCGTGCGCGACGACGCGGCGACGTTGGGCGAAACGCTGCGCCAGGCGGCCGACAAGAACCATCTGATCGTCACCTCGGGCGGCGTCTCGACCGGCGAGGAGGATCATGTCCGCGCCGCCATCGCCAACCACGGCTCGCTTTATTTCTGGCGGCTCGCCATCAAGCCCGGCCGGCCGGTCGCCATGGGCCAGATCGGCGCCACGCCGCTGGCGGGACTGCCCGGCAATCCGGTCGCGGCGCTGCTCACCTTTGCGCTGGTGGCGCGGCCGATGATCGAGGCGCTGACCGGCACCGCCCCGCACATCGCCCACCGGTTCCGCGTCCGAAGCGCCTTCGACTACAGGAAGAAGGCCGGCCGCCGCGAGTATGTCCGCGTCTCGCTCGATCGTCCGGCCGCCGCCCTCGCGACGGCGACGCGCTACGCCAAGGAAGGGGCGGGCATGCTGACCTCGCTCACCGAGACCGACGGCCTGGTCGAGCTGCCCGAAGAGCTGACCAAGCTGCAGGCGGGCGCCGAGGTCGATTTCGTGCCCTACAGCGAGCTGATCTAACTTTCATCCTCCCCAACGCTTGCGTTGGGGAGGTGCCCCCGCAGGGGTACAGACCGGGTAGATGGGTAACATTTTAGACCGGGAAGATGGGTGACAGGTTTGTATGTCGACGGGAGGGACCGTCGATGTCGTGGAAGGAGACCTGTCTGATGGAGGAACGTTTGAAGTTCATGGCGGCGTGGCTTTCGGAGGAAGAGAGTCGGAGCAGCCTTTGTGAGCGTTACGGGGTGAGCCGGAAGACGGGCTACAAATGGGCTGCGCGGTACAAGCGCGAAGGACTGGGCGGGCTGTCGATCGCTCGCGCGCCCACAGATCTTCCGCATAAGATTGAAGCGAAAGTGGCGGCACGGATCGTGTCGCTGCGCAAGCGTCGGAGCTGGGGCCGCGCAAGCTGCGAGCGGCGCTGCAACGAGAAGAGCCTGGGCATGCGTGGCCGGCGGCGAGCACGATAGGGGATCTGCTGCAGCGCGAGGACTGGTGGCGCGCCGCCGCGGCGGCGGGCGGCGCTGGAGCAGGCCGGGCCGTTCGCGGCGATCGAGCAGCCAACGACACGTGGTGCCTGGATTTCAAGGGCTGGTTCCGGACCGGCGACGGTATTCGTTGTGATCCGCTGACGGTGAGCGACGCCCATAGCCGCTACCTGTTGGCCTGCCGGATCGTATCGCCGACCTACGAGGCGTGCAGCGCAATCGAGCGGTTGCTGCGCGAGCATGGTTGCCCGGGCGATCCGCAGCGACAATGGCCCTCCTTTGCCAGTACTGCGGCCGGCGGCCTTAGTCGGCTGTCGGTTGAATGGCTCAAGCTCGGTATCCGGTTGGAGCGGATCGAGCCCGGTTGTCCGCAGCAGAACGGTCGGCACGAGCGTCTGCACCGCACGCTCAAGGGTGAAACGCTGCGCCCTCCAGCGGCCACGGTGGTGGCTCAGCAGGTCCGCTGACGACTTCCGGCAAGTCTATAATCACGAGCGCCGCACGAGGCGTTGGGCCAGGTCCCGCCGGCTACGCTGTGGCAGCCAGCCCCAGGGCCTATCCCTCGCGCCTCGAGGAGCCGACATACCCGTCGACCACGCCGTGCGGCAGTACGTTCCACGGCGAGATCAAGTGGGCTGGCCAGTTGATCTTCATAAGCCAGTCCCTGATCGGCGAGCCGGTCGGGTTGCCGAGACTGACGACGGCGACTGGTTCGTCCGTTCGCTGGCGTCGACCTCGGTTTCATTGACCGCAGGGTAAACAAGCTGCGTCGCTTCACGGCGCCTCGGCCGGGGCGCCGTGAACCTCAACATGGACAAGCTGCGCAACGCACGGAGCTGGCGCTCCGTCAGGCCGCACAGCTGACCATGCCTCACTCGGTCGCCCCGGTGCCCACAGGAGAGACCCGCGCGCCGCCCGCCAGACTCGTGGCGGTCGCTACGCGGCGCGCGGGTCTCTGAACCGGGACGACAAATCTGTCGCTTCCTCAACTCAACGTACACTACCAACTGTCACCCATCTTCCCGGTCCAAAGTGTTACCTATCATCCCGGTTGCTCACAGGGGGCGGAGGGGTCATGCGCGACACATGTGTGGTTTGAATATGCATCATTTTTTTCGACTGGGGCGCATGCCCCCTCCGCCCCCTGCGGGGGCACCTCCCCGCGCTTCGCGCAGGGAGGAGTAGGAGCATGACCGACACCGACCTCGCCCTCTTGCGCGAACGCCTGCTGCAGTGGCTGCACGCCGATGCCTTGCCGACCTGGTGGGACGTCGGGGCCGACCGCACGGCCGGCGGCTTTCACGAAGCCATCGATCATGCGGGGCAACCCGTGCTCGGCGAACGGCGCGCCCGCGTGCAGGCCCGGCAGATCTTTTCCTATGCCGTGGGCGGATCGCTGGGGTGGTCGGGGCCGTGGCAATCCGCTGTCGCGCACGGCCTCGACTATTATCTCGGCCGCTACAGACGCGACGACGGCTTGTTCTGGAATGCGCTGGCAAGCGATGGGCGGCCGATCGAGAAAGCGCCTCACCTCTACGAGCAGGCCTTCGCCCTGCTGGCGCTCGCCACCGCCGCCGGCGCCACCGGCAATGCTAAGCTCGAGCCCGTTGCCGTCACGCTCGTCGAGCGCCTGCTGGCCGACCGCCGCTGCCCGAGCGGCGGCTTCACCGGCTTCGCCGATGACGCGGTCTACCAGTCCGATCCGCACATGCATCTGCTGGAAGCCGCGTTGGCGTGGGACCAGGTGGCGCCACATGCACGCTGGCGGATGCTTGCCGACGAGGTCGCCGAACTGGGCATGCGCCGCTTCGTGGTGCCGAGCGGCCAGTACCTCCTGGAGTACTTCAACGACGACTGGTCGCCGGCGAGCGGGCTCGCCGGCCGGCTGGTCTGGCCGGGCCACCAGTTCGAATGGGCCGGTCTCCTCGAGCGCTGGGGCCGCGCGCGCGGCCGCGACGACGCACGGCGGATGGCCCGGCGCCTCTACCGTACCGGCGCCGATCACGGCATCGATCCCGCCCGCGGCGTCGCCGTGTTCGAGCTGCTCGACGACATGTCGGTCCACGATCCGAAGGCGCGGCTGTGGTCGCAGACCGAATGGCTGAAGGCGGCGCTCATCCTCGCGCAGACGGAAGAGGATGCGGAGCTGCGGCGCGGCTATCGCCGCGATGCCGTCGCTGCCGCCAACGCGCTGTTGCGCTTCTTCGAGACGCCCGTGCGCGGCCTGTGGCGCGACAAGCTCACCGGCGACGGTACCTGGGTCGAGGAACCGGCGCCGGGCAGCTCGTTCTATCACGTCATCGATTCATTGCGCGTCCTGGCGGCGCATCGTGCGGACGAGCCTGTATCAGGCTAGCAGGTGCACGCCGTAGAGCATCGCGCGGGTCTCGCGCTGGCTGGTCTCCGCGCGCAGCCGCCTGAAGTCGTCCGCGGTCGGACGATAGTCGCCGTCGTTCGCAGCCCGCGCCGGCGCCGCGGCGCCCAAGGCATGGTCGAGATGGTCGGCATTCGGGCAGAAGGAATGGAAGTCCGGCTCGTCGGCCTCGGCCAGCGCTTCGCGGCACTTGCGCTTGTCGGGGCACGCCGTGCAGGCCCAGGTCATGTCGCGCAGCTCCTCGACGGGCAGGCGAGCCGGATCGATATCGAGCCGGGCGAGCATGCGGTCGAGCAGCTCGCGCGAGCCGCAGCCTTCGATGAGAGGCTCGATCTGCGAACGGTTCAGGCCGATATCCGCCAGGACGGCATCGAGGTCCCCCATGGCGCCGAGCTGGGCGAGCTCGTGCCGCAACTGCCTGCGCTTGCGCCGCTCATCGACGAAGCGGGAAAGCGTCTGCCGGAGATCCTGGAGTGTCGTCATGGCCCTATCCTTCCTTCACCACGGCGCCGCGCAGGGCAGCGGCTGGTGACAGCCAACGCGCTCAGGATGCGACGACGGTTGCCGGCCGCTTTGACCCAGATCAATCGCGAGATTGCGTCGCACGCAACGCGACGCCGGTCGGGACGGCAAAGGCCGGCCGAGCTACTCGCCCCGCAGATTGCGCGCGCGGCCGCCCAGCGCGTTGGGGTCGTTCAGCTCCTTGCGATAGTCCTCGCGGCGCTGATGGATCGAGGCGATCACCAGGCCCATCGGCACGCCGAGGCCGACCAGCAGCGATTCGGAGAGCTGCAGCGAGGCCTCGATCGTCTCGGGCACCGCGTCGGATGCGCCGAGGCTGTAGAGATGCTTGGCCTGGCGGGCGTCGCGCGCGCGCGCCACGATCGGCAGGTCGCGCCGCAGCTGGCGCGCCGAGGCCACCACCGCCTCGGTGCCGTCGGGCGAATCCATGGTCACCACGACGGCGAGCGCGGTGTCGAGGCCGCAGCGCTGCAGGAACTCGGGCCGCGACGCATCGCCGTACAGCACCTCGTGGCCGGCGCGCAGTCCCTCCTCGATCAGCTTGGGCGAGCGATCCACGGCGAGCCAGGGAATCTCGTGCGCCGTCAGCATCTCGGCGACGAGATGGCCGACACGGCCGTAGCCGACCACGAGCACGCGCGGCTCCTTGGTCGGATCGGCCGGAAGGACGGGATGCTCGGGCGGCGCCGCCGCGCGGCGGCCGAGCCTGGCACCGATGGCGGCAAGGACGGGAATGCAGAACATCGAGAGCGTGGACGAGACCAGGATGGCCTGGCCGAGCGGCGCCTCGACGAGGCCCTCTCCCATGGCGGCGTGGAGGACGACGAACGAGAACTCGCCGCTCGCCGCCAGCAGCAGCGCGATCTCGGTCGCGGCGATGGCGGCGAAGCCGAAGAGGCGCGCCAGCACGAAGATCACGCCGCCGTTCAGCACCATGAGGCCGGCCATCAGGCCGACGATCTGCAAGGGCTTGGCGAGCAGCAGCGACAGGTCGAGGCCGATGCCGACCGAGACGAAGAACAGGCCGAGCAGCAGGCCCTTGAAGGGCTCGACGGTGGTCTCGACCTCCTTGCGATACTCGGTCTCGGCGAGCAGCAGGCCGGCGATGAAGGCGCCGAGCGACATCGACAGGCCACAGATCGCCGCCACCAGGCCGGCGCCGACCACCACCAAGAGACAAGCGGCGACGAACAGCTCCTCGCTGCGCGCCCTGGCGACCAGTGCCATCAGCGGCCGCAGCGCCAGGCGGCCCAGCACGACCAGCGCCACGAGGCCGACGGCGGCCGGTGCGAAGGCCAGCAGCAGCCGCGGCGAGAAGCCCTCGCCCATGCGGTTGCCGAGAAAGGCGATGGTGACCAGCAGCGGCGCGACCGCGAGGTCCTGCAGCAGCAGGATGGCGAAGGCCGCCCGACCGGAGGGCGTGAACTGCCGCTTCTGCTCGGCGAGCAGCGGCATGACGATGGCGGTCGACGAGAAGGCCAGCGACATGCCGAGCAGGGCCGCCGCGGCGGCGTCCTGTCCCAGCGCGATGGCCGCGCCCGCGATCACGGCGGTGCAGATCGCGACCTGCAGCCCGCCCAGCCCGAACACCAGGCGGCGCAGCGACTTCAGGCGCTCCCACGACAGCTCGAGGCCGATGCTGAACAGCAGGAAGACGACGCCGAGATCGGCCAGCTGGGTGACGTGCTTGGCGTTCTTGATGGTGAGGTAGCTGAGCCACGGCACGGCGTCCTGCAGGGCGCCCAGGCCCGACGGGCCGAGCGCGACGCCGGCCGCCAAAAAGCCTAGAATGGGACTGAGCTTCCACTGCCGGAACAGCGGCACCACGAAGCCGGCCGTCGCCAGGAAGAGGACGACGTCGCCGTAATCGCTGGTCTCGGCAGGAGTCACTCGTGCGATGCCTCGACGTGCGCCGCGCCGCGCGCAGGCAATTCACAATGCAGGACGGCGGACGACACAGGCACGGACCGGAGCCTCATGATTCGGCTATACGACACACCTAGTGAAATGCGAAGCGACATCGCCGGGCGCAAGGGGCACGCCAGGTGGCTGGTCGATCGGCCGGTCGCGCCGTAGAACGGTTGCGCCGTGGCCCACGCTGTCAGTGTCCTCGCTCATCGATCCAGACGGATATCGCCCTCGGCGGTGGCGCTGACGCTGGTGCTGCATGGCGCGCTGCTGGCCGCGCTGGTGTGGCTGGCCGCCCGGGAGTTGCCGAAGCCCGACCTCGAGAACGCGATCGAGGTGACGGTCGAGCAGCCCAAGCCACCCGAACCGCCCAAGCCGCCCGAACCACCAAAGCCGGTCGTCGAGCCGGCGCCGCCAGTGACGCCCCCGCCGCTCGGCCTGCGTCCCCCGGCCGAGCTGACGGCGGAGAAGCCGACGCAGGTGCCGCGCGCGGCCGAGCCGAGCAAGGCGCCACCGGCGCCCGATCCGCCGGCCGCCAAGGAGGCGGCGAAGCCGGACCCCACCCCGCCGGCGCCACCGCCGGTCACTGCGGTCGAGCCTCCCAAGCCCGCAGCGCCCTCGCCCAAGCCCGAGGCGCATCCCCAAGAGCATGCCGCCGTGGCGCCGCCGCCACCGATCAGGCCGGCTCCGCCGCCGCCGCGTCCCGAGCTTCGACCGTCGCCGCTGGCAGCGCCGCCCCAGCGGCCGCCTTCCGCGGCCCCACGCGCCGAGGAGCCGTCGCCCTCGCCGTTCGTCAATCCGGCCGACGCCTACAACCGGGCGCGCATCTCCGACAATTATCTATGGCAGGTCGTGCGCAAGCTGGCCGGCTACCGCTACCTGGCGAACGTCAATGTGCGCGAAGGCACGACGGTGGTGCGCGTCGTGATCGCTCGCGACGGCCGGCTGCTCGATGTCGGCATCGCCCGCTCGAGCGGCGTCCCGGAGTTCGACAAGGGCGTCGTCGCCGGCGTCCGCGCCGGGTCGCCCTATGCGCCGTTGCCGCCCGAGATCAAGGGCGAGCAGGCGACCTTCACCCTGCCTCTGGTGTCGACGAGCGCGCGCTGACCTCGATCCTCGCCGAATCACATGACGGCCTATGCCGCCCGCTGCCGCGCCGCAGGGTCGCAGGAGCACCCGGCGCCTTCATTCTGCCGCAGCCGGGGCACACGATCGGCGTCATGCGTCGCCTCGCCCTGCCGATCGCCCTGGTCCTGACGTCCGCCGTCGCTCCCGCTTCGGCGCAAACCGCCATCAGCGGCGACATCTTCAAGATCGACAGCAAGGTCTACCGCCTGTGGGCGATCGACACGCTCGAGACGCACCAGACCTGTGCCGACGGCTGGCCGGGCGGCGTCGAAGCCAAGGCGGCGCTGCGCGGCTTCCTGCGCGACGCACACATCGCCTGCGAGGCGCTGTCGAGCGACCGCAAGGGACGCACCATCGCCCGCTGTACGGCGGACGGCTCCGATCTCGGGGCCGAGATGGTGGCGGCGGGCCTCGCCGTGCCGGTCGATCCCGACGGCACCGGCTACGCACGTCAGGAAGCGGTCGCGAAGGCCCATCATCTCGGCCTGCATGGCCACGACTGCACGGCGGCCTGGGACTGGCTCGCCCGCGATCGCAAGGCTCGCTGAGCACGCACACCCTCGATAGGATGCGACCCGGAAGAGCCACCGAAGCGTGAGCGTGGCCGGAGGAGATCGCATGCCCGACCTGTTCGAGACCATCGAAACCCTGCGCGCGATGCGCCGCCTCAAGCCCGACCCGGTGCCCGACGAGCTGATCGCCAAGATCCTGCGCGCCGGCATCTGCGCGCCGAACGGCGGCAACAGCCAGCGCTGGCGCTTCCTGGTGGTCAAGGATCGCAAGATCAAGGAGGCGGTGCAGGTCTGGTACAAGCGCGCCTTCGACGAGGTGATCGGCCCGCGCTACGCCAGCAGCGCGCCGCCGCCCGGCGCCACCAAGGAAGGCTATCAGCGCCAGCACTCGGCCGTCGCCTACCTGACCGAGCACTTCCACGAGGCTCCGGTGTGGATCGTCGCCTGCCTCGAGGACGGCCCCACGCCCAACCGCATGGCCGGTGCCTCGATCTATCCGGCCGTCCAGAACATGCTGCTGGCGACGCGCGCGCTGGGCCTCGGCACCACGCTCACGACACGCCACATGCTGTTCGAGAAGGAGGCCGACAAGGCGCTCGGCCTGCCCGAGGGCGTCCACTCCTATGCCATCCTCCCGATCGGCTACCCGATGGGCAAGTTCGGCCCGGTCGGCCGCGGCGCCCTGTCCGAGTTCGTCTACCAGGACCGCTGGGGCGAGCCGTACAAGGCGGTGTGACCAGCCTGCGGCAGACTGCGGCGCGGACACCTCTGATGTTCCTCTCCCCCGCTAGGGACCGCTAGGGGGAGAGGAGCATGAATTTGAGGCGCGATGCTCATCGGCGCGCGGCCTCCTGGTCGCGTTGCTCGAGCGAGCGGGCGACCTGGCGGCGGAGGCGTTCGAGCTCGGGCCCGGCCAAGCGCTCGACCTTGAAGGCCGGGCTGCGCTGCGGATCGACGGGCCTGCCGTCGCTGCGAAGCTCGAAGTGAAGATGGGCGCCGGTCGAGTGACCGGTGCTGCCGACCAGGCCGATGACCTCGCCGCGGGCCACCTTGCGGCCGACCTCGATGCCGGGAGCGAACTCCTTGAGATGGCCGTAGACGGTGGCGAGCTTGCCGTCATGGTCGATGCGGATCCAGTTGCCGTACCGCCCGTTCGGTCCGACGCCGGAGACGACGCCGTCGGCCGCCGCATGGATCGGCGTGCCCGCCGCCGCCACGAGGTCGATGCCCTCATGCAGGCACGACAGACAGGGCAGGCCCAGCAGCACCGAAAGCGGCGTGTTGATGTCGAGCGGCTTGGCCGAGGCACCACGCTTGTGGCTGGCCGTCGAGGCGGGCTTGACCGCATCCCGATCGAACGGATCGGGCCGCACGCCGAAGCCGGAGGAGACGACCACGGCGTCGAGCGGCATGCGCATCTCGGGCGGCCGCGCCGCCTGCCCATCGGCGAGCCACAGCCGTTCGACGTTGTCGCGACTGCGGAAGCGATGCACCGACACGCTGCCCTTCGCCCTGGTGCGGAACTCCGCCCACAGGAGCCGACGTGCAATCACGACGCCGCGCATACGGGTCTCTGCATACCGGACGTGGATCGCATCGCCTGGTCGGACGTCGCGCTGGAGGTCGACGGCTCCGGCAAAGGCCCGGCGCAGCTCGGCCACCATGCTGGCGCCGAGTCCCGCCCTCACGAAGGCGAGCTCCAGCAACCCTGCGACCGTGGCGTCCGCCGCGATCTCTCGCGTGACAGCGAGTTCCTCGTCGCGCGCGCCCAGCAGCCGGTCTTCAGCCCGCGCCTGCTCTGCAGGCCGATCCGCAGTGCCGTGCGGCGCCGAGCCGGCGAGCAGCGCGAGGACCGCCGCCGCGATGAGCGGAACCGTCTTCATGGCGCGCCCCTTCTCGATACGCCGGGGAGCGAGACTCTAGCGCGCCGACTGTGACAAGACTGTGTTCGGGGTAGACTTTGCAGATCTGGAGCACGACCTTCCGTTCGGCTGATTCCAGCCAAACGGAACATGCTCCAGCCTCGCGGCCCGACCAGCGACTACCCGCGCAAGACGCGGCCCGCCTTGGCGCCGGTGAGCTTGCCCTGCTCCCAGGTGACGGCGCCGTTGACGATCGTGTACTCGACGCCCTTGGACGGCATGACGATGCGCTTGGCGCCGCCGGGAAGGTCGTAGCGGCGCTCGCCGTGATTGGTCGAGCCGATGCGATCGGCGTCGAAGATGGCGACGTCGCCCGGCGCGCCCTTGGCGAGGCGGCCGCGATCGGCGAGGCCGAACAGGTCGGCCGGATCGGAGGTCAGCTTGCGCACGCCCTCCTCCAGCGTGATCGCCTGCTTCTCGCGCACCCAGGTGCCCAGCAGGTAGGTCGGGTAGCCGGCGTCGCACAGCATGTCGACATGCGCGCCGCCGTCGCCCAGCGCCATCAGGATCGACTTGTCGTTGAGCAGCTCCTTCATGCGATCCTCGCGGGTGTTCCACGAGGCCATGGTCAGCTCGCATTCGAGGTTGTCGGCCAGCACCAGATCGAGGAAGGCGTCGACGCCGTCCTTGCCCTGCTCCCGGCCGACCTCGGCGATCGACTTGCCCTCGAGAGCCTTCAGCGCCGGATTGCGCACGGCGTGGACGCCGATGCGGCCCCAGTTGCCGAAGCCGAGCGGATTCCGGAGATCGTGGCGGAAGGCGTTGCGGAAGTCGGGGTCTGCATAGACCTTCTTCTGCGCCTCCTTCGAGATGTCGGCGAACACCCGCTTCCACGACGGGAAGGCGGCGAAGGAGAACGGGTTGTTCATGTCGATCTCGCGCGTCAGCGGCAGCGGCGAGGTCTGCGGCCGGGCTCCCTTGGCGATCATCGGCGCGGCGCGCCGCAGCGTGTCGCGCACCGCTTCGGGGATGTCGTCGCGATCGAACAGGGCGATGAAGGTCACCGGCCGGCCGCTCTCGGTCAGCAGGAAGTCGAGCAGCTCGCACTGGTCCTGCTCGAGCACGCCGACCTGGCGGGTGAGCGCGATCTCGATGGCGCCCTTGCCGCGCGCCTTCAACTGATTGGCGTAGGCCTTCATCTCCTCGCGGCTGGCGTTGCGGCAGGCCAGCGGCTTGCCTTCGAAGCCCATATGCTGGTTGAGCGTCGTGCTGGAGAAGCCGAGGGCGCCGGCATCGACCGCCTCGCCGATCAGCGCGGCGATCTTCGCCGTCTCCTCGGGCGTCGCCGACCGCTCCATCGAGGCCTCGCCCATCACATAGTGACGGAACGGCGTCAGCGGGGCGATGAAGGCGAGGTTGAGCGACGGCCGGCGTGCCGCAGCCGCGTCCATGAATTGCGGGAAGGTCTCCCAGTCCCAGGTGATGCCCTGGTTGAGCACGTCGAACGGGATGCCCTCGACATTGACCAGGTCGCGCATGGCGATCTCACGGGTCTCGGGCTTGCAGGGCGCGATGCCGACGCCGCAATTGCCCATCACCACGCTGGTCACGCCGTGCCACGACGAGGGCGTCACCGCGCCGTCCCAGCAGATCTGCGCGTCGTAGTGGGTGTGCGGATCGACGAAGCCCGGCGCCACGACCAGCCCGTCGGCGTCGATGGTGCGCCTCGCCCCCTCGCTCACCTTGCCGATCTCCGCCACCTTGCCGTTGGCGATCGCGACATCGGCCTGGTAGCGCTTGGCGCCCGTGCCGTCGACCACCGTGCCGTTCTTGATGACGAGATCGTAAGCCATCCATGCCTCCGTGATGATTTGGCCCAGCCTACCCGGCCCGGAGGTTCCCGTCGCATGCGAAAACCACAGGCGAGCCAGCGAACTCAGGTCTGCTGTTCGGTGAAGGCCACCTTGTCGGCGATCAGGACGTCGATCTCGGCCTCGCCGTAGCCCGCCTCGGCCAGCACCTCGCGCGTGTGCTGGCCGAGCCGTGGGGCGAATTTCCCATCCGGCGGTTGTGTTTCCGACCAGGTGGTGGGCTCGCGCATGGTGCGGATGCGGCCCTCCGACGGATGGTCCTGCAGGACGAAGAAGTGGCGATCCCCGAGATGCGGATCGTCGAGCACGGACTCGAGCGTATGCGGCACCATGCAGGGGATGTCGGCCCCCTGCAGCAGCGCCAGCCACTCCTCGGTGCTGCGCGTCTTCAGCTCCGCGCCGATCATGTCGTAGAGCGCGTCGATGTTGGCGGTGCGCGACGTGATGTCGGCGAAGCGCGCATCCTCGCGCAGGATGTGCGCCTTGCCGATCGCTTCGAAGAAGCGCCGCCACTGGCCGTCATTGTAGGGCAGCACCGCCAGGAAGCCGTCCTTGGTGGCGTAGGGCTTGCGCGATCGCGACAGGGTGCGCGAATAGCCCGGCGGGCCGGTCGGCGGGTCGAAGGTGGTGCCCTGCAGGTGCTCGGAAAGCACGAACTGCACCATGGTCTCGAACATCGGCACCTCGATGCGCTGGCCGACGCCGGTCCGCTCGCGGGCCAGCAGCCCGGCCAGCAGGGCGTTGGCCGCCGCCCCGCCGACGATCCGGTCGATCGCCGCCATGGGGATGAAGCGCGGCTCGCCGGTCGAGCGCTGCAGCAGCATGGTCACGCCCGATGCCGCCTGGATGAGATCGTCGTAGGCCGGACGGCCGGCATAGCGGCCGCCGGTGCCGTAGCCCACCATGCTGAGATAGACGATCGACGGGTTGGCCTGGCGCACCGACTCGTAGTCGAGCCCCAGCCGATCGAGCGCGGCCGGCCGGATGTTCGAGGCAAAGGCATCGCACCGGGCGGCAAGCCGCAGGATCGCCGCCTTCGCCTCCGGCCGCTTGAGGTCCAGCGCGATCGATCGCTTGCCCTTGGCGTTGTGCTGGAATGTGCCGCTCATGCCGCGATGGCGCGGCACGCCGGTGTAGCGGGAGGAATCGCCTTCCGGCGCCTCGACCTTGATCACCTCGGCACCGAAATCGGCGATGATGCGCGTGCACCACGGCCCCATCTGCACGGTGGTGAGATCGAGCAGGCGAAGGCCTGCGAGTGGTCCGCTCATTTCCTGGGCCTCGTCCGCCAGACGCCGACGATACCGCTGAAGGTGCTCGCCGCACAGGCGACCTTGAGCACCTCGATCACGGGGCCGGCCTCGATGTCGAAGATGATCCAAAGCAGGCAGCCGGGGATGAACACCGCCCCGGCGACCAGGGTGAACCGCAGCAGCTGTCGGCGGATCTTGGCATGGAGCTCGGGGTCGCCGGGCTCGGCCGCCGCCGGCGTCCCGCCGCCCCAAGAATCGCCGAGCCGCGCGCCCACCGCCAGCGAGACGGGAAAGCCCAGGCCAAAGGCGATCACGATCACCATGGCCATGGTGAGCACGAACGGCAGCGGCTCGAGATCGGCGGGGTTGGGCGCGATCAGGGTGAGGACCGGCAACAGGACGAGCACGACGGCGAGTGCGGCGAGCGCGATGAACACGACGACGGTCACGCCCATGAACACCATCATCGCCTTGCCGGGGACCTGGCCGGCAAGGGCGTCGAAGCGCGCCTGCTCGGACTTGCTGTAGCCGAACAGCGGCCACGCCACGCCGCCGGTCTGCTCCATGGCAATCGCCATGTTGAGCCCCCAATAGCGCAGCAGGCGTTCCTGTGCGACCGACAGCATCAGCCCTGTGCCCGAGAGCCGGGCTGCCCTCGGCGGCCGATCACGAGATTCTCTGCCATGCGTTCCCCCGATCTTCGATCGC
Source organism: Reyranellaceae bacterium (assembly GCA_046349295.1). Lineage (GTDB taxonomy): Bacteria > Pseudomonadota > Alphaproteobacteria > Reyranellales > Reyranellaceae > Reyranella. Next base: position 37,889 of record JAXMCP010000040.1, read on the forward strand.
AATCCATGACCATTTGACGATCCGTCGCAAGGGCCACGCGGCAACCCTCGCCGGAAGTCGCTGCTGACGCCGGAAACGCGGCCGCCGCCCGGATCGCCCTGCAGTCTCGAGAAGCGCGCCCTTCGCACACCGGAAAGATCGTCGGCTTGATGTCGATCGCTTCGCCCCTCATGCTCGGCCCTCATTCGCGAGGATCGACCATGTTCGACAAGGAGCAGTTCGTCGCCGATTGCCTCGGCGCCCTGAAGAGCGCGCAGGCGCCGAATGCCATACGCGAGCTGGTTGCCCGCACGGTATCGGAGCCGGCCGCCGTGAAGCGGGGCCTCGGGGAGCCGCGGCCCGGCGGCATCGACATGCTGCATCGATCGCCCGACATGACGATCGTCAACCTGATCTGGCCGGCCAACATGATCATCATGCCGCACGATCATCGGATGTGGTCGGTGATCGGCATCTACGACGGTCGGGAAGACAACATCCTGTGGCGCCGCCTGCCCGACCGGACGGACGGCCGGATCGAAGCGGCCGGCGCGAAGTCGATCTCGACCGGCGATGTCGTGGCCTTCGGCGCCGACATCATCCACTCGGTGGTCAACCCGATCGGCCGGGCCACCGGCGCCATCCACGTCTACGGTGGCGATTTGTTCGCCACCGAGCGCAGCGAATGGGATCCGGACTCGCTCGGCGAAAGGGCCTACGACACCGACAAGGCGCGGCGGATGTTCAAGCGGTAGAGCCACGAGTGGAACATCAGCTTCATCCACTCCCTTGTCGACGACAGGAAAGGGATTGGAGATGCGTCCACGCCCTCGCCGCAACCTCAGGATCCGCGCCGCGCCTTGGCGCGCTCGATTGCCTCGACGATGAGGCGGTGCGCTTCCTCGACGTCGCCCCAGCCCAGCAGCTTGACCCACTTGCCCGGCTCGAGATCCTTGTAGTGGACGAAGAAGTGCTCGATCTGATGGCGCGTGATCTCGGGCAGGTCGGCGGCGGTCTTCACCCTGACGTAGCGCTGGGTGATGCGTGAGGACGGCACGGCGATGATCTTCTCGTCGCCGCCACCGTCATCCTCCATGCGCAGGACGCCGATCGGCCGCACGTTCATGACCGCGCCCGGGATGATCGGCCTCGTGTTGGCCACCAGCACGTCGATCGGATCGCCGTCGTCTGACAGGGTGTGCGGCACGAAGCCGTAATTCCCCGGATAGCGCATCGGCGTGTAGAGGAAGCGGTCGACCACGAGTGTGCCCGCTGCCTTGTCCATCTCGTACTTGATGGGCTCGCCGCCGATCGGCACCTCGATGATGGTGTTGACGTCCTGGGGCGGCTCGTGACCGATGGCGATGGCGTCGAGGTTCATGGCGCCAGCATGCCTCGCCACAGGCCAAAAGGAAACCGGCGGCTCTGCGAGCCGCCGGTCTGTCTTGCCAAGGTCGCGACCTCTACTTGGTGATGTCGACGTCCTTGGTTTCCCTGAGGAAGAAGAAGCCGATGACCAGCGTCATCAAGGCAATGCCGATCGGGTACCACAGGCCGTAGTAGATGTCGCCCGACCAGGCGACCAGGGCGGTCGCCAGCAGGGGCAGCATGCCGCCGAACCAGCCGTTGCCGATGTGATAGGGCAGCGACATCGACGTGTAGCGGATGCTGGTCGGGAACAGCTCGACCAGGAAGGCGGCGATCGGCCCGTAGACCATGGTCACATAGACCAGGAAGATCACCAGGATCAGCTCGGCCATGAACCAGTTGACCTTCTTCAGGTCGGCGGCGCCGACATAGCCCGCTTCCTTCAGCGCGGCGTTGAGCTTGCCGACCCCTTCCTTGGCGTCGAAGCCTTCGAGCTTCTTGTCGCCGATCGCGATCACGACCGGCTTGCCGGGCTCACCCTTGACCGACGTGAAGGACAGGCCCGCCTTGGTCAGGGCATCCTTGGCGCGGTCACACTCCGTGAACTTCGACCACGGGCCGACGAAGATGTGGAAATTGCATTCCGCCGGGTCGACCGTGACCGAGATCTTGGTCTTGGCCTGGAAGGCCTCGAGGTCGGGGTTCACGTAGTGGGTGAGCGCGGCGAACAGCGGGAAGTAGGTGAGCGCGGCGATCAGGCAGCCGGCCAGGATGATCCTCAGGCGGCCGATGCGATCGCTCAGCCAGCCGAAGAAGACGAATAGCGGCGTGCCGATCAAGAGCGAGATGGCGATCAGCGTGTAGGCCGCCACGTAGTCGAGCTTGAGCGTGATGAGCAGGAAGAACAGGGCATAGAACTGACCCGTGTACCAGACCACGCCCTGGCCCGCGGTGGCGCCGAGCAGCGCCAGCAGGACGAAGCGGTTGTTGGGATAACGGAAGAAGCTGTCGGTCAGCGGCGACTTCGAGCCCTTGCCCTCCGCCTTCATCTGCTGGAACAGCGGCGATTCGTTCAGCTTGAGCCGGATATAGACCGAGAAGATCAGCAGGATCAGCGACACCAGGAACGGGATGCGCCAGCCCCAGTCGGCGAACACCTTGGCGTCCATCTGCGTGCGGCAGAGGCCGATCACGAGGAGCGACAAGAAGAAGCCCAGGGTCGCCGTGGTCTGGATCCAGCTCGTGGCATAGCCGCGGCCGGTACGCGGCGCGTGCTCGGCCACGTAGGTCGCCGCCCCGCCGTACTCGCCGCCGAGCGCGAGGCCCTGGATCAGGCGCAAGGAGACCATGAGGACCGGCGCCAGCCAGCCGACCGCCGCGAAGGTCGGCAGCAGGCCGACCGCGAAGGTCGAGGCGCCCATGAACAGGATGGTGACCAGGAAGGTGTACTTGCGGCCCACGAGGTCGCCCAGACGGCCGAACACGATGGCGCCGAACGGACGCACCAGGAAGCCCGCGGCATAGGCCGCGAAGGCCGACAGCAGCGCCGCCGTCTCGTTGCCCGGCGGGAAGAACAGGGCCGCGAAGAACGGCGCCAGGGTGGCGTAGAGGTAGAAGTCGTACCATTCGAAGACGGTACCCAGCGACGAGGCGAAGATGACTCGACGCTCCTCCTCGCGAGAGACGACGCGACCCGCGCCGACCGATGCACCTGCCACGCTCATTGGCGTTACTCCCCTTTGTCGGTTCCAACAATCAGCTCGACACGACGCCCGTCGCATCGATGGCTGCCTGCTGGGTTGGCCCTGACGTGTGCCGACGGGGCGGCCTTGCCGGCCGCTTCCCTGTTTCCCCCAACCTGCACCTTGACGGGCATCTCACTTTTGTTCTTCTCGATTCACTACACGAGCAATCTGTGGGCTACAATTGTCGGAGCTTCATACTTTAGTCGAAGGACGGGTCGGAGCTTTGACGGACAAGCGGACATTCCTGGTTGCCGACGACCATCCGATGGTGCGCGATGCGCTCGCCCTGGCGCTCGCCCAGGCGTTCGCCGATTCGGCTGTCGTCACGGCCGGCTCGCGCGCGCAGGCCGAGGCGGAGCTCGAGAAGCAGCCCGAGATCGACGCCCTGCTGCTCGACCTCGACATGCCCGGCATGGACGGTCTGACCGGTCTCGCCTTGTTGCGCGCCGAGCACCCGACGGTCCCGATCATCGTCGTCTCGGCGGCACGCGAAGCTTCGATCGTCCGGCGCGCCTACGACCTCGGCGCCTCGGCCTATGTCGACAAGTCGGCATCGCTGGCCGAGATCGCCGGCACGGTCCGCGCCGTGCTCGCCGGTGAGATCTTCGCCCCGCCGGAGAGCGCGCCGGCCGACCCCTTCGCCCAGCGCGCCGCCCAGCTCACGCCCCAGCAGTGGCGCGTGCTGGCCCTCATGGTCCAAGGCGATCTCAACAAGCAGATCGCCTACAAGCTCGGCGTCGGCGAAGCCACCGTGAAGGCCCACGTCACGGTGATCCTGCGCAAGCTCGGCGTCCGCTCGCGTACCCAGGCCGTCATCGAAGCCCGCGGGCTCGCCCTGCCGCAGGTGTGACTATTCTCCTCCCCCCGTAATCGGTCCGTAATCGGGGGAGGTGCCTCGTCATACGGGGCGGAGGGGGAGAGCCTCAGGCGAAGCCCCTGCAATTCCGACGTCGGACCCATTCACATCTTCGTTGAGGTCTTCCCCCTCCGCCCCTTCGGGGCACCCCCCGATTACGGGGGAGGATCCATGATGGTGGACTTGTCATCCAATATATTGGATAAGTCGGTCCATGCCCGAACCGACCCTCGATCAGCAGATCGCCGCGCGGGTGCGGCGGCTGCGAGCCGACCGTGCCATGACAATGGAGGCGCTGGCCGAGCGCAGCGGGGTGAGCCGGTCGATGATCTCCCTGATCGAACGCGGCGAGACCAGCGCCACCGCCGTCGTCCTGGAAAAGCTCGCCGGCGGTCTCGATACCAGCCTGGCGGCGTTGTTCGAACCGCAGACCCCCGCCATCAATCCGGTCTCACGCCGGTCGGACCAGGTCGCCTGGCGCGACCCTGCTTCGGGTTACGTGCGCCGCAACATCTCGCCAGCAGGCTTCCCCTCGCCGATCCAGATCGTCGAGATCGACTTTCCGCCGGGCGCACAGGTCGCCTACGAGACGACCAGCCGCCAGACGCCGGCCCATCAGCAGGTCTGGGTGCTCGACGGCAAGATCGAGATCACCCTGGGCGAGCAGCGGCACGCGCTCGCTGCCGGCGATTGCCTTGCCTTCGAGCTCAGGCAGCCGACGGCCTACCGCAACCGCACGCGCAAGTCCGCCCGCTATGTCGTCGTGATCGTCGCGCGGTGATGCCGTGGATACGTGGCAGGTCGCGGCGGCCCTGATCAGCGCCCTTCTTCACGCCGGCTGGAATGCTGCCGTGAAGGCCTCCGCCGAGCCGCGCGAACGCATGACCGCCCAGATGGCGGCCAGTGCGGCGATCGTGCTGCCCGGCCTGACCTGGACCGGCCTGCCGCCCCTCACCGCCTGGCCCTGGATCGCCGCCTCGACCTCGATGACCCTGGTCACCGTCACGGCGCTGCTGCGCGCCTACGAGGCGTCGGGCTTCGGCATCGCCTATCCCGTGGTGCGCGCGCTGTCGGTTCTGCTGGTCGTGCCGCTGGCCGCCCTCCTGTCCGGCGAGCGGCTGAGCGCCTACGGCATGGCCGGCATCGGCCTGATCGCGACGGCGCTGCTGCTGCTCGCCGTCGGCCGTCCAGGTCGCGCGGCGCTGCCGCGGCGTGCGCTGGGCTGGATCGCGCTCGCCGGCCTGTCGACCGCGGCCTACGTGCTGTGCGATGCACGAGGCGTGCGCACCGCTGGCTCGCCCTGGGCCTTCGGCTTCACCGTCACCATCACCAATGGTGCGGCGATGCTGTGGATGCAGCGTGCCAGCGGATCGTGGCGCAGGGTGGCGCGCCATGCCGCTCCGGCCGTGCCCATCGCGGTCGCCTCGGTGACGTCGTACCTGCTGATCCTGTGGGTCCTGAGCGGCGCACCGGTCGCCCCGGCGGCGGCGCTGCGCGATACCAGCGCGGTGTTCGCGCTGATCATCGCCATCGTGCTCCTCAAGGAGCCGTTCACGCGACTGCAGCTGCTGGCGATCCTGCTGTCGGCCGCCGCCGTTCCGCTGCTGCGGTTCAGTTGACTAAAGAATCATGGGTTGGGACCGCGCCCCGGGAGGGGCGCGGCCCCAACCCACGATCCTTCATGCGCGTGCCGCTGCCGCCGGCGGCGCGCGCAGGCGCAGCAATGCGCGCAGCGAGGCGGGCTTCACCGGCTTGTGCAACAGGTCGACGTCGCGCATCCGGGCACGCAGGCGCAGGGTCGGATCGCGGTCGGCGGTCACCAGGGCGGCCGGCACGGCGCGGTCCCAGCGGCGACGCAGCGCCTCGATGACCGCGAGGCCGTCCTCGGACGCATCGTCGAGATGCAGGTCCGCCAGGATGAGGTCGGGCAGGCGAGCGGCCTTCGCCACCTGCTCGATCGCCTCGTCACGCGAGGCCGCAATCACGACGCGACAGCCCCAGCCCCCCAGGAGGGTCGCCATGGCTTCGCGCACGCTCGCCTCGTTGTCGATGCAGAGCACGAGGCTCTCGGCTTCGACCGAGGGTGTGGGGCGCGGCGGCGCGGGCGACAGCGGGACGGTCACCACGGCCGGAACGCGCGGGACGATGACGGAGAAGGTCGACCCCCGGCCCGGCGCGGAGGAAATGCCGATCGGCAGGTCGAGCATGCGGGCGATGCGATCGACGATGGCGAGGCCAAGGCCGAGCCCGCGCTCCTCGCGTGGCGCATCATCCTCGGCCTGCAGGCGGACGAACTCGTCGAAGATGATGACCTGCTTGTCGGGCGCGATGCCCGGCCCATTGTCCTTGACCTCGATGCGCAGCGCCTCCGAGCCCGGCCCGCCGACGCGGCGGCAGCCCAGCACCACGCGCGGCCGGCGGCCTTCGACCCGACCATAGCGCAAGGCGTTGGACAGGAGATTCTGCAGGATGCGGCGCAGGAACGCCGGATCGGTCGAAACGAAGGCGCGCGTCGGCACGACGACGAGCTCGACGCCGCGGCGCGCCGCCACCGGGGCGAAGGCCGTGGCCAGCGATTCGAACATCGGCTGCAAGGCGAAGGATCGCAACTCGGGGCGGAACGCGCCGGCGTCGAGCTTGGAAATGTCGAGCAGCGCATCGAGCAGCGATTCGACGGCGCCCAGGCTGGCGTCGATCTTGCCGCCCAGGTCGTTGACCGGATCGCGATCGATCAGCGCCGCGGTGAACAGGCGGGCCGCGTGGAGCGGCTGCAGAAGGTCGTGGCTGGCGGCGGCGATGAAGCGCGTCTTGCCGAGGTTGGCCGCCTCGGCCTCGGCCCGGCTCGCCTCGAGCTCGGCGGTCCGTTCGACCACCCGCTGCTCCAGCGTCTCGGCCGACTGACGGAGCCGCCGATCGCTTTCGCGCAGCGCTTCGGCGGTGCGCACGCGCGCCGTCACGTCGTTGCAGGTGACGACGAATCCGCCGCCGGGCATCGGATCGAGGCGCAGCTCGATGACCCTGCCCTCGCGGGTGGCGATCTCGTGGGTCTGCGGCGCGTCCGGCCGGCGCAGCAGGTTGGCGATGTCGGGGGTTGCGCCGAACTGCAGGGGCGAGGCGCCGACCGCGACCTGCTCTCCGTCGAGCGACAGCAGCATCGTGAAACGGTCGTTGAAGATCTCCAGGCGCCGCTCCCGGTCGAAGGCCGCAATGCCCATGCCGACGTGATCGAGCGTGTTGCGCAGGATCTCGTAGTTGTAGCCGATCGCCTCCGACGCCTCGTCGATCAGGGCGCGTGCCTGGCGCGGCAGGAGCCGGCTGCGTCCGCCGAAGGCGGCGACGATGATGCGGGCGGAGGCGGCGCCCAGCGTGCCCGACAGCACGCGCTCGGTGCGATCGAGCGCCATGTCGATCGACAGCCGCTCGCCCGACAGGGCACGCAGCGCCCGCTCGGCGCCGACGAAGCGCGCCAGGAGCTCGCGCAATTCGGCGATGCGCGCGGCATCGGCCGGCGTCTGGGGCTGCGGCTCCTCCCTCGCGAACCCCGCGCCGAGCACGAAGGCACGCGCCTGCTCGGCGTCGGCGCCGACGGCTCTGGTGAGCAGCGAAACCCCGATCAGCAACAGCGCATTGACCAGGATGCCGACGACGAAGCCCTGGCCGACCGGATCGAGGTCGGTCAGCGGTGCCGGCAGCCACGGCTGCAGCGGCGCCATGCGGTCGCCAACGCCCGCCTCACCTTGGCGCAGCGTCGGCAGCAGCAGCGCGTAGAGCCAGACGACGAAGCCGCCGGCCAGGCCGGCGACGACGCCGTAGCGATGGGCGCGACGCCAGTAGAGGCCGAGCACCACGCCTGGCGCGAAGTTGGCGACGGCGCAGAAGCTGATCAGGCCGATCGAGGCGAGCGGCAGGTAGCCCGAGATGATGCGCTCGTAGGCGTAGCCCGCCATCAGGATCAGCACGACGGTGGCGCGGCGCACGAACACCACGAGCGGGCCCATGTCGCGCGCGCTGCCGGCGCCCCAGCCGCCCTGGCGGCGCAGCAGATAGGGCATGACCAGCTCGTTGCCGATCATGCCGGACAGCGCCATGCAGGCCACGATCACCATCGAGGTGGCGGCCGACAATCCGCCGATGAAGACGAATGCCGACAGCCAGGATTGCCCGTGCTCGATCGGCAGCTGCAGGACGAACACGTCGGGGCTGACCTGCGGTCCGAGCAGCAGCAGGCCCGCCGCCGCGATCGGCACGACGAACAGGTTGATCAGCAACAGGTAGATGGGGAACAGCCAGCGCGCGGTACGCAGGCTCGCCGGATGGTCGTGCTCGACCACGGCGACGTGGAACTGGCGCGGCAGGCAGAGGAAGGCCATGCCCGACAAGAGCGTGGTCACGACCCAGGTGAGCGGCGAGCCCTCGCGCGCGACGCGCTCGGCCACCGCCGGCGCCGCCTCGACATGGGCCAGCAGGTCGCCCGGCCCGTCGAACAGCACGAACAGCACGAACGGCCCGACGGTGAGCAACGCCAGCAGCTTGACCACCGATTCGAAGGCGATCGCCATCATCATGCCGCGGTGCTGCTCGGAGGCATGCACGTTGCGCACGCCGAACAGGATGGTGAACACGGCCATCAGCGCGGCGACGATCAACGAGGTGTCGGTGTGCACGACGGCCCGTGAGTCGAGCCATGGCGTCGGCTCGGCGATCGTCTTGAAGGTCGCCGAGACGGCCTGCAGCTGCAGGGCGATGTAGGGCAGCACGCCGACCGTCGCGAACAGCGTGGCGCACACGCCGACGACGCGGCTCTTGCCGTAGCGCGACGCCAGGAAATCGGCGATCGACGTGACGTTGTGCTGCTTGGCCAGCCGCACCATCTTGTGCAGCATCGGGTAGCCCAGCAGGATCACCAGGGCGGGGCCGGTGTAGATCAGCACGAAGTCGATGCCCGAGGTCGAGGCCCGTCCGACCGCGCCGTAGAACGTCCATGACGTGCAGTAGATGGCGAGCGACAGGCCGTAGACGACCGGCGCCAGCGAGCTCGCCGACCACGTTCGCGCATGCCGATCGCCGATCCAGGCCACCGCGAACAGCAGGCCGAGGTAGGCGAGCGACAGGGCAAGGACGGCTGGTTCCGCCAGCATGATCGAGCGTTTCTCCCCGGGTCATTCAACCCGTTCGGGAGGACGGCCACAAGCCAGTCATTCTCCTCCCCAACTTCGTTGGGGAGGTGTCCGCGTCTTCGCGGACGGAGGGGTCATGAGTCAAAGGACCCCGGGCGTCTGAGACGCGGTTTACCGCGTCGTACCCGCTCAAGATCATGAGCGGACGGGACGTCCGCGGTCCCGTGACTCATGACCCCTCCGCCCCGTATGACGGGGCACCTCCCCAGCGCAGACGCTGGGGAGGTGCATGAGACGATCACCCCACGTCGAACCGGTCGAGGTTCATGACCTTGGTCCACGCCGCCACGAAGTCCTTCACGAACTTCCGTTTCGCATCGGCGCTCGCGTAGACCTCGCCGAGCGCGCGCAGCTGCGCGTGTGAGCCGAAGATCAGGTCGGCACGGGTGGCGGTCCATTTGACCGCGTGGGTCTTCCGGTCGCGCCCTTCGTAGACACCTTCGGTGTCCACCGACGGCAGCCACTCGGTACCCATGTCGAGCAGGTTGACGAAGAAGTCGTTGGTCAATGTCTCCGGCTTCGTGGTGAAGACGCCATGCTTGGAATGGCCGGCATTCGCGCCCAGGACGCGCAGGCCGCCGACCAGGACGGTCATCTCGGGCGCGGTCAGGGTCAGCAACTGCGCCCGGTCGACCAGCAGCTCCTCGACCGACAGGCGGTGCTTGCCGCGCACGTAGTTGCGGAAGCCGTCGGCGGTCGGCTCGAGCGGCGCGAAGGAATGCGCGTCGGTCTGCTCCTGCGAGGCGTCGGTGCGGCCCGGCGTGAAGGGAACCTTCACCTTCCCGGCCTTCTCGATGGCCGCACCGCCACCGAGCACGATCAGGTCGGCGAGCGAAACCTTCTTGCCTCCCTTAGCCGACGCGTTGAACTCCGTCTGGATCGCTTCGAGAGCCTGCAGCACCTTGGCCAGCTCGGCCGGCTGGTTCACCGCCCAGTCCTTCTGCGGTGCCAGGCGAATGCGCGCGCCGTTGGCGCCGCCGCGCTTGTCGGAGCCGCGGAACGTCGAGGCCGATGCCCAGGCCGTCGACACGAGCTCCGAGACGCTGAGGCCGGACGCGAGGACCTTGGCCTTCAGCGCGGTGACGTCCTGCTCGTCGATCAGCGGATGATCGACCGCAGGGACCGGGTCCTGCCAGAGGAGATGCTCCTTGGGCACGAGCGGACCGAGGTAGCGCACGATCGGACCCATGTCGCGATGCGTGAGCTTGAACCATGCGCGGGCGAACGCGTCGGCGAACTGCTCCGGATGCTCGTAGAAGCGCCGCGAGATCTTCTCGTAGGCCGGATCGAAGCGCAGCGAGAGGTCGGTCGTCAGCATGGTGGGCGCGTGATGCTTCGACGTGTCGTAGGCATCGGGGACCGTCCCGGCGCCGGCGCCGTTCTTGGCCGTCCATTGATGCGCACCGGCCGGGCTCTTGGTCAGCTCCCATTCGTAGCCGAACAGGCTGGCGAAGAAGCCGTTGCTCCATTGCGTCGGCGTGGTGGTCCAGGTGACCTCGGGGCCGCCCGAGATCGCGTCGCTGCCCTTGCCCGTGCCGTAGCTGCTCTTCCAGCCGAAGCCCTGCTGCTCGATCGGGGCTGCTTCCGGTTCCGGACCGACCAGGCCGGCATCGCCCGCGCCATGCGTCTTGCCGAAGGTGTGGCCGCCGGCGATCAGCGCCACGGTCTCCTCGTCGTCCATCGCCATGCGCGCAAACGTCTCGCGGATATCGCGTGCCGCGGCGATCGGATCGGGGTTGCCGTTCGGCCCTTCCGGGTTGACGTAGATCAGGCCCATCTGCACCGCGCCGAGATTACCCTCGAGCTGCCGGTCACCGCTGTAGCGCTCGTCGGCCAGCCACTTGCCCTCGGGACCCCAGTAGATGTCCTGGTCGGCCTCCCAGACGTCCTTGCGCCCGCCGCCGAAGCCGAACGTCTTGAAGCCCATCGATTCGAGGGCGACGTTGCCGGTGAGGATCAGCAGGTCGGCCCACGAGATCTTGCGGCCGTACTTCTTCTTGATCGGCCACAACAGCCGGCGCGCCTTGTCGAGGTTCACGTTGTCCGGCCAGCTGTTGAGCGGCGCGAAGCGCTGCTGGCCCGAGCCGGCGCCGCCTCGGCCGTCGCCGATGCGGTACGTGCCGGCGCTATGCCATGCCATGCGAATGAAGAACGGCCCGTAATGGCCGAAGTCGGCCGGCCACCACTCCTGGGAATCCGTCATCAAGGCGTGCAGGTCCTTGATCACCGCATCGAGGTCCAGGCTCTTGAATTCCTTGGCGTAGTCGAACCCCTTGTCCATCGGATTGGATAAAGCGGAGTGCTGGTGCAGAACCTGGAGGTCGAGCTGCTTCGGCCACCAGTCGCGGTTCGTGTGCGAACGGGTTCCGCCCGTGAAGGGGCACTTGGCTTCGTCTGGCATGGTTTCCCTCGATCGTTTCCGGTCTGAATATGACTACTCTTTAGAATTATTCCAGTCTTTGTGTCGAGCATCGTAGGCTGGGCGTCACGACGTCTTAGGGAGATCGGCCCTGCGTCTCAAATCGAATTGCACATCCAAGCCAAGACCCTGAAATCGAACTGGAATGCTTGCCGGAGGCCGCCTATCTAGGCGGCCTTCCAGTTTTCAACGGGTCGACCGAGGAAAAGCCTCGACGCGGGCACGAGGCAGATCCTGCAGAGGCCGAGCGGTCGCGACAAGCATAGGAATATCAAAGAGATGGCGTCTTATCAGTACATCTACGTCATGAAGGGCCTGAACAAGACCTTTCCGGGCGGCAAGCAGGTGTTGAAGGACATCTGGCTGTCCTTCTTGCCGGGCGCCAAGATCGGCGTGCTGGGCCTGAACGGCGCCGGCAAGTCGACCCTGCTGCGGGTCATGGCGGGCCAGGACGACAACTTCACCGGCGAGGCCTGGGCGGCCGAGGGCGTGAAGGTCGGCTTCCTCGAGCAGGAGCCCAAGCTCAATGCCAAGAAGGACGTGCTGGGCAACGTCATGGAAGGCGCCGGCGAGATGGCGCAGATGCTGGCGCGCTTCGAGGAGGTGTCGAACGCCTTCTCCGATCCCGACGCCGACATGGACAAGCTGATCGCCGAGCAGGCCGAGCTGCAGGAGAAGATCGACGCCGGCAACGGCTGGGATCTCGGCCGCACGGTGGAGATCGCCATGGATGCGCTGCGCTGCCCGCCGGGTGACGCCGACGTCGAGAAGCTGTCGGGCGGCGAGCGCCGCCGCGTCGCGCTCTGCCGCCTGCTTCTGTCGAAGCCCGACATGCTGCTGCTCGACGAGCCGACCAACCATCTCGATGCAGAGTCCGTGGCCTGGCTCGAGCGCCATCTCGGCGAGTTCCCCGGCACGGTCGTGGCCGTCACCCATGATCGCTACTTCCTCGACAACGTCGCGGGCTGGATCCTCGAGCTCGACCGCGGTGCCGGCATCCCGTGGGAGGGCAACTACTCGTCCTGGCTGAAGCAGAAGGACCAGCGGCTGGCGCTCGAGGAGAAGGCGGCCGACGCCCGCCGGCGCACCCTGCAGCGCGAGCTCGAATGGATGGGCCAGAGCGCGCAGGCGCGGCGCTCCAAGAGCAAGGCGCGCATCGCCGCCTACGAGCAGATGGTGGCCGAGGAGAAGCAGGCGACGCTCGACCAGGCGCAGATCGTCATCCCGGCCGGACCGCGGCTCGGCGATCATGTCATCGAGGCCGACAAGATCACCAAGGGCTTCGGCGATCGGCTGCTGATCGACGACCTGTCCTTCAAGCTGCCGCCGGGCGGCATCGTCGGCGTGATCGGACCGAACGGCGCCGGCAAGACGACCTTGTTCAAGATGATCACCGGCCAGGACAAGCCCGACTCGGGCACCTTCTCGGTCGGCCCGACGGTCAAGCTGGGCTATGTCGACCAGAGCCGCGAGACGCTCGATCCCAACAAGACCGTGTGGGAGGAGCTGTCGGGTGGTCTTGACATCATCAAGCTCGGCAACCGCGAGGTGTCGAGCCGTGCCTATTGCGGCTCGTTCAATTTCAAGGGCGCCGACCAGCAGAAGAAGGTCGGCCAACTGTCCGGTGGTGAACGCAATCGGGTCAATTTGGCCAAGATGCTGAAGAGCGGCGCCAACGTGCTGCTGCTCGACGAGCCGACCAACGATCTTGACATCGACACGTTGCGCGCGCTCGAGGAGGCGCTGGTCGATTTTGCCGGCTGCGCCGTGATCATCAGCCATGATCGCTGGTTCCTCGACCGCATCGCCACGCACATGCTGGCCTTCGAGGGCGACAGTCACGTCGAATGGTTCGAGGGCAACTACCAGGACTACGAAGCCGACCGCCACCGCCGCCTGGGCGCCGACGCCGACCAGCCGCATCGCATCAAGTACAAGCCGCTGGTGAGGCAGTAGGGCTTCATTCGCCTCCCCCGTCGTCAGGAGAGGTGCGGACGCATCTCATGTTCGCCCCCCCCGCTAGGGGAGAGGTTAGGTGAGGGGGTTCGAAGGCTGCTCAGTCACCTGCAACCCCCTCACCCAGCCTCTCCCCCTAGCGGGGGAGAGGAGCATGAAAGGCGGAGGAAAGATTGAGGGCCATGCCCCACTCGGAGTAGCGTCGCGCGGGGAGAACGAACGATGCCGCTGCCGCCAATGAACATCCACGCGTTCAAGGCGTGGCTCGACAAGGTCCGACACGACATCCTGGGGATCCGGTTCTCGGTCAACGTGTTCATCGCGTCGACCATCGTCTGGTACGTGCTGACTCGCATCGCCGACACCAATCCGATCTGGGCCATCGCCTCGATGATCGCGGCCTCCGATCCCCAGGTCGACGAGGCAGCGCGCATGTTCAGGAGCCGCCTGATCAACGTGCTGGTGGGCTGCGTCGTGGGCCTCGCCTTTCTGACGGTCGGCGACCCCAGCGAATGGAAGCTGCCCTTCGCGCTCGCGGTCACGGTGTTCGTCTCGTCCTATGTGATCCACATCCAGACCATGTGGCGGCAGGCGCCGATCACGGCCGCGATCGTCATCGCCTCGGGGCTGGCCGGTCATTCCAAGCTGACCGGCGTCGAGCACGGTCTGCACAAGGTCGGCGAGGTCCTGTTCGGATGTTTCGTCGGCCTGCTGGTGAGTTGGTCGATGGCGAAGATCTGGCCGGTGAGGAAACCCGCGCCGCCTGCGCATCCTTAGTTGGGGCACATTCCCAATTTTGCCGGGATTCCTCCCCTCAATGACCGCGATTGAGGCGTTGTAAGCGCCACCCCTGCGGCATTCGATCTCGCTTGCCACGCCGTGACATCTGCGCTTGGTTGCCGGTGGGAAGGTCTCGAGCATGAGCTTGGTCGAGTGACGTGGGAATCACTCGGCCAATCCAAGGTGGGGTAAGATATGAAATCGGTCCAGCAATCGCGGGGCACGTCGCTCGACGACGTTTACCGCACGGGTATCACGCAGGCACAATTGCTGCGGGCAATCGCGGCTGCGGTCAACGTCGCCGCGGGCTTCGCCCTGGTGGCGTTCGCCGCCGTGATCAATCGCTACCTGGCCGAGCAGGGCCTCGGCACACCAGGGCAGGTGATCGCGATCCGCCTCGTGGGGATCGCCCTGTTCGCCGTCGGTGTCGGCTTCTGGCCGGCGCTGGGCGGCAGGCGCATCCTGCGCGGGCTGCTGTTCTACAGCGCCTTCGCCACCCTGTACCTGGCGACGCTCATGCTGGCGGCCATGGTCGGCACCGGCACCTGGCCGGCGCGACTCCTGCTGGTCGGAGCGGCCAGTCATGGCGTGGCCACCTGTGTCTTCGCCTGGGCCTGGCTCAGGCGCTGAGGCGTTGCCACCTCAGATGCGCTGATCCATCTCCAGCGCGGGCTCGGGCACGTCGACGCAGCCGATGATGCGGGCGGGCACGCCAGCGGCCGTGCAGCCCGCCGGCACCGGCTCGAGCACGACGCTGCCGGCGGCGATCTTGGCGCAGGCACCGATCTCGATGTTGCCCAGCACCTTGGCTCCGGCGCCGAGCAGCACGCCGCGCCGCACCTTGGGATGACGGTCGCCGCGCTCCTTGCCGGTGCCCCCCAGGGTCACGCCGTGCAGCATCGACACGCCGTCGCCGACGACCGCGGTCTCGCCGATCACCACGCCGGTGCCATGGTCGATGAAGATCCCCTTGCCGATCACTGCGCCAGGGTGGATGTCGAGGCCGAACAGCGCACTGGCGCGGCTCTGCAGGTAGTGGGCCAAGGTCTGGCGGCGCTGCACCCACAGCCAATGGGCCACGCGATAGGTCTGCAGCGCATGGTAGCCCTTGAACCACAGCAGAGGATCGAGGTGCGACGTGCAGGCCGGGTCGCGCTCCGTGACCGCCACGATGTCTGCCCGCGCCGCCATCCCGATCGCCGGATCGGCGGTGAAGCCTTCCTCGAAGGTCTGACGGATCAGCGCCGCCGGCACCTCGGTCGTACCGACCAGGCGCGCCAGGTGATAGCTCAGCGCACCTTCGAATTTCGTCTGACTGAGGATGGTGGCGTGCAGGACGCCGGCCAGCACCGGTTCGGCCGCAGCGGCCGCCTGGGCTGCTTCGCGAATTCGTGTCCACACCGGGTCGACCGAGCGGGGCTCGACCGCGTTCTTGACCAGTGAGCTATCCATGGCGCTCTCCTTCGACTCTGCCGAGCATCCTACCGAACGGCGGGCCGGGAAAAACGCCTCCCTCGTTCGATTCTAGATGGTCTCCCCGGCCGGCGCAATTCAGCGCTTCGACCGGGCCTCGAGCTCGTTGATCAGCGGCTCGACCGTGCCGCCGTTGTTCTGGATGTAGGAATTGAAGTCGGAACGTCTAGTCATGACCATGCTGACGCCCTCGACCTTGACGTCAGTGATGCGCAGCCCGCGGCCCGCATCACGGACCTCCCATTCGAGCTTGATCGGCTGACCGTTGGTCTGGTTCAGCTTGCTGTCGACGATGAACACGCCGTTGGGCCGGCTGGTCACCTTGCCGAGCGTCAGGGTCTGACCGCCATACTGGCCGAACCGTTCGCTGTAGGCGCGCGCCTCGGCGCTCTCGGCCGCCTTCAGGAAACGAACCCGTTGCTGGTCGTTGGCCTTGTTCCAGTTCGCCCCCAGGGCGGTCTGGCCCATGAAGGGCAAATCGAAATTGGTCTGCAGCACCTTCTGGATGGCGGCCTGGCGTGCCGGCCCGGGGGTGGTGGCCTTGATGATCTCGATGACTTCGGAGGCTGTCCTCTCGATCAGCTGGCCGGCCGGATCGGCCGCAGCCGCCGGCAACGCCAGGAGCGCCGCGGCAGCGCCGCCGACGAGACCGAGGACAACACGACGACTGGCGAGCAGCGGCACCGTTCGCTCCCTTGCAAAGACATCAGACTGAACGCTTCTAGCACGGCATCGCTGCCGATGCCGACCGGCGGAAGACCTACTTCACGAGCGCAAGATTGTCGCGGCGCTCGAGCTCTCCCTTGGTGTCGGTCTTGTCCCGCTTGGCGCGAATCAGCTCGGCCCGGTTCTGGGTGTAGGCCGACCTCAGGGCAGCGTAGTAGTCGACGCTGTTCTTCTCGAGATCGTCGAGCGCGAACATGGTGCGCGAGCGATAGTCGATGACGGTCAGGCCGTAGCGCGGCGCCGAGTAGTAGAACCAGTCCCAGTTGAAGGCGATCGGCAGGATCTGGAAGGGATCGATGGCGTAGTCGATCATCAGGCCGGTGGCGTCGCGCGCGTTGGACGGACCGGCCAGCGGCAGCATGAGGTAGAAGCCGCCATTCTCCGGCTCGACGCCCTTGCCGGCCCACAGGCCGATCGTCTTGCCGGCGTCCTCCTTGGTCCGCGTCAGGCCGAAGCTGGTGGCGACATCGAACAGGCCGGCGACCCCGATGGTCGAGTTGACCAGGAAGCGCGCCATGGTGGTCGCCGCCCGGCTGGGGTCGCCTTGGAAGACCTCGTTGATTGCCGTGACCGGCTCGCCGAGATTGTCGAGCAGGTTGCGCACGCTCTTCTGTGCCGGCTCCGGCACCCAGTCGCGGTAGAGCACGGTGATCGGCCGGATCGCCATGACGTCGATCGCCCGATTGAACGAGAAGATGAACCGGTTGGGGGTCTCGATCGGGTCCCAGACCTCGGCAGCCCCGGTATCGCCCGAGGCGCAGCCGCCCACCAAGGCTGCCGCCAGGGCGGCCGCGACGACGGATCGACGGGCGCCGGCCGCCATCGACTTGGAGACGCTTGCAATCATGTACGGCAACCCCGGGTCCATCCGCAGGCCCTGCAATCACCGGGCCGGTCGTGCGCCGAGTGTTGCACAGGGCGGCAACAGTTTGAAGCGTATTGCCAAGGTCACCCCCAACAGATCGCGGTTGCATACATAAAGATATGCTTATATGCTTCAACTCATGGATCATCTTCTCACCCTTCTGCGTGCTGCCGCCGAAGATACGAGACTGCGCATCCTCGCCCTGGCGGCACGCGAGGACCTGACCGTCAGCGACTACGTCCATGTGCTGGGGCAGAGCCAACCCAGGGTGTCGCGCCATCTCAAGCTGCTGGTCGAGGCGGGCCTGCTGGAGCGTTTCCGCGAGGCCCAGTTCACGCGGTTCCGTCTGGTCACCTCGGGCGACGACGCGGCGCTGGTACGCGAGTTCGTGCGTCGCCTCGACTCGCGGCACAGCCGCATCGCCGCCGACCGGGCCCGGCTCGATGCCCTGCAGCAGCGCCGCCAGACCGCGGCGGTGCGTTACTTCCGCGACAACGCCCAGCGTTGGGATGAGCTGCGAGCCCTGCACGTCGCCGACCGCGAGATCGAGCGCGCGCTGGCACATCATCTGCCGACCGGCGCGCGGAGGCTGCTCGACATCGGCACCGGCACCGGCCGCCTGCTCGAGGTGCTGGCGCCCAAGGTCGAGCAGGCGCTGGGCATCGACCAGTCGCGCGAGATGCTGGCGCTGGCCCGCGCCAACCTCGCTCGCGCCGGCATCGACAATGCCGACATCCGCCAGGGCGACATGTATGCCCTGCCCTTCGACTCCGACAGCTTCGACGTGGTCACCATCCATCACGTGCTGCATTACGCTGATGATCCGGCGGCGGCCCTCGCCGAGGCGGCGCGCGTGGTGCGCCCAGGCGGCGTCGTGCTGGTGGTCGATTTCTCGCCGCACGACCTGGTCGAGCTGAAGCGCGAGCATGCCCACGTCCATCTCGGCTTTGCCGACAACCAGGTGCAGGGCTGGCTCAGGAGCGCCGGCCTCACGCCGCTGGAGCCCATCCACTTCCCCGGCCGCCGCCTGATGACCGGCATCTGGCGCGGCGAGCGCGACGTGCCGGAGCGTACGTCGGCGCTGTCCCCTGCCCTTTCCTCGCATGGAGTGTCCCGATGAGCCCCGACACCGGTCCGCTGGGCGGCCCGCTCAGCATCGCTGCCGCCGAGTTCCCCGCGCGCGCCCCGCAGCGCCTGAAGGTCTCGTTCGAGTTCTCGCCCCCCAAGACCGAGGCCGCGGAGCGCACGCTCTGGGAGACCGTGGTCCGTCTCGCACCGCTGCGTCCGACGTTCTTCTCGGTGACCTACGGCGCCGGCGGCTCGACGCGCCAGCGCACGCACGAGACCGTCGTGCGCCTGAAGAAGGAAACGGGCATCGATCCCGCCGCTCATCTGACTTGCGTTGGCGCCACCCAGGGCGAGATCGATGAGATCGCGCGGAGCTACTGGGATGCCGGCATCAGGCACATCGTGGCGCTGCGCGGCGATCCGCCGTCCGGCATGGGCGGCAAGTACAGCCCGCATCCCGGCGGCTATGCCAATGCCGCCGCGCTGATCGCCGGCCTGAAGAAGATCGGCCCCTTCCAGATCAGCGCCGCAGCCTATCCCGAGAAGCACCCCGACTCGGCCGACAGCGCTGCCGATCTCGAGAATCTGAAGCGCAAGGTCGATGCCGGCGCCGACCGCTGCATCACCCAGTTCTTCTTCGAGTGCGACGATTTCCTCCGCTTCCGTGACCGTGCCGCCGCGGCCGGCATCGCCGTGCCGATCGTGCCCGGCATCATGCCGGTCTCGAACTTCCAGGCCGTGACGAGAATTGCCGGTCTTTGCGGCTCCAAGGTGCCGGGCTGGTTCGCCAACCTGTTCGACGGCCTCGACGAGGATGTCGAGACGCGCCGCATGATCGCCGCCACCGTCGCCGGCGATCTCTGCCGGCGGCTGCGCGACGAGGGCGTCGACCAGTTCCACTTCTACACGCTGAACCGCGCCGATCTCACCTTCGCGATCTGCCATCTGCTGGGAGTACGTCCGCAATGACCCTTCGAAGCTCAGGGCAGGCCCTTCGACAAGGCTCGGGACAGACCCGCATGGAAAAGGCGCAGCTGCTGCGCGACATCGCCGCCGAACGCATCCTGGTCAAGGACGGGCCGTACGGCTCGATGATCCAGAGCTATCGGCTCGACGAGGAAGGCTTCCGCGGTGGCCGCGATTTCACGCACGACCAGAAGGGCAACAACGACCTGCTCAACCTGACGCGGCCCGAAATCGTGAGCGAGATCTGCAACGCCTATCTCGAGGCCGGCGCCGACATCCTGGCCACCAACACGTTCAACGCCAATGCCATCAGCCTGTCGGACTACGGCATCCCCGGCATGGCGCGCGAGATCAACCTCGCGGCGGCCAGGCTGACGCGGGCCTGCGGCGACGCCGCGACGGCGCGCGACCCCGACAAGCCACGCTTTGTCGTCGGCGCGCTGGGGCCGACCAACAAGACCCTGTCGGTGTCGCCCAACGTCAACGATCCAGGCTTCCGCGCCGTGACGTTCGACGAGGTGAAGGGCATCTATCGCGAGCAGATCGACGGCCTGCTCGACGGCGGCGTCGATTTCATCCTGATCGAGACCGTGTTCGACACGCTGAACGCCAAGGCCGCCCTGGTCGCCGCCGACGAGGCCGCCGAGGCTCGGGCTGAGGAATTGCCGGTGATGGTGTCGATGACGCTCACGGATCTCGCCGGACGCAATCTCTCCGGCCAGACCGTCGAGGCGTTCTGGCATTCGGTGCGCCACGCCCGTCCGCTCACCATGGGCTTGAACTGCAGCTTCGGGGCCACCGAGCTGCACCCCTACGTCAATGCGCTGAACCCGCAGGTCGACGGCATGGTCTGCGTCTATCCCAACGCCGGCCTGCCCAACGAGCTCGGCGCCTACGACGAGCCGCCGGAGATGACGGCCAAGCTGGTGCGGGGCTGGGCCGAGAACGGCTGGCTGAACGTGGTCGGCGGCTGCTGCGGCACGACGCCCAAGCACATCGCCGCCATCGCCGAGGCGGTGAAGGGCGTCAAGCCGCGCCAGTGGCATGCCCTGCCGCCGGCGCTGCGGCTGTCCGGCATGGAAGCGGCGAGCTTCTTCTGATGACGCAGGACACCATCGACGGCGCGCCCGAGGCCCAGCGCGCCACCTTCATCAACATCGGCGAGCGCACCAACGTCACCGGCTCGGCGAGGTTCAAGAAGCTGATCCTCGAGGGCGACTACACCGCCGCGATCGAGGTCGCACGCCAGCAGGTCGAGAGCGGCGCGCAGATCATCGACGTCAACATGGACGAGGGCCTGCTCGACGCCGAGAAGGCGATGGAGACGTTCCTGAAGCTGATCGCCTCCGAACCCGACATCGCCCGCGTGCCGATCATGATCGACAGCTCGAAATGGAGCGTGATCGAGGCCGGGCTGAAGTGCGTCGCCGGCAAGCCGATCGTGAACTCGATCTCGATGAAGGAAGGCGTCGCGCCATTCATCGAGCATGCCCGCAAGGTGCGGCGCTACGGCGCCGCGGTCGTCGTCATGGCGTTCGACGAGAAGGGCCAGGCCGACACCAAGCAGCGCAAGGTCGAGATCTGCGCCCGCGCCTACGACATCCTGGTCAACCAGGTCGGCTTTCCCGCCGAGGACATCATCTTCGATCCCAACATCTTCGCCGTCGCCACCGGCATCGAGGAGCACGACAACTACGGCGTCGACTTCATCGAGGCGACGCGCGAGATCAAGGCACGCTGCCCCAACGTCAAGATCTCGGGCGGCGTTTCCAACCTGTCGTTCGCTTTTCGTGGCAACGAGCCGGTGCGCAAGGCCATGCACTCGGTGTTCCTCTATCACGCCATCAAGGCCGGCATGGACATGGGCATCGTCAATGCCGGCCAGCTCGAGGTCTACGACGAGATCCCGAAGGAGCTGCGCGAGGCCTGCGAGGACGTGATCCTCAATCGCCGGGACGATTCCACGGAACGCCTTCTCGAGCTGGCGCCCAAGTACAAGGGCAGCGGCGAGGTCGCCGCCATCCAGGACGCCGAATGGCGCAGCTGGCCGGTCGAGAAGCGGCTCGAGCACGCGCTGGTCAAGGGCATGGACCAGTTCGTGGTCGAGGACACCGAGGAGGCGCGCCGCCAGATCGCGCGGCCGATCGAGGTCATCGAGGGCCCGCTGATGGCCGGCATGAACGTGGTCGGCGACCTGTTCGGCGCCGGCAAGATGTTCCTGCCGCAGGTGGTCAAGAGCGCGCGCGTGATGAAGAAGGCGGTGGCCCACCTGCTGCCCTACATCGAGGCCGAGAAGACAGCGACGTCGCGCAGCAAGGGCCGCATCGTCATGGCGACGGTCAAGGGCGACGTCCACGACATCGGCAAGAACATCGTCGGCGTGGTCCTGCAGTGCAACAATTTCGAGGTCATCGATCTCGGCGTCATGGTGCCGTTCCAGGACATCCTGAAATCCGCCAACGACAATCGTGCCGACCTGATCGGCCTGTCGGGCCTGATCACGCCCTCGCTCGACGAGATGGTGACTGTCGCCGAGGAGATGACGCGCCAGGGCTTCAAGGTGCCGCTGCTGATCGGCGGCGCGACCACCTCGAAGGTGCACACCGCGCTGCGCATCGCGCCGCGCTACGAAGGCCCGACGGTGCACGTGCTCGACGCCTCGCGCGCGGTCGGCGTGTGCACGGCGCTGACCTCCGATTCGAAGGGCCAGGCGCGCGACTTCGCGGCCAAGGTCGCCGCCGAGTACGAAGCGATCAGGGTGGAGCGCGGCGACGGCAAGAAGGACAAGCTGGTCTCGCTCGAGATCGCCCGCGCCAATGCCTATGCGATCGACTGGTCGAAATACACGGTGCCGAAGCCTGCCGTGACCGGCAGCCGCATCTTCGCCGAGTATCCCCTGCACGAGCTGGTCGAGCGCATCGACTGGACGCCGTTCTTCCGCGCCTGGGAGCTGGCCGGCGTCTATCCCAGCATCCTCGAGGACAAGGTGGTGGGCGAAAGCGCGCGCAAGCTCCATGGCGACGCGCGCAAGATGCTGGAGCACGTGGTGCGCGAGAAATGGCTCACCGCCAAGGGCGTGGTGTCGTTCTGGCCATGCCGGCGCGACGGCGACGATGTGGTGCTGTACGAGGACGAGAGCCGCACCAAGGAGATCTCGCGCCTCTACTTCCTGCGCCAGCAGATCGAGAAGCGCTCGGGCCGCGCCAACATGTGCCTGGCCGATTTCATCTCGCCCGAGGCCGACTGGATCGGCGGCTTCGCGGTGACGGCGGGTCACGGCATCGAGCAGCACCTGGCGCGCTTCAAGGCCGATCACGACGACTATTCCGATATTCTCTTGAAGGCGCTGGCCGACCGCCTCGCCGAGGCCTTCGCCGAACGCCTGCACGAGCGCGTGCGCAAGACCTTGTGGGGCTACGCGCCCGACGAGGCGTTGAGCAACGACGAGCTGGTGCGCGAGAAGTATCGTGGCATCCGCCCGGCGCCGGGCTATCCCGCCTGCCCCGACCACAGCCAGAAGCCCGAGCTGTTCCGCCTGCTCAACGCCGGCCAGAACGCCAGCATGACCTTGACCGAAAGCTTCGCCATGCTGCCGACCGCAGCGGTTTCGGGCTACTACTTCGCCCATCCCGAAGCGCAGTATTTCGGCGTCGCCCGCATCGCCCGCGACCAGCTCGAGGACTACGCCCGGCGCCGCGGCGTCGCGATCGAGCAGGCCGAACGATGGCTGCGACCGAACATCGGGTACTGAGGCCCTCATATCCCTCCCCCGTCATCGGGGGAGGTGGCCCGAAGGGCCGGAGGGGGAAGGCCGCAATCGAGGTTGACCCGATTCCGACGTCGGAGATTCAGCAGCCTCGTCTGAGGCCCGCCCCCTCCGCCCCCTGCGGGGGCACCTCCCCCGATGACGGGGGAGGAAAGTTGTAATCGAATGCTGACCTACATCCTCGTGCTGGCCTTCGGCCTGGTCGCCGGCACGGTGAGCGGCATCGTCGGCACCGGCGCCACGATCATCCTGCTGCCGATCCTGGTCTACGCGTTCGGGCCGCGCGAAGCCGTGCCGATCATGGCGATCGTCGCGCTGATGTCGAACTTCGCCAAGATCACCTCGTGGTGGAAGGACATCGACTGGCGCGCCTGCGGCGCCTATGCGCTGGGCGGCATCCCGGCCGCCGCCCTAGGCGCGCGCACCCTGCTCGTTCTGCCGGAGAAGCTGCTCGATATCACGCTCGGTCTGTTCTTCCTCGTCATGGTGCCGGGGCGGCGCTGGCTCGCCACGCGCAACATCAAGCTCAACGCCTGGCATCTCGCCATCGCCGGCGCCGTCATCGGCTTCCTCACCGGGATCGTCGTGTCGACGGGACCGCTCAGCGTACCGGCCTTCGCCGCCTACGGCCTGGTCAAGGGCGCCTTCATCGCCACCGAGGCCGCCGGTTCGCTGGCGCTCTACATCAGCAAGGCAGCGACCTTCCGCCAGTTCGGCGCCCTGCCCGCGGACATCGTCGTGAAAGGTCTGATCACCGGCTCCTCGGTCATGGTCGGCACCTACACGGCTCGCCTGATCGTCGAACGGCTGAGCGTCACGACGTTCCAACGGCTGCTCGACGGCGTGATGGTGATCGCGGGCCTGGCCCTGTTGTGGGCGGCAGTTCGGTAGTATACACTACCGTATCTACATTCGGAGTTACCGACATGCCAGAACTCAAGCTGCGTCGGACGGGCAACTCGCTCAGCACCTCATGGCCCAAAGAGGCGCTGGCTCGCATGAACGCAAAGGAAGGCGACACCCTTTACGCCGTTGAAACGCCTCAGGGCTTCCTTGTCACGCCGTTCGATCCGAAATTCGCGAAGACCATGCAAGCTGCCGACCGGGTGTTCCATCGCTACAAGAACGCCTATCGCGAGCTTGCGAAGAAGTGACGGAGCCGATCTGGCTTTCGGACAGGGAGGTGGTCGCGATCAACGCGCGGGCGCTTAGCCTGTTTGGTGGCCTGACGGGGGGCGTTCAAAACGAGATGCTGTTTCAGGCTGCGCTCGCTCGGCCGTTGAACAAATGGCACTACGAAGAACCTCGACCGGACATCTTCGAGCTCGCGGCTGCCTACGCATTTGCTTTGTGCAAGGGTCACGTCTTTCACGATGGCAACAAGCGTACCGCTCATGCGGTCGCTGCGATCTTCCTGGATATGAACGGGTGGACACACGAGGCGAGAGAAGCTGACGTCGTCCGAACGATGATCGGCGTCGCCGAAGGCTCGATCAAGGAAACCGCCTTGGCGAGATGGTTCCAAAAGACCTCTCGTCGGAACGCGCCACCGTGACGGCTACGCGCTTTTGGCCGCAACAACCTTCCGGCAAGCGGTGCGATAGTCGCCGGCATCAAGGAGCGTAGGCGAGCAGAGCGCCGAATATGCCGGCACGATCAACAAGCTCGGCGTCGACATCGGTTACACGCGGGCGATCCACACGATCTGGCGCGTCTACTCGCTGGGTTCGGACCGTGGCCCGCGCAGCTTCAGCGGCACCTATGTCGGCGAGCAGGCGACGGCCGCGGCCGGATCGCAGGCCGGCGGCAACTGGCTCTATGGCGGCCCCAACGCGGAGATCGGCATGGTCGCGTCGGGCATCGTCCAGGACGCCGGCTACAACCTCGCGACCGGCGTTGCCGAGATGTCGATCCGCCTCAAATAGCGCGCGGTCGCATTACGCCGCCGCGGCCGGCTCCAGGGCGCAGCCGGCGACGGTGATGCGGTGCATCAGCCGGCGCTCGCCGTGATAGTCGTTGGCGGCGTAGTGCCAGGTCGCCCTGTTGTCCCAGAAGGCGATCGAGCCTTCCTGCCAGCGGAAGCGGCAGGTGAATTCAGGGCGGGCAGCATGGCGATAGAGGTGCTCGAGCAGCGGCCGGCTGTCCTCGACCGTCCAGTCCTCGAAACGCAGCGTAAAGCCCGGGTTGACATAGAGCGACTTGCGGCCGCTCAACGGGTGACGGATCACCACGGGATGGAGCACGTCGTCACCCACGAGGTGCTGATTGCCGTACCGCGCGGCCGATTCGGGATTGTCCTTGTGGACGCCCTTGGCACCGAAGATGTGGGCCGAGCCATGGACCGCTCGCATGCCTTCCAAGGTGCGCTGCAGGCCCGGCGAGAGCGTCTCGAACGCCCGGTACATGTTGGCGAACAGCGTATCGCCGCCCTCCTCGGGCAGCTCGCGCGCCAGCAGGATGGAGCCCATGGCAGGCTCCTGATCGTAGCTGTGATCGGTGTGCCAGCCGCCGCCGATGTTGGACTTCTGCTCCGGCTCCTTGCGCACCTCGGCGATTTCCGGATAGCCCTTCACCGCGGTGAAGAACCGATTGATGTCGATCGGCGCCCAGCGGCGGGCGAACTCGATATGCTGCTCGGGCGTCAGATTCTGGTCGCGGAAGAAGATGACGCCATGGTCGCGGAAGGCGTGCTGAACCTCGTCCCATTGCCGGTTGCTCATCGAGCGCAGATCGACGCCGAGAACTTCCGCGCCGCACCCGCCGGTGAGCTTGCGGACCTGCACTGAATCGTAGGTCATGATGATGCCTCCCAGCACCAGCTTATCGCGCCTGCACGCCGAGCAACAGCAGGGTCAATGAGAGCGTGATCACGCTGCCACCGGTCGAAATCACGACAGCATTGGTCGCGAGTCCCACGCCGGTGCGATAGAGCTGGGCGACCAGATAGACGTTGGCGCCGGCCGGCATCGCCGCATTCAGCGTTGCGACGGTAAGCCACAGCGGGTCGAGCGTGAACAGGTAGCGGCCGGCCAACCACACCAGGAGCGGCATGACGGCGAGCTTGGCGACCGCCGCCACGGCGGCGGTCTGCCAATGTTCCTTGATGCCGACATGGGCCAGCGAGCCGCCGGCCATGATCAGGCCGCAGGGCGCCGCCGCCAGGGCGAGCGCCTGCAGGACACGGTCGACCACGGCTGGCGTCGCCAGCCCCGGCACCAGGTGGGTCAGCTCGGCCCAGCCCAGCCCGGCGAAGATCGAAGGGATCACCGGATGCTTCATCATCATCAGCGCCGCGCCGCCCAGCTTGGCGAGCAGCCGCCCGCGCACGCCGCCCTGGGCGCCGACCTCGAGCAGGAACGACGCGAGCGTCAGCATGACCAGCGAGTTGATGCTGATGATCATCAGCAGCGGCACCAGGCCGGCCTCGCCGAAGGCATAGGAGATGAACGGGATGCCGATGCCGACGCCGTTGGAGAAGGTGCCCGACAGCGCGAACACGGTCCGCTCGCCCAGGCGCATGGCGAACAGGCGTCCCAACGGGATCAGCAGGAGGAACAGCAGCAGGCCGGTGCCGAAGAACACCACCAGGATGTCGAGCTCGAGCGCCTCGAGCCGGACCTTGGCCATCGACCGGAAGAGCAGCGCCGGGAACAGCGCGTAGAAAGCGACGTTGGTCAGCCCGCGCAGCCCCTCCGTGCTGAGCAGCGGTGTCCGCCCGAGCGCCCAGCCGACCGCGACCGTGCCGAACACCGGCACGATGATGTCGAGGATGGCGTTCAATGTTTCATATTCCTCCCCACGAAGTGGGGAGCTGTCCCGTCTTACGGGACGGAGGGGTCATGAGCCCCAGGCTCAACCCTCTCCCATGACTCATGACCCCTCCGTCCGCGAAGACGCGGACACCTCCCCAGCGAAGCTGGGGAGGAAACTCTTCTTCACGCCGCCATGGCGAGGTTGCTGTAGCGCGTCAGGTGGTGCTGCTGGTTGCCGAACATCAGGTCGATCATGGTCAGCCGCTTGAAATAGTGGCTGACCGAGAGCTCGTCGGTGACGCCCATGCCGCCGTGCATCTGGACCGCGCTCTGGCCGCAGAACTTGCCCGACTTGCCGATCTGCACCTTGGCGCCGGAAGCGGCCTTGGCGCGCACCACCGGATCCTTGTCGTCGATCTTGAGCGAGGCCATCAGGGTCATCGAGCGCGCTTCCTGCGCGTTGGTGAAGCAGTCGACCATGCGATGCTGCAGCACCTGGAACTTGCCGATCGGCACGCCGAACTGCTTGCGGGTCTTGATGTACTCGAGCGTCGCGGCATTGATGGCGTCCATGCAGCCCGTCGCCTCGGCGCACAGCGCCACGATGGCACGGTCGACCGCAGCCTCGACCAGCGGGAAGGCGCCATCGACCTTGCCCAGCACGGCGTCGGCGCCGACCGAGACCTTGTCGAAGGTGAGCTCCGAGGCGCGCAGCGAATCCTGGGTCGGGTAATCGCGCCGCGTGATGCCCTTGGCCTTGGCGTCGACGACGAACAGCGTGAGGCCGCTCTGCTCGCGCGCCGCGCCGGAGGTGCGGGCGAGCACGATGATGTCGTCGGCCGACGGCGCGTTGTAGACCACGCCCTTGTGGCCCGAGAGCGACCAGCCGCCGCCTTCCTTGGTCGCCTTGAGCGCGACATCGGCGAGATTGTAGCGCGACTGGCGCTCCAGCCAGGCGAAGGCGAACTGCTTCTTGCCCTCGATCATGGGCGCCAGCAGCGCCTCCTTCTGGGCCGCGCTGCCGGCCGCCGCGATCATGCCGCCGCCCAGCACCACGGTCGGCAGGAACGGCTCGAGCACCAGGCCTTTGCCGAACTGCTCCATGACGATCATGGTCTCGATCGGCCCGCCGCCGTAGCCGCCATCCTCCTCGGAGAAGGCCATGCCGAGCCAGCCGAGCTCGGCGAACTGCGCCCAGTTCTCCGGCAGCCAACCGCGCTCGGTGGCAGCGATCTTGCGCCGCGCGTCGAACGGGTACTTGTCGCGCACGAAGCGCTCGGCCGCCTCCTGAAGCTGCTTCTGCTCGTCGGATAGGGACAGATCCATTCTTTCCTCCGGAATCCTGCCGTGTCTTATCGCCCCGAGGCCTAAAGGCCTAGCACCATCTTGGAGACGATGTTCTTCTGAATCTCGTTGCTGCCGCCATAGATGCTGGTCTTGCGCATGTTGAAATAGCGCGGCGCCGCCGGCGGCGCGTGATCCGGCCCGACCGGCGTCTCGTTGGTGTCCTGGAACAGCATGCCGGGCTGGTAGGGTGCCGCGTATTCGCCGACCGCCTCCATGGTGAGCTCGGCGATGCGCTGCTGGATCTCCGAGCCCCGGATCTTGAGCGTCGACACTTCCGGCCCCGGCGCGCCGCCCTGGGCCATGGTCGACAGCACGCGGAGCTCGCTCATTTCCAGCGCCTGCACCTGCAGGTCGAGATCGGCGATCTGGCTGACGAAAGCGGGATCGTCGGCCAGGGTCGCGCCATCGACCGGCTCGCTGCGGGCGATGTCGCGCAGCGAGCGGAC
>JAXMCP010000041.1:0-60878 GCA_046349295.1 Reyranellaceae bacterium
ACTGCCGGAGTTGACCAAGTCGCGCTCGACCTTGATCGGCGTGACCGATTGCATCCCGGCGATGACTTCCACCTGGTAACCATTGGGCTCGGTCAGGCGCACCCGCTTGCCGCCGCCCGGCTCGTTGATGGTCTCGATGCCCGAGGCGCCGGGCAGCTTGGCCAGCCGCTTGAGGTCGTCCTCATCGGGTGTGTGGTAGGCGAAGCCGATGAACTTGGTGCCGCCCTTGTGCGCGACATGGATATGGTGGTGGGAGTCGGCGCCCCGCATGTAAAGCGCATCCGGTGTGCGCTCAGCGCGGACCATGCCGAAATGAGTGAGGAATTCCTCCATTGCATCGAGATCAGGCGCCTCCATGCGCGGGAAGGCGAAATCTGCGACCTTGATGACCGTCATCATTTCCTCCGAAAATTCGCTGGAAAAACTAGCCGTTCGACGGTCCATTGAAAAGGAGAGAGACCATGACGAGCCCGCCGCAAAACCCGCGTGATCGCCTGCGCGCCTTCGCGCCCAAGCTGATCGAGCTCACCGACAATGTCCTGTTCGGCGACGTCTGGGAGCGTCCCGGGCTGTCGAAGCGCGACCGCAGCCTGATCACCTGCGCGGCCCTGGTGGCGCTCGGCCGTACCGAGCAGCAGACCGGTCATTTCACCCGCGCGATCGCCAACGGCGTGAAGAAGGAGGAGCTGATCGAGCTCATCACCCATCTTGCATTCTATTCCGGTTGGCCGACCGCCATGTCGGCCGCCAATGTCGCCAAGCAAGTGTTAGACGAGGGAGAGAAGAAGTGAAGCTTTGCTATTTCAACGACTATAGACTGGGCGTCATCCACGGCGAGAGCGTGGTCGACGTGACCGACGCCGTGAAGGACATCCCGCATCTCGATGCGCGCGACCTGATCATCGGCCTGATCGCCAAATGGGACGGCTACAAGGACAAGGTCGCGACCGCAGCCCGGGTCGGCACCGGCGTGCCGCTGAAGGGCGTCAAGCTCCGCCCGCCGGTGCCGCGGCCCGGCAACATCGTCTGCATGGCGGTGAACTACATGGAGGACGGCACGCTCAAGGAGAGGCCGCAGATCAACGCCTTCCACAAGGCGGCGACGGCGGTGATCGGCGACGGCGACACCATGGTGCTGCCCGACGTGCCGGCCTCGATCTTCGAGGGCGAGGCGGAGCTCGCGCTGATCATCGGCAAGCCGGCGACGCGCGTCTCGCAGGCCGACGCCATGAAGCACATCTTCGGCTACACCTGCTTCATCGACGGCTCGGCGCGCGGCCTGCCTCCGCCGGGCAACGTCTTCTTCCAGATGAAGTCGCGCGACACCTTCGCGCCGATCGGCCCCTGCATCGTCACGGCCGACGAGATCGCCGATCCGATGAACCTCGACATCACGCTGACCAACAACGGCGTGGTCATGCAGAAGTTCAACACCTCGGACATGGCGCACAATATCCCGCGCTGCATCGAGTGGGTGAGCTCGATCCATACGCTGCAGCCCGGCGACATCCTGGCCACCGGCACCAATCACCGCGGCCTCAATTCCTTCATGGACGGCGACAAGATCGAGCTGACCGTGGAGAAGGTGGGCACCTTGCGCTTCAACGTGAAGGACGAGCTCAAGCGCACCTGGGCCCGTACCACGCGCCTGCAGCACAAGGAGAAGGGCGCCGAAGGCGCCCATACGCCGCAGCTCACCGGCAAGTACGCGAAGTGAGCTCTGTCGCCTCCCCCGTCATATGGGGGAGGTGGCCCGAAGGGCCGAAGGGGGAAGGCCTCGGTCGAGGTCCATGCAGTTTCGACGTCGGAATAGGAAAGAGCCCGACTGAGGCCTTCCCCCTCCGCCCCGTATGACGGGGCACCGACCCCGATTACGGGGGAGGGATATCAGCGTGCGTCGAGCTTGGCCTGGATGCTTTGCATCCAGGCCTCGCGCGTCATGAAGCGCGGGCGGTTGCGGCACATCGCTTCGGTCGTCGCCAGAATCCGATCGTTGGGCTGGTCGAGGTCGAGCGGCTCGCCGCAGGGCTGCGGGGTGTAGAACGGCGTGTCGGTGTAGAGCTCGACCGGATTGCCTTCGGGATCCTTGAAGTAGAGCGCCCAGGCGTTGCCGTGATCGGTCTCCCGATGCTCGGTGATGCCCTCGGCGATCAACGCCTTGCGATAGCCCTTCAACGTATCGAGCGAGTCGAGGCGGAAGGAGATCTGGTTCACCGGATTGTAGGTGACCTCGGGCGGGCGGCCGTCGAACAGCACGAACTGGTGATGGCACTCCGGGTTCTGCGTCATGAAGAAGACGCGCGCGCCGGACCGGCCGGTGCCGGAGTCGCTCACCACGAATCCCATGACGCGGGTGTAGAAGTCGACCATGCGGTCGAGATCGACGGCATGGATGCCGAAATGAGTGAGTTGGGCGGACAGGGTCATGATCGGCATTGTTCCGCCGCCGCGGCGCGCGAGCAACGAAAAAGGGGGCAACGAAAAGGGCGCCGCTTGTCGCGGCGCCCCTCTCCCAGAGCCGAGCTGGCAGCGCCGGTTAGTGCGTCAGGGCCGGCTGGCCGGCGGTGACGGGGATCGCGCGGGGCTTCTTCTCCTCCGGGATCTCACGCTGCAGCTCGATCGTCAGCAGGCCGTTGGCCAGCTTCGCGCCCACGACCTTGACGTGGTCGGCGAGCTGGAAGCGACGCTCGAAATTGCGTCCGGCGATGCCGCGGTAGAGATACTGCCTCTCGTCCTGGCCATTCGCCGCCTGGCCGGTGACCAGGAGCTCGTTCTCCTTCTGGGTCACGTTGAGCTCGGCTTCGGCGAAGCCGGCCACGGCCATCACGATCTTGTAGGCGTTGTCGCCTGCCTTTTCGATGTTGTACGGGGGGTAGCCGTTGGAGCCGTTTTGGCTCGCCACCGAATCGAGCAGGTCGAACACCCGGTCGAAGCCAACGGTGGCACGATAGAACGGCGAGTAGTCGAACGTACGCATTGATCATCCTCCTATGAGCGATGGTTTTGACGCCGCCCGCCCCAGGATGGGCACGGGCGACAGCAGGGTATTTGGGTTGGGTCGGCGGATCGTCAAGGGGGGTGGAAAACCGCCCGGAGAGGAAAATTTCCTGCCGCCGCGATGAGGCAGCAAGAAATGCCCCGCCCCGGAAAACCTTCGGAAATTCAAGTCATGGCGAATGTGCCAAACATCGCCAGATCGAGGAGGACCGAAGGGGCCCCATGTCGCAGCTTCCGGAACGCTATGCCGCTACCCCACCCTGGCTGATGGCTGCGGGCCAAGAGATGGCCATGCCGGGCCTCAACAGCCTGCTGCGGGCCGCCGTATCGTGATGCATCTGCCGCTGTTCTTCGACCTCGCCGGTCGCCGCGTCGTCGTGGTGGGGAAGGGCCCCGCTGCCGACCGCCGCGCTGCCTTGGCGCGTTCCGCCGGGGCAGCGGTCGAGCGACTCGACGATGCCAAGGAGACCGATCTTTTCAGGGGCGCAGCGGCCGCCTTCATTGCAACCGGCGCCGCCGACGCCGACGCGGCGGCGGCGCGCGCCGCCCGGTCGGCGGCCGTGCCGGTGAACGTCGCCGACCGCCCGGCGCTGTGCGATTTCATCCTGCCGGCGATCGTCGATCGCGACGACGTCGTGGTCGCCGTGTCGACCGGCGGCGCCTCCCCGGTGCTGGCCGCTCTGTTGCGTCAGCGCATCGAGGCGGTGTTGCCCGAGCGACTGGGGGCGCTGGCCCGTCTGGCCGCGTCTTTCCGTACCCAGGTCGGCGCCTTGATCGCCGAGCCGGCGCGCCGTCGCGCACTGTGGCGCCGCGTCGTCGACGGCCCGGCCGCGCGCCAGGTGCTGTCGGGTGACGAGGCCGGCGCCCGCCGCACGGTGCTGGCCGAGCTCGATGCCGCGCGCCGCCGGACGGCCCCGCCGGGCATCGCCCATATCGTCGGCGCCGGCCCGGGCGACCCCGATCTCCTGACCCTGCGCGCCGCGCAGCTCCTGCAGGAGGCCGATGCCATCCTGCACGATGATCTCGTGCCGCCGGCCATCCTGGGGCGGGCGCGGCGCGATGCCGAGCTGGTGGCGGTCGGCAAGCGCAAGGGCCGCGCGCGCTGGGCGCAGGCTGATATCAATGCCGAGCTGGTGCGCCGCGTGCGCGCCGGCCAGACCGTCGTGCGCCTCAAGGCGGGTGATCCATTCGTGTTCGGCCGCGGCGGCGAGGAGGTCGAGGCCTTGCGGCACGCCGGCCTGCCGGTCGCGATCGTGCCCGGCATCACCGCTGCCCTGGGCTGCGCCGCGTCGGCCGGCATCCCGCTCACCCATCGTCGCCTGGCCTCCGTCGTCACCTTCGTGACCGCTCGTCACGCCGAAGGCCGCCAGGACGACAGCTGGCCGGCGCTGGCGGCGCAGGGCCATACGCTCGCCATCTACATGGGCGCCACGGAGGCAGCCGCCGTGCGCGATCGTCTTCTGGGCGCCGGCGCGTCCCCAAGCACGCCGGTCGCCATCGTCGAGAATGGCACGCGACCCGATGAGCGGGTCACGGTTGGCCGGCTCGGCGATCTGGCGCGACTCGCCGTCCCCTGGTCCTCCCTCGGCGACGCCGGCCCAAGCTTGATTATCGTCGGCGAGGTCGCAGCCCTCGCGACCGTCACCGAACAACCCCTTCTGGCAGAGGCATCCTGATGGCCAAGAATCTCAATGGCGAGCTCGCGATCGCGTCGGCCAACCGCCTGGTCGACGGCGTCGTGGTGTTCCTCGACGACGCCGGGCAATGGACGCAGCGCTTCGACCGCGCTGCCCTGGCGCGCGGTGAGCGTGCCGGCGAAATCCTGCTCGAGCGGGCGCGCGCCGAAGCCTTCGGCGTGATCGATCCTTACCTGGTCGCCGTGGCCGAGGACGACGACGGCACCCTGGAGCCGCTCTCCCTGCGCGAACGCATCCGGGTCTCCGGCCTCACCTTCGACGCCATCGCAGCCGACGCCGTGCGCTATGCCTGACACTCATTTCTATCGCTACGACAGCTACGACCGCACGCTGGTCGCCGAGCGGGTCGAGCAGTTCCGCGACCAGGTGCGCCGCCGCCTGTCGGGCGAGCTCACCGAGGAGCAGTTCAAGCCCCTGCGCCTCACCAACGGGCTCTACCTGCAGCTCCACGCCTACATGCTGCGGATCGCCATCCCCTACGGCACGTTGAGCAGCCGCCAGCTGCGCAAGCTCGCCGACATCGCCCGCAAGTACGATCGCGGCTACGGCCATTTCACGACGCGCCAGAACCTGCAGCTCAACTGGATCAGGCTCGAGGATGCGCCGGACGCGCTCGCGGAGCTCGCCGAGGTCGACATGCACGCCATGCAGACCAGCGGGAACGTGATCCGCAACGTCACCGCCGACCACTTCGCCGGCGCGGCGATCGACGAGATCGAGGACCCGCGCATCTGGTGCGAGATCATCCGCCAGTGGTCGACGCTGCATCCCGAGTTCAGCTTCCTGCCGCGCAAGTTCAAGATCGCCGTCACCGGCTCGCCCAACGACCGGGCGGCGGTGCGGGTGCACGACATCGGCCTGCGGCTGTGGCGCAACCCGGAAGGGGAGGTGGGCTTCGAGGTGATCGTGGGCGGCGGCCTCGGCCGCACGCCGATGATCGGCAAGACCGTGCGCGAGTTCCTGCCGCGCAACGAGCTGCTCGCCTATCTCGAGGCTGTCCTGCGCGTCTACAACCGCTACGGCCGGCGCGACAACCTCTACAAGGCGCGCATCAAGATTCTGGTGCACGAGATCGGCGTCGAGAAGATGCGCGAGGAGGTCGAGGCCGAGTATGCCGCGACCAAGGGCGGGCCGCTCGGCCTGGCCGAGGAGACGATCGAGGCGGTCGCCCGCCAGTTCGCGCCGCCGGTCCTGCCCGAGCGTCGGGCGGTCGTGCCGGAAGTCGAGGGGTTGAAGCTCGAGGATCGCGACTTCGCGCGATGGCTCAAGTCGAACGTGGCGGCGCATCGCACGCCGGGCTACGCCATCGTGACGGCGTCGCTGAAGCCCGCGGGCGCACCGCCGGGCGATGCCAGCGCCGTCCAGATGGAAGGTGTCGCCGACATCGCCGACACCTATGCCCAGGGCGAGATCCGGGTCAGCCACGAGCAGAACCTGGTGTTTCCCCATGTCGCCATCGCCGACCTGCCGGCGGTGTGGCGCGCGCTGGGGCGGCTGGGCTTCGCCGAGGCCAATGTCGGCAAGATCACCGACATCATCGCCTGCCCGGGGCTCGACTATTGCGCGCTCGCCAATGCGCGCTCGATCCCGGTGGCGCAGCGCATCTCCAACCACTTCGCCGAGCTGGCGCGCCAGCACGATATCGGCGACCTGAAGATCAAGATCTCGGGCTGCATCAATGCCTGCGGCCATCACCATGTCGGCCACATCGGCATCCTGGGAGTCGATAAGAACGGTGTCGAGCTCTACCAGATCAGCCTCGGCGGCGACGTCGATTTCGGCAACACCGCGCTGGGCACGATCCTCGGACCGGCGGTCGGCGCCGACAGCGTGGTCGAAGCGGTCGACGCCCTGGTCGCCACCTATCTCGACTCGCGCACCGCGGGCGAGCGTTTCGTCGACACCTACCGGCGCATCGGCGCCCAACCTTTCAAGGATCGGGTCTATGGCACTGTTCACTGAAGCGGCGGCCACGCCGTCCATTCTGATCGCCCTGCCGTACGGCGAATGGCGGCTGCGCCCGCAATGGCCGGCGGTCGCGCTTGCCAATACCGACCCGGTCGAGGAGCTGGCGGCGCATGTCGGCGAGCTGCGCCTGATCACCCTGCATTTCCCCAAGTTCAGCGATGGCCGCGCGTACAGCCAGGCCCGCCTGCTGCGCGGCCGCTTGGGCTACGAGGGCGAGCTGCGCGCCACCGGCAACGTGCTGCAGGACCAGCTGCCTTTCATGCTGCGCTGCGGCTTCGACTCGTTCGAGAGCGGGCAGAAGGGCTTCGGCGAAGCCCTGGCCAGGGCGCGGACGCTGTTCAGCGTCGTCTACCAGCCGGCCGAGGACGGCCGCGCCACCGCCTCGTTGCTGCGCCGCACACAGGATCAGGCTGCCCTGTAGCGCCCGCTCGGGTTGAAATGAGCTGAATGCCCGTTCATCCTGCCGTCTGAACAAAGACAAGAAAGCAGGAGGAAGGCAGTGGGTAACGGTCATCAAATCGAGACGCGCAATGTCGCGAACTTCCGCCACGACTACGCCAGCGATCAGGCCGATCTCCGCCGGCTCTTCGAGCAGGCGAAGATCGACCAATGGAATGCCTCCACCGACATCGACTGGTCGGTGCCGCTCGAGGGCGACGGCGGCCTGATCTCCGACGATCTCGTCGACATCCACGGCACGCGCTTCTGGGACGCGATGTCGGAGCACGACCGCATCGAGCTCAATCGCCGGGTCAGCCGCTGGCGCCTCTCCACCCTGGTGCAGGGCGAGCACGGGGCCATGCTGCTGTGCAGCCAGCTGGTCGAGAACGTGCAGGGCCAGGACGCCAAGCTGTTCCAGGCCACCCAGGTGGCCGACGAGGCGCGGCACAACGAGGTGTTGCAGCGCTATATCGACCTGCGCCTGGACGGCGAGATCTATCCGGTCGGGGGCAATGTTCGCGAGATCTTCGACACGCTGCTCGGCACCTCGTCGTGGCACCTGAAGACGATTGGCCTGCAGCTCGTGGCCGAGACCTTCGCCGTCTCGCTGTTCCGCATGCTGGCGGAGTCGTCGAAGGACCCGGTGCTGCGCCAGGTCTGCCGGCGCATCGTGCAGGACGAGGCGCGCCACATGGGCTTTGCCATGCTGTCGCTGCCCGCCATCGTCGCCGAGGCGACCGAGGCCGAGCATCGCGAGATGGAGGACTTCGCGGTGTGGTCGCTCAGCCGCACCCTCTCGGGCATCTTTCCCTTGGCGGCCTACCAGGAGATGGGATTCGGCAAGGCCGAGCTCGACGAGATCAAGCGTTATCGGCGCGAACGCGCGGCCGGCGGCGATGAGACCGCCTTCCGCAAGTACTTCCGCCGCGACCTGCATGGCGGGCTGGTGCGCAACCTGCGCAAGGTCGGCCTGCTGACCGAGCGGATCGCGCCCAACCTGGAATCCTTCGGCATCAGCCTCGCTGCGGCCTGATCGGAGCTTACAGATGCCGAGGAAGACAACGAGCGCCGCTCTGGCGTTCGCGATCAGCTTGTCTGCGTTTGCGCTGCCGACGATGGCTCAGACCCTGGTCAACATCCGATCCCAGGACGCACCCAAGTACGACCCCCACAGCAACACGTCGAGCGGCATGGGCCATCCCATGTTCATGATGGGCGACACGCTTGTGGCGCTCGATTGGGACCTCAAGAGCGTGCATCCCCTGCTCGCAAAATCGTGGACGGTGTCGGACGACAAGCTCACCTACACCTTCGCGCTGCGCGACGACGTGACCTTCTGCAGCGGCAAGAAGTTCACCGCTGCCGACGTGGTCTATTCCTTCACCCGCCTGGCCGATCCAGCGGCCAAGTGGCCGTTCTACTGGCGCCTGGGCGACGTCGATTCGATCACCGCGGCGGACCCCTACACCCTGGTCTACAAGCTGAAGCGCCCGCACGCCGAGCTGATGGTCGATCTGGCCAACTTCGCCGCCACGATCATCAACAAGGACAATGTCGAGGCGTTGGGCGCCGATTTCGGCGTCAAGGGCTTCGATGGCACCGGGCCGTTGTGCTGGGAGAAGTGGGAGCCGCGCAAGGAGCTCGTGCTGAAGCGCCACGACGCCTACAAATGGGGCCCGACCGGCGTCTATGCCAACAAGGGCCCCGTGAAGTACGAGCGCATGATCTGGCGCATCGTGCCCGAGGAGACGACCCGCATCGCCACCATGCTGGCCGGCCAGGCCGACTTCTGCCACTGGAACCCGCTGCAGGCCATCGAGACCCTCCGCAAGGCGCCCAATCTCGCGGTCTACGAACCGGTTGCCGATTTCGCGATGTACTACTGGGGTTTCAAGTCGACGCGCGAGAAGGTGTCCGACAGGCGCGTGCGCCAGGCGCTGTCGCACCTGGTCGATCGCGAGGAGATCAACAAGGCGATCTTCTTCGGCCAGGCCGAGACGGCCCGCTCGCTGGTCCATCCCAAGGCGCTCGACTTCGAGCCTGCGACTCTCGATGTGCTGACCAAGCGCGATCCCGAGAAGTCCAAAGCGCTGCTCGACGAAGCCGGCTGGAAGATGGGCGCCGACGGCTTTCGCTACAAGGACGGCAAGAAGCTCGAGCTCCTGATGTTCTCCTACACGGTCGGCCAGAACCCCAAGCTTTCGGAGGTGCTGCAGAGCGCCGCCCGCACGGTCGGCGTCGACATCAAGATCCAGACCTGGGACCCGACGGTGTTCTTCCAGAAGATCGCCCAGCAGGATTACGACATCTGGACGCTGTCGGTGCCCTACACCTCGGCCGGCGACCAGATGTATCTCTACTATCACTCCAAGAACCGGCCCGTGCCCAACCGCATGATGTGGGCCGACGAGGACACCGACCGGCTGCTCGAGGCCGGCCGGCACGCGCTGACCGACGCCGAGCGCGAGAAGAACTTCAAGGAAGTCCAGCGGCTGGTCCATCAGGAGGCGCTGATGCTGCCCGCCGCCCATTCGCGCCTGTTCCTGGTGGCCAAGAAGAGCATCAAGAACGTGCGCTCCCACGGCAACTACAGCGCCGCTCTCTACAAGGGCCTCGACTTGCAGCCGTGATTGGCCGGAGCAGCGGCATCTTGTTTCCCTCCCTGCGCGAAGCGCGGGGTCGGCGTTTTGGCCGCAAGCGGCCAAAAGCCTGTGGTGCCCCGCATAGGCGCTGTTTACAGCGCCATTGGGCGGAGGGGTCTCAAGCGACACATGTGCGATTGAATATTCATCATAGCCGCGCCAGCAGTCCGCTCGCGTTCGCAAAGAATATGGACGGATGCTTCGACTGGCGCTCATGACCCCTCCGTCCGCGAAGACGCGGACACCTCCCCGCGCTTCGCGCAGGGAGGAGAGCCAAGCGTTTTGCACAAGCCTTGCGATCCCGGCGCAGGTCGCGCACCATCTGCGCTTGGCAAGGGATCGGGAGGCAAGCCTTGGTGACTGAACGAAAGAGCGTCCTGCAGCGCTTCGAGGAACGTCTGGTCAAGATCGAGCAGGGGGTGTTTCACGGGCCGGCGCACTGGCATCTCTTCCATTTGCACAAGACCCTCGACGCCCTCGAGGACGATCACGCCCTGGCCGACCTGCATCTCGACGAGTACGATCGTATTGCCCTCGCCAAGGAATTCCCCGAGCTCGAATCGGACAAGATTCCCACCGTCGACGAGATCCGGAGCCGCTTCGACATGGTGTCCGGCGGATCGCTCTGAGGGCGATGCACGACGATCCCTACAAGGTTCTGACGCCGGATCTTTACCGGACGAATCCTTTTCGGATCCTGGATTTGCCTGTGACCGCCGCCGGCCGCGACATGCAGCGCCGGGAGGCACGCCGCGCGCTCGAAGCCAAGCTGGGTTTGGCGACGATGACGGCAGCCGGTGGAGGCCTCGCCTTGCGCCCGCCGCCGACGCCCGTCGAGAGTCGTGCTGCGCTGGCCCGGCTGCACGATCCGGTCCAGCGATTCCAGGCCGAGTTCTTCTGGTTCTGGCCGATGGACGAGGGCGGCCGGGATCCGGCGCTTCGCGCGGTCGAGGAGGGCCGGCTGGCCGACGCCGCCGCGCTGTGGGGCAGGGAGGTCTCGGCGCCCGATCGGCGGGCCGTGGCGCGGCACAATCTTGCGGTGCTCCTTCATCTCTCCGTGCTCGACCAAGAGCAGGCGGACGCCAAGCCGGACGCCGAGCTCGAGGGGATGTGGCGACGGGCCCTCGACCAATGGGCCGAGATTCACGCCGACCGTGAATTCTGGCTGCTGGTGTCACGGCGGGCTGCCGCCCTCGACGACGTCAAGGTTTCGCCGCGCCTCGTTTCACAGGTTCGCGAATCGTTGCCGACCGGGTTGCTGCATATCCATGCGCTGCTTGCCTTTGCAGCGGCCGAGCGTTCGCACATTGCCGGTGTGACCCGCCAGTTGCGGATTCTCCGAGAAGCGCGCTTCGACGCAGGCGCGCGGCAGGCTGCCTTGCGACATGCCCTGACCCTGTGGGAGGGGCAGATCAAGGAGGAGATCGATCGAGCCAGGACGACGTGGCGCACGGCCCCTCATCGCGCCAACGAGAACGTCCGGTCGATGTACGAGGTCTGCACCCGATTGATCTCCACCGTCGATGCCGTCGTCGCCAACGTCGGCGACCTCGCGATGGACGGCCCTGTCCTGGGCCATGTCCGCAATGATCTGCACGACATGGTCGCGGAAGCGATGTTCGAAGGGCAGGTCACCTTCACGGCCAAGATCGACGACTGGGACGAGAGTGCCGAGTTGCTCGAGCTGGCGCGGAAGATGGCGGCGGGCGACCCCTTGAGGGCGCGCCTCGACGAGAACCTCAGCGTCGTCCGCGAGAACGCCAAGAGCGCCAGCGAATGGTGCGCGCCCGGCTACTGGGATCTCCCCGAGGCCCTGATCGGACGCCTCGAGGAGGCCCGCGAGCTCGTGCGACGGAGCGACTTCGAGGGCGCCTTGCGCCTGCTGAACGGCATCGAGCTCACTCATGAGCGACCGATCCGCCGAGCGGCGTCTCATTGCCTGGCCGCGTGGGCCGTCCAGATATTCAACGCGGCGATCAGCGAGTACCGTCAGGAGCCGCCGATCAGGCGCCGCCTGGTCGACAGGTTTGCCGCCGAGCGCTCGCCGACGCGCCGCTTTCCCGACGCCGAGATGCCGGACTTCCTGAAGGCGCCGTGCCCGAGCTGCGGCAGCCAGGAGTACAAGCGCTGGTCCCAGTTCAAGGTCCGTGACGTCGAGGTATGGCTATGCGGAAGCTGCGCAGACCTGCTCGACCAGGAAGTCGAAGGCCAGCGTAACGCCTTTCGCCGCGAGCTGACCTCGGCGCTCGAGCGCCTGCTGCTGGCCGATGAGCTGTATCCGGACGATGCAAAGGTGAAGCTCAATCTCGAAATCCTCGAGCAGCAGGCGCACGAGTTGCAATGCGCCCTGCCTGGTACCGTCTCCCTGAAGGCCCGGCTTCATCGCAACGAGAGCTTCCTTCCGGCCACGCAGACGGTCAGCCCTCGGGACAGCACGTGCCATTTCTGTGAGAGCGGTTCGCCGACATCCGACTGCGCGATATCGGTGCCCATGTGCGGCGACGTCGAAAACAGGCAAGGACTGCTTGGTCGCAGCGTCGTCGTCAGGACGACGATGATCGTCGTGCCACGCTGCCGGGCCTGCCGTGACGCCCATCGCGATCTAGCCGTTCGGCGGATCCGGTGGAACGAGATTCGAGAGGACATGGTCCGGGCGGCGGCGTCAGGAATTGGCCCGAAGGCGAGGGTCGCAGCCGGTTTTGCCGGGGCGCTGGCGTGGAGCTTCGCAGCCTATGGCCTGCATTTCGTCCTGCCTGGAGTCATCCTGCCGACGATCGTCGGGCTTGTTGCCGGAGCGGGGGCGACCGTTGCGGCGACCGTCGGGATCAAGCGTTCCCTTGCAGCCAAGGGGGAAGCGGCGATAAAGGCGTTCATGACCGGGACGCCCGAGCCGTCTCTCCCTTCGGGAATCAAGCCCGAGGAGGCCTACCTGGATTTCCGCACGATCCGTGAGTTGCGCCGGGAAAGGTGGAGCTTCGGGCACGTCTATGCGCCGGAGCAGGCCGTGTCCGAGGACGCCGTGGGACTTGTTGCGGCCGCCTCGCGTGTCATTCCCTGATGGTTTGGAGCCCTCATGGCCAAGTCTGGAAAGCCTCGCCCGCGCAGGAGCGCGTCCAAGCCCGCCAGGAGCGACGCGGTCGCCGCCCGCGAGTATACATTTCCGGTCGACATGGTGACCGAGCTCGCCAATTGCCTCTGGTACCTGAAGACCAAGTACTTCAAAAGGCCATGGCTCGACGGGGATAGCGTCGACTCCGATCCGCGGGCCCGCCAGGCCCTGAGGCGTCTCGAGAAAGCCATCAAGGCCTTCGACGCGGCGGGCATCAGGTTGGTCGATCCCATCGGGACGCGCTATCCCCCGGGTGCCGAGGCAATGATGACAGCCCTTCAGTTCGAACCCACGGCGGGGACAACGACGGACACGGTTGCGGAGACGGTCAGGCCGATGGTGTTCGGAGGCAACCGCCTCATCCAGCGCGGCGAGGTGATCGTGTCCGTTCCGTCACGAGACTGAACTCGCCCAAGAGCCCAATAGATCCAAGGACCAAGGAGCGGCGAATGCGCCGGACGACAATCGATTTCGGCATTGACCTCGGCACGACGAACAGCTCGATCGCCGTCGCCGACGGTCACGGTGCCAGGATCATCCCGAACAAGCTGGGCGCAGGCATCACGCCCTCGGCCGTGTGGATCGACAAGCGGGGCAATCTGCATGTCGGTGACGAGGCCAAGCGGCGCGCGCTGGACGATGATCCCTATAACGCGGCGGTGGAATTCAAGCTGCGCATGGGCATGGCTGGCGATGGCATGGAGAAGCACTTCGTCGGCAGCGACCGCCTGTTCACCCCCGAAGCGCTCTCGGCCGAGGTCCTGAAGAGCCTTCGCACCGATGTGCGCACGGCCATGGATGAGGACGTGCAGTCGGCCGTGATCACGGTTCCGGCAGCCTTCGAGCAGCCGGCGACGGCGGCGACGCAAAACGCGGCAATGCTGGCCGGCATCACCCGCTGCCCGCTGCTCCTCGAACCCGTCGCTGCGGCCCTTGCCTATGGATTCCAGAGCCAGCAGGAGAACCTGTACTGGCTGGTCTACGATTTCGGCGGCGGGACGTTCGATGCGGCGATCATGCGCATCCGCGACGGTCTCATCCATGTCGAGAACCACGATGGCGACAATCAGCTCGGCGGCAAGCTCCTGGACTGGGATATCGTCACCGAACGATTGCTGCCCGCGGCTCTCGAACAGTTCGACCTGCCCGACTTCCATCGCGGCAATCCACGATGGGAGAGCGCCTTCGGACGCCTCAAGCTGATCGCCGAGCGCGGCAAGATCGATGTCTGCCGCACCAGGGCGCCGGTCGAGATCAGCTTCGACAATTGGTGCACCGACGGACGCGGCCGGACCATCGATTTCGCCTATACGCTGACGCCCGAGGACATCGCGACCCTGACCCGACCCTATTTGCGCCGCACGCTCAATCTCTGTCGCAAGACACTGCGCGGCGCGGGCCTCGAGGCGGCCGCCATCGAGCGGGTGCTGATGGTCGGCGGATCGACGCTCAATCCCTGGATCAGGGACGCCGTGCAATCCGAGCTTCGCTGCCCGGTCGAGCATGGCATCGATCCGGTCACCGTGGTCGCCCGCGGCGCGGCTATTTTCGCGAGCACGCTCGAGCTCCAGGCCCCGAGCACCAGCACCGCGATCCAAGTGACTGCCTGGCAGGTGCATACCGAGCACAGCCCGGTCGGCAACCTGCAGGATCCGGATATTGGCGGGAGGGTCACCGCGCCGGGTGGCCGCGATCCGACGGGGTTCACCCTCGAGCTCGTCGACCCGGAAACCAACTGGCGTTCCGGCCGGATCGAGCTGGGCAGCAGCGGCGTCTTCCTGACGCGGGTCTATGCCGCCACGGCCGGCCGGCACACCTACGACATCGAGTTGTGCGATCCCACGGGAACGCCGGTTCCGACCGAACCACGGTCGCTGGTCTACACTTTCATGCTGAACCTGCCGAATGCGCAGCCGGCCGCCCAGACCGTCGGAATCGGGTTGAGCAACGGCAACGTGGCCGTCTACGTGAAGAAGGGCGACAGCCTGCCCCTGGCCAAGGCGATCGATCACATCACGACCAAGATGTTGCGGGCCGGCCGGCGTGACGACGTCCTGAGAATCCCGCTGCTGGAAGGGGAGTACACGCGGGCCGTACGCAATCACGGCATCGGCGCCATCGAGATCACCGGCGCGGACCTCGAGCGCGACCTGCCGGCGGGCAGCATCGTCGAAGTTGCGGTCAAGATGGACGAGTCGCAGCAGATTCGCGTCCATGCCTACATCCGCGTGATGGAGCTCGACTTCGACGTCGTCTTCACGCCGGTCTCCGAACGCCAGTCGCTGGAGAAGCTGGTGCGTGAGGCCGAGGAACTGGGGCATCGGCTGGCGGCG
This sequence comes from Reyranellaceae bacterium, assembly GCA_046349295.1. Lineage (GTDB taxonomy): Bacteria > Pseudomonadota > Alphaproteobacteria > Reyranellales > Reyranellaceae > Reyranella. The sequence goes on from JAXMCP010000041.1 coordinate 15,188, forward strand.
GCCCGGACCCAAGCCGAAGGGATCAGGACGCCCGCTGCTCTCGAGATTCTCGGCCGCATCGACGAGGAGGATCTGCTCGATACCATCCGGAAGCTGATGCAAGCGGCGGCCAACGATCCCGATTCCGTCGGCATGCTCGATCGCCGGCTGCGCGAGCTGGCAGCCCTGATCGACCAGCTCGAAGATGCGCTGAAGTTTCCTCGGCTGGTCGACAAGGCCCGGGAAACCCGAGCCGACACGGAGAAGCTGGTCGAGGAGAGTGGCCGCGACAGCGACAGGAAGCTCCTGAAATCGCTCGCGGTCGAATTCCAGAAGGCGCTGGAGCTGCAGAACGCCGAGATGCTTCGACGCAACATCCAGGAATACGAGGCGCTCTGGTGGTCGGTGCGCGATCGCGATCCGGCTGTGCACCTCGCACGATTCGACTTCTGCCTGGCGCGTCGCGACGAGCTGATCGACCCGATCCGCGCCGAACGCCTGATCGAACAGGGGCAGCGGGCGGCGCGAAGCAACGACATCGACACATTGAAGCACGTGAACCGGCAACTCATCCCGCTGCTGCGGGCGCAGCCGACGAATGACGATCTCAGCCGGCACCTCAACATCGGCGATACGGTCACGAGCTACTATTCGGCGTGAGCCTCATTCTCCTCCCCAACGCTTGCGTTGGGGAGGTGCCCCCGTAAGGGGGCGGAGGGGTCATGGGCCACACGCGCGCTGTTCGAACATGCGTCATGGTTACGCCCAAGACGACGCGGACAGTCGCTTCGACCGAGGCTCTTGACCCCTCCGCCCCCTCGCGGGGGCACCTCCCCGCGCTTCGCGCAGGGAGGACAACAAGAGGCGCTACTGGTCGCGCCGCGGCGCTCCGATCCGAACCCCCTCGTGCGCGAGCAGCCATTGCTTGCGCGGGAGGCCGCCGCCGTAGCCGGTCAGCGTGCCGTTGGAGCCGATGACTCGGTGGCAAGGCACGACGATGCTGATCGGATTCTGGCCGTTGGCCAGGCCGGCGGCGCGCACCGCCTTGGGCTTGCCGATCCGGTGCGCCAGGTCGGCATAGCTGATGGTCTGGCCGCTGCGGATCTTGCGCAGTGCCCGCCACACGCTCGTCTGGAAGGGCGTCCCGGTCATCTCCACCGGAAGCCGGTCGATGGCGTCGAGGTCGCCTTTGAAATAGGCGGCGAGGGCCCGGCTGAGGCCGCCGGGATCGCGGGACGGCTCGAGCGTGTAGCCACCTTTGCCGAAATAGCGGTCGAGCAGCTGCAGCATGCGCGGCTCGTGGTCGGTCCAGTCGATGGCGCGCAGCTTGCCGGCGCGATCGGCCACGATCACCAGCTCGCCGATCGGCGTCGGCAGACGGTCGATGAGGAATTCGAGAGGCGGGAACTTAACCTTGACCATGGGCTGCCATCCTGAGGTGCTGCAAGGCATACGCGTTCCACGGCCGCCAACCGGCCGGCGCGTCGTCGGCGAAGGCGGTCGTCGCCTCGTGCTCCCAATCGCCCGGCGCCCGCAGACCAGGACGCTTGGCGATCAGCGGCGCGAGGCTGGGATCGCGCGCGAGATGGCTGTCGATCGTCGAGATCTCGGCACCGAGATCGAAGACGCGCCGTACCCGGGCAACGATGCCCGGCAGTGCCTTCACGCAAGGGAAGCGGATGGTCACCAGCACCGAGTTGCGCTCGGCGAGATGGGCGACGGCGACGCTGCCCTCGGAGCCATCGAGCGCGACGCGGCGATGCCAGATGTCGTTCGCGACCCATTCCTCGTCCGAGGTCGTGCGAGCGGCGAGCGCCGTCAGCATGCCGGGCCAGTCATAGGGCGGCCGATAGGCGAGGCGCAGGGTGACGCCATCGCGGGCCGAGGCCGCCGTGCCGGCCTTGCGGCGGAGAGCGCTCGGCGGACGGCCGAACAGGTCGCGGAACGTCTCGTTGAAGCGCCGCACGCTGCCGAAGCCGGAGGCCAGGGCGACCTCTGCCATCGGCAGATGGGTATCGTGGAGGAGCTGCTTGGCGAACAGCACGCGCCGGGTCTGGGCGACGGCGACGGGCGAGGCGCCGAGGTGGCGCTGGAACAGGCGGCGGAGCTGGCGTCCGCCGACGCCCAGCCGTTCCGCCAAGGTCTCGACATCGGCGTCGTCGCCGTCGAGCGCGCCGTCGGCGATGAGCGCCAGGGCACGATTGACCGTGTTGGCGCTGCCGCGCCAGAAGGCGAGGTCTGGGGCGATCTCCGGCCGGCAGCGCAGGCAGGGCCGGAAGCCCGCCTCCTGGGCAGAGGCCGCCGAGGCGTAGAAGCGGCAATTCTCGAACCTCGGCGTGCGGGCAGGGCAGATCGGACGGCAGTAGATGCTGGTCGAGGTGACGCCGACGAACACGCGGCCGTCGAAGCGGGCATCGTGGGTCTCGAAGGCGCGGTAGTAGGTTTTGCGGTCGAGCAATTCCATGCCGGCATCCTCCCATGCCGGGGCGGTCGCCGCTCGCGGTTTTCGGACCTCTATGACGCCCGCTCGGCCGGGGCACGTCTGATGCGATAGGCGCAGCGGCGGGCGCCGGCCAGCACATGGTCGACGCGTTCGATCACGACCGAGCGGCCCAGGACCTTGCGGAAGATCGTCAGCTCGGACCGACACAGACCCTGGCATGTCGCGGCGGCCGCGCAGATCGGGCAATGGTCCTCGACGAAGAGGTAGGAGCCGCCGGGCTGGGGCGTATAGCTCGCCATGTAGCCTTCACGGCTTCGGATCTGCGCCAGGGCGGCGAGCTTGCCTCTGAGCGAGCGTCGCCGCGACAGCTCGCTATCGTACTGCGCGAGGCTCTCCTTTTCCCGGCGCCGGATCAGTCGCTCGAGCCCGTTGTCGCCGAACAGCGATCGGGTCGCCCGCAGGAGGTCGAGCGTGAGGTCTGCGTGCCGGTCGGGGAAGCGGCCATGGCCACGCTGCGTGAGGCGCCAGTACTTCTTCGGACGTCCGCGAGCCTGGCGGCGGAATTCGGCATCCACCAGGCCCTCGCTCTCCAGCCGGCAGAGATGCTGGCGCGCACCGATCGCGGTCATGCCGAGGCGCGCTCCCAGGTCGGCCGCCGTCTGCGGTCCGCGGGCCTTGAGATGGAACAGGATGCGCTCGTCGCTCGATCGCGCCATCCGGGCTTGACGCTCTTTTTGATAAGTGTTTACTTAATTTAAGTAAATTAAGCCGCAGCGCCTCCAATCACAATCTCAATCGCGCGGCCGGCGAGGAAGCCTTTCGACATGGGCAACGACTCGGGTACGGTCGGCTGGTCCGCGCTGCTCCGCCCTCGGTGGATTCCGGCGGTGGTCGTCCTGGTGGGCGGCATCCTCCTCCATTCCATGAACGTCCTGATGCTGGCCACTGTGCTGCCGAGCGTGGTCGACGATATCCATGGCGCTGCCCTGATCAGCTGGACGAGCACCGCCTATCTCGCCTCGTCGATCATCGCCGCGACCTGCACGGGCTACCTCACGTCCAACATCGGGGCGCGTAGCGCCTTCTGCATCGGCGCGTTGATGTTCGGGGCAGGGGCGCTGATCTGCGCGCTGGCGCCGGCGATGGCGCAGATCGTCGTCGGCCGGTTCGTGCAGGGCTTCGGCGGCGGCCTGCTGGCGGCGATCGCCTACGTGCTGGTGCGCAACACCTTTCCCAGCGAGCTGTGGCCGCGCGCCTTCACGTTGCTCTCGGGTACGTGGAGCCTGGCGATCGTCGTCGGGCCCCTGGTCGGGGGTGTGTTCGCCCAGTACGCAAGCTGGCGCGGTGCCTTCTTCAGCGTCGCCGGACTGGCGGTGGTCCTGGCAGCTGTCGCCTATCGCGCGCTGTCGGCTGGGGCCGCCAATGCCGGCGCCAGGCGTCCGCCGGGCCTGCGCATCGTTCTCGTGTCGGCGGCGATCGCCATCATGTCCTGTACCGCGATTGCGCCGCACGTGCTTGCCAAGGCTGGCCTGGTGGTGGCCGCGGTCGGCTTGCTCGTGCTGACGCTGGCGATCGATCGTCGCTCGGCAACGCGGCTTCTGCCGAGCGATGCCTTCTCGCCGGACACGATCACCGGGCTCGGGCTCTGGTTGACCCTGATGGTGTCGATCTCCTACAGCCCATTGCAGATCTTCATGCCGATCTTCCTGCAGTCGCTGCACGGGCTCGATCCTCTGAGCTCCGGCTACATGGTCGCGGGCGGCTCGTTCGGCTGGACGATCGTTTCCCTGGTGGTGGCGGGACTCGCTGCACCGACGACCGATCGCCTCCTGATCGCCGGGCCGGTGATGATGGGGATCGGACTGATCGGCATGGCGGTGCTCGTGCGGATGGAGCCCGCCATCGTCGTGTTCCCGGCGATCTTCATGCTCGGCGCTGGTATCGGTTCGTGCTGGGCCTTCATCGCCCAGCGCGTGATGACCGGCGCGCGAGCCGGGGAGGAGGATGTCGCCGCCTCGTCGATGGCCACCGTGCAGCAAACCGGCTTCGCGCTGGGCGCGGCGGTCTCGGGCCTGGTGGCCAACGCCGTCGGCCTGTCGGGCGGACTGAACCGCACCGACGTGAGCCAGGCAGCGCTGTGGGTGCCGACGAGCTTTGTCCTGGCCGCGCTGGTTGCTGCCGCGGTCGGCATGCGCCTGTCGCGGCGGCAGGTGCCAGCGCGTTGAGCTCGTCTTCCTCCCTGCGCGAGGCGCGGGGAGGTGCCCCGTAGGGGCGGAGGAGTCGAGAGCCTCAGTCGAAGCGCTTGCCACGCATTCAGATTCAATGATGCCTATTCAACTTCACGTGTGTCGCTCCCGACCCCTCCGCCCCCTGGCGGGGGCACCTCCCCAAGCTTCGCTTGAGGAGGAGGACTGATAGGTGCGAATTTCGATCGAAGCCGAAGCGACGGCCTGAACGAGTCCGATACCGTCTCTCCATCGTTCACCCAAGGAGAGGCAAATGGCTGATCTTCATTCATTTCGCGACGGTCTCGTCGTCACCGCTTTCTGGCAGGTCAATCCGGGAGAGGTCGAGACGGTCAACGGCATCCTGCGCGAATTCCTGCCGCAGGCGCAGCGCGAGCCCGGCGTGAAGGCCTTCCAGATCCACCAGTCGCTGACCGAGCCGGAGAAGTTCTTCTTCTACGAGGTGTTCCGCGACGAGGCGGCCTTCGCCGAGCATCAGCAGACCGAGCACTTCAAGACCCTGATCGCCGGCCGCGCCGTGCCCAAGCTCGCCAGGCGCGAGCGCACGCAACACCGCTTCGTGTAGCTTCGAGTTCCCCAGCTTCGCTTCTACGGAGTGGACAAACCTCGTGTTCCTCTCCCCCGAGTCGGCCGAATGGGGGAGAGGAGCATGAAATGAGATGTGTCCACTCCGTAGCAGCGAAGCTGGGGGGAAACCTGGCTACACGTTCAGATAATCGCGGATCCGGCCATAGGTGATCCGCGCTGCCACCGCCGTCTTCCACAGGCCGTGGAACGGGATGGCCTTCAGGTCGGTGATCGGCATGTCGATCTCCGATGTCTTGCCGCCCAGGGTGCGGCGCGCGAGTTCGGGCCCCATGGCCGTGCTCATGGCCACACCACGTCCGTTGTAGCCCAGGCACACCAGCACGCCGTCGGCCGGCTCGTGGATGTGCGGATAGTGGTCCATGGTCACCGCGAGCTGGCCGTTCCAGCCATGGGTGAACTTGACGTGGCGCAACTGCGGCCACAGCCGGTGCGTGTAGCGGATCAGGAACTGCATCTGGTCCGGCGAATCGACGGGGCTCTGCTGGCACCGCCCGCCCATCAGGACGCGATTGGACGCATCGAGCCGATAGTACACCGTGACCTTGCCGAGCTCGTACAGCGACGAGCGGATCGGGAAGATGTCGCGCGCAACCTCGTCGGGCAGCGGCTCGGAGGCGACGATGCCGCTGTACACGGGCACGAGCGTGCGGCGCAGGTCGGGCCACACATTGTCGGTGTAGCCGTTGGTCGCGAGCACCAGCTTCTCGGCGCTGACGGTGCCGGTCGGCGTCGCCACGTTCCAGCGCCCGCCGTCGCGCCACACCTTGGTGGCCGGCGAGCTGCCATGGATCGCCGCACCGGCCTGCATTGCCGCCTGCGCCAGGCCGCGTGCGTAGCCGAGAGGGTTCACGTGGCCACCACGCCGGTCGAGCAAGGCGCTGGTATAGCGCTTTGCGCCGGTCGCGGTGGCGAGCTTGGCGGCGTCCAGGAGCTCGACCGGCATGCCGCGCCGGGCACCCTGCTCGTAGCTCGCCTTCACGTCGGCGGCGCTGCTGGCGTTGTAGGCAGCGCGAATGGTGCCGGTCTGGTTGGCCTCGCAGGTGATCTGATGACGCCGGACAAGGTCGAACACCTGGTTGGGCGCATTCCACGAAAGCGCGACCATGCGACGGCCCAGGTCGGGGCCAAAATCAGCCTCGACCCGATCGGGATCGTGCTTCAGTCCGGGATTGACCTGCCCGCCATTGCGGCCCGAGGCGCCCCATCCCGGCTCGTGCGCCTCCAGCACCGCGACATCGGCGCCCTTCTCGGCGAGATGAAGCGCTGTGGACAGGCCGGTGAAACCGCCGCCGATGATCGCGACCGAGACGCGCTTGTCGCCATCGAGCGGCGGCGTGGGAACTGCCGCTCGCGCGGTGTCGGCATAGAGGCTGGGCGGCAATGGCCGCCGGGTGAACTCCGACAAGGGGATTATTCCGCGGCCTGTTGCGCGCCGGTCCAAGGACCGACATCGAGCCACGTGCTCTGGTACGTCGCGCCTTCGCCCATGTCGGTGTAACGGTCGGAGCACAGCATGTTGATGGTGCCGGACACCGATTCGCTGGTCGGCCGTTGTCCCGGAACCAGGACCACGCCTGGCTGGACCTCGTCGCTGACGCGCAGGACCAGCCCGATCTCGCCACGGTCGTTGAACAGGCGCACCGCCGCGCCATCCGCCAGGTTGCGCTTCTTCGCATCCTCGGGATGCAGCACGCAGAACGGCTTGCCTTCGCGCGTGCGCAGGAAGTCGACGCCCGAGAAGGCGGTGTGGGCCTGGAAGTACCCGGGCGCGGTCAGCAGGCGGAGCGGCCAGCGGGCGGCATCGGCCGTCTCGATCGGATCGGGCTCCCAGTCGGGCACCGGCGACACGCCCTGCCTGGCGAGCTGCTCGGAATAGAACTCGAGCTTGCCCGACGGCGTGGCGAAAGGCTGGCCGTCCAGGTCGTGGGCGATGTGGATGGGTTCGCCGGCAAACAGCCTGGCCGGATCGGCTGCGGCGGCGGGACCGGTCGCGCCCTTGAACAACTCCTGGGCCGCCTGCTGCGGCGCCAGGGTGAAGATCTTGTCGGTAAGGCCCATGCGCTTGGCGAGCGCCTGCGCGACGTCGAAGTTGGAGCGCGCCTCGCCCAGCGGCTTGGCAGCCTGCCGGCCCCATTGCATCCAGTAGGCGCCGTAGGCGCGATAGAGATCGTCGGTCTCGAGGTAGCTCGCGGCCGGCAGCACGATGTCGGCATAGCGCGCGGTATCGGTCAGGAAGGGATCGTGCACGACGGTGAACAGGTCCTCGCGCGCCAAGCCCTTCTGTACCTTGTGGACCTCGGGGCAGGTCACTGCCGGATTGTTGGCCGACACGTAGAGCGCACGGATCGGCGGGTCGTTCATCGAGAGCAGTGCTTCGCCCAGTCGCAGATGATTGACCAGCCGCGTCGACGCCGGTCCTGACGGCTTGCGCACCGCGGCATAGTTGAGGTCGCACGATGCCGCGGTGAGGAGGAGGGCGCCACCGCCCTTGACCGCGTAGTGGCCGCTGACGCCGGGCAGCAGCGTCACGGCGCGCAACGCCTGGCCGCCATTGGCGAGCCGGGTCATGCCTTCGCCGAGCCGGATCAGCGCGGCCTTGGCGCGGCCATACATCGCGGCAAGCTTCTCGATGTCCTGCACGGCAAGCCCGGTGATCTCGGCCACCCTCACCGGCGGGAACTTCGGGAGAATGTCGCGCTCGACCTTGTCGAAGCCCAGCGTCTTGCTGGCGATGTAGTCGCGGTCGGCGAGCTTGTCGCGCACCAGGATGTGCATGATGCCGAGCGCCAGCGCCGCGTCGGTGCCGATCCTGATGGGGAGGTAGAGATCGGCGGCCCGGGCGCTGCGGGTGCGGCGCGGATCGATCACCACGACGGGCACGCCGCGCTTCTTTTTCTGCTCCTCGGCGAGTGCCCAGAAATGCACGTTGGTGGCCGCGAGATCGGCGCCCCAGGCGATCACCAGGTCGGAATGAACGACGTCCTCCGGATCGGCGCCGCCGATCGGTCCGACGGTGACGTCCCAGGCCGCCTCGCAGCAGGTGTCACAGACGGTGCCACCCTGCAGGCGCGAGCTGCCCAGGGCATGGAACAGCCCATTGACCAGGCCGCGGTTCATCAGGCCCTGATGGGCGGAGTAGGCGTAGCCGAGCAGCGCCAGGGGACCGCTTTCGGCGATGATGCTCTTCCATTTGGCGGTGATCTCGTCCAGCGCCTCGTCCCAGCCGATGGGCTCGAACTTGCCCGAGCCCTTGGCACCCACGCGCCGCAGCGGCGTCCGGATCCGTTCCGGCGAGTTCACGAGGTCGGCGTCACGGTTCACCTTGCCGCAGGCAAAGCCCGCCGTGTAGGGGTGATCGGGATCACCCTGCACGCGCACGACCTTGCCCTCGTCGACATGTGCAATGAGCGAGCACATGTCGGGGCAATCATGCGCACAGACAACTCGGACGGACTTCACCACGACACCTCCCACCTGAGGCGCGCAGTGTAGCAGAGGCCTTGGACGCCTCGGCCTTACTTCTTCTTGGCCGCGCCCTTAGCCGGCGTCGCTTCCGGCTTGGCGCCCGTCGCCTTGGTGCCGGCGCCCACGCCGCCAGTCATGCCGAAGCGGTCCTTGAAGCGCTGCACGCGGCCGCCACGGTCGATGGTCTGGCGCACGCCAGTCCAGGCCGGGTGGGTCTTGGGATCGATATCGAGGCGCAGTGAGGCGCCTTCCTTGCCCCAGGTCGACTTCGTCTCGAAGGACGTGCCGTCGGTCATCACCACGGTGATCTTGTGGTAGTCGGGGTGGATCTTCTCTTTCATGCCAATTCTCCAGCGCTTCAGGGCCGATTTCCGACCGGCCGGCGCGACAGGGCCGGGGGTATACAGGCCCCGTCCCCTGAGGACAAGCCCGTCACATCCCGGTTGTCGCCGGCCAAAGGGGCCTGTAGACCGGCCCAAACCATGGACGACAGCGCCTTCGAAAGCCTGGCCGACAGCCTGCTCGACACCCTCGAGGAGACGATAGGGGCCCACGCCGACGCCGAACGGCAGGGCGGCGTCCTGACGGTCGAGGTCGACGATGGGACCTGGCTGGTCAACAAGCATGCACCCACCCGGCAAATCTGGCTGAGCTCCCCCAAGAGCGGCGCCCGCCACTATGCGTTCGACGCGGCGGCCGGTCAGTGGCGCGACACGCGGGGAGGGGACGACCTGATCACGCTTCTATCGGCCGAGCTCGGCATTTCCCTGGCCTGGCAGCCGCAATGAGCCGGTTTGGCGGCCTTGCCCTGCTGGGACCCTATCTGCGGCCCTATCGCGGCAAGACCGTGCTGGCGCTGCTGTCGCTGCTGGTCGCGGCCGGGACCGTTCTGGCGTTCGGCGCCTGCCTGCGCGCCCTGATCGATCGCGGCTTCTCCGACGGGAGGCCCGACATCCTGAACTATGCCCTGGCCTCGCTGATCGTCGTCGCCGTGGTGCTGGCGATCGCCTCGGGCGCGCGCTTCTACCTGGTGTCGTGGCTCGGCGAGCGGGTGGTCGGCGACCTGCGGCGCGACCTGTTCGCCCATGTCGTCCGGCTCGGGCCGGCCTGGTTCGAGATCAAGCGCTCGGGCGACGTGATGAGCCGCATCTCGGCCGATGCCCAGCTGATCGAGCAGGTCATTGGATCGTCGGCCTCGGTGGCGCTGCGCAACACCCTGATGTGCGTGGGCGGTGTGGTGATGCTGGTGGTGACCAATCCCAAGCTCGCCCTGCTGGTGCTCGCCATGGTGCCGCTGGTCGTGGCGCCAATCGTCCTGTTCGGCCGCAAGGTCAGGGCGTTGTCGCGCGAGGCGCAGGCGCGCATGGCCGACATGGTTTCGGAAGGCGCCGAGACACTCGATGCCGTCCGCACCGTGCAGGCCTTCGCCCAGGAAGAGAATGCCTCCCGGCGCTTCGGCGTCGCCACCGAGCGCGCCTTTACCGCGGCCCGCGAGCGCATCGCGCGGCGCGCCGTGATGACCACCCTGGTGATCTTCATCGTCTTCGCCGCGGTGGGCTTCCTGCTGTGGATCGGCGGCCACGACGTGCTGGAGGGCCACATCAGCGCCGGCGACCTGTCTGCCTTCATCTTCTATGCGGTGCTGGTGGCCGGATCGGGCGGCGCGATCAGCGAGACGATCGGCGACCTGCAGCGCGCCGCCGGTGCGGCGGAGCGCCTCGCCGAGCTGCAGGCCGAGCCGCCGGCGATCGCCGAGACCGCCACGCCCAAGTCGCTGCCGACGCCGGCGCAGGGCAGCGTGCAGTTCGAGGGCGTGTCGTTCCGCTATCCCACCCGGCCCGAGGCATTGGCCCTCGATCATTTCGATCTCGGCGTCGCGCCGGGCGAGACGGTCGCCATCGTCGGCCCATCGGGGGCGGGCAAGACCACCGTCTTCAATCTCCTGCTGCGCTTCTACGATCCCGAGGCGGGGGTGATCCGGGTCGACGGCCTCGACATCCGCGAATTGCATTTCGCCGATTTGCGCCGCACGCTCGCGATCGTCCCGCAGGAGCCGGTGCTGTTCACCGCGTCGGTTGCCGACAACATCCGCTACGGCCGGCCGGAGGCCTCCGATGCCGAGGTGCGCGCCGCCGCCGAGGCGGCCTCGGCCTTGGCCTTTATCGAGGCGATGCCGAAGGGCTTCGCCACCGACCTCGGCACCCGCGGCGTGCGCCTGTCGGGCGGCCAGCGCCAGCGCATCGCGATCGCCCGGGCGCTGCTGTGCAATCCCGCCATCCTGCTGCTCGACGAGGCGACCAGCGCGCTCGACGCCGAGAGCGAGCTGGCCGTGCAACAGGCGCTCGACCGCCTGATGCATCAGCGCACCACCCTGGTGATCGCCCATCGCCTGGCCACGGTGCAGAAGGCCGACCGGATCGTCGTCATCGATCAGGGCCGCGTCGTCGATGTCGGCCGCCACGCCGACCTCGTCCGCCGCGGCGGCCTCTACGCCCGCCTGGCCGAGCTCCAGTTCAACCACGCGGCCGCGGCGGAGTAGTCATTCTCCTCCCCAAGCTTCGCTTGGGGAGGTGTCGGCGTCTTCGCCGACGGAGGGGTCATGAGGCCTGACCGGGAGCGCGCCGCTCCGAGGTTGTGAATTTATTGGCTGAGACCCACCATCCGACAGATACACGAAAGGGAAGATCCTTCGCGAAGCTCGGGATGACAGCAATGTCGTCTTCCCGGGCCTCGCGGGCCAATAGATTCAAATCCTCTCCGTGGCGCTCATACTCTTTTGAGCGGGCAGCGTACGAGCGCTACGGAGTGGCGCGCTCCTGACACGCTTGCACGGGAGCGATCTGAGTTGTGTTCACTCCCCGATGTGGGCCGCGCGCTCCGAGGGAGCCGATGGGTCGGTACACGGCACGACCGTATGACGCTGGTCGGCGGTGGACCAGGTCGGCACACCGCAGGCCGTTTTGCCATCCCCAGCCTTCGGTGTCGGGACAGTACATGGCACTGTGACGTGCTTCTGGTCGGCGGTGGACCACACGCTTGGACCGCACGCCTGCTGTGCCGTCACCGATGTTGCTGCAAGTGCAACCGACAGTGCGAGCATGCTTGTCGAAGCCATTCGGACAACCATAGACATCATGAAACGCTCTCCTCTTCGATCGGGATGATCGAGAGGAAAACAATGACTCTTGTCGCGCCTCCCCATTGAGAGGACCATCACACGGCGACGTGCTTTCCGTGTCATGCATTCCAAGCGTTTCAGCGTGGGTGTGTGATGATCCTCACACTGACCTGTCGTGCCGACCCTTATCGTTGGACAAGCGATGAAACCACAGGACCTCTTCCGCGGGAGCCCTCTCCTCAGCGATATTCCCGCGGACCAGGTTCGTGAGCTGTCGCGCTATTGCGTCATGAAGAGCTTTACGGCCGGCGAAGTCGTCATCCGTCAGGGTGACATGGCCGATGGGCTCTATGGGCTCCTCACTGGCCGGCTGAGTGTTTCCTTCGAGGCCGCGGAGGGGCGTGAGATGCTCCTGACGATGTTGATGCCAGGCGTACTGTTCGGCGAGATGGCGCTGCTGGACGGCGGCGCTCGCTCGACGACGGTCACTGCCCGCGACACTTCCACTGTCCTATTCATTGCCCGCCACATTTTCCTGCCGTTTCTGTACAGACATCCAGAGCTGGTATTGCGGCTGGCCGTGCACCTGTCGACATTGGTGCGCCGCGGCACGGGCGCGCTTGCGGACGTGACTCTTCTCAGCACCCCTCAACGTCTTGCCAAGACGCTTGTCGCACTCGCCGACGCGAGCGCGGCCGGCACATCCATCGCGGTTTCCCAAGACGAGCTGTCGCGCATTCTTGGGGTGTCTCGCGAGGTGGTTAACAGGCAATTAGCGTTGTGGCGCGACTGCCACTACGTGACGCTGGCGCGTGGTCGGATCGTCCTGCTCGACGGTGGCGCGATACGTCGAGTCGCGGAATCCGGCGAAGTCCCTGCACAAAAGAGAGTTCGCAACTGAGCAGCGTGCATTCGAAGGGCAGCATCGATCCGGCGGGGCTCTCGGCAACAGATCAGGGCGTCGATCTCACCTTGCGGGCCACGTATTGTTGCGGAATCCATGTCGGCTACCGTTTCCCGGCCTCGACCTGCTTCAGCCAGAACGCCATGCCCATCTCTCGGTAAAGTGTCATTGCGGTTTCGAGGTGCTCGTCGGCATGCTCCTTGTTGCCGAGGCGTCGGTATATCTTGCCGAGACCGAAGTTACAGTGGGCAATGAGGGGGCGCATGCAGCGCGGCTCGGCCAGTGCGAGCGCGTTGCGGAAATGGATTTCGCTCTTCTCTGCATCAAAGCAGTCACGGTGCATTGCTAGGTCGCCGAGCAGGTTTTGGGCGTGCGCGGCAGAGCCCGGATGTGATGGTGTGAGCTGGATGGCGCAGCTTGCGAACCTCTTCGCATCGTCGAGCCGATCCATCCGGAGAACGGCACGGCCCAGTCTGATGTAATCCATCCCATACTGAGCGATCGTTCCATCGGCCGTTTGCTGCTCCAGGAGGCTCTCACCTTCTTGAACGCGGCGTATCGCCTCGCTGGTCTCGTCAAGTTGAGCGAAGCTCAACGCCGACATGGCAACCGCATGGGTAAGGGTAAGGAAGTTGTTGCTTCGTCGATAGGCTTCGATCGACTGTTCGATGTACGGGCGAGCGTGTGCCCAGTCGCCCATGGCAAGAAGACGTATCGCTTCCGACGACTGTGCCAGCCCTGTGGCGCGACCATGCGTCGGTCCGGCGAGCCTGAACAAGTCCTTGACGTGGGAGGCCGCTTCGGAGAACCGCCCGAGCTGGATCAGACTCAGGGTGAGGTAATGGTGCGCGATCGTCGGGCCGCGGTAGTTGGCGCTATAGTGAAACAATTCGTCGTGCGGCTCTGCCGCCAGGATGATCGAGGCGAGTTCGACGACTTGCCGATAGTCGCCGCGATAGAACTGGATCTGTTCCGTGACGATCCTGGACTGAATGCATAGGGTGGGATCCTCGAGACGTTCGGCGATTGCGAGGGCGTGCTTTGCATTGCCGAGGGCTTCGTCGAGATCACCACGCAAGCACTTGAGGGTCGCCAACGCCACCCAAAATCGTGCCCGTCTGCGCTCATCGTCGAGTTTGTCGGCGACGGCCTCGACCTCGCTCAGACGCTGAATGGCCTTCCGCGTTTCACCGAGACCGATCAGGACGCCCCGCAGACGGATTCGAATATCCAGATTTCGCTCCAGCTTGAACTGGCTTTCCGGCAAGGCCTCGAGCAAGAGAAGCGCTTGGTCATAGCAACCCACGGCGCTGAGAGGCGCCGACTGTCTTTGAGCTTTGCGTCCGGCCCGGAAAAGATACGACACCGCTCTCTCCCGCAGTTCGCCTCGCAAGGAGTGATGGGCGAGCCGCTCGACGTGCTGGTCCAGTCCATCACGGTGAAGGGTCTCGATCGCCTCCACGATCCGAGCGTGAAGCTCGCGGCGCCGCTCATGCAGAAGGCTCCCATACGCGACCTCGTGCGTGAGTGAATGCTTGAACGAACATTCGGGAGCCGGTGGCGGCCGGGACTCGTGGATGAACTCGGCGCCCTGCAGGTACGCCAGTCTCCTCCAGAGAACCGTGTCGGGCAATTCGGCAACCGCCTGAAGCACTGAAATGGGCACGTCCATGCCGACGACCGAAGCGACCTGCAGCAGATGTTTTTCCGCCGCGGGAAGGCGGTCGATGCGCGCCGCCAGCGTAGCCTGTACCGTGGCTGGGACCTGGGTGGCCGGGATCGGTTGAATCAATCGATATCGACCCGGCACGCCATCCAGCGCCCTCGTCTCCACCAGTGTCCGAACCGCCTCCTCGAGGAAGAACGGGTTTCCGAGACTGGCGAGGCGCTGCTTGAGGGGATCAATCGCGGGGTCGTCGCCCAGCAGCGCGTCCAGCAGCTTCCCGCCGCGTTCGGTGGACAGAGCGTCGAGGCGCATCTCGTGGTAGGGCGGCTTGCCGCTCCAGGCGTGCCGGTATTCGGGCCGGCAGGTCACGAGCAGCAGCAGGCGTGCCGATGCAAGGCTGTCGACGAGATCGTCGAGCAGCGCCTGCGTCTCACCGTCGATCCAATGCAGGTCCTCGAAGATCACGACACAAGGCTGCTGGCCCGCGGCAGCAATCAGCAGGCGGCGCACGGTGTCGAGCGTCCGCCGGCGCCGCTCGCTGGGGTCGAGCGTTTGCCACGCCTCGTCCGTCACCGGCACGTCGAGCAGGGCGAGCAGGGCCGGCAAGCCCGGCTCCAGCGCGCGGTCGAGCGCGAGCAGCCTTGCTGTCACCTTGGTCTCGATCGCCTGAAGGTCGTCGCCGTTCTCGATCTTGAAATAGCCCCTGAGGAGACCGACGACAGGCAGCCAGCTCATCGCCGTGCCGTACGAGACCGCGCCGCACTCGAGCACCAGCCAGCCCTCGCGACCGAGCGAATGGGTCAGTTCGTAGACGAGGCGTGACTTGCCCGCGCCGGCTTCGGCGACGAGCGCCGCGACCTGACCGTGGCCATCTCGAGCCAGCCCTTGCATCCGACGAAG
Organism: Reyranellaceae bacterium; assembly: GCA_046349295.1. Taxonomy (GTDB): domain Bacteria; phylum Pseudomonadota; class Alphaproteobacteria; order Reyranellales; family Reyranellaceae; genus Reyranella. The sequence continues at coordinate 30,497 of JAXMCP010000041.1, forward strand.
CTGTTCCAGTTCGGAATCGCGGCCGACGAACGGCGTCAGCCGGCGACGGACGGCGGCCTGGAATCGCGTGCGCGCCGGGCCGGTGCCCGTCAGCTCGTGAACCTCCAGGGGCTCGGCAAGCCCCTTGACCGGCACGGGGCCGAGCGACCGGGCCACGACGAGGCCTTCGGCAAGTCTAAGCGTCGACGGCGTGAGCAAGATGCTGCCCGGGCTCGCGAGTTGCTCCATGCGCGCCGCCAAGTGCGTAGTTCGCCCCACGGCCGTGTAGTCCATGCGGAGATCGCTGCGAATGGTGCCTACGACGACCTCACCGGAGTTCAGCCCGACGCGGATTTGCAGGTTCACGCCCTGAGCATTGAATATTCCCTCGGCGTGGCGCTTCACCCGCTCCTGCATGCGCAGAGCCGCGAAGCAGGCACGCACGGCGTGATCCTCGTGAGCGAGGGGAGCCCCGAACAGGGCCATGATTCCGTCTCCCGCAGTCTGGTTGACGGTTCCCTCGTAGTGGTGGACAGCCTCCATCATGTGGTCGAGGACGGGGTGGAGAAGCTCGCGCGCCTCCTCGGGATCACGGTCGGCCAATAGCTCGGTCGAGCTCTTCAGGTCGGCGAACAGGACCGTCACCTGCTTGCGTTCGCCTTCGAGGGTGGCCTTCGAGCTGAGAATTTTCTGCGCCAGGTGGTGTGGCGTGTCGACAGGGGGCAGACCAATCAGTGACTGTGCGCCCGGGGCCATGCCTGTCGGCCGCCCGCACTCCGAGCAGAACTTTGCTGTCGAAGGCAGCTGTTGACCACAGTGCATACAGGAGCTTGCGAACACTGGTGCCCCCACGGAACAGGTCCGACAGCTCCTTCCAACTGCCTCACGCCGTCGCCAGCATTGGTGCCGGTACAGCCTAACGAACCATGCCCGATCTGTCTTATGGTGAGTTCAGGACCGGTCCCGCTCGCTCGGCATGCATCCGCCGCAGCTCGCGGCGCATGATCTTGCCGGTCGTCGTGAGCGGCAGCTCGGGCACGAACTCGACCGCGCGCGGGTATTCGTGGGCGGCCAGCCGGGTCTTCACGAAGCTCGCCAGCTCGGCCTTGAGAGCGTCGGTCGCCGCCATCTCGGGGCGGAGCTGGACGAACGCCTTGACGATCTCGGTGCGCACCGGGTCGGGCACGCCGACGACGCCGACCATGGCGACGGCCGGATGCCGCATCAGGCATTCCTCGATCTCGCCCGGGCCGATGCGGTAGCCGCCCGACGTGATCACGTCGTCGTCGCGGCTCTTGAAAAACACGTAGCCCTGATCGTCCATGCGGCCGAGATCGCCGGTCAGCAGCCAGTCGCCGGCGAACTTTGCCGCGGTCGCCTCGGGATTGCGCCAGTATTCCAGCATGACGATCGGATCGTGGCGCCAGCCCGCGATCTGGCCTTCCTCGCCGGTTGGCAAGACCGTGCCCTTGCCGTCGACGATGGCGACCTTGCGGCCGGGGCAGGCGCGCCCGCAGGAGCCGGGCCGCACCTCGAACCAGTCGGGCGAGTTGAGCAGCATCAGGTTCATCTCGGTCTGGCCGTAGCCCTCCGAGATGGTGGTGCCGAAGGTGTCGCGCCCCCAGTCGAGCAGCTCCTCGCCCATGGCCTCGCCGCCGGTGCAGACCGCGCGCAGGTCGTAGCGCCAGCGCTCGCGTGGGCGAGCGACCTGGCGCATCATCTTGAGCGCCGTCGGCGGGATGAAGCCGACGCCGACCCGGTGCTTCCCCAGCAGCGCGAACGCCCGCTCGGGATCGAACTTTGCGAAGCGATGGGCGACCACCGGCGTGGCGTAGTACCAGGCCGGAAACAGGGCGTCGTACAGGCCGGCGATCCAGGCCCATTCGGCCGGCGTCCACATGACCTCGTTGCCGCGCGGCCAGTGGCCCAGCCACTGCTCGACCGGCGGCACCGACCCCAGCATCATGCGATGGGCGTGCAAGGCGCCCTTGGGCTGGCCGGTCGTGCCCGAGGTGTAGATCAGCAGCGCCGGATCCTCGGCCAGCGTGTCGACGGTGGCGAAACTGTCGGAGGCGGCCGCGAGCAGCCGCTCCCAGTCGAGGAAGGCCGTGCCATGGGCGCCGGCCCCGATGACGATCAGCGTCTTGAGATGCGGCAGCCGATCGCGCACGGCCAGCACCTTGGGAAGCTGCGACATGTCGGTGATCAACGCCGAGGCCTCGGCATTGGCCATCCGGTATTCCAGCGCCTCCTCGCCAAACAGGGTGAAGAGGGGCAGCACGACCGCGCCCATGCGGTAGCCGGCGAGATGACAGATCGTCAGCTCGGCGCCTTGGCTCAGGAAGACGGCGACCCGGTCGCCGCGGGCTATTCCCTTCGCCGTCAAGGCATTGGCCAGGCGCGAGCTGGTGGCGAGCAACTGGCCGAACGTCCAGTTGCGCACGCTGCCGTCGGCATTCTCGACGATCAGGGCCAATGCTTCGGACGGATGTCGTTCGCAAACGGCGCGGCCGATGTTGAAACGCTCTGGACGCGGCCATTGGAACAGCCGCATCGCTTCTTCGTAGGGGACACCACGCGGGATCATGCGACCGACACTCTAGAGCACATCTCGTCCGGCTGTAATCAGTCGGATGGGATGGGGGGAATGGCAGGTCGGTCCTTGGCGGCCCCTTGGTCCGGGCCGACGGTCCGCATGGTCCACGGACTTGGCCATTGGACGCGTGAGAGGTGAAAGGCCAAATGGTAGAGAGCGCAACGCTGTGCGATGTGGACCATGTGGACCGGGCGATCATCGCAGCGTGATCCCTTCGTAGATGCGGATGCGGCCATCGTCGGTTCGGTGGCGGACCACCTTGATGCCGGGTATGGCGGCTCGCAGGTCGCGACCGAAGTTCTGTGCCGTTCCCGCTGCGCGGCACCCGTTTGCCTTGGCCCACTCGCTCCACCGGGCGAACAGGTGCTGGCACTCGACGCTGCGACCGGGCTCGACGAAGCATCGCTCCCTGATGAACGCGCCGACCGGCGAGGCGAGGGCTTCGAGCTCCTCGATGGCGTCGCGGGCGCTTTCGGGCTGGCGGAAGCAGCCCCTCTCTCGCAGCCGGATGAAGCCGTCGCGGGCCCAGTTCAGAATGCCCGGCAACTCGGCGACCAGCCGGCTGTACAGCGCATGGTCCTCGCGGCCGAAGAAAGACTCGGTGAGGGTGAGCACGATGAAGCGCGAGGCGAGCGCGCCCGAGGCGTCGGCCAGGCGCGGCAGCTCGTTGGTCAGGACGCTGAAGCGCGTCGTGAGCCGGCCTGTCCAGGTGGGCAGGAACTTGCGGTCGATCGTCTGGGCATCCTCGCCCGAGATCGACAACAGACGTTCGGCGATGATCGCCTGGTCGCCACGGGTGCCGAGGCGGGCGTCGCCGATGATGGCCAGCGCCTTGCCGATGAGGGGGGCGAGGCCGAAGTTCGTGGCCAGGCTGGCGAGCGTCGGTGCCGCCACGCTGTCGATGCCCAGCAGGCGGGTGAGGACGCGGGCAATCGTTCCCTTGCCGCTGCGCTTCGGGCCGACCAGCAGCAGGATCTTCTGGTGGCTGGTGTCGACGCTGAGGCAGAGGCCGAACCATTCCTGCAGAGTGTCGATCGACTCCGCGTCGCCGGGCCACAGCTCGCGCAGGAAGGCCAGCCATTCGGCGGGCTGGGGCGCGGCCGGCTCGAAGGCGACGTCGGTCGCGTGGAGGCCGAAGAAATCGGGGGTCGGCGGATGGAGCTCGCCCGAGGGCAGGTGCAGCAGGCCATTGCGCACGGCAAGCACGTCGCCGATCTCGGGTCGTGCGAGGCGCCCGAGCAGCGGCTCGACGTTGGGCGACCAAGACGGGGTCAACCACGCCGGCGGCTCGATATCCGATGGCAGGTTGCAGGCTGCGGCCAGGGCGGCGAGGACATCGCTGACCCTCCCTCGCGTCGGCTGAAACGGCACCTCGAACGGAGCGGACGACTTTCGCGGCCTGGACGGGGCCACCCGTCTACGGGCCTGCTCGAGGAAAGCCCAGGTGGCCGCCACGATGCTGGCGCCGTCGACCGGACGGTAACAGGCACCGTTCCATTCGTAGAAGGCGCCGCGGTGATGGAGCAGCGTGCGCCGGCCGGCCTGCGCGAAAGCCTGCTGCACGAGCATCCTGGCGCTGGGCATCGGGTCGCGCGGATCGAGCGCGACCGGGATGAATTGTCGCCCCGGCCTGGCGGCAGTCACCACAACCGAAGGTCGCTCGCCGCCGGCCATGGCAGCCTGCCACGCGGCGTCGGCGATCTCGAGCGCGCCCGGAGGCTGTTGCGACGCGTCAGGCATGGAATGTCCGGTGAATGCCCGTCGGCTCGTTGGTCACGGCGTTGCGCATCGAGCCGACGAGCGCCGGCAGCCGGGCGGGGCCACGCGGGCAGGAGCGATGATGACGCAGGTCGGGGAGGTCGCCCGGGATGCTGTGCAGCCGGCTGCGCAGGTAGGTCTCGCCCGGGCTGTCCGGCAGGTCGACCGTCTCGCGCCAGAGGGTCATCCGGAGGCCGGGGTCATCGTCGGCGGTGCCGATCCGCGGCGGCGGCATGGGCGGGAGCCGATCTGGCATGCGTCGATCTCGCCGGCGAAAGCGATCGCGGCCGTCGCCGAGCAGGAGACCGTGATCGCGCCGCAGTCCCGTCACGATCGAAGGGAAGGGGCAGCCACTGAAGCAGTGCAACAGGATGCGGCCTTCATCCGCGATGCCGATCGACAGGCGCGGTGACCTATCGTCGGGCGCCGGGCGGCTCGCCGACCAGCGGGGCCCGACGCCCCGGTCGCCCAGCGGCTGGGCGATCTCGGCGGCGGTCGACATCAGCCGGCCTCCGTTCTCGCGGCCCGCCCGCTCGGGCAGGGTCGGTACGGTCGCGGCAACCCTGCCGAGGCCTTGATCGCGAAGCTGTACAGCCATGGTTGTCGTTCTCCGTGACACGCCCGACATGCCGCGCGACGCCCGGGACGCAGACACGCGCAATGCACCCGCAACAGGAACAGGCGCGTGGCGGCCGGCGCCTTGCCGGCCAACCCGGGACGGCGACTGGGCGCTCGTTTCGAGCGTTCAGCGGGACAGGGTGAGGTTCACCGGGAGAACGGGGCCAGAGCGGCCTCTGTTCGGCTTCGGCCGCCCCGCTTCCGCGGCATCACGGAAGACGGTTGGCTGATCGGGCGTGACGGGTTTGCGCAGATGATGGTCATCGGCATGGGGCGCCCCTCCTTGGGCTGTGACCACTATTGGGAATTTGTTCGCGATTGCAAGTCGTCTGTTGTCTTTCGGTGCATTGCCGGGCCGCTATGGCCCGCGGACCTCACCACTTTACGCATGTGAGAGAGGAGAGTGTAAAGGCAGGGTAGTGGCACAGTCCGCAATTGCGTCCTCGCGAAATCCCGAGAACCATGCTCACATGCTGGCGATCCAGCAGAGGTCTGTAAGCGTCCAGAGTACAGAAGAGCTGAAGATGGGGGACGCCAGACACAATGAAGGCGATGCTCAAGGCACTCCTGGGCCGGACGCCCTATCGCGTTTCGCGGCGGGGCGCGGCCAACAGGTTCCAGGCCATTGAAGACTGCCTGCAGAGCCTGCGAGCGAGAGAATATCGACCTCGGATCGTTATCGACGGCGGCGCTCACGTGGGTGAATTCAGCCTCATGGCCAAGCGGCATTTCCCCGACGCCGCGTTCCATTTGTTCGAGCCACAGCAAGCGTGCGTCGACGCGATGCGCAAGGTCTGTGCAGCGGAAGGGTTCGTCCCGCATGTGTGCGCATTGGCTGAACGCGGTGGCACCTTGCGCTTCAGCCGGACGAGCCGGCCGGACACGGGAGCGATGGTCGCCATAGCGGAACGTCCCGACACGACGGAGGTAACGGCCTGCAGCCTCGACGACGTGTTTCGCGGAAAGGTCGATCGCGACGATCGCGTCCTGTTGAAGCTCGACCTGCAGGGTTACGAGCTTCAAGCGCTGAAGGGGGCCGCAGACCTGCTCCGATCGGTCGAGGTCGTCCTGTCGGAAGTCTCGTTCTATATCCAGTCCTATGCAGCCTCGCTCGCCGAGTTGCTCGCGTTCCTGAATGGCAGCGGATTCGAGCTCTACGATATCGCGTCCCTGTCAGCACGGCCGCGCGACAATCGCCCGCGCGAGGCGGACTTCGTCTTCGTCCGCAACGACAGCCTGCTCCTGCAGGATAGCAGGTGGGATTGAGGCTTCAGGGCAAGAGGCACCGGCATCAGAACCAGAGAGCACGATGCTGTGGGCCGCGGCTCACCGCGGCCCGGGCGTTCATGGGGCGGTGCTTCCGCCGTGGACAGGGAAGGGGCCCTGCGAATTCAACGACTTCCGCTCCATGGCATGTGGACGGTTCCCGGCGAGCGCGTCTGGACCCTCGGCGCGGCGCGGGGGTACTCTGGCGCATGGCTCCCGACGACCATTCCCACGCGCCTGCAGGGCGCGGCCATTCCCACGCGCCGGCGGCGCGCGGCAATTCGAAACCCGCCGGCGTGACCACCGTCCCCTCGGTGTGCCCGCACGACTGCACCAGCACCTGCGCGCTCGACGTCGAAAGGCTCGACAGCAAGCGCATTGGCCGGGTGCGCGGCTCGATGCGCAACGACTACACCGCGGGGGTCATCTGCGAGAAGGTCGCGCGCTACGCCGAGCGCATCCACCATCCCGACCGGCTGATGAAGCCGTTGCGCCGGGTCGGGCCCAAGGGCTCGCGCCAGTTCGCCGAGATCTCGTGGACCGACGCGCTCGACATCGTGGCCGAGCAGTTCATCGCCAAGGCGCGCCAGCACGGCACGGAGACCGTCTGGCCGTACTACTACGCCGGCACGATGGGCCTGGTGCAGCGCGACGGCATCAACCGGCTCGCCCACGTCATGAAGTACTCGCGCTACTTCTCGACGATCTGCGTGGCGCTGTCGGATACCGGCTGGCACGCCGGTGTCGGGATGAAGCGGGGCGTCGACGTGCGCGAGGTCGACCAGCATTCCGACCTGGTCGTGATCTGGGGCGGCAATCCGGTGAACACCCAGGTCAACGTCATGACCCACGCCATGCGCGCCAAGAAGCGCGGCGCGCCCCTGGTCGTGATCGATCCCTACCGCACCGGCACGGCCGAGCAGGCCGACATCCACTTGGCGGTCCGGCCGGGCACCGACGGCGCGCTGGCCGTGGCGATGATGCACGTCCTGTTCAAGGAGGGCTTCGCCGACTGGGACTACATGCGCCGCTACACCGACGCGCCCGACGATCTGGCGGCCCACGTCGCCAACCGCACGCCGGAATGGGCCGCGGCGATCACCGGCCTGTCGGTCGACCAGATCGTCTCCTTCGCGCGGCTCTACGGCCGGACCAAGGCCTCGTTCATCCGCTGCCATCACGGCTTCAGCCGCAGCCGCAACGGGGCGGTCAACATGCATGCGGTTTCCTGCCTGCCGGCGGTCACCGGCGCCTGGCAGCACAAGGGCGGTGGGGCGCTGTACGGCCACACCGGCATGTACCCTCTGAAGCGGACCCTGATCGAGGGGCTCGACGCGGTCGATCCCTCGATCCGCGATCTCGACCAGTCGCGCCTGGGGCCGATCTTGACCGGTGACCGCGATGCGCTGAAGGACGGTCCGCCGGTGACGGCGATGCTGATCCAGAACACCAACCCGGCCATGGTCTGTCCCGAGCTCGAGCTGGTGCACAAGGGCTTCCGGCGCGAGGACCTGTTCACCTGCGTGCACGAGCAGTTCCTGACCGAGACGGCGGCGTACGCCGACATCGTCCTGCCAGCGACCATGTTCCTCGAGCACGACGATTTCTACACCGCCAGCGGCCACACCTTCTTCCAGGTGACCAAGGCGGTGATCGAGGCACCGGGCGAATGCCGCGAGAACCACTGGGTCATCTCCGAGCTCGCCAGGCGCCTGGGCGCCAGGCACCGCGGCTTCGACATGAGCGTGTGGGAGATCATGGACCAGTCGCTGCGCGACTCGGGCATGTGGGATGCCGAGACCAACTGGCAGAAGGGCGGCCAGGATTTCCATCTCGGCTTCGAGACGTCGCACTTCCTCGACGGCTTCGCCTGGCCGGACAAGAAGTTCCGCTTCAAGCCGAACTGGGCGGCCTACGGCCTGCGCGGCAAGGAGATGCCGCCTCTGCCCGACCACTTCGACGTGATCGAGAACGCCACGCCGGACAAGCCGTTCCGCATGGTCGCGGCGCCGGCGCGCACCTTCCTCAACTCGACCTTCACCGAGACCCCGAGCAGCCAGAAGCGCGAGGTGAGACCGACCGTGATGATGAATTCCGAGGACTGCCAGGCGCTGGGCTTCGCCGAAGGCGACCGGCTCGAGATCGGCAATGACCGCGGCAAGACGATCGTGCACTGCAAGCCCAAGGCCGGTCAGCAGCGCGGCGTGGTGGTGGTCGAGGGCATCTGGCCCAATCGCAACTTCGAGACCGGCATCGGCATCAACGCGCTGACCTCGGCCGATCCCGGGTGGCCGAACGGCGGCGCGGCCTTCCACGACACGGCCGTCTGGATCCGCAAGCCCGCATGACCATGACCGACTTCCAGCCCGCGCCCAATCCCAGCGTCACGCAGGCCCAGGCCGCGGCGATCCCCGAGCGCGCCCACGTGCTGGTGATCGGCAACGAGAAGGGCGGCTCGGGCAAGTCCACGACGGCGCTTCACATCGCCGTCGCCTTGCTGAACGACGGCGCACGCGTCGCCACCTTCGATCTCGACGCACGCCAGGGTACGTTCGGCCGCTACCTCGAGAACCGCGCTGCCTACGCGCGGCGCAAGGGCATCGACCTGCCGATGCCGATCCATGCGGCGGTGCCGATCTCGACCCTGTCCGATCGTGCCGAGGCGCAAGCCGACGAGCGGACCCGCTTCGAGGCGGCACTCGAGCCGGTGATCGACACTGTGGACTTCGCGGTCGTCGACACGCCGGGCAGCGACACCTATCTCTCGCGGCTCGCCCATACCTGGGCCGACACGCTGCTGACGCCGTTGAACGACAGCTTCATCGACCTCGACCTGCTGGCGCGCATCGATCCCGACACGCTCAAGATCGTGCGGCCGTCGATCTACGCCGAGGCGGTGTGGAAGCAGCGCCAGCTCCGCGCCGTGCAGGGTGGCCGGCCGGTCGACTGGGTGGTCATGCGCAACCGGCTGTCGTCGCTCGCCGCGCGCAACAAGCGCGACATGAGCACGGTGCTCGACGCGCTCGCCAAGCGCATCGGCTTTCGTGTCGCCGCCGGATTGAGCGAGCGCGTGATCTACAAGGAGCTGTTCCTCAATGGCCTGACCCTGCTCGACCTCAAGCGCGGCGGCAGCGGTCCGTCGCTGACCTTGAGCCATGTCGCGGCGCGCCAGGAGGTGCGCGACCTGGTGTCGGCGCTCAATCTGCCGCGGCGAGGTGCGGACGCGCCATCGGATGCGCCCGCGACAGAGCCAGCCACAGAAGACCAGCAAGCTGCAGAATGAACAGGGCGCCGAACGCCCAGGTGTAGCCGTCGGCGGCATAGCCGGTCGCCGTGCGCGGCCATAGGTCGACGATCCTGCCGATCGCCCACTGGCCGGCGAAGATCACGCTGAAGACCACGAGGTTGCTCGACGTGGTGACCCTCCCGGCATAGTGGGTCGGGAAGGCCGCCACCATCACCGTCATGTACTGGATGGGGCAGGCGCCGAGGAAACCGAACAGCAGCCACGCCGCGATCGGGTAGAACGAGGGCAGGAAGGCGATCCAGCCGCACACCAGGGCGAACAGGACGCTCATGAAGCCGGCCGAGGCGAAGCCGCCGACGCCGGCGCGCCGGAAGGCGTTGGCGATCACGCCGCTCATGGCGAAGCCGATCGTCGTCGCCGCCGCGGCATAGAGCTGGATGTCGGCGCGGACGTCCTTGTCGGTGAAGCAGCCGACATCGCGCAGCCATGGTCCGATCCACAGCGAGATGCAGCCGATGAATGCGAGCTGCTGGACGGCGAGCAGGGGTTGGATGCGCCAATAGAAGCCGTCCGACAGCACCGTGCCGGTGATGCGGAACTGATCGAGCAGACCCGCGCCGGCGTCCGAGGCGCCGCCGTGCGTGGCGGCACGCTCGGGCACCACGATCACCATGATTGCCGACGTGACCAGGCAGAAGCCGGCAAGCCAGAAGAACAGGCCCTGCCAGCTCACGACCGAGAGCGACCATTGGATCGGCAGCGTCGCCGCCATCGAGCCCAGCCCGCCCGACATCATGTGGAAGCCGGTGATCAGGCCCCAGCGCTGCGGCGGATACCACAGCGTGATCGCCTTGATGGCGGCCATCAGCCCGCCGGCGAATCCCAGCCCGATCAACGCGCGGGCGAGGACCAGCTCGCCGAGCGACAGGCTCAAGCCGAACAGCGCCGAGCCCGTCGCCGCCACCGCCAGCAGCACGGCCTGCACCTTGCGCGGCCCGTAGCGGTCGAGCATGACGCCGAGCAGCGGCTGGCAGCCGGCGAAGAACAGGAAGAAGGCGGAGGTCAGAAGCCCGAGATCGCCGGCGGTGATGCCGACGTCGCGCTCGAGGTACGGAAAGATGACCGCGTTCACGCCACGGAAGATGTAGGACAGGAAGTAAGCCAGCGCGAACGGCAGGAAGATCCGCAGCAGCAGCGTGGCGAAGGTGGGGGCGTTTCCAGTCATGTCTTGCTTTGGCGCGGAGCTTATCGGCGGCTCCGGATTCGGTCAAAGCGAGCGCTCTCTTGGGAGCGGACACCACTCAAAATCATGCTCCTCTCCCCCGATAGGGGAGAGGTTGGGTGAGGGGCTACGCACGTCGATTCCCCCTCACCTACGGCGCGGTAAACCGCGCCGCTCCTCTCCCCCTAGCGGGGGAGAGGAACATGAGAAGCGTCCACTTGGTAGCGACATCACACCTTTGCGCTCGCGCCCTCGCGTTCGGCTCACCCGCACGTGATGGTGTCGTGTTGCATCCGGCCGACGGCCGCGGCGCGTAAAGCCGGACAGAGCAGGCAATCTGCCATGCTCCGTTACAGTTCCCGGAGGAACTCATGTCTCGTTCGATCGACCTTCGCCGTCGCGGTCTGATGCGCGCGTCCGGCGTTACGCTGTTGTCGGCTTCTGCGGTCGCGCTGCTGGCCGGCGCGGAGAAGGTGGCGCTTGCCAACACCGGCAACGCCGCCAACGACATCGGCATCCTGAACACCGCGCTGGCGCTCGAGCACGAGGCGATCAGCGCCTATCAACTGGGCGCGCAGAGCGGCCTGTTGCAGAAGCCGGTGCTCGACGTCGCGGTGCTGTTCCAGTCGCATCACAAGGAGCATCGCGACGCGCTGGTGGCGACGATCCGCAAGCTCGGCGGCACGCCGGTCGCGGCCAAGAGTGACGCCGAGGTCGGGAAGGCCTTGAATGCCGCGATGCTCAAGACCCAGGTCGATGTCCTGCGCCTGGCGCAGAGGCTCGAGAAGGGCGCGGCCAATGCCTATGTCGGCGTGATCCCGTCGTTCAACGATCGCACGCTGGCGCAGATCTCGGCGCGGCTCGGCGAGGACGAGACGATGCACTGGACGGTGCTGACCGAGGCGCTCAAGGATCCGCTGCCGGCCAAGGCGCTGAGCTTCGGCGCCTGATCATGCATCGAGGCCAAGCGCTTCTGGCATTGGCGTTCCTGCTGGCCGCGACGGGTCACACCGCCGCGGCCGACGCCACGCACGGCCAGGAGCTCTACGAGTCACGCTGCGGCGGCTGCCATTCGCTCGACGCCAACCGGGTCGGTCCGGCCCATCGCGGCGTCTACGGCCGCAAGGCGGGCAGCGCGCCGAACTTCGGCTACTCGACGGCGGTCAAGAACTCGAAAGTGGTGTGGGAGGAGACGACGCTCGACGCCTGGCTCACCAATCCGCAGGCCTTGATCCCCGGCCAGCGCATGAACTTCCGCGTCGCCACCTCCGAGGATCGCGCCGACATCATCGCCTACCTTCGGCAACAGTCGGGGAAGTGAGACACACCCTCCTCACCAACTGAGTTGGGGAGGAGGAAGAGTCACATCACCAGCACGCCGAGCAGCGCCGCAGTGATGAACAGCGATACCGACAGGAGCGGCAGAGCGCCAAGCCAGCGCGTGGCGAGCGGCAGGGCGTCCCAGTAGCGCAGCGTCGGGACGGCCGTCCACACCGCGAAGAGGAAACCCAGCACCCAGAACAGCAGGGCGAGCGGCGTCGCTATGTTGACCTGGTCCTCGGTCGCCTGGGCGATGCCGAACCCGACCGCGCCGGGTGGCAGGGAGGCCGCAAACAGGGCGACGGCCCAGATCGCCCTGTTGCGGATGCGCTGGCTCGTGCCGACCGGCGGTGGCCGATCGCTCACGCGGCCCAGCCTCTCTGGCCTGAGCCCTTCTGGCCTCAGCCCTTGAAATGACCTTCCGACTTGAGGTCGGCGAGCGTCGCATCGAGCGACTGGCGCAGGCGGCCGAACAGGTCGGCGAGCTCGGTCTCGTTGATGATGAGCGGCGGGCAGATCGCGACGCGGTCACCCATGTTGCGGATGAACAGGCCGTGCGCGACGGCGTGGTTGTAGACGCGGGTGCCGGCACCGACCGTTGCCATGTCGAACGGCGTCTTGGTCTTCTTGTCGGCGACGACCTCGAGTGCGCCGACCATGCCGATGCCCATCGCCTCGCCGACCAGCGGATGATCGGCGAAGGACTGGATGTGCTTCTGGAAGGTCGGGCTCATGCGCTTGGCATGGCCGAACAGGTCGATCTCGTCGTAGATCTTCTGGGCCTCGAGAGCGACCGCGGCGGCCACAGGATGGCCCGAGTAGGTGAAGCCGTGACCCCAAGTGCCGATCTTGTCGCTCTCGCTCATCAGCGCCTGGTAGACCTTCTCGTTCACCATCACCGCAGAGATCGGCAGGAACGACGCCGACAGCGCCTTGGCGCAGGTCAGGATGTCGGGCTGGATGCCGAGCGTCTGGCTGCCCCAGACGTTGCCGGTCCGCCCGAAGCCGCAGATCACCTCGTCGGCGACGAACAGCATGTCGTACTTGCGGCAGACGGCCTGGATCTTCTGGTAGTAACCCTTGGGCGGCACGATCACGCCGCCCGCGCCCATCACCGGCTCGCAGATCATGGCCGCGACATGGTCGGCGCCGCCTTCCTTGATGATGAGCTGCTCGAGCTCCTCGGCGCAGCGCGTGGCGAACTGCTCCTCGGTCTCGCCGTCCTTGGCGCCGCGATAGAAATGCGGCGTCGTCGTATGCACGACACCCTGGATCGGCAGGTCGAAGGAACGGTGATTCGTGGGCAGGCCGGTCAGGCTGCCGGACGCCACGGTGATGCCGTGATAGCCCTTCAGCCGCGACACGATCTTCTTCTTGGTCGGCCGGCCGAGCGCATTGTTCATGTACCACACCATCTTCACGACGGTGTCGTTGGCCTCGGAGCCGGAGTTGGCGAAGAACACCTTCGACATCTCGACCGGCGCCATCGCCTTCAGCTTCTCGGCGAGGTTGATGGCAGGCTCGTGGGAGCGCTGGTTGAAGGCGTGATAGAACGGCAGTTGCTTCATCTGCTCGTAGGCCACCGTCGCCAGCCGCTCGTTGCTGAAGCCCAGCGCCGCCGACCACAGGCCGGCCATGCCTTCGATGTATTCCTTGCCGTCGTCGTCGGTCACATAGATGCCGCGGCCGCGCACGATCGTGAGGGGACCGGTCTGCTCGTGCTTCTTGAAGTTCGTGTAGGGGTGCAGATGGTGCGCAATATCCCGGGCGGCATTCGAATTGCCGCGGAAGCTGCGAGAGACGTCGTTCATGGAGGCACCCTGTCAAAAAAATGATGTAAGCCAAGATACTGGGCCTAGCCCTGCGAATCCAACTGCCCCCCGCATGCAAATTTTTTGGGCAATTGACGCCCTAGCACCGCCAGTGCAACGTAAATTCAGGTATGCGTGTGCGCATAGCTCAGGGAGCGGGGAGACCACTGGCGCGACCTGAAGAGGCGCCATCGAGGGGTAAGCAGGATGTATTTCAATTTCAGGCAGTCTTTTGCGCTGGCGGCGTTCGCCTGCGCCGGTCTCGCGCTGGCCGGTCCGGCCGACGCCAAGACCTTCAAATGGGCCAATTCGGGCGACGTCAGCTCGATGGATCCTTACGCGCGGCAGGAGACCTTCCTGCTGACCTTCAACGAGAACATCTACGATCCACTGATCCGGCGCGACAAGGACCTGAAGCTCGAACCGGCGCTGGCTGTGAAGTGGGGCCAGACCGACCCCAACACCTGGTTTTTCGACATCCGGCCTAACGTGAAGTTCCACGACGGCTCGACGCTGACCGCCGACGACATCGTGTTCTCGCTCAACCGCGCCAACGGCCCGGGCTCGAACATGCAGAGCAACTTCGTGTCGGTGAAGGAGATCAAGAAGGCGGGCGATCTTCGGGTCGAGGTGACGACCAAGTATCCCGACCCGCTGCTGGCCGACAAATGGGCCGCCCTCGGCATGATGTCCAAGGCGTGGGCGGAGAAGAACAACGCCGTCAATTCCGCTGACATGACCAAGAACGAAGAGAACTTCGCGACCCGCAATGCCATGGGCACGGGGCCGTTCATGCTGAAGGAGCGGCGCGCCGGCGAACGTACCGTTCTGGTCGCCAACCCCAACTGGTGGGACAAGCCGGTCCACAACCTCACCGAGGTGATCTTCACGCCGGTCGCCAACCCCGCGACGCGCGTCGCCGCGCTGAAGGCGGGCGACATCGACATGACCTACGAAGTGCCGCCCGCCGACACCGAGTCGCTGAAGAAGGACGCCAACATCAACGTGCTCGAAGGCCCCGAGACGCGCGTCGTCTTCCTGGGCTTCGACCAGGAGCGCCCCGAGCTGCCCGACTCCAACGTCAAGGGCAAGAACCCGTTCAAGGACAAGCGGGTGCGCGAGGCCATGCATCGCTCGATCGACGTCGAGGCGATCAAGCGCGCGGTGATGCGCGGCCAGGCGTTCCCGACCAACCTGATGGTGGCGCCGGGAATCAACGGCTACATGAAGGATCTCGACAAGCGTCCGGCGCTGTTGAAGCCGGAGGAGGCCAAGAAGCTGCTGGCCGAGGCCGGCTATCCCAACGGCTTCGAGATCGGCATGGACTGCCCCAACGACCGCTACGTCAACGACGAGAAGATCTGCCAGGCCGTGGTCTCGATGCTGGCCAAGATCGGTGTGAAGGTGAATCTGCGGGCGCAGACCCGCAACCTCTACTTCGCCAAGATCCTGCGCAAGGGCGACCTGTCGCCGGGCGAGACCGACTTCTACATGCTGGGCTGGTCGCCGGCCCAGACCTACGACGTCCACAACGTCTTCGAGGCGCTGATCCAGACTCCGAACAAGGAGACCAAGAAGGGCCAGTTCAACGCCGGCGGCTACTCCAATCCCAAGCTCGATGCGCTCGCCGACAAGATCGAGCAGGAGACCGACAAGGCCAAGCGCGACGCCATGATCGCCGAGGCGACCAAGCTCTATGTCGACGACTTCGCCTACATCCCGCTGCACCAGCAGGCGGTGGTGTGGGCGGCGCGCAAGAACATCGACCTGGTCCAGCCAGCCGACAACCGCTTCCCGCTGCGCTTCGTGACGGTGAAGTAGGGCACATTCTTCCTCCTCCCCACGCTATGCGTGGGGAGGTGTCGCGTCATACGCGACGGAGGGGGCACGGGCTTCAGGATTGCGGCGTCTCGCCTGCTCATGTTCATGAGCATGAGCAGGCGGGAACTACCGGTTCCGTTGGCTCCATGACCCCTCCGCCCCGTATGGCGGGGCCCCTCCCCAGCGAAGCTGGGGAGGAGGAAAAGGCTGTCTTTTGGCGCCAATCCTGCTAGGGCTGCCGCTGGCCAACCGACCTCGAGATGCTTGCCTTCATCCTGCGACGACTCGCGCAATCCATCGCCGTGCTGCTGACGGTGGGCTTGGTCGCCTTCTCGCTGTTCCGTTATGTCGGCGATCCGATCAACGCCATGGTCGGGCAGGACACGACGATGGAGGCGCGGGCCGAGTTGCGCGACAAGCTCGGGTTGAACGATCCGGCGCCCATCCAGTTCTTCCACTTCATCACCAACGCGGCTCAGGGCAATTTCGGCCTCAGCTATCGCACCTCCGAGCCGGTCGGCCGGATGATCCTCGAGCGCGTCCCGGCGACCCTGGAACTGTCGTTCTGCGCCGCCGTGTTCATTCTGTTCGTCGGCGTGCCGATGGGGGTTTATACCGGCCTCTATCCGCGACATTGGTCGAGCCGGCTCCTGCAGGCGGTGTCCTTGTTCGGCGTCTCGCTGCCGCCTTTCCTGGTCGGCATCCTGCTGATCCTGATCTTTGCCGTGAGCCTGCATTGGCTGCCGTCGTTCGGCCGTGGCCAGACGGTGCAGCTCGGCTGGTGGACGACGAACTTCCTCACGCTCTCCGGCCTCAAGGCGCTGATCCTGCCGTCGATCACCCTGGGCCTGTTCCAGCTCACGCTGATCATGCGCCTGGTGCGCTCGGAGATGCTCGAGGTGATGCGCACCGACTACATCAAGTTCGCGCGTGCTCGCGGCCTCTCGAACACGGCGATCAATTTCGGCCACGCGCTGAAGAACACCCTGGTGCCGGTGATCACCGTGTTCGGCCTGCAGCTCGGCTCGCTGATCGCCTTCGCCGTCGTCACGGAAACGGTGTTCGCCTGGCCGGGTGTCGGCCAGCTCTTCATCCAGTCGGTGCAATTCTCGGACATCCCGGTGATGGCGGCCTACCTGCTGCTGATCGGGCTCCTGTTCGTGGTCATCAACCTCACGGTGGACCTGCTCTATTCGGCGGTCGATCCGCGCCTGCGGCATGCCGGCAACGCCAAAGCGGCGGGACACTGAGATGGCGAACGGGACGGCATCGGCCGGCTGGCTGCATCGGGTGACCGACAGCGACATCTGGTGGAGCTTCAAGTCCTCGCCGATGACGGTGGCGGCGGCGCTGGTCACCCTGTTCATCTTCGCCATGGCCTTCCTGGCGCCGCTGCTGGCGCCGCACACGCCGTTCGATCCGGCCACGCTCAGCCTGACGGATGGGCTGAAGCCGCCGGTGCTGCTCTCCGCGGACGGCGAATGGACCTTCCCGCTCGGCACCGACGACCAGGGCAGGGACGTGCTGTCGTCGATCATGTACGGCACGCGCCTGTCGCTCGAAGTGGGATTTGCCTCGGTGATCGTCGCCATGCTGATCGGCATCACCCTGGGCTTGGTCAGCGGCTATTTCGGCGGCGCGGTCGATGCCGTGATCATGCGCATCGCCGACGTGCAGCTCACCTTCCCGGCAATCCTGGTGGCGCTGCTGATCGATGGCGTGGTTCGTGGCCTCATCTCCGTCAAGCGGCATGACGAGATCGCCCTGCTGGTGATCGTCGGCGCCATCGGCCTGTCGTTCTGGGTGAGCTACGCCCGCACGGTGCGCGGCTCTGTCATGGTCGAGAAGAACAAGGAATACGTGCAGGCCGCCCGCGTGATCGGCCTGTCGCCGCTCTTGATCATGGTGCGCCATGTGCTGCCCAACGTCACGGGGCCGGTGCTGGTGATCGCAACCCTCAATCTCGGCCTGGCCATCATCACCGAGGCGACGCTGTCGTTCCTGGGTGTCGGTCTTCCCTCGACCGAGCCTTCGCTCGGCACGCTGATCCGGCTCGGCAACGAGGTCCTGCAGTCGGGCGACTGGTGGATCACGGTGTTCCCCGGCATCACGCTCGCGGCCCTGGTGCTGGCCGTGAACCTGCTGGGCGACTGGCTGCGCGACGCCCTGAACCCCAAGTTGCGGTAGGATTGGAACGCGATGGCCACCGCATCGAACAATCCGCCGCTGCTCGAAGTGAAGAACCTGCGCGTCGAATTCCCGACGCGGCGCGGCACCTTGCTCGCGGTCGACGACGTGTCGTTCGACATCGCGCCGGGCGAGGTGCTGGGCGTGGTGGGGGAGTCGGGCGCCGGCAAGTCGCTGACCGGCAATGCCATCATCGGCCTGCTCGAGCCGCCCGGCCGCGTCGCCGCAGGCGAGATCCGGCTCGAGGGGCGGCGCATCGACAACCTGCCCTACGAGGAGATGCGCAAGGTGCGGGGCGCCAGGATCGGCGCCATCTTCCAGGATCCCCTGACCAGCCTCAATCCGCTCTATTCGGTCGGGCGCCAGCTGGTCGAGACGATCCAGACCCATCTGCCGCTGTCGGCCGCGGAAGCGCGCCGGCGCGCGCTCGATCTCCTGAAGGAGGTCGGCATTCCCGGCGCCGAGACCCGTATCGACCACTATCCGCACCAGTTCTCGGGCGGCATGCGCCAGCGCGTGGTGATCGCGCTCGCGCTGTGCGCCGGGCCGCGCCTGATCGTGGCCGACGAGCCGACGACGGCGCTCGACGTCTCGATCCAGGCGCAGATCATCGCCCTGCTGAAGCGACTGTGCCGCGAGCACGCCACGGCGGTGATGCTGGTGACGCACGACATGGGCGTGATCGCCGAGACGGCCGACCGTGTCGCCGTCATGTATGCCGGACGCATCGCCGAGATCGGCCCCGTGCGCGATGTCGTGAAGCAGGCGAAGCACCCCTATACCAAGGGGCTGATGGGCTCGATCCCGAGCCTCGGCGTGCGCCACGACCGGCTGACCCAGATCGACGGCGCCATGCCGCGCCTGACCGAGATCCCGCGCGGGTGTGCCTTCAACCCGCGCTGCACCGAGCGCGGCGCGCGCTGCCTCGTCGAGCGACCGGACCTGATGTCGGCCGGGACCAGCCGGGCTGCCTGCTGGTTGCACGATCGCGGCGGAGTCGGTGCGCCGGTTGGCCGGGAGACGGCCGATGCCTGACGGCACGACCGACGGCTCGAGGGGTGGCCAGTTCGTCCGGCTCGCCGGGCTGAAGCGCTATTTCGACGTGTCGGCGCCGTGGCTGGTGCGCACCCTCGAGGGCCGGCCACGTCAGATCGTGCAGGCGGTCGACGGCATCGATATCGAGATCGCCAAGGGCGAGACGTTCTCGCTGGTCGGCGAATCGGGCTGCGGCAAGTCGACGGTGGCCCGCCTCGTGGTCGGCCTCTATCCACCGACCGCGGGCTCGATCCAGTTCGACGGCAACGACATGGCGAGCCGGCGCAGCCAGAGCGAGACGGCGGCGCTGCGCCGGCGCATGCAGATGATCTTCCAGGATCCGTACGCCAGCCTCAATCCGCGCTGGCGCGTGTTCGACATCATCGCCGAGCCGATCCGGGCTTTCGACCTGGCGAAGGACAAGGCCGACCTCGAGCGGCGTGTCGGCGACCTGCTGCGCCAGGTGCGGTTGACGCCGGCGGACGGGCGGAAGTATCCGCACGAATTCTCGGGCGGCCAGCGCCAGCGCATCTCGATTGCCCGCGCGCTGGCGAGCGAGCCGGAATTCCTGGTGTGCGACGAGCCGACGTCGGCGCTCGACGTCTCGGTGCAGGCGCAGATCCTGAACCTGATGGTCGATCTGCAGCGCCGCCTGCAGCTCACCTACCTGTTCATTTCGCACAATCTCGCGGTCGTCTATCACATCTCGACGCGGGTCGGCGTGATGTATCTCGGCCGCCTGGTCGAGGTGGCGCCGACGGACACGCTGTTCCGCCGGCCCAAGCACCCGTACACGCGGATGCTGCTCGACACGATCCCGGATCTCGAGATGACCGGCCGCCAGCGTGCGCCGGTGGCGGGCGAGGTGCCGAGCCCGATCAATCCGCCGTCGGGCTGCTCGTTCCACCCGCGCTGTCCGTTCGCCAACGAGCGCTGCAAGGTCGAGCGGCCCAAGGCGCTGCCGATCGAGGGCGGCACGGTCGCCTGCCATGCGATCGAGGAGGGCCGGCTTGCGGTCGAGGAGCGGAGCTACGACGCGAGCCGTTGACGCTTGGCCCTCCACCGGGCATTCCTAGAAGCCTGCCGCCAGCAATCCGGGAGAGTTTGGATGCCCGTCAACAACCGCATAGCGTCGTTTCACAAGGACATGACCGCGTGGCGGCATGACATTCACAGTCACCCGGAGACGGCCTTCGAGGAAGTGCGGACTGCCGACATCGTCGCGGACAAGCTGAAGTCCTTCGGCCTCGAGGTGCATCGCGGCCTGGCCAAGACCGGCGTGGTCGGCGTGCTTCGCTCCGGCACGTCCAAGCGGGCGATCGGGTTGCGTGCCGACATGGATGCACTCGACGTGCATGAGACCAACAACTTCGACCACAAGTCGACGATCCCCGGCAAGATGCACGCCTGCGGCCATGACGGTCACACGGTGATGCTGCTCGGCGCGGCCAAGTACCTGGCCGAGACCAGGAACTTCGACGGCACGGTCTATTTCATCTTCCAGCCTGCCGAGGAGAACGAGGGCGGCGGCCGCGTCATGGTCGAGGAGGGGTTGTTCGACAAGTTCCCGGTCGAGGGCGTCTACGGCATGCACAACATCCCGGGCATCCCGGTCGGCCGCTTCGCCGTCCGCCCTGGCCCGATGATGGCGGCTTACGACATCTTCGAGGTGGTTGTGAGGGGCGTGGGCGCGCACGGCGCCATGCCGCACCACGGCATCGACCCGGTGGTGGTCGGCGCCCACATCGTGACGGCGCTGCAGTCGATCGTGGCACGCAACATCGATCCGATGGACACCGCGGTCGTGTCGACGACGCAGATCCATTCCGGCGACACCTGGAACGTGATCCCGCAGGAATGCGTGCTGCGCGGCACGGTGCGCACCTTCAAGAAGCCGGTGCAGGACATGATCGAGAAGCGCATCGAGAAGATCGCGCGCAACGTCGCGGCGGGCTTCGGCGCCGAGGTCGCCAAGTGGCGCTACGAGCGGCGCTATCCGGCAACCGTGAACAGCGAGAAGGAAACCGAGTTCGCGGCCCAGGCCGCCGCGGCGCTGGTCGGCCGCGAGAACGTCAACCGCAACCCGACGCCCGCCATGGGCAGCGAGGATTTCGCCTGGATGCTGCTCAAGCGGCCCGGCTGCTACATCTGGATCGGCAACGGCGACGGCGAAGGCAGCTGCATGGTCCACAACCCCGGCTATGACTTCAACGACGACATCCTTCCGATCGGCGCCTCCTACTGGGCGACGCTGGTCGAGCAGCAGCTCGCCCGGCAGGCCGTGCCGCAAGCCGCGGAGTAACGGCGGTCTCCTCTGCCGGTGACAGTGCCATGGCGTCGCGCGGACATCCCTACGCCGGCCAGGCGATCGGCCTGTCGACCATCCATGCCAAGGAACAGGCGATGGGGCCGCCGTTCCGTCGGCTGCTCGGCGCCCACATCGCCGTGGCGCCCGACGTCGACACCGACACGCTCGGCACCTTCTCGGGCGAGATCCCGCGGCCCGACGCGCTGGTCGAGACCTGCTTCCTGAAGGCCGAGCTCGCCTTCCATACGCTCGATGTCGACTGTGCCGTCGCGAGCGAGGGAAGCTACGGGCCGATCGCCCGCGTGCCGTTCGTGGCGAGCGGCGTCGAGATCATGGCCTTCGTCGACCGCAGGCGCGGTGTCCGCCTGATCGAGACGCTGGGCACCGAGCGCACCAACTGGCGGCTGCATCGCTTCGAGGCCGGCGATCCTGCCGTGCCCGCAGCGGTAAAGGCCATGGGCTTCCCGCGCTTCGGCGTGTTCGTGATCTCGAGCACCGATCCCACCAGGCCGATCAAGGACCTGGTCCGGCTCGACGACGTCGTGGCCGCCGTCGACAGCGAGGCGAAGCGGTCGGAGGAGGGGCTCGCGATCGTGATCGCCGACATGCGCGCCCATCGCAATCCGACGCGCATGCGCGTCCTGCGCGCCCTGTCATGGAAGCTCGCCAAGCGCCTGGAGTGCTTGTGTCCCAAATGCCAGGCGCCGGGCTTTGGTCTCACCCAGTCGCGGCGCGGCCTGCCGTGCGAGACGTGCGGTGCACCGACCCATTGGGTCGATTTCGAGATCGACGCCTGCACTGCCTGCGGCCACGCTGCGGTGCGGCCGCGCAGGGATGGCCGGAGGACAGCGCCGAAGAGAGCCTGCCCTTCATGCTCCTCTCCCCCGATAGGGGGAGAGGTTGGGTGAGGGGGTGACGGCGGGTGTAATCCCCTCCCCCAGCCTCTCCCCAGCAGGCGAGAGGAGCAAGGATTGGTGTGTTCGCCCTACGCCGCCATCGCCTTGCGGCGGCAGAAGCAGGAGGCCTGGATGGGGACCTCGGCGCGGGCCAGGGCGAGATCGAGGCGGGACTTGACCAGGGGCGTCTCGATCTTGTCGCCGCGCCTGACCAGGCATTCGTGCAGGCCGTGCAGGCTCCAGACATTGTCGGGATGCTGGCAGGCACGGCTCAGCTTGCCGTCGAAGCCGAGATCGGCGCGGTAGACTGCCTCCGCCTCGGCCATCTGGCCCTGTTCCAGCAGCAACGCGCCCAAGGCGTGGCGCGTCGGCTGCATCCAGCCCCACGGCTCGTCGTAGAGCAGGGAGTCATTCAGCGCCACCGAGCGGCGCAGATGGGCAAAGGCGACGTCGTAGTTGCGGCGACGGTACTCGAACTCGCCGGTCAGCATCGCTTCGGCGATACCGAGCAGGCTCGTCACGGTGTTGTTGTGCACCAGCCGCGAGTCGGGGACGCGCGCCTTGGCCGCGAGGAAGGCGGCACGGGTCTTCTCGGCCTCCTCGATGTTGCCCAGGATCGAATGCGCAACCCCCTTGGCGTAGAGCATCATCGCCGTCGTCGAGCAGTAGACCTCGCGATCGTCGGGCAGCTTCTGCGCCAGGATCTCGTGCCATTTGCCGAAGCGCACCAGCACGTGCTGCTTCATGGAGATGAAGCCTTCGACGAAATCGGCGAACGGTGGAACCTTGATGCGCAGGACGGCGTCGGGCGTGGTGGCGATGATCTCCTCGGCCGCCGCGATCGCCGGCGTGTACTGGCCGAGGAACATCGCGCCGTAGATCACGAAATGAAGATTGTGCAGCCGATACATCGTGTAGATGTTCATCGCCCCTTCGTTGGCGAGATACTTGCGATCGGCGACGACGGCCTTCTGATTGTAGACGACGACGTCATGATAGTTGCCGCACAGAACGTCGATGTGGGTCGGCATGTGCACGAGGTGACCCGAGTCGGGCATGATCTCGCGCAGCTTGTCGCCGGCGCGTAGCGCGCGTTGCGGGAACGGCGACATCTCCATCAGGTGGACGTAGAGGTGCAGCAGGCCGGCATGCTCCCAGGAACGTGGCTGGTCGCGGAACGCCTCCTCGAGCACTTTCATCGCCTCCTCGGTTCCGGCGCCCTTGGCGTAGCCACCCGTCGCGAGATCCCACATCTTCCAGGGCGTCTCGCCCATGATCGCCTCGACGAAGACCGAGCGCACCTCGAGGTCGTCGCGGTACATCTCGAAGACCTTGCGCATCGCGCGGGTGAAATCCTTGTCCCAGCCGCTCTGGTCCTCGATCGGCTCGCGCTGCGGATAGCGTGCGGGCAATGCGCTGATCAGCGCCTGCTCGACTGGCGTCGCGTTCCGGGCGCAGGCCAGCGCCTTCTGCATGGCGTCGTAGGAGGCCGCGAGCGCTGCGGCCTTGCTCAACGGATCCTGCAGCTCCCAGGGCAGGTTGTAGTTCGGCCCCGCGGCATACGCGACGCCCCAATGCGCCATGGCGCACTTTGGATCATGCTCCACCGCCTTGGCGAAGCATTTGACCGCCGCCTCGAAGTTGAAGCCGAACACCCAATTGAGCCCGCGATCGAACCAGAGCTGAGCCTCCGGCGAGGTCGTCGTGACGGGACGCTTGTAAACGCCTAGATCGTAGTACGTCATGGCCGTCTCCCAATTTCTCCTCCCCCGTCATCGGGGGAGGTGCCCCGAAGGGGCGGAGGGGGAGGGCCACAGTCGAGATCTGTCCAATTCCGACGTCGGAGTTTCATGAATCTCGAGTGAGGCTTTCCCCTTCCGGCCCTCCGGGGCCACTTCCCCCGTCTGACAGGGGAGCAGCATAATTGTCACATACCATACGCGGCTCTTGCCACCTCGGCGCCGATGACACCCTCGGCGCGATCGCGTGAGACATCGGCCGCCGCGCGCTCCTCCGGCGGTCCGTAGCCGCCGGCGCCGGGGGTCACGACAGCGAACCACTGGCCGGCGGCGAGCACGGCGGAATCGCCCTCGAACACCACGCCGGGGCCGCCTTCGACCGCGCCGTGGGCCCCCGGGCCGCCGCCGAACAGGCCCCAGCTCTTCGAGCGCTGCCGGCTCACGTCGACGCGCACCCGGCAATCGTGCGTCGCCTGATAGACCCGCCGGAGCCCCATGCCGCCGCGAAAGCGGCCGACGCCACCCGAATCCTGCACCAGCTCGTAGCGCATCAGGGTCAGCGGATATTCGATCTCCAGCGCCTCGACCGGCAGGTTCGAGGTGTTGGTGGTGTGCACGTGGACGCCGTCGAGCCCGTCCTTGCTCGCCCGGGCCCCGCTGCCGCCGCCGATCGTCTCGAGATAGACCCAGGTCGAACCGTCATTGGGCCGCTTGCCAATGAAATAGGCGACGGTGCAGGCCGAGTTGGAGCACGCCATGACACGGTCCGGCACCGCCTGAGCCAGCGCGCCCAGGATCATGTCGGCGATGCGCTGGCAGGTCTGCAGCCGCCCGTTGACCGCGGCGGGCGGAAGGCAGTTGAGGATGCTGCCCGGCGGGGCGGTGATGGCGAGCGGCCGCGCCAGCCCGGCATTGGGCGGGATCGACGGATCGAGCACCGACTTCACCGCATAGTAGGTCGTGGCGAGCAGGGCGGTATAGGTCATGTTGATGCCGGCGCGGCGCTGCTCGGGCGCATCGAAGGCCAGCGCCATGCTGTCGCCCTTGACGGT
This sequence comes from Reyranellaceae bacterium, assembly GCA_046349295.1. GTDB lineage: Bacteria > Pseudomonadota > Alphaproteobacteria > Reyranellales > Reyranellaceae > Reyranella. Next base: position 55,352 of record JAXMCP010000041.1, read on the forward strand.
GATCTCGACCGACATCGGCAGGTTCTGCGGCACCTCCTCGTTGTCGAACACGTCCTCGAAGCGCCAGGTGCCGTCGGGCAGCGCGGCGATGGCGGCGCGCATCTTTCGCTCGGCATAGTCCATCAGCGCGTCGCCCGCGCCCAGCACCGTCTCGACACCGTACTTGGCGACCAGCGAATGGAAGCGCTGCACGCCGACGCGATTGGCGGCGCGCTGCGCCCTGAGGTCCGACAGGCGCTCCGGCGGCACCTGGCAATTGAGCAGGATCAGGTCGAGCACGTCCTTCTGCAACTCGCCCGCGCGCCACAGCCGAACCGGCGGGATGCGCAGCCCCTCCTGATAGATGTGGGCATGGCCGCGATCGACGAAGTCGGCGTGGTGGGCGAGGTTGACCGTCCAGGCGACCAGGCGGTTGTCGACGAAGATCGGCTCGGCCAGCACGATGTCGGGCAGGTGCGTGCCGCCGCCCTCGTAGGCGTCGTTGCCGATGAAGGCGTCGCCCGGCCGGATGTCCTGCGTCGCGTAGCGCCGCATGATGTGCGGCACCAGGTCGAGGAAGCTGCCGAGATGGATCGGGATGTGCTCGGCCTGGCACAGCGTCTCGCCGCGGGCGTTGAACAGGGCCGTCGAGCAGTCGCGCCGCTCCTTGATGTTGGTCGAATGCGAAGCGCGGATCAGCGTCTCGCCGGTCTCGTCGACGATCGAGGACATGGCGGCGCCGATGACCTCGACGGTGATGGGATCGAGAGCGTCACGCATTCTTGTTCTCCTCCCTGCGCGAAGCGCGGGGAGGTGCCCCCGCAGGGGGCGGAGGGGTCATGAGCCGCAGTCGAAGCTTATGAAGCATATTCAATCTTCTCGTGTGTCACTCATGACCCCTCCGCCCCCTGCGGGGGCACCTCCCCAGCGGAGCTGGGGAGGAGGATGAGGAGCACTCATCCGGCGATATCCGACGCCAGATGGAACAGGCAGTCGCCGCGTTCGCAGCGGGCCGGGACGCGCTTGCAGAGGACCAGGCCGGCTCGCTTGAAGGTCAGGAGATCGGGCTCGCGCCACGGCGTGTGATGGAAATGGATGCGCGCCGCCGGCTGGCCGGCCGCGACCTCGGCGCCGAGGTCGACCAGTGGCTCGAACAGGCCGCCGTCGGAGGCGTAGACGTAGTAGTCGTCACCCCCGACCTCGGTGAGGCGGGTCGGTGTCGGCACCGGCACGGCGCCCTGCAGCAGGCCGATATGGCCGAGCAAGCGGCGCATGCCGTCCTCCGCCACCTTGAGCGAGCCCGGTGTCACCAGCCCGCCGCCGCCCAGCTCCGTGCCCATCGACAGCACGCCCTGGCGATAGCACGCGGAGGTGAAGGTGCGGCCGCCGCCCTGCGGTGTCGAGGCGACATAGCTCACCGGGGCGCCGAATGCCTTCAGCATCCCGGTCACCTTCTTCATGCGTGCCGGGTCGTCGAACCGCGAGGCCAGCGCGCTCGGGATATAGGTGAGCGAGCTGCCGCCGGAATGGAAATCGAAGCCGTAGTCGAAGCCCGGCAGCAGCGCATGCTCGATCCAGTAGGCGATCTGCTGGGTGATGGTGCCTTCCGGATTGCCGGGGAAGGAGCGGTTGAGGTTGCCGTCGTCGATCGGCGAGGTGCGCTGGCCGGCCATCGCGGCCGGGAAGTTGGCGGAAGGCAGGATCACCAGCCGCCCCTTGATGTGCTCGGGCTCGAGCGCTCGGATCAGGTTGCCGAGGCCGATCTGGCCTTCCCATTCGTCGCCGTGATTGCCGGCCTGCATCAGCACGGACGGGCCGTCGCCGTTCTTGATGCGCACGATGGGAATCGGGATCCAGCCATAGGCCGAGCGGTGCACCGAATGCGGCACGCGCACGAACCCGGTGGCCTTGCCATTGGCGGAAAGATCGATATCGGCCATCAGTCGGCTCAGCGCCGACACGTCGGCGGCGCGGGAATCGGTGCTCAAATCGGTTCACTCCACAGGCGTTCGTTCAAGAGAGCTTCGGCGACGTCGGCCGAGATTGCGGCCAGCAACTTCTCACCCTTCTCGGCACTGGCCGCCGAGGCATCGCCAATGACGCCGATCGGCGAGCGGCTGGAAAGCTGGCGCCAGCGATAGACGCCTTCGTTGACGGTCGGTATGGCCGCCAGCCCGGAGATATACGGCCCGTGCATCTGCGACAGCTCCTCCGGGTTCAACAGCTTGGGCGCCATTCGGACATGCCGTAGGGGATGCTCGGCGCCACCACCACCGGCGCCGTCTTCTCCATGAGGCGGGCTGCGCGACGCGACACCTCGTGGACGCAGCGCCAGTCGACCACGCGGGGCAGATGCGGCCCATGCTGCTCCGTGCCGCCGATCGGCACGATGGCGCTGGCATTGCGCACCGCCAGTGCCTTGATCTCGGAGGCCTTCAGCCTCGACCATTCGATCCCGCTCATCGACCGACAGGCTCGAGAGCTTCGAGTGGAGCCTGGAACATTCCCACCGGGGCTGAATCCGCCTCGAAATCCCGCGTCGTTTGCGTCACAGCACGATCCCACCTCTGAGACAGACAGCCAAGCTCACGCTCACCGGTCATTTTGATGATAACGGTGAAGCTGTCCAGCCGACCCAACCCAATCGGGTCCGGCTCATTGGGCGATTGGCCCTGGCCGCTGCGCGCAACGCGGCGGGCACCTCGACGGGTCGTCCTTCAGCGATTTCTGGGCGGAGCGCGCTCGTTATCGCCGGCATGAAAATTGAATTATCATGACACACGACATTCACTGTCTGAATGGAACGGGACGTACAGAATGGGCGCTGATTTCCACATTGCCGCGCCGTTGCCTGGTGCAGCCTTCGGCGCAACAGTCAGCCTTGCGCAGCCTCTGTCAAAAGGCATGCCGGACGGGCTGCCGCAGGCGCTCGCCGACTCGGGCGGCCTGCTGCTGATCCCGGGTCTGAACGAGATCGCCGGGCGACCTCGGCTCCTGGTCGAGATGAGCTACCTGTTCGGGCCGGAGGTCGAGGACTACCGCACCTTGCTGACGCGGGTCACCATGGCGCACGAGACCGTGCCCGAGATCTTCATGGTGACCAACATGGTGCCGGGCTCGCGCCCGCCGCCGGCACGGCCGGTGCCGCCGCTCACATCGGACGGCAAGCTGCCGGTCCAGTATCCGCACCGTACCGGCTGGCATACGGACCAGAGCTATCGCCGGCCGCCACCTGATATCTCGCTGTTCTTCGCCGTCAATCCTGTGGCCCGGGAGCGCGGCCAGACCATCTTCGCCTCGGGCACGCTCGCCTACGATGGCCTCTCGCCGGAGCTCAAGGCGAGGGTGGACAATCTGCAGGGCCTGCATGCCCAGCCGGGCACTGGCCGCGGCCGCGGCGATGCCGAAGCCGGCCGCACGCCGCGACCCTTCTCACCGCACGAGCGCTCGCAACAGCAGCCCGTCGCACGTGTCCACCCGGTCACCGGCAAGAAGGCGCTCTATCTCTGTGAGCGCGGCCAGATGGACTGGTTCGACGGCCCGTTCGTCGGCATGGAGCCCGGCCCGCGCGGCGACGGTGCCCGACTGCTCGACGAACTGATGGCCCACTACACGCGACCGGAGTTCACCTACGTCCATGAGTGGACCCAGGGCGACGTGCTGGTGTGGGACAATCGCTGCCTGATCCACACCGCCACCTGGTACGACGCCGACAAGGAGCAGCGCATGATGTGGCGTACCACGGTGCGGGGCAATCCCGGCGCGATCTATGCCGGGGAGGCGAAGAGCTGGATACCCCAGGAGTCGACAGCGGCGTAAGACGCGCACTCGCGCACCGGAGTCGTTGGATGGCGCGCCCAGCAGCGCCTGGGGCACGCTTTGATCGCGGTGCGTGATCTCGAGCGGTCCAAGGACTTTTGCACGCGTATGCTCGGCTTCAAGGTGCTCGACAGGATTCCGAGCATGGCGGCGTGTTCCTCTCGATCGGCGGCCTCGGCAACACGCTCGACCTGTTCCCCTGCACCAACGCGGAGGCGTTGGCATCGTCCGCCGTCGACCAGACCCGCATGAACGGGTGGGGGGTCAGACATACGGCTTTCGCTGTCGAGACGGAGGACGATCTGCGGGACGCCTGCTTCGCGCTGCAGGCCGGAGGGGGTCCCGATCCTGCGGGCGATCAATCACGTCGGCCAGAAAAGCATCTACTTCCACGACACGGAGGGGAATCTCCTGGAGATCTGCTGGGACCGGCCGAATGACCTGGAACTGCTTGCCAAGGGGCGAGGCGATGATGACAAGCCTATCGTGTTCTCGCGCTAGCGTGTTCCCGATTGGATGGGCCCGCTTGCGGTTCCATTAGGGGCGCGCCATGGAGCAGGGCGCCGCCCAATCGGGAATGAGCGCGCTGAGGAGGACGTGCCAGTGAGAATATTCCGTTCGGCTGCTCCAGCCGAACGGAACCGGTCCTAGCGCGCCGATGGCTGTCGCAGGCTGAGGATGTAGGCGATGACGTCGGCTCGTTGCTCGGGCGTCAGCCTGAACATCGGCATTCCGGCATGGGGGGTCGTGAGCGCCACCATCAGGGCGGTCGTGGTCATGCCCGGCGTGTTCGCGAGGTCCGGAAATCTCGGCGCTCTTGAATTGGGCGACAGCAGTTGCTGTGCCTGGATCGCATGACATTCCGAGCACACTTGGCGCGCCAGGCCGAGGCCATGCTGGGGATCGCCGCCTTCCTGCGCCTGCAGAGGCGCAGCCGCGAGCAAGCTCAGGAGAAGAGTCGAGAGGCAGGTTGACGGTCTCATTGTCCGCTATTCATCACCGCAAATCCGCGGTGAAGATTGATGCAGATCAACGGGCCAAGCAAGAATTCCGGCGGAGATATTGATGCCACCGTCGAGAGCCGAATTCTTGGCTTGGAAGACGTCCTCCGAGCGGCGTTGTCGATCTTCGTAGCGGGGGTGACGGTCGCGTCGGTCACTAAAGGCCTGGGCTCGCCGACCGGCTCGTCCTATCGTGGGAAGGCGACTGCCCGCAGGAATTCGAGTCGGCAGTGGCCGTCATGCTCCAGCCCCTCCTGCGTGGCGAGCCGCCGCCGCGGCTGGTCGACCGCGTCAGTGGGGCAGTCCTGCATGGGGAGGTCCTTCAGGCCGTCGACCGCCGACTTCACCTGCGTGCGATAGGCGAGCAGCGACGCCAGGATCATCGGATGGTTGGCCATGATGTTGGTCTGGAAGATCCTGGCCGCCGCGTCGCAGAGCGCGAACATCGAGACGTTGAGCTGCAGGACATCGCGCGTCGCGTTGGCCGCCGGTGTCGAGGTCGTCGGCGCAACGAGGCCTTTCAGGCGGGCTGGCAGCGCCCCGCCGCTTTGTGCCGATGCTGACGCGACAGTCAGCGTGGCTGCCAAGGCTCCGATGGCAACTCTCGACCATGCTCGGATCATCGACTTTGCCCCATCATGGACCCCTGCCGATCTGGTACCCGAGGGAGGCAGATTGTTGCGGCCAGCCGTCGGCCGAGCGTCGCTCTAGCTCCAGCGCAGCAGGTG
>JAXMCP010000042.1:0-54324 GCA_046349295.1 Reyranellaceae bacterium
CCCGGCATGCGGCAATCTGGAAGGGCTACATCGGCACCCTCGTCTCGTGCAGGCGCATCCGGGAGGCGAGGCGCGCGCTCGAGAAGGCGCGGCACGCCGGGCTCGATGCCGCTGCCCTGAAGGCGATCGCGGATGGGATGCCGATCGACCCCTCTGCCGAGGAGGCTCGGCCGCTCCTCGAAGCTTTCGAGGCAAGGTCGTTCACGGCGCTCGAGCAAGCGGCGCGGCTATTGACCGAAAGCTATCCATTCTCCCCCTTCGGTTGGAAGAGTCTCGGCCTGGCACTTCTCTCGATGGGCAGGACCGAGGAGGCCTTGGTCCCCCTCCGGCATTCCCTCGAGTTGAATTCGAACGACCCCGAGGTTCACACCTACCTGGGCGATGCCCAACGCTCAGTGGGCCAGCTGGCTGGCTCGGAGGCCAGCTTCAAGAAGGCTCTGGACCTCAAGCCGGATTCCGTCGCGACACGCGTCAGCCTGGCCAGCTTGCTCCTCACGATGGAGCGATACGCCGAAGCCGAGCAACATTTCAGGCGGGCGGCGGAGGCGTCGCCCCACCTTGCAGTGGTCCACACCAACCTCGGTACAGCGCTTCGGCATCTCGACAGGTTCGACGAAGCCGAGGCCTGCTTTCGGCGCGCTGCAGAGCTCGACCCCGACAAGGCAGACTACCACTACAATCTCGGCAACTTTCTGCGCGACGCCAACAGGTACGAGGAGGCGGAAAAGCCCTTCCGTCGTGCCATTGCGATCGACGGCAATCATTTGCATGCAATCAACAACCTCGCCGAGATTCTGACGGAGTGTGGCCGCTTCGCCGAGGCGAGGGACCATTTGCAGTCGGCGATCGAACGTCGGCCCGACTACGCCACGGCGCGCTGGAACAAGAGCCTCCTGGATCTGCGCCTCGGCAACTTCGCCGAGGGATGGCGAGGCTACGAATGGCGTTGGCGGTACCACGGGTTTCCGACGCCACGGCGCGACCTGGCGCAACCTCTCTGGCTGGGTGACGAGCCGATCGCCGGCAGGACGATAGCGATCCATTGGGAGCAGGGGCTCGGCGATACGATCCAGTTCTGTCGCTATCTTCCCATGCTCGCGGCACAGGGTGCCAAGGTGCTGTTCGCGCCGCAGCGCCCGCTGCACGGATTGATGAAGCGTCTCTCCGGGATCATCGAGCTCGTCGACCTCGCCGACATTGTCGACGGACGGATGACGTTCGACTGCCAGGCACCATTGATGAGCCTGCCGCTGGCCTTCAAGACCGATTTGGCGGGCATTCCAAATGCCGTGCCCTACCTGTCCGCCGAGCCGGACCGCGTTGCCCGATGGAAGGAGCAGCTGGGTCGCGAGGGCTTCAGGATCGGGATCTGCTGGCAGGGCCGCGCCGGCAAGGTCGACAGGGGTCGTTCGTTCCCGGTTTCAGACCTTGGGCCGATTGCGCACCTGCCGCAGGTACGACTGATCAGCCTGCACAAGGGCGAGGGCCTCGCACAGCTCGCGAACCTGCCGGCCGGGATGCGCGTCGAGACACTGGGCGAGGAATTCGACTCCGGCCCCGATGCCTTTCTCGACACCGCCGCCGTCATGAAGCTCTGCGACCTGGTCATCACCTCCGACACCGCCATCGCGCACCTGGCGGGCGCGCTCGGAGTGCGGACCTGGGTGGCGCTGAAGCAGGCTTCGGACTGGCGCTGGCTGGTCGATCGGCACGACAGCCCATGGTACCCGACGCTTCGGCTTTTCAGGCAGCGGACGCGCGGCCAGTGGGGGTCCGTGTTCGAGGAGATCGAGCGCGAGCTCTCGGCGCTGCTCGGTTCCGCGCTCGTCGAGGAAGAGAGCTGCCGCACCGATCGACGCTGAGATGGCCGTCGCGCCAGGGTCGCACGAGGGTCGCAGGGGGTGACAAGGGGCGCCGGGTGATGACAATCACCTGATGACCGATCCATCCGCCGACAAGCCGCTGTTCGAGAACGACTACATGCGCCTCAGGCGCTGCCGTCGCGGCGTCATGCTCTACAACACCAACGACGAGATCATCGGCACGATGCTGGACCTGTACGGGGAATTCTCCGAGCAGGAAGACGAGGTTTTCGAGCAGATCCTGCAGCCCGGCATGACGGTGGTGGAGGCCGGCGCCAACATCGGGGCGCATACCCTCGCGCTCGCCCAGCGCGTCGGCCCTCGCGGACGCGTCCTCGCCTTCGAGCCCCAGCGCTTCGTCTTCCAGATCCTGTGCGCAAATCTCGGCTTGAACCGGCTGGAACACGTGGAGCCGCGCTGGGCCGGGGTCGGCAGCGTCGACGGTTTCATCTCGGTGCCGCGCCTCGATCCTTCGAAGCGCGTCAATTTCGGCGGCCTGTCGCTCGGCCGTGAGTGGTCGGGCGACCGGGTGCCCCTGGTCAAGCTGGACAGCCTCGACCTCCCGGCCTGCCACCTGCTCAAGATCGATGTCGAGGGCATGGAGGTCGAGGTCATCCGGGGGGCTGCCGACCTGATCCGGCGACACGCACCGATGATCTACACGGAGAACGACCGGGCGGATAAATCGCCGGCCCTGATCGAGCAGCTCCTGACGATGGGATATCGGTGCTACTGGCACCTGCCACCCTACGTCCGAGTGCCCAACTTTCGCGGCAACGACGACAACAGGTTTCCCGGCCTGATCTCGGTCAACATGCTTTGCGTATCGGCGGGTCGCAACATCGCGGTGAACGGCTTCCGCGAAGTGACCGGTCCCGAGGACACATGGCAGCGCTGAGCCCGGGCAGTGCATGCCATGCCCGCTCTCCGCGATGAAAGGCCGGCATGCGGCGGCACATGATCGACGTGCAGGCTGACACGCGGAGTCGCCAGCGGCCGGCGCGAGAGCCGATCGGCTACGGCAGCCTGCGCAGGCTGATGCGGCGCAGATCGACCATCGCTTTCCTGATGACCCTGCCGCTGCTCACCTTGATCCTCGCGCTGGTGGCCTATCCGACAGGCTTTGCGATCTATCTGTCGATGCTCGACAGGACCATGAGCAGGTTCGTCGGGCTCGACAACTTCGCCTTCCTGATGAGCCGCGAGCGGTTCTGGATGGTCGTCTACCAGACCTGCTTGATCGCCACCGTCGCCGTCGTCCTGAAGGCGATCATCGGCTTCGTGGCCGCCCACCTGGTGCACAACATCCCGACCAAAGGCCAGCGCAAGTGGCGTGGCATGCTCCTGGTGCCGTGGGTGATTCCGGCAGCCATGAGCGTGCTCGGCTGGCGGCTGCTGCTCGATCCGACCTTCGGCGCCTTGAACTGGATCCTCGAGCATCTCGGCATGGACCGCATCAGCTGGCTCGGCGAGCCCGGCTGGGCGCGCATTTCCGTCATCCTGGTGACGGTGTGGTTCGGCGCACCCTTCTTCATGGTCATGTATCTGGCATCGTTGAAATCGGTGCCCGAGCAGCTCTACGAGGCGGCGGCGATCGACGGCGCCACCTGGTGGCAGCGCGTGCGCTACATCACCTTCCCGATGATGCGCAACGTCATCGCCATCACCATGATCTTCTCGCTGATCGGCGGCTTCGCCGGCTTCACCATCGTGGCCGTGCTGACCAATGGCGGCCCGCTGGGGACGACCCAGGTGCTGGGCACGTCGGCGTTTCTCACCGGCATCATGGGCGGCAATCTCCCGTTGGGTGCCGCCGTGTCGCTGTTCATGGTGCCGGTCCTGGCCGCGGCCGCGATCTTCACCCTGCGCGGCGTCACCAGGCGGGGGAGCGAGGCTTGAGAACCCGCCCCTCCCCCGCAATCGGGGGAGGAACTGGGGGCTAGAACTCCAGCAGGTTGTCGCGCAGGTGCTTGTGGGCGTAGGCCTTGCGGACCAGGCCGCGGCGCTGCAGCTCGGGCACCAGGCCGTCGCACACTTCCATGATGTAGCGGCGGTCGAAGTAGGTGTTGAAGATCAGGAAGCCGTCGCCGCCGACCTCCTGCATGATCTCCTGCATGCGCCCGGCGACGCTGTCGGGCGTGCCGACCAGCTCGAACCCCTGGCGGCTGCTGGTGGCGGTGGCGAGCATGCGCGGCGTCTTGCCGATCCAGTTGGCGAGCGAGGATTGATGACCGTTGGTGGTGAGACCCTCCGGCAGCGGCTCGTCGAGATCGAACTTCGAGAAGTCGATGTTGGTCAGCCGCGACAGGCCGGAGAGATTCATGTCGATGTGGCGATTGTCTTCTTCCGCCTGCCGGCGCTTGCGCTCCTGCGCCGCCTCCACGGTGGTGTCGACGATCGGATAGGCGAGGAACAGCACCTTGATGCTGTCGGGGTCGCGGCCGTAGCCGGCCGCACGGCGACGCACGTCCTGGCGGAACGTCTTCATGGCCTCGACGCTCAGCGCGTTGGTGATGATGGTGTCGGCCCAGCGCGCGGCGAAGGCCTGGCCGCGCGGCGAGCCGCCGGCCTGGCAGATCGGCACGCGGCCCTGCGGCGAGCGCGGCGCGTTCAGCGGCCCGCGCACCTTGAAGTACTTGCCGTCGTGATGGATCGCATGGACCTTGCCGCCATCGGCGAACAGCGACCGGTCGCGGTCGAGCACCACCGCGTCGGGCTCCCACGCTTCCCACAGCCGGGTCACCACGTCGGCGAACTCGTCGGCCACGTCGTAGCGCTCGTCGTGCGGCAGGTGCTTGTCGCGGCCGTAGTTCTCCGCCGCGCCGTCGTTGCTGCTGGTGACGCAGTTCCAGCCGATCCGGCCCTCCGTCACGTGGTCGAGCGTATTGACCAGGCGGGCCATCAAGTACGGCGGGTATTCGCTGGTCGAGAGCGTCGGCACCAGGCCCAAGGTCCTGGTCGCCGGGGCGAGGTAGGAGACCAGCACGGCGGGATCGAGCTTGGGCGTGCTGGCGGCGTACTTGAGATAGGCGTCGTGCGTGCCCTTGTAGGTATAGGGCACCATCGAGGAATCCTCGATGATCATGTAGTCGAAGCAGCAGCGATCGAGCCCCTTGGCGAGGTCGATGAAGAGATCCGGCATCATCCAGCGCGCGAGGTCGCTGGCGCTGCCCGGCCATTGCGAACGCCACGTCTTGGGGCCGTAGCCCTGGGACAGGAACCAGGCCAGATGGAAATGATCCTTCATCGTCGCCTCGAGCCTCGATCATCGGTCGCGCGGCGGACGGGTGACGGCGGCCCGAGAATCTCGTGCTGAAGGACTTTCCATCCGTTCTCGAGGCGCATCACGACGAACCCCCTTCGGCGCGTTGCTGACGGAAGGACGGTACCCAGCCCGCGTTCGCCGCGGGATGCGCCACCTTGGCGCGGATACAACTCATGTCGCCCTCCCTGCGCGAAGCGCGGGGAGGTGCCCCCGCAAGGGGGCGGAGGGGTCATGAGCCTCAGTCCAGGCGAGCGACATGAATCGGACAGGAATCAAATCGCGGATCGCTGGCGCTTGCATGATATATATTCAACCATCGCCTGTGTCGCTCATGACCCCTCCGCCCCCTGCGGGGGCACCTCCCCAACGCAAGCGTTGGGGAGGAACGTGAGATGGCGGAACATGAGATCGGCCGGCGATCTTGGTAGGATCGGCGCTTGTCCGCGAAGCCTTCTCGTTTCACCGGCGATGCCGTGATGATCGCCACCACCATGCTGCTGGGCTCGAGCTATCCCTTCGCCAAGGACGTGCTCGCGGTCATGAGCCCGTTGCTCTACAGCGCCTCGCGCTATCTCGTGGCCGGCCTGTTCCTGCTCGCCGCGCTGGTGGTGCTGCGCCGGCCGATCGCGCTCCGCCGGCGCGACTGGCTGCCGATGGTGATCCTGTCGCTGGTCGGCGTCGGGCTGTTCCAGGCCTGCTGGGGACTGGCGATGGCGCGCACGGCGCCGTCCGTCGGCTCGATCGTGATGACGACGACGACCGCCTTCTCGGCCATCCTGGCCTGGTTCGGCGGCCGGCGACTGCCGGCGCTGGGCTGGGCCGGAATCGCGATCGCCTTCGCGGGCGTCGTGGTCGTGGTCAACAATTCGCTCGGCGCCTGGACCCTGTCGCCGGGCAGCCTCGACGGCGTCGGGCTGTGGCTGCTCGCCGCCTTCGCCTGGGCGCTCTATGTCGAGCGCGGCGCGCCCTACAATCTGCGGCTGGGGGCGCTGCCGGTGATGGCCTGGACCACCCTGATCGGCTCGCTCCTGCTGATGCCGATCGCGCTCCTGTTCGATTCGCCCGGGGAATTCGGCCGGCTCGACGACCGCCTGCTGGGCTACTGGCTCTACACGGCGATCTTTCCCGTGGGCGTCGCCTTCCTCGGCCTGACCGTCGGGCTGGAGCGGCTCGGGGTGAGCCGGGTCATGGTCTACATGTACCTGATCCCGATCGCCGGGGTCGGGCTGTCGGCCGCCTTTTTCGGCGATCCGCTGACCCCGGCCCGCCTCCTGGGCGGGCTGGTCGTGCTGCTGGGCGTCATTCTGACGCGTGTCGCGCTCGACCGCGCGGCGCGCCTTCCTGTATGAACGGGGCGCCCGGCACCGATCCCAGGGCGAAAGGACTGCAGAAATGGCCCGCCCGGCCAGGAAGAAGGCCCCCGAGGCCGCGACCGAGATCCTCGTCACCCCCGGACAGGGCGGACGGCGGGCGTTCGTGGCGCGCGCCACCAAGGAGACGCGCATTTCCGCGGCGATCAACCTCGACGGCACCGGCAAGTACGACATCAGGACCGGCATCGGCTTCCTCGACCACATGCTCGAGCAGTTGAGCCGCCACAGCCTGATCGACATCACGCTGCGCGCCGAAGGCGATCTGCATATCGACTACCACCATACGACCGAGGACAGCGGCATCGTGCTGGGCGAGTGCCTGACCAAGGCGCTGGGCGACCGCGCCGGCATCCGCCGCTACGGCGCCGCCCACATCCCGATGGACGAGACCCTGACCGAGGTGGCGCTCGATGCGTCCAACCGGCCCTACCTCGTCTGGAAGGTGTCGTTCAGCAAGCCCAAGCTCGGCACCATGGACACCGAGCTGTTCAAGGAGTGGTTCCAGGCCTTCGCCCAGCTGGGCGGGCTCACGCTGCATGTCTGGAACCATTACGGCGAGAACAACCATCACATCGTCGAAAGCTGCTTCAAGGGCCTCGCCCGGGCGCTGCGGACCGCGATCGAGATCGACCCGCGGCAGGCCTCGGCGGTGCCCAGCACCAAAGGCGTGCTCTGACGCAACCCACTCGCCCAGAGCGATTTCCATGACTGTCGCCATCGTCGATTACGGCTCCGGCAACCTGCGGTCCGCCGCCAAGGCCTTCGAACGGGCCGCTCGCGAGAGTGGCCTGGACGATCGCGTGCTGGTGACGGCCGACCCGCACGTGGTCGCCGCCGCCGACCGCATCGTCCTGCCCGGCGTCGGCGCCTTCGCCGATTGCCGCGCCGGCCTCTATGGCGTGCCGGGCATGGTCGACACCCTGCAGCGCGAGGTCGTCGAGCGCGGCAAGCCGTTCCTCGGCATCTGCGTCGGCATGCAGCTCATGGCCACCAGAGGCGTCGAGTACGGCGTGCATGCCGGGCTGGACTGGATCGCCGGCGACGTGGTGCGCATCGACCCCCGGCGCGGGTCGGCCGGCCCGGTGCTCAAGATCCCGCACATGGGCTGGAACGAGCTCAGCGATCTCGCCCCGCATGCCCTGCTGGCGGGCATTGCGCCGCGCGATCACGCCTATTTCGTCCATTCCTTCCAGCTCGAGGCCAGGCAGCCCGAGACCGTCCTGGCGCTGACCGACTATGGCGGCCCGATCACCGCCATGGTCGGCCGGGACAACTTTGCCGGCACCCAGTTCCATCCCGAGAAGAGCCAGGCGACCGGCCTGCGCCTGATCGCCAACTTCCTGCGCTGGAGGCCGTAGCCGGTCGAGGGCCCTGCGTCAGGAGAAGTTCTGCGCCACCAGGGTGTTGACGCCGACATTCTGCAGCACGCCCACCAGGTCGATCTGGGCATCGGTCAGAGTATTGGCCGTGACGATCTTCACGATCATGACGTCGGCGCTCGCGCCGTTGTAGACGGTCATCGTGTAGGTACCGGTGTCGACCATCTGGATCGCCGTATCGAGGGCGGTCTGGGCCGCCGCCTGGCTCCAGGCGCCGACGATCGTCGCCACCGAGGAAGCGACGGTGAAGGCCGTGCCGGCCGCCTTGCCGTTGATGTCGGTGTTGGCCGTCGCGATGTTGTAGAAGCCGGCGTTGGACACCGGCGCGCCGCTGAGTTTGGCTGCCAGGGTATCGAACCCGGCCCCGCTACCACTGGTGAAACCGATGACGTTGGTGCTGACGTTGTTGCCAGTCGGTGCCGCGGCGACATCGTTGAACGTCATGAAGTCGTTTCCGCCCGCAATCACATTGAGGCTGGTGTTGTAGACAAAGCCGTTGACGTACTGGTTGACCGTGAAGAAGTCGTCGCCGGAATTCGACAGGACGTAATTCTCCACGATGCGAGGATCCGTGTAGGCGGTCGTGTTCACCGTGGTGGTGGTGAGCGTGACCGTCTCCACTCCCAAAGCGCCGCCGACGAAGTGCCCAGGTGTGAAGCTGCCGTTCGCAGCCACGAATTGGTCCCATGTCGCCGCGCTCATCTTGATGGCGGCATTTGCGGCCACGCCCAGTTGCTCGATATCAACTACAATCGCAACACTGATGTCAGCAGAATCGTTGAGCGTCATGGTGTCGAACCCCTGACCGCCGTCGAGAGTACCGGACGCAATCCCCGTCACCTCGAGTAGATCGTCGCTGTCGCCCATGCTCACGTTGAGCCCCGTGTGCCCTCCGGCCAAATGCAGTTCATCGTTGTTCGGACCGAAGTTGAACACGTGATTGGCACCACCGTCGGTGTCGAAGACAATGTAGTGCAGCAGGGTGCCCACGGACAGAGTCACGTTGCTATGGAAACCTACAAAGGTGGCTACGCCGAGAGCAAAAACGCCGAAAGTGTCCGTTATCGTCTGGTTGTCGGCGTCTATCTTGTAGGAATTACTTGCGCTTGTCAGAACGTAGTTCTCGACACCGTTGAACGTCGTACCGGTGAAGGCGTCGGTCACGACGGTGATCGTGTTGTTGCCCGGCGCTGCCCCGAGCGAGGTGAACTGGTTGTATTGCGATCCCGTCATGGTGACCGAGGCGTTGTTGGCGAGAACCAGGGTCTCGAAGCTCTGCACCGTGCCCGCGGAGAGGTTGTCGCCGTTGGACAGCGACAAGGTGTCGATGCCGGCGCCGCCGTCCAGGGTCCCGGTCATCGCACCACCGACCAGCGAGGTCACGATGTCGTTTCCATCTTGGGTGCTGATGTTGGCGCTGCCAACGTTGAACGTCACCTGGTCGATGCCGGAAAACCCACCCGCACCACCGATGTAGGTTTGGCCCCCGCTTCCCATCGTGAAGATGGTGTTGCCGACGGCGGCGGTCGTGATGTTGTTGCCGTTGGCGCCGACCACGTTCGTGGTCGAGCCGGCGCTCAGAGAGTAGTTCTCGATGTTGACGGTCTTGGTGTTGAGGTTGAGACCGCCCGCATCGGTGGTGATGATCAGGAAGTCGCCACCGATACCGTGGGCGCCGCCGTCGATCAACACCGCACCGGCAACCTGGGCCGCGGTGGCTGTGATGAAATCGTTCTGAGCACTGCCCGTAATCGTGCCCGTCTGGGCATTGGTCATGGTGAAGGCGAAGCCCAAGACGGTGCTTACCAGGGTGTAATTCTCGAATTGCGCCAGGCCCGTCAGGGTGCCGCCCACATTGTCGTTCACGGTGTAGGTGTTGTTGGTGCCCGGCGCGTTGATCACGCCGGTGAAGTCGTTGTGGGCTGCGCGGTCCGAGGTCAGCGTGCCGTTGGTCACGGTGAGCGTCAGGTTCTCGAACTCGCCGCTGCCCGCGGCCAGCGTCGTGTTGGCGGCGCCGAGGATCAGCGTGTCGCCGGTCGCGGTGTTTCCGCCGCCCTTCAGCACGCCCGAGAGGCCGCCGAATGGGTTGATCACCGCGTCGTTGTCGCCCAGGCCCGTCACGTTCTGGCCGATGATGCCGACCGTGAAGTTGTTGGTGTTCGTGCCGTCCGCGCCCAGGAAGTACTGCTCGATGCCGATGTCACCGGTCACGGTGCCGTCGGTCGAGAAGCGGATGGTCTGCGTGCCTCCACCGTTGCCGGTGTTGGTGAACGGGATGGTGAAGTCGTTATGCTGGACGACCGTCATGGTGGCGTCGACCGCGGTGTTGCTGAAGCTCACCGCCTTCGGGCCCATCTTGGCACCGCCGTTGACACCCTTGACGTCGACCGTGCCGCCACCGATGCCGGTGAATTGCACGGTGTCGCCGGCACCACCGCCCACGAGGTTGCCCGTGAAGACGGAGTTCCCGCTGTTGTAGTTGAGGGTGTCGTTGCCGCCGGAGCTGATGTCGACGTTCTGCTTGAAGGCGCCGTTGTCCCTGGCGACCGTGAAGGTGTCGTCGCCGGAGGCGAGGACGTAGTTCTCGATCCCGCCGTCACCCGTCGCGGTGCCGGAGGTTGTCAGCACGATGGTCTGCGTGCTAGCCGTAGCAACGAACGGCTGGTCGAAGTCGTTGTGCTGCGCCAGCGTCATCTTGACGGTCTGGGAGAAACCGAAGAAGTCGGCAATGTTCGCGTTGAACGCGGCACCGCCATTGATGCCGGAGACGTCGACGACGGTGGAGCCTTGGAAGCCGACCAAGTCGCCAGTGCCCTTGACGAAGCCCGACACGTTGCCCGTGAAGGTGCCGTTGCCAATGAGGACCGCGTCTGCGCCGCCGTTGTTGAAGGCGACGTTCTGCTTGAACGCCCCGTTGTCAGGCTGGAGCCTGAACCCGTCGTTGCCGGCGCTCTGCAGGAAGTAGTTCTCGATCCCTGGATCGCCGGTCATGTTGGCGGCGTCGGTGATCGTGATGGTCTGCGTGCCCCCCGTATTGGAGAACGGCGTGGCGGCCGCGTTGTGCTGGGCGTTCGTCATCGTCACCGAGCTGGGCGCGTTGATGAAGTCGAAGGTCTCGCCGGCGACGGCAAGGCCGGTCGCGCCGGAGATGTCGGCGTTGCCGGTGAACTTCAGCGTGTCGTTGTTGGAGACGCCGGCGAAGATGCCGGTGAACGTGCCCTTGTGGAACACCAGGATGTCGCTACCGCTGGAGCTGATATCGACGTTCTGCTTGAACGCACCGCTATCCTTGGCAACCGTGAAGGTGTCGTTGCCGTTGTCGAGGATGTACTGCTCGATCCCGCCGTCGCCGATGGCGACGCCCGAGTTCTTCAGCGTGATCGTCTGCGTGTTCGTCGTGCCGGTGAAGGGCTGCGAGAAGTCGTTGTGCTGCGCCAGCGTCATCGTCACCGATTGGGCGGTGCTGTTGAAGTTGGCGAACTTGGCGTTGAGGACGCCGCCAAGGTTGACACCCTGGATGTCGGCATTGCCGAAGAACTGCACGATGTCGCCATCGGCCTTGCTCAAGCCGGTGAGGCCGCCCGAGAAGGTCGCACTGCCGCCGTAGCGGATGGTGTCCTGCGCACCTGTCCCCGTGACGGTGACGTTCTGGCTGCCCAGACCACTCGGCACGGTGAAGTTGTAGGCCGACAGACCAACACCGGTCACCAGGAAGTAGTTCTCGATGCCGGCGTCGCCCATCGTCGTGCCGCCGTTGACCAGATTGATGGTCTGGGTGCCGCCGGTGTTGCCGAAGGGCTGCCAAACGTTGTGCTGCGTGACCGTCATGGTCACGTTGCGCGACGCGTTCTGGAAGTCCGAGCCCGGCGTGATGGCGCCACCGCCATTGACCCCGGAGACGTCGGCATTGCCCGTGAACCGCGTCGTGTCACCGGCGTTGCCGATGTTGGTCATGTTACCGCTGAACTTGCCGGTTCCGAACACGACCGTGTCGTTGCCGTTGCCGAAGTTCACGCTCTGCGAGCCGGTCGTCAGGTTGACGTTGTCCGGCGCCACGGTGAAGACATCGTCCTTGGCGCCGCCCACGGTGTTGAGATTGTACCTCTCGATCCCGGCATCGCCCGTCGCCGTGCCGCCGTTCGTCAGGTTGATGGTCTGCGTGCCGGCCGTCCTCAGGAACGGCTGGGCAAAGCCATTATGCTGCTCGAACGTCATTGTGACGGTGCGGTTGCCGTCGGTGAAGTCGGCCTGGCCGAACGTCGTCGATCCGCCGCCGTTGATGCCGGAGATGTTGACGTTGGCTGCGAAGCGCAGCGTGTCGTCGGCACTGCCCTTGAACGTCCCGTCATACTGGCCGCCGAGGTTCAGGATGGCCGTATCCTTGCCGCCGCCGGCGTTCACGTCGATGTTCTGGTCGTTGTCGCCCAACGTGAACGTGTCATCGAGGACCGACTTGAAGATCCAGCTCCCGACATCGTCGTCGAGCACCGCACCGCCCGTCACCTGGTTGGAGAAGGTGATGGTGGTGTTGCCGAAGCTCGAGCCGTTCGACGTCTGGATGCCGAAGAAGAAGAACGGAGGGATGAACGAGGTGAAGGCCGAGGCCTCGAACAGCGAGTACTGCTCGAACGTCATCGTCGTGTTCGACGTACCGCCGACGGCGATATCCAACCCGACATTGCCGCCGGTCGCCGCGATCTTGCCGACGCCGAGGTCGGTCGCCGCGTTGTGAATCTGGATCAGGTTCGTGTTGAAGCCGGT
The DNA here is from genome assembly GCA_046349295.1 of Reyranellaceae bacterium. Classification (GTDB taxonomy): domain Bacteria; phylum Pseudomonadota; class Alphaproteobacteria; order Reyranellales; family Reyranellaceae; genus Reyranella. The sequence goes on from JAXMCP010000042.1 coordinate 12,641, forward strand.
TCCGCCCATCACGTCGACGGACCACGCCCCGGCCAGGTTCTCGGGATCGCGGATGATGTCCTGCAAGGCGCCGCCGACCACCTTGGTGAACTGCGTGCCGGCGTTGAAGCCGACATTGTTCGCCGCATCGAGCAGGTTCAGGGTCTCGACGTTCAGCACCACCGCGTTGGTCGCGCCGGCGTCGCCGATCTGACCGAAGAAGGTGCCGAACGTCACGTTGGCGTCGAGGTTCAGCGTGTCCGTGCCGCCCTTGCCGTCGATCGTGAAGCCGGCCTTCAGCTCCGTGTCGTGGACGTTGAACGTGTCGTCCTTGCCCGTGCCGATCACAAACCCCGCGCCCTGCTCCGGCAGCCCGCCGTTGAAGCCGGGGGTCGTCATCGTGATGCCGTAGCCGAGCCCCGAGAAGTCGTAGCTCTCGACCCCCGCGACCGTGGTCATCGAGTTGCCCTTCACGGGATCGATGCCGTCCAGGAAGAAGGCCGTGTTGGTGCCCTGGCCGGTGATCTGCGGGAAGAACGCGTTCCACTGGTTGACCGACAGCGTGCCGGTGGCGTTGAACGAGAAGTCGAGCTTCTCGAAGCCGACCAGGATGCCATTGGCCACATTGCCGTTGTTCAGGGCCAACGTGTCGTTGTTGCCTGGACCGGTGGCGAACAGGAACTGACCGGGCAGCAGCGTGCCCGAGTAGACGACGTTGGCCGCCGGGTTGAGAACGCCCGCGATGTAGTTGGCGACGTCGACGCCGGTGAACAGCCCCAGCTTGTCGCCGAAGTTGATCGAGCCCCCCTGAAAGCCCGGGCTCGCGAAGGTGATGAACACCTCGAGATCGAGCGCGTTCAGCAACCCGTTGTTGTCGAGGTCGACCCACATCGCGCCGATGTCGGCCTGGTACACCGCCTGGGTCTGGAGGGCGCCGCCGCCAGACAGGAGAGCCAGGGCCTGGCCGTAGTTCGCCGCCGTCCCGAGGAACGTCGGGATCTTGATCGCCGCGGCCTGGATCGCCGGGTTGACCAGCAGCGTATCGGTGTTGCTGTGGAAGTTCGTGATGAACACGTCGATCCCGGTCGGCGTCTGCTGCGGGCCGCCGGGCGATTCGTTCTGCGCGTTGATCAGGAACACGGTGCCGACAGTGTCGAACTGCCCGCCGGCCACGCCCGTCTCGGTGTCGGCGCCGCCGCCACCCCAGATGACGTTCGAGCCGGCCCCCGGGCCCGTGCCCTTGGCCGTGATCCTGTCGGCCGCGAAGCCGCCGAGCAGCGTATCGGTCGCGCCGACGCCGCCGGTGATGGTCTCCGACAGCGTGCTGCCGTTGGCCCACACCTGCGTCGGACCCGCGACCGCGCTCAGGTCGACGGTCGTCACCCTGGTGCCCGTCGCCGGGTTGCTCGCCAGGAACACGATCTCGCCGACGCCGTTGCCGCCGAACACGCCCTTGACGGTCTGCATGTCGAACGTGCCGAACCCGCCCAGCGAGAACACGTTGGCGATGCCGCCATCGGCGATCAGGCCCAGCGTGTTGGCCGCGTTCGGGTTGCCGATCAGGGCCGACTTGTCGACCAGGCCCGTGCCCGGGTTGATCGCCGCCGTGAACAGGCCCGACTCGAAGGCCGTGTTGTAGCCCGCCGTCGTGGCGTTCACCGTGATCGAGTTGGTGCCCGACGGGATCGCCGCCACGAAGATCCGGTCGAAGCCGGTGTCACCGTCGGCGATGTTGTAGGTCATCCTGCTGGTGAAGCCCGTGCCCTCGAAGAACGAGTTGCTCGAGCCGCCGCCCGTGGTGTTGATCGTGTCCAGCCCCGAGCCGTTGGCGAAGAAGTTCATCAACAGGCTGTTGTTGAACTTGCCCGCCGCCATGGTCAGGATCTCGACGTTCGTGATCTGGCCGAACAGCGAGTCGTTCTCGTTCAGCGCCCCGCCGACCAGCCGGAACTCGTCACGGCCCGTGCCGCCATCGACCTTCTGCGCCGAGGTCAGCGCCGGGAAGATGCCCGCCTGGTTCCACAGGAACAGGTCGTTGCCCGCACCGCTCGCGATGTCGACCCGGCCACCGGTGTTGCCGATGGTGAAGGTGTCGGCGCCGCCGCCGGTCTTGACGATGTGCAGGTTGCCGAGACCCGGATTCAGGGTCGCGACGTTGTTGCCGCTGTCGCCCGCCGTGCCGCCCCCCGGGACGAGCCCGCTGGTGATGGTCCAGTTGCCGGCATTGGCCGCGAAGGTGTTGGCGCCGTTACCGAGCGTGATCGTGCCGCCGACCGCGCTCATGTAGGCCGCCGCCAGCGCCGCGATGTTGAAGTTGCTGTTGCCGCCGGTGATGGTGGTCAGCGTCCCGCCGCCACCGATCGCGCCGATCGTCCAGATGCCCGAGCCGTTGGTGAAGTCGTTGGCCGTGCCCTTGAGGTCGAGCGCCACCAGACGGTTCAGGTTGTCGAGCGTGATCAGGTTGTTGGTGTCGACGAAGGCCCCGTTGCGGTTGGCCCTCAGATTCAACCCCGTGACCGGGTTCTGCTGGCCGCCGCCGGCCTCGAAGTCGCGCAGCACCAGCGACGGCGCCCCGCCGTTGTTGTTGATGTTGTTGATCGTCAGGCTGAGCGCGTTGTTGGCATTCGGCAGCGCGAAGTCGAAGGCCATCACCTGGCCCTTCATGCTGCCGCCGGCGCCCGCCGTCTTGCTGTTGTCGAGCACGAAGAGGTCGCCCGACACCGCATCCTTGAACGTCTGGCCGTTACCCGCCCCCGACAGCAACGGACCGTTGATGTTGATGGTCTGCGCGAAGCCGGTGTTGATGCCGATGAAGTTGCTGTTGAGGTTCAGCAGCCCCAGGTCGAGCACGTTGGTGGCCACGCCCGGGATCGCCACGCCGCCCCACGGCGTGCCGTTCGGCGACTGCAGGGTGATGTTCTGCACCCCGGTCGCGTTGCCTTCGCCGTTCGGGTTGGTCAGGTTGTTGATCATCGGGTCGACGATCAGCGTGTTGGTCGCCGTGCCGCCGGTGAAGGAGTCCTGCGTGCCGGGGCCCGAGAACGCGCCATGGAAGCCGGTCTGCGTGACCAGCGAGCCGTTCGAGAAGTCGAGCGTCACGTTGCCGTTGCCGCCGACGATCACCGCCTGACCGAGGTTGGTCTCGATCTTCTCGTTGATCACGCCGTTCACGGGGGTGCCTCTGCCGATCCCCAGGAAGCCGCTGTTGGTCGTGATCGAGCCGGTCAGGCCGCCGTTGAAGCCCTGGTAGTCCTGGCGGCTGCCCAGGCCGGTCGTGACCATCTTGCTGTTGAGCAGGCCACCGGCCGCGCCGCCCAGCGGCGTGCCGTTGGCGGCAATGAAGCCGACCGCCGTCATCGCCTGGTTCTGGACATTGCCGCCGCCGATGTTCAGCGCCAGGTTGCCGCCCACCGTGACCGTGCTCGCGCTGCCGTTCTGCGTGCCGCCGGTGAAGCCGGGCGCCGGCGTATAGACGCCGTCGATCGCCACGCCACCGTTGCCGGTGCCCGAGTTGATCGTCAGGCCGCCGGCCGACGTGATGCCCGGGAAGCTGCCCGGAGCGCCGACGTCGAAGAACTTCCCGGTGAAGGCCGTCAGGTCGAGCACGTTGTTGTCCGAGCTTGTGCCGCTATTGGTGAAGGCCAGTCCCGCCTGGCCCGAGCCGGTCGTGCCGAGCACGAAGTCCGTCCCGCCCAGCATGGTGACCTTGGTCAGCGCGGTCGCGCCGAAGCCGTTGGTCGCGCCGTTGACCGCGATCAGGCCGTTGATCTGGCCGGTCGCGTTGTTGCCGCCGGTCGAGGTGATCGTGACTTGCGGCACGTTCACCCAGAAGCGCGAGTTGGCCAGACCGGTGATCGGGCTCACCGTCGGGTCCAGAGTCAGGGTCTGAGTTGCGGGCTTGCCGGCGTTGTTCTGGTACTGCACCGCCAGGTCGACGGTGCCGCCCAGGACGTCGCTCGGGTTGAGCAGCTGGACGTCGGTCCCCGCCGTCACGTTGAGCAAGGTCAGCTTGCCGCTGGCATTGCTGTCCTTCACCAGGGTCATGCCGAACACGCTCGACATGTCGATCGTCGTGCCCGTGCTGCCCTGCCCGGGATTGATGTCGAAGATCTGGATGTTGTTGGTCGTGAAGGCGTTGATCAGCTGCGGCAGGATGCCCGTCGTCTGCAGGAACAGCGTGTTCGGCCCGTCGGTCGTGCCCTTGCCGTCGAGATTGTCGTTCTGGCCGAGCGTGCTCGATGCCGTCAGCGGGTTCGAGTTCGCCACCGCGAAGAAAGTGTTCTTGCCGTTCGGGTTGCCGACGAAGGTGTCGGTGCCCGTCGTCAGGATGAACGAGATCGGCGCCGTCTCCGCGATCTGCGCCGTGCCCGTCGCCGTCGGGACCTGGTCGATCGTCAGCGTCAGGCCCTTGGTGAGACCGCTCGGGTCGTTCGACAGCGTGTTCACCACCACCGTGGCGGTGTTGTTGTTCAGCGTCACCGTGCCATGGATCTGCGACGTCGGGATGACGTTGCCGATCGCCGCCCCCGACAGCGTGTAGGTGTACGTCGTGCCGTTCGGAATCGGGGCGAGCCCGCCCGCACCGGAGATCGTGTACGTCACCTGCTGGCCTTCGACCACCGGGGCGGCCGGCGGCGTCACCGTCAGAGTCGACTCGTTGATCGTCGCCGACTGCGTTGCCGTCACGAACGAACCGCTGCGCACCGTGAACACCAGGTTCTGCGTCGCCGGGCCGTTGATGATCGCAAAGTCGGTGTTGACCGTGACAACGGCGCTGCCGTTGCCGTCGAGCGTCACCGTCCCGCTCAGCACGCCACCCGTCACCTGGTTGATGCCGGTGCCGGTCAAGGTCCAGGTCTCGACCTGGCCCGCGACCGCGCCGCCCGCAACGCCCTGGGTGTTGATCGTGAAGGTCAGCGACTGGCCCTGGTTGATCGTCACCGGGCTCGGGCTGCCGTTCACCGACACCGTCTGCGTCGCCGTCTCGTTGATCACCACCGTCGAGCTGAGATTGTTGCCGACCTGGACGAAGACCGATGTCGTTCCCGTCGGCCCGAAATCGGCCAGCGTGTGCACCGTCACCGTCGCGTTGCCGTTGGCATCCAGCGTAACTGTGCCGCTACGCTCCGCTGCCGGGATATGCGACAGGCCGGGACCCGTGATCGTATAGTTCTCCACCCGGCCCGCCACCGAGCCCGGCGCAACGTCTGTCGTCGCCACCGAGAAGGTGAAGGCGTCGCCTTCCGTCACCGCCGACGGTGCCGTCGTCGTCTGGGCACCCTCGAATACCGTCACCGAACCGGTCGCCGTCGTTGTCGACCCGCTTTTCACCGTGATGTCCAGCAGCGGATGAAGCGGCGTGTTGAGAACCGTCGCCAGCGTCTTCACTGTCACCGTGGCGCTGCCGTTGGAGTCCAGCACCACCGTGCCCGACAGCGGCCCGTCGACCTGCGATAGCGCGAACCCGCTCAGCGTCCAGGTCTCGACCTGACCGGCCACGGCAGAGCCCGGCACCCCGATCGTGTCGATGGTGAACACCGTCGAGGCGCCTTCCTGGATCTTGGATGGGCTCGCCGTCACCGTCTGCGTCGCCGTCTCGTTGATCGTCACCGTCGAGGCGGCATTGTTGCCGACCTGCACCTGCACGCTCGTCGTGCCGCTGCCCGTCAGATCGGCCAGCGTGTGCACCGTCACCGTCGCGTTGCCGCTGGCATCCAAGGTCACCGTGCCCGAGCGCTCCGCAACCGGGATGTGCGACAGGCCGGGGCCCGTGATCGTGTACGCCTCGACACGGCCCGCCACAGAGCCCGGTGCCACGTTCGTCGTCGCCACGCTGAAGCTGAAGGCCGAGCCTTCGTTCACCGGGCCCGTGTTGGTCGTCGCCTGCGTGCCCTCGGTCACGTTGACCGTCGCCGTCGCCGTCGTCGTCGACCCGCTCTTCAGCGTGAACACCAGGTCCTGCGGCGACACGCCGTTCAGCACCGTCGCCAGGGTCGCGATCGACACCGTCGCGCTGCCGTTCGTGTCCAGCGTCACCGTGCCCGACAGCGGGCCGTCGACCTGGCCCGAGGCGCCGCCGCTCAGCGTCCAGGTCTCGACCTGGCCCGCAACCGCGCCGCCGGCTACGCCCGTGGTGTTGATCGTGAACACCACCGGCGCGCCTTCGAGAATCGTCGCCGCACTCGGCGTCACCGACTGCGCCACCGTCTCGTTGATCGTCACCGTCGAGGCGGCGTTGTTGCCGACCTGGACCGATACCGACGTCGTGCCCGACCCGGCGAGGTCGGCCAGCGTGTGCACCGTCACCGTCGCGTTGCCGTTGGCATCCAGCGTCACCGTGCCCGAGCGCTCCGCCGCCGGGATGTGCGCCAGGCCCGGACCCGTGATCGTGTAGGCCTCGACACGGCCCTCGACCGAGCCGGTCGCCACGCCCGTCGTCGCCACCGAGAAGCTGAACGCCGAGCCTTCGCTCACCGGCCCGCTGTTCGTCGTCGTCTGCGTGCCTTCAGAGATGTCGACCGAGCCGGTCGCCGTCGGAACCGCACCGCTCAGGATCGTGATCGCGAGATTCTGCAGCGCCGGACCGTTCAGCACGTTCGCCAGCGTCGACACCGTGATCGTCGCCGTGCCGTTCTGGTCGAGCACGATCGTGCCCGACAGCGGGCCGTCGACCTGCGACGTCCCCGCTCCGCTCAGCACCCAGCTCTCGACCTGGCCCGCCACCGCAGAGCCCGCGACGCCCGTCGTGGTGACCGTGAAGATCACCTGCGCGCCTTCCAGGATCGTCGCCGAGCTCGGCGTCACCTGCTGCACCGCCGTCTCGTTGATGATCACGTTGACCGGCGCGTCGTTGCCCACCGTCACCGTCACCGTCGTCGTGCCGCTGTCGGCCAGCGTCGCCAGCGTGTGCACCGTGATCGTCGCGTTGCCGTTCTGGTCGAGCACCACCGTGCCCGAGCGCTCCGCCACCGGGACGTGGGCGATGCCCGGGCCGGTGATCGTGTAGCTCTGCGCGAGCCCGCTGGCCGCGCCGGCCGCGATGTTGCTCGTCGCCACCGAGACGTTGAACGCCTGGCCCTCGTTCACCGGGCCGGTCTGGCTCACCGTCTGCGTGCCCTCGGTCAGCGTCGTCGTCGTGCTGATCGGCCCGACCGTGACCTTGATCGTCTCGTTCGGCGTGTCGAGGTTGGCCGCGTTGGTGATCGTGCCGATATGGATCGTCGCCTTGCTGTCGGTCCCGAGAACCACCGAGCCGGTCAGCTTGCCGCCCTGGATCTCCGAGGACTGGATGCCGCTGATCGAGTACTGGAACGTCTTGTTGGCCTGCGACGGGTCGGCCTGCAGCACGATGTCATAAGCGCCACCCGACAGGATGGTCGTGGCGTTCGGCACGAGCGAGATGCCCTGCGGGTTGGTCTGCTCCTGCACGATGATCGCGTCGGTCCGGGCGATCGCCGCCACCACCGTCGCCGGGTCATTGGTCACCGGCTCGACCACCGCCTGCGCCCCGGCCGTGTTGTCGATCGCGATCCAGGTGAGGTTCGCATTGACGAACTTCTGCGCGTAGTCGACCGCGACGTGCGTCTTGTTCTGGATCGTCGTTAGGTCGGCGCCCTGCGCGCCCGAGATCACGTTCAGGATCATCGTGCCCGGCGGCACCTTCGCCACCGTCAGCTGGTTGACCCAGTAGTCGAGGCCCGCCGCGTCCGGATCGCGATTGAACAGGTCATTGTAGATCGCCTTCACGAAGGCTGCCGGGTCACCGACCGCGGGCGCCGCCAGGTACGAGTACAGCGCCGTCGCCTCGGGCTGCACCGCGAACGAGTTGGCGATCGCCGTCAACGACAGGCCGCCGTTGAGCTGCGTCACCCAGTAGTCGAGACCGACCGGATCGGCCGCACGGCCGAAATACGCGACGTAGAGCTGACCAATCTGTTCCTGCGCCGTCACGATCGGAAACGCCATGGCTACGCCACTCCTAGTCTAGAGCGAACTCTCGGTTGCAAATTTGCGGGCAACGATTGTCGCGGCGCCACACACGACCTGCGACACGGCTTCGACGTTTCGTCTCAACAAACAGCCACCCAAAACCCAACGGAACGGTCGAAAACCGATCTCTCTTCCTTGCAGCGCAGTGTACAAAATTGCAGCGGGTGAGCAAGTTAATTGCTGGCGACGCTCGCTGGAGTTCCGCGGATCGGCCCCCGTGACGGCAACGGCTGATGCGCGTTGCGGCCGGCGGCGTCCCACATCAGGCGCGGGTCGAAGGATTCGGCGGCGAAGATGGTGACGAACACCACGGCGCAGAAGGCCAGCGCGCCGATGCCGGGCTCGATGGTCACGGCATTGCCGAACTGCACCAGCGCCCCCAGCAGCGATTCCATGAAGATGTCGACCATCGACCAGCGCCCGACCCAGGCGACGATGTAGTAGAGCGTCGTCCGCTCGCGCAGCAGCACTCCCGCCGCGGCGCCCGGCCGCGCCAGCTGGACGGCCGTCAGCATGGCCATCAAGGCGATCAGCTTGAACAGCGGCACCAGGATGCTGGCGAAGAACACGAGCAGCGCCAGCGGGTACATCTGCGAAGCGAGGAGTTCCTCGACGCCGCCCATGATGGTGCTGGGCTGGCCCGCCCCGAGCTGGATCACGGTCAGCACGGGATAGACGTTGGCCGGCACATACAGCACGCAGGCGGCAAGGACCAGGGCCCAGGTGCGCGAGATGGCGCCCGGCTTGCGCTCATGCAGGGCCGAGCCGCAACGCGGACAGTGACCGTCGCCCTCGGCCGGAACGGAGACCAGGCCGCAGCCTTCACATCCGACGAGGCCGGGACGCATGTCGACGAACCACGCGGTCTCGCTGCGCGGCGGCATCGGCGCATGGGTCTGACCACGCCGCTCGATCTCCTCCCACACCGCCTGCGGATCGAGCGCGAGCTCGGCCCACACGATCACGATGGTGAGCACCCCCAGCGCATAGACCGCGGGGCCGAGCTCGATCGTCACCAGGTCGCCCAGCTTGGTGTAGGCGACGAAGACGCCGAGCAGCAGCACCTCGAGCATCGCCCACAGGCCAATGCGCCGCGAGATCAGGAAGATGCCGCGCAGGTTGGGCGGCAGGACGCTCATCTTGAGGCCGATCAGGACGTAGATCGTGCCCAGGAACTTGATCAGCGGAGCAAGCGCTGTCGTGAAGGCGACGGCGATGGCGAGCGGCCACAAGCCGCGATCGACCAGCTCGATCGGCCCCGATTGGAGCGTGGTCGCATGCACGATGCCGGCGGTCGAGACCTTCATCAGCATGGCGAGCCAGAGCACCGCGAACAGCACCAGGCAGGCGAAGGTGAGCGCCAGGTGATGGCTCAGCGGCTCGGCCCGGGTCATGCGCAGCGAGGTGCCGCAGCGCTGGCAGTTGCAGCGCATGTTGGCCGCCATCGCCGGCACGATCTGGAACAGGCCGCAGCCCGGACATTCGTGCAGCTGAGCGGTCGTGACCGGGGCGGCGCCCTTCTCCGCCATGTGGGCCTCTGCCATGACGGCCTTTGCCATGACGGGGCTAGGGCTGCAGCAGGGTGGCGATACCGTCGGCCAGCTCGCCCACTGCGTCGCTGATCGCGGCCACCAGGCCGGGAATGTCCGGCGTGGCGGTCGGCTTGGCGATCGAGAAGTTGCGGTTCGCCATGCGCCTGGGCCGATTGAACTCGATCGCGACCTGGGCGTTGAGGATGAGCGTGCCCGCCTTGTCGGCATCGAGCCGCTGGACGTTGACGCCGACCGAGGCATTGGCGTCGACCGAGATGGCGCCGCTTTCGGAATAGACCGCGCTGCCGAGCAGGCGCTGGCCGAGCTCGATCACGAGCACGCGCGCCAGCATGGCACCCAGCGACTCGCCCCACCAGTCGTTCGCCATGATGTCGAGCTTGTAGCCTTCGGACGAGCGCACGATCTCCCGGCGGTCGAGATAGCTCGCCAGGCCGATGTCCTTCACGACCACGATCTTGGGGCCGGCCGAGAAGGTCGGGCCGGTCCGCGTCACCACCGTATAGTAGTTGGGGTTGGGCGAGCTGCCGCAGGCCGCCGCCACGATCGGCAGGGCGAGACTTGCGAACTGACGTCGGCCGAGAGCCATCGCGATCATTCCTTACCCGTATTGGTGCGGCCCTTGATCAGGGCTTCGGGATGGCGCGACAGCAGGTCGGCCAGCGCGCGGAACGAGCGCGCGGTGTCGGTGAGCTGCGGCAGCAGGCGATCGAGATCACGGCGGAAGCGCGAATCGTCGCCGTAACCGGCATTGAGCGAGGCGAACAGCCGGCTGGCCCTGGTCAACGACTCCTGGAGCTGCGCGGCGATCTCGGGCAGCCGCTTCATGGCCGGCGTGGCGCCCTGGTCGAGCTTCTTGGCGATGTCCTGGACATCGATCATGGCCTTCTCGAGCGCCGCCAGGGTCGCCTTGATCTGCGGCCCGTTGATCGTGCTGTCGAGGCCGGTCGCCGCACCTGCGAGGCTCTTGCCGATACCCTCGAAATCGATGCGGTTGATCTTCGTCAGGAGCTCGTTGGCCGACCGCGTGATGCTGTCGAAGCCACCGCCCTCGAGGGCCGGGATGACGTAGACGTCGCCGTCGCGCTTCAGCTCGGCCGGCGGCGCATCCGGCATCATCTGCAAGGCCACGATCTTGGAGCCGCTGATCAGGCTCGGCGCCTCCAGGGTGGCGCGCAGGCCGCGCTTGATCATCTCCTCGGCGAGCTTGCCCGGCTCGAGCCCCTTGACCGTGGCGATGCCAGTGACGCGGTCGGCCTCCACCCGGTAGTGCACCGGCGCCACGATGCGATCCTTCGCCGGATCGTAGACCAGGCCGACGCTCGTGACTTCGCCGACCTTGAGGCCGAACAGGGTCACATCTGCGCCGATCGCCAGGCCGGCGACCGAACCGGGGAAATAGGAGAGGAGCTGCAGCTGATGGCCGAAGCCCGCGGTGCGTGCCGCCTCGCGGCTCGAATAGAGGTGGAAGGTCCCGTGATCAGGCGCGCGCGCCTGCTTGGAGTCCGACGGTGTGTCGAAGGCGATGCCGCCCAGCAGCACGGCGCGCAGCGATTCGACCTGTATGGAGATGCCCTCCCCACCGAACTTGATGTTCATCCCCGAGGCGTTCCAGAACGACGTATCGAGCAGGACGTACTGATCGTAGGGCGCGCGCACGAAGGCGTGGATGGTGACGTTCTCGGCCAGGGTCACGAGATCCCAGCCGAGCACCATGCCGACCTCGAGATCGCGGAAGAACACCGGAGAGCCGAGGCTGATCGATCCCAGCCGGTGGGTCTGCAGCTTGAAGACCGTGCCCTTGGCCCAGGCCTGCAGGATCGGCGGGTCCTCCTCGCCGACGAAGTCGCGCTTGGCCTGCCCGGTCGCCGTCAGCTGCGGTCGCATGCCGATGTAGGAGCCGGACAGCAGCGTATCGAGGCCAGTGATGTTGCCGGCGAAGAGCTGCGGCTTGACGACCCAGAAGATCGTCGTGTCGAGCAGCAGCGGCTCGGCCTCGCGCGTCGTCTCGACTGTCACCACGACATGCGACTGGTCGGCGGCGACGGCGATGGTCTTCACCGTCCCCATCACGACGTTCTTGTACTTGAGCTGAGACTGGCCGGCGGTCAGGCCGGCGGCGGTCTCGAAGCTGATGGTGATGGTCGGCCCGCGCTTGGAGAAGGTGTCCCAGGCAAGCCAGGCGCCGATCAGCAAGGTGATCAGGGGGACGATCCAGACCAGCGGAATTCGGCGGCGGCGACGAACTGCTGCCGTCGGCAACGGTGCCGCCTCTTTGCTATCAGTCATGTCCCGCTGGCGTCGCCCCCTTTGTGCGAAGGTAACCCAAATCGCCCGACCTGCAAGCGCGACCGTCGATCAAAGTATTGGAGGCTTCTTCGCCCAGTCATAGCCACGCACCGCCTGCTGGTACGCGAAGTCGAAGAGGGCGCGCATGTATGAGGCTTCGAACGGCTCGGTAAGCTCCTTGTTGAAGTCCTGGCCTATGTAGGCGAGGTTGTAATCGATGCCGTCGCGCAGGGCTATGTTGTAGATCCGGATCACGTCGTTGTAGCCCGAGGCCGCGATCATGGTGGAGATCGCCCGGCCGGCAATGCCCAGGGTGCGGCGCTCGACCGTCGCCCATTCGGGATCGAGCCGTCCGTTGCGGATGATGAAGGCACGCGCCTCGATCACCGGCAGGCCGCGGCGCTTGCGCTCGTTGCGGTTCTCGGTGAGCGCCGCAGGATAGAGGAAGGTCTGGGCGAACGCTCCGCCGTCGACATGCATCTCCTGGTACTTCTTTCCATCCAGCGTCACGTCGAGCATGGTCGGCGGGAACGCGCCCGGAATGGCCGCCGACGCCAGCAGGATGCGGCAAATGGTTTCGGCCGCCTTGGGATGGCCGCTCTTCGCGATCGCGCCGACGTTCCAGATCACCGGCACCTGCGCATCGAGGTCGGTCGAGCCGATGAACAGCAGGCGTCCCTTGTCGTAGGCGGCGGCGATGTCGCGGATCATCTTCTCGTCCATGTAGCCGGAGATGGTCCTGTAAAGCGGCTCGTTGTCGGCCATCGCATCGTTGAACAGGGCGGCCGAAAAGCCTCGCTTCGACAGAATCTCACTCGACTTCGTCGCCGTGTAGACAGCCTTCAATTGCGGATCGTAGTCGGAGCCCAGGAAAGCGAAGGGCGCCGACAGGGCGCCGGTGCTGACGCCGGTGACCAGGTCGAACACCGGCCGGCTGCCCTGCACCGTCCAGCCGCACAGGAGGCCCGCCCCGAAAGCACCGTTCTCGCCACCGCCGGAGATGGCCAGAAACTGCAGTTGCGGCATCTCCTGCGGGCCCTTCAAGCCGCGCGCCCGGAACTGCCGCAGCATCGCGGCCATGAACTCCGATTCCATCGGCCCCGCACCCGAGGCCGGGAAGAAGCGCTCGTTCTTCAGGCCGAGCACGCTCGCATCCGCGGTTCGGCCGAGCGGCACCGGCTCGCCGCGATCCGGAATCGAGCAGCCGGGCAGCGTGGCCGCGAGCGCGCCGCCGGCGGCCAGGCGGAGAACGTTTCGCCGCGATCGAGAAGGGATCCCGCTCACGGTCAACGTTCCCGATCGTCGATGTCGCGCGCCAGCACCTCGCGCTTGCCGACATGGTTGGCCGGGCTGACGACCCCTTCACGCTCCATGCGCTCGACGATGCGCGCGGCGCGGTTGTAGCCGATCTGCAGGTAACGCTGGATGAAGCTCGTGCTGCATTTGCGCTCGCGCGCCACCAGCGCGATCGCCTGGTCGTAGAGCTGGTCGCTCTCGCCGTCCTCGCCGTCGCCCGCCGGACCGGCGGCGCCGGCATCACCGTCGGGATCGTCGGTCACCGAGTCGATGTAGGACGGCGCGCCCTGGGCGCGCAGATGGCGCACCACCTCCTCGACCTCGCCGTCGCTGACGAACGGCCCGTGCACGCGAGCGATCTTGCCGCCGCCGGCCATGTAGAGCATGTCGCCCTGCCCCAGAAGCTGCTCGCCGCCCTGCTCGCCCAGGATGGTGCGGCTGTCGATCTTCGATGTCACCTGGAACGAGATCCGGGTCGGGAAGTTGGCCTTGATGGTGCCGGTGATCACGTCGACCGACGGACGCTGGGTGGCCATGATGACGTGGATGCCGGCGGCGCGCGCCATCTGGGCCAGCCGCTGCACGGCCGCCTCGATCTCCTTGCCGGCGACCAGCATCAGGTCGGCCATCTCGTCGATGATGACCACGATGAAAGGCAGCGGCGTGAGGTCGATCTCCTCGTCCTCGAAGGTCGGCCGGCGGGTCTCGGGATCGATGCCGGTCTGCACCTTGCGGGTCAGCGCCTGGCCCTTGCGCGCCGCCTCGCCCAGGCGCTCGTTGTAGCCCGCGATGTTGCGCACGCCGAGCGCGCTCATGGCGCGGTAACGATCCTCCATCTCGCGCACCACCCACTTCAGCGCGACGATCGCCTTGCGCGGCTCGGTGACGACCGGCGTCAGCAGATGCGGGATGTCCTGGTAGACGCTGAGCTCCAGCATCTTGGGATCGATCATGATGAAACGGCAGCGATCCGGCGGCAGGCGGTAGAGCAGCGACAGGATCATGGTGTTGACCGCCACCGACTTGCCCGAGCCGGTGGTGCCGCCGATCAGCAGATGCGGCATGCGGGCGAGGTCGGCGATCACCGGATCGCCGCCGATGTCCTTGCCCAGCGCCAGCGGCAGGCCGAGCCTGTTGTCCTCGTAATGGCGCGTCGACAGGAGCTCGCGCAGGAACACAGTCTCGCGCCGCGCGTTCGGCAGCTCGATGCCGATGACGTTGCGGCCCGGCACGGTGGCGACGCGCGCCGAGACGGCGCTCATCGAGCGGGCGATGTCGTCAGCGAGGCCGATCACGCGGCTCGACTTGGTGCCCGGCGCCGGCTCGAGCTCGTACAGCGTCACCACCGGACCGGGACGCACCTTCACGATCTGGCCCTTGACCCCGAAATCGTCGAGCACCGTCTCGAGCAGGCGGGCATTCTGCTCCAGCGCCTCCTCGTCGATCTTGGTGTCCGGGCTGACGCGCGACGGCAGGGCCAGGATGTCGAGCGGCGGCAGACGATATTCGCCGGTGGCGAGATCGAGCTCGCGCTGGCCGGCCTTGGCGGCGCGCTTGCCCTGGGCGGCCGCCCCTTTGCGCTGGATGATCTTCACGCCGGCCGCAGAGGCAGCGGCAGCCGGCTGCTCGGCCGGCAGTGCGTCCGGCGCAAACGGGTTGTCCTCGGCATCGGCCGACTCGGGCGCGGCGTCGGCCATGAGTGCCGGAGCAGCGGGCGCCGGAGCCGAGGGCGCGACGTGCTGAGCCGGCATCGGCCCCACCGCCGGATCGATCGGCTCGAAAGCCGGCTCGTGGCGGCCGGTCTCGGCCGCCGGCGGAGCGGCAGTCGAACGATCGCGACGGGCGAAGATCGGCTCGATCCGCATGCCGGCCAGCCGATCGAACAACGTGCGGTCGCGCACCGACTGAGCCGACGGCGGCGCCTGCGGGTGCAGCGGCACCGGCGATTCGGGAATGTCGTCGGCAGGCCGTTCGATGGGAGCGTTCGGGGCATCGACCAGCAGGGAATCACGAGGCGGCAGGGGCGCGCCTTCCTCCGGGATCTGCTCGAAGCGGGCCGGATCGTACTGGCTGGCGTCGATCTCGCCGGGGATCTCGGCATAGCCGATCACGGCCTCGGGGTGATCGGGTTCCTCATAGAGCGGCTTGGGACTGCCGCGCCACAGGCCGACCGCAGCCCGCGCCAGCCAGGCGCCCCAGAGCAGCGGCGCCCGCAGGATGCGGAAGATCAGCGGCAGGTCGGTGCGGTTCATGCCGAGCGCCGGCGCCATGGCGATGAAGGCCAGTGCCGCGCAGGCCGGCTCGATCAGGGTGAGGCCGCCGCCGCTCGAATGGGTCAGCACCAGCTCGCGGAAGCGTCCGACCAGCGCCAGGCCGACCAGCCCGCCCGGCCCGGCATGGGTCGCAGCGCCACCGACGTCGCCCAGGCCGACGCAGGCCACGCTCATCATCAAGAGCGCCAGCAGCAGCAAGGACAGGCGCAGGCCGAAGAAGCCGAGATGATGGGTGCGCACCAGGCGCACGCCCCAGGTGATCAGCGCCACCGGAACCAGGATGATGGCCAGGCCGAAGGTCTGCAGCAGCAGATCGGAGACGTAGGCGCCGGGTATGCCGATGATGTTGACCGGGGCGCGGCCGGTCGCGTGGTTGAGCGAGGGATCGGCCGAGTTGTAGGTGAACAGCGCCAGCAGCAGCAGCATGCCGGCGGCGGCCACGCCGAAGCCGACCAGCTCCATCGTGCGGCGATGGAGAAAGTCGCGAGCGCCCTCCGGCAGGATCGCCGTCTTGCGTACCAGGGACGAGGTGGCGCCCATGATGGCCATGTCAGAGCACCGCCGCCAGACGCTTCACCGCTTCGCGGGTGGTTGCCTCGTCGTGCACCAGCGCGACGCGGATATAGCGTTCGGCGGTGTTGATGCCCGCCGTCTCGCGGCAGACATAGGCGCCCGGCAACACCTTGAGATGGGCCTCGCGCCACAGCCGGCGCGTCGCCTCCTCGCCGTCGCCGACGTCGAGCCACAGGAAGAAGCCGCCACCCGGCGTGTAGTAGCCGAAGCGATTGTGCAGCACCGACTCGGCGATACGGAAATTCCGCCGATACCATTCACGCGTCTCGAGCGGATGGGTCTCGTCGCGCCACAGGGCGGCCGATGCCTTCTGGACGGCGAACGGGATCTGAGGGCCGCCATAGGTCCGCCAGCGCAGCAGCATCGCCACCTGGCGCGGGTCGCCGGCCATGAAACCCGACCGCAGGCCGGCGGCATTGGACCGCTTGCTGAGGGAATGGAACACCACGAGGTTGCGGAACGGGTCCTCGCCCGCCGTGTCGTCCATTGCCAGGGCCGCCTCGAGCGCGCCGACCGGCGCCTCGCGGGTGTAGATCTCGGCGTAGCATTCGTCGACCGCCAGCACGCAATCGTGCTGGCGGCACTTGGCGAGCAGCTTCTGCAGATAGCCGATGCCGGCGATCGCGCCCTGCGGATTGGCCGGCGAGCACAGGTACACCACCGACATGCGCTGCCAGCTCGCGTCATCGACCGTGTCGAAATCAGGCAGGAAGCCGGTCTCGGCATTGGCGTTGACCAGCAGCGGCTCGGCGCCGGCCATCACGGCGCCGCCGAGATAGGCCTGGTAGAATGGGTTGGGCAGGGCGATGAGCGGCTTGGCTCCGTTCTTCTGCTGCGGCGTCGCCACGGAGGCAATGATATAGACGCCCTCCTTGCTGCCCGCCGTCGGCATGACGTGGCGGGTCGGATCGAGCAGGCCCGCCGGCAGCCGGTAGCGCCGAGAGAGCCATTCGACGATCGCCAGGTTGAGGTCGGGGATGCCCTGGTTGGGCGGATAGCGGTTCCAGCCGTCGATCTCGTCGACCACGATCTGCCGGGCGAAGGCGGGCATGGCGCCCTGCGGCTCGCCGACCGACAGGTTGATCATCGACAGGTCGGCTGGCGGCGCAATCGGCGCAAGCAGGGCATTGAGCCGCGCAAACGGAAAATCGGTCAGCGTTTCCGTCAGGCGGGGGTTGAGCATCGAGACCACCCAATAGGCCAGCGGGGCCGAAACAAAACAATGGACCCGGCGGACGGTCTTCCGCCGGACTGACTATGTGGCCATTCTATGGAACAAATTAGGCAGTAACAACAAAGGAATAGGAAGCTTTCCTCAGGGTTCTATTTGCATTCCTCCCCCGTAATCGGGGGAGGGACGCGCCTTTACTGCACCCGCTCGCCGTGCAGGGCGGTGTCGAGGCCTTCGGTTTCCTCGTCGCGGGTGACTCGCAGGCCGACCAGGGCGTCGACGATCTTGAGAACGATCCAGGTGGCGACGGCGCAGAACACCGCGATCACGACGACGCCGTACAGCTGGGTCAGGATCTGGCCGCCATTGCCGTCGATCAGGCCGACCGGCTGGCCCTTGTTGACGTCGTTGATCGTCCGGGTGGCGAACACGCCGACCAGGATGGTGCCGACGATGCCGCCGACGCCGTGCACGCCGAAGACGTCGAGCGAATCGTCGTAGCCCAGGCGGTTCTTCAGCACCACCGCGGCCCAGTAGCAGACCAGGCCGGCGATCACGCCGATCAGCAGCGCCGCCCACGGCTCGACGTAGCCGGCGGCCGGGGTGATGGTGCCCAGCCCCGCCACCGCGCCGGACAGGATGCCGAGCACCGATGGCTTGCCGCTGCTCGCCCATTCGACCGACATCCAGACCAGCGCCGCCATCGCCGCCGAGATGTGGGTGTTCAGCATGGCGCTGCCGGCCAGCTCGCCCGAGGACAGCGCCGATCCGGCGTTGAAGCCGAACCAGCCGACCCACAGCAGGGAGGTGCCGATCAGGGTCAGGACCAGGTTGTGCGGCGCCATGTACTCGGTGCCGTAGCCTTGCCGCCGGCCGAGGACGATGCAGCACACCAGGCCGGCGATGCCGGCATTGAGATGGACGACCAGCCCGCCGGCGAAGTCGAGCACGCCGGCCGTGCCGAGGAAGCCACCGCCCCACACCCAATGCGCCACCGGCACGTAGACGAACAGCAGCCACAGGGCCATGAACCACATCATGGCCGAGAACTTCATGCGCTCGGCGAAGGCGCCGGCGATGATCGCCGGCGTGATCACGGCGAAGGTCGCCTGGTACATCAGGAAGACATTTTCCGGCACCGTCTTGGCGAGCACGTGAACGCTGCCCTGCAGGCCGGCGCCAAAGGCCCGCGACAGCGAGCCGATCGCGCCGTTCAGCGCCGAGCCGTCGGTGAAGGCGAGCGAATAGCCGACGATGAACCACAACACGGTCACCAGGGCGGCGACGGCGAAGGCCTGCACGGCGGTCGCCAGCACGTTCTTCTTGCGCACCATGCCGGCGTAGAACAACGCCAGCCCGGGGATGTTCATCATCAGCACCAGCGCCGTCGCGACCAGCAGCCAGGCGGTATCGCCGGTATCGATGACGGGCTTGTCCGCCGCCGACGCGACAGACGCAATCGACATCGCGCACGCCGTCGGCGCGCCGATGCGCATGACCATCCTGTGCATTATCTCTCCCGTGTCGTCTTGTCTTGTCTTGTCTTGCTGTCTTGCTTGTTCGCTTCGGCTCTTGCCGTTGTCAGTCAGCCGATTGTCGTCGTCAGAGCGCGTTCGATCCCGTCTCGCCGGTGCGGATGCGCAGCGCCTGCTCGACCGGCGTGACGAATATCTTGCCGTCGCCGATCTTGCCTGTGTGCGCGGCCTTCTGGATGGCTTCGACGGCGCGTTCGACCTGGGTGTCGTCGACCACGATCTCGACCTTTACCTTGGGCAGGAAGCTCACGAGATACTCGGCGCCGCGATAGATCTCGGTCTGTCCCTTCTGCCGGCCGAAGCCTTTGACCTCGCTCACCGTCAGGCCCGACACGCCGACGCCGGTCAGGGCGTCGCGCACCTCGTCGAGCTTGAACGGCTTGATGATGGCGGACACGAGCTTCATGCGCTTCCCTCCTACCCTTCCGACGGAGCGGTAGACTGGCGTCTGCAATGGCCGGCGTCAAACGCGGGCAAAAAAGTGGCCCGGCGACGAAGCGCCGGGCCCGGAGTAACCGCCGCGACACGGGAGCGGCGGCGAAGGGAACCAGGGAGGAGGCCGGGTTCCCGGGACTTCGCAGACGCGACTCCAAGGACTCCGGAGCACGACTTCCGCTCGGCTGACGGCAGCCGAGCGGAACGTGCTCCAGTTAGTGCACCGTCTCGCCGTGCAGATTGATGTCGAGGCCTTCGACCTCTTCCTCCGACGTGACGCGCAGGCCGATCAGCGCGTCGACGATCTTGAGGATGATGAACGTCGCGACGGCGCACCATGCGATGCAGACCAGCGAGCCCCAGAGCTGGGTCAGGACCTGGCCGGCATTGCCGTCGATCAGGCCCTTCTTGCCTTCGCCGCCGATCACCTCGACCGCGAACACGCCCGTCAGGAGGGCGCCGACGAAACCGCCGATGCCATGCACGCCGAAGGCGTCGAGCGAATCGTCGTAGCCCATGGCGTGCTTCAGGCCGGTGGCGCCCCAGAAGCAGACCAGACCGGCGACGATGCCGATCACCAGCGCACCCATCGGCGTGACGTAGCCCGACGCCGGGGTGATGGCGACCAGGCCCGCCACCGCGCCGGAGATCACGCCGAGCACCGACGGCTTGCCGCGCGTCACCCATTCCGCGAACATCCAGGACAGCGCCGCCGCCGCCGTCGCGAACTGGGTCACCGCCATCGCCATGCCGGCATTGCCGTTGGCCGCACCAGCCGACCCGGCGTTGAAGCCGAACCAGCCGACCCACAGCAGCGACGCGCCGATCACCGAGTAGACCAGGTTGTGCGGCGCCATGTTGTCGTGGCCGAAGCCCTTGCGCTTGCCGAGGACGAGGGCGCAGATCAGGCCGGCCACGCCGGCGTTGATGTGGACCACGGTGCCGCCGGCGAAATCGAGCACGCCCCAGTCGCCGAGGAAGCCGCCGCCCCACACCCAGTGGGCGATCGGCGCATAGACGATCAGCGACCACAGCGCCATGAACCACATCATGGCCGAGAACTTCATGCGCTCGGCGAAGGCGCCCGCGATCAGCGCCGGCGTGATGATGGCGAAGGTCAGCTGAAAGCACAGGTATACGGTTTCGGGGATCGTCTTGGCGAGCTCGTGCACGCCGTCGAGCGTGAGGCCGCGCAGGAAGATGCGGCTCAGCCCGCCGATGATCGTGCTGCCCGGCGTGAAGGCGAGGCTGTAGCCGATGATCAGCCACAGGACCGAGATCAGGCAGGTGATGGCGAAGCTCTGCATCACCGTGGCGAGCACGTTCTTCTTGCGCACCATGCCGCCGTAGAACAATGCCAGGCCGGGAATGGTCATCATCAGCACCAGCGCCGTCGACGTCAGCATCCATGCCGTATCGCCGGTATCGAGCTTGGGCTTCTCGTCGGCCGCCAGGGCGAGCGCCGGCGCCAGCAGCGCACCGGCTGCCCCGACGGCGGCGAGCAACGCGTTGAACTTGAGCTTCATCTTGAGTCCCTCTGATTCTGGTTCGATCATCGGCTGTTCGGTTGGCCTGGCGATCACAGCGCTTCGACGCCGGACTCGCCGGTGCGGATGCGGATCGCGTGCTCGATCGGCAGGACGAAGATCTTGCCGTCGCCGATCTTGCCCGTGCCGGCAGCCTTGCGGATCGTCTCGACCGCCCGCTCGACCATGGCGTCGTCGAGCACCACCTCGATCTTGACCTTGGGCAGGAAGCTCACGGCATACTCGGCGCCGCGATAGATCTCGGTCTGCCCCTTCTGTCGTCCGAAGCCCTTCACTTCGCTGACCGTCAGCCCCTGGATGCCGAGAGACGTGAGCGAATCCCGGACGTCGTCGAGCTTGAATGGCTTGAAGATCGCCATGACCATTTTCATTCGGCTGTCCTCCAAAAGGCGGAACACCCGCCCCCAAATACCCTATGGAGGCAGCAGCAAGGTGCGTGCCAAGACCAGGTCAGGATGGAGGCATGGACGTGTCGGCAAGTTGGCATTTGTCTTGCAGAACGGAGGCGGAACGTAACAGAGTAGGGCCGGAGGTAAGCGTGCTGCTCAAAAAAGTCGCAACTTTTGGTCTTGCCTTGTTTATAATCAGCACAACGGACATCGCGAAGGCGCAGACCCCGCCGAACACCATTCCGGAGCCGACTTCCGAAGGCACCTGGAAAGGGCCTTTCGGCGGCCTATTCTCGGCAACTTTCGCTTTCGCCACCGACTATTCTTATCGCGGCCTCTCGCAGACCCAGCGCCAGGTCGCCGTCCAGCCCGCCTTCGGCTACGAGACCCCGTCGATCGGGGAGAAATTCGCCGTCAGCGCCTATGTCGGCGCCTGGGGCAGCAACGTGAACTTCCCCGGCACCGGCACCACCGCCGAGATCGACCTGCTCGCCGGCTTCCGCGCCAAGGCCCTCGACGACAAGCTCACCTTCGACCTGGGCTACATCCGGTACAACTACCTCAGCGCCCCCTCCGACCTGTTCTACGACTTCAACGAGTTCGGCCTGGTCGTCGGCTACGATTTCGGCGTCGCCCAGCTGAGCGCCGCGCTGCGCTACAGCCCCAACTTCTTCGCCAACTCCGGCAACGCCTGGTACAAATGGGGCCAGGTCGCCGTTCCGCTCTCCTTCATCAAGATCAACGAGAACGTCGCCTTCAAGCTGTTCGGCACGATCGGCAACCAGTACGTCGAGCGCTTCGCCAACTACGGCATCCCCTGGAACAACTACTGGGACTGGCAGGTCGGGCTCACTGTCAATGTCTACGGCGTCGATCTCACCATCGCCTATGTCGACACCAACATCGACGTCGAGCAGTGCGGCAACACCTATAACTGCGCTGCCCGCGCCATCTTCACCATCAGCAAGTCGTTCTGAGGGTTCTTTGTCCTCCCTGCGCGAAGCGCGGGGAGGTGACTCCGCCCTGTCGGGGGCACTTCCCCACCGCAAGCGTTGGGGAGGAGCAGAGGAGCGTGTTGCAGCCGGCCCGGCCCCCTGCCATCTATGACGGATGAGGGGAGAGCCGAGCGATCTCGTCGTGGTGGGTGCGGGGCTGAATGGCAGCCTGCTGGCGCTTGCTGCCGGTCAGGCCGGGCTCGATACGGCGCTCATCGATCGCCTGCCGCTCGATAGCTTCACGGAGGCTGGCTTCGATGGGCGGACGACCGCCATCGCCTATACCAGCCAGCGCCTGTTCGCGGCGCTCGGCGTGTGGCCTGCGCTCGCCGAGCATGCAGAGCCGATCCTCGACATCCGCATCTCGGATGCCGGGCATGACGGCCGTGCGAGCCCGATGTTCCTGCATTTCGACCATCGCGAGGCCGCCGGCGAGAACGACGGCGCTACGGCGCCGATGGGATGGATCGTCGAGAATCGCTTCCTGCGCGCCGCCTTGCTGCGCGCCCTGGCGGCCTGCCCCGGGGTCATGCTGATTGCGCCCGACGAGGTGATCGAAACCCGGCGCGACGTCGACGGCGCCGGGCTCGAGCTGAAGAGCGGCCGGCGCCTGCGCACGCGCCTGGTGGCGTCGGCCGAGGGGCGCTCGGGCATGCTGCGCGAGGAGGCCGGCATCGGCGCGCCCGGCTGGTCTTATCGCCAGATCGCGATCGTGCTGGTGGCCAGGCATGAGCGGCCGCACCGCGGCGTGGCCCAGGAGAAGTTCCTGCCCGGCGGGCCGTTCGCCATCCTGCCGATGCGCGACGGCCCGGCCGGCGAGCATCGATCGTCGATCGTCTGGACGGAGCGCGCCGAGCTCGCGCGGCGCATCCTCGCGACCGGGCCGGCAAGCTTCAGTGCCGAGTTCCAGAGGCGCTTCGGCGATCACCTCGGCCGGGTCGAGCCGGTCGGCCCACGCTGGTCGTATCCGCTCAGCCTGGTGCATGCCGAGCGCTACATCGACACGCGGCTGGTGCTGGTGGGCGATGCCGCGCACGGCATCCATCCCATCGCGGGGCAAGGCTACAATCTCGGCGTGCGCGACATCGCCGCCCTGGTCGAGGTGCTGATCGACGGCAAGCGGCTCGGGCTCGACATCGGCGATGCCCATTCGCTCGAGCGCTACGCGCGCTGGCGGCGGGCCGACAATTTCACCATGGTGGCGGCGACCGATCTCCTCAACCGGCTGTTCTCCAACGACGTGAAGCCCCTGAGGCTGCTGCGCGATGTCGGCCTGGCCGCCGTCAACCGCACCCCGCCGCTGCGCCGCTTCTTCGTGCGCCACGCCATGGGGCTGGTGGGCGACCTGCCGAAGCTGATCCGCGGCGAGCGGCCCTAGGCTGGACTCTTCCGGACCGCGGGCGTCCCGCCCGGTCATGATCATGAGCGGGCGGGATGCGCGCGGTCCGGAAGAGCATGGACGCCACCGGCTGGACTAACGGCCCTGCCCACCCTATCTCAGGGGCCGAAAATCGAAGGAATTCTCATGGCCCAAGCGCAAGTCCCCGTGACCGTGCTGACCGGTTATCTCGGCGCCGGCAAGACCACGCTGCTGAACCGCATCCTGAGCGAGCAGCATGGCAAGAAGTACGCCGTCATCGTCAACGAGTTCGGCGAGCTCGGCGTCGACAACGACCTCGTGGTCAACGCCGACGAGGAAGTGTTCGAGATGAACAACGGCTGCATCTGCTGCACCGTGCGCGGCGATCTGATCCGCATCATCGAAGGGCTGATGAAGCGCAAGGACAAGTTCGACGGCATCCTGGTCGAGACCACGGGCCTCGCCGATCCCGGTCCGGTGGCCCAGACCTTCTTCACCGACGACGAGGTCAAGGCGCGCACCCGGCTCGACGCCATCGTGACGGTGGTCGACGCCAAGCATTTCCTGGGTCAGCTCGAGCAGGGCCACGAAGCGGAAGAGCAGGTCGCCTTCGCCGACGTGATCCTGCTCAACAAGACCGACCTGGTGAGCGCCGACCAGCTCGCCAGGGTCGAAGGAAAGATCCGCGCGATCAACCGCTACGCCCGGATCTACAAGACCGAGAAGAGCCGCATCGAGCTCGAGGCCATCCTCGACAAGGGCGCGTTCGATCTCAATCGCATCCTCGAGTTCGAGCCCGAGTTCCTGCATGTCGGCCACGAGCACGATCACCAGGAAGAGGTGAAGAGCCTGTCGCTCACCGCCGACCGGCCGGTCGATCCCGACAAGTTCCAGAAGTGGATGGGGGCGCTGCTGCAGCTGCGCGGTCCCGACATCTTCCGCAGCAAGGGTATCCTGGCCATCCAGGGCGCGCCGCGGCGCTACGTCTACCAGGGCGTCCACATGATGATGGACAGCGACTGGGGCACGCCCTGGAAGGCCGGCGAGACGCGCTCGAGCAAGGTCGTCTTCATCGGCCGCAACCTCGACGGCGAGAACCTGCAGCGTGGTTTCGACGACTGCCTCGTGACGACGTGAAGCACGATCTTTCCCACCCGTCATGGGCCGAGACGCTGCCGCCCACGCGGTCGGTCGCGAGCGAGGCGCCGGTCGCCGCCTGCGCGTTCAGCAACGACGGAACGGTCGTGGCCTTCGCCCTCGGCGACGGCCGCGTCCGGGTGCTGCCGGCAGCGCTCGACGCCGCCTTGCCGGAAACGCCGGCCCCCGCGCACAGCGGCGTCGTGCTGAGCCTGGTCGCCGATCCGGCCGGCAACGGCTTCGTGAGCGGCGGGGACGACGGCCGCCTGCTGCGCCACGCCCGCGACGGCTCGATTGAGGAGATCGCGAGCTACAAGGGCAAGTGGATCGAGCATCTGGCGGCGCATCGCAGCGGCCTCGTCGCCGCCGCCGTCGGGCGAACGGCCGTGCTGGCCAAGGGCAGTGAGGTGCGCGAGTTCGGACCGCATCAAAGCACCGTCGCCGGCATCGACTTCAGCAAGGACGGCGGCCGCATCGCCTGCGCTCACTACGGCGGCGTCACGGTGTGGAGCATCGGCCAGGCCGCCGTGCCGCCGCGGCTCTTCGCCTGGCGCGGCAGTCACGTGGCGTTGAAATGGAGCAGCGACGGCCGCTTCATCGCCACCGGCACCCAGGAGAACGACATCCATGTCTGGCGCATCGCGCAGGCGACCGACATGCGCATGCAGGGCTATCCCGCCAAGGTGAAGTCGCTGGCCTGGGCGTCGGACTCGCGTTTTCTCTGCACGTCGTCGCAGCCTGTCTTCACGGCATGGCCGTTCGCGGGCAAGGGACCCGAGGGCAAGCCACCGCTGCAGTTCGGTTCGGAAGGCGCCGGCCTGATGACCGTCGTCGCCACCGTCGGCACGTCGGACTTCGTCGCCGGCGGCTACGATTCGGGCGAGGTGCAGCTCGGCGATCTGAAGAGCCGGCGATCGATCGTCTTGAAGATGGCCGACGGCTCCCCGGTGACCTGCCTCGCGTGGTCGCACGACGGCTTGAGGCTCGCCGTCGGCAACGAGCGCGGCGACCTGGTGGTGCTCGAGCTCAAGCGCTGAACATCCTCCTCCCCACGCCTTGCGTGGGGAGGAGGATGAGACGTCACGCTACTCCTTACCCTCCCCTCACCAGCAAGCGGTGCGACAGCAGGCAGAGCACGCCGGCCGCGCCCATGGCTGCCACCATCGGCAGGATGGTGCCGTCGAAGAGCTGGCCGACCATCGCGCCGAACACGGCGCCGATGCCGAACTGCATGACGCCCATCAGCGACGATGCGGTGCCAGCCATGTGCGGGTAGCGCTGCAGCGCCATCGCCATCGAGTTGGGGCCGATCAGGCTGATGGTGGCGATCTGCGGCCCGATGCACAGGACGAACGGCCACATGCCGATCGTGCCGGTCCGCGCTTCGATGAGGCCCAGCACGAAAGCGGACGAGCCGGCGACAGCCGGCACGATCACCGCATAGCGCAGGATCTTGCCGGCACCGAGCTTCGGCGCGAACCTGGCATTGAGCAGGCTGCCGAGGGTCATGAACACGACCATGCTGCCGAAGATCAGGCCGAACTGCTGCGGCGACACGCCATAACGCTGAATGAACACGAACGGCGAGCCGGACAGGAACGACAGCAGCGCCGAGAACTGGAACGTGCCGGTGAAGGCGTAGCCCATGAAGGCACGGTGCCGGAACAATTCGCCGAAGCGGCGCAGCAGCGACGACAGGACCAGAGGCTGGCGGTACTCCGGCCGCAAGGTCTCGGGCAGGCGGAACCAGGCGGCCGCGAGGCCGATCACGCCGATGCCGGCCAGCACCCAGAAGATCGCCCGCCAGCCCAGGAACCACAGGATCTGGCCGCCGATCAGCGGCGCCAGCATCGGCGCGATCGAGGTGCAGGCCATCATCAGCGACATCGCCCGCGCCGCCTGATCGCGCTCGGCGAGGTCGCGCACCATGGTGCGCGCCAGCACCACGCCACCGCACGCCGCGAGACCCTGCAGGAAGCGCGACAGGATGAGATGTCCGGCCTCCGTGGCAAAGGCGCAACCCACGCTGGTTACGATATAGATCGTGAGGCCGGCCAGGATAACCGGCCGGCGCCCGAAGCGATCACCGGCCGGACCGTAGAAGATCTGGCCGGCGCCGAAGGCGATCATGAAGGCCGACAGCGTGAGCTGGATGTCGCCCGCCGTGCCGTGGAGATCCTGCGCGATCACCGGCAGCGCCGGCAGATACATGTCGATCGACAGCGGCGTGAACGAAGACAGCAGCGCCAGCACCCCGAGAAGGACAGGCGTCAGGGTGGGACGGACGGTGGTGGTCGTGGTCATGAAGGCTGGCTCTATAGCGGACATGCTATAAGCGGGCCATGACATCGCTGCCGGAGCTCACCGAGCCGCAGATCCGCCGCTACGCCCGCCACATCGTGCTGGCGGAGATCGGCGGTATAGGGCAGGCGCGGCTGATCGCCGCGCGCGTGCTGGTGATCGGCGCGGGTGGCCTCGGCGCGCCCCTGCTGCAATATCTCGCTGCTGCCGGCATCGGCACGGTGGGCGTGATCGATCACGACCGTGTCGATCTCTCCAACCTGCAGCGACAGGTCATCCATCGCACGTCGGACATCGGCGTCGCCAAGGTCGAGAGCGCGCGGCGCGCGCTCGGCGAGATCAATCCCGAGATCCGGGTGATCGCCCACGAGGAGCGACTCGATGCCGACAACGCCGAGCGCATCGTCGCCGGCTACGACATCGTGGCGGACGGCAGCGACAATTTCGCCACCCGCTACCTGCTGAACGATGTCTGCCATCGCCTGAAGAAGACCCTGGTCGCCGCGGCTATCCTGCGCTTCGACGGCCAGATCTCGACCTACAAGGCGTGGCAGGGAGACGGCCATCCGTGCTTGCGCTGCATCTTTCCCGAATCACCATCGGAGGATGCCGTGCCCAGTTGCGCGCAGGCCGGCGTGCTGGGGGCGCTGGCCGGCACCTTGGGCGCGATGCAAGCCACCGAAGTCGTCAAGGAGCTTCTCGGCATCGGCCGGTCGCTGTCGGGCCGGCTCGTTCTTTACGACGCGCTGGCCGGCAGCTTCGACGAGGTGGCGATCGCCAAGCGTCCGGACTGCCCGACCTGCGGGGCGAAGCTCGGCAAGGCGGCATGACGACCGAGGGCGGCATCTCGGTGATCGTGCGCGCCGGCGATTACGAAAGCGTGCACTACGCCCTGGCGTTGGCCGCGGCCGCGCTGGCGGTGAACAAGCCCGCCGTCCTGTTCTTCACCATGGCGGGCATCCGCGCGCTCTGCGGGCCGCCGCCGGCGATCGACGGCTGGGCGCGCGATGCCGACAACCGGGCCCGCGGCGTCGGCGACTTCGAAACGCTGCTGCAGGCCTGCGTCGAGCTTGGCGCGCGCTTTATCGTGTGCGAAATGGGATTGCGCTCGCTCGCCATCGACCGCACGAGCCTGCGTGCCGACGTACCCTTCACGGTCGCGGGCATCGTGACCCTGCTGGAGGAGACCAAGCCGGGCATGCATCTGGTGTCACTCTAGGACGAGCGCGAGCGCGCGTACTGAGGAGAGTTCTTGCAGTCGGCACATTCCGTTCGGCTGTTCCAGCCGAACGGAATGTGCTCAAGGAGAGTCAATGAATTCCGTTTACGACGTGCTCGGGATCGGCAACGCCATCGTCGATGTCATCGCACGCGCCGATGATGCGTTTCTCGGCCGCAACGGCCTGGTCAAGGGCAGCATGATGCTGGTCGACGAAAAGCGCGCCCAGAAGATCTACGACGCCATGGGGCCGGGCATCGAGGTCTCCGGTGGATCGTGCGGCAACACCATGGCCGGCGTCGCCTCGTTCGGCGGCAAAGGTGCCTATATCGGCAAGGTGCGAGACGACCAGCTCGGCGACGTGTTCGGCCATGACTTGCGCTCGCTCGGCGTCGCCTTCGACACGCCCAAGGCGACCAGCGGCCCGGCGACCGCGCGTTGCCTCATCCTGGTCACGCCCGACGCACAGCGCACCATGAACACCTATCTCGGCGCCTGCACGCGTCTCGGAACGTCCGACATCGACCCGGACCTGGTCGGCTCGGCGGCGGTGACCTACGTCGAAGGCTACTTGTGGGATGCGCTGGGCGCCAAGCAGGCGGTGCTGAAGGCGTTCGACGCCGCCCATGCTCACGGCCGGCTGGTGTCGATCACCTTGTCCGATTCGTTCTGCGTGCACCGCTATCGCGACGAATTCCGCAATCTGGTGCGCAACAAGATCGACATCCTGTTCGGCAACGAGGCGGAGATCAAATCGCTGTACAAGGTCGACACCTTCGAGGAAGCGATGGAGGCGACCCGTCGGGAGGCCAAGATCGCCGTCCTGACGCGCAGCGAGAAAGGCTCGATCGTGCTGAAGGGGAGCGAGACCTGGACGGTCGAGGCGGCGCCCGTCGCCAAGGTCGTCGACACGACCGGCGCCGGCGATCTCTATGCAGCAGGCTTCCTGTTCGGCTTCACCCACGGCAAGCCGCTGGCCGAGTGCGCACGGCTGGGCGGTATCGCCGCGGCGGAAGTCATCTCCCACGTCGGCGCGCGGCCCGAGCGGGCCTTGCGCGAGCTGATTTGAGCCGCGGGCTGATTTGAGCCTCGCCCAAAGCGCCCAGTCGACCTGGGACCGCTGGACCAAGGCGGCCGCGGTCTATCGCGACCGCCGCCAGCTCATCATCCTGCTGATGGGCTACGCCAGCGGCATGCCGTTCCTGCTGACCAGCTCGGTGCTGAGCTACTGGATGACCAAGGTCGGCGTCGACCTGACGACCATCGGCATCTTCATCCTGGTCGGCACGCCCTACGCCTTCAAGTTCGTCTGGGCGCCGCTGGTCGATCAACTGCCGATACCGTGGCTCGACGATCGGCTGGGGCGGCGGCGGAGCTGGATGCTCCTCGCCCAGCTCGGCGTGTTGCTGTCGACGCTGGCGCTGGCATGGAGCGATCCGGTGCAGACGCCGTGGTTCACCGCGGCGGCGGCATTCGCCATCGCCTTCTTCTCGGCCACCCAGGACATCGCCGTCGACGCCTATCGCATCGAGATCCTGACCGACGACGAGCAGGGCGCCGGCTCGGCCACGACCCAGCTCGGCTACCGCATCGCGCTCTGGATCGTCGATGCGATGGCGCTGCTGCTGCCGACCATCCTGCCCTGGCCGCTGGTGCTGAGCGCCATCGCCGCGCTCATCGTCGTCGGCATCGTGACCACGCTCTACGCCGTCGAGCCGGTTTCGGACCGGCCGGTGATCGCCTCGACCGGCGCGTGGGTCAATCAGGCCGTGGTCCGGCCGTTCGCCGAGTTCCTCGCCTACCGCGGCTGGGTCGTCATCCTGCTGTTCGCGCTGCTCTACAAGTATGGCGACGCGCTGGGCGGCAGCATGGCACGGCCGTTCTACGTGGCGTTGGGCTTCACCGGGCCGGAGATCTTCGGCGTGACCAAGAGCTTCGGCGTGGCGGCGACCATCCTGGGCGGGCTGGCCGGCGGCATCGTCGTCGCCCGCTATGGGCTGTTCAAGGCGCTGCTGATCGGCGGCATCCTGCAGGCCGTCACCAACCTCCTGTTCTCGTGGCAGGCCGCGGCCGGGCACGACATCGTCGTGCTGACCATCGCCATCAGCGCCGACAATTTCACCGGTTCGCTGGGCTCGATCGCCTTCGTGGCCTACCTGTCGAGCCTGTGCACGTCGGGCATGGCCGGCACGCAATACGCCTTGCTGACCTCGCTGATGGCGTTCGGCCGCACCACCCTGTCGGCCGGCGGCGGATGGCTCGCCGCGACCATCGGCTGGCCGGCGTTCTGGCTGGCCACCACCCTGCTCGCCATCCCCGGCCTGCTGCTGCTGCTCTGGCTGTGGCGCATCGGCCAAAAGGAAACCCCTCCTTCAATGAAGAAGGAGGGGTGAGTAATGCGGCGACGGGTATCGTCCGTGCCGGGGGAATCGACCCGTTCCGCGGCGGGGCGTGGGGCTGCCGGCCAGGAACGAGCAATGTCCGTTTAGCGATGCCAGGCTACGGTACCGTTAAAGGCGGTGTGGATAACTTGGCCCGCCATTCCCGTGGCACTCATGCTCATCGGACCGCGGGCGTCCCGCCCGCCGATGCTCGTCTCTTCCGGGCCGAGAGCATTCGGCGCGCTCGAGCCGATGAGCGGGCGGGACGCCCGCGATCCGATGAGCGTGAGGGCGATCCAACGGAAGAACCTTACTCACCCCGGCGTGGCGTCGAGGGCGTAGCCGGCGGCCCGGACGGTGCGGATCAGGTCGGCCCGCTGGTCGCCGTTGAGGGCGATGCGCAGGCGCCGGATATGGACGTCGACGGTGCGCGCCTCGACATAGACGTCCTTGCCCCACACCGAATCGAGGAGCTGCTCGCGCGAGAACACGCGGCCGGGATGCTCCATGAAATGGCGCAGCAGGCGGAACTCGGTGGGGCCGAGATGGACCGGCTTGCCGCCGCGGGTGACCCGGTGGGCCACCAGGTCCATCACGATGTCGGCATAGGACAGCGCCTCGTCCGCCAGCGCCGGGCGGATGCGCCGCAGCACGGCGCGGATGCGCGCCACCAGCTCGGTCGGCGAGAACGGCTTGGAGACGTAATCGTCGGCGCCGGCATCGAGGCCGCGCACGCGGTCGCCCTCCTCGCCGCGCGCGGTCAGCATGATGATCGGCAGGTTCGCGGTCGAGGTCTGGCGCCGCAGCTGGCGGCACACCTCGATGCCCGACATCAGCGGCAGCATCCAGTCGAGCAGCACGAGATCGGGCAGGTCCTCCTGCACCAGGGTGAGCGCCTCCTCGCCGTCGAGGGCGACCGAGACGCGAAAGCCCGACTGCTCGAGGTTGTAGCGCAGCAGCTCGACCAGCGCGGTCTCGTCCTCGACGATCAGCACATGAGGCTTCATCGACGCTGTCTGCACGTCGCGCCGCGATGCCGTCTGCGTGGTCAGGCTCATGACGCGTTGCCTGCGGCATAGAGCGAGGCGCTGCCCTTGGGCCGCATCTCGTCGAAGCCGTGGCCGGTGGTGCGGAAGCTCACCAGCTCGGCGATGTTGGTGACATGGTCGCCGGCCCGCTCGATGTTCTTGGCCATGAACATGAGATGCGAGCAGGCGGTGATGGTCCGCGGATCCTCCATCATGTAGGTCAGCAGCTCGCGGAACAGGCCGGTGTAAACTTGGTCGATCTCCTCGTCGCGCTGCCACACGTCGTGCGCCTTGGCGACGTCGCCGTGGGCGAACGCATCGAGCACGTCCTTGAGCGCCGTCAGCACCAGGCGGCCCAGGCGATCGATACCCGACACGGCCGCCGGCGGGGTGGTCGTCTGGGCGAGCACGATGCTGCGCTTGGCGTTGTTCTTGGCGTAGTCGGCGATGCGCTCCAGCGCGGCGGCGATCTTGATCGACGACAGGATGACCCGCAGGTCGATGGCCATCGGCTGGCGCAGCGCCAGCAGCCGCACCGTCTGCTCCTGCACCTCGTTGTCGAGCGCGTCGACCCTGGCGTCGTCGCCGATCACCTTCTCGGCCACTTCGGTATCACGCGCCCGCAGCGCCACCAGCGACTGGGCCAGCTGGTTCTCGGCCAGGCCGCCCATCTCGCTGATCGTGGCGCTGAGCCGCTCCAGCTCCTCGTCGAACCGCTTGAGGGTATGTTCCGCCATTTCGACTTTCCTTCTTCAGTCAGGCTCGATCAGCCGAAGCGACCGGTGATGTAGGCCTGCGTCCGCTTGTCCTTGGGCGTCGTGAAGAGCGTGGCGGTGGCACCGAACTCGACCAGCTCGCCGAGATACATGAAGGCGGTGAAGTCCGAGACGCGCGCCGCCTGCTGCATGTTGTGGGTGACGATGACGATCGTGTAGTCCTGCTTCAGCTCGTCGATCAGCTCCTCGATCTTGGCGGTCGAGATCGGGTCGAGCGCCGAGCAGGGCTCGTCGAACAGGATCACTTCCGGCTTCACCGCCACGGTGCGGGCGATGCAGAGCCGCTGCTGCTGGCCGCCCGACAGGCTCTGGCCATTGGCCGCGAGCTTGTCCTTGACCTCGTCCCACAGGGCGGCGCGGCGCAGCGCCGATTCGACACGGGCGTCGACCTCGGCGCGCGGCAGGCGCTCGTAGAGCCGGATGCCGAAGGCGATGTTCTCGTAGATCGACATCGGGAACGGCGTCGGCTTCTGGAACACCATGCCGATGCGCGCGCGCAGCAGGTTGATGTCCTGGCCGGGGCGCAGCAGGTTGTCGCCGTCGAAGATCACGTCGCCGGTGGCGCGCTGGCCGGGATAAAGGTCGTACATGCGATTCAGGACGCGCAGCAGGGTCGACTTGCCGCAGCCCGACGGGCCGATGAAGGCCGTCGTCTTGTTGGCGTAGAGCGACAGGCTGATGCCCTTGAGCGCGCGGCTGTCGCCGTAGAAGAACTCGAGGTTCTTGATCGAGATCTTCTCGGGCAGATTGGCGGTGTCGATGCGGGCGTGGGCGGCGACCGGCACGGCCATCGCCGGACCACCGGCTGAAGCGATGCTCATGAGGATTTCCTTGCAGCAGTGAGGGAGCGGGCGAGGATGCTGAGCGCGAGCACCGTCACCGTGATGAGGAGCGCCCCGGTCCACGCCAGCTTCTGCCATTCCTCGTAGGGCGACAGCGCGAACTGGAAGATGACGACCGGCAGGCTGGGCATGGGAGCATTCATGTTCATGCTCCAGAACTGGTTGTTGAGCGCCGTGAACAGCAGCGGCGCGGTCTCGCCGCTGACCCGCGCGACCGCCAGCAGGATGCCGGTGACGATGCCGGCGCGCGCGGCGCGATAGGCGATGCGGGCGATCATGTGGGCGCGCGGCAGGCCGATCGAGGCGGCCGCCTCGCGCAGCGTGTCGGGCACCAGCATCAGCATGTCCTCCGTCGTGCGCACCACGACCGGGATCACGATCACCGCCAGGGCGACGGCGCCGGCCCAGCCCGAGAAGTGGCCCATCGGTGCCACCATCACCTCGTAGACGAACAGGCCGACCACGATCGAGGGGGCGCTGAGCAGGATGTCGTTGATGAAGCGCACGATGCTCGTGAGCTTCGAATGCCGCCCGTACTCGGCCATGTAGGTGCCGGCCAGGATGCCGATCGGCGTGCCGATCAGGACGGCCAGCACCGTCATCACGAGGCTGCCGGCGATGGCGTTCAGCAGGCCGCCGGCCGAGCCGGGCGGGGGCGTGTTCTCGGTGAACACCGAGAGCGAGAGGCCGCCGAAGCCTTCGTAGAGCAGCACCCCCAGGATCAGCACCAGCCAGCCCAGGCCGAGTGCCGCCGCTGCGTAGGCGAGCGCGGTGGCGATCCGATTGGCGCGCTTGCGCCTGTGATAGAGAGGCGAGATTCCGGTCGAGGCCATGGCTCTAACCTCGACTCTGCAGGCGCATCAGCATGTAGCGCGCGATCGCCAGCACGATGAAGGTGATGAGGAACAGGATCAGTCCGAGGGCGATCAGCGAGGAGGTGTAGAGATCGCCGACCGCCTCGGTGAATTCGTTGGCGATCGAGGCCGAGATGGTTGTGCCGGGCGCGAACAGCGACGCCGACACCTTGTGAGCGTTGCCGATCACGAAGGTGACCGCCATGGTCTCGCCCAGCGCGCGCCCGAGCCCGAGCATGAAGCCGCCGAGCACGCCGACCCGCGTGTAGGGCAGGATGACGTGGCGGAACACCTCCCACGTCGTGCAGCCGACGCCATAGGCCGCCTCCTTGAGCACGGCCGGCACGGCCTCGAACACGTCGCGCGAGATCGAGGTCACGAAGGGCAGCACCATGATCGCCAGGATCAGGCCGGCGGTCAGCATGCCGATGCCGTAGGGTGGGCCGGCGAACAGTCCGTCGAGCACCGGCACGTCGGCAAAGACATCGATGATGAAGGGCTGGAAGTGCTTCTGCAGGAATGGCGCGAAGACGAACAGGCCCCAGATGCCGTAGATGATGCTGGGGATGCCGGCCAGCAGCTCGATGGCGATGGCGATCGGCCGGCGCAGCAGCGGCGGGCAGAGCTCGGTGAGGAAGAACGCCACCATCAGGCCGACCGGCACGGCGATCAGCATGGCGATGGCCGAGGTCACCAGCGTGCCGTAGATCGGCGCCAGCGCACCGAACTGCTCCGTGACCGGGTTCCAGACCTCGGTGGTGAAGAAGCCGAAGCCGTAGGCCCCCAAGGCCGGGATGGAACCGTGGATCAGCGACATGATCACGCCGCTCAGCAGCACGAGGACGGCGATCGCCGCCGCCCGCGTCAGTCCGTGGAAGACCACGTCGGTGGTCCGCAGCCGCTTGAGGACGCCCGCCCGCGACGTCGACTCGCCGGCTCTGAGATCGCTACGATTCAATGCTACTTCGCTCACGTGGTCCCCTCGTTCGATACCGTCGCCCACCCACAAGGTCCATTGGCTTCACGGATCCCGGGCGGACCCCCGTCCGCCCAGGCAAGGAGACAGTTCAGTTGGCTGGCGAGAACAGCGGCTTGCCGCCGGCGTCCTTGATATCGACCGACCACATCTTCTGGACATCGCCGACGACATTGGCCGGCATCGGCACGTAATCGAGATCCTCGGCCATCTTGCCGCCCTTGGCGTACGCCCAGGCGAAGAACTTCAGCGCCTCGGTCACGGCGGCCGGGTCGGCCGGCTTCTTGTAGAGCAGGATCCAGGTTGCCGCGGTCATCGGCCAGGACTGGTCACCGGGTTGGTTGGCCAGGATCACGCCGTAGCCGGGCTGGGACTTCCAGTCGGCGTTGGCGGCGGCGGCCTGAAAGGTCGCCATGGTCGGCGCCACCGATTTGCCGGCCCTGTTCACCATCTGGGCGAAAGTTAGCTTGTTCTGCTTGGCGTAGGCGTACTCGACATAGCCGATCGAGCCACGGGTCTGGGCGACGTTGTTGGCGACCCCTTCGTTGCCCTTGGCGCCGAGTCCGCCCGGCCACTGGACCGCCGTGTTGGTGCCGACCTTGCTCTTCCACTCCGGGCTCACGTCCGACAGGTAGTAGGTGAAGTTGAAGGTCGTGCCCGATCCGTCGGACCGATGAACGACGGCGATCGCCTGCTTGGGCAGCTTGGCGTTCGGATTGAGCTTGGCGACGGCCGGATCGTTCCAGCTCTTGATGTCGCCGAGGAAGATCTTGGCCAGGGTCGGACCGTCGAGCACCAGCTCGCCGGGCTTGATGCCCTCGATGTTGACCACCGGCACGATGCCGCCCATCAC
The DNA here is from genome assembly GCA_046349295.1 of Reyranellaceae bacterium. Lineage (GTDB taxonomy): Bacteria > Pseudomonadota > Alphaproteobacteria > Reyranellales > Reyranellaceae > Reyranella. The sequence goes on from JAXMCP010000042.1 coordinate 48,389, forward strand.
CATCGGAAACTGCGCCAGGCCGCTCTCGTCGAGCTCCTTGCCCGGCAGCGGCGCGTCGGACGCGCCGAACGTGACGGTCCTGGCCTTGATCTGCTTGATACCGCCGCCCGAACCGATCGACTGGTAGTTGAGGCCGATCCCGGTTTCCTTCTTATAGGCGTCCGCCCATTTGGCGTAGACCGGGTAGGGAAACGTGGCGCCCGCACCGGAAATGTCCGCAGCGCTGGCTGCCACCGACGATACGGCCAAGGCGGCCGCCGTCAGCGCAAGCTTTGCGAGATTCATCGATAGCTCCTTCCTGAGATCCCAAGCGCATCTCCCCTAGGAGGACGACGTCACCGTGATATTGCAATGATGTTACGATTCAGTGACATCCGCCGGGGACAGTTCGTTCCCGATCTGGACCAATTTCAATTAGTCTGCAGCAGGAAGGCTCTTGAGACCCTCCCCGTAACCGGGGGAGGTGGCCCGAAGGGCCGGAGGAGGGAAGCCTCACGCGAGATTCATGAAGGCCCGACGTCGGAATTTCATAAAGCTCGACCGGGGCCCTCCCCCTCCGCCCCGTGTGACGGGGCACCTCCCCCGATTACGGGGGAGTGACTTGAGATGTGTTGGCCCTCGGCAGGCTGACCGTGAAGGTCGAGCCCTTGCCCTGGGTGCTCTGGATGTCGAGCCGGCCACGGTGGCGGTTGACCACGTGCTTGACGATCGCCAGGCCGAGCCCGGTACCGCCCAGCTGGCGGGACCTCGCGGCATCGACCCGATAGAAGCGTTCGGTCAGGCGCGGCAGGTGGGCCGCCGGGATGCCGTCGCCCTCGTCGCTCACCGACACGGCGATCCGTTGCGCCCCGTCGGCCCGTGCTGTCACCCGCACGGTGGTCGCCGGCTTGGCGTACTTCACCGCGTTATCGACCAGGTTCTGGAAGACGATGGTGAGCTCGTCATAGTCGCCCACGGCCCTGCCCAGCGCCGGGTCGACCCCGAGCTCCAGCACGACCTTGCGCGAGGCGGCCTTGAATTGCAGCAGGTCGAGGACGCCGCGCAGCACCCGCTCGACGTCGACCTCGGCATCCGGCCTTGCGTGCTCGTGCTGCTCGATACGTGACAGGGTCAGCAGATCGTCGACCAGCCGGCGCATGCGGTCGGCCTGCTCGGCCATGATGCCGAGAAAGCGCTCGCGCGCCGCCGCATCGTCGCGCGCCGGCCCGCGCAGGGTCTCGATGAAGCCGGCGAGACCGGCGATCGGCGTCTTGAGCTCATGGCTGGCATTGGCCACGAAATCGGCCCGCATCCGCTCGGCCCGCCGCAGCGCCGTCGTGTCGTGCAGCACGATGAGTGCCAGCGAGCCATCGGCCGCGGCGCGCGGCAGGCGGCGCAGATGGGCGACGACGTCGAGCTCGGGCGGACCGGACAGCACGAACTCGACGGCGGTCTCGTCGAGGCCGGTGAAGTTGCCGTCGGCGCCGGTCTCGAGCAGGCCGTCGATCGCCGCCAGCAGCTGCGGCTGGCGGAACGCCGTGGAGAGGTCGCGCTCCGCCCCTACCGGGCCCAGCAAGGTGAGTGCGGCGCGGTTGGTCCGCACGATGCGGCGCTGGCGATCGACGGCGATCAGCGGATCGGGCAGGCCGTCGACGATGGCCTGGGCCGAGGCGGCGAGATTGTCGATCGAGGCGCGCTGTCGGCGCCAGCCGGTCGACAGGGTCGCAGCCGCCGTCGCCAGCTCCTCGGTGGCGGGGGCGAAGGACAGGCGCGGCATCACCGGCTCGCGCTCGTCCGACAACTCGCCGACGAAGCGGGCGAAGCGGGCGAGCGAGCCGAGATAGCTGCGGATAAGGATGATGGTCGCCACGCCGATGACCGCCATGGCCACCAGGGTCGGCCGGCCGGCCAGCCGGTCCGACCAGTAGAGGAACAGCAGAACGACGTAGGACGGCGCCAACGCCACGGCGCTGGCGGCGATGTAGCGGCGCAGAGGGATCGTCTCGGCCATCGACCGACAGTTACTGCTGGGGCGCCGGCGGCAGCGGCGGCGGGCGCGGCAGGAAGAGATGGATGACCAGCAGGCCGTAGAGGAAGCCGCCGATATGGGCGGCCCAGGCGATCTGCTCGCCGCCCGCCCCCGGCATGCCGCCGAAGATGCCGAAGAAGACGTTCAGCCCGATCCAGATCGCCGCCACCGGCCACAGGCCGGGCAGGCTGCCGACGCGGCGCATCAGCATCAGCACGCCGCCGAACACGCCGCTGATGGCGCCCGACGCGCCGACCACCGGATCCCCCGAGTCGGGAAACAGCAGGACCTGGACGAAGCCCGCGACGACGCCCGCCGACAGATAGAAAAGCACGAACCGGCGCACACCCAGCAACCGCTCGACCGGCGCACCGAACGCCGCCAGGGTCACCATGTTGACGATCAGGTGCATCCAGCCGCCATGGATGAACTGATAGGTGATGGGTGCGACGATCAGCGAAAGCAGATCGTGGTCGGCGGCGCCATAGGCGGACGGCACCAGGCCGAACTGCATGACCAGGCTCTGGTCGGTCTCGTCCCCCAGCACGCTGCGCAGCAAGTGAACCGCGACATTGATGCCGATCAGCCACAGCACGGCAGGCGGCAGGTTGATCGCCCGCTCGCCCGCGCCACGTCCCGGTCCCGGTCGGCCGACATTGTCGAAAGGCATCCAGTACTCCGTGTGACCCGGCGCTAAACACTCCGCAACCCGGTTCTTGCTTAGCGCTTTAAGCGGCGCACGCCCACCCACAGAAACAGGCCGCCGAGCAGCAGCGTCGGCGAGCCGCACAGCACCACGATGCCCAGATCGTTGCCGCGAAAATCACCCACCACGGCCGTCATGCAGCCGAGCGTGAGCACGAGCACGATCGCGCCGGACACGGCGAAGCACCAGCTCAGCGCCCGGCTCGGCGGCTCGGGCGGCGGCAAAATGACTCGCGGAGGCGGGGGCGGTGTGCCGCGACCGTCGCTCATCGCCGCGCCTCCGCCAGGCGCGCATTGCCGGCCGCCCCGGGTCGATAGAACGTGTTGTAGGTGTCGAACGGGATGATGCGGCCTTCCGGCGTCACGAAATGGACGCAGGAGCGCTTGACGTTGGCCAGGCAGAAATTGAAGCGATCGAGGAACTCGACGATGGTGATGCGGAACACGTTCTCGTAGCCCGAGCCTCGAGGCATGGGCATTTCGGGCAGGCAACAGAGCAGCGAGCCCAGCCGCTCCGACGTGTTGGTGTCGGCGGTCGAGAGCGACAGCAGGTCGACGAAGCGGCGGCGCAGCTCGGGATACTTCTCGAAAGAGATGGCGTTGGGAATGGCCGGCAGCAGCGCCTCGCGCGGCACCAGCGAGGTGAGCGGGATCACCTTCTCGCCGTCGCGCACGCCGTAGCCGATCGAGATCGAGGCCGGATTGCACGGCAGCGGGATCATGTCGCCGTCGGCGAACACCCCCGACTCCTCGACGATGCGGCGGCGGATCTGCGACAGCACGATGCGATTGCGCGCCGGATCGAAGCCCTCGTTGCGCCCGGCATCCTGGACCGGCTGGAAATTGATGCCACGCACGCACTTGTACTTCAGCGCATGGCGGACGATGTCGCCGATCTCGCCGTCATTGACGCCGCGCTTCACGGTGCACACCAGCGTGGTCGAGATGTTGCGCGCCTCTAGCGCCAACAGCGCCTCGTGCCGGATGCGCGACAGCGCCGCGCCGCGGATGTCGCGCAGCGCCGCGTCTTTCAGCGAATCGAATTGCAGGTAGACCTCGAAGCCGGGCCGCAGCTCGGCCAGAGCATCGACGAAGGCCGGGTCCTCGGCGATGCGGATGCCGTTGGTGTTCAGCATGACGTGGCGGATCGGCCGGCGCCGCGCCGCCGCCAGGATCTCGAGGATCTGCGGATGGATGGTGGGCTCGCCGCCCGAGATCTGGATCAGGTCGGGCTCGCCCTCGCTCGCCACCAGGGCGTCGAGCATGCGCTCGACCTCGGCCAGGCTGCGATGGGTCGCGCGCCTGGGCGAGGAATCGGCGAAGCACACCGGGCAGGCGAGGTTGCAGGCCTCGTTGATCTCGATGATCGCCAGGCAGGAATGCTGCTCATGGTCGGGACAGAGGCCGCAATCCCACGGGCAGCCCCGCTCGGTGCGGGTGAAAGGCGCCAGCGGCCGGTCGCCCGGCTTGAGATAATCCAGCGTGCGCCGCCAGTAGACCGGGTCGTCCGAGACCAGCGTCTTCATGACGCCGTGCTCGGGGCAGCGCTTGGAATAGTAGATGCCGCCGTCCTGCTCGATGATCTTGGCCGGCACCAGGTCGAGACAGGTCTCGCACAACGACGTGGTCTGGCCGAGGAAGAGGTAAGGCGCCGACTTCCGCTCAATCCCGTCGTACATGCGCCTCCTGGCTGACCGTCGTCCGGCGAATCATCGCCCAAGCGTACAGGACCAACCCCATGCACACTATATGGAACAGGTTCAGCGGCCCGATCAGGGTCGCATAGGGCTTCAGGAACTCCCAGACGAAGCGCTGCAAGGCGTACCAGCCGACCGCGAGATAGAAGCCGTTGGCGAGCCAGAACGGATCACGGGCAATGAAGCGCTCGATCAGAACGACCAGCATCGCCGTCATGGCGAAGGCTTCGTAAAGCTGCACCGGATGGCGCGCGATGCCGTCGCCGAAGTCGACGCCCCACGGCAGGCCGGTCGGCGTGCCGTAGGTGAAGTCGGCGAGGCCGGCGAAGAAGCAGCCCCAGCGGCCGACCGCCACCGTGGCGCAGAACGGTGCTGCAAAGGCGATGCCGGTCGAGCCGGTGACTCCGGCCATGCGCTTGAAGAGCTCGACCGAGGCGATGGCGCCAGCGATGCCGCCGACCATCGAGAAGCCGATCGCCTTCTGGCCCGACAGCAACGCATTCGCCGTGCCGAACAGCATGGCGCCGCACAGCGCACCGGCCCCGGCGGCGATGGCGTAGGCGCCGGGGTAAGGCACCCGGTTGGCCGGCAGCATCTCGGCCGGCAACAACCGCCGCGTCGTCCACCAGAACACCGTCATCGACGCCAGCCACGCCGCGACATCGAACGCGGCATGAATCAAGGGCACGCCGAACCAGGTCACGGCGGGAGGTGAGTTAGCAGCGCTCTTCGACCGACATCGCGCACCACCCCCAATCTCATCCTGTAGGAGCGGCCCAGAGGCCCGCGGGCGCTCCTCAGGATCGGGGCGCATTTGTTGCAACCATCTTCCCGGCGAGTACGGCTGAAACTTTGCGTCATTTGCGTCAGTGCGTCACAAATCCCTCGATATCAAGGACTTGGCGCAAATGCAGCGTCATCGCGTTTGCGTCACGGTGCGTCGGAGCTCGCGCTTGCGTCGGAAGCAATTGCACTGGGCATGGATCGAGGCGCACGGTCGTGGAGATCCTTTGGTCACGCCACCAGCATTGCCACGACTCGCAGGGCACGCAAGTGGGGCCAGCCCCAATCCGGTCCAGGTTGAATCATCCTCTTCTGGACCGCGCGCGCCTGCGCTGAGCTTGGCGAAGGGGTCCCGCGCGCCCATGAATCTGAGCGCGGTCCGGAAGAGTCCGACGAGGCCTACGCTTTCCCGCTGCCTTGTCCCAGCGCGCGCAGGCGCAGGCGCAGCGCGTTCAGCTTGATGAAGCCTTCGGCGTCGCGCTGATCGTACGTGCCCTGGTCTTCCTCGAAGGTGACGTGCTGCATGGAGTAGAGCGACTTCGGCGACTTGCGGCCGACCACCGTCGTGTTGCCCTTGTAGAGCTTGAGCCGCACCGTGCCGCTCACGTTGTCCTGGCTCTTGTCGATCAGCGCCTGCAGCATCTCGCGCTCGGGCGAGAACCAGAAGCCGTAATAGACCAGCTCGGCGTATTTCGGCATCAGCTCGTCCTTGAGATGGCCGGCGCCGCGATCGAGCGTGATCT
>JAXMCP010000043.1:0-48803 GCA_046349295.1 Reyranellaceae bacterium
AGGCGACGCTCGCCGTCGCGCGCCGGCGTTTCCCCAACCCGGCGGAGATTCCCTTCCATTCGCGCTGGCGGCATTTCGAGGCGGGCGGCCGCGACCGCTGGGCCGAGCTCGCGCCCCGACTGGCTTCGCTGTCGCGCGAGGAGATCGCGCGGCGTCGCATCGACCTCGCCGTGGTCTCGGTGCTGCTCGACGCCGGCGCCGGGCCGGACTGGTCGTATCGCGAGCCGGGCAGCGGCGAGACCTTTGCCCGCTCCGAAGGGCTGGCGGTGGCGAGCTTCCACATGTTCGCCGCAGGCGCCTTCAGCCGCGACAGGACCGATCCGCTGCGGGTCGATGCCGAACGCCTGGTCGCCCTGACGCCGGCCGATATCGCCCTCGGCTTCCAGGTGCGGGCGCACAATCCGCTGACCGGCCTGGAGGGACGCGCCGGGCTGCTGCGCAAGCTGGGCGCCACGGGGTTGTCGCGTCCCGGCGCGCTGTTCGATCTCCTCGCCGTCGACGGCAAGCTGCCGGCCGCGTCGATCCTGGCGGTGGTCCTCGACAAGCTCTCGTCAATCTGGCCGCGCCCGATGGGCGATGTCTGGCCGCATCCGGCGCTCGGTCTGGTGCCGTTCCACAAGCTGTCGCAGTGGCTGTCCTACTCGCTGGTCGAGCCATTGGAAGGCGCCGGTCTCACGGTGGTCGAGCTCGATCGGCTCACGGGGTTGCCCGAATATCGCAACGGCGGATTGCTGGTCGATTCGGGAGCGCTGCGGCCCAAGCAGTCGGCGCTGCTGCAGCAGGTCTTCGCGCCGGGCGATGAAGCGATCGTCGAATGGCGGGCGCTGACGGTGGCGCTGCTCGATCGCATCGCCGGCCACGTGCGGCACCATCTCGGCCTCGACGCCGAGCGCCTGCCGCTGGTCAAGGTGCTGGAGGCGGGCACCTGGTTCGCCGGGCGTGCGCTCGCCGCCGAGCGGCGTCCCGGCGGCGGGCCGCCGATCGCCGTCGCCAGCGACGGCACGGTCTTTTGAAGAAGGGGGAACAGCCACATGTCCTTGCCGAAGTCGGTCCACGTCGTCAGCCATCCGCTGGTGCAGCACAAGCTCACCAAGATGCGCGACCGCCAGACCTCGAGCACCAACTTCCGCCGGCTGCTGCGCGAGATGGGTCTGCTGCTGGGCTACGACGCCACGCGCGACCTGCCGCTGGTCGAGACCGCGATCGAGACGCCGATCACGTCGATGAAAGCGCCGCTGCTCGACGGCAAGAAGCTGGTCGTCGTGCCGATCCTCCGCGCCGGGCTTGGGCTCGCCGAGGGGATCATCGACCTGGTGCCGCTGGCGCGCATGGGCCATGTCGGGCTCTACCGGGATCCGCGCACGCTGCAGGCGGTCGAGTACTACTTCAAGATCCCGCAGGACATCTCCGATCGCGACGTCATCGTCTGCGATCCCATGCTGGCGACAGCGCATTCGGCGATCGCCGCGGTCGACCGGCTGAAGGAGACCGGCGCCAAGCGGATCAAGTTCATCTGCGTGCTGGGCTCGGTGCAGGGCGCCAACGCGTTTGCGGAGGTCCATCCCGACGTGCCGGTATTCACGGCGGCGGTCGATGCGCAACTCAACGATCACGGGTATATTGTCCCCGGCCTGGGAGACGCGGGCGACCGCCTCTTCGGGACCAAGTAACGACGACAATCGAGTTACGACGACAATAGAAGGGGGAGTACCGATGTCTCCGGATCTCAAGTATCTCCTGTTCTCGACGATCCTTTGTTTCGTGCAGGTGTTGATCGCCGCGTCTGGCGCCAACACCCAGGTCGGCCTGACGACCCTCGCGGGCAATCGCGAGGCCCTTCCCGAGATGACCGGCTGGGCGGGACGCGCCCGGCGCGCGCATCTCAACATGATCGAGAACCTGGTGCTGTTCGCCGCCCTGGTCCTGATCGCCGCCGCCGCCGGCAAGGCCAATGCGACGACGGCGATGGGCGCCATGATCTTCTTCTGGGGCCGGCTCGCCTACGCGGTCATCTATCTGATCGGCATTCCCTGGCTGCGCACCGTCGCCTGGTTCGTCTCGGTGATCGGCATGGCGATGATCGCGTGGGCCCTGCTGCAGGCGATTTGACGCCCCTTCATTCAGGTAGACACACCCGTGTCCCTCCCCCGTAATCGGGGGAGGAGAATGATAGCGGAGGGAAAATGCAACAACTCGCCACGGGCTATGGTCTCATCGAGGGGCCGGTCTGGGATCCGTCGCGCGGACTTTACTTCAGCGACGTCATGGGCGGCGGCGTGCATCTGATCGATCGCGCCGACCAGGTGTCACTGGCCGTCCCCAAGCGACGCGGCATCGGCGGCATGGCGTTGCATGCAGGAGGCGGCCTGGTGGTCGGCGGCCGCGATATCGCCGTGGTCGGCCGCCCCGATGGCGCGACGCATTCGTTGCTCTCGATGGACGCCATCCCCGGCGCCACTGGGTTCAACGATCTCACGACCGACCGGGCGGGACGGGTCTATGTCGGCTCGCTCGCCTTCCGGGTGTTCGGCGGCGATCCGCCCAAGCCTGGCCATCTGCACGTGATCGATCTCGACCGATCCATGCGCACGATCTCCGACGGCGTGATGCTGACCAACGGGCTGGGCTTCTCGGCCGACGGAAAGCTTCTCTACCATTGCGACGCCCGCGCCGGCCTGGTGCGGGTCTACGACGTGAAAGCGGACGGCAGCGTCGGCCCTTGGCGGACATTCGCCACCATGGCGGCTGGCGGCGTCCCCGACGGCATGAAGGTCGCGAGCGACGGTTCGGTGTGGGTCGCCGATGCGCACGGCGGCCGCGTCGCGGTGTTCAATCAGGACGGCAGTCATCGCCACGATGTGCCGGTGCCGCTGCCGATGGTCACCAGCCTGTGCTTCGGCGGCGACGATCTGCGCGATCTCTACGTCGTGACCGGCTCGCGCGGCGGCCCGTCGGAGAATTGCGGCAGCGTGTTCCGAACGAGAGTCGATGTTGCAGGACTGCCGCTCCATCCAGCGCGCGTTGCCGTGTGAACCCCTGAAGCAGGATTCCCGGCGAGGCTCGGGATGACGGTCTTGGTGTCATCCCGAGCCTCGCCGGGGGATCTTTCATCGAGTTCATCACTTTCCATGCTGCCCCGGCGCCGACGCTCCCATCGGTTGGACGGCGAGCTCGACGGGGATGCTGCCGGCTTTCTCGAACACGAGGGTCGCCGGCACCTTGGTGTCTTTCGCGAACGGCGCCTTCAGGTCGATGAACATGAGATGCAGGCCGCCCGGCTTCAGGGTCACCGTGGCGCCGGGTGGGAGCTCTATGCCCTTGGGCAGCTCGCGCATGCGCATGATGCTGCCCTCCATCGCCATCTCGTGCAGCTCGACCTTGCCGGCATTCGGGCTGGTGACGGCGACCAGGCGATCTGGCGTCGTCCCGGTGTTGGTGAGCACGAGGAAGCCGCCGCCGGTCGGCGCGGTGGGCGGCGTGGCGCGCGTCCAGGGCTTGTTGATCTCGATGTTGCCCAGCTTGTAGTCGGCGGCGAGCGCAGGAAGGGCGACGAACGCCAAGGCGCCGGCGACAATGACGCGAAAAAGAGACATCGGATAACCCTCAGGGACGTGAGTTGCGTTGGGCATCGAGCCAGGCGCGGACCTGGGCGAGATCGGCGACGCCGGGCAGAACGGTCGCCTCGCCCTTGGCGTCGATCATCACGGTGCGCGGCAGCTCGCCGGCCCACGCGGGATCGATCTCGTAGCGCAGGCGCTCGTAGAAGCGATCGGTGAAGCTCCAGCTTTCGCTGCCAGCGAGGCCGGCCCGCTCCAGGGTGGCCGACACGCGATCGGGATCCTGCGGCAAGGGATCGGCGGCGATCAGCACGAGCTTCAGGTCCGGCCGCTGCTGGCTGAGCTTGCCCCACTGCGGCAGCTCGACCAGGCAGGGGCCGCAGGTGAGGCCCCAGAAATGGATCACCGTCGCCTGGCCGCTATGGCCGGTGCGCAGCTTGGCCCAGCTTCCGCGCTCGAAGGCGAGCGGCGCGGCCGGCTCGGCGCTGGCGAACGAGGCCAGTGCCAGCAGCAGGGCGATCAGGATGGACAGTCTCATGGCTGATCCTCCAGCGCGATCAGGCGATAGCCTTGCGCCTTGGTGAGCCACGACAGGTAGGCCCGTCCCGCGTGACCGACCAGCAGCGGGTGATCGGAGGCGTCGTCGGTATCGGCCACCGTGCGGGCGTTGCTCCATGTCACGCCGCTGTCGTGCGAGACCTGCCAACGCACGACGGCTTTGGTGCCGTCGAACTCCTTCCACACGAGATGCACCGCGCGACCCTCGGCTAGCAGGTAGGGCCGCGCCGGCTGCCGATCGGGCGAGGACAGCGCGCGCGGCGGACCGAAGGCGCCGTCGGCCGACTCGGCGCGGGCGTAGAAGAGTCCCTTGCGCGCCTTGCCGTCGGTGAACCAGGCGACGTGCTGTGAGCCGTCCGGGGCGATCGCCAGGCTGGGGCCGTGATGAGGGCACGCCTCGATCTTCCAATCGTCGACGCTGACGCGGCGCAGCGGACCCGGCGTCGTCGCGTCCTTGAAGGTGACGACGGCATGATCGCGCACCGATCCGGGAAAGATGTTGCGGAAGGCGATCACCGGGCGCCCCGGCCCGGCGAAGGCGAGGCCGAGGCGGCAGCACTCGCACGTGTTGTCGAGCGCGACCTCCGTCTTGCCGAACGCCGCGCCGTCGTCCGACCAGGCGTAGGCGAGGGCTGCACCGGGGTAGGCTTTGCCGGCGGCGCGCGCCGGCGCGATGTTGCGCTTGTCGAGCCAGGCCGCGAACACGCGTCCGTTGGGATCGATTCCGGCGGTTTCGAAGCGCTGGCTGGTCGAGTCTGCCGTTATCGGCTGGGGGCGTGAGAAGGTGGCGCCGTTGTCGTTCGAATAGGCGACGAAGGCGCGGCCATTGAAATTCTTGTCCTGGAAGATGGCGAAGGTGACCACGAGGCGGCCCTTCGGACCGACCGCGATGCGCGCGCGGGCGTCGGGTCCCCAGTCGAGGTTCATCGGCTCGGGCGTCACCATCATCGGCGCGGAGAAGGTCTTGCCGAGATCGGTCGAGCGCAGCACGACCACACGGTCGACCATTGGCCGCGCCAGCCACAGCGTGCCGTCCTGCGCGAAGGCCGGCGCAGCGGTGAAGGCCTCGGGTGTGCTGCCGGGCTTGCCGTGCTGATGCTGTGCGACGGCAGGGGCGCCGAGCAGGACGAGCGCGGCAAGGGCGAGAAACAGGCGCATCAGAACCTCACTCTCAAGCCGGCGATCGCCGTCAGCGGCATGCCGAGTTGCGGGATGGCCGACGCATTGACGGTCGACCCCTCGAACGACGTCAGCGAGTAGCCCTGAGCCAGATACTGGACGTTCGTCAGGTTCTGGATACTGCCATAGATGTCGACATTCTTGGCAGGCGACCAGCGCACGCCAAGGTCGATCAGGGCGGCGCCGTCGTTCAACTGCGTGTGACCGGTGTCGTTCCAGTACGGCGGGAACGCCTTCAGGGAAGCGGTGACAACCAGGTTCTCGATCGGCCGCCATTCCACGCCGGCCGTGAACATGTAGGTCGGAACCTGACCCAGCTGGACGCCGGTGCGCACCAGGGTCGGGTTGGTCGAGCTGGTGAGATAGGCGACGGTGTTGGTGAAGCTGCCGATCAGCTTGAGCTGCTCGACCGGCTGCCAGGTCGCGATCAGCTCGATTCCCTGGAACGTGGCATTGCCGACGTTCTGATACTGGCGAACCGTCGTGAAGGACGGGCTGAGGCCCGCCGCCGTGATGAAGGGGGCGGCGCAGGTCGGGTTGGTATTGCACACCGTCACGAAGTCGATGAAGTTGTTCAGGTTGTTGTTGAAGTAGGTCCCCGACAGGGTGAAGCCTTTCCACTCGAAGTCGACGCCGACTTCCTGGCCAAAATTCGTCATCGGCTGCAGGTTCGGATTGATCGCCGTGAACGCCGTGCCGCTGGCGAAGCTGCGGTACATCTGGTTCATGCCGGGCGCCGAGAAGTTGCGATAGATCGCGCCGCGCACTGTCACCTCGTCGCTGGCATAGAACTTGAAGCCGACGCGAGGATCGAAGCTCGACGCGCTGCTGTTGGGCACGACGTTGAGGGTGCTCGAGTTCTGGGTCAGCACGCTGGCATTCATCGCCTGCCAGAAATCGCCGCGCACACCCAGGGTGATGTCGAGCGGCACGCCGGTGAAGCGGTACGTGCCCTGCCCGAACACGCCCTGAAACCGATGCTCGCCGTTGACGACGAAGGTCGTCGGATTCGAGCTCACGCTGGCATAGAGGTTGTTGTAGTCGGTGATGAGGATGCGGCGAGCGTCGACGCCGATCTTGACGTCGCGCAAGGGTCCGAAGGTCGCGTCGTAGAAGACCGAGCCGCCCTGGTCGGCGCTCGGGGTGGCTTCGATCTGGCTGACGAACTGGTTGAGGGCGCTCGTGTTGTTCAGCGTGTAGCTGCCGCTCGCCACATTGATGGTGCCGAACGAGCCACCGCTCACCCAGCCGCTGAAATTGATCGAGGACCGGTCGTCGAGCTGGTAGCTGCCGCCCAGCAGCAGACGGTAGGTCGACCAGTTGTTGTGGGCGAAGGTCCATACCAGCCCATCTTCGTAGGTCTGGTTCCAGTAGGCCTTGGCGAACACCTTGAGCCTGTCGCTTGGGGTCAGGAAGACGCTGGCGGCGATGTTGTCGGCCTTGGAGGCCGTCGGCACCAGGTTGGCGTTCTGGTATTGTGCTGGCGTGAGGTTGTAGCCGGAGCTCTGGGCGTGATTGTAGCTCGCCCCGGCCTTGACCTTGTCGTTCACGAGCACGCTGCCAGCGACTTCCGCGGTGGCGGTGTTGTAGCTGCCGTAGCTCGTGTCGGCCGCCGCGCCGGTCTTGGTGGGTTCACGGGTGACGATGTTGATCACACCGCCCATCGCCATGTTGCCCCACAGGCTGGTGGCGCCACCGCCGCGAATGACCTCGATGCGCTCGACCGAGCTCTTGGGGATGGTGCTCCAGTTGATGGTGCGGAAATAGGGATCGTTGATCGGCACGCCGTCGACCATGACCAGCGTGTTGATCGTCGTGCTCGTGCCGAAGCCGCGAATGTTCACCGGCTGCGCCGTTGGATGCAGCTGGCCGGTCGGGATGTTGGGCAGCCAGACTCCCGGGATGCGGTTCACGACCTGGTCGATCCCGGTCTCGGGCAGCGCCTGGATCTGCTCGCGGGTCAGCAGCGTGGTGCTGACGTCGAGCTTGTCGAGCGCCGAGCCGCGGCCGGCGGTCACGGTGACGGGCGGCAGGTCGGCCGCAGGCTGAGGCTGTGCCGGTTGCGCCGGCGGAGGCCTGTCCTGCGCTCTGGCAAGAGCCGGAACCAAGGCAAGGCCGACAAAGGCGGCAAACGTCGCCGCGCGTATGGACAACATGAAACTCTCCCCAACTGACAAACGAATGCGCCGCGCGTGGATACGCGCGGCGGCTTCACGGGTCAGACGGGAAGAGGGGGCCCTCGCGGTTGGCTCGGTCCGTCGCGGATGCCGACCGGCGCCATCGCATCGAGCGCGAGAACGGGTCGTTCGACGGACGGGGACGGCAGGTCGACGGCGACGAACGTCGTCGGCGGCGGGCTCACCTGACCGGCATGAGCCAGGCCCAGGCAGCATTCGTGCAGCTTGCCCGCGACGGGCGTCGCGCCGTCGCGATCGCTCTCGGCCGACGCGCCGGGCAGGCACATCGCTGCCCATATCTCCGATCCGCCATCGCGCATCAGCGCGGCGTGAACCAGCGGCTGCAGGAAGTTGAGCGTGATCGCAAACAACGCCACGGCAAAAGCTGCCGCGCGCCAGCCCGCTACGGGATGTCTGCGATCCATGCCGCAGCTACGCACGAATACCGCCAAAACGGAAGAGGCGCGTTGTCGCTTGGTTCATGCGGACTGTGGGCGCCGGCCCACGGCGGACAGCGCGCCCGGTTGTTTCCGGCAATTGCTCCAGGCGTTTGACGTGACCTTGGAGCGAGGAGGTTTTTCGGCGCCACCAGGCTGGCCAATCTGATGGATGCCGCCTAGGCCGCACCAGATGCGGCTGCCGCGTCGACGGCAGCGTAGAGGTGCACGTCCTCGGGCAGGCCCTTCAGGGCGTGCCGGCCGCGGTCCTCGAAGCGCAGGCCCGACCCGGCCACGAGATCACGCACGGTGCTCGACACCAGGGCCATGCCCGGACCAGCCGCAGCGGCAACGCGCGCGGCGATGTTCACGGCAATGCCCCCGATATCGCCGCCGCGCAGCTCGATCTCGCCGGTGTGCAGGCCAGCGCGCACGTCGATGCCGAGCGGGCGCATGGCGCCGGCGATGCTCGTCGCACAGCGTACTGCCCGCGCCGGTCCGTCGAAGGTCGCCAGGAAGCCGTCGCCGAGGCTCTTGATCTCGCGGCCCCGAAAGCGGGTCAGGTGATGGCGCACGACGGTATCGTGCTGCTGGACGAGGTTGCGCCATTGCCGGTCGCCCAGCTCGGCGGCCCGCCGCGTCGAATCGACGATGTCGGTGAACATGACGGTCGCCAGCACACGATCCGCTTCGAAATCCTGCCGGGAGCCGGTCAGGAATTCCTCGGTCTCGTCGCCTACGCGTTGGACCATCTGGGGATCGTTGATGAAGCCATGGTCGCTGCCCGGCAGTGTCACCAGTCGCGCGCCCGGCACTTTCTCGGCAACGAACCGCCCGGCTTCATAGGGCACGCGGGGGTCGCCGATACGGTGCAGCACGAGGGTCGGCGTCCGCACGGCCGGCAAGATATCGCGGATGTCGATCTCGCTGTTCATGCGCAGGACCGCGGCGACGGCTGACGGACTGGCCGATTGCCGCTCCCACTGCGCCGCCTGGCGGACCAGCGCCTCGTCGGCAACCTTGGACGGAAACATCATGCGAGCCAGGTATTGCCCGGTACCCCAGAGGCTTTCGACCCTTTCGAGATCGTGCCGCAGGAGCTCCTTGTCCGTATGCGATCGATGAAGTGCGTAGCTGCCATACACGACCACGGCGCGAGTCCGTTCGGGATAGGTGGCGGCGAAAAGCAGGCTCATGGGGGCGCCCTCGGAGATGCCGAACAACGCGGCGCGGCCGGAGCCTGCCGCGTCCATCACGGCGCGCACATCGTCCATGCGCTGCTCGAGGTTCGGGATTCCCGATATCCGGTCTGACAGGCCGGTTCCTCGCTTGTCGAAGCGGATCAGTCGGGAGAACCTTCCAAGGTGGGCAAACAAGTCCGAATAGCCGGGTCTTTCCCAATACACGTCGAGATTCGACACGAAACCCGGAACGAAGATCAGGTCGAACGGGCCGTTTCCCGAGACCTGGTAGGCGATGCTTACGTCGCCGCTCTTGGCATAGCGTGTTTCCGGTGGGTTCATGCTCGATCCTCGGCCGCCGCGCCATGCGATCGACGCTCGAGCGCGGAGCACGGGATGCTACCAGACTTTCGGTCGATCGGGGGCCTTGTGCCTGCTTGAACTCGAGTGGGCGGGACGCTCGCGCTCCGCGAGAGTCTACAGCCCCAACGCCGCCAGCCGCGGATCGCGGCTCGTCTGCGCGAAGGTCTTCAGCTGCCACAGGGCGGCGAGGTGCAAGCCAGGGATCTCCAGCCGGCCGTTGCCGAGCTCGGCGATGAACTGGCGCCACGGGATGACGTGGGGGCGGATGATCTCGCCGGGGTCGAGATCCTGGCCGGCCACGCGCTGCGCATCGAGCGCCAGGAAGGCGTGGACGCGGTTGTTCTGGCGCGCGGTGTTGGCGGTCGACGAGCCCAGGACGTGCCATTCGGCCGACGCGTAGCCGGTCTCCTCGAGGAGCTCGCGCTGCATGGCGGCGAGCAGGTCCTCGCCGTCATGGTCGGGTCCGCCGCACGGCAACTCGATCGAGAGGCGTCCGACGCCGTGACGGTACTCCTCGATCAACACAATGTGGTGGTCGGAGGTGAGCGCCACGGCGCAGATCCACTCGGGGAACTCGATCGTGTGATAGGGCGACAGGATGGTGCCGTTGGGCACGCGCACCGTGTCGCTGCGCAGCGCCAGCCAGCGATCGCGGTAGCTGTACTTCGACTCGAGCACTTCCCAGGGCTCGATGGCGATGATCTTGTCGTCGCCGGCCATCACACCGCGGTCCAGCCGCCGTCGACCACGAGCTCGGCGCCGGTCACGTAGGAGGATTCGTCCGACGCCAGGAACAGGATGGCATAGGCCACCTCGTCGACCTCGCCGGCACGGCCGAGTGGCACGCCCTTCAGCGTCTTGGCCCGGGTCGCCGGATCGGCGGTGCGGCCGGAGGTGCGCATCGGCGGCATCAGGCCGGGATGCACCGAATTGATGCGGATGCCGTCGCGGCCGTGCTGGGCGGCGGCCGCCTTGGTGATCAGCCGCACGGCGCCCTTTGAGGCGTTGTAGCCGACATGGATGTTGCCCTGGCCGACGATGCCGGAAACCGACGACAGGTTGATCACCGAGCCGCGGCCCGCCTTCTTCATCGCCGCGATCCCGTGCTTCATGCCGAGGAAGACGCCGGTCGCGTTGATGCCCATCAGCCGGTTCCAGGCCGCCGTGTCGTAGAGATCCTGCTCCGCCGAGCCCGAGATGCCGGCATTGTTGACCAGCACGTCGAGATGGCCATGCTCGGCCATGATGCGGTCGACCAGGCTCTTCCATTGCGCTTCGTCGGTGACGTCGAGATGGGCGTAGCTCGCCTTGCCGCCCGCCTTGTCGATGTCGGCGGCGACCGCCTCGCCTTCCTTGTCGAGCAGGTCGCCGACGATCACGGCCTTGGCGCCCTCGCGGGCGAACAGACGGGCCGTCGCGGCCCCCATGCCACCGGCCGCGCCGGTGACCAGGGCAACCTTGTCCTTCATGCGCATTGTCTTCTCTCCCTCGCTTCAACGCTTATGCCAACTTCAGGCCGACGATGCCGGCCACGATCAGGCCGATTGAAACCATTCGCAGGGTGGATGCCGGATCGCCGAAGGCGACGATGCCGACGACGAAGGCGCCGACCGCGCCGATGCCCGTCCAGACCGCATAGGCCGTGCCCAGGGGGATGAAGCGCTGTGCCCACAAGAGCAGCGCGCCGCTTACCGTCATGGCGACGACGGCGAACAGGATCCAGCCCCAGCGGGCGCCCTGGTCGGTCCAGCCGAGCTTGAGGCCGATCGGCCAGCCGATCTCGCAGACACCCGCCAACACCAAATAGAGCCAAGCCATCGTCCCTCCGTCGTCAGTGCCGCACCATCGTTGACGACAGCGTGCCGGCCTGTTCTGATCGAGACTTGCACGCATCTTGCAGGATAGCGAGAGCGTCGGATGGCAATGAATTGGTACAGGGTAATGGGAGCGGGACCATGAACGAACATGAATTGCGCCGCCTGATCGGGGCGGTGAAGACCGGCAGGCTGTCGCGACGCAGCTTCGTCCTGCGGATGGCGGCGGTCGGGCTGGCGGCACCGATGGCGACCCAGCTGCTCGCCTTCTCGGGTGTGGCGATGGCCCAACCCAAGTCGACCTACAAGCCGACCAAGCGGGGCGGCGGGGGGCTGCTGAAGGTCTTGTGGTGGCAGGGCGCGACCCTGCTCAATCCGCACTTCGCGGTCGGCACCAAGGATCAGGACGGCTCGCGCTGGTTCTACGAGCCGCTGGCGGGTTGGGACGCCGACGGCAACCTCCAGCCCGTGCTGGCCGCCTCCATTCCGGGACGCGAGGACGGCACCCTGGCGGCCGACGGCAAGTCGGTGATCTGGAAGCTGAAGCAAGGCGTCACTTGGCACGACGGCAAGCCGTTCACCGCCGACGATGCGGTGTTCAACTGGGCGTATGCGAAGAACCCGGCGACGGCCGCCACCACCAGCGGCTCCTATAACGAAGTCGTCGTCGAGAAGATCGACGACTACACCATCAAGGTGAACTTCAGCCGACCCACGCCGTTCTGGGCCGACGCCTTCGTCGGGCCGCGCGGCATGATCATTCCGAAGCACCTGTTCGAGGCTTTCAACGGCGAGAAGTCGCGCGACGCGCCGACCAACCTCAAGCCGGTCGGCACCGGTCCCTACATGTTCAAGGACTTCAAGCCGGGCGACATGGTGTCGGGCGTGCTCAATCCCAACTACCATATGCCCAACCGGCCCTACTTCGACGGATTCGAGATGAAGGGCGGCGGCGACGCGGTCTCGGCCGCGCGCGCCGTGCTGCAGACCGGCGAGTTCGACTTCGCCTGGAACATGCAGGTCGAGGACGAGATCCTGCAGCGCCTGGAGAAGGGCGGCAAAGGCAAGGTCTCGATCTCTCCAGGCGGCAACATCGAGCATATCCAGCTCAACACCACGGACCCGTGGACCGAGGTCGACGGCGAGCGCTCCAGCCTCAAGACCAAGCATCCCACGCTCTCGGATCCGGCGGTGCGCCAGGCGCTGTCTGTCCTGGTCGACAAGGACTCGGTGGAGAAATTCATCTACGGCCGCACCGGCAACGCCACGGCCAACTTCGTCAACAATCCCGAGAAGTTCCGCTCCAAGACCACGAAGTACGAATTCAACGTCGAGAAGGCCAACGACATCCTGGAGAAGGCCGGCTGGAAGAAGGGTTCCGACGGCGTCCGTGCCAAGGATGGCAAGAAGCTCAAGTTCGTCTATCAGACCTCGATCAACCAGCCGCGCCAGAAGACGCAGGCGATCGTCAAGCAGGCCTGCCAGAAAGCCGGCATCGATATCGAGGTCAAGGCGGTGACGGCGTCGGTGTTCTTTTCCTCGGACGTGGCCAATCCGGACACCTATCCGCATTTCTATACCGACTTGCAGATGTACACGACCACCATGACGCAGCCCGACCCGGAGGTGTTCATGCTGCAGTTCGTGTCGGCGGAAGCGGCTACCAAGGAGAACAAGTGGCAGGGCCGCAACATCACGCGCTGGCGTAACCAGGACTACGACGGCATCTTCAAGGCCGCCCAGATCGAGGTCGACCCGATCAAGCGCGCCGCCATGTTCATCAAGCTGAACGACATGGTGGTGAACGACATCGTCGTGATCCCGGTGGTCGCCCGCCCGGCGGTGCAGGCTGTCAGCAACCAGCTTGTGGCGGCGATGAGCGGCTGGGACAACAACACCTGGGATATCCAGAATTGGTACAAGGATACTTGAGGCGCGCGTCGTGACGGTTGAGCAGCGGAGGCTGTGAGTGTCCCGACACTGGATGATCCGCCGAATATTGCTGGTGATTCCGGCCCTGCTCGGGATCAGCGTCCTGCTGTACACCGTGCTGGCCCTGGCGCCGGGGGATCCGTTCTCCGAACTGGCGCAGAATCCGGCGGTGCCGCCCGAGGTGGCGGCGGCGCTCAGGGCCAAGTTCGGCCTCGATGATCCGGTGTGGGTCCGCTACGGCCACTGGTTCATGGCGATGATGCAGGGCGACTGGGGATTCTCGTTCACCAGTCGCATGAACGTCGACACCCTCATCCTGCAGCGGCTGCCGACCACCCTGGTGGTGATCGGCGCCGCCCAGCTTCTCGCCATCCTGGTGGCGTTGCCGGTCGGGGTCCTGGCCGGCATCCGTCCCTATTCGATCTTCGACCAGATCGCCAACACGCTGGCCTTCATCGGCTTCTCGCTGCCGACCTTCTTCACGGGCCTGCTGCTGATCCTGGTGTTCTCGATCCAGCTCGACTGGCTGCCCTTCGTTTACCGGGCCGACATCAACGCGACGGGCTGGAAATTCTACTGGGAGCACATCAAGCAGTCGATCATGCCGGTGACGGTGCTCGGCCTGTTCCAGGGCGCTTCGCTGGTGCGCTACGTGCGCTCCTCGGTGCTCGACGTCGTGCGGCTCGACTATGTCATCACGGCGCGCTCCAAGGGCATCGGCGAGCGCAAGGTGATCACCAAGCACGTGGTGCGCAATGCCCTGATCCCGGTCGTCACGCTGGTCATGCTGCAGATGCCGGTCGTGTTCGGCGGCGCCATCGTCACCGAGCAGATCTTCCGTGTCCCCGGCATCGGCTCTTTGCTGATCTCCGCCATGCTGGCCAACGACACGCCGGTGGTGATGGCTGTCACCTTCGTGTTCTCCTGTCTCGTCGTCCTCTGCAACCTGATCGCCGATGTCCTCTATGCCTGGCTCGACCCCCGCATCTCCTATCGCTGAGGCGCGCCCATGACCGTTACTCAGAGTGCGCCGACCGGTGTCGCCCCGCAACCCGCGGCGACGGCCGCGCCCGCGCGCAAGAAGCAGCACTTCTCGCCCTGGCAGGAGGTGTGGCGCCGTTTCCGCCGGCATCGGCTGGCGCTCGCCAGCTCCGTCGTGCTCGGCCTGATCGTCGCCACCGTCGTGCTCGGGCCGCTCATCTGGACGGTGCCGATCAACGAGATCGACTTCGCCGCCAAGCTGCAGGGGCCGAGCTGGACGCATCCCTTGGGCACCGACGATCTCGGCCAGGACGTGCTGGCGCGCATGATCTACGGCGGGCGCATCTCGCTCGCCGTCGGCTTGGCGGCGATGGTCGTCGCCATCTTCGTCGGCGTGCTGGTCGGCGCCATCGCCGGCATGGCGAGCGGCAAGGTCGACGCGGTGCTGATGTGGCTCGCCGATCTGTTCCTGTCCTTGCCGACCCTGCCGCTGCTGCTGCTGATCATCTACCTGTTCCGCGATTCGCTGAAGGCGGTGTTCGGCGTCGAGGGTGGCATCTTCATCATGATCGTCATCGTCATCGGCGGCCTGCGCTGGATGCCTGCGGCCCGCCTGGTGCGCGCTCAGTTCCTGTCCTTGCGCGAGAAAGAGTTCGTCGAGGCGGCGCGGGCGCTCGGCGCCTCGCGCAGCCGGCAGGTCATCCAGCACATCCTGCCCAATGCGCTGGGGCCGGTGATCGTGGCCGCCACCATCGACGTCGCCGCCGCGATCATCCAGGAATCGACACTGTCGTTCCTCGGCCTCGGGTTCCCGCCCGACATCCCGACCTGGGGTCGGCTGCTGGCCGACGCCAAGGACTATCTCGACATCGCGCCGCACTGGGCGCTGGCGTCCGGCGCCGCGATCTTCCTCACCGTGCTGTCCATCAATTTCATCGGCGATGGGCTGCGCGACGCGCTCGACCCGCGCCGCGTCATCTGAGGGCGTCCGTGGTCGAAACGCTGCTCGAGATTCGCGGACTCAAGACCTGGTTCAAGACCGACGACGGCATGGTTCGTGCCGTCGACGGCGTCGATCTGCGGATCGATCATGGGGAAACCGTCGGCGTGGTCGGTGAATCGGGCTGCGGCAAGACGGTGACGGCACGCTCGGTGCTGAAGCTGATCGACATGCCGCCTGGCCGCTTCGAGGACGGCAGGATCTTGTGGCGCGGCCGCGACCTGATCCCGCTGGGCGACGAGGAGATGAACAAGATCCGCGCCCGCGAGATCGCCATCATCTTCCAGGAACCGATGACCTCGCTCAATCCGGTCTACACGGTGGGCGATCAGATCGCCGAGGTGATCGCGCTGCACCAGAAGCTGGGGCGCAAGCAGGCGCTGGCAGGCGCGGCGGAGATGCTGCGTCTGGTCAACATCCCCAACCCGCAGCGTCGCGTGCACGACTATCCGCACCAGTTCTCCGGCGGCATGCGCCAGCGCGTCATGATCGCCATGGCGCTGTCGTGCCAGCCCAAGCTCCTGATCGCCGACGAGCCGACGACGGCGCTCGACGTCACCATCCAGGCGCAGATCCTCGAGCTGATGAACGAGATGAAGGAGCGCTTCGGCATGGCAATCATGCTGATCACCCACGCCATGGGGGTGGTCGCCGAGACCTGCCAGCGAGTGACCGTCATGTATGCCGGCAAGGTGGTGGAGGAGGCACCGGTCGGCGAGCTGTTCGGCCAGCCGCGCCATCCCTACACCCAGGGCCTGATCCGCTCGATCCCGCGCGTCGACCGCGCGGCCGAGAAGAAGCAACGGCTGGAGGCGATCTCGGGCACGGTGCCCAGCCTGCTCGACCCGCCGCCGGGCTGCCGTTTCGCGGCCCGCTGCCGGTATGCCAGCGAGGTTTGCGTGAGCGAGATGCCCCCCCTCAAAGAGGTGGCTCCCGGCCACTTCGTGCGGTGCGTGCTGTGAACGCCCCGATCGCCGGCGCGGACGATGCGCTCCTCTCGGTTCGCAAGCTGCGCAAGCATTTCGCGGTCAAGGGCGGCGTGTTCGTGCGCGAGATCGATCGCGTGCACGCCGTCGACGGCGTCAGCTTCGACATCGGCGCCGGCGAGACGCTGGGGCTGGTGGGTGAGTCGGGCTGCGGCAAGTCGACGACCGGCCGCTGCATCCTGCGCCTGATCGAGCCCAGCTCCGGCGAGATCTGGTTCAAAGGCGCCGATGTGACGCAGATGGACGCCACGGCGCTGCGCAGCTTGCGCCGCGACATGCAGATCATCTTCCAGGATCCCTACGCCTCGCTCAATCCGCGACTCACGGTGGGCGCGATCATCGGCGAGGCCTTGACGATCCATAAGCTCGCCGGCTCGCGCCAGGCGCAGGAGGATCGCGTCGTCCAGCTTCTCGAGACGGTGGGCCTGCAGCCCGACCACATGCGCCGCTTCCCGCACGAATTCTCGGGCGGCCAGCGCCAGCGCATCGGCATCGCCCGCGCTCTCGCCGTCGAGCCCAAGCTGATCGTCTGTGACGAACCGGTGTCGGCGCTCGACGTCTCGATCCAGGCCCAGGTGATCAACCTCCTGGAGGACCTGCAGGAGCAGTTCGGCCTCACCTACCTGTTCATCGCCCACGACCTCAGCGTGGTCGAGCACATCTCCAACCGGGTGGCCGTGATGTATCTCGGCCGCGTCGTCGAGATCGCCCCGGCGCGCGATCTCTACGACACGCCGCTGCATCCTTACACCGAGGCGCTGCTGTCGGCCGTGCCGATCCCCGATCCGACGATCAAGCGCAAGCGCATCATGCTGCAGGGCGACGTCCCCAATCCCATCCGGCCGCCCTCGGGGTGCCACTTCCACACCCGCTGCCCGATCGCCAAGCCCGACTGCGCCCAGCGCGCCCCCGAACTGCGCGAAAGCCGGCCGGGGCATTGGGTGTCGTGCCACTACAGGGGGTGACTCATGCTCCTCCCCCAGACACTCACCCCTTCGGCGTGAAGACGTCGAGATCGGCGAGGCCGATCGACTTCTCGATCTCGGCGACCTTCTTGACGATCTTCTCGAAGCCGTCGGCGCCGAAGGCCTGGCGCTCGTTCCTTTCCATCTGGTCGGCGATCCGCTCGTGCTCGTCGCTGGTCACGAGGTGCGGCAAGGTCGGGAACAGGTCGGTTTCTTCCCGCGCAGCATGAGGCCGGTACAGGATGACGAAGGCCTGGACGTCCCGCGCCATCGCCTCGCGCGGCTGGCGATTGCGCGCCTGTGGCGCGGCAGCGACGATGCGCTCCGTGAGCTTGCGTCCGGCGGCGTGCTGGATGGTGAGCACGTTGACCAGCTCGACCATGCGGCCCGCCGTCCTGAAACGCGGGAACACCAGCTCTTCTTCCTGCTTCTCGTGATAGTCGTGCACGAACTCGAGCACGATGCGCGCCGACTGCTCGAGCACCGCCGGGTCGATGTCCTCGCCCTGGCCGAGCCGGCGCATGACGCTTTCATAGATGAGCAGGATCCGCTCGAGCACCGCGTGCTCGCGCATCAGATCTTCGGCCGGCGAGACGAGGTCGTCGGCCCGCTTCTTCTTGGCGTCGCGCGCCTGGCTGGGCAGGCCAAATCCGCCAGTCAGGGCCGCTCCCAACAGGCCCGCTCCCACGAGACCCGCTTTCACACCGGCACGCAACAGCGTTCGCCGCCGCCCTGATGTTCCAAGCATGGACGCCACTCCTTTCCCGATGCCGGGAAACGGGCGGCGGTGGAGCGGGTTCCGGGAAGCCAGGCCCTCGCCGGCGGCGGCGTTATGTCCCGAGCTTCCAGCCCACTTCCTTGGCCATGGCTTGGAAAAAGTCCAGCTCGTAGGCCTGTTCCGGGTTCTCGCGGACGCGCCGGTCGATCTTGTGGGCGTCGTCGCCGACCAGGATGCGCCAGCGGTCGGCCTTGACGCCGTCAAGAATGATCGTCGCGGCCTGGGCGGCGCTGGTCGGCGCCTCCTCCAGGAATCGCCGCGCCCGATCGATCGCAATCTTGGCGACCTCGTCGTCGGAGAGCTTGCTGACGTCGATGCCCATCGAGGTGATGCGCGCCCGGATCTGGGCGATCTCGGTGGCGTTCATCGTGTCCGAGAAATTGCCGCTCTGGATCTTGCGCGAGTTCGACGCAATGGAAGTGCCGATATGGCCCGGCATGACCACCGAGCACTTGATGTGCGGGGCGTTCATGCGCAGATCGGTCTGCAGTGCCTCGCTGAAGCCCTTCACGGCGAACTTGGCCGCGCTGTAGGCGGTGTGCGGCACGAGGGGGCCGACCGATGCCCAGAAGCCGTTGATGCTGCTGGTGTTGACGATGTGGCCCTGGTCGGCCTTCCGCAGCATCGGCAGGAAGGCGCGCACGCCGTAGTAGACGCCGAACCAGCAGATGTTGAACGTGCGCTCCCATTCCTCGCGGCTGTTGGCAATCATGCTGCCGCCGCCGCCGATGCCGGCATTGTTGAACAGCAGATGTATCTTGTCGGTGTCCTGCTGCTCGGCGACCTCGCCGGCGAAGCGCTTGATGTCGTCCTCGTTGGAGACGTCGGCGACATGGGTGGTGACGCGCAGGCCCTGCGGCAGCCGCTCGACCTCGCACAAGCGCTTGGTCTCCGCCATGGCGTCCGCCGAGACATCGCACATCGCCACGTTGCAGCCTTCGGCGACGAGCTGGCGGGCGAGCTCGCGCCCCATGCCCGTGCCGCCGCCTGTGATGACCGCGATCCTGCCTGCGAAATCCTTCATGTCGTCTTCCCCTCTCGCCGGATGGGCCCTTGTCGGGGCGCATCGGCCGCTTCTATCCTTCGGGCACAGTGCTCCTAGAAACTCTTCTGCCGCTCGGCAAGGTCGATCCGGGCCTGCGCGCCCCCGAAATTCCGCTCGATCTCGAGACAGTCGGCGGCGACGCCCGGCTGCTCGAGGAAATCGGCTACGACGGGCTGGTCGTCGAGGAGACCAAGGACGATCCGTTCGTCATCATGGCGCTCGCCGCCCAGGCGACCGCGACCCTGAAGCTCGGCACTTCCGTCGCCATCGCTTTCCCGCGCAGCCCCGCCGTGACGGCGATGAGCGCCTGGACCCTGCAGAAGCTGTCGCGCGGCCGCTTCACCCTCGGGCTCGGAACCCAGGTCAAGGCGCACATCGAGCGCCGCTTCGGCATGGCGTGGTCGCCGGCCGGTCCGTGGATGCGCGAATATGTCGGGGCGGTGCGCGCAGTCTGGGAATGCTGGCAGAACGGCACGCCGCTCGCCGTGCGGGGTCCGCACTACAAGCTCGACCTCATGGTGCCGCTGTTCAATCCCGGCCCGATCGAGCATCCGCGCATTCCGATCCATCTCGCCGCGGTCAATTCCGTGATGTGCCAGGTGGCCGGCGAGGTGGCCGACGGGATCCGGCCTCATCCGGTGTGCACGCCGTCCTACATCGAGAAGGTGATGCTGCCCGCCGTGCGGGCCGGCGCCGCCAAGACCGGCCGCTCGCTTGCCGATTTCCAGGTCTGCATGAAGCCGCTGGTCGCCGCCGCCGTCGACGAGGCCGAGCTGGTGCCCAAGGTGCGCGACGTGCGGGCGCGCATCGCCTTCTACGCCTCGACGCCGCAGTATCGCGCCGCCTTCGCCCATCTCGGCCTCGGCGACCTTGCCGATCGCCTCAAGCTGCTGTCGCGCGCCCAGCGCTGGGAGGAGATGCCCCAGCATATCAGCGACGACGTGCTGGAGATCTTCGTCACGGTGGGCACTTACGACACGATCGCAGGAAAGCTCTGCGACCGCTATGGCGGCGTGATCACCCGGTGCGAGTTCTCGATCCCGGTGCACGGCCCGGGCGACAAGGATCGCCTGCGCGATCTCGCGCGCACCATCCAGGGCGAGAGCCTCGACCGGGCAAGGCAGGCCATTGTCGGGTCATAGTCTCCCCGACCGCGCGCATCTCGCGCGCCCATGAGCATGATGAGGGCGCGCTCGGCTTTGCCGAGCCGCGCCATGAGCGCGCAGGATGCGCGCGTTCCGGAAGAGCATGTTCAGGCGTGATTGGCGATCAGGGTGTCGGCGTTCTTGATGCCGGCGAGGACGGTGCCGGGGTCGCTGGTGACGCCGTGCAGGAGGTTGGTCGCCGCCGTGGTGTCGGCCGTACCGTTCCAGTGAGTGCCGTGCAGGGTCTGCTGCTGGACGTAGTCGAGCGAGACGGCGACCTTGCCCATCAGGGTGGAGATGTCCTGCCCGTCGGCGGTGTTCTGGGCGCCGCTCATGATGTTGACCAGGATCGATCCGACGAACTGTCCAGCGGCGAGGGTGGCCTTGGTCTGTCCGGTCCAGTAGGCGAGGCCTGCGGCATCGGAGCCGCGGTTGAACATGTTGAGATAGACGCTGTCGATGAAGGCGCTGATCTGGGGATCGCTGGCGCCGAACGGGTTGACGAGGAAGGGATAGAGGCCCTTGGCCTCGTCGCTGACGCCGAACGAGCTTGCGATGTTGGCGAACAGGGCGGCGCCGCCCTGGGTGGGCAGGTTGGCCTGGAACTGTCCGACCCAGAAATTGAAACCTGAGGCGTCGGCGCCGCGGCCGAAGAAGGCGATGTAGGTTGCGGCGATCTGCTCCTCGGCGGTGAGGCCGAGGAGATCGAGGGTGGTGGAGGTGCCGCCGGTCAGGGTCGGGATGACGTAGAGCAGGGCATGGGCATCGGCCGAGCTGGAGCCGTTGCCCGAGTGATAGGTGAAGCTGTCGATGTTGGCGAAGCCGGCGGCGGGTCCGTAGGTGAAGCCGCCGTTGGTGGCGAGCTGGAGGGTGCCGTGGGCGGGCCCGCTGGCCAGGGTAGCCGAGGAGGCGTTGTCGTCGTTGGCGAGCAGGCCGATGGTGGAGCCGATATTGAGGGACTGTCCCTTGAGGACGATGTAGGCGTCGTCATGGGCGGCGATGGCGGCGGCCTTGTCGTCGTTGGTGATGGTGCCGCTGGCCGACGGCGTGCCGATGGTGAGGCCGGTCGACGGCGCGGACAGGGCGACGGCGAAGCCTTCGTCGGATTCGACCGTGGTGTCGCCGGCGACCAGGACGGTGACGGTCTTGGCGGTCTCGCCGATGGCGAAGGTGACCGTGCCTGTGGGCAGGACGCCACCCGAGAAGTCTGCGGCGTTGGCCGGGTTCGCTCCGCTGCCGGTGACGCCATAGGCGACGGTATGGGCGACCGAGGTGTCTCCGGTCAGGGTGGCGGTGAAGGTGAAGGCTGTCGTTCCGGCGTTGCCCTCGGGTTGAATGGCGGCGAGCGCGGCCAGCGACACCGAAGCGTCGTCGTTGACGATCGATCCCGTCGCCGACCCGGTTCCGATGATCAGTCCGGCAGAAGGGTTCGACAGGTTCACGGCGAAGCCTTCGGCCGATTCCACCGCCGTGTCGCCTGCGACGAGCACGGTGACAGTCTTGCTGGTCTCGCCCGAGGCGAAGGTCACGCTGCCGGACGGCAGCACGCCGCCCGAGAAGTCCGCGGCATTCGCCGGAGTGGCCCCCGCACCGGCCACCGCCCAGGACACGGTCCGGGCGATCGAGTTGTCGCCGGTGAGGGTCGCGGTAAAGGTGAAGGCCGTGGTCCCACTGTTGCCTTCGGCTTGGGTGGCCGCCAGCGCTGCTATGGAGACCGTGGCGCCATCGTCGTTCTGGATGGTGCCCGACGCCGCAGCTGTGCCGATGCCGAGCCCGCTCGACGGGCCCGACAGCGTCATCACGAAGCCTTCGTCGGTTTCCTGCGTTGCGTCGGCGGCCACGTTGACGGTGATCGTCTTGCTGGTCTCGCCGGGGGCGAACGTGACGGATCCCGACGGCAGGACGCCACCGGCGAAGTCGCCGGCATCGGCCGGGTTGGCGCCCGATCCGGCCACCGTCCAGGAGACGCTGTGCGCGATGGAAGCATCGCCGGTCAGTGTCGCCACGAAGCTGAACGGCGTCGTGCCGGCACTGCCTTCCGCCTTGGTCGCCGACTGCGCGGCCAGCGACACCGAGGCATCATCGTTGACGATCGCGCCCGCGGCCGTCGCCGTGCCGATGACCAGGCCCGACGACGGATTTGAGAGGGTCATCAGGAAGCCTTCATCGGCTTCCACCGTCGCATCGCCGGCGACGGTCACGGTGATGGTCTTCGAGGTTTCGCCCGATGCGAACGTGACGACGCCGCTCGGCAACACACTGCCCACGAAGTCCGCGCCGTCGACTGCCCCGGTCACCGCCCAGGACACGGTGTGGGCGACCGAGGTATCGCCCGTCTGCGAGACCGTGAAGGTGAAGGCGGTGCCGCCGCCATTGCCTTCCTGCTGGATCGCGGCAGCGGCGGCGACCGACACGACGGCATCGTCGTTCAGGATCGTGCCGCTGGCGCTCCCGATGCCGATCGTGAGCCCGGGCGCCGGATTGGACAGGCTCACGGTGAAGCCCTCGTCGGTCTCGACGGCGTTGTCGCTTGCGACGGAGACGGTGATCGTCTTCGACGACTCGCCGGCGGCAAACGTCACGGTCCCGGAGGGCAGCACACCGCCGGCGAAATCCGCCGCGTTCGCCGGGTTGGCGCCACTGCCGCTCACCACCCAGTTGATGGTCTCGATCGCCGCCGCAGCGCCGCTCAGCGCGACGGTGAAGGTGAAGCTCGTCGGCCCGGCCTGGCCTTCGGCCTTGATCGCCGACAGGGCCGAGATCGACGCGCTGAGCGTATCGTCGTTGAGGATCGTGGCTTGCGCGAGAAACGAGCCGACGACCACGCCCGAGCTCGCGCTGGTGACGTTCACCACGAAGGTCTCGTCGGCCTCGAGCTGCGTGTCGCCGGCGACCGCCACGGTGATGGTCTTCGAGGTCTCGCCGATGGCGAAGCTCACCGTGCCCGTGGGCAGGACGCCGCCGGTGAAGTCGGCTGCGTCGGCGGCATGGTTGCCGCTGCCGGTAACCGCCCAGCCCACCGACTGGGCGGTGACGGCGGCCCGATTGAGGCTCACGGTGAAGGTGAACAGGGTCGAGCCGGTGTTGGCCTCCAGGGCCGAGCTGGTCACCGTCGAGATCGTCACGCCGAGCGAATCGTCGTCGACGATGGTGCCCAGGGCCTGCACGGTGCCGATCCCCAGCGTCGCCGAAGGATCGGTGACGTTGAGGACATACGCTTCGTCGCCCTCGAACGTCGTGTCGCCGGCGACGTTCACGGTCACGACCTTCCGAGTCTCGCCCGGCGCGAAGACCACCGATCCGGAGGGCAGCACGCCGCCCGCGAAGTCGGCGGCCGACGCCGGATGGTTGCCGAAGCCGGCGACCGCCCAGTTCAGCGTCTGGCTGGTCGCCAGGGCCTGTTTCAGGCTGATGGAGAAGGTCATCGCGGTGTTCCCGGCCTGGCCCTCGGCCTTCAGGGAATCGATCCCGTCGGCCAGCACCAGGCCGTCGTCGTCGATGATGGTCGCCGCGATCGACGTCCGCCCGAGCGTCAGGCCCTGCGCTCCGCTGAGCGAGAGGGAGAAGTTCTCCACGGGCTCGACGATGGCGTCGTTGATGATCGAGACGCTGACGACCCTGATCGTCTCGCCCGGCGCGAAGGTGACGGTTCCGGCTCCGTCCGACGTGGTGTTGAGGTCCTGGAAATTCGCCGTGCCGGACTGGATCGAATAGGAGACGCTTGCCGCAGTCGCTGAAGGCTGGCTGAGGCGCAGCACGAAGCTTGCCACCGACGTGCCGCCCTCGCTCACCAGGACGTCGTCGACATTCAAGACGGGCACAGCCGTCGGCAGGTCGCTGCGAGCGATCAGGGCCGTGCCCACGCCATCGGCCACGACGGCGCCGCCGGTGGCACCGGTGATCTGCAGGTTCAGCGTCTCGTCGGCTTGTGGCAGGCCGTCGTCGATCAGCTGCACCGCCACCGTCTTGACGGTCTCGCCAGGCAGGAAGACGACCGAGGAGGCGGCGGCGACATAGTTCAGTCCCGCCTGCGCCAGGCCATCCGCCGTCTGGTAGCTGACCGTGATCGGCGTGCTCGATGCCCGATCCAGCATCAGCGTGAAGCGCGCATCGCCGTCGGCCTCGTTCACGAACACGTTGTTCACCGACAGCAACGGCGCCGCGCCCGTCGTGTCGTTGTCGAGGATGGTCGCCAGCGCGACAGTCCGGCCGAGCGCCAGGCCCTGCGCCGAATTGAGCCCCAGAACGAAGCTCTCGGCCTGCTCGACCAGGGCATCCTCGACGATCGGGATGCTATAGGTCTTGACGGTCTCCCCGGGCGCGAACGTGAACTTTTCCGTCAGGAACAGGTAGTCGTTCGTGCTGCTGGCCGTGGCGCTCGACAGGGTGAGCGACACGCTCGTCACGCTGGCCGACGGCTGGGTGAGGCGAAGGATGAACGTCGCCATCGAGCTCCCGCCCTCGCCGACGATGATGTCCTCGACGTTCAGCACCGGCAGCGCCGCCACGGCGCCGTCGCTGCGGTCGATGGTCACTGTGCCGTCGGAGTCCGCCAGAACAGCCCCGCCGGTCACGCCGCTGAGCTGGATGCCGAACTTCTCCTCGGGCTCGGCGACGGCATCGTCGACCAGCTGGACGTCGACGGTCTTGGCCGTCTCGCCCGGCAGGAAGACCACAGTCGTCGCCACACCAAGATAGTCGCTGCCCGCCACCGCCGAGCCGTCGATCGTCTGGACGTTGACCGTGATCATGCTGGCGGATGCCCGGTCGAGCGTGATCGCGAGGTGGGCGAACCCGTCGCCTTCGTTCACCAGCGCGTCGCCCACCAGCATCAGCGGTGCGGTCCCGATCGTGTCGTTGTCGATGATCTTGCCGACCGCATTGCTCTTGGCCAGCGTGAGGCCCTGCGGCGAGGAGAGCTGCAGAACCACGCTCTCGGTCGACTCGATGGCGGCATCGTCGAGGATCGGAATCTTGACGACCTGGACAGTCTCGCCCGGTGCGAAGCGAATCGTGTCGCCGACCGAAATGTAGTCGAACCCGTTGGCGGCCGTGCTGAAGGCAGACGTATAGGTGACGGCTGTCACGGATGTCGATGGCTGATTGAGGCGCAGCACGAAGGTGGCAAATGCGTTCGGTCCTTCGCTCACGACCACGTCGTCGAAATTCAGGATCGGGGTGGCGGCAGTGATGCCGTCATTGTGCTCGATCGTGGCGACACCCTGCGGGTCGGCCAGGACGGCGCCTCCGGTCGCCGCCGTGACCTGGAAGCTGAGCTTCTCGTCGCCTTCGGCGACGGCGTCGTCGAGCACCTGGACGGCGATGGTCTTGGCCATCTCGCCGGGCAGGAAGACCACAGAAGACGACACGCCGACATAGTCGCTTCCGGCCACCGCCGAACCGTCGACCGTCTTGTAGGTGACGGTGATCGGTGTCGCCGACGCCTGATCGAGCGTGATCGTGAAGTGCGCGTCGCCGACATCCTCGTTCACGATGGTATCGCTCACCGACACGAGCGGGGCGGCAGTGACTGCGTCGTTGTCGATGATATTCGCCATGATCTTGCTTCTGGCCAGCGTCAATCCCTGCGGCGAGGTCAGGGACAGCAGGAAGAACTCGGCAGGCTCGACGCCGACATCGTCGATGGTCGGGATGGTCACGACCTTGACGGTCTCGCCGGCTGCAAAGCGGATCGTGTCGGTGTTGAACCAGTAGTCGGTGGTGTTGGATGCCGTTCCGGTCGAGATGGAATAGGTGACACTCACAGACCCGGCCGCGGGCTGACCGAGGCGCAGCACGAAGGCCGCTGGAGCGCCTTCGCCCACCACGATGTCGTCGGCCGTCAGGAGCGGCGAAGCCGATGTGGCTCCGTCATTGTGCTCGATGATCGCCGTGCCTTGCGCGTTGGCCAGGACGGCGCCGCCTGTGGCCGCGGTGACCTGGAGGTTGAACCTCTCGTCGATCTCGGCAACGCCGTCGTCGATCAGCGAGACGGCAACCACCTTCGCCGTCTCGCCCGGCAGGAACACCACCGAGGAGGTGACGCCGACATAGTCGCTGCCCGAGAGCGCCGACGAATCCACCGTCTTGTAGCTGACCGTGACGGCCGACGTCGAAGCCTTGTCAAGGGTGATCGCGAAGTGTGCCTCGCCGTCGCTTTCATTGACGAAGACGTCGTTCACGGACACCAGGGGCGCCGCGCCGATCGTATCGTTGTCGACGATCGCCGCGGGGATCGAGGTGCGACCGAGGCTCATCCCGACGGGTGTGTCGAGGTCGAGGAAGAAGATCTCCGACGGCTCGACGGCCGGGTCGTCCGTGATGGGGACGTTCACGGTCTTGACCGTCTCTCCCGCGGCGAAGGTCACGGTGCCGGACAGGTTGAGATAGTCGACATTGAAGTCGGCCAGGAACGTCTCGACCGCCGTGGCGGCTTGCAGGGAGAAGTGCACGCTGGTCGCGCCGGCCGACGGCTGGCTGAGGCTCAGCACGAAGGTGGCGATGGCGTTGGGCCCCTCGGTCACCACGACGTCGGGGACGTTCAGGACCGGCGTCACCGCCGTCGGGCCGTCGTTGTGCGCGATGGTGGCCGTGCCCTGCGCGCTGGCGAGAACCGCTCCGCCGGTCGCTCCGGTGAGCTGGAGCGCGAGTTTCTCGTCGCCTTCGGCGATGCCGTCGTCGAGGACCTGCACCGCGACGGCCTTTGTCACCTCGCCCGGCGCGAAGGTCACCGACGACTGCACGCCCACGAAGTCGCTGCCCGATTGCGCCGTCAGGGCGGCCGTCTGATAGGTGACGACGATCGCCGTGGCCGACGCCCGGTCGAGCGTGATGTTGAAGACACCCGTTCCGTCGGTCTCGTTCACGTAGATGTCGCCGACCGACACGAAGGGTGCGGTGCCGATTGTGTCGTTGTCGATGATCGTTCCCACCGCATACGTCCGACCGAGCGTCAGGTTCACCGGGGCCGTGAACTGCATGATGAAGCTCTCGGCGGGTTCGACGGTGGCGTCGTCGATGATGGGAATGGTGATCGTCTTCACCGAGTCGCCGACCGCGAAGTTCACCGTGCCGTTCGCGGGCTGAAGGTCTTTCGGCGTTTGATCGTTCGGATCTATCGTCAGGTATGCCGTGCCGCGCTGGAAGACATTGGTAAGCAAGGAATACGACACGCTCGCCGCGGCGGTTGCCGGCTGGGTGAGGCGAAGTGTGAACGTCGCGCTGGCGTTCGGCCCTTCACTCACGAGCACGTCTTCGACGTTCAGGATCGGGTTTGCCATGGATGCTACCTGTGCTGTTGGCGGCCTCGCGCCGCATCAAGGGGGAGGCGGTGCTCCGCGTGACGCGGGGGCGGAGGCAATATTGCAGTCGATGTGCGCTTTAGAGGCGAGCGAGGTTGGGCCACGGCCCACGGGCGCGGAGCCGACGGCCTCCGATGAACTGCCAACGCCCTGACGATCCGCATATCCGATATCCAAAACCGGAAAGCGACGACCGTGCGCCGCCTACCACACAGGCGATCCCATTGCCCGCGCGGTCAGCAAACGCCCCGTCCCACGAGGTTCTTTTGGGGTTCCGGATGTCGACAGGTTGTGAACCGAGCGGATCGATGTCTGGGCTTTTCCGTGTCGATAATAAGGCGACCGTGAGACGGTCGAGGCAGGCGGCCCTTGGCCTCGTCGCTGACTGCTGATGACGGCGGACCCGATCTCGCTGCCGAACCACGAGCCGGTGTTGTTCAGGACCGCCGGGCGCGAAGGCCGGGGGTGGCGTCGAAAGTCAGGCGGTCATGCGGCGAGGCATCGGAACAGGCGAGCCCGCAGGGCCTCAGTGTCGAGTTGAAGGCCGATCAAGACGAGCCTGTTCGGCCCCGGCGTCGGCCGCGGATCGTCCTCCAGCGTGAAGCGATCGCCCACCAGATGGAAAATGTAGCGCTTGCCGGTCTCGGCAAGCCAAAGGAGCCCCTTGCCGCGGAACAACCCTGGCGGCCGACCTTCGTCGAGGAAGGCCTGGAAGCGGGTTACCGAGAACGGGCGATCGCTTTCGAACGACAGCGCGGTGAAGCCGCCGTCGTGCTGAAACGCGTAGCCGGATGCGGGCTCGGCCGGCTTCGATTCGAGATCGAGGATCAGGGGTAGCGGCACGGCGCTTCGCGTGGTGCGCACCAATCGGGCCGCCTGGGTGACGCTACGGATGCCCCCTTCGACGGCGCTCAGCTTCTCCTCGTCCGCCAGGTCGCACTTGTTGAGCAGCACGACGTCGGCATAGTGCAACTGATGGCGGGCAGCGACGCTGTCGAAGAGATCCAGGCTGAACTGCTCGGCATCGGCCAGCGTCACGATGGCGTCGAGGCGCAGCAGGTCGCGGAACTCCGGGCGCTGGAAGGTCAGCGCGACCGGCAGCGGATCGGCGATTCCCGTCGTCTCGACCAGCAGGTGATCGACCGGCTCTTCCCTGCTCAGCACACGCACGATGCCGTCGACCAGGTCATTGTTGATCGAGCAGCAGATGCAGCCGTTGCTGAGCTCGATCATGCCGCCGTCGGTGTCGACGATCAGGTCGTTGTCGATGCCGATCGCGCCCAGCTCGTTCACCAGCACGGCGGCCCTGACGCCGCGGCGGTTGGTCAGGATGTGGTTGACCAGCGTGGTCTTGCCGCTGCCCAGGAAGCCGGTCACCAGGGTCACCGGCAGCCGTGCGTTGTCGCGACGCCGCGCGGTGAACAGCACCGGGGGCAGCGTCATCCGGCCGGGCTCTCCGCCTTGGCGTCGAACTGGTAGCTGGTGCCGATCGCCGACTGGCTGACGCGATCGCCATAGGCATTGGCGAGCGCGTGCAGCGCCCGCCAGCCGGTGCAGTGGCCGGCGATGATGTAGCCGATATCGAACGGCCTCAGGCCCTCGACCGTGTCGGGGATGATGTGCTCCATGACGCCGCCCAGATGCAGGCCGCCCATCACGGCATGGATCGGCAGGTCGGGAAACAGGCGACGGACCTCGGTGCAGACATTGACCACGCCGGCATGGCTGCACGCGGTGAACACGACCAGGCCGAGGTCGCGCACATGCGCCACCAGCATGCGCTCGTCCATCAGGTAGGGATCGGGCCGCCATTCCTCCGAGTTGTCGCGCCGGCACAGGTGATCCTCGCGGCCGGTCTCGAAGGACGAGACGCGCGGGATCTCGCCGCTGTAGTAGAAATGCCCATCGAGCAGCAGGCGCGCCGCGCCGTCATTGACGACCCGAGCGCCGCGCGCCTCCATCTCGGCCGGCGTCGGCACCCGCGCGGCCGGGAAGATGACGCCGCTCTTCAGCAGCACGCCGCGCTCGTTGAACATGCCGGGATTGACGTGCACGCTCACCGCGCTGCGGCCGCGCTTGGCGACGATGGCGTCGAGCGCCGCCGGCACCGCGCCCATGTGATCCCAATGGCCGTGCGTGATGGCGATCGCCTCGACCGCACCGAGATCGAGGCCGAGGTTGCGGCAGTTGCGGATGAACGCCGCGCCCTCGGTGCCGGTATCGAACAGCAGGACGTGCTCGGTCTTGCCGATGCGGGTGCGCAGGCGCAGGCCGTAGCCGAGATTGGCCACCAGCAGCGTCTCGCCCGAGATCTCCTTGGCGCCCGCCAGCACGACGTTGGCGAACTCCGACACCGAGAACAGCGTCTTGCTGACGTAGGGGTCGCTGACATTGTCGGTGATGACGTCGACCGACAGAGAATCGACGATGGCAAGAGGAGGGGACTGGTCGGGTTGATCGTTCATGCGATACTCCAACGCCACTCTGGAATGTCCATGATAGCCGGATTGCACAAGGAGAGCAGCCAGGAGACGATCATGAGCAGCACGCTTCTGCCTTCCTCGTGGCGACCCGCGATTTCGTCCCTGCTGCCGGCCGAAGCCGCGACCTATCACGGGCCGCTTCTCGCTTTCTGGGGCGCGCTCGCCTGGCTGATCGTGATCACGGGGCGCAGCCTGATCCACATGCTGCTGCCCGACGGCGGCGCTCATTCGATCGCCACCATCGACATCGCCGTCGCCGGTGGCTCGAACATCGTGGCGCTGTTCGGCCAGTGGGGTGCGAGCCAGCTTCTGCTGGCGGGCCTGCTGTGGGTCCTGCTGCTGTGCTATCGCGGCCTCGTGCCGCTGGTGCTCGCCGTGTTCACGGCCGAGCCCTGCCTGCGCGGCGTGGCCGGACATCTGAAGCCGGTCACGACGCTCGGCGCGGCGCCGGGCGTCGAGCTCAACTGGGTGGTGCTGCCGGCGCTCGCCCTGCTGTTGTGGATCTCGCTTTGTCCGGCGGGGCAGTGGTGTCGGCGACGGGAATCGAACCCGTAAGCCCTTTCGGGCAGCGGGTTTTAAGCCCGCTGCGTCTACCAGTTCCGCCACGCCGACCCGTTGCCGGGACGTGTAGCACGGCCGGGCGGCGTCGTCCCGTTGGCGACGGGAGAAGCCACTCGGTACGCCCCCATCAGGGGCTGCCGAGCGGCCGCCGCCTCAGGCCCCGTCAGGGGCCGTCATGCCGGTCGGCGCGTCAACGCGTGCACTGCACGGTGTTGGGGCCGGTCTTGTAGCAGCCCGGGATGGCGTGCGCGGTGCCCGCCATTCCGACCGCCAGCATGAGGGCGGCGCCCGCGATGCCGCTGATGAACTTGATGAGCATGACCTGTCTCCTCTGTGAAGCGGAACTCCTGTCCCGCGGGTTGTGAAGGGGCGCAGGAAGGGCCGGCACCTCGAAGTGCCGGCCCTTGCCGCAGGGCATTACCTGCAGGTGCAGTAGTTGGTGCCGCCGGCACCCCTCGAGCACGAGCAGGTGGAGGCCAGGACGGCCGTCGTGCCGATGGCGGTGATCAACCCCAAGGCGGCGACGAGCTTGACGGCTTTGTTCAGCATGACCTTCTCCTGACGGGAGGCTTTCCCGTCCAATCTCGAGGGAACCATTTCCCTCTCTGTCGGGATGACGAGCGACGCCGCCGAAATTGACAGGGCGGCGTCTGAAAACTTTGCCTGGTTGGTCGGCGTCGCTCAGAGCGCCGGCTGCCGGAGCCCGTTGGAAGCGCGGCAGGGCGGGCTGATCCAATGCACCGCCGTGCATTCCGGGCAGGCGGCCATCGTGTGTGCCGTGTTCGCCTTGCACGTGATTTCGGTTGGAGCCCGCCAACTTTCCGCCACGCTCGAGCTCGAAGCGGCATGCGCGGCGAGCCACAGCGCGCCGACAAGGGAAGCGGCGCCGGCAATCGCGCTGGCGACGCTTACGGACACGAATGTTGCCGTCGTGTCCTTCGCGAATGCGCTGGCCGACGAGATGAGCGGCGTCGCCGTTTCGAACGTCCTGGACATGGGGAGCTCCCGGAGTGAAGACGGCTCCCTTGGAGAGCCGCGGAATGTTCACTCGACGAGCGAGACCCTCTTCTTTGACAGTGCCAGCCCTGGCTGCCGGCGATTTTTT
This sequence comes from Reyranellaceae bacterium, assembly GCA_046349295.1. Lineage (GTDB taxonomy): Bacteria > Pseudomonadota > Alphaproteobacteria > Reyranellales > Reyranellaceae > Reyranella. Next base: position 31,549 of record JAXMCP010000043.1, read on the forward strand.
CTCGGCCCGGCCGGTTCAGCCGATCAGTGGGCGAAGCCCGCGATCATGCCGCCTTCGACCATCGAGCGCAGGAGGCCGGCGGCACGGCCGGGCGCCTCGTCGTCGCCGATGAAGGCGGCGACCGCCTCGCAGAGCTCGGGAAAGGGCCGGCCTTCGACCAGGGCGTCGAGCATCGCGGCTTCGTCCGGCTCGAGCGAGCGGAAGTTGGAGACCAGGTCGGGCCGCCAGATGGCCCAGGGAACGGGCTCGGCCGAGCGCGCGACCGCGAGATTGCCGGGCTCGACCTCGGCGCGGCGCTGCCAGGCCTGCGGCACCTCGAAGGCGAAACGCAGGCGGCGCAGCGAGGGCAGGGTGGTGAAGGAGAGCGTTTCCCACGCTTCCGGCGCCAGCGCGATCAGCGCCTCGGCCTGGACCGGGGGGACGTCGGGCGAGTCGAATGCCTCGCCGAGCGCCCATTCGAAGCGCGCCATTTCGGCGGCGGCCGGGCTGTTGCTGTAGGGCGGCGTGCTCGCCATGAAATCAGCGAGGCCCTTGCCGTACCAGCGCACCGAGCGATGACGCGAGGGATGGCGGGCGATGTAGGCGCGCGCGAGATGGTCGAAGTCGGCCGGACCCGCCATCGCGATCAGGCCGGGATAGTCGGTGGTCAACGCCTCGATCAGGCGCAGCGCATAGCCGTCGCGATAGACGTCGAGCAGGGTCGTGCGATCGGCCTTGCGGCTGTCGCGCACCGCCGCCTTGAAGCCGTCGCTCGTCGCCAGCAGGTAGTCCTGGAAGGCGCGCTGAAGGTCGCCCAGCGACCCCGCGTTGCCGCCGGATGGCCCGTTCATTCCGCCGCCTCGCGGCGGAGGCCGGCGGCCAGGCGGCGCGCAATGTCGAGCTCGGCCAGCAGCTCGTCATAGGGCGGGATGTCGGCGTCGCGCTCGATCATGGTCGGCACGCCGGGGAACAGGCGCACCGCCTCCTCGTAGAGCGACCAGACGTCGGCCACGATCGGATGGTCGTGGGTGTCGATGATGTGGCTGCCGTTGTGGGTGTGGCCCGCGAGATGGAACTGGCGCACCCGCTCCTTCGGCATGGCGCGCAGGAAGGTGCGCGCATCGAAATCGTGGTTGAAGGCGCTGACATGGACGTTGTTGACGTCGAGCAGGATGTCGCAATCGGCACGTCGCGCCAGCTCGGCGATGAACTCCCATTCGGTGAGCTCGGACGCGGCGTAGGTGACGTAGCTCGACACGTTCTCCAGCACCAGCCGACGGCCGAGATGGTCCTGCACGGCGCCGACGCGCTGCACGACGTGGTCGAGCGCTTCCTCGGTATAGGGCAGCGGTAGCAGGTCGTGCATGTTGATGCCGCGCAGCCCGGTGAAGCAGAGATGGTCGGAGACCCACATCGGTTGCACGCGGTCGGCGAGTGCCTTCAATTCGTCGAGGTAACGGAGATCGAGCGGATCGATCGAGCCGATCGACAGCGACACGCCGTGCAGCGCCATCGGATAGTCGCGGCGGATGCGCTCGAGCCAGTGCAGCGGATTGCCGCCCGGCACCATGTAGTTCTCCGACAGCGCCTCGAACCACTCGACCCGCCCCGGGCTGGCGGCGATCTCCTCGTAATGCTCCGGCCTCAACCCGAGGCCGAAGCCGATCTCACTCTTGGACATGTCTCACCCTACAGCGGTGCCTTGCCGGCTTGAAGCGGCTATCGGCCCGACCGCCTTTGACACCTGTTGTTGCCCTCCCTGTGCGAAGCGCGGGGAGGTGCCCCGTCATGCGGGGGTGACTTGATGAATGCGCCAAAGGCGCGCAATTGCTGGATCGGATTGTCGGCTGTGCAGCGCCGATGTATCGCGCGCGGGCGCGAGGCTTGCAAAAGACGAAGGCGCCGCGATCGCCCGCGACGCCTCATCGTTGACGATGAAGCTATTTCATCTGTCTCATTGTACCGCCTTGCCGCCTTGCGTGGTGCAGCTCACGACGTCGGTCGTCTCGGTCCAGCCCTGGCCCTTGCAGGCATTCTGGCCCTTGCACGCCGACGATGCGGACTTGCAGGCGCTCGTCCCCTTGCACGAGTTGACGCCGCTGCACTTCACGCCGGCATGGGCCGATGTGGCGAAGCTGCCGGCGGCGAAGATCGCCGTCGCGGTCGCAATCAGGGTCTTCCTGGTCATCTGTCACTCCCTTTTTGAAACGCCTCGCGAAACGTCGATTCCCGTTTCACGCACTGAGCATGACTCGATCGAGGATCACCGTGAAGTCAGGGCTGGGCGATGACGCGTGAAGTTTCGATCACCGCTGTGTGAAGCGCGCCGGCGAAAGCGCCGCCTCGGTGACGCCGAGCTCGGCGACGTCGCCCGGCAAGCCGCGCCCCAGCGCCAGGTTCGCCGCCAGCCGGCCGGCCGCCTCACCGGTCTGGATGCCGTAGCCGCCCTGGCCGGCCAGCCAGAAGAAACCTTCGACCGCAGGGTCGTAGCCGACCACCAGGTTCTTGTCGGCGACGAAGCTGCGCAGCCCTGCCCACTTGTTCTTGATGCGACGAATCTGCAGCGACGTCGACGTCTCGATGCGGTCGACGGCGATGGCGATGTCCATCTCCTCGGGCTGGGCGTCGCAGGGCGGCGACGGCGTCTCGTCGGCGGGCGAGCCCAGGAACTGGCCGACCTCGGGCTTGATGTACCAGCTCTCGTCGAAATCGATCGCCATCGGCATGCGGGCGAGGTCGAGGCCGTGCGGCGCGTCGAAGGTGAAGGCGGTGCGCCGCTTCGGCACCAGGGCGACCGGCGCCGCGCCGGCCAGGCCGCCCAGGACGTCGGCCCAGGCGCCCGAGGCGTTGACGATGTTGGCGGCGCTGACGCCCTCGCCGTCGCGCAGACGGATCGTCCAGCGTCCGTCCTTGCGCTCGAGGTGGGTGACCTCGGCCTCGAGCCGCAGCATCGCCCCGGCCGCCCGCGCGCCCTTGAGGAAGCCGCCGTGGATCGCCGCCACGTCCATGTCCTCGGCCTCCTCGAAGATGGCGCCGCCGGCGGCCGCCGCGGGCTTGAGCAGGGGCTGGCGGCTCAGCGCCTCGGCGGGCTCGAGCCAGCGCACGCTCGGCACCAGGCGGGCATATTCGGCTGCGGCCTTCTGCGTCGCGGCCTGCTGCTCGGCACGCCCGGCGATCAGCGCGCCGCGCGGCGTGAGCAGGGGATGGTCGGTGAAGCCGACCGGCGGCTTGCGATAGAAGCGGCCGGACACCACGGTGATGGCGCGGATCTCGGCGCTGCCGTAGGTCTCTGAATGCAGGGCGGCCGAGCGGCCGGTCGTGTGGTAGGCCGCGACGTGCTCGCGCTCCAGGATGACCACGCTGGCATGCGGGGCGAGGTGATAGGCGACGGAAACTCCGGCAATGCCGGCGCCGACGACGGCGAAATCGAAATGCTGCATGAGCCCCACATTGCAAGGTCGTCGTCGGGCCTGCAATAGTCGGCCGGACGGATCGACCTGCCATGAACATTGCCAATCTTCTGCTGGGCTCGGCGCGCGAGTTCCGCGACCTGACGGCGCTCGCCCACGGGACCGCCCGGCATCTCGGCTATCGCGACCTGTGGCGCAAGGTCTCGGTGATGAGCATGCATCTCACCACCCGTTTCCGGCTGGAACGCGGCGATCGCGTGGCCTTCGCCATGTCGAACTGCGTCCAATCGATCGAGGTGATGTACGCCATCTGGCACGCCGGCCTGTGCGCCGTGCCGATGAACGCCAAGCTGCACGCCAAGGAATTCGCCTTCATCCTCGCGGACTCCGGCGCCAGGCTGTGCTTCGTCACGCCCGATCTCGCCGGCACGATTGCCGAGGCGGCCAAGGAGGCGCCCGAGTTGAGCGAGATCGTCGACGTGACAACGCGCTCCTACACCTTCATGGCGGTTGGCGATCCGACGGCGCTCGCCGAGTCGGAGGCGACCGACCCGGCTTGGCTGTTCTACACCTCGGGTACGACCGGCCGGCCCAAGGGCGCCACCTTGACCCATCGCAATCTGCTGGCGATGACGCTCAACTACTTCGCCGACGTCGATCGGCCTTCGCCCGGCGGCTCGATCCTGCACGCCGCGCCGATCAGCCACGGCTCGGGCCTGTGGGGCTTTCCCCTGCTGGCGCGCGGGGCGGTCCAGGTCTTTCCCGAAAGCGGCAAGTACGACGTGCCCGAGACGGTCGAGCTGATCAACCGCTGGCCGGATTGCACCATCTTTCTCGCGCCGACCATGGTGAAGCGGCTGATCGAGCACGGCAGTGTCGCCGACCTGCGGCCCGAGGCGTTGCGCATGATCTCCTATGGCGGCGCGCCGATGTACGTCTCCGATCTCAAGCTCGCGCTCGATCTGCTGGGCAACAAGCTCTGCCAGCTCTACGGCCAGGGCGAGAGCCCGATGACCATCACCCATCTCAGCCGCGAGATGCACGCCGATCGCCAGCACGCGCGCTGGGAGCAGCGCCTGGCGTCGGCCGGCCGACCCGATTCCTGCGTCACCGTGAAGGTCGTCGACGAGGACGGGCGGCAGCTCCCGGTGGGAGAGGTCGGCGAGATCATCGTCAAGGGCGACACGGTGATGGCGGGCTACTGGAACAATGCCGAAGCGACGGCCCGCTCGCTGCGCCAGGGTTGGCTGTGGACCGGCGATGTCGGCGCCTTCGACGAGGAGGGCCTGCTCACGCTGAAGGACCGCTCCAAGGACATGATCATCTCGGGCGGCTCCAACATCTATCCGCGCGAGATCGAGGACGTGCTGAACCTTCATCCCGCGGTGGCCGAATGCTCGGTGGTCGGCCGCCCGCATCCCGAGTGGGGCGAGGAGGTGGTGGCCTTCGTGGTTGCGCGCGACGGCGGCGCGCCGGCGCCGGGCGAGCTCGACCAGCTCTGCCTGGACAACATCGCCCGCTTCAAGCGGCCCAAGGACTACAAGTTCGTCGAGGCGCTGCCGAAGAACAATTACGGGAAGATCCTCAAGACGGAGCTGCGAAAGCTTCTCTAGTGGGCATGCGGCGGCTGCGTTTCACCGAAAGAAGGAAGAAAGAGAAGCCACGGATAAACACAGATGAAGAGATGAAGAGGGATGGCTGAGACGACTGCCGACTGGGGACGCCTCAATATCGGAACGGGTACTCGGGTGTGCCTATGCCGTGAGTAATGGTCTTGGCAGCGGGTTTCTCGAAAAGGTCTACGAGAATGCTCTGGCTCACGAACTTCGCAAAGTGGGGCTCTCGGTCGCGCAGCAGCATGCAATGGTCGCGAGATACGATGGCGTTGTCGTTGTTGAATACGTAGCCGATCTCCTCGTTGAATCGCTCGTGCTGGTGGACTGAAGCATGCTCGCGCGCTCGATGATGTGCACTTGGCGCAATGCCTGAACGTCTCATGGCGACGGGGCTACGCCTCTGCCTTTTGCTCGACTTCGGCAGGCCCCGCGTCGAGGTTCGGAGAGTTTCGCTCTGAGCCCGAGCGCCCCCATCTTCATCTCTTTATCTCTTCATCTGTGTTTATCTGTGTTCATCTGTGGCTAAATTCATACGCGGCAACGAATTGCTGTTTCGGAGGAGGAGAAGAACATGGGCAGCATGATCGACTTCAAGCGTCCCGACGGATCGACCTGCAAGGGCTATCTGGCCGAGGCGGGTGCAGGAAAGCCCGGGATCATCGTGATCCAGGAATGGTGGGGCCTGAACGACCAGATCAAGGGCATTGCCGATCGCCTCGCCGCCGACGGCTACAACGCGCTGGCGCCCGACCTCTACAAGGGCCGCGTGACGCAGAAGCCGGACGAGGCCAATCACCTGATGACGGGACTCGATTTTGTCGGCGCGTCGGATCAGGACATCGCCGGCGCGGTGAAGCATCTGGCCGCGAGCAGCCGCAAGGTCGGCGTCATGGGCTTCTGCCTGGGCGGTGCGCTCACCATTGCGGCGGCGGCGCGCGTGCCGGGCGTCGCCTGCGGTGTGCCGTTCTACGGCATCCCGCCGGCTCAGCTCGCCGATCCGGCCAAGATCAAGATCCCGATCGAGGGCCACTTCGCCAACACGGACGATTGGTGCACGCCGCAGCTCGTCAACGACTTCGAGAAAGCGATGACCGCGGCCGGCAACAAGCCGTCGATCTTCCGCTACGACGCCGCTCACGCCTTCGCCAACCAGACCAGCGCGGCCTATGACGCGACGGCGGCCAACCAGGCGTGGCAGCGCACCATGGCGTTCCTGGGCAAGCACCTCTGACGCGGCCACCTCCGACGCGGCCCCTCTTCGGCCTCGCCATTGTCGGGCTGGGCGCCTCGCTCGCCCCGCTCGACATCGCCGTCAACGTCGCCCTTCCGGACATCACCCGCCACTTCCGGCTGGTGCTGGGCGACGTGCAGTGGCTGGTGATCTGCTACGTGCTGGTCTACGGCTCGCTCATGCTGGTGTGCGGCAAGCTGGGCGACCTGTTCGGTCATCGCCTGATCTTCCGCATCGGGCTGGCGATCTCGGCGGTCGGCTGCGCGGCCTGCGCCGCGGCCCCCGACTGGCCGCTCTTCCTGTGGGCGCGCGCCAGCCAGGGAGTCGGCACGGCGCTGGCGCTGTCCTGCACGCCCGCACTCGCGACCTCGCTCTATCCCGAGACCGCGCGCACCAGGGCGTTGGCTGGTTTCGCCAGCAGCATGGCGATCGCCGCCGCCGTCGGCCCCTTTCTCGGCGGCGCCCTGGTCGAGCTGTGGGGCTGGCCGGCGGTCTACTGGGTGCGCGTGCCGATCGCGCTCACGGCGCTCGCTTTGTCGGGCCTGCTGCCGTCACCCAAGCCGGATTCCCGGCCATTCGATGCGCCGGGTGCGGTCCTGCTCGCGCTCTTCATGAGCACGTTCCTGCTGTCGCTCGTCCTGTCGCAGCGCCGCGAGGTGCCCGGTCTCTGGTCGTTGGCGCTGTTCCTCGCGTCTCTGGCCGTGCTGTTCCTCTATGTCCAGCGCGCCGGCCGCGTCCCCGAGCCGATCATCCGGCCCGGCCTGTTCGCCGATCCCACCTTCGCCGTGCCCAACGTCATGAACGCGCTCGCCAACCTCGCGGGCTTCTCGATCCTGCTGTTGACGCCGTACTACCTGGTCAACGTGCTGAAGCTCTCCGCCCTGGTGAGCGGCCTGGTGCTGGCGCTGGCCTACGCCGGCAGCCTGACCGGCGCGCCGTTGGCGGCCTGGCTGGTGCGGCGCATCGGCCAGCGCCCGACCGCCTTCGCCGGCGTCACCCTGGTCGGGCTGGGCCTGCTCCCGCTCGGCCTCACCGGCGCCGACACGCCGCTCGTCGTTGTGGCGCTGCTGCTGATCATCGAGGGCATCGGCCAGGGCCTGCTGACCGTGGCCTACACCGACATCGTGACCGCGACCCTGGCGCAGCGTGACCGCGGCGTCGCCGGCAGCCTGTCGCAGCTCACGCGGACGCTCGGCATCGTGAGCGGCGCCTCGGTCCTGACGGCGCTGCAGGCGCGCGGCGCCGATGGGCTCGGCGGCATCGACGGCTTCCTCGCCGGCTATCGCTTCGCCTTTCTTGCCGCGGGTGGCGGCCTGCTCGCCCTGCTGGCCCTCTCGCGACTGGTGCCGGGCGCGTGGTCAGTCAGGAGCAAAGGACCGTGAGGCCGCTCAGGAAGAGATCCTGCTTTTCCCTCGAGGAAGGCTGATCTTCGCTGGTTCTCCTCGCCAGTGATGATCAACGACTGGGAAAATCCTGGCGGTCGCACAATGCGTGTCATGCAACCTCCTCGGAGGGGAACAAGGTCCCGGATGGATGATCATCTCATCGCCGGGAGCGCGCCACTGCGTGGCGCTCTTCTCGCCGATCACACATCCCATGTGCGCCACTGAGAGCGAGCTCTGATTGTTCCGGACTGCGCGCCCTCGCCCTCGCCCTCGCTCTCGAGCGCGTGGTTTCCCACGCGGCGGCGAGAGACGGCAACAAGGCCTGGGTTTGAGCACAATAGCCGAAGTGTCTATCTTGTGGTCTTCGCCAGGCACCTCCCACCTTGATTTCGAGGGATGACTATATGAAGCGTCGCCACGTTCTTGCCGCGGGCTTTTCCGTAGCTCTTCCTACGGCAAGCCGCGCGCAGCCGGCGTCGCTGCCGCGTATCGCTTATGTCAGCGGCCGGTCGCTGGGCGGCGACGGCCATTTGCTGCAGGCCTTCCGCGAAGGGCTCAAATCCGAGGGCTTCGTCGATGGCCAGAATGTCACCATCGACGTGCGCTGGGCCAATGGCGACTTCAGCAAGGTCCCCGGCCTCGCCAGGGAGCTGATCTCCCTCAAGCCAGCCGTGATTGTCGCCGTGGGTGGCAGCCCGGTGGGTGTCGCCGTGAAGAAGGAGACTGCGACCATTCCAATCGTGTTCGGCGCAAGCGCCGATCCGGTAGAGCTCGGACTGGTAAGCAACCCGAACCGGCCCGAGGGCAACCTGACCGGCATGACGCTGTGGGCTGATGAACTGGGCGCCAAGCGGCTCGAACTGGTGCGCGAGTTCGTGCCGGCTGTGCAGAAGGTGGCCCTGCTCACCAATCCTGCCAACCCGGGGGTGGCCACGGAACAAAGCGCCATGCAGGCGGCGAGCCAGCCGCTTGGCATTCAGCTCGAGACCTTCGACATTTCCAGCACGTCGGAGATAGACCGAACCTTTGAGCAGATACCAGCCGGCAAGTTCGATGCGCTGGTCGTGACGACTGACGCCTTCCTGATCAGTCGACGCGAGAAGATCGTGGGCTGGGCCGCCCTGCGACGACTGCCCGCCATCTATCCTTCGCGCGAGTTCCCCGAAAGCGGTGGGCTCGCGAGCTACGGCACGCGCTGGGCCGCCATGTACCTGATCGCCGGCTCTTATGCCGGGCGGATCCTCAAAGGCGCCAAGCCCGCCGACCTGCCGGTACAGCGGCCCACGACCTACGAACTGGTCATCAACAACCGCAGTGCCAAGTCGATTGGCCTCACGATATCTCAGTCTCTGCTCGCCCGGGCCGACGCGGTAATTGGATAGATCGCGAGTCGTTCGAAGCTGCCTCGACGATGGTAACGTGCCGCCGGGGCGTAGCAGCGAGTTCTTCAAGCCGACAAAGGGTAACGATGCCAGTTGAATCGATAGACACGCTTGTCGTGGGTGGAGGCCAGGCGGGGCTGGCCATGAGTGAGCATCTGAGCTTGGCGGGCGTGCCTCATATGGTCGTTGAACGGCATCGGATCGCCGAACGCTGGCGCTCGCAACGATGGGACTCGCTGGTCGCAAACGGCCCATGCTGGCACGATCGCTTTCCGGGTCTCTCGTTTTCCGATGTCGACCGGAATGTCGGTCCGGACGATTTCGCACCCAAGGAAACGGTGGCGGACTATTTCGTCGCCTATGCCAGGAAGATCTCGGCCCCCATCCGTTGCGGTGTCGAAGTCCTGAAGGTCGAAAGAAGGATCGGCCGTCCGGGGTTCCGCGTCGAAACCTCAGCAGGCGTGATCGAGGCCAACAGTGTCGTCGCGGCAACCGGCGCCTTCCAGCGCCCCGTCGTTCCCGAGCTGGTCCCCCGGCAAGCTCGAATCGTGCAAATGCACTCGACCGGTTACCGCAACCCGGCCCAGCTGCCGGAAGGCGCCATCCTCGTCGTGGGATCCGGTTCCTCGGGGACCCAGATCGCGGAAGAGCTGCTCGAGTCCGGACGGCGCGTCTACCTCTCGATCGGTCCGCACGACCGTCCGCCGCGCGCCTATCGCGGTCGCGATTACTGCTGGTGGCTCGGTGTCCTGGGCAAATGGGATGCCGTCGCCCGAGAGCCGGGCAGGGAACACGTGACGATCGCCGTGAGCGGTGCGGGCGGCGGGCATACGATCGACTTTCGCCGCCTTGCAGCGAGGGGGATGATCCTCGTTGGGCGGACGGAAGCCTACGCCGATGGCGCGATCGGCTTCGCGTCGGACCTCGTCGACAATCTCGACCGGGGCGATGAGAACCTTCATTCCCTGCTGGATGAGGCCGACGCCTATGTCGTCCGCAACGGTCTCGACCTCCCGGAAGAGGCGGAGGCAAGAGCCATCGGGCCGGACTCCGACTGCATAACCAATCCCCTGTCGGCGCTGGATCTGGCGAAAGCGGGGATCACCTCCATCATCTGGGCGACGGGATTTGTCGCCGACTATGGCTGGATAGAGCTCGATATCTTCAACGAGGACGGCAGGCCGCGGCATCAGCGCGGCGTCTCGGCAGAGCCGGGCATGTATTTCCTCGGCCTGCCCTGGCAGTCGCGTCGTGGCTCCTCGTTCATCTGGGGCGTGTGGCACGATGCCAGGTACTTGGCTGAGCAGATCGTCATCCAGCGCAAGTACATCGACTATCACCTCAGCAACGATGCAGGGGCCACACGGTGCTCGCCGTCCGGTTGGTGAAGATCGCCATGGTCGCCGCGACCGCGGCCTTCGCCCTGCTCGTGGCGTTCGACAACATCGCGGACTACGGCACGAACTACGAGTTCGTGCGCCATACGCTCTCCATGGACACGACGTTTCCCGGCAATGCCTTGATGGGACGCGCCATCACCAGCCCGACCCTGTGGACGCTCGGCTACTGGGGGATCATCGCCGGCGAAGCCGCGACCGGGCTGGTGCTCGCCTGGGCCGCCATCCGGCTGACCGTCAATCTCCGCGGCAGCGCCGCGGCCTTCAATGCCGCCAAGGGCCTCGTCGTGGTCGGTGCCGGCCTCGGTTTCCTGTTGTGGTTTGGCGGCTTCATGGTGGTCGGCGGCGAATGGTTCGCGATGTGGCAGTCGAAGAGCTGGAACGGCCAGGAGGCGGCCTTTCGCTTCTATGTCTCGCTGCAGGCCGTCGCGATCCTGGTCAATCAGTCCGATGGGGAGCTGACGAGATGATCTCCAGGCGCGCGTTCCTGCTGTCTGCGGGAGCCCTGGTCTGCCTGCCGGGAGCGCGTCCCGCGCGAGCCGCCCTGCCGCCGATCTCGATGGCGCAGCACGAGACGGCGATGCGCATCGCGATCGAACAGGCGCGGCGCGATCCCGCCTATCCGTTCGGTGCGGTGATCGTGCGGCCGGACAGCGGCGAGATCGTCGCCCGCGGCGTCAATGATAGCAGTGCCAATCCGATCCTGCATGGCGAGATCGCCTGCATGAACGACTATGTCCGGCTTCACGGCAACAGCGGCTGGTCGCAGTGCGTGCTCTACACCACGGGCGAACCGTGCTCGATGTGCATGAGCGCCCTGGTCTGGGCGGGCATCGGCGGCACCGTCTTCGCCTCGACGATCGACGCCATCAGGCGGTCCGGCATCGACCAGATCAACCTCGGCGCCCAGGCCGTGATCGACGCCGCGCCGTTCTACAAAGGCCTGCTGCTGGGCGGCGTGCTGAGCGCGGAAACCGACAAGATGTTCGCAGAGCGCAAGAGGTGATTTTCCTTCCCCTTAATCGGGCGTAATCGGGGGAGGAAAAAGTCAAATCTTGATGTTCCCCCTGGTGATGATCTCGCCGAACATCCTGGTCTCGGTGGTGATGGCGGCACGGAAGTCGGCGGGGCCGAGGTAGGTCACGCGCAGGCCTCCGGCATGCGCCTTCTGGGCGACGTCGGGCGCGCGCAGGGCCTCGGCGATCGCCTTGTCGAGGCGGGCCACGACCTCCGGCGGCGTGCCGGCTGGAGCCAGGATGCCGAACCACGAATCGCCGCCGTCCTTGCCGTAGCCCTGCTCGAGCAGGGTCGGGACCTCGGGGAAGTCGGGATGGCGGACCTCCGACAGCATGGCGAGGCCGATCAGCTTGCCGGCCTTCACGTGCGGCAGGCAGGTCTGGTCGAACTGAGCCTGAACCTCGCCTGCGACCAGGGCGTTGGTCGCAGGCGCGCTGCCGCGATAGGGCACGTGGGTCATCTTGATGCCGGCCTCGAAGCACAGCCGCTCGCCGAACAGATGCGTGATCGTGGCGAGCCCCGACGAGCCGAAATTGATCTTGCCCGGATTGGCCTTGGCGTAGGCCACGAACTCGGCGAGCGTGCGCGCCGGCACCGAGGGATGGATGGCCATGATGCCCCACGACGTCGCCATGCGCGACACGGTGACGAAGTCCTTGTCCGGATCGAACGGGATCGGCTGCAAGTGGCGGGTGATGCAGACCATCGCCGTCGTCGTCGTGAGAAAGGTGTAGTTGTCCGGCGTCTGGTTCTTCAGGTACTCGGCGCCGATCATGCCGGAGGCGCCGGCCTTGTTGTCGAACATCACCGGCTGGCCGAGGATCTGGGCGGCCCGCTCGATGACGATGCGCGTCGATACGTCGGAGGGTCCGCCCGGCGGATAGGGAATGACGATGCGCAGCGGCTTGCTGGGCCACTCCTGGGCGGCCGCCGGTGTTGCCGCCGCTGCAGCGAGCGCGGAGCCGATGAAAATGCGACGACGCATGGTGTCTTCCCTCGACCTGTTCATTCTAGAGCATCGATAGTTCGTAGCGCCGGACCAGACGGTAGAGCAACAAAATGGGCAGGAGCGTGACGACGATCACCGTCGAGGCCGCCGCGGTGGCCAGCCCGGCGCCGCTGCCCTCGAGCGCCTGGAACATGACCACGGTCATGGTGCGCCACGGGCCGCTGTAGAGGACGACGGTGGCGCTGAGCTCGGACGCCACGGTCACCCAGGTCAGCACGACGCCGCTCACGATGCCGCCCAGCATCAGCGGCACGACGATGCGCAGGAAGGTCTGCAAGGGTGAGCGGCCGAGACTCACCGAGGCCTCCTCGAGCGAGGGGTCGATCTGGTGGACGATGGCGCTGGCCGATCGAACGGCGAACGGCACCTTTCGCACGCTGTAGGCCAGCACCAGGATCAGCGGCCCGCCGGTCAGCACCAGCAGGCCGCTGTTGAACGAAACCACGAAGCCGATCGCCAGCACCGTGCCGGCCACGGCGAAGGGCAGGGTGGCCACGACGTCGAGCAGGGTGGCGATGCCCGAGCGGAGGCGCGTCACCGTGTAGCCGATCGGCACGCCGATCAGGGTGACGCAGGCGGCTGCGAGGGTGGCGAACAGCAGGGTGTTGGCCAGCGGGCGCAGCGAGCGATCGAACAGGGCGCCGAAATTGGCCAGGCTGAAATGCGGATGCAGGACGGGCCCGCGGAACTCCATGAAGGAAAGCACGATAATGGCGAGGAACGGCACCAGGGCGAGGAAGACGATCGTCCAGCAATAGAGCGTCGCCGCCGCCTGCAGGCCGCGGCCGACCTTGAGAATGGGCGGCGCCTGACGGGCATTGGTGGCGAAGCGCCGGGCCGACAGGAAGCGGCGCTGGACCAGCAGGACCGCCGCCGTGGTCAGGATCAGCAGCACGCCCAGCACGCCGGCCGAGGCGGGATTGGGCGCGGTTTCGCCGATGAAGAGCTTGAAGGCTTCCACAGCGAAGATCGGCATGTCCTCGGCCAGCACGAAGGGCACGCCGAAATTCTCCAGGGTCTCGATGAACACCAGCAGGGCACCCGCCAGGATCGCGGGCAGCACGATCGGCAGGGTCACCGTCCACAAGGTGCGGCGCGGCGAGGAACCGAGCCCTTGGGCCGCTTCCTCCATCGAGACATCGACCGCCTTGAAGGCGGCGATGGTCGGCAGCAGGACGTAGGGATAGAGCGTCAGCGTATAGACCAGCACGATGCCGCCGGCGCCGTAGATCGAGCCGAAGCCGACGTCCCAGGCCTGCAGCCAGCGCGTGACGATGCCGGAGCGGCCAAGCAGCAGCACGATGGCGTAAGCGCTGACGAACGAAGGCAGCACGAGCGGCAGGGCGGCGAGCGCCAGGATCGCCGGCTTGCCCGGGATCGGCAGGCGGGCCAACGCGAAGGCAAACGGCACGGCGAGCGCGGTGGTGATCACGGTGGCGGCGAGGCCGATGCCCAGCGTGTTCAGGATGGCCGTGCGATAGAACGGCCGGCCCAGCATCTTGCTGTAGTTGGCCAGCGTCAGCCTCTCGCCGTCGGCATCGAGCAGGCTGGCGCTGAAGACGTTGAACAGCGGATAAAGCAGGAACAGCCCGAGGAACAGCAACCCGATCGCCGTGATGGCGAGCGGCAGGCGCCTGCCGTGCGGGAGGGTGAGGGTCATGAGGGGCATTTTTCATTCCCCTCCCCAGCTCTGCTGGGGAGGTGCCCCGTCATACGGGGCGGAGGGGTCAAGAGCCTCAGTCGAAGTGTCCTTTTCGGCACTGTGATCATGACGCATATTCAATCGCACGTGTGTCGCTCATGACCCCTCCGCCCCGTATGACGGGGCACCTCCCCAACGCAAGCGTTGGGGAGGAGAAGCAAGAGCGTTTCGGAATGTCACGGCAGCACCGTGAGCCGCGCCGGATCGTAGGCGAGCGCCATCGCAGCACCGGCCTGCAGGGCCAATCCAGGCTGATCGAGCAATGCCGCCCTGACGGTCGTGCCGTCGGCCAGGGTCATGTCCAGGCGCACCAGCGGGCCCAGGAGCTCGACGTGGGCGAGCGTGCCCGACAGGCGCGGCCAGTCGGCCGGAGCATCGCCCGCGAGTCGCAACGCCTCGGGGCGCAGCGAGACCAGCGCGGCGTCGGCGCGGCCCAGCGCTGCGCCGGGGAGCAGGTTCGTCGTGCCCATGAACTCGGCGGCGAAGCGCGACACCGGATGGCGATAGATGTCGACGGGGATGCCGACCTGCTCGAGACGCCCGCTATTCATCAGGGCGATGCGGTCCGACACCGACATCGCCTCCTCCTGGTCGTGCGTGACGTAGATCGCGGTGATGCCGAGCGACTTCTGCAGCTCGCGGATCTCGCTGCGCATGCTGACGCGCAATCGGGCGTCGAGGTTGGACAGCGGCTCGTCGAACAGCAGGACCTGCGGGCGGATCACCAGGGCGCGGGCGATGGCGACGCGCTGCAGCTGCCCGCCGGAGAGCTGGTGCGGCCAGCGCGCGCCGTAGCCCGTGAGCTGGACCAGCACCAGCGCTTCGTCGACCCGCCGCTCGATCTCCGCCGAAGGCACGTTGCGCGCCTTGAGGCCGTAGGCGACGTTGCCGGCGACGGTGAGATTGGGAAACACGGCATAGTTCTGGAACACCATGCCGATGTCGCGGACATGCGCCGGCAGGTGATCGATGCGGTCGCGGCCGAAACGGATCTCGCCGCTGTCGAGCTCGCAGAAGCCGGCGATCATGCGCAGCAAGGTGGTCTTGCCGCAGCCCGACGGACCCAGCAGGGTGAAGAACTCGCCGTCGCCCACGGTGAGGTCGACCCTGTCGACCGCGCGGACAGTCCCGAAGCTCCGGCTGGCGCCGGAAATGACGATTTCGGCCACTCAGCGCGAATCCTGGATGACGTCCTTGATCCGTTCCAGGGTCTTGGTGCGCTTCTCGGTCCAGCCCTCTTCATCGTAGTTGACCAGCTTCACTTGGCTCAGCGGCGGCAGACCGCCGGGCAGGGCGGAGAGATCGAGGTCGCTGCGCGTCGGTCTCCGGAACGTCGCCTTGAGGATCATCTCGCGGACGGCCTTGGCGTTGATGTAGTCGACGAACAGGCGGGCGTTCTCGGTGTTGGGACCGCCCTTGATGATGGCGACGCCTTCCATCGACGCCGTCGTGCCGTCGCTGGGATAGACCACCTTGACCGGCGCACCGCCCTGCGCCCACAGCGGGCCGGCATATTCGAGCGAGATGCCGAGCGGATACTCGCCGTTGCCGACGCCCTGGAACACCAGCGAGGAGCGGTTCAGCACCTTCATGTTGCGGAACAGCTCGGCGACCTTCTTCCAGCCCACCTCGCCGCCGCCCCACAGATCGATCAGCATGGTGACGGTAGCGTAGGCCGAACCGGAGTTGGCCGGGTCGGTGAAGGCGATCTTGCCCTTCCATTTGGGGTCGAGCAGGTCGGCCCAGCTCTTCGGCCCGTCGTTAGCCGGCACCATCTTGGTGTTCTGCAGGATCACCAGCAGATGCAGGTTGTTGCCGATCCAGAGATTGTCGGGGTCGCGGAACTCGGCCGGCGTGGCGTCGCGATTCTTCGAGACATAGGGCTCGAACAGCGCCTTGTTGGTCTGCAGCAGCGAGCGGCTGACACCCCAGACGATGTCGCCCAGCGGCCGCGCTTTCTCGGCCTGCAGGCGGCGCATGACGACTCCCGATCCGGCCGCCACCGGCTCGACCTCGATGCCGGTCTCCTTGCGGAACTCGCCGAACACCAGGTCGTTCAGGGTGCTGTCGTTGGAGGTGTAGACGACGAGCTTCTTGGACTGCGCGCGAAGCGGTTCGGCGGCAAGCAGGACGAGCGGCAGCGCGCCGGCGAATGTACGACGAAGCATGATTGACCCCTGAGCACCCTTTCCAGCCAGCATTCCACGGCCTGCGTCCGGCCGCCAGCCCCGTGGCCTGTCTCCGTCTGATTGCCACGTGCCTTTCAGCTCGGGGGCTTATCCAAGCGTCTGGGTAACGGCTTTTCGGAGTGCAGCCTGGTCACTGGCGCCGAGCGCGCCGAGTTGGCGAAGGACGAGTGCCTGCTCGAGAGTGGCGAAGACCGGCTTGATGGCGGAGGGTTTGAGCAGTCCGGCGACCTGTCACTCGCCGACCCAGACTTCGCCCGGCCCGAGGCTGGGGCGGAGTTGGCTTGTGACCGCCATCACCACGACGTCGGGACTGGCGGTGTCGTAGGTTCGGTTGCTGACGACGACAGCGGGCTGTCTCTTCGAAGCGGCCTGGCTCGTGAAGGGGAACGGGACCAGGACGACATCGCCGAATTCAAAGGGCATCGTAGGCGTCGTCGTCCGGGTTGTTCCATATCGCGGCAAAGGCCGGTGCGCTCGCGGTCGAGGCGGAACGGGTGAGCGACCGCTCCTGCTCGCGTAGCCGGATGAAGTCCACGAAATCCTCGACCTCGGCGATCCGCTCGGCGGGCAGCGCCTCGATCTTCTCGATCAGGGCTCGAGCATTGGCAGGCAAGACAGCTCCTCCTTCCGCGGCTGATACTATCGCTCATCGCGGGGCGCACGGCGAGTTACCTCTCTTTCTGATCCACTTCCCTTTTCAGGCATTCCGCGCGACTGGCGTTTCAACGCCAAGTGCAATCAACTGCACTCGTCTGTTTCGCGTGGACCATGTCGCCGCGCCAGGACCGGGTTGGGGTCGATTCTGGTGCTATCGCGCGGAGGCCGGATTGACGTCGTGAAATTCTCGCGTGTCAGAGGCCAGAGACGAGAGGCTGCCGGCAGATGTGCAGGATCCCGGCTGTCCGATCTGCAGCCACACGGACCGCAGCCGGCAGCGC
>JAXMCP010000044.1:0-38744 GCA_046349295.1 Reyranellaceae bacterium
TCGAGGAAGCAGGCATCCAGGTTGTACCGATCACCGATGATCTGGCGCGCGCTGCGGTCGCGGCCTTTGCACGCTACGGCAAAGGGCGCGGTCATCCTGCGCGGCTGAACCTCGCCGACTGTCTGATCTACGCCGCCGCCAAGGCCGCCGATGCGCGCGTGTTGTTCATTGGTGACGACTTCACCCGCGCCGATATTGCGAGCGTGCTCGACGATCCGCGCCCGACGGCAGGGTGAGCGCGGCAGCTTTCTCGACGACGGAGTGACGGGCACGCCGAGAAGGTGGTCCGGCCCGGTGAGGTCGAGGTCCGCGGAATGGATGGCCGCGCCCTCTGGCGGGCTGTGATACGGTCGACCATGCCTTCGATTGATGTCGTCCTCGAGCTTCGCAAGCGGGCAGACGAGATTCGCCAGCTCGGCGCGACGTCGCTCTATGTGTTCGGATCGATGGCGCGGGGAGAGGCGGCGGCAGACAGCGATGTCGATCTCTTTGTCGACTACGATCCGGCGAGGTTCAGCTTCGTCGAGCTGGTTCGGCTGCGGGAACGGCTTTCGGAAGTGCTCGGACGCCCTGCCGATCCGACGACCCGGGAGGGGCTACATCAAATGCTGCGTCCGACCATCGAAGCGGAAGCCATCAAGGTCTTCTAGGGTGAAGCGGTGACTTCAAGATGACGACGGATGAAAGCGTCGCATTGATGCGAGGCCCTGCCGCCGACGAAGGCTGAACGGTCGAGCCATGATCGAGGCTCCTGCATTGATTGCACGCCCCTGTGGCTGCAAAAGCGAACCACTTCGGCTGGCGTGCCTGCCGGCTTGCGCGGCGTCGTGATAGCACTGCGGCGAAGCTGCGTGTTAACCGAAGGACACGACCGTGATTGCCGGCACCGACGCAAAGCAACACCCCGCTGACGCTGACCCTCTGCGGTCCGTCAGCGCTAAGCCGCTGATTTCAAAGGCCGCTGACGCACGGACGCAACTGACGCAAGAGTCCGGGGTGGTTCTGTGCGGCGATTCGAGAGAGCGGCGCGCCGTCGTGATTGCGACCGCAAGACGTCGGCCCCGACCGCACCGTGCGGTCGCGACCGCTTCTTGCGACCGGTCCAACCCCTTGATTTACAAAGGCTTCGACCGCACGAACGGACCGACCGCAAGAATGGGGGGCGTTCTGTTTTGTCGGCCGGTGCTTTCCGTGCGCGGCAACCTATGGAGTGGACGCATCTCATGTTCCTCCCTGCGCTTCGCGCAGGGAGGACAACATACGAGCTCGTTTTCGGCCTTGGCCGGGGTCGCTGGCCTCCTATGATGAAAGACAAGAACGAGGAAACGCCGTGCTCAAACTGACCTTCTGCCTGCACCGGCTGCCGGCCCTGACGGCGGCCGACTTCCATGACTATTGGCTGAACAAGCACGGGCCCCTGGTGCGCCGGCTGCAGCCGGCGCTCGGCATGGTGCGCTATGTCCAGGTCCATCGGCTCGACGATGCGCTCGAAGCGCCGCTCGGCGACGGCATGCGCAAGGCGCGCGGCGCGCCGGAGCCCTATGACGGCATCGCCGAGCTATGGTGGGAGAGCGAGGAGAGCTACCGCGCGGCGCGGCGCACGCCGGAGGCGCGCGAGGCCGGCCGCCTGCTGCTCGAGGACGAGGCGAAGTTCATCGACCTGGCACGCTCGCCGCTGTGGCTCAATCGCGAGCACGTGATCCATCCCAAGGGGGACGCGTGAGCGTGAGCCTGCACCTGCGCCCCCACCTTCCCCTGCGGCGGCGTCACGTCCTCGGCGGTCTCGCCGGCGCCGCGATCGCCGGACCCGCTGCCACTGCCGCTGTCGCGCAGGCCTGGCCGGCGCGGCCGATCCGGCTCGTCGTCGGCTACACGCCGGGCGGCGGCAACGACCTGATCGCCCGCATCGTCTCGGCCCGGCTGCAGGAGCTGCTGGGCCAGAGCGTGCTGGTCGACAACAAGCCCGGCGCGGCGGGCATCATCGCCGCCGAGCTGGTCGCCAAGGCGCCGGCCGACGGCTACACGCTGATGGTGGCGCCGAGCGGGCCGATGACCATCAATCCCGCGGTCTATGCCAAGCTGCCCTATGCGCCGGAGCGCGACTTTGCAGCCGTCTCGCTGCTCGCCGAGTTCCCGCTGCTGCTGGTGGTCGGCGCGGAGCAGCCGGTGAAGACGGTCGCCGAGCTGGTCGAGTATGGCCGCGCCAATCCGGCGCTCGCCAACTACGCCTCCAGCGCCACGCCGTTCCAGCTCGCGGGCGAGCTGTTCAACCAGCGCACCGGCTCGAAATTCCAGCACATCCCCTATCGGGGCAGTGGCGATGCCGTGCAGGCCGTCGCGGCGGGCCAGGTGCTGATGACGATCTCGGATTCGGGGCCGATCGCCGGGCCGTTGAAGGCGGGCAAGCTGCGCGCGCTCGCCGTCACCGCTGCCCAGCGCAATCCGGCGTTTCCCGACGTGCCGACGATGCAGGAGGCGGGAGTCGCCGACCTCGAGATCGCGCTGTGGACCGGCATCGTGGCGCCGGCCGGGACGCCCGATGACGTCGTGGCGACGCTGAACCGCGCCATCCTGCAGGTGCTGGCGATGCCCGAGGTGAAGACGGCGCTGACGGCGATCGCCGTCGAGCCGCGCGGCACCACGCCGCAAGCGTATCGTGACCTGATTGCACGCGACGCCAGCCGCTGGAAGGCGGTGGCGACCACGGCCAACATCAAGCTCGAGTGACCCCCCATGGACAGCACCACCAACAGCACCAGCAGCAACGAAGCCCGCCATTCGGCGGCGCACTACTTTCTCGAAGGCCTGAACGAGATCGGCTTCGACTACATGTTCTGCAATTTCGGCACCGACCACGCGCCGATCATCGAGGCGATGGCGGCGTTCAAGCGCGAGGGCCGCAAGGCGCCGCAGACCATCCTGTGTCCGCACGAGATCACGGCGGTGCACATGGCGGCGGGCTATGCGATGGCTACCGGGCGCGGGCAGGGCGTGATGGTCCATGTCGATGCCGGCACCGCCAACTCGGCGATGGCGCTGCACAACATCTGCCGTGCCCGCGTGCCGGTGCTGCTGATGGCCGGCCGCGCGCCCTTCACCACGCGCGGCGAGCTTTTAGGCACGCGCGACACTTACGTGCATTTCGTGCAGGAGCCGTTCGACCAGGCGAGCCTGGTGCGGCCCTACACCAAGTGGGAATACAACCTGCCATCGGGCGTGGTCGCGAAGGAAGCGCTGCGCCGCGCCCACACCATGATGATGAGCGACCCCAAGGGGCCGGTCTACATGACCTTCCCGCGCGAGACGCTGACCGAGCTGTGGTCGGAAGGGCAGATCCGCTCCTATCCCGAGGATCGCTTCGGTCCGGCCGGCGTCGGCGCCGTTGATCCGCAGTCGGTCGAGACCATCGCGGGCAAGCTGCTCGCGGCGGAACGTCCGCTGCTGATCACCGCCTATGCCGGCCGCAACACCGCGTCGGTCGCGCTGCTCGACGAGCTGGCGCGCTTTGGCGGCATTCGCGTCGTCGAGTTCAGCCCGGTCCATATGAGCCTGTCGCAGGATTCGCCCTGCCACGGCGGCTTCGTGCCGGCCAAGGCGCTGGCCGAGGCCGATGTCGGCCTGCTGGTCGACGTCGATGTGCCGTGGATCCCCAAGGACATGCCGGAGAACCCCTCGACCTGGTGGGCGCATGTCGACGTCGACGCCGAGAAGCGCGGCTTCCCGATGTGGACCTTCCCGGCGAATTTGAGGTTGCAGGGCGACAGCTGCCGCTTCTTCGCCGACCTGCTGGCGGCGTTGAAGGCCAAGGCCGATGCCGGCTTCAAGGCGCGCGCCGCGGCGCGCGTGCAGGCGCTGGCAGGGGAGGCGGTGGAGCGGCGCGCGCAGTCCGACAAGCTTGCGAGCGAGCCCGGCGTCTCGGGCGAGATCAACCCGCACTTCGTCTGCGCCGCGCTGTCCAGGGCGCTCGACCCGGCCGACATCGTAATCAACGAGGCCATCCGCAACATCCCCGCGGTGCTGGCGCAGATGCCGCGCACGGCGCCGGGCAGCCTGGTCGGCCTGGCCGGGGCAGGCTTGGGCTTCGCCGCCAGCCTGGCGCTCGGCCTCAAGCTGGCGCGGCCCGATCGCGTCGTCGTGCCGATCATGGGCGACGGCACCTTCTATTTCTCCAACCCGCAATCGGTGCTGGCGGTGTCGAAGCAGTACGGCCTGCCGATCTTCATGGTCGTGCTCGACAACTCGGGCTGGGGCGCGGTGAAGGAGGCGACGCTGCGCGTCTACCCGGCCGGCGAGGCCAAGGCCGCCAGCGACTACGGCGCCGCTTACGCGCCGGCCATGGACTTCGCCAAGATCGCCGAAGCCGCCGGCGCGCACGGCGAGTTGCTGGCCAACCCGGCCGACGCCGACGCCGCGATCGCGCGCTGTTTGGCGGCGGTGCGGTCCGGACGCTCCGCCGTGCTGCACGCCAAGGTCACGAAGATCTAGCCGAGCGCGACGATCATTCTCCTCCCCACGCTTCGCGTGGGGAGGTGTCGCCGTCTATGCGCTTTCGAGCGAAGCTCGAAAGTCGCACTGCCGACGGAGGGGGCATGAAGCCCAAGAAACGATGAATCCCATGGCTCATGACCCCTCCGTCCGCGAAGACGCGGACACCTCCCCAAGCGGAGCTTGGGGAGGAGGTCTAAGCCCAGACCGCGCCCGCAAAGGTCCGCGCGATGTCGAGGCGCACGCCGGGCGAGCGGCGGTAGTACTGGTGGGAGCTCGCGAGGTCGATGTGATAGTCCGTGAAGCCACCACAATCGACGACGCGGTAGCGAGCGGTTGGGAAGCGCGACGTGTCGTAGCGGTCGTGCGGCCCGTCCTGGCCGAGGCGCTTGGCGCCGAGATTGACGGCCATGCTGAGCTTCAGCACGGCATCCTCCTGGCTGGCGTAGGTCGAGATCCGCCTGGACAGCCGGTCGAGCCCGCTCAGCCGCCCGTCGGGCAGATAGTCGAACGAGTTGTAGAGCTCGTCGGCGGCGGCGAGGACCGCCTCGTCGAACAGGTCGGCGTCGCCGTTGCCGTGGCTGAACCAGCTTTCGACGGCCGCCTGCAGCGCCCAGTTGCCCATGCTGTGGGCCAGCAGGAAGACCCGGCTGCCGTTCTGGCGTGCGCTCGCGATCAGCGGCTCGAGATTGGCGAAGAAGCTCATCAGATGCAGGCCGGACTGGCCGGCCGTCGTCTGGTCGCGGCGGTAGGCCGAGTCGGGGAAGGGCAGCGTGATCAGCTTGCCGATCGACGGCCAGCTGAAGGCGACGACGCTGGTGTCGGCGCCCGTCAGGCCGGAGGCGGCGAGCCATTCCCTGTTGTAGGCGGCGCGGGTGATGGCGTTCTCGAAGCTGTTGTCGAAGCCATGGATGAAGACCAGCAGGTTGCGGCCGGGATTGGACAGGTCGTTGACGGCGGTCTCGCTGAACCTGCCCTGGCCGAAATCCTGCAGGGCCGTGATCGCGCCCACCGTGTCGGCATGGAGGTTGCTGTCGTTCACGAACGCCGTGCCGTAGGTGACGGCGTTCGGGTCGGAGGGCGCGACGGCGCTCGAGCCGTAGCTGGCGAGCCGGTCGGCGGGGCCGCTCAAGGCCCTGTTGGTCGCGTAGTAGACCGTCGTCGGCATGGGGACCTCCCGGGTGTGTGTCTCGCGCTGCGAAGGCGGCGGACTGCCGCGTTGATCTGGCGCAATGATATCGATCGTATGGGATGATCCCGTTCAGCTGAATAACCCCATCTGCAGGTCTGACCGCCATGCCCGATACCGCCGTTCTCCCCCAGGCCGCACGTCCCGCGACGACGGAGCATTTCGACGTCCTGATCGTCGGGGCCGGCATCTCCGGCGTCGGCGGCGCCTACCATCTGACGCAGCAATGCCCGCGGACCAGCTTCGTGGTGCTGGAGACGCAGGAGAGCTTCGGCGGCACCTGGCTCACCCATCGCTATCCCGGCATCCGCTCCGACAGCGACCTCTACACCTTCGGCTATCGCTTCAAGCCGTGGACCAGCGCGCCGATCGCCTCGGCCGAAGAGATCCTGACCTACATGGGCGAGGTGATCGAGGAGAACGGCCTGGCGCAGCACATCCGCTACCGCCATCGCATCGACTCGGCGAGATGGTCGAGCGGCGACAATCGCTGGACGATCGACGGCGTGCGCACCGACACCGGCGAGGCGTTCCGCATCTCCGCCGGGTTCCTGTGGATGTGCCAGGGCTACTACCGGCATTCCGAGGGCTACACGCCGGAGTGGGAGGGCATGGCCGACTACAAGGGCCGCATCGTCCATCCGCAGACCTGGCCCGAGGATCTCGACTACAAGGGCAAGCAGGTGATCGTGATCGGCTCGGGCGCGACCGCGGCCACGGTGGTGCCGGCGATCGCCGCCGATTGCGGGCACGTCACCCTGCTGCAGCGCTCGCCGACCTATTTCATCCCGGCGCGCAACGCCAACGACCTGGCCGACCAGCTGCGCCAGCTCGAGGTCGACGAGACGTGGATCCACGAGATCGTGCGCCGCCGCATCCTGCGCGACCAGTCGGAGTTCACGCGCCGCTCGTTCGAGGAACCCGACAAGGTGCGGGCCGAGCTGCTGGGCGGCGTGCGCGCCTATCTCGGGCCCGACTACGACATCGACACGCACTTCACGCCGAGCTACCGGCCGTGGCGTCAGCGCATCGCCTACGTGCCGGACGGCGATCTGTTCCGCGGCATCCGCAGCGGCAAGGCGTCGGTGGTGACCGACGAGATCGACCGCTTCACCGAGAAGGGCATCCGGCTGAAGTCGGGCCGCGAGCTCGAGGCCGACATCATCGTCACCGCCACCGGCTTCCATCTCAACGTGCTGGGCGACATCGCCTTCTCGATCGACGGCAAGCCGCTCGATTTCGCCGACACCGTGACCTATCGCGGCATGATGTTCACCGGCGTGCCCAACATGGTCTGGGTGTTCGGCTACTTCCGCGCCAGCTGGACCCTGCGCGCCGACCTGGTCGGCGACTTCGTCTGCCGCCTGCTCAACCACATGAAGGACAAGCAGGCGCGCAGGGTCGAGGTCGCGCTGCGGGACGAAGACAAGGACATGAAGCTGCTGCCCTGGATCGATCCGGAGAATTTCAATCCAGGCTACCTGATGCGCGGCATGCACCTCCTGCCCAAGCGCGGCGACAAGCGCGAATGGCAGCACACCCAGGACTACTGGCGAGAGAAGAACGAGTTCCCGGCGATCGACCTCGACGACAAGGCGTTCGTTTACGGGTGATCTTCTCCTCCCCAAGCTTCGCGTGGGGAGGTGTCGCGTCATACGCGACGGAGGGGTCATGAGTCATGGGAGAGGGTCGAGCCTGGGACTCATGACCCCTCCGTCGGCGATTACGCCGACACCTCCCCAGCGAAGCTGGGGAGGAGAAGAGCTAGAACGGAATCGCGACCAGCGTGTCGAAGCGGGCGCCGTCGCAGATCACGATGCGTTCGGCGAAGCGCAGCGCGCCGGCAGCGTCGGGCTTCACCTTGTCGCGATAGCAGCCGGTGGCGAACACATCCATCGTGCCGTCGCGCATGATGCGCACGATCAGGAACGGCGTCTCGACGTCGGCGGCGCCGTCGGCCTGGCCCAGCACCACCGGCAGGCCGACGATGTGGCGGTAGCGCTGGCGCTCGTAGATGTTGACCTTGCGCAGCGAGGAGATGCGGTCCTCCAGCATGCCGCGCGAGTCGGCATAGATGATGCCGGACGGCAGGCCTTTGGCGACATTGTCCGCCGTCGTCACCTTGTAGAGGCAGGGATCGTGGAACAGCCCGGGCCAGGCCTCGAACTGCTCGGTGTCGATGACGCGCGCATAGGCAGCGTTCAGCTCGACCAGCCGCGCGACGTCCATGATGCTTTCCCTCAGTATCCCATGTGCCGGCGGTAGGCCTTCCAGAAGCCGCGCACCGAGGCCTCGGTGGCGCGCGTCGCCTGGCTTTCCACCGCCTCTCCGCCCATCTCGATCACCGAGATCTGGTCGGCGGCGGCGGCGGTGCCGCGCTGCACGAAGCCGCCGACGCAGCCGTCTTCCATCGAGATGAAGCCGGCCGGCCCGACCAGGTTCTGCTGCTTGAGGCGGCGGGCGAACATCTCCTCGCTGTCGTCCTCGAAGCCGAAATAGGTCCACACCAGGTCCATCTTGCCCAATCCGCGCGGCACGACGTGGCGAACGGCGAGGCAATTGTGGATCTGCTGCAGGATGAAGCCCGGGAAGACCGACAGGATCTGCAGCTGGATGTGGTCGCCGAACTCCTCGACCGAGTCGAGCACGCTGGGATCGGCCAGCCCGAAGCGGTCGTTGTCGCTGCGGATCTGCTGGTCCTTGTAGGCCGTGGCGTTGGCGCCCTCGGGGATGGCGATGGTGTAGCTCGCATGGTTGCCGCCGTCGGGGCTGACCAGCACGCCGCCGCCCTGGGTCAGGCGCGAGATGCGGAAGGTCGCCAGGAAGGTGTGCAGGATGCTGGCGTGATAGGTGTCCTTGACGTTCTCGACGTAGAGCTTCCAGTTGTTGGGCAGCGGCTGCACGAAGCGGCCCATGACGCGGATCGGCCGGTTGAGCACGCGTTTCAGGCGGGCCGTCACCTCGCTGCCGATATACTCCTCGATCGGCGGCGTGTCGGCCGACAGGGTGGCGAACACCAGGCCGCACAGCGTGGTGACGCGCAGCTTGCGCGGGCTGAAACTCTCGCGGCAGAAATCCTTGGGCATGCCGCCCAGGCCGTTGATGCCGCGCTCGAAGGCGATGCCGCGCAGGTTGCCGGCGAGGTCGAAGCTCCAGGCGTGGTAGACGCACTTGAAGTTGTTCTGCACGTTGCCGCCGTCGTCGAAGGCGATCAGCGCGCCGCGATGCGAGCAGCGGTTCTCGAAGCAGTTGATCTCGCCGCCGGCGCCGCGCACCACGATCACCGGCAGGGCGCCGACCTGGTTGGTGCGGTAGTCGCCTTTGTTCGGGATGTCGGCCTCGAGGCAGACGAAGTTCCAGGTGGCACCCTCGAAGAGGCGGCGCATCTCGCGCTCGTAGTTCGCCTCGTCCTGGTAGACCCAGTAGGGCACGCGGGCGAGCGAGTCCTCGGGCCACACGCCCCGCGGCGCCTGGTTCGCCGCTGGATTCGGCGTCTGGTTCAACGTCTCGGGGAAGCCTTCGTCGTGTCGGATGTCCATCTGACCCTCCCGTCACTCCAGCACTACATTGGCGGATCGGATGACCGAGCGCCAGCTTGCTTCTTCGTCCTTGATGAAGGCCACCGTGTCGGCCGTGCTGCCGCCCTGCGGCTCGGCGCCCTGCTCGAGGAAGCGGCTGCGCACGTCCGGCAGTTTCAGCGCGGCGACGGCGTCGGCATTGATCTTCTGCACGATGGCGTCGGAGGTGCCGGGCGGCGCCACCAGCGCGAACCAGGCGGTCGACACCAGGTCGGACAGGCCGGCCTCGGCTGTCGTCGGCGTGTCCGGCGCCACCGGGCTGCGGGTGCGGCTGGCGACGCCCAGGAAGCGGAGCTGCCTGCTGCGCTCGAAGCGCAGCGCGGCCGAGACGTTGCCGAAGAAGAGATCGACCCGGCCGGCGACGATGTCGACCAGCGCCGGGCCTTCGCCCTTGTAGGGGATGTGCACCAGCTCGAGGCCGCTCATGGTGGCGAAGCGCTGCGCCGACAAATGCGAGGTCGAGCCGTTGCCCTGCGAGGCGTAGGTCACCTTGCCCGGGTTGGCCTTGGCGTAGGCGATCAGCTCCTGCACCGTCGCGGCCGGCAGGTCGGGGCGCACCATGATCACGTTGGGCACCAGCGCCAGCACGGTGATGGGCACGAGCTTCGTCCAGTCGTAAGGCAGCGTCCTGTAGAGATTGTGGTTGATCGAGAGCGGGCCGGGCGGGCTGCACAGCAGGGTGTAGCCGTCGGGATCGGCGCGATAGACGATCTCCGCCCCGACATTGCCGCCGGCGCCGGCGCGGTTGTCGATCAGCACGGGCTGGCCCCAGGCGGCGCTGAGCTTGTCGCCGACGATGCGGCACAGCAGGTCGGCCGAGCCGCCGGCCGGGAAGGGCACGACGATACGCACCGGCTTGGTCGGAAACGCGCCCTGCGCGAAGGCCGGTCCGGCGAGCAGCAGGAGCGCCGCTGCGAGCATGCGCCGCAAAAGCTTCATCGGCCTCACCATCCCCCCATCTCTTCGTTGCCGCTATGGTACCCGCGTCATGCCGCCGTTTGAAGCTTTCGCCCAGTCGATCCAGCCGCAAGGTCCGTTGCGCGCCGCCATCACCGCTGCCTGGCGGCGCCCCGAGACGGACTGCGTGCCGCCGCTCCTCGAGGCGGCCAGCCTGACCCCGAACCGGACGGCACGCGCCCGCGCGCTGGCGGCGCGCCTGGTCACGGCGTTGCGCGACAAGACGCCGTCGGGCGGCGTCGAGGGGCTGATCCACGAGTACGCGCTGTCGAGCCAGGAAGGCGTCGCCCTGATGTGCCTCGCCGAGGCGCTGCTGCGCATTCCCGACGATGAAACCAGGGATGCGCTGATCCGCGACAAGATCGGGGGCGGCGACTGGCGCGCCCATCTCGGCCACAGCCCGTCGCTGTTCGTGAATGCGGCGACCTGGGGCCTGCTGCTGACCGGCCGGCTGACCGCGACCAGCAGCGAGCGCTCGCTGTCGTCGGCGCTGACGCGCCTGATCGGCCGCGGCGGCGAGCCGCTGATCCGCGGCGCCGTCAATCTCGCGATGCGCCTGATGGGCGAGCAGTTCGTCGCCGGCCAGACGATCGACGAGGCGCTCGACCGCGGCCGCACGCTCGAGCAGCACGGCTTCCGCCATTCCTACGACATGCTGGGCGAGGCGGCGATCACGACCGGGCAGGCCGAGCATTACCTCGAGGCCTACCGGCGGGCGATCCATGCCATCGGCGAGGTGTCGGCCGGCCGCGGCATCTACGAGGGGCCGGGCATCTCCATCAAGCTCTCGGCGCTGCATCCGCGCTACGGCCGCGCCCAGCGCGAGCGCGTGATGGCGGAGCTCTATCCGCGCTTCAAGGAGCTCGCGTCGCTGGCGCGGCACTACGATATCGGCCTCAACGTCGACGCCGAGGAGACCGACCGGCTCGACCTGTCGCTCGATCTGCTGGAGCGGCTCTGCTTCGAGCCCGAGCTCGAGGGCTGGAACGGCGTCGGCTTCGTGGTCCAGGCCTATCAGAAGCGCGCCGTGTTCGTGATCGACTGGCTGATCGATCTCGCCCGCCGCAGCCGCCGCCGGCTGATGGTGCGGCTGGTCAAGGGCGCCTACTGGGACAGCGAGATCAAGCGCGCCCAGCTCGACGGGCTCGCCGGCTACCCGGTGTTCACGCGGCGCATCCACACCGACGTCTCCTACCTCGCCTGCGCGCGCCGTCTGCTGGCCGCCCCCGATGCCGCCTTCCCGCAATTCGCCACCCACAACGCGCTGACCCTGGCGGCCATCCACGCCATGGCTGGCGAGAATTTTTACGCCGGCCAGTACGAGTTCCAGTGCCTGCACGGCATGGGCGAGCCGCTCTACGAGGAGGTCGTGGGGCCGGCCAAGCTCAACCGGCCGTGGCGCATCTACGCGCCGGTCGGCACGCACGAGACCCTGCTCGCCTACCTGGTGCGGCGCCTGCTGGAGAACGGCGCCAACACCTCGTTCGTGAACCAGATCGCCGATGCGAGCGTCACCTTGGACACCTTGCTGGCCGATCCCGTCGAACGGGCGAGGGCTGTCGAGCCGCTTGGCGCCCCGCATCCCAGGATCGCCTTGCCGCGCGATCTTCTCGGCCCGGAGCGGCGCAACTCGCGCGGTCTCGATCTCGCCAACGAGCAGGTGCTGGCCGGCTTGGCGGACGTGCTGACGTCCCGCCCCGACGAAGTCGCGTCGAGCGCGGCCCGTCCTGTCCTGAATCCGGCCGATCACCGCGACGTCGTCGGCAGCGTCGTCGATGCGCTGCCCGCGGTGGTCGACGAGGCCTGCGCCCAGGCCGTGCCGTGGCAGGAGCCGCCGGCGGCGCGGGCGGAGACTCTGCGCCGCGCGGCCGACCTCCTCGAAGCGCGGATGGAGGAGTTGCTGGGCACGATCGTGCGCGAGGCCGGCAAGACGCTGGGCAACGCCGTCGGCGAGGTGCGCGAGGCCGTCGACTTCCTGCGCTACTACGCCGGCTGTATCGCGAGCTTCGACAATGCCTCGCATCGGCCGCTCGGTCTGGTCGCCTGCATCAGCCCGTGGAATTTCCCGCTGTCGATCTTCGTCGGCCAGATCGCCGGTGCGCTCGCTGCGGGCAACGCCGTGATCGCCAAGCCGGCCGAGGAGACGCCGCTGATCGCCGCACGGGCCGTCGCGCTGCTGCACGAGGCCGGCGTGCCGCTCGCGGCGCTGCAAATCGTGCCGGGCGACGGCAGGATCGGCGCTCATCTGGTCGCCAACGGAAAAGTGGCCGGCGTGGTGTTCACCGGCTCGACCGAGGCGGCGCAGTCGATCAACCGCACCCTGGCGCGACGCCTCGGCGCCGACGGCCGGCCGCTGGTGCTGATCGCGGAGACCGGCGGGCAGAACGCGCTGGTCGCCGATTCCTCGGCGCTGCCCGAGCAGCTCGTGAGCGACGTGCTCGCCTCGGCCTTCGACTCGGCCGGCCAACGCTGCTCGGCGCTGCGGGTGCTGTGCCTGCAGGACGACATCGCCGATCGCGTGATGCCGATGCTGCGCGGTGCCATGGCCGAGCTCGGCGTGGGCAATCCCGACCGGCTTTGCGTCGATGTCGGCCCGGTGATCAGCGACGACGCCCGCCGCCGCCTCGACGATCACATCGCGCGCATGCGGCGCGCCGGGCACGCGGTGTTCCAGGTGCCGCTGACCGACGCTGCGAGGCACGGCACCTTCGTGCCGCCGACCCTGATCGAGATCGACGCGGTGAGCGATCTTCCGGGCGAGGTGTTCGGACCCGTGCTGCACGTGCTGCGCTATCGGCGCGAGGACATGGAGGCGGTGGTGCGCGCGGTGAACGGCACCGGCTTCGGCCTGACCTTCGGCGTGCACAGCCGCATCGACGAGACCATCGAGCGGGCGACCGGCGCCTCGGCCGCCGGCAACCAGTACGTCAATCGCAACATGATCGGCGCCGTCGTGGGCGTGCAGCCCTTCGGCGGTCACGGCCTGTCGGGCACCGGCCCCAAGGCGGGCGGTCCGCTCTACGTGCACCGGCTGCTGGCTGAGCGACCGCCCTTCATGCCGACGGCGGGCGAGCTCGCCGGCCCGGTCGGCGAGCGCAACAGCTACGCGCTGAAGCCCAAGGGAGCGATCCTGTGCGTGGCTGAGGACGCCCAGGCGCTGCGGGCGCAGCGCGAGCTGGTGCGGACAACCGGCAACCGCGTTGCCGCGGACGAATCGGCCGGGGACATCGCCGCTGCGCTGTTCGCCGGCGACCCCGCCGATCTCCTTGCTCTCCTCGGTCGTCTCGCCGATCGCCCCGGCCGCATCGTGCCGGTCTTCGTCGAACCCTATCCGCGGGAATTCCTGTTCGATGAAATCTCGCTCAGCATCAACACGGCGGCGGCCGGTGGAAATGCCGGTTTGATGACGATCGGCTGAGGAAAAAGTTGGAAAGCAGGGCCTTGAATGGTCCGGTCCGCCCCCTAACATCAGGGGCTCTGCAAAAGACAACAGGGACGCACAACAATGAAAACTCTTCGCTGGCTTGCCTTAATGGCCGCTCTGGTGGTCGTGGCGCCGACGTTGGCCGAGGCGCGCGCAGGCGCCGGCACAAGCTCTGGCAGCCGCGGCAGCAAGACCGACCAGGCCCCGGCCCCGACCCAGACCGCTCCGGAAGCCAAGCCCGTGGAGCGGAGCAAGACGCCCCAGCAACAGCAGCAGGCACAAAGGCCGGGCGGTGCCACCCCTGCGGCCGCGCCTCAGGCTGGCGGTTTCATGTCGCGCAACCCGTTCATATCCGGCCTGATGGGCGGCATGCTCGGGGCCGGCCTGATGGGCATGCTGTTCGGCGGCGGCTTTGGCGGCGGCCTCACAGGGGCGGCCGGCATGATCGGCTTGCTCCTGCAGGTCCTGCTGATCGGCGGCGTGGCCTACCTGGCCGTTCGGCTGTTCCGCGGCTGGAGCGCCAACCGGACCCAACCTGCGGCAGCCGGTGGGCCGGCGTACGCGCTGGCCGGCGGCGTGCCGGCACGGACGATCGACGCGCCGCCGCTTGCCCGGTCGGGCGGCTCGGCCGCGATGGGAAGCGCGGCGC
Organism: Reyranellaceae bacterium; assembly: GCA_046349295.1. Lineage (GTDB taxonomy): Bacteria > Pseudomonadota > Alphaproteobacteria > Reyranellales > Reyranellaceae > Reyranella. Next base: position 14,283 of record JAXMCP010000044.1, read on the forward strand.
AGGTCGTGATCGGCGCCGACGACTACAAGGCGTTCGAGACCCTGCTCGCCGAAGTCCAGGCCGCTTACAGCAAGGCCGACCTCGCTGCCCTACGTGGCCTCGCGACGCCCGAGATGGTCGGCTATTTCTCCGAGGAGCTTTCGAGCAACGCCAGCCAGGGCGTCGAGAACAAGGTCGAAGCGGTGAAGCTCGAGCAGGGCGACCTGTCCGAGGCGTGGAGCGAAGGCAATCTCGAATACGCCACCGTGGCGATGCGCTTCAGCATGATCGACACGACCCGCCGGATTTCCGACGGCAGCATTGTCGGCGGCAACGACAAGGTCCGCACCGAAGCGACCGAAGTGTGGACCTTCCTGCGCAGCCGCGGCGGCAAGTGGCTGTTGTCGGCGATCCAGCAGACCTGACGTCTTGCTCACCTCCCTGCGCGAAGCGCGGGGAGGTGTCCGCGTCTTCGCGGACGGAGGGGCCAGGAGCCTCGGTCGAAGCTCGAGTTTGAATCATGTTCACCCTTACGCGGGTTGCTCATGACCCCTCCGCCCCCTTGCGGGGGCACCTCCCCAACGCAAGCGTTGAGGAGGAGCTCGATCGTCGCGACTGATCCATAAGTTCCCACGGCAGGCATTACGCACGGCGGCGCCCGGTCTATGATCGGGCGCGCTTCTTGCTCGCGTGACCGACTGAACCAGGAGGGACAGCGGAATGCCCAAGGAAATTCTGTGCGGCTTCGGGATCGACGTCGACGCGGTCGCGGGTTGGCTCGGCAGCTATGGCGGCGAGGATTCGCCCGACGACATCTCGCGCGGCCTGTTCGCCGGCGAGGTCGGCAGCCCTCGGTTGCTTCGCATGTTCGAGCGGCTCGGCATCAAGACGACATGGTTCATCCCCGGCCATTCGATCGAGACCTTCCCCGAGGAGATGAAGGCGGTGGCCGATGCCGGGCACGAGATCGGCATCCACGGCTACAGTCACGAGAACCCGATCGCCATGACGCGCGAGCAGGAGACCGAGATCCTCGACAAGTGCATCGATCTGGTGACCAGGCTGTCGGGCAAGCGACCGACCGGCTACGTGGCGCCGTGGTGGGAGTTCTCGCCCGTCACCAACGAGCTGCTGCTCGAGCGCGGCATCAAGTACGACCATTCGCTGATGCACAACGACCACACGCCCTACTATGTGCGGGTCGGCGACCGCTGGACCAAGATCGACTACGCCAAGAAGCCGCGCGAATGGATGGTGCCGCTGGAGCGCGGCAAGGAGACCGACCTGATCGAGATCCCGGCGAGCTGGTATCTCGACGACCTGCCGCCGATGATGTTCATCAAGAAGTCACCCAACAGTCACGGCTTCGTCAATCCGCGCGACATCGAGGAGATGTGGCGCGATCAGTTCGACTGGGTGTACCGCGAGCACGACTACGCCGTGTTCCCGATGACCATCCATCCCGACGTCTCGGGCCGGCCGCATGTGCTGATGATGCTGGAGCGTCTGTATCACCACATGATCGGCCATCCCGGCGTGCGCTTCGTCACCATGAACGAGATGGCCGACGATTTCGCGCGACGGCATCCGCGCAAGAAGGGGTGAGCCTTCGTGTGCGCGTTGTGCGGGGTCCTGGGCGGTGCGGGTCATTGGACCGACGCCATCGCCCGGCCCGGCGTGTTCACGCGCAACACCGATCCGGTGCAGCGCCGGCGCGAGCGGGCGGCGCTCGTCGCCGACGCCAACCGCATCCTGCGCGCCTACGGGCTCGCGCTCAGCGACTGGCAGGCGAGCTCGTTCGTGCTGTCTACCGCCACCGGCAAGAGCGAGCTCGTCGACCATCTCGGCCACCTCTGGGCGACCGCGGAAAAGCTGCTCGGCCGGCCGTGTGATCCGCTCGATCCGGCGCTGATCGCCAGGCTGGAGGAGGCGGCGTGAGCGACGCGCCGGTCTTCACGCCGGTCAACCTGATCACGGGCTTTCTCGGCTCGGGCAAGACCACCTTGCTGCAGCGCCTGCTGGCCGATCCGGCGCTCGCCGATTCGGCGGTGCTGATCAACGAGTTCGGCGAGGTCGGGCTCGATCATCATCTGCTGGAGCGCCTCGACGAGACCATGGTGCTGCTGCCGTCGGGCTGCCTGTGCTGCACCATTCGCGGCGAGCTGTCGGCCGCGATCAAGGATCTTCACGATCGGCGCGAGCGCGGCGCGGTGCCGCCGTTCCGCCGGCTCGTGATCGAGAGCACCGGCCTCGCCGATCCTTTCCCCATCCTGTCGACCGTGCAGGCCGACCCGGTGCTGCGCCATCACTTCCGGCCAGGCAATGTCATCACCACGGTCGATGCGGTGAACGGCCTGGCGCAGCTCGCGCGTCATCCCGAATGCGCCAGGCAGGTCGCCGTGGCCGATCGCCTGGTGCTGACCAAGACGGACATTGCCGAGGGAGAAGGGGCCGAGCGGGACGGATCTGGCGCGCTGGAGGATCGGCTGCGGCAGCTCAATCCTTCGGCGCCGCTGTGGCGCGCCGCCGAGACGTCGCTCGATGCCGACGCGCTGCTGGCGCACGACCTCTTCGCGACAGCCGGCCGCGGCGAGGCCGCGCGCAAGCTGTTCGCCGCCGAGCTCGAAATCCACGGCGGCGGCGGGCGCCCTGGCGAGGCCATCCAGGCCTTCACGCTGGCCTTCGACGGGCCGATCGATTGGACCCGGTTCGGCCTGTGGTTCAGCATGCTGCTCAACCGGCACGGCGATCGCGTTCTGCGTGTCAAGGGCATCCTGAACGTGGCCGGCTCGCCCGCGCCGGTGGCGCTCCACGGCGTGCAGCACCTCGTCCATCCGCCCATCCACATGGCCGCGTGGCCCGATGCGGACCGCCGCTCACGCCTGGTGTTCATTGTCGACGGCCTGGACCAGACTATGGTCGAACGATCACTGGCTGTATTTCTCGGGCTGGGCTCGCGCCTGTCGTCGGCGGCCTGGCCTGGCAAACAGGCAGGGCGCTCCCTCGAGAACAATTTGCAGTTAAAAGCCGATATCGATGCGACTTCACTGAAAGCTGTGTGATTATTTGGTTCAATTTGAAGGCAATGCACAAAAGATCCGACGGATCGGATAACTTCAGTCCGGACTGAATTGCCCGTGGGCCTCCCGTGCAGTCCGTGTGCGATTTGGCTTGGCGTGCCTGTCGCTTGGGCAATGTTGTTGCCGAAGGAGCGAATGCCCCGGGTTCGTCGTCGAGCGGTGCCGGGCGTTGTCGGCATCCGAAAGGGGAGGGAGCATGACCAACTTTGTTGTCACCAATCTGAACGATAGCGGCGCCGGTTCTCTGCGGGCGGCAATCATCGCCTCCAACGCCGACCAGTCGCCCACGCCGGACAGCATCACGTTCGCCGTTGCGGGCTCGATCAACCTGCTGAGCGGTCTGCCGTCGATCACCAATGCCGTCCAGATCGATGCGAGGACCGCCCCAGGATATGTCGCCAGCGGACCACCTGTCGTCGAGGTGAACTTCAACGGCAATGAGGGCCTCACCTTCTCGACTGGCTCGAGCGGCTCGGGCCTGTTCGGGCTGGCTCTCGGCAACTCAGGTGACAACGGCGTGACGCTCAACGCCTCGAGCATCACCATCGACAAGAACTACATCGGTATCCACGCCAACGGATCGGCCTTCTCCAATGCCCTCGACGGCGTCTACGTGTCGTCGCTGTCGTCGGACAACCATATCGGGCTCAACGCGTCCGGCGCCTCCGGTGTCGTCGGCAATGTGATCTCGGCCAACGGGCGCAACGGCATCGCGCTGCACGGCTCGTCCGACAACGTCATCGTCGCCAATCACATCGGCACCAGCCCCGACGGCAACACGACGATGGCCAACGGCCATAACGGCATCCTGGTCACCGAGGGCGCCAACGGCAACACGATCGGCGGCACGCTGTTCGTCGATACGGCGACCGGCCAAGTGAACAATCCGACCGGCGACAAGGGCACCGGCACGCAGGTCTTCATCATTCCGCCGCTCGGCAACCTGGTCTCGGGCAACACCGCGGACGGAATCCTGATCGAGAACGGCTCGCAGAACAACGTCCTGAACGGCAATTTCGTCGGCACCAACGCCAACGGCACCAGCGCGGTGGGCAATGGCGGCGACGGCGTCCATATCGTCGATGCCGACGGCAACTCCCTGATCGGCTGCACCTTCGTCGACAATCCGTTCGTCTACTACAACATCCTGAGCGGCAATGCCGGCAACGGCCTGCACGTCACCAGCTCCGACAATGTCACGATCCAGGCCAACTATTTCGGCATCGGCTCGCACAATGCGGTCATCGGCAACAGCCAGAACGGCGTCCTGATCGACGGCAATTCGCTGAACACCCAGCTCGGCGGCGTCATCCCGCTGGGCAACACGTCGGCGGGCAACAGGCTGAACGGCGTCTATGTCACCGATACGGTGTCGGGCTTCGTCACCTTCAACACCTTCGGCGGCCTCTTCCCCTTCCAGGGTGCTGCGCCCAACGGCAACGACGGCATCCTGATCGACTCGACCGGCGGCAACAATCTCATCCGCACGAACGTGTTCTCGGGCAACCTGAACAACGGCATCGAGATCGCAGGCAACGCCTCGGGCGTCACCGTCGATCCGAACATCGCCGGCCTCGATACCGCGGGCTTCAGCAAGACCGTCGACAACGGCATCGGCCTGCCCAGCATGGCCAATGGCAACAACGGCCTGCTCATCACCGGCACGGCCCACAACAACACGATCGGCGGCTATCGCGACTCGGTGATCCCGCAGAACACGTTCTCGGGCAACGTCGGCTTCGGTGTCGCGATCACCGGCGCGGCCTACGACAACGAGCTTTTCGACAATGTGATCGGCCCTGATGTCGCGCTGCTGCGCGCCCTCGGCAACACCGCCGGCGGCCTGCTGCTGGCGAGCTCGGGCAGCGGCAACCTGATCGGCGGCGGCACCACCGATCCCGCCAAGCCGCGCACCAACTTCATAGGCGGCAACGACGGCAACGGCATCACCATCTCGTCCGGCGTCACCGGCGATACGATCGTCGGCAACTCGATCGGCACCGATCGTGCCGGATTCCAGACCTTGCCCAACCACGGGCAGGCGCTCGCTCTCAACGGCAGCTACGCCAACTTCGTCATGAACAACAACGGCGTTCCCTCGTCGACCTCGATCGGGTTGCCGCCGCAGGAGGTGATGAGCCAGCTCGAAGGGCTGTATGTCGGGTTCTTCGGCCGTGCCGGCGATCCGACCGGCGTCAACTACTGGATGGGCCAGGCGCTGACCCAGCTGGCGGGTGGCGCGTCGCTGTCGCAGGTGATGTTGAACATCTCGGCGAGCTTCGCGGTGTCGCCCGAGAATGCCAAGTACTCGTCGCTGGCGACGCAGCCGCTCGACCCGCAGAACCCGCAGCAGGTCGCGCTGGCGACCTCGTTCATCCAGCAGCTCTACCAGTACGCCTTCAGTCGCGACGCCGACCCGGCCGGCCTGCAATACTGGCTGAACCAGCTGTTCTCGGGTGCTCTCCAATACTCGGCGCTGGTCTACACGTTCGAGTTCAGCGCCGTGGCGGCCGATCAGACGGCGCTCAGCTTCAAGCTGAGTTCCGGATCGTATTTCACCGAGCTGGCCGCAGGCACTGTGCCGTCCCTGGCGGCGATGGTCGGGGCGGTGCAAAACGTCACCGACACGACCAGCTACTTGATCTCCAAGGCATCGTCCGAAAGCTACACCGGCAACTCGGAAAACCAGGTGACCTACGCCACGGCGTTTGCCCAGTTCCCGACCACCGGCGTGCGCGCCGACTACGACGGCAAGGTGATCCTGACCGGCAGCCACATCGTCGACGGGGGCAACTTTTCGGCTCTGTATAGCGGCCCGATCCAGGACACCTCGCTCGGCACGATGTACACGCTGATCCCGCAATTCTCAGGCCAGACCGTCACCAGCGCGAACTTCTACGGACCCAACACTTCGGTCTTCACGCCGTCGATCGGCATCGGCAACGTCGTCGCCGTCGGCTCCTACGTCTACAGCCAGAGCACCGTGCACGACCACGGCATGATCTATAAGGGACCGGTTTCGGGTGGCGGCACCTGGACGCAGATCGACGTGCCATCCAGCGCCGTCGGCGGCGCGACCGTCGAGGACACCATTCCGCACAGCGTGATGGGCGACCTGGTGGTCGGCAACTACGACCTGCTGAACGTGCCGGGTTCGGGCAACGGCTTCATCTACAACATGAAGACCAATACCTGGACGATCCTCGATTTCGGCGGCACCGACCAGCTCACGTCGGCCTATGCGGTCTGGCAGAATGGCATCGGCAGCTCGTCGTACACGATCGCCGGCGGTTCCAAGCACGGCATCGGCATCAACGAGGCCTTCCTCGTCAACTATGATTCGGTGACGGGCGTCTTCTCCAACCTGACCTTCTACAAGATCGACAATACGCCCGCCGCACTATCGCATTTCGAGGGGTTCACGGCCGTGCCGGGGGGCTTCAATGCCTACGGCCAGTCGATCAGCCAGGTGGCGATGGCCTTCATTCCCGTCAATCCGGACGGATCGTTCGGGGAGGCTCACTGGACGGATGTCGGCGTGCCGGGAGCGCAGCTTACGACGGCGAACTCGATCTACCAGAACATCGGCATGGGGGTTTACAACCTGTCGACCTCGAGCGCCGTGCCGAGCTACACGGCGGTCATCGACCAGTCGCACGTCTCCGACGCTGGCGGCCTCCTCATGCCGATCGGCGCGCTGGATTTCATCTACTCGACCTCGGTGGCGGGCAGCGTCGGGTCGCTGGTCGTTGGATCGCAGGCGCAGGGCAACTTGCTCGGTGGCTCGATCGGCAACGACACCTTCGTCGGCACCGAGGGCGTGTCGATGACCGACACGATCTATACCGGCGGCGGCGCCGATGTGGTCCTGCTGTCGGCTGGCCGGAGCTTGCCGACCCTGATCGAGCTCTATGCCGGCAACAGCATCGACCAGCCGACGCCCATCCAGCCCGGCCAAGCCCAGACGCCGGTCGCCCATTCGATCGTCGATGCCAACGACGTTCCCCAGCTCGGCTGGTGGGGCCAGGCGACGGCCCAGTTCGGCGGCCCGGTATCCGATGCCACCACCAATCGCGGCCACGGCACCGGCACCACCGAAGACATGAGCATGGTCACGAACTTCATCGCCGGATCGGGCACCGCTCCGGGCGATTCGATCGACCTGTCGCTGACGACGTTCAGCAACCTGCTGCGCAACGCCAGCAACAGCGGCCCGACGCTCGGCGAGGCGACCTTCAGCAACACCCTGGACCTCGGCGGCACCGTCACGATCGCCGTTGCCGATGTCCTGGTGATCGGCGCGACTCACACCTTCACGGGCGCCGCGGCGCTCGCCGCGGCGCTGGTCAACTCGTCGACGGCAATCAATTTTGGCGTGGCCCAGACCAACACGGTCAACCACTACATCGTCGCCTACCAGGACAATCTCGGGAATGCGCGCATTGCCGACATGGACATCCACAATCCGACCCCGTTCACGAACACGAGCCAGGTCCAGACGCTCTCGATCTCCGACATGGTTCAGCTCAGCGGCGTCACGCTGCTCCAGCTGCAGGAGTCCAACGTCCACTTCGTGGCGTGATCGCCCTTACGAACCTCCTCGCAATGGGCGACCGCCTCTCGGGCAGCGACCCCATGACCCACCTCTCCTAGCCTCTCCCCCCGCTTCGCGGGCGGAGAGGAACATGAGGTGTGTCGGCTCCGGAGTGGGGGACGTGCCCCGCCGGGGGCAGAGCGGACCGGTGCGAGGGAAGAAAATCGCGAAGAGACTTAGTAGAACCCGAAGCGATCCGGCTTGCGGTTCTCGCGGACGCAGAGCATCTGGGTCGCCGTTTCAGCTGGCAGCTTGATGCGCTCTTCCTCGCACTTGTCGTAAGTGTAGGGGCCCCCGAAATACTCCGGGCCGCCCATCACGGTCAGGTAGGGTTTCTGCAGGTACCAGCCCGGGCCGTTCCAGGCCTGGCTGACGCTCGGTCCGCAGCCGCCCAGCCCGAGAACCGGCGCCAGGACGGAGAGGCCGAACGCCAGGCGGCGAAGTGACGCGAACGACATAGGCTTGATCATCTCCCCCGGAGCTGCCGGCGCAACCTACAGCGGCTTTCGCGCCGCAACAATTGCTTTCGTCCGGCCGGGCAGCCGGGCTAATAATGCCCTGACACTGCATGCTGGGGAATGCTGCGCCGAAAAGGGGGAGCGGAAGAGAGCGATGGATCTGCCCGAGAGACAAGGACTTTACGACCCGCGCAATGAGCACGATTCCTGCGGCGTCGGCTTCGTGGCCGATATCAAGGGCCGTAAATCGCATGCCATCGTGCGCCAGGGCCTGAGCATCCTGGTCAATCTCGACCACCGCGGTGCGGTCGGGGCCGACCCCCTGGTGGGCGATGGTGCCGGTTGCATGATCCAGACGCCCGACGCCCTGCTGCGCGACTGGGCGGCCAGGCAGGGGCTGGAGCTGCCCGCACCGGGCAACTACGCGGTGGCCATGTGCTTCATGCCGCAGGACGAGGCCTCGCGCACTTTCGCGGTCAAGCGGCTGGAGCACTTCATCAAGGTCGAGAAGCAGAAGCTGATCGGCTGGCGCGACGTTCCGACCGACACGACCGGGCTCGGCAAGGGCGTCATCGAGCGCATGCCGGTGATCCGGATGGCGATCGTCGGCCGCGGCCCCAAGCTCGCCGACCAGGACGCCTTCGAGCGCAAGATCCTGGCGATCCGCAAGCAGACCCAGAATCCGCTGACCGATCTCGCCAAGAAGCATCAGCTCCCCGGCCTGTCGCAGCTCTACATGCCGTCCTTCTCGACGCGCACGGTGGTCTACAAGGGCCTGCTGCTCGCCCCCCAGGTCGAGAGCTTCTACGAAGACCTGCGCAATCCGCTGACCGAGTCGGCGCTCTGCTTGGTCCATCAGCGCTTCTCGACCAACACCTTCCCGTCGTGGCGGCTGGCGCATCCCTATCGCTTCATCGCCCACAACGGCGAGATCAACACGGTGCGCGGCAACGTCAACTGGATGTACGCCCGCCGGCGCACGATGGAATCCGAGCTGATCGGCGCCGACCTCGACAAGATGTGGCCGATCATCCCGCACGGCCAGTCCGACACGGCCTGCGTCGACAATGCGCTCGAGCTGCTGGTCGCCGGCGGCTACTCGCTGTCGCACGCCATGATGATGCTGATCCCGGAGGCGTGGGCCGGCAATCCGCTGATGGATGCCAAGCGCAAGGCCTTCTACGAGTACCACGCCGCCCTCATGGAGCCGTGGGACGGGCCGGCCTGCATCGCCTTCACCGACGGCCGCCAGATCGGCGCCACCTTGGATCGCAACGGCTTGCGGCCGGCGCGCTTCCTGGTGACCGACGACGACAAGGTCGTGATGGCGTCCGAGGCCGGCGTGCTGCCGATCCCGGAAGAGAAGATCGTGCGCAAGTGGCGCCTGCAGCCCGGCAAGATGCTGCTGATCGACCTCGAGCAGGGCCGTATCGTCGAGGACGAGGAGCTGAAGCGCACCCTGGCCGAGGCCGAGCCCTACGAGGAGTGGCTCAAGGAGACGCAGCACAAGCTCGAGGAGCTGTCGGACATTCCAGAAGCCCCGGTGCCGGCGCCGTCGAACGATCCCACGACCCTGCTCGATCGCCAGCAGGCCTTCGGCTACACCCAGGAGGACATCCAGTTCTTCCTCGAGCCGATGAGCAAGGAGCCCGACGATCCGATCGGCTCGATGGGCACCGACACGCCGATCGCGGTGCTCTCGCGCAAGCCCAAGCTGCTCTACAACTACTTCAAGCAGAACTTCGCCCAGGTCACCAACCCGCCGATCGATCCGATCCGTGAGGAGCTGGTGATGTCGCTGGTGTCGATGATCGGTCCGCGTCCCAACCTGCTCGGCCGCCAGGCCGGCACGCACAAGCGGCTGGAAGTCTCGCAGCCGGTGCTGACCAATGCCGAGCTGGAGAAGATCCGCTCGATCGAGGAGCTGCTCGACGGCGCCTTCCGGACCGCCACCATCGACACGACCTGGCCGGTGTCGGAAGGGGCGGCCGGCCTCGAGGACGCGCTCGACCGCGTCTGCGCCGAGGCGACGGACTGCGTGCTCGCCGACCGCAACATCCTGATCCTGTCCGATCGTGCAGTGTCGGCCGAGCGCGTGCCGATCCCGGCGCTGCTGGCCACCGCCGCCGTGCACCATCACCTGATCCGCCGCGGCCTGCGCACCCAGACCGGACTCGTCGTCGAATCGGGCGAGGTGCGCGAGGTGCATCATTTCTGCTGTCTCGCCGGCTACGGCGCCGAGGCGGTGAATCCTTATCTAGCCTTCGAGACGCTGGAGCAGTTGCGGGTCCAGAACGGCCTGCCGCTCAAGGCGTACGAGGTGCAGAAGAACTACATCAAGGCGGTCGGCAAAGGCCTGCTCAAGGTCATGTCCAAGATGGGCATCTCGACCTACCAGTCCTATTGTGGCGCCCAGATCTTCGACGCGGTCGGCTTGCACTCGGGCTTCGTCGAGAAGTATTTCACCGGCACTGCAACCACGATCGAAGGGGCCGGCTGGCAGGAGATCGCCGAGGAGACGGTGCGCCGCCATCGCGATGCGTACGGCGACAATCCGATCTATCGCGCCATGCTCGATGCCGGCGGCGACTACGCCTTCCGCCTGCGCGGCGAGGACCATGCCTGGACGCCGCAGTCGGTGGCCAGGCTGCAGCACGCCGTGCGCGGCAATTCGCCGGACGAGTACAAGGCGTTCGCCGAATCGATCAACGAGCAGAGCGAGCGGCTGCTGACGATTCGCGGCCTCATGCAGTTCAAGTGGGCCGACTCGGCCCTGCCGATCGACGAGGTCGAGCCGGCTGCCAACATCGTGCGGCGTTTCGCGACCGGCGCCATGAGCTTCGGCTCGATCAGCCGCGAGGCGCACACCACGCTGGCGATCGCCATGAACCGGATCGGCGGCAAGTCGAACACCGGCGAGGGCGGCGAGGAGGCCGATCGCTTCAAGCCTCTGCCCAACGGCGATTCCATGCGCTCGGCCATCAAGCAGGTGGCGTCGGGCCGGTTCGGCGTGTCGGCCGAGTACCTGGTCAATGCCGACGACCTGCAGATCAAGATGGCGCAGGGCGCCAAGCCCGGCGAAGGCGGCCAGCTGCCCGGCCACAAGGTCGACGAGAACATCGCGCGGGTGCGCCGCTCGACGCCGGGTGTCGGCCTGATCTCGCCGCCGCCGCATCACGACATCTACTCGATCGAGGATCTGGCGCAGCTCATCCACGATCTGAAGAACGTCAACCCGCGGGCCCGCGTCTCGGTCAAGCTGGTCTCCGAGGTCGGTGTCGGCACGGTCGCGGCCGGCGTGAGCAAGGCGCGCGCCGACCACGTCACCATCTCGGGCTTCGAGGGCGGCACCGGCGCCTCGCCGCTGACCTCGCTCACCCACGCCGGCTCGCCGTGGGAGATCGGCCTCGCCGAAACCCAGCAGACGCTGGTGCTGAACGGCCTGCGCGGCCGCATCTCCGTGCAGGTCGACGGTGGCCTGCGGACCGGTCGCGATGTCGCCATCGGCGCCATGCTGGGCGCCGACGAGTTCGGCTTCGCCACGGCGCCGCTGATCGCCGCCGGCTGCATCATGATGCGCAAGTGCCATCTCAACACCTGTCCGGTCGGCGTGGCGACCCAGGATCCGGTGCTGCGCAAGCGCTTCACGGGGCAGCCCGAGCACGTCATCAACTACTTCTTCTTCGTCGCCGAGGAGCTGCGCGAGATCATGGCGCGCCTGGGCTTCCGCACGCTGAACGAGATGATCGGCCGGGTCGACCGGCTCGACATGCATCGTGCGGTCGATCACTGGAAGGCGGGCGGCGTCGACCTGTCGCGCCTGCTGCACGTCGCCCCGGCGCGCGAGGGCGTGGCGATCTGGAACTGCGAGCAGCAGAACCACGGGCTCGACAAGGCGCTCGACCACAAGCTGATCGAGGCGGCCCAGCCGGCGCTCGAGACGGGCGAACCTGTCCTGATCGAGCTGCCGATCGGCAACGTCAACCGCACGGTCGGCGCGATGCTGTCGGGCGAGGTGGCCAAGCGCCATGGCCATGCCGGCCTGCCGGAGGATACGATCTCGGTGAAGCTCACCGGCACGGCCGGGCAGAGCTTCGGCGCCTTCCTGGCGCACGGCGTGTCGCTCGACCTGTCGGGCGACGCCAACGACTATGTCGGCAAGGGACTGTCGGGCGGTCGCGTCGTCGTGCGCCAGCCCGCGGGCGCGAACCGCAATCCGTTGCAGAACATCATCGTCGGCAACACCGTGCTCTACGGCGCGATCGGCGGCGAGGCCTATTTCGAGGGCGTTGCCGGCGAGCGCTTTGCCGTGCGCAACTCGGGCGCGGTATGCGTCGTCGAAGGGACCGGCGACCACGGCTGCGAGTACATGACCGGCGGCGTCGTCGTCGTGCTGGGCGATACCGGGCGCAACTTCGCGGCCGGCATGTCGGGCGGCATCGCCTATGTCTACGATCCCAAGGCGCGCTTCAGCGAGCTTTGCAACACCTCGATGGTCGAGCTCGAGACGATCGGGCCACCGTCCGATCGCGATGCTCCGGGCCGGCCGCGCCAGCGCGCGCTCGACGCCGACGACACCGGCATGGGGGACGTGCTGGCCTACGACGCCGAGCGCCTGCGCATCCTCGTCGAGCGGCATCTCCTGCACACCGGTAGCGCGCGAGCGCGCGAGCTGCTGGACGACTGGGATGCCGCGCTGCGCAGCTTCATCAAGGTGATGCCCAAGGACTATAAGCGGGCCTTGCTGCAGGCGAAGGACCGCGCGGCGGCGAAAGCGGTGGCGGCGGAGTAAGACCGTCCGATATCGGGCGAATCACGGACATGATGGGAGATTTGTAAGCCATGGGCCTTCCCACCGGCTTCCTGGAAATCGAGCGCAAGGATCGGCCCTACGAGAAGGTCGAGAAGCGCCTGAAGAACTGGCAGGAGTTCGTGCTCGGCCTGCCGCCGGCCGAGCTGTCGCAGCAGGGCGCGCGCTGCATGGATTGCGGCATCCCGTTCTGCCACAACGGCTGCCCGGTCAATAACCTGATCCCCGACTGGAACGAGCTGGTGCGGCGCGACCGCTGGCGAGATGCGCTAGAGGTGCTGCACTCGACCAACAATTTCCCCGAGTTCACCGGCCGCATCTGCCCGGCGCCGTGCGAGGCGTCGTGCACGCTGAACATCGACGACAACCCGGTCACCATCAAATCGATCGAATGCGGCATCGTCGATCGCGGCTGGGAGGAAGGCTGGATCGTCCCGCTGGTGCCGCCCCGCAAGACCGGCAAGCGCGTCGCCGTGGTCGGCTCCGGACCGGCCGGCATGGCGTGCGCCCAGCAGCTCGCCCGCGCCGGCCATGCGGTGACGCTGTTCGAGAAATCGGATCGCGTCGGCGGCCTGCTGCGCTACGGCATTCCCGACTTCAAGATGGAGAAGCACCTGATCGATCGGCGCATGCGCCAGATGGAGCAAGAGGGTGTCGAGTTCCGCACCGGCGTCGAGGTCGGCGCGACGCTGTCCATAAAGTCGCTGCTCGAAGGCTACGATGCCGTCGCCCTGACCGGCGGCGCGGAATGGCCGCGCGATCTCGAGGTGCCGGGCCGCGAGCTCTCCGGCATCCATTTCGCGATGGACTTCCTGGCCCAGCAGAACAAGCGCGTCGCCGGCGACGACGAATCGCGGGCCGCGCCCAAGGGCACGCTCACGGCCAAGGGCAAGCATGTCATCGTGATCGGCGGCGGCGACACCGGATCGGACTGCGTCGGCACGTCGAACCGCCAGGGCGCCGCGTCGGTCACTCAGCTCGAGGTGATGCCGCGCCCGCCCGACCGCGAGAACAAGGAGCTCGTCTGGCCCGACTGGCCGTTGAAGTTTCGCACCTCGTCCTCGCACGAGGAGGGGGTCGGCCGCGACTTCGCGGTGCTGACCAAGCGCGCCATTGGCAAGGACGGCAAGGTGACCGCGCTCGAATGTGCACGCGTCGAATGGTCGAACGGCGCCATGACGGAGATCGAGGGCAGCCGCTTCGAGCTCCAGGCCGACCTGGTGCTGCTCGCCATGGGCTTCCTCGGCCCCCGCAAGCCCGGCATGGTCGAGCAGTCGGGCGTCGCCCTCGATCCGCGCGGCAACGTCCTGGCCAACGTCAAGGACTACAAGACCAGCGTGCCCAAGCTGTTCGCCGCCGGCGACATGCGCCGCGGCCAGTCGCTGGTCGTCTGGGCGATCCGCGAAGGCCGCCAATGCGCCCGCTCGATCGACGAGACCCTGATGGGCAGCACGACCCTGCCGCGCTGAACATTTTCCTCCGCCGTAACCGGGCATGCGTTTTGGCCGCGTTGCGGCCAAAATCGCTCGGGTGCTCCGTCACACGGGGTGGAGGGGGAAGGCCATAGTCGAGGTCGATGAGAGTTCGACGTCGGAACTTCAAGAAACCTCGCCTGTGGCTCTCTTCCTCCGGCCCTACGGGCCACCTCCCCCGATGACGGGGGAGGGAGATGGGCCATGAACTGCCAGGCGGGCTTTGCCCCTTGCCCCCGGGCAACACTGCGGGTGACAAATCCGAGCAAGTGTAAGGTTGGAGGAAAGGCGCATGGCTGACACCGGCCGCAGCGAGGGGGCCTATCTCGGTGGCCTCCGCGTGCTCGAGCTCGCCGACGAGAAGGGAGAGTATGCCGGCCGGGTGCTCGCGGGCCTGGGTGCCGACGTCGTCAAGGTCGAGCCGCCGGAAGGCGAAGCGACGCGGCGGATCGGGCCGTTCCGCGGGGATGCGCCGTCAGCCGAGGAGAGCCTGCATTTCTGGCACTACAATTTCGGCAAGCGCAGCATCGTCCTCGATCTCGATACCGCTCGCGGGCAGGCGTCGTTCCTCAAGCTCGCAGCGACGGCCGACGTCGTGATCGATGCGCGTCCACGGGGCTATCTTGCGGACCGGAACCTGGCCTTCGAACGGTTGCAGTCGGCAAATCCGCGCCTGATCAATCTGCGAATCAGTCCGTTCGGCGACACCGGTCCATGGGCCGATTACGAGGGCAGCGATCTCATCCACCTGGCGCTGGGCGGCGTCATGATGAACTGCGGCTACGACCCGGATGCGGCCGGTCGCTACGACACGCCACCCATCGCGCCGCAGATGTGGCATGCCTATCACATCTCCGGCGAGCTCAGCGTCATTGCGCTGCTCGGAGCACTTGCGCATCGGCTCCGCACGGGCGAGGGGCAGCGCCTGTCCCTCAGCATCCACGAAGCGGTCAGCATGAATACCGAGAGCGACGTGCCGAACTGGGTGTTCCTGCGCCAGCGCCACTTCCGGCAGACCTGCCGGCATTCGATGCCGTCGAACAGCCTGCCGGCGCTCGCGCAGACCCGGGACGGACGATATCTCTTGCCGTACCGCACCTATCTGCGCGCGACCGCGACGTACTCCACGGACGCGCTGCGGGGCACCATCGCGGTTCTCGCCAAGCACGGCATGGACGAAGGCCTCGCCGCGCTCGGCGAGCTGAATGCGGAAGTGGAGGGCAGGATCGGCGGGATGGTCGATCGCCTCGCCGCCAGCCTGGATTTCGATGCCGACCTGTGGCGCGAAGGACAGGACAACGGATTGCCGTGGGCACCCGTGCGGCGTCCCGAGGAGAATGCCCGCGATCCGCACTTTGCCAAGCGAGGCATGTTCACCCGCGTGTCGCACCCGGAAAGCAACGCCTCGTACACCTATGTTGCGGCTCGCTGGTACAGTCCCGACGCGCCCTGGGCTATCTCGGCGCAACGACCGCCCAAGCTGGGCGAGCACATGAGCTCGGTCATCGACGAATGGGCGACGCCGCGAAAGGTGCCGACGCTATGGCCCGACTGCGGCCTCGCGCGAGGGGCCGCCCAGGCTGGTCCGACAGGCAAGCCCTTCGCGCTTTCCGGTGTCCGCGTCGTCGATCTCGGATGGATGCTCGCCAGCGCCGGGGCAGGACGCTACCTCGCCGCGCTCGGTGCAGAGGTGATCAAGGTCGAGCACGAATCGCGTGCCGACGGCATGCGCTTCGGTCCGGCGGCCTGCCCTTTGGGGGGACGTGCCGAGCGGCAGGCGGCCACGGCGACGATGCCGACGCCGCCTCGGGACGGGCTCAACCGCAGCGGCTCCTTCATGGAGATCAACGCCGGCAAGCTCGGGATATCGCTCGACCTGAAGAAGCCGGAAGGCAAGCGTATCCTGGAGGATCTCATCCGCAACGCCGACGTGGTGCTCGAGGGCTACTCGCCGGGCACGATGGATCGGATGGGGCTGGGCTACGCTCGCCTGAAAGAGCTGAACCCCGGCATCATCTATCTCCAGCAATCGGGCTTCGGCCAGCAGCATGGCACCTACGGCCGGGCCCGCGCCTTCGGCCCGACGGCGCAGGCGTTCAGCGGCATCAGCGACATGTCGGGCTTGCCCGAGCCTCATCCGCCCGCCGGCATCGGCTACTCGTATCTCGACTGGTTCGGCGCCTACAACATGGCGACGGCGGCGCTTGCCGCGCTCTACAGGCGGGCCACGACAGGCCGCGGCTGTCATGTCGACGCCTCGCAGGCGGAGGTCGGCATCTTCCTGACCGGAACCGCGGTGCTCGATCACGCGGTCAATGGCCGTCGCTGGTCGCGCTACGGCAATCGTTCGCCTTATCGACTCGCCGCGCCGCACGGGGCGTACCGGACACGGGGCGAGGACACCTGGATCGCCATTGCCGCCTTCACCGACGAACAATGGCGGGCGGTTGCGACCGAGCTCGGCCATCCCGAATGGCTCGACGATCCGCGGTTCGACGGGTTGTCGAACCGGCGCGCGAACGAAGACGCGCTCGATGGATTGATTGGGCGCGCCACCGGCGTCTTCGAAGGCGCGGACCTTATGAACCGGCTGCAGGCTGCGGGTGTTCCGGCCGGGGTCTGCCAGACGGCCGAGGACAGATACGAAAGGGATCCCCAGCTTGGGCACTTGCAGTGGCTGGTCGAGCTGCCGCAATCCGAGATCGGCACCTGGCCGGTTAAGGGCTTTCCGGCCCGTCTCGAGCGCAGCCCGGCCTATGGCGGAGGGCCGCTCGGCCGCTCCGGCCCCAGCTACGGCGAGGACACGCAGCGCGTTCTCTCATCGGTGCTGGGCATGACGGCCGAGCAGGTGGCGACGCTACGCGCAGCCGGCGTGGTGTGACTCCCTTCCTCGAAGCCTGCGAGCTTGGCGCCGATCACCAGGCAGCCGGGAATGGTGTCGAGGATGTTGCCGAAGATGATCGCCAACCCGGCGCCCTTTCCATGCGCTGCGCGGGGCGGAGAATGCGGGGAACGCCACATCAGGCGGAGCAAGCTCCGCCTCGAGTAGCGCGCTCCCGGCAATGAGCCTTCCGTCACCGCATTCCGCTCGAGGCAATCACGCTCCAATGTGCCTTGAGTTACGATGGCGAGCATGAAACTGCTGCTGATCCAGGGCGCCAACATGCAGGCTCTGGGCCACCGCCAGACCGAGCTGTACGGCACCACGTCGGCCCCGGAGCTCGACGCTCTCCTGCTGCGCCGCGCCGAGGAGCTCGGAGTCGCGCTCGACATCGTCTACACGAACCATGAGGGCGAGGCGATCTCCCGGATCCGCCAGGCCGATCGCGACGGCATCGACGGCGTGCTGTTCAATCCCGCCGGCTTCCTGCATGCCGGCCTTGGGTTGCGCGATTGCCTGCAGGCGATCGCGGCGCCGGCCATCGAGATCCACATGACCAATATCGAGAAGCGCGGCCGGCGCTCGGTCACCGCCGACGTCGCAGTCGCTTCGATTGCGGGCTTCGGCGCCGACTCCTACCTGCTTGCCCTCGAAGCCATGGTGGCGCGCCTTCAGAAGGCCTGAACGCCAGTCGCAAGCGTCGTCGGCGCGTAGGCGCCGAACGTCCATGTGAAGGGAAATGCCGCACGCCGCCGCCAGGCGCGCTCGATCGCGATCCGCCACAGGCGCTCGGCTCCGGCGGGCGCTCCGGCTGGAGTCCAGTCGATGCTGACACGCCCCTGGAGCTGAAGCACGTCGCCCGAGTCGAAGTCGATGAACAGCAGGCCGGCGCGCGGATCGCCGAGAAGGTTGCCGAGCGTGTTGTAGAAGCGGTTGCCGCGAAAGTCGGGAATGACGAGCCGGTCGCCCTCCACGCCGACGAAGCCCGGACGCCCGCCTCGGTGCGACATGTCGAGGCCGCCTTCGGCGCCGATCGAGGCACGCGAGCGGCTGGCCACGAAGAACGTGTCCGCACCCCTGATGATCGCCTGCGCCGCGGCGTCGAGGTGGCCGAGCGACTCCGAGGGCATCGATGCCCTCGTGCCGGGTGAGGGCGTGCGTGTCTGGATGTACTGCGCGCAATTGCCGAAGCTCTGGGCGATGCTCACCGTCAGGCCGCTGTCGACGGCGATCAGCCGGCCGTTGGCGCGATTGCGTCGCCGGTTGGTGAAGTCGAGTCCGATCAGGCCGATCTCGGCGCCTTCGACAAACCCTGGTGCAGCCGGATCATCGGCCCGGGGAAGCACGGAGAGTCGCAGGGTCGCCGGGTCGGGCGACTGGATGAAGCCGGCCGGGCCGGTCAGCACCGACCCCATGGGCCAGCCGCTCTCGTCGAGCACCGCGGCGAAGATGTAGGGCAGGCCGGCAAAGAAGCTGCGGTGCTGCTCGGGCATGAAGGGGCGGATTGCGGCGCGGACGGCGGCCTGGCCGGCCAGGCGTTGCGCCGCGCGCTCGTCGTCGTGGAAGGAGAGGAACTCCGGCATGCCGTCCTGCGGGCTCATGCGAGGCCCTCCGGCTGCTCGGGCACTGGTCGCTTGGGATCGTACCAGGACGCGCCGTCGGTTCTCCAGATATGGACCTGCGGCCGCTCGCCGATCGGGGTATCGAGGCAGCCCAGGCGCAATAGCACGACCGGCTGCGCCACGCGCTCGGCCATGACGTGCGAGCCGCAGCGCGCGCAGAAGCGCCGGTACTTCCCGGGCGACGATTCGACGGCGCTGAGCCGCGCCTCGCCGCGGACCCAGCGGAATTTTTCGCGTGGCACCGCCGTCACTGACGAGAAGGCCGTGCCATGCGTCTTGCGGCAGGTCTGGCAATGGCAGTGGGCGATCCGCTCGACATCGGCGTCGACCTCGTAGGCGACATCCTTGCAAAGACAACTACCTGTCAGCATGCGCACCTCCTTGCATGTCCCGGCGTGCAAGCTATGTCGAGCAGATTGATTCCAAAAGAGCAATAATAGAGAATTCACTCTTTCAACTTATGGAACTGACTCATTGGACCGGCTGGACGAACTCGCGATCTTCGTGCGCATCGTCGACGAAGGCAGCCTGGCACGCGCGGCCTCGCGGCTGCGCCGGTCGCCGCCCGCCATCACCCGCGCGCTGGCCGCGCTGGAGGATCGAGTCGGCCAGCGCCTGGTGGATCGCACGACGCGGCGGCTGGCGGTGACCGAGGCGGGTCGTATCCTCTACGACAAGGCACGCACGCTGGTGGCCGAATACGACGCGGCGACGACGGCGGCGCCCGGCATGCCCGTCCATGGCCTGCTGCGCATCACCGCGCCGGTGCAGTTCGGGCGGCGCCATATCGCGCCGATCGTCGGCCGCTTCCTCGATGCCCAGGCGGAGGTCGAGGTCGAGCTGGTCCTGAACGACCGCAACATCGACCTGATCGAGGAAGGCATCGACATCGCGCTGCGCATCGGGCCACTCGCCGATTCGTCCCTGCTGGCGCGCCCGGTCGGTCACGTGCGCCGGCTGTGGGTGGCGAGCCCGGCGTATCTCGCGCGGCGCGGCACACCGCGCAGGCCGGCCGATCTCGCGTCGCACGAGGCGCTGCTGGGCACGTCGCGGGGCAACCGGGAATGGGCCTTCGCCGGCGGCCGTCGCGGCGCGCCGGCGAGGCTCGTCGGGCGGTTCAGAGTCGACGATGTAGAGACCCGCCTGCGCGCCGCGCGCGAGGGCCGCGGCATCGCCCATCTCCTGTCCTATCAAGCAGCCGACGATCTCGCGGCCGGCCGCCTCGTGCGCCTGCTCGAGGCCTGGGAGCAACCGCCCCTGCCGGTGCATCTGTTGTCCAAGGGCCGCGCCCACCGCGCGCCCAAGATCGATGCGTTTCTCGACTTCGCCGCAAAGCGGCTCAGGACGTTGTCTGTCCTGTCGGGCGCGGAGCTGGGTTGAGCGCGTCGCTTGCGCTACACAAGGCGCCATGATCGACATCGGACTCCTCCGTGAGACGGACCGCCCGGGATGGCAACCGCTGGCCATCGGCTACAACGCCTTCTATCGCCGCGTGCTGCCGGCGGCGTCGTACGATCAGGTCTGGCGGCGCCTGATGAAGGGCGAGGAGATACACGGCCTCGCCGCGCGTCTCGACGGCAGGCTGATCGGTATCGCGCACTATCTGTTCCACGCCGGCGTCTGGTTCCCCAAGGTCTGCTATCTCGCCGACCTGTTCGTCGACGAAGCGGTGCGCGGGCAGGGTGCCGCCCGAAAATTGATCGAGGCGATCGCCGACGCTGCGCGTGCCAACGGCTGCGTACGCTACTACTGGCTGACCCAGGACGAGAACGCCCAGGCCCGCGCCCTTTACGACAAGGTCGCCCGCCACGTCGGCTTCATCCGCTACGACTATCCGATGGAGTGAAATCTTCTCCTCCCAGCGAAGCTGGCGAGGAGAAGAGGTCAATCCGGCGTCACCCCGAACCTGCGCTGCCAGAACTCGCGGCTGCGTCGTTCGCCGACATCGCAGCCCAGCTCGTACTCGGGGCGGACGAACTTGGTGTAGTCGTCGTCGCCGCGGATCGCGCGGCGCAAGGTCCCGCTGCCGCTCTGGGCGAGTTGGAGGCCGTCGCGCATGTCGCCTAGATCACCGACATCGTGATCGGACCACGAGCCGAGGTCGGCAATCTCCTGCAGCAGCTTCTTGCGCACCGCCCGCGGAAAATCCTCGAAGTTGGTCGCCACCTCGACGAACGAGCGCGGGCCGCCGACGACGCAGTGCAGGTAATAGCGGTCGAGGTCGGTCTCGCTCGGGAAGCCGAACGGGTTTGGCCGGTCGTTCATGATCGGCAGGCCGTTGATGACGATGCGCTCCTTCAACGCCTCGTAGCGAGTGTCGGTCACCAGGCCGCCGTCGTTGTTGGAGCCGTCTCCCGAGATGTCGAGCACTTTTCGCTCGGCTTCGTATGGGCTGCGGCCGAACAGCGGGATGGCGTAGCGGATGGCGCCACTGATCGAGGTGCGGCGGGCGATTGAGATGGGCGCGTTGGAAAGGCGCGTCGCAAAGTCGGCGATCGCGCCCTCCGAGTCGAGCAGCGTCCAGTCGATCAGCAGGCGCTGCACCCAGGCGTCGGACCATTCGTAGTAGGCGATGGCGATGCGACCGTGATTGCCGGCCAGGATCGCCTTCACGATCACCGGATCTCGGAACGCTTGCACGTAGCCTTCGCGCTGCAGCTTCGCCTCGTCGGGATCGATGCTGCCGGAGATATCGATGGCCAGGGCCAAGGCGAGGTCGACCTCTTTCTTGTCCTGCGCTGCCGCCGGTCCGGCGAGCAGGAACATGAGAGCAAACAGGCGAAGCAGGCGGGCCATGGTGACCTCCGCAGCAATGTGCGCGAGCCGATGCAACAACCATACCGCCCGTCGAAAGCGTCCACCAGCGCCGCACTGGACGCCGGCCACGACAGCCCGTTAGCCTCTGTGGAAAGCTCGACATGGGTTGGGAGGCCGACAATTGCCATGGATCTGGCGCTGAGCCCGCAGGACCAAGCCTTTTGCGACGAGGTGCGTCGCTTCCTCGACGACAGTCTCAGCGAGGATTTGCGCGAGGCCGGCCGCAAGACCGGCGGCGTGTTCGCCGACATTGCAGCAGGTCTGCGATGGCACAAGGTGCTGGCCCAGCGCGGCTGGTCGGCGCCGACCTGGCCCAAGGAATATGGTGGCACCGGCTGGTCGGCGACCGAGCGCTACATCTTCGCGCGCGAGTGCGCGGCGGTCGATGCGCCGCGCATCTTCAGCATGGGCCTGCGCATGGTCGGTCCCGTCATCATGAAATACGGCACCCCCGAGCAGAAGGCGAAGTATCTGCCGCCGATCGTGGCCGGCGACATCGTGTTCTGCCAGGGCTACTCGGAGCCCGGCTCGGGCTCGGACCTCGCCAGCCTCAAGACGCGCGCGGTGCGCGACGGTGACGACTATGTGATCAACGGCACCAAGATCTGGACGACCGGCGCCCATGTCGCCGATCACATGTTCTGCCTGGTGCGGACCTCGACCGAGGGCAAGCCGCAGGACGGCATCTCCTTTGTCCTGATCGATTCGATGAACACGCCGGGCCTCACCGTGAAGCCGATCGTGACCCTGGCCGGCGACCACGAGGTCAACCAGGTGTTCTTCGACAACGTGCGCACGCCGGTCGCCAACCGCATCGGGCCCGAGAATGCCGGCTGGACGGTGGCCAAGTACCTGCTCGAGTTCGAGCGCGGCGGCGAGGCCTACACGCCCAACCTGCATGCCCGGCTGGAAGACATCCGGCGCATCGCGCGCGAGGAGGCGGCCGATGGGACGGGCAAGCTCGCGACCGAACGCGGCTTTGCCGAACGGCTGGCCGAGACCGAGATGGAGATCCAGGCGCTCGAGATGATCGAGATGCAGGTGCTGTCCGACCTGAGCCGCGGCCGCAATCCCGGTGCCGCATCGTCGGCCATGAAGATCCGCGGCAGCGAGACATTGCAGAAGCTCGATGGCCTCGGCGTCGAGGCGCTGGCCTGGTATGCCGCACCGTTCGAGCCCGAGGCGCGCACCTTGGGCCACAACGAGCAGACCGTGACGCCGGAGTGGGGCATCACGGCGATGCCGCTGTTCCTCAACAACCGCGCGTCGACGATCTACGCCGGCTCCAACGAGATCCAGCGCAACATCATCGCCAAGGCCGTGCTCGGCCTGTGAGCGGCCTCTATACGCTGCACGGCTTCGATCCGTCGCCCTACTCGGTGAAGATGCGGGCGCTGCTGCGCTACCGGCGCATCCCGTTCGTGTGGGACGCGCTGGGCTCGCCGCGCGACGTCGCGGTAGCCGCCGGCCTGCCGCCGGTCATTCCGATCCTGCGCTTCCCCGACGGCCGGCTGATGAACGATTCGACGCCGCTCGCCTATGCGCTGGAGCGCGAGCATGCCGAGCGGTCGGTGATCCCCGCCGATCCGGTGCTCGCCTATCTCTCCGACCTGCTCGAGGATTTCGGCGACGAGTGGGTCACCAAGATGATGTTCCATTATCGCTGGTACTACGCGGCCGATCGCGCTTTCGCGCAGACCTGGATCGTGTCGTCGCGCGATCCGACGATGGAGGAGCAGAAGCGCCGTCAGGCCATGCAGATGTTCAACGACCGCCAGGTCGGGCGCATGGCGCTGGTCGGCTGCACCGAGCAGAACCGGCCGGTGATCGAGGACAGCTATCGCTTCGTCCTCGACACGCTCGATCGGCATGTCCGCGCGATGCCCTACCTGCTGGGCTCGCGGCCCTGCCTGGGCGATTTCGGTCTCTACGGCCAGCTCCAGATCCTGTCGGTCGACCCGACGCCGGCGGCCGAGATGCGCGCCCGTGCGCCCGATCTCTTCTGCTGGCTGATGCGCCTCGACGATGCGTCAGGCATCGAAGGCCAATGGATCGATCCGGCGGCGCCGTTGCCCGCGACGGTCGAGGCGTTGCTCGGGCACATGGCAGAGACCTACCTGCCATTCCTCGCTGCCAACGCCAAGGCCTTGCAGGACGGAGCGCCCGAGCTCGAGGTCGACCTGCTCGGTCGTGCGTTCAAGCAGGCGCCATTCCGCTACCAGGCGAAGTGCTACGACGCCTTGCGCAAGCGACGATTGGCGCTGCCGGCGGAGGCGCGGCGGCGGGTCGATGCCATCCTCGAAGAAGCAGGCTGCCTGACTTATCTCGCGTAGAGCGTGAGCGGCTCGAAGAGAAACAGGTTGGGCATTGAAACACAGGTGACCTCATCCTGAGGAGCCGCGCAGAGCGCGGCGTCTCGAAGGATGGGCAACGCGCACCGCGCCTTATTCCCATCCTTCGAGACGCGGCCTGTGGCCGCTCCTCGGGACGAGGACATTCCCGGTGCTTCGACCTGAGAAAAGGCCGCTGTGTCATGTCCGCCAACGGCGAGACGCGGAAGGCACGCATAATCGACATGGCCGATCACCGTCGGCCAAATCTAACCTTGCTCGCGGTCGAGCTGCGCCAGGGCGAGTCGGATTGCTTGCGGCACGAGATCGCGCATCCAGGGATGAATTTGCACGACAGAGGTCCGCTGCGCACGATAACGGATTGCCATGTCGATGAAGGCGAGCGGGCGGGCAAGGCG
>JAXMCP010000045.1:0-31914 GCA_046349295.1 Reyranellaceae bacterium
CCAGTCTTCATTGCAAACGGAACAAAGGTGGCGTTCGTCAGCAACGCTTCCAACCTCGTCGCCAATGATGTCAACAGTGTCTACGACGTGTTCGTGAAAGATCTGACGACCGGTGCCATCACCCGGCTGCCAACGGACGCCACTGGTATTGCGCCGGCCTTCGGTCAGACATCGGCACCGAGCTTTTCCGCGGATGGTTCGCTGTTCGCCTTTCAGAGCAGTGCGACGAATCTCGTACCCGACGACACCAATGGCTATTTCGACGTCTTCGTGCAGTTGATCGGCGTTTCCTGAGGACCAAGCGGAGAGGAGGCGGGGATTGGCGTCTGTCCAATCCCCGCGATCACGCGGGGCATCACTGCCGGGCCGAGCCGAGCAGGAGGGCGACGAGGTCGACCTGGCTTCGGGCGCCGGTCTTGACCAGGATGCGCTTGACGTATTGCCGCGCCGAATCCTCGGTCAGCCGGCACGCCTCGGCGGCGGCCTTGAGGATACCGAACCGGACCAGCGCCAGGCACAGGCGACCCTCTGCGGGCGTGAGTCCGAACAGGGCAGTCAGGAGCTCCTCGCTCAATTGTCCGGTCTGGGCCGGGTCGGACACGCAGACGAGGACCGACAGGCCGAAGCCCGGAAAGACCGATTCGACATGGGGGAAGGGGCTCACCTGGATGCTGTAAGGTCGGGCACCCGAGGGCCGCCTGGCCTGCAGAGCCCGCCGCTCGTTGCGGATCTCGAAGAACGCCCTGCGGCGCATGCTGTCGACCAGCCGCCGGTAGGCGGCATCGTCGCCGGGGTCGTCGAGGACGAGGCCCGCAGCGCTCAATCGAAGCCCGTCGCGTTCATTGGCGATGCTCTGCATCGCCTTGTTGGTGAAGTTCAGTCGGCCGAACTCGTCCAGGACCAGCACGCCGAAGGAAAGAGCCTCGAAGGAAGCCCTCGAGACGCGCTCGCCGAGGCGGCGGGAAATTGCGATGCTGCGACGCAAGTGGGGAACAAAGGCCTCGAGCCGGTCGAGGTCCTGCCGCTGGGCGCTGCCTTGGGTCTCGGTGCGCGCCAGGATCAGCATCGACTGATAGCCCTTGGTGGCGAACAGGCGCGCGCCGTAGCCGTGGGCCTGCTCGGTTTCCCGGCGGATGAAATTCATGACCTCGTTCTTGCGTCTCGTTTCGGCGTCGATCAGCATCAGGTCGGCATAGACTTCCAGGTGCGGCTGCCTGAGGAAGCCATCGGCGCGTGGGTCGACGTTGATGTGATGGGTCCGGTAGTCGGCCCAGAAATCCTCTGGAAAGGCCTGATTGTGGGTGACCGGCATATATCCGTTCGCGGTGTCCCACAGCACCAGGGCGCCGCCGAAGCCGCCCGAGTAGCCGGCGACCTGCCCGACGACGTTAAGCCATGCCACCGGGTCTGCCGACGCCCCGTAGATCTGGTCGACGATGCGCTCGTATTGCTCGATGTCCCTGGACACGCCGAATCCCCCGGCAAGGCGTAGCCTCGCTGGCCCCCTGATTTCACTAACATGCAATAGGGGTGCAAATTAAGCGCGATTATTGCACTTGCTGTGCAGTTCAAGCCCGAGGAAGAAGCCGGTGGAACAAAGGGAACCTTCAGACGAGCAATCGGACCTGTCAGGCGTGCGGGCGCTGACGTTCGACGTCCAGGGAACGTGCGTGGATTTCTGTCAGCCGCTGCTGCGCATGGGCGAGGCGGTCAACTGCGCCAAGAACCTGGCGCTCGACTGGGGTGCCTTGTCCGCCGCGTGGCGCGGTCTCTATCGGGCCGTGCTCGATCAGGTCATTGCCGGAGAGCGACCGTGGCTCAGGGTGGATCGAATCTATCGCGAGACTCTGGACGTTCTGCTCGAGCAGCAGGGACTGGCTGGCCTCTTCCCGGTCGCCGAGCGCGACGAGCTGAATCTGGTCTGGAGCAGGCTCGACGCCTGGCCCGACAGCATCGAGGGGCTCCGGTTGATGCGCCGGCGTTTCGTCGTCTCGACGCTGTCGAACGCCGGCATGGCGACGATGGTCGCGGTGGTGAAGCATGCCGGCCTGCCGTTCGACGCCGTGCTGACCGCCGAGCTCGCCCGCACCTACAAGCCCGCACCCGAGGTCTACCAGCTCGCGGTCGACTATCTCGGCTACCGGCCGGATGAGATCATGATGGTGGCCTGCCACAAGTACGATCTGAAAGCCGCCCGTGCGTTCGGCATGCGCACCGCGTTCGTGGCGCGGCCGCTCGAGTTCGGTCCGGGCGCTCGGCCGGACATCACGCCCGAACCGTGGCTCGATCTCTACGCCGACGATTTCATCGCCCTCGCGCGCGCCCTCGGCGCCTGATCAACGGGTCATCTCGACGCAAGCTGCCGCCGCCGAGTTGCCACGCAGGATGGCAGCGCGCTATCCGACCCAATGGTGAAGGTGCAAGGCACCGCAGAACTCTGGAGAATGTCATGGTGAAACCGATGCGATCAGCAGGGTTGATCGTGCTCGGCGCGCTGGTGCTCGCCGCCTGCAGCAACGTTCCTGGCGCGGACGGTCGCTACGCGACGCCGGGGCGCGGTGGCTGGGACAGTTTTCGTGCCGAGTCCCCGCAGGTCGGCGGCAAGGAGAACTTCCGCGCCGATGCGCCGCCGCCGAGCGCGCCAAGCCGCTCGCCGGACATGTGACGTTCTCTTTCCACCAGCTCGAGCCGCCGCGAGTCGGTCCGCTCAACGGACCGGCGTCGTCGTCCGCGATGCGGCCAGGGCGGCGCGCTCTTCCGGGCCGAGGCCCAGCAGCTCGGCCAGCACGGCGTCGGTGTGCTGGCCCAGGGTCGGCGCCGGCGAGCGGATCTCGGCACGGCCGCCGGTATGCAGGCGGATCGGCGAGATCGGGACCCGGGTCGCGCCGCGCCGCGGATGCTCGACGTCGACCCAGAAACCGCGCGCCTCGAGATGGGGATCACTGGCCACCTCGCGCACGGTCTTGACCGGCGAGCCGGGCACGTGGGCTTCGTTGAGGAGGCGCATCACCTCGTCCTTCGTCTTCCCGATCGTCCAGGCCCCGATCATGTCGTCGACCTCGGCCATGCGCTGGGCCCGGCCGATCATGGTCGCGAAACCCGGGTCGTCGGCGAGCTCGGGCCGGCCGAGCAGGCGGCACATCGACTGCCAGTGGCGTTCGGCCGAGGTGAAGATCGCGACATGGCCGTCGGCGCAGGGATAGGTGTTGTAGGGCGCCATGGCGAGCGCGGGATGGCGGTTGCCGGTGCGCTCTGGGACGTTGGCGTCGCCGTCCATCATCGCGCCCAGCGCCGAGGCGAGCCCGATCACCGCCGCCTCGTGCATGGCGACCTCGACCCTCTGGCCTTCGCCGGTGCGCTCGCGCTGGACCAGGGCGCCCAGGATGCCGGCACAAAGATGAATACCGGCCATGAAGTCGCAGACCGCAGGCCCCGCCTTGGTCGGCGGGCCGTCCTGATGGCCGGTGGCGCTCATGATGCCGCTCATCGCCTGGATCGTGACGTCCATGGCAGCGAGGTTGCGGTACGGCCCGTCGAGCCCGTAGCCCGAGCTGCCGCCATAGACCAGGCGCGGATTGATCTTGCGCAGCACCTCCCAGCCGATGCCGAGCCGGTCCATCACTCCGACGGCGAAATTCTCGACCACGATGTCGGCCTTGCGTGCGAGATCGAGGAAGATCTGCTTGCCGCGCTCCTGCTTGAGATCGAGGACCACCGACTCCTTGTTCGAGTTCAGCATGACCAGCGGGTAAGGCTCGACGTCGCGCTTGCGCCGGCGCACCACGTCGCCTTCCGGCGGCTCGATCTTGAGCACGCGCGCGCCCATGAAGCCCAGCAGCATGCCGCAGTAGGGTCCGTTGTAGATCTGCCCGAGATCGAGCACGAGCATCCCGTCGAGCGGGCGGCGGATGGCCATGGTGTCTTCGCCTATTGGTAAATCGATGATGTTCGAGGAGGCGACCTTAGCACGCGGA
Source organism: Reyranellaceae bacterium (assembly GCA_046349295.1). GTDB lineage: Bacteria > Pseudomonadota > Alphaproteobacteria > Reyranellales > Reyranellaceae > Reyranella. The sequence continues at coordinate 3,975 of JAXMCP010000045.1, forward strand.
CGACGTCAGAGAACCGGACGCTTGCTGCGCCACGGCGTTGCCTTCTCGTAGGCGTCGCCGGCGCGCAGCACCGTCGCATCGTCGAACAGCCGGCCGACGATCTGCAGCGAGAACGGCAGGCCCCGCGCGTCGAAGCCGCTGCACACCGAGAGCGCGGGATTGCCGCCGACATTGAACGGCGTGGTGAGCGACGGCCGGGTGAACAGACTCGAATGCGGCACCGGCTCGAGCTTTCCCGCCGGCTCAGCCGTCGGCAGCATGAGGAGATCCACGGTCGACAGCACGGCCTGCAGGCTGCGGGCCAAGTCGGTCCTGAGCCGCATCGCGAGAATATAGTCCTCAGCGCGGACCAGGCCGCCGGCGATGATGCGATAGCGCAGGCTGGCGCCGAACAGATGCGGCCGCGTCCTGAGGTCCTTGCCGTGGATGGTGAACAGCTCGGCGACCGCGATGGTCTTCTTGCAATCGTCGAATTGCTGCAGCGGCGGCAGCATCACCGGACGCACACTGGCACCGAGTTCGCGGCACACCTCGAGCGCTGCTTCGAACGCGGCCCTGGTCGGCGCGGAGAGCGGCATCTCGTCGTCGAGCCAGTGCGACGGCACGCCGATCGTCAGGCCTTTGAGATCGCCGGTCAGGCCCGACGTGTAGTCGGGGATCGGCACGTCGGCGGAGGCGGGATCCCGCGGGTCGTGGCCGGCAATGAGCTGCAGCAGGATCGCCACGTCTTCGCTCGTCCAGGCCAGCGGGCCGACATGATCGTGGCTGAAGCAGTTGGGGATGACGCCGCGCCGGCTGACCAGGCCGTAGGTCGGCTTCAGGCCAGCAATGCCGCAGGCCGCGGCCGGTCCGCGGATCGAGCCGCCGGTGTCACTTCCGAGGGTTGCCGGCGCGAAGCCCGCCGCGACGGCGGCGGCCGAGCCCGAGGACGAGCCGGCCGGCGAGCAGGTGCGGTCCCATGGATTGCGCGCCGGCGGGAACAGGATGTCCCACGACGGCCCGCCATGCGCGAACTCCCATGTCGCATTCTTGCCCAGCAGAACGCCGCCCGCCGCCGAAAGCCTCTCCTGGGTGACGGCGTCGCGCGCCGGCACGTTGTCCGCCAGCAGCTTCGACATGGCGGTCGTGCGGATGCCGGCCGTTTCGAAGATGTCCTTCAGGCAGTAGGGAATGCCGTGCAGGCGACTCTTCGGCCCGTCGGCCATGACGGCGGCCTCGGCCTGCCTGGCCTCGGCGCGGGCGCGGTCGGCGGTCAGCGTGACGAAGCTGTCGAGCTTGTGGTCGAGGGCTTCGATGCGGCCGAGACACGCCTCGGTGAGCTCGACCGGCGAGAGCTTGCGAGCGGCGATCAGCCGGGACGCCTCGGCGATCGTGAGGTTGGCGAGCGCCCTCACGCTACTTCCGCTCCGGCAGGAAGACCGACGGCACGAACAGGTGCGCCGGCTCGTCGCCGTGCGGTCGGCCATTGGGAAGCCGCCCGATCATCGCGCGGACATGGCCATACGCCTCGATCAGCTCGGGAAGAAGCTCAGTCGGAAGATCGAGCCCGGCCTGGCGTGCGAGCCTGACGACCTCGTCGTCGGTGATTGGATCGGTCATGCCCGAGCATCCATCGTTGGCGCGGATGATGGCAAGGCCGATGCACAATTCGAGTCCTCCCCCGTAATCGGGGGAGGTGCCCCGTCACACGGGGCGGAGGGGGAAGGCCTCAGTCGAGATTCATGAGATTCCGACGTCGGAACTTCATAGATCTCGACTGCGGCTTTCCCCCTTCGGCCCTGCGGGCCGCCTCCCCCGATTACGGGGGAGGAAGATGAGTTAAGTCCTCGACCGCTGCGTCATCACCACCGCAATCCCGCCCAGCATGGCCGCCGAGGCGACCAACAGCCGCGCGGTCAGCGGCTCACCCAGGAACGCGACACCACCCAGGGCGACGACCGCCGGCATGGAAAGCTGCACGGTCGCGGCTTGGGTCGCCGACAGTCCCTGCAGCGCGATGTACCAGACGATGTAGCCGAGGCCCGTTGCGATGCCGCCCGAGGCGATGCCGAGGGCGAGGCCGGCGCTCGTGACATGGGCATCGCCGAGCCAGAAGAGGTTCACCAGCAGGCCCGGCATCACGCACCACAGCATGTTGACCGCGTTGGCTTCCTCGGGATCGCCGACGCCTCGGGCGAAGATCGTGAAGAAGCCAAAGGCCGCCCCGGAGGCCGCCATCAGCGCGGCGCCCAGCGGATCGGGCGCGGTCGCGCCGGGCAGCAGCAGGTAGAGGACGCCGGCGATCGCCACGCCGAAGCCGATCCACGACAGCGGAGAGAAGCGCTCTCCGGCCAGCAGGCCGAGGCAGAACATGGTGAGCTGCACGCCGGCGATGAGAACGAGCGCGCCCGTCCCGGCGCCGAGCCGCGTATAGGCGAAGGAGAAGAGGACGAGATAGAGGAAAATTGCGGCGACCGAGCGCGGCCTTGCGCGGTTGAGCCGGGGCAGATGGCGACTCTTCAACCAGACGCCGACGCTCAGCAGCATTGCTGCTGAAACCACGCGCACGCTGGTGAAGGTGGCCGGATCGATCAGGTCAGGGGCGAGGGCAAGCCGGCAGAGAATCGAATTCGCGGAGAAGCACAGGATGGCGGCACTGGTCAGCAGCAGCAGCCTGCTGCCAGGGTGGCCGGACGCTGTCGCTATGGATTCCTCCTGCCGGCGATATGGGCCGCCAATCGCTCGGCGTCGTCGGCGACGCCGGACAGGAACGAGGAGTTCATCTTCGACAGCCACTGCAGCCCCAGGAAGTAGAGGCCCGGCACTCCGGTGATGCCGGCCCGATGGATCGGCTGCCCCTCGGCGTCGAACACCGGCAGGTCGATCCAGCTGAAGTCGCAGGCGTAGCCGGTCGACCAGACCACCGCCGAGATGCCGGCCGCGCCGAGATCGAGGCGGCGGATCGGATCGCGTACATCAAGCGGATCGGCAAGCCGCGTGCGCGCGCCCGGCTCCGTTGGCACCTCGAGTCCGCGGCGCGCCACGTAGGCGTCGACCAGGTCGAGGAAGGCGCCGTAGGCGGCATCGCCGGCCGCCAGGTTGTCGGCGAGATCGGGCGCGATCTCGAGCGCGCCGTCGCGCCGGGCGACCACGCGGCCGAGCAGGGTGATGCCTTGCGTCGCGAATTCGCGGAAGTCGATCGTATGGCCGCCATAGGCGCCAGTGATCAGCGGCAGCGCCTTGTCTGGGCCGCGTTTCTCGACCGGAGTCCGGTCCAGTCCCATCTCGACCAGCCACCAGATGAGATCGTGGCCACGGTAGCGGCGCGGCATGCGGCGATGATGGCCGACCGACAGGAAGACGCGGCGGCCGGCGCGGATCAGCTCCTCGGCGATCTGGGCACCCGACGCGCCCGACCCGATCACCAGCACCCCGCCGGGCGGAAGCTGGTCCGGGGCGCGATAGAGGCTGGCGTGGACCTGGAACAGGCCGGGCTGGCCCTGCAGCAGGGTCGGCATCACCGGCCGCTGATAGGGACCGGTCGCGACCACGACATTGTCGGCCTCGATCGGCCCGGCCGAGGTTTCGGCGCGAAAGCCGGCACCGTCGCGCTGCAATCGCGTGACGGTGATGCCGCAGCGCACGGGTGCGGCGATGAAGTCGGCATAGGCGGTGAGGAAGGCCACGATCTCGGGGCTGGTGGTGAAGCCGTCGGGATCGCCATGGGGAAACACGAAGTCGGGCAGGCGCACCGACCAGTTGGGGAACTGGAAGCGTAGCCCGTCCCAGCGCTCGGTCCGCCAGCGCTCGGCGATACGGGCCCGTTCCAGCACGATGTGGGGTCGACCGCGGCGGCTGAGCATATGGCTCGCCGTCAGGCCCGACTGGCCACCCCCTACGATCAGCGTCTCGGCATGCTCGATCGCCATGGACTCCCAGTTTCGCTGCCTTGCGCGGGCGATCTTGGCTCAGCGCCCCGCGATTGCACAAGCCGGGCTTTGGCCCGGATCGCGCATCGACCGGAGCCTGCGCTGGAGGACATTGCGTGCGGCTGCAACATCCGAACGGAATGTGCCTGTTGCAACAACGGCCCCGTCGGCGAATTCTCGACTTGATGCAACCGCGAGCGGTTCCATCAAGTCGGGAATCGCTCTAGGCTCGCCGGCATCGGTCAACAGCGACGAGGAGACGCGCCATGTCGACTGCAGTTCTCGAGTCCCGCCCCACGGCTTACGACGTCGAAGACGTCGAGTATCTGCGCCACGGCGACAAGCCGTTGCTGGCGCGCCTGTTCATTCCGCGCGGCGCCGGACCGTTCCCGGCGATGGTCGAATGTCATGGCGGCGCCTGGTGCATGAGCGACCGCTTCACCGAGCGGCTACGCCACGAATACATGGCCTCACATGGCGTGGTCTCGGTGGCGCTCGATTTCCGCTCCGGCAACGAGGATCCCTATCCGGCCTCGGTGCAGGACATCAACTACGCGGTGCGCTGGACCAAGGCCAATGCGGCCAAGCTCAAGACGCGACCCGACCTCGTCGGCCTGTCGGGCCAGTCGAGCGGCGGCCATCTCGCGATGCTGGTCGCCATGCGTCCGCACGATCCGCGCTATAGCGCGATCCCGTTGCCGGCCGGAACGCCGGCGCAGGATGCCACGGTGCGCTGCGTGATCATGACCTGGCCGGTGATCAATCCGTTCAGCCGCTACCGCCATGCCAAGCGCGCCGAGGCGAGCGCCAATCCGCCGGCCTGGCCGAAATCGATCATCGCCCGCCAGGATTCCTACTGGCAAAGCGAGGCCAACATGGCCGAGGGCAACCCGACGATGGCGCTCGAGCGTGGTGAGAAGGTGCTGACGCCGCCGGCGATCTGGTTCCAGGGCCAGGCCGACACCATGCACGACTACAAGGACGTCGAATCGGATTTCGACGGCAACGAGCCGCAGCGCTTCTGCGCCCGCTATCGCGCCGCCGGCGGCTCGATCGCGCTGGAGTATCTCGAGATGGAGCGCCAGGCCGGCGCCTCGCCCGATCTCTCCAAGGCCGGCGACATGTTCGAGCGCATGATGTCGTTCATCGAACGCAACGTGCGGGCGTAGATTATCTCCGTTGCTCCGCCGTCATCGGCTAAGGAACAAGTTGGCTCCACCCGCTAACCGATGACGGGCGGTGAAAAGCCGGCGATCCATCGTTGCGCCGGCTTCAGGCTCTGAAAGAGCTTCATGGGTCTCCGCGCGGTGGCGAGCACGCCCAGGACCCGCGGGACCAGCTGAGGCATCTCGGGTGGCACGACGACGGCGAGAGGCCCGACCGGATGGCGGTGATAGGCCCTTATCTGGACGCAGATGGCGAGTATGTCATAGATGCCCATGCTCGTCGCACCGGCGGTGCCGTCGAACAGCTTGCAATAGGCCATGGCATTCTCCCGATCCATGGCTTCCAGGAAGGTATCGAACTCGGCGCGCGTGACGTCGCCTTCAGCCACGGCGACGACGCGCCTGCTGTCGTGATCGATGGTCCACTGCAACGGCATTCTGATCGATCGTGATCAGCCGAAGGCGGCGAACACTTCGTCGATCGCCGTCATCTGGTTGCCGGCGGCGGAGGACGGCACCAGGATCGGCGTGTGCACCCCCGCGGCGCGCCAGGCGGCGACGCCGTCGCGCACCTTGGCGGCGGGCCCGAACAGCGTGTTGTCGGCCAGCCATTTGTCGGTGAGGTATTTCGGCACGTCGTCACGCCGGCCCTCGTCGATCGCCTTCTCGATCGCCTCCATCTCCTCGACGTAGCCCGCCTCCTTCCAGTAGTTCCGGTAGTTCGGCAGGAAGGCGTAGTTGGTGAGGGTGCGCCGGTTGACCGCGCGGGCGGCATCGACGTCGTCGTTGATGCAGGTCGGGATCATGTTGCCGATGAAGAAGGCCGGGTCGTTGCGCTTGGCGGCCGGCAGGGCACCGAGAGACTGGGCCATGTGGGAGAGCGAGGCGTTGGCGAACACCACGCCCTGCGCGAGCTCGCCCGACAGCGCCACCATGCGCTTGCGCAGCGCCGCGACGATGATCGGCGGGAGCGGCCCGAACGCATCCTGGGCGCGGAACTTCTCGATGAAGGCGCGGGTGTCGGCCAGCGGCTTGCCGGGCGTCACGCCCATGCGCACGTGCGAGGGCCCGTGGGCGATCCCGATGCCGAACTGGAAGCGACCGCCCGACACCTCGTGCATCATCGCCGCACTCTGCGCGAAATCGATGATCGTGCGCTGGTAGATCGGCGCGATGGCGGTGGCAAAGGTGATCTTGGACGTGGTCCACGACAGCGCCTCGCACATCGACATGTTGCCGAACGGGCTCGGCACGTAGATGCCGGCGAAGCCGCGCCGCTCGGTCTCCTGGCTGAGCTCGATGGTGCGGCGGCGACGCCCCGGCACGGCGATCAGACAGAGAGCAGGCAGCGGTTCGGTCATCGCGGGCGAGTCCTTCGGTAGCGGAGAGGACATCGTAACGGCTCGCGGCAGGATCGCCATAGCGGATGAGGGGCGGCCGTTTCGACGCGCAATGGCTCGCTCGCCCTTGGCGGGCCGCCTTATTCTCCGTCCGCCTGCTTCGCGAGGCTCGGGATGACGGCGCCGCTCTCACTGGGACCTGGCGCGGGCTCTTTGCTTTCAGGATCTGGCGGTGAGCACTCGCCGTCGATGGCGGGTGCCATGCCGTTGATCCAGCGTTGCGCGGACCTCAAGTCGCGGAAGATCCTCATCGGCCGCTTGGCGGCGGCAAGCGCGCCCAGAACCCGCAGAAACGGGTAGGATCTGTGCCCTGGCATGACAATGGCGAGAGGGCCGGTGGGGCGGCCGTGGTATTTCCTGATCCGGGCGCAGACGGCAAGCAGGTCGTACAGGCCCATGCTCGTCTCGCCGGCGGTGGCGTCGAACAGCTTGCGATAGGGCATCACGTTTTCCTCGACCATCGTGTCGAGAAAGGCGTCGCATTCGGCGCGCGTTACGTCGCCTGCAGTTGCCACGTCGAGGCGTCTGCTGTCGTGATCGATGGTCCAGTGAACGGTCATGGCGCCGTGATCGAATCCCCCGAGCTCCGTCACGTCAAGCGGCGGCAGATGAATGCTCAAGTTCCTCCCCCGATGATGGGGAGGAGCAGAGATGCGTGCACTCCCCGGCACCAGAGCCGGGGAGGCAGGTCGCGAGGTCAGTCAGGACGCGTAGGCCTTGGCGCACTCGCCATGCGCCCACTTGGCGGCTTCGTCGGCCGGCATGCCCTGGATCGCCTTGGCGTACATGTCGACGATGATGTACTTGCTCACCACCTCGGCTGCCTGCCGGCCGGGAGGTCCGGCATAGCCGACCAGCCGGCCGATCCGCGGCAGATCGTGGAACGGCTTCAGCACCGGATCGACGTCCCACACCTTGTGCTTCTCCCACACCAGCGTCGCGCCGCAGCTGTATCCCTGCTGCGACGTGAACCATTCTTCGAACACTGCCGGCGTGTGGATCCAGCGCAGGAAGTCCTTGGCCGCGCTCTGGTTCTTGGAGTAGCCCATCAGCATGTCGGTGAAGACGCCCGGCTGGACGAACTGGCCAGCCGGCCCCTTGGGAATCGCCGCGTGCAGGATGTCCTGGAACATCGGCGTGCCCTTCTCGGTCTTGTAGGTGTCGGGCTTGCGCTTGGCTTCGATGTAGATCGAGGCGCCATTGTTGGTGGCGCTGACGGTTTGCGACAGGAAGGCGCGGTTGTTGTTGGTGTCGTCCCAGGCCAGGCCACCCTCGTCCATGGTCTCCTTCCACAAGGCGACGGCGTACTTGATCGATTCGACCGTCTCCTTGCTGTTCAGGGCGACAGTCTTGCCGTCGGCCTCGACCTCCTTGCCACCCCACGACCACAGATAGGGATACCACCAGCCCGGGGCGTCGCCGAACGTGTGGCCAACGGTCTGGCCGTAGGGCCGGCCCTTGGCCTTGAGCTTCTTGCCGACCGCGCGATAGGTGTCCCAGTCCGCGGGGAAGGTCGACGCGCCAGCCTCCTCGAGCCACGACTTGCGATAGGCGATCAGGCCACCGCCCGCCGTCCATGGCACGCCGATCCACTTGTTGCCGTACATGGCGATCTGCTTGGAGACGTCGTAGTAGCCACCCTGCGCCTTGCCAATCTCTTCGGCGACATCGCCCACGTCGGCCAGACTTTCGGCATAGAGCTGCGTCCAGTTGCCGAAGGCCATGATGATATCGGCCCCGGATCCGGACTGGATCCCCGAGGTGATGCGTGACTGCAGGTCGTTCGCGTTGACCGTCTCGACCTTGAGATTGATGCCCGTCGCCTTCTTGCAATCCTGCGTGATCTTGCCTTTGAGCAGGGCGTCGGAGGCCGGCACGAAATCGGCCCATCGTAGCCAATGTACACTCCGTTCCTGGGCGAGGGCCGGGGCACGCCCGCTGGCCAGGATGGCGGCCATGCCGCCGGCATGCGCCGCGACGGCGCCGGTACCAGACAGCTTCAGAAGACGACGCCGCGCAATTCGAGTCATGAGTTCCTCCCTTCAAGCTTGTCCGCTGATCGAAGCTTTGTGCTCTGGAACTACGTGTTCCCGGTCGCGCCTCGGCACGCCGAGATGCTGAACGCTACTATGCGTCTCACACTGGACCACTGCCGCGCGTGCTTCGGGCCCGGAAATCGTCCGGCCGGAAGCAAGGTCCGCGGGTATCACTGGTGGGACCATACGCCGATTCGCCTGCGGCCCGCCAGAGCGCCGCGCCGCGGCGCCGGACGCCTGCGCAACCGACGTCACCCATGTCTCGTTGCTGCCGACACGAGGTGACCAAACGCGTCCGCCTTTTCTCACTGGTCGAGGACATCCTCGATCAAAAGGCGCCGGGCGAAAGGCGGTCCACCTTCAGGAGCTGGATTGGAAGGCCACTCACGCCACCGACGAGATCACGTGATCCCGCGTGCAGGCCATCAGGGGCTTTCAGCTTATCGCCGTGTTCAAGCAGAAGCTCGCCGGCGTCGACCTGACCAGCTGATCCACCTCCTGGTGCTGCTCCTGGTCACACTTGCCATTGGCCCTCATCATGGCTCCGGCCGCCTGTCACAGGCTGGCCGAGCGAGGCCGCGTGTCGCGGCGATTCGTCCATCTCGCCTCGACCTTGCTGTGCCTCGCTCTGGTGCCCCTCATGGACGGCGGTTCGTTGGACACCTACCAGCTGGTGACCGGTGCCGGCCGCCGATTTGTCGCGGTCGGCCTGCTGGTCCTGGCGGCCCCGTGGTTCGGCCTGTCCTATTTCGGTTGGAGGTTGCGGCGGTGGTGACAGCTCCGCGTCATTCCGCGGGTGCCTCCACTGGATGGCCCTGCTTCAACTGGTGCCCTGTGTAGGACCGCGTTTCCGGTGCAGGCAGGGATTGGCCGGCATCGAATTGCTCCAGGAGCTGCTTCTTGCGCTCGACGAGCCTGCGCCCGAGCGCGTCGATGTCGAGACCGGCTTCCTTTGCCTGGGCGAACAAGCCCTCGGAGCGCTTCTCTTCTTCCTTCACGTGATGCTTGATCAGCTCGGCCAGGACCTTGACCTTGGCGTCGTAGAACTCGGCGTCGGGTTCGCCCGACAGCAGCTCGGCGATCAGGACCTTGGCGCCGTCATGCTCGACATAGGCCTCGTCGAGGACGTCCTCGTCCTTGATCTTGTCCTTGCACGACGGATAGAAAATCTCCTCCTCGATGGTCGCATGAACCATCAGCTCGGTGCAGATCTCCCGGACCAGCGACGCCTTGCGGTCCTCTCCGCGGGCGCGCTGGAATTTCTCGAACAGGTCTTCGACCTTGCGATGATCGGCTTTGAGGAGGCCAATCGCATCCGACTTGCTTGCTGTTGCCAAGATCCTTCTCCTTTGTGGTTTCGGCTCGGGTCTGCGTTGAACGGCGAGTGAACCGCAGCGTTGCATCCGCCGATGCCAATCTGGGAACCGCCGATCACGGGCAGGATTTCTGCGGTGATGCAGCTCGAGCACTGCGGCGAGGCGAGGAAGACGAATCGGTCGGCCCTCCAGCTCCCGATAGTGCGCGGCGGTCCGCTCCGGCTCCGGATTCGCCGTTCCACCACCGCCCGGCCGTCCGGCAGTCGATCGGACGTTCCTCATCGCGACAAAAATTAGCCGGTGGGTGAAACCGTCGATGCGATCGGGCTGTTAGCTGGTCACTGCCCGTGCACACGAGGAGGACCTGATATGGCCAGGTATTCGCGCAAGGCGAGCAAGGACGTGAAGAGCGCCATGGAGCGCCGCAAGAAGGGCACGCTCAGGCGTGGCAAGGCCGGCCGTGGCGGACGGGTGACCAGCCGCAAGCAGGCCATCGCCATTGGGCTCTCGGAAGCCCGCAAGAAAGGCAAGAAGGTCCCGGCCCGGCGTTCACGCAGCAGCTAGCCTGACCGCGACGATAACGACAAAGGCCGATCAGCTAGGGCGTTGCTGCTCCGGCCTCCTCTCATCAACGCCTCCCTGCGACGAAAGGAGATAGCTTTGACCCCTGAAGCAACCAAGATCACGTCCGGTACCCTCATCGCTGCCGAGAAGGTGGAAGGCACCAACGTCTACAACCTCGCTGGCGAGAAGCTCGGGACGGTCGAGGACATCATGCTCGACAAGGTGAGCGGCAAGGCAATCTATGCCGTCATGTCGTTCGGCGGCTTCCTCGGCATCGGCGAGAAATACCACCCGCTGCCCTGGTCCACCCTCAAGTACGATGAGAGCAAGGGTGGTTATGTCGTCAATCTCGACAAGACGAAGCTGGAGACGGCGCCGACGTACGATATGGACGACGATTTCCGCTGGACTCCAGAATATGGCCGTCAAGTCGACAAGTACTACAACGCGCCGACCTTCTGGTAGGACGCCGGGTTCCAGATGACGAAAAAAGGCCCACCCTTCGGGGTGGGCCTTTCTCGTTTTCCTTGCTCAGCGAGCCAGGCGGCTTTCTTTCTTGTAGTCTGGCATCGCCTTCAGCGACTCCTTCGTCCAGCTGGTCACCAGCACAACGGAATTCCCGTCGCGCTCGAACTTGATGTCCTCCCATTTCACGGCGACGTCCTTCGAGCCGACGCCGAGGAAGCCGCCGACCGAGACCACGACGGTCTTGATCGCACCGTTCTTGTCGATGAAGACGTCGTCGATCTTGCCGACCGTCTCCTTTGCCTCGTTGCGGATGGACGCGCCGATGATGGCGCTGCCCGACATGTTGCCGTCCGCGTTGAAGTCGCCCTTGACCGAAGCTGCCTGATCACGCGCCGGGCCACGTGTATCCGTCCCCGCCGCCGGCGGCGTGCGGTCGGCGGCGGCGCTGCGCGGCTCGGCCGTCCAGGGGCCCTTGTCGGTGAAGACCTGGCCACGCCACCCCTCGTCCTTGTAGCGATAGGCCGGCATGGCTTTGAGTTGCTCCTTTGTCATGTTGACCTTCACGGTCTCTCCATTGTTGGAGATCATGAGATCGGACCACTTCAGGCTGACTTCGCGCTCGCCGACGCCCAGGAAGCCGCCCACGCCGACCATGACGCTGTCGACCTTGCCGGTCGGTCCGATGTGAATCGACTTGATCTCGCCAATGGTCTCGTTGTCGGCGTTCTTGACGTTCCGGCCGATCAGCTTGCGCGTGTCGGCCGACGCCATGCCATCGTGGGGAGCCGTCGCGGCGCTGGATGGCGGCGTTGAAGCCTGCTGTGGCGGGGTCTGGGCGTATGCAACGGCAGCAGCGCTGCTGAGCAACGCGGCAATCATGAGCTTTCTGAACATTGAATCCTCTCTCGATGATTATTCTTTTGCGACAACGGCACGTATTGCCATTCGTTGCCGGAGCAGAAGCCGATAGACCCCGTCGTCGGCGGAATATCGCAAGATGCCGGATCCCCGTCGGTCATGCTTCGAACGCTGGCGGCAATAGTTGGGAACTTTGCCCTGTTCGCTCCGTTTCCCGCCCGAGAGGGAGATTCGAAATGGACGGAATCGTTTATCTTGTCGGACTGGTCGTCATCGTGATGTTCATCCTGTCCTTCCTCGGACTGCGCTGAGGAGGGGCAGATGGCTGTAGCTCGCACGGTCGAAGTCAATGCGGTCGAAGCGACCGCCGGACCAATCACAGTTCGCTATTTCGAATGGGGGCCGGTCATCCTGGGCACGCTGAGCGCGAGCGCCATCTCGATCGTCCTCTTGACGTTCGGCGCGGCTCTCGGTCTCAGCAGCGTTTCCCCGTACCCCTATGCCGGGCTGTCCGCCAAGGCGATCGGCATCCTGTCGGCAACCTATGCCGTGCTGGTGGTGGGCGTGAGCTTCGCCCTGGGCGGCTATCTGGCCGGGCGGACGCGCAGTGCATGGGTCGGCGCAAACACCGTCGAATCCCACTTCCGCGACGGCGCTCACGGGTTTGGCGTGTGGGCGCTCGGCATCGTGATCGGTAGCGTGTTGGCGGTTTCCGGGGCGACAGGGGCGGTGAAGACCGCCATGGAGTCGACGACGGCAGTGGTGGCTGCCGGGGCGGCTGGAGCGGCGGGCAATCCCGCGATCGGCGCGGCGACGGCCCCGCTCGCTGCAACGCCCACGGACTACGCTGTAGACCGGGTACTGGCCCCGGCCGACGGTGCGCCGCCGCCGGGCGCCGCGGCCCGAGGCGACCTCGCACCCACTGTGGCGCGCGCCTTCGCTGCCAATCTCGAGAACCCGCAGCTCGACGCGAATGACCGCACGATGCTGGCGCGTCTGGTCGTGCGTCAGACCGGCTTGCCTCAGGCAGAGGCGGAGAAGCGGGTGGACGATGCGTTCGCAAGTCTCAAAGCGGCAGAGCAGAAGGCCCGCGATGCCGCCGACGCCGCCCGCAAGGGCGCCTTGATCGCCGCCTTCGCCGCGGCCGCGATCCTGGCGGTGGCGTGCGCGGCGGCGTGTGCAGGGGCGTCCTTGGGAGCGCGGCATCGGGACGAGAACACTCTGGTGACCTTCTTTGGCTCGCGCCGCTTCTGGTAGGCGTTCCGCGACACAGCGCACCGGCATTGCACGTGATCGCCTCGCCGTTGCGAGGCGGTCGCCATGGCCGCCGCCTCAACAAAAAGTCGCCACAGAATCGGCATAAGCACTTCTTCTTCGTCGTGGTACACTGAATGTGGAACCGGTCGCCTGGGGTTGGCGCCCGGTTTCAAGGGTGTAAGTCCGAGGACTTGAAGCGAGCGTATCGCGCTGCGTGGTGAGGGCGTTTCCCGAAACCATTGGGGGTGTGCGATGGTCCTTTACACGGCGATTTTGCGCGGGGGCGGGCGCTGGCACGACGGCTCCGGCACCATCACTTATTCGTTCCCGACCAAGGTCCCGGGGTACTATCCCCAGGTCGACTACGACGGCCATCCGGGCAACGATGCCGTCCAGATCCTGGAATTCAACAAGGGTGTCGTCGACGAGATCGTCCCGCTCGATGCCACCGTCTTGCTCAACCCCGCGCAACAGGCGGCGGCAATCCGCGCGGTCAATGCCTGGAACGAGATCGCGAGCATCAATGCGGTCAAGGTCGGCGTCGGCGGCGGAACCGGGCCTGGAACGAAAGTTACCGGCGACGGCACGTTGGTCGGCGGGCTCGGCGGTGCGACGGGGTTCGGCGAGAACACGCTGGCGCGTGGCGACGATTCCCCCAATCCGCAGGTCAACATCGACTCGGTGTTCGCCAACGGCCTCAACTTCTTCGGCACGACCTATCACGATCTGTTCGTCAACCTGAACGGCAGCGTGTCGTTCGGCAGCGCGGTTAGCACCTTCACCCCGTCCACGATCACCGGGGGTGGCACGCCGCTGATCGCGCCGTTCTGGGCCGACGTCGACACCCGTCTCGACACCAGCGATCCGGTCAACAACCCGCCGCAGGTCGTCTACGACCTCGACACAATCAACCATGTCTTCACCGCTACTTGGCCGGGAGTCGACTACTACAGCGTCCCGGACGCCAGCCACGTACCGAAGGCCAACTTCTTCCAGGTCCAGCTCTACGATCGCGGCGCCGGCAAGGGAGCGACCGGCGACGATTTCGACATCGTCTTCCGTTACCAGCAGGTCCAGTGGACGGCGGGCGACGCCAGCGGAGGCAAGAGCGGTCTCGGCGGGACCACCGCGCACGCCGGCTGGACCTCGGGCACCGGCAAGTTCGAAGAGGTGCCGGCGTCCGGCCTCGAATCGGCGATGCTCAATCTGCCGGCGACGCCGGGCAACACCGGGGTCAACGGCCTGTGGGTCTACCAGGTGCGGGCCGGTGCCGTCGTGAGCAGCGACATCATCTTCGGTGCCTTCAGCGCCTACTCGACCGACGGTACCGACGATTTCGGCATCGCCGGGTTGCCGCCTGGCACGCCGGGCGCACCCGTTCTTTCGACCTATCCGGGGGCGGTGGTCCAATCCAAGCTGCTTGGCGAGAACGCCCAGGCTCCACTTGGCGCCACGATCGGCACGCCAAGCCCGCACGGCGACATCTGGGTGAACGACAACGGCGGGCAGGGGATCATCGATCCCGGGCTGCAGGATTACGGGGCGTTCACTTTCCTCCACGAATTCGGCCACGCGATCGGCCTGGATCATCCCAACGGCGACGGGAACGACAAAGGCTACAGCCAGCACGATACGGTCATGTCCTATCGGCTGATCCCGGACGAAAGCGGGATCGATCTCAAGGCCGGCATCTATCCCATCACGCCCATGCTGCTCGACATCAAGGCGGCGTGGGCGCTGTACGGGCCGAACCTCGATACCCGAACCGAGGACGACACCTATTTCGGGCCGGCAGTCGCCGGCACGACCCGCATCTATCCGTTCGGCGATCACGCCGACACGATTCTGACGATCTGGGATGCCGGTGGCACCGACACGATCAGCGCCTACGGCCAGAGCGACGAGGCGTCGATCGACCTCAACCCGGAGCATTATTCCACGGTCGGCCGGCTGCAGGACAATATCGGCCTCGCGCCCCTGTGGGTCGACGGCAAGACCGGCATCGAGTACGGCTGGATCGAGAACGCGATCGGCGGCAACGCGATCGACGTTCTGCGCGGCAACGACCGTGCGAACGACCTCGATGGCGGCCCCGGCACCGATACCATGATCGGCCAGAAGGGCGACGATACCTACCATGTCGACGAGACCTTCGACGCCATCGTGGAACTGCCCGACGAGGGCACCGATCAGGTCTTCTCGACGGCGACCTTCACCCTGCCGGCCTATGTCGAGAACCTGACGCTGCAGGGCACCAAGGCGATCGACGGTTTCGGCAACGATCTCGGCAACATCATCATCGGCAACTCGGCGGCCAACAGGCTCGACGGCAAGGCCGGCGCCGATACGCTGGACGGCGGCGACGGCCCCGACACCTACGTCATCGACAATCCCGGCGACACGATCGTCTACGTCAACGAGAAGGCGGGGCCAGACATCGACACGGTCGAGACGTCGATCACCCTGATCCTGCCCGGTTCGAAGCTGCTGGGCGTCGGCTTCATCGAGAACCTGACGCTGATCGGCTCCGACCCGATCAACGGCTACGGCAACGACTTCGACAATGTCATCATCGGCAACAGCGCCAACAACACGATCGATGGCCAGCTCGGCAACGACACCATGATCGGCGGTGCCGGCGACGACGTCTACGGCGTCGACGTCCCGGGCGACAGCGTGACCGAGAATCTCAATGAAGGCATCGACACGGTTGTCGCCTGGTTCGACTATACGCTCGGGCCCAACGTCGAAGACCTGTCGCTGACCAGCACGGCGGTGCGCGGCACCGGCAACGAGCTCGACAACCTGATCTACGGCCAGTTCAACGACAACACCGGAAACATCCTCGACGGCAAGACCGGCATCGATACGATGCGCGGTTTCGGCGGCGACGACACCTACTACGTCGACAATGCACGGGACGTGGTCATCGAGGATCTGCCGGGCACCAACGTCGGCGGCGCAATCGTGACCGGCGGCGGGTTCGACACGGTGTTCTCGTCGGTGACCTACGCGTTGCCGGCCAATGTCGAGGCCCTCTATCTCGTCGGGCCCCAGGCCATCGCAGGTTACGGCAATGGCGGGCAGAACCTGATCGTCGGCAACGAGTTTGCCAACATCCTGGACGGCGGAGGCGACGCCGATACGTTGATCGGCGGTGCGGGCAACGACAGCTACGTGGTCGACAATCCTGGCGACAGGATCACCGAGGTGGTGGGCGAGGGCGCCGACAGCGTCTATTCGTTCATCAGCTACGTGCTCGCCGACAATATCGAGAACCTGCAGCTTCTCGGCGCGGCCGACCTGTTCGGCGTCGGCAACGGGGTGGCCAACATCCTGATCGGCAACGACGGCGGCAACGTGCTCGATGGCCAGGGCGGGGACGATTACATCGTCGGCGGACTGGGCAACGACGTGCTGAAGGGCGGCGTCGGCAACGACGTGCTCGACGGTGGCGCCGGTACCGATACCGCGGATTATTCCGGGGCGCCTGCGGCAGTGACGGTCGACCTGGTGACCGGGGTCGCAGTCGGCGAGGGCATCGACACGCTGCTCAACGTCGAATCGGTGGTCGGCACGAAGTTCGGCGACGTGATCCGCCGCGGTGTCGGCGCCGGCACGCTCGATGGCGGGCTGGGCAACGACGTCATCCTGAGCGCCGGCGGCAGCGGCACGCTGCTGGGCGGCGCGGATATCGACACGTTGAGCTTCGCCGCGGCGGCGAGCGCCGTCACGCTGTCGCTGGCCGCCGGCACGGCCACCGTCGCCGGCAGCACCGCGACGGTGTCGGGCTTCGAGGTGGCGATCGGCAGCGCCTTCGCCGATGCGCTGACCGGCAGCAGCAACGGCGAGCATATCGAGGGCGGCGGAGGCAACGACACGATCGACGGCCGCGACGGCGCCGATGTCATCGTGGGCGGTCCCGGCGACGACATGCTGACCGGCGGCGCCGGCGACGACCTGTTCGTCTATGCCGCCGACGGCGTCGACACGATCATGGATTTCGTCGCCGGGCAGGGCACGGTCGACCGCATCCAGGTGAACCAGGGCTTCGCCACCTTCGCCGAGCTCCTTGTCGCGACCAAGCAGGTCGGCCTGAACAGCGAGATCGATTTCGGCGGCGGCAACAAGCTTGTGCTGGCGGGCGTCGACATGTCGAAGCTGCACCAGGACGATTTCAACCTGCCGGTCGGTAACCTGATCGTCGGGACGGCGGGCGACGACATCATCGACGGCATCGTCAGCCCGGCCGGCCAACCCAAGGCGTCGGCGAACGCCGACGTCGTCTTGGGCAACGGCGGCAACGATACGATAAAGAGCCTCGATGGCGACGACGTGGTCGACGGCGGCGACGGTGACGACACGATCGATGCGGGCAACGGCGGCGACACCGTGCGCGGCGGCAACGGCAACGACACGATTGTCGGCTCGGCCGATGGCGGCAACGACAGCTATGACGGCGGCGCCGGCACCGACACCGCGAGCTACGCCGCAGTCGCGGTCGGCCTGCTGGTCGACCTGTCGACCGGCAGCGCCAGCGCGATCGGGCCGCAGATCGGGGTCGACACGCTGATCAGCATCGAGGCCGTGATCGGCGGCAGCGGCGACGATGGACTCTATGGCGACGCCGGAGCCAACCGCCTGGATGGCGACATCGGCAACGACACGCTGGATGGCCGCGCCGGTGCCGACGCGCTGGTCGGCGGCGCCGGCGCCGATACGATCGTCTTCTCGACCGGCTATGGCGCCGACATCGTGACCGACTTCACGCCGGGCACCGACAAGGTGAACCTGTCGCTCGTGCCCGCGCTGGTCGATCTCGCGGCCGTGCTGGGCAAGGCCAGCCAGGTCGGCAAGGACACGGTGATCGATCTCGGCAACGGCGACATGCTCACCTTGCAGAATGTCGACAAGGGCAGCCTCGCGGCTGGCGATTTCGGTTTCGCCTCGACCGCGCCGCCGATGTTCTCGATTGCACCGCTCAACGCCAACAAGAATGAAGGCAACAGCGGCACCACGTCCTTCACCTTCACGGTGACGCGGGCCGGTGACACGACCGGCGCGGCGGCAGTCGACTGGTCGGTCGCGCCGGCGACCTCGGTCAGCGCCGACAAGAGCGACTTCAGCGGCGGCGCTCTGCCGGGCGGCACTGTGATCTTCGGCGCCGGCGAGATCAGCCATGTGATCGATATCGGCGTTCGGGGCGACACGGTGGACGAAGGCGTCGAGAGCTTCGTCGTCACCCTCGCCAACGCGATCGGCGCCTCGATCGATTCGAGCCACGCCGGCACGACCGGAATCATCGCCAACGACGACGGGCCGGCGATCCTCTCGATCGCCGCCTTGAACGCCATCCGCGACGAGGGCAACGGCGGCCTGACCGGCTTCACATTCATGGTGACGCGGACCGGTCGCACGGACGTCGCCGCGAGCGCGAGCTGGGCGGTGACGGGCAGCGGGGCCAATCCCGGCAACGCGGCCGATTTTGCCGGCGCGCTGCCGTCGGGCGGCGTGAGCTTCGCTGCCAACGAGACCAGCAAGACGGTGACGGTGAACGTATCGGGTGACACCGTCGTCGAGGCCAACGAGACCTTCACCGTCACCCTGTCCGGGGCGTCTTCGGGCGCCACCATCGGCACCGCGACGGCCGGCGGCACGATCCAGAACGACGATCGTTCGACCGTGTCGATCGCTGCCCTGTCGGCGGTGAAGCTGGAAGGCAGTAGTGGCAGCACGGCCTACACCTTCACGGTCAGCTTGAGCCAGCCGCCGGTCGCCGCCCAATCGGTCGACTGGTCGGTGACGGGCGCGAGCGCCAGTCCGGCCAATGGCGCCGACTTCGCGGGTGGCGCGCTGCCGGCCGGGACGGTGACCTTTGCCGCCGGCGAGACCAGCAAGGTGCTGACGGTCAATGTCGTCGGCGACGCGGCGATCGAGGCCGACGAAGGCTTCATCGTCACCCTGGCCAACGTCTCGTCCGGCCTGACCATGGGCATCGCCTCTGCCGCGGGAACGATCCAGACCGACGACAGCGTGGTGACGGCGCACGACGATGCCTACACCATCCAGCAGAACCTGACGCTGAACGTCGCTGCGACGACCGGCGTGCTGGCCAACGACCAGGGCGCGACCAGCGCGTCGGTGCTGGTTGGCCCGGCCCACGGTGCATTGCAGCTGGCCGGCAACGGCGGCTTCACCTATACGCCGATCTTCGGCTATTTCGGCGTCGATTCGTTCACTTACCACGCCGCCGCCGGAGCGGGCGGCGGGCAGGACGGGCAAGCGACGATCTACGTCGTGCCGGTGTTGAGCGGCGGCCCGTCGACGACGCTCAACCTGCTGGCGCTCAATGCCGAGGAGCAGATCGCCTCGACCTATGCCGCCTTCTTCGGCCGCGGCGCCGATTCAAGCGGGTTCGTGTTCTGGGTCAACCAGTTCAACATCAACCTGCCAACGCAAGGCGGCGCGGCCTTGTTCGCCAACATCGCGAGCGCGTTCGGCGTCAGCGACGAGGCAAGGGCGCTCTATCCGTTCCTCGCGCATCCGCAGGGCTCGAGCGACAGCCAGATCGCCTCGTTCATCGACAGCGTCTACAACAACCTGTTCAACCGCGGGTCAGATGCGGCGGGGCTGGCCTACTGGACCGGCCAGGTCAAGGCGACCCTGGCGGCCGGCCAGTTCGTGGGCTCGGTGCTGATCAACATCATGAGCGGGGCGCAGGACACGCCTGAAGGCAAGGACATCACCACCCTGATGGGCAAGGTGGCGGTGAGCCTCGCCTACGTGCACGAGCAGCAGGAGCATCACACGACGTGGCTGGGGACGAGCGACAACGTGGCGGCGACCAGCCTCCTGCACGCGGTGACCTCCGATCCGACGACCGTGCTGGCAGGCATCAAGAACGCGGAGGTGCTCATCGCAGCCCATCCATGAACCGCGGCTCAGGCCAATCGCACTTCGCGGATCCGGGCCGTTATGATTTCGGCGGCGACGGCGGGCCCGCGCCCCTTGGTTACGTGATCGCCACCTTGGTCTCGTCGAAGTTCGTGCCGTCGCCGGCCTGCACGGTGACCTTGCCTTTGGTGGTGCCCGGGGTAAGCACGCCGGCCGCGTCGATGGTGCAGCCGAGATCGGGTGCGTTGACGCTGAACATCGGCGTTCCGCCACCCTCGGCGTCGACCGTGATGGTCGAGGTCGTGGCGGCGGGCGCAGTGCCGCCCGGCGGCGCTGTCGCGGTTGCCGGGACCGAGGTGGGGGTCGCCTTGGCGTTTCGGAACACGGTCGGCCCGGCGTAGGTTTCCTCGATCTCTACCTTGATTCCCGTGGCATTGGCGCTGGTCACCGCCTTCAGCTTGCCGCTGCGATCCTCGATCGCCCGCCGGTGTGTCGTCGTGGCGACCGTGGCGCCGTATGTCTGGGCGGGAAAGTTCAGGTTGCGCAGGCTTTGAGTCACCGCGATTGCCTGCGGCAGGCGGTTGGCCGGTGTCTTGTTGGAGGCATTGGCGACGAAGGGCCGCGCGTCGGCAGTCGCCTGGTCGAAATCGACATCGTCGGTTCCGGTCATCGTGCCAGAGGAGTCGAGATCCCAGCCATCGGTCGCCAAGTCCGGATCGTTGATCGTGATATTGAATGTCCCGAGCTTGCCGGTGATCGTGAGGCTGGTGCCGCTCCCGGCGGCGAACTTCTCGTTGATGTGCGCGAGCTCGAGCGCGGATGCGCTGCTGCCCTTGGGCGGGGCGAACGTGTGCACGAAACTGCCGCCATAGAAGCCGGCGGTGCCGAGCGCCGACGCGGTTGTGCCGGTGATCTTTCCCGGCATGGCGGTGAAGTTGAAGCCGGCCGATTGCGTGGTCGTGGTCGTGCCTATGGTCTGAGACGCCTCGACACTGGCGTTGCCGCCGGTCTGCTTGCTGTCGATCGTGATTGCACCGGTCGTGTTGTCGATCTTGGTGCCCTTGGCGAGCGTTGCGGTGCCGGCGGCGAGGGCGAGCGTCACGGCCGTCGCATTGGCGGGATCGATGGTCGCCGCGAGTCCGTGGCCGGCGGGCGGCGGCACCGATACGCGATCGTGGTTCACGCTCACGCCGTTCAGCGCCACGGGCTGCGCCGGCTGTCGGTAGAGTGCCGGCGACACGATGGTGGTCGTGGCCGGCAGCGCCATCGCCCCCTCGGCGATGGCGACCGCGTGACGCTCGGCCGCTTCGGCTGGTGTGCTGATGCGCAATTCGCCAGCCGGGAGTGCGGCGCCGCGCGGCAGGCTCGCCGCATGGGCGAGCTCGTGCATCAGCAGCCGGCGGCCGGCCAGCGATCCCGGATCGAAGTGGCCAGCGCCGAATACGATGTGCCGTCCGACCGCATAGGCCTCGGCCGCCACTGCGGCGGCCGACTTGCCGGCCTCCTCGTCGGTATGCAGCCGCACGTCGCTGAAGTCGCAGCCGAGACGGGTCTCCATCTCGCCGCGCACGCCAGCGGGCAGCGACTGTCCCGGCCGGCGCAGCACCTCGCGCACGCTCGCCGGCACCGACGACGGGCCGCGCCCCGCCGCCTGGCGGTGCAGGTCGGAGGCGGAGCCGGTGGAATCGCCGGGCAGGATCGGAATGTCGGCGAGGCTCGCACGCAGGGCGAGGTCATCTTGAGCGATCGGGTTGGCCGGCCGACCCGCGCCCGTGCGCGTCCGGGCCGCCGGCGCCTGGCCGGCGTCCTTCCCTGCGAAGGTCTGCATGGCTGCGCTCCGTCGCGTGGTGAGCCGGCACGCTACCGGGCTGCCCAGGGAGGCGCAATTGCCCGGAACGCATAGGGCACACCCCCTGGCGGGAGGCTGCGATATCGGGGGATAGTCGGGCATGGAACTGTGCGTCAACGACGTCACCACGGCCGGTCCGTCGGCCGATGACATCGAGCGCGCGGTCGATGCCACGCCGCTTCCCGAGGATTGGTATCTCTCCCTCGATTCCGGGGACGGCACCGTGATCGACGCCGACGTCCGGTCGGACGGCACGTTCGACGTCAGCGCCACGACCCAGGGACGCGACCTGGTCGCCAAACCACCGCTCGATGCGACGCAGCTCAAGGACATCCTGGTCAAGATGCAAGCCGGCGACCCGAGCTGGATGACGGCGCCGTTCTGGGAGGCGCTGCCGAGGGCGAGCCGGGCCGGCAGGGCCTTCAAGCCGCCGACCTGGGCGCTCGCCATCATCGTGGGCTCGGTCGTCCTGGTCGTGCTGGCCTTCATGCTCCTGCGCGGCCGCCACAACGCATGGCGCGAGGCGCTGCCGTTCGGCAACTCGGACTTCTTCTGGATCGGCCTGATCTTCCTGCCGATGGTCGTCCTGGTGGTCGTCGCCATCCTGGTCAAGCTGATCGAGATGCGCCGCGCGGCGACCTGGCCCTCGACAATGGGTCGCATCGTGCGCTCCGAGAACCAGGAGGAGCGCCATACCAACGATGCCGACCAGGTGACCGTGACGACCGTCGCGGTGGTCGAGTACGAGTTCACCGTCGCCGGCCGCACCTGGCGCGGCAACCGTGTCAGCATCGGCGAGACTCTCAATACCGACGCCACGCTCGAGCGTTACCCGGTCGGCAGGGTCGTCGAGGTGTTCTACGATGCCGCCGATCCCCGGAACTGCGTCCTCGAGCGTGATCCATGGAGCGGGCGCAATGCCTAGGCTCATGCTTTTCCGGACCGCGCGAGACCCTTCGGCAAGCTCGGGGCAGGCGCGCGCGGTCCAGAAGACACCGGGCTCACCGTCGTGACGAGACGTCGAAGGATATGAGGTAGGCCAGCAGGGTCGCCGGGTAGAGCTGGCCGATGATCGACTCGACGTTGCACAGGCTGCGGGCGATCGGATTGACCGGGACGACGTCGCCGAAGCCGACGGTGGTCAGGGTGGTGAAGCTGAAATAGACGAACTCGCTCGGCAGAGGCAGCTCGTCGACCACCGCCATGCCCTTGAACGATCCGGGGTGGGCGACGTCGACCAGCGTGTACAGGCCCACGAACAACAGGCCGATGGCGAGATAGAGCAGGACGGCGCCGATCACCCGGTGATAGGTGATGCGTCCCGGCGAGAGCACGGCGCGGCCCACCACCCAGATGATGACGGCGGCGATCAGCAGCCGGCCGAACCCCTCGAGGCTGATGTCGACGCTTGGGGAGCCGCCGCGCAGATGCAGGACGAAGGCCACGACGTTGAGGCCGATCGCCACTACCAGGCAGATCACGGGGGCGATGCTGCGCGACAGGAACAGCAGGCCAAGCGCCAGCAGGGTGAGCATGGTGGCCCGGAACGGGCGGACATTGATCAAGTGGGCCGCGCCCAAGGGCGCCACGACGAACAGATCGATCAGCAGGAGCGGGGTCAGTCCTGCCAGAACCCAGTCACGCCAGTGGTCGGGTGCCTCCTGGGCGAGCGTTGTCAGCCGTTTGAAGGTCATCGGTGCGAGTGACCTTTCCTGCCCGCCCTGGGCCTTGTCAATCGCCTCGCCTGCCGGGATTGCCCGATTGACCGGGCCCGCCGGGTCTGTAGGGATGGACCAGGAAAAACGAGGAAAGCCCGATGAGACAGAAAGCCGCCACCGTCCCCGCTGCGCCACGTCCCGACCTCGATGCCGAGCTCAACAACCTCGCAATGTCGAAGGCGGCGCAGCCCCTGTTCGACGCGGTGAAGAAGCACATCGACGAGAACGTGGCGCCGATGGCCGACGAGTTCTACCGTCTGGGCGAGAACCGCAAGGATCCGTGGAGCTGGGCGCCGGGCCAGCTGGAGCTGCTCGAGGTCGCCAAGAACAAGGCCAAGGCGTCGGGCCTGTGGAACTTCTTCCTGCCCTCCCACAACGACATCGGCCGCGGCCTCACCAACCTCGACTACGCCTACATCGCCGCCGAGCTCGGCAAGCAGCCGCTGGCATCGGAGACCTTGAACTGCTCGGCCCCCGACACCGGCAACATGGAGGTGCTGGAGCGCGTCGGCACGCCAGAGCAGAAGGAGAAGTGGCTGAAGCCGCTGCTCAACGGCGAGATTCGCTCGGCCTTCGCCATGACCGAGCCGGGCGTCGCCTCGTCCGATGCCAAGAACATCTCGACGCGTGCCGAGCTGGTCGGCAACGAATGGGTGATCAACGGCGAGAAGTACTACATCTCCGGCGCCGGCGACCCGCGCTGCAAGATCATGATCTGCATGGTCAAGACCAGCCCCGAGGCTTCGCCGCAGTTCCAGCAGTCGCAGATCCTCGTGCCGAAGGACACGCCCGGCGTCCACATCCTCGGCCCCATGCACGTGTTCGGCCACGACCACGCGCCGCGCGGCCACATGCACATCAAGTTCGACAACGTTCGCGTACCGGCCGAGAACATCCTGCTGGGCGAGGGCCGCGGCTTCGAGATCTCCCAGGTGCGGCTGGGACCCGGCCGCATCCATCACTGCATGCGCTCGATCGGCCAGGCCGAGAAGGCGCTCGACCTGCTGGTCAAGCGCGGCTCCAAGCGGGTCGCCTTCGGCAAGCCCCTGATCCAGCTCGGCAAGAACCTCGAGACGGTGTCGCGCGCCCGCATCGAGATCGAGGCCATGCGGCTGATGGTGCTGAAGGCCGCCAAGGCGATGGACGTGCTGGGCAACCGCGAAGCTCGCGTCTGGGTCAGCATGGTGAAGGCGATGGTGCCCGAGAAGGTCTGCACCATCATCGACCAGGCGATCCAGATCCACGGCGCCACCGGCATCTCGCAATGGACGCCGCTCGCCGAGATGTACGTCAACCAGCGCCATCTGCGCTTCGCCGACGGGCCGGACGAGGTCCATCACATGGTGGTCGGCCGCGCCGAGATGAGCCGCCACTAGGCCATGCGCTACGGCTTCTACCTGCCGACCCGCGGGCCGACGGCGACGCGTGACGGCATCCTGGCGCTCGCCCGTGAGGGCGAGCGGCTCGGCCTGCACTCGGCGATGATCGCCGACCACATCGTCTTCCCGGTCGAGAGCAAGTCGGAATATCCCTACACGCTCGATAGGAAGCATCCCGGCGGCGGCGACGCCCTCGAGACCTTCGCCATCCTGGGCGTGGTGGCGGGCGCCACCGAGCGGCTGCGGCTGGTCACCTCGGTGCTGGTGCTGCCTTATCGCAATCCCGTGCTGACCGCCAAGATGGTGGCGACCCTCGATGTGCTGTCGGGCGGCCGGGTCACCCTGGGCGTCGGCGTCGGCTGGCTCGAGGAGGAGTTCCAGGCGCTGCACAGCCCGGACTTCGCACGCCGCGGCGCCGTGACCGACGAATGGCTGGCGATCTTCAAGCAGCTCTGGACGACCTCGCCCGCGACCTTCAAGGGCAAGTTCTACGACTACACCGACATAAGGTGCGAGCCGTTCCCCCTGCAGAAGCCGTATCCGCCGATCTGGGTGGGCGGCCATTCACCGGCCGCGCTGCGCCGTGCCGCACGCCACGGCGATGGTTGGCACCCGGTCGGCGCCATCGCCGCTTCGCCGCTGCCACCGCAGGAGATGCTGGCCCATATCGATACGCTGAAGCGGCTGAGTGACGCCGAGCGCCGCGATTTCTCGAAGATCCTCGTCTCCTACAAGGCGCCGCTCTACGATTCGACGGTGCCCGACCGCGATGGCACGCGCCGCAGCTTCTCCGGCAGTCCGCACGAGATCGCCGGCGACATCCGCTCCTACGCCGCGATCGGCGTGCACGAGCTGATCTTCGATTGTCGCGGCGAATCGATCGCCGGCAGCATCGAGCGGCTGCAACACTTCGCCGCCGAGGTGATCCCGCTGGTCGGTTAGATTCTTCCGGACCGCGCGCATGACAATGAATGAGGAAACTGATGACATCGGGTATCTCCGCGGAAGACTGGATCGCCCACCACGCCCGCTTCGCGCCGTCGTCCGAGGCGGCGCACGATCTCTCCTCGGGCCGGCGCTTCACCTATGCCGAGATGGACCAGCGGGTGAGCCGCGCCGCGCTGTGGCTGCGTGATGCCTTTGCTGTCCAACCCGGCGATCGTGTCGCCGTGCTCAGCATGAACGACACCGATGTCTTCGAGCTGCAGTTCGCCTGCCGGCGGCTCGGCGCCGTCTTCCTGCCGCTGAACTGGCGGCTCGCCGTGCCCGAGCTCGAATTCATCTGCAAGGATGCGACGCCCGTCGTGCTGATCCATGGTGACGAGTTCACCGATGCCGCCCTGAAGGTGGCGACGCTCGCGTCGGTACCGCACACCGCGAACCTCGCCAACGGCAAGGCGAGCGCCTACGAGACGGGCCTTGCCGGCGCGCGTGGCACGCTCGCGCCGCCGGCGCTCGATCTCGCCGACACCTGGACCGTGATGTACACGTCGGGCACCACGGGCCGGCCCAAGGGCGCACGCATCACCTACCAGATGTGCGTCTTCAACAGCCTGCACTGCGCCATGACGGTGGGCTTGACGACCCGCACGAAGAACCTGGTGTTTCTGCCGACCTTCCACACTGGCGGTCTCAACGTCTACGCCAATCCGACCTTCCACACCGGCGGTTGCAATGTGGTGTTGCGGAGCTTCGATCCCGGCCGCTTCCTCGGCCTGCTGACCGACCGCGAGCTCGGCCTCACCGATCTTCTGGGCGTGCCGACCAACTTCCTGATGCTGGCCCAGGAGCCGGGCTTCGCCGCAGCCGATCTCTCGCACATCAGGTCGATGGGCGTGGGCGGTGCGGCCTCGCCGCTGTCGCTGCTCGAGACCTACGGCCGCAAGGGCATTGCGCTGCGCCAGGGTTGGGGCATGACCGAGACCGGGCCGATGGGACTTTTCCTGTCGGCCGACAAGGCGATGGCGAAGATCGGCTCGTCCGGCCTGCCGCCGCTCTACGTGCGGCTCGCGATCTGCGACCCCGATGGCAATCCGGTGAAGCCGGGCGAGACCGGCGAGCTGATGATCAAGGGGCCCAACGTGACGCCGGGCTACTGGAACCGGCCGGAGGCCAACCGCACCTCGTTCACGGCCGACGGCTGGTTCCACACCGGTGACGCCGCGCGCCAGGACGAGGACGGCTACTACTATATCGTCGACCGCTGGAAGGACATGTTCATCTCCGGCGGCGAGAACGTCTATCCGGTCGAGGTCGAGAACGTGATCTACCAGCTCGACGGCGTGCTGGAGAACGCGGTGGTCGGCGTGCCGCACGAGAAATGGGGCGAGATCGGCCGCGCCTTCGTCGTCCTGAAGCCCGGCGCCAACCTGGACGAGGGCGCCGTGATCGAGCACTGCGGGACCCAGCTCGCCCGCTTCAAGGTGCCGAAGGAAGTCCGCTTCATCGACGAGCTTCCGCACAATGCGACGGGCAAGGTCCTGAAGCACCAGCTTCCGCGGACGTAGTCTGCTCCCCTCGTCGTCTCGAGCCAGGGCGCAGTTTACCGCGCCCTGAGCGAAGGATCTCGCCGGCAGAAGCTACAGAGCGTGGTTCTGGCGGGCGCCGATGGGGTTCTTCCCTTCGGCTTCGTTCAAGACGTCAGATTCCGCTAACCTCCGACACTCACATCAGGCGGATGATCCATGACCCAAGACAGCAGCACCTATTGGAAGAAGTCGCGCGTCGAGCTGCGCGCGGCAGGCTTCGAGCCCGACCGCGCCGCCGGGGCGAGCGCCATCGTCACCATCGCCGCCGCATGGACCAATGCCCATCGCTGCAACAACCGCGTGCGCTCGATCGCCGATCTGCTGGTCGAGCTGGTGGCCGAGCGCGGCGGGCAGGGGCTGGTCGTCGGCGCGCCGGCCGTATCGGACGCGCTGACCCAGGGCACTCCCACTGCCGGCTACAGCCTGGTGTCGCGCGACGTCGTCGCCGACTGCTTCGAGATCGGCCACTACGCGCATCACGGCGACGCCATGATCGTCATCTCGGGCTGCGACAAGACCGGCGCGGCCGCGCTGATGCCGCTCGCCCGCACCAACGCCTTCGGCCTGGTGCTCTATCCCGGCACCAGCTCGCCCGGCCG
>JAXMCP010000046.1:0-29223 GCA_046349295.1 Reyranellaceae bacterium
GGTCTACGAAATTGATTGTCAAAGACGGGATTTACCGGGGACTGGGATGCTGGGGAGGAAGCAAAAGCCTGTAGCAGGCCGCGTCTCGCAGGCCTGATGGTCCGTGCCAAAGAATCCCCCATTAAGGCCCAAGATCCAGGCAGCCGCTGCCGCCCAACCGCTATTAGTTGCTGCTCATCCTACCGTTGGCCATCGATGGTATGCAAATCACATTACGACTGTCGACTCCGCCTCAAGAGCAAGGTCCGCCACCATGCACCATGGGTCTCCCGGTCGACCCGCCGCTCGAAAGCGAAGCCGCGGCGCGCATAGACACTCAGCAGATGACCGGCCTGCTCGACCAGCAGCCCGCTCAGCAGCACCCGGCCGCCCGCTCCGACCGCGGCGGCAAAGGCGTCCGACAGCTCGGTGAGGGGGCCAGCCAGGATATTGGCCACGATCAGATCGTAGGGTGCCTGCGCCGCGAGCTCGGGTGCGCCGAGACCGACAGAATGGACGAAGTGGCAGAGCTGGCCGACGCCGTTCAGGTCGGCGTTCTCCTTCGCCACCTCGACCGCCTGCTCATCGTTGTCGCCGCCCAGCACGGGACGGCGCCACAGCTTGGCCATGGCGATGGCGAGGATGCCGCTGCCGCAGCCGACATCGACGGCGTTCGCGGTCGTCGCCGGATCGAGGGTTGCCAGCATTTCCAGGCAGCCGCGCGTCGTGCCATGGGTGCCGGTCCCGAACGCCAATCCAGCGTCGATGCGCAAAGGAAGCGCGCCGGTCGGCACTGCCTCGGTCGTGTGCGAGGGATGGACCCAGAACGGTCCGATCGTGAAGGGCTGGAACGAGCGCTGGTTCTCGGCCACCCAATCCTTGTCGGGCAGCGCCTCCCACTGCCATTGAGGTTCTTCGAGACCGAGCGCGCGTGATGCTTCGTCGATCGCGGAAGCGATCGCGGCCTGCGCGACCTCGCCGACAATCTCGATCCTCCATGGCCCGTCGCGCGAGACTTCGCGGCTGCTCACCACGCAGCCTGCCTCGAGCAGCCGTTCCTCGAGGGCATCTTCCCATGCAGCGCGGAGATGCGCGGGGGACACGAAGCTGGCCTGGCCGATGCTCATGGATTGACGCTCCTGACTCAGGCGGCGAGATAAAGCGCCCGTTCGATTGGCAGGTCGACGCCGACGATATCGCCGATGCCGCGCAGCTCCTGACCCGACTGGAATGGCGCGTCGACCAGGATGTCTGTGCCGGCGATGTGCACGCCGTAGCGCACGGTGGCGCCCAGGAATTCACGCTGCGTGATCGGGCCACGGAACACGCCAGCCTGTGCCAGGGCCGCATGTTGCGGCCTGAAGACCAGCTTGGCGCCGTCCGGCAGGTGCACGCCGGGTGGCAGCGGCAGGCGCGCACCCCCGGCGACCTCGAAGACGTCGCCCGATCGCGTGCCGTCCAGGATGTTGGCGGAGCCGAGAAAGCTCGCGACGAACAGATTGCCGGGCCGTTCGTAGAGCTCCATGGGCGTGCCGACCTGGCGGATCACCCCTGACTCGATGACGGCGATGCGGTCGCAGATCGTATTGGCTTCTTCCTGGTCGTGGGTGACGAAGATGGTGGTGAGCCCGAGCCGCTGCTGCAGCGCGCGCAGCTCGCGCCGCACGCCGACCCGCATCTTGGCATCGAGGTTGGAGAGCGGCTCGTCGAGCAGCAGGACCTTGGGCTCGATGGCGATGGTGCGCGCCACGGCGACGCGCTGCTGCTGGCCGCCCGACAATTGTGCCGGACGGCGATCGGCCAAGTCGGCGAGCCCGACCAGCGCCAGCGCCTCGGCGACCTTTCTGTCGATCTCGCGGCGCGGCAGGCGGCGCTCCTCGAGCCCGAAGGCGACATTCTTCGCGACCGTCATATGCGGCCACAGGGCATAGCTCTGGAACACCATGCCGACATCGCGCTTCCATGGCGGCAGGGCGGCAACGTCCTGACCGTCGAGCAGAACCTGCCCGGTCTCGGCCTGGGCAAACCCGGCGATCAGGCGCAGCAGGGTGGTCTTGCCGCAACCGGACGGACCCAGGAACGCGAACAGCTCGCCGGGC
Source organism: Reyranellaceae bacterium (assembly GCA_046349295.1). GTDB lineage: Bacteria > Pseudomonadota > Alphaproteobacteria > Reyranellales > Reyranellaceae > Reyranella. The sequence goes on from JAXMCP010000046.1 coordinate 2,079, forward strand.
CGGATCGACAGGTCGATATCCTTCAGGATCCGCGTCGCACCATAGGAAAGGTTCACGCCGCGAATATCGATCGCGACGGCCTTGGACGAGAGGGGGGTCACAGGTCGAGCCCGCGTGCCCGTTGCGAGCGCCCGACGGCGAGCTGCGACAGGCCCATGCAAATGGCGACGATGACGACGGCGATGACGCCCAGGGCAGCGCCGGCGCCACGGCCGGCGGGGGTCTGCATCAGCACGTAGATGCCATAGGCGAGCGGCGCATCGGAATTGCTCTGCACCAGCATCAGCACGGCCGACAGCTCGACGGCCGCCGTGGCGAAGCTGGTGACGAAGCCGGCGAGCAGGCCGCCGGTCATCAGCGGCACGATGATGCGCCGCACCGTACGCGCCTTGGTGGCTCCGAGATTCTCGGCCGCCTCCTCCAGCGACACCGAGATCTGCTGCAGGGCGGCATAGGCGGCGCGCAGCGCATAGGGCAGGCGGCGGATGGCGATGGCGAGCACGATCACGATCCACAGGGTGGCCAGCGGCACGCCGCCCGGCAACGTCACGCCATAGAACGCGCGCAGGTAGCCGATGCCCAGCACGACACCGGGGACCGCCAGCGCGGCGCCCGCCGTCCAGTCGAGCATCTGTCGGCCGGGCAGGCGGGTGCGCAGCACGAGGTAGGCGATGGCGCCGCCGATCGCCACGTCGAGCGCCGCAGCGAGACCAGAGTAGAGCAGCGTGTTCTCGATATAGGCCGAGCTGTCGCCCAGCACGCGCGCGTAGTGGGCGAGCGTGTAGCCGTCCGGCAGCGGGCTGAACGACCACACCGTGGCGACCGACAGCAGCACCAATCCGACATGCGGCGCCAGCACCAGTGCCAGCACGGCGAGCACCACGGCATGGGCCAGCGCCGATCGGCCGCCGGTGAGCCGGCGCCGCGCCAGTCCTCCGCCACCGCGCTGCGTCGTGGCGTAGTCCTTGCCCTTCAACGCCTGCGCCGACGCCCACATGGTGAGCACGGCGATGGCGATCAGCACCACCGAGATCACGTAGCCCATCGGGTCGTCGATGCCGATCGAGGTGATGCGCAGATAGGCCTGCGGCGCCAGCATCTCCTTGACGTTGAGCAGCAGGGGGCTCGCCACGTCGTCGAACACCTTGACGAACACCAGGCTGGCGCCGGCGACATATCCCGGCAGGGCGAGCGGGAAGGCGATGCGGCGGAACAGGCGAAAGCCATGCGAGCCGAGATTCTGCGCCGCTTCCTCCATCGCCCGGTCGATGTTGCGCAGCGCCGCCGAGAGATTGACCAGGATGAACGGGAAATAGTGGATCGCCTGCAGGAAGACGACGCCGTTCAGGCCTTCCATGAGGCCGATCTTGAAATCGAACCATTCATCGAGCAGCAGGTTGACCGAGCCATTGCGGCCGAACAGGAGCTGCATGGCGACGGCGCCGACGAACGGCGGCATGATCAGCGGCAGGAAGCCCAGCGTCTGCACCAGGGCGGCGCCGCGGAACTCGAAACGTGTCGTGAGATAGGCGAGCGGCAACGCGAGCAGCGATGCGCCCACCACCGACATCGCCGAGACATAGACCGAGTTCCAGAACGAGCGCACGAACAGGTCGGTGCGGGCAAAGTCCAGGAAGTTGACCAGGGTCAGCGCACCGGAGCCCTTCTCGGTGAAGGCGACGTAGACCACGGCCGCCACCGGCACGACCAGGAAGGCGACCAGGAACAACGCGATGGCCAGCGCCAGCGCGATCTGACCCGGCGACCGTACCCCGGCGAAGCGCGCGCCCGCAGACCGTGCATGGGCCAGCGTCATTAGCGGACGAGCTTCAGCGCCTCGTCAGCCTTGGCCTTGGCCTGCGCGTATTTCTCCTTGGCGAAAGCGGCCCATTGCTGCTCGAGCTCGGCCTGGCGCGCCGTCTTCTGCTTGCCGCCGCTGAACGCGGCCCGCATCTCCGGCGACGCGGCCTGCTCGGCCGTGATCGGCATGGCGGCGATCAGGTCGCGCGCCTCCTTGGCCAGCGTGCGCGCCTGCGCGTTGTCCTTGCGCGCAAGTGCGGCATCGACCTCGTGCAGCGCTTTGGTGGCGGCCTTGAGCGGCTCGAGCTGGAAGGTGATGAGCTGGTCGAACAGCACGTCGACCGCCTCGTTGCGCTTCTCCGACAGTTCGGCATCGAAGGTGAGCAGGCCCTGCAGGGATTTGTCCTTGAACGGGTTGGGATAGTCCGGCGGCGCCTTGTCGTAGGTCGCCGGCCGCACCGGCAGCCGGCGGATCGCCGGCTCCAGCAGCGTCTCCTGTCCGGCCGGTGACAGCAGGAACTCGATGAAGGCCTCGGCGCCGGCCTTGTTGGGGGCGTTGGCGACGATGCCGATATTGGCCGGCACCAGGGTCGTCACCGAGGGGTAGACGAACTTCACCGGAAATCCGCTGCCCTGCGAGGAGAAGGCAAAGAAGTCGATGACGATGCCGTAGCCGACCTGGCCCGAGTTCACGGCCTCGGGCACGCCGAACGAGCGGTCGGTGACCTGGTGGAGGTTGCCGCCGATCTCCTTGAGGGTGCGCCAGCCCTTGTCCCAGCCTTCGCCCTGCAAGATGGTCTCGACGGTGAGATGGGTCGTGCCGGAGCGCGACGGCGCCGATATCGACACGTGGTCGTAGTAGGGGGCCTTGGCGAGGTCCTGCCAGTCCTTGGGAGTCGGCAGCTTCTTGGCCTTCACGTAGCGCTCGTTCCACATGATGCCGTAGCCCGAGGCGGCAAAGCCGACATAGAAGCCATCCTTGTCGTTCACCGGATAGGAGCCGACCTTTGCGGCGATGCCCGTCGCCTTGGGCTTGTAGGACGCCAGCAGCTTCCTGGCCTTCAGCACCTCGAAAGCATCCGGCGCCGATGCCCAGAACAGGTCGACCTGGTTGTTGCCCCTGGTCTCCTCGAGAAATTTCACGCCGGCGACGGTGTTGCGATTCTGCACCTCGAGGGTCGCGCCCGGTGTCGCCTTCTCGAACGCCTTCTTGATCGGGTCGGTGACGTCCTTCGAGAACGAGGTGACCACCGTGACCTTGCCGGTCTGCGCGAGCGCACCGGTCGCCGCGAGAACGGCGGCGAGCGTGAGGGCGATGATACGAAGCATGGGCGTGCCTTCTTCTTGTCCCTCTCCCGTCATCTGCTGCGGAGTGGACACATCTCGAATCCCTCCCCCGTCATCGGGGGAGGTGCCCCGTCATACGGGGCGGTGGGGGAGGGCACCAGTCGAGATTCGGGAGATTCCCACGTCGGAATTTCATGAATCCAGCATCAGGCTTTCCTCCCCAACGCTTGCGTTGGGGAGGTGCCCCCGCAAGGGGTCGGAGGGGTCATGAGCAACACAACAGTGATTGAAGATGCGTCATGATCACCAAGTGACGCCGAAACGGGCGCTTCGACTGAGGCTCTTGACCCCTCCGCCCCGTATGACGGGGCACCTCCCCAGCAAAGCTGGGGAGGAGAATGAAAGGGGTAGAGGCGCAAGCGTCACGCCGCCTCGATGAAGCTGTCCAAAACCTTCTTGGGGCCGGCCTTCTCGAACTCGATGTCGAGCTTGTTGCCGTCGACGGCGACGATGCGGCCGTAGCCGAACTTCTGGTGGAAGACGCGCAGGCCGACGCTGAATTCGGGCCGGTCGCCCTCGACGGCGCGGCGGTCGTCGAAGGTCTCGTCGCGCCAGCGCGTGCGCCGGCCGGCCGCGGTGACGCCCAGGCTCTGGTAGTCGAAGCCGCTCGCCTGGTCGCGCAGGCCACCGTGATGGCCGGCCGAATAGGTGGCGTAGAGGCCGGCGTCGCTGCTCTCGGCGAGATGGCCGTTCGGCAGCTCGCGCAGGAAGCGCGACGGCAGGGCAGCCTGCCACTGGTTGAAGACGCGCCGGTTGGCGGCGAACGACACGTAGGCGCGCTTGCGCGCCCGCGTCAGCCCGACATAAGCCAGCCGCCGCTCCTCCTCGAGCCCGGCCAGGCCCTTGTCGTCGAGCGCACGCTGGTTGGGGAACAGGCCTTCCTCCCAGCCGGGCAGGAACACGCTGTCGAACTCCAGGCCCTTGGCGGCATGGAGCGTCATGATGCTCACCATGTCGGTGCCCGCCCGCTCGGCATTGTCGGTGAGCAGGGCGACGTGCTCGAGGAAGGCCGGCAGGGTGTCGAACTCCTGCAACGCGTTGACGAACTCCTTCAGATTCTCGAGCCGGCCCTCCGCCTCCGGCGAACGATCGAGCCGCAGCATGTCGGTGTAGCCCGATTCGTCCAGGATGCTTTCGACCACCTCGACATGGCTCATGCCGTCGAGCATCGACCGCCAGCGTTCGAAATTGCGCACCAGGTCGCCCAGCACCTTGCGCGGCCGGGCCTTGAGCTCGTCGGTCTCGAGCGCCCGGCGCGTCGCCTCGAACAGCGACACCTTCTGCGCCCGCTGGACGATGCGCAGGACGCGCAGGGCCGAATCCCCCAAACCGCGCCGCGGCGTGTTGAAGATGCGCTCGAACGCCAGATCGTCATCGTGCTGCACCGTGACCCGGCAATAGGCCAGGGCGTCGCGGATTTCCTGGCGCTCGTAGAAGCGCGGGCCGCCGATCACCCGATAGGGGAGGCCCAGAGTGATGAAGCGCTCCTCGAACTCGCGGGTCTGGAAGCCGGCGCGCACCAGGATGGCGATCTGGCTCAGCGCATGCTTGTCACGCTGCAGCGCCTCGATCTCCTCGCCGATCGTGCGCGCCTCCTCGTCGCCGTCCCACACGCCGCGCAACGAGATGCGCTCCCCCTCCTTCAGATCTGTCCACAGGGTTTTCCCGAGCCGGCCCTCATTGTGCGAAATGAGGTGCGAGGCGGCCGCCAGGATATGCGGCGTCGAGCGGTAGTTGCGCTCCAGGCGAACGATCGTGGCGCCCGGGAAATCCTTCTCGAAGCGCAGGATGTTGCCGACCTCGGCGCCGCGCCAGCCGTAGATCGACTGGTCGTCGTCGCCGACACAGCAGACGTCGGGCGTGCCCTGTGCCAGCAGCCGGAGCCACAGATACTGCGCCACATTTGTGTCCTGGTACTCGTCGACCAGGATGTGGCGGAAGCGGCGGTGATAGACCGCCAGGATGTCGGGATGCTGCTGCCACAAGGTCACGCAGTGCATCACGAGGTCGCCGAAATCGACGGCGTTCACCTCGGCCAGACGCGCCTGGTACTGCCGATAGATCTCGACCGACCTGCCGTTGGCGAAGTCGCCGGCGTCGTCGGCGGAGACCTTGTCCGGCGCCAGTGCACGGTCTTTCCAGCGCTGGATGATGCCCGACAGGATGCGTGCCGGCCATTTCTTGTCGTCGATGCTTTCGGCCTGGAGCAACTGCTTGATCAATCGCACCTGGTCGTCGGTGTCGAGGATCGTGAAGTTGCTCTTGAGCCCCACCAGCTCGGCATGGCGACGCAGCACGCGCACGCCGACCGAATGGAAGGTGCCGAGCCACATGCCGTCGGCGGCGCCGCCGATCAGGCTGGCGACGCGATCGAGCATCTCGCGCGCCGCCTTGTTGGTGAAGGTGACAGCGAGGACCTGCGCGGGACGGGCTCGCCCGGTGATCAGGAGATGGGCGATCCGCGTGGTCAGCACGCGAGTCTTGCCGGTCCCGGCACCGGCCAGCACCAGCAAGGGGCCGCCGTCGTGCGTGACGGCGAGACGCTGCTGCTCGTTCAATCCGTCGAGATGGGCGGTCGGCGCAACGGCGCGCCGCGCCGGCGGCGGATCGAACGGCACGGGATCGTCGGTGATTTCGAACGGGTCGGCGGGGGGCGCCATGCAGCGTCATATAGCAATCGGAGCAGCATACGCCTATCTTGGATAGACAGGGACTCGACGTGTCTTCCCCAGGCGACCGGGCGATCCCGCCGCCGTTGGGATAGGCGAGTAGAAATATGGGAGTCTGGCCATGGCCCGAGGGTTGAACGGTTCTTCTAACGGTGCGGGTCATCATCCAACGGGCCACGAAGCCGTCGAGGCGCGTATGCCCCGCGTCTCCAACCTGCCGTCCGAGATCGCCGGAGCCCTGCCGGCGGTGGTCGGTTTGAAGACCACTGTTCCCAAGGATCGCCGTTCGGCCCAGACGCTGGGCGCCGAGCGCGAAGGTCACGGTATCCTGATCGACGATCAGGGGCTGATCCTCACCATCGGGTACCTGATCATGGAAGCCAGCACGGTGACCATCACCGACATCGAAGGCAATGAATGGCCGGCCTACGTCGTCGGCTCCGATTACGAGAGCGGATTCGGCCTGGTGCGGACCGAGCAGCCGATCGGTCGGCGGCCGATGCGGTTTGGCGATTCCGATGTCCTCGAGCTGCGCAGCGAGGCCTTTGTCGCCGGCCTCGGCGGCGAGAAGGCGACGCTCAAGGTCAAGGTCGCCGGTCGACGCGAATTCGCGGGTTACTGGGAGTATCTGCTCGATAACGCGATCTTCACCGTGCCGGCCTATCCGCTGTGGGGTGGCTCGGCGCTGATCGGCCAGGACGGCACGCTGCTCGGCGTCGGTTCGCTGCTGGTTCAGGAGGCCCTGGGGCCGGGCGCGCCGGCCTTCCCCGGCAACATGTACGTGCCGATCAACCGCCTCAAGCCGATCTTCCAGGAGCTGGTGACCAATGGACGGCTGGGGAAGCCGGCGCGCCCGTGGCTCGGGATCATTACCATCGAGCATATGGGCCAGCTCGTGGTCGGCGGCATCTCCGAGGGCGGACCGGCCGACCGGGCGGGCCTGCAGCGTGGCGACATCCTGCACGCGCTGAACGGCGAGGTGCTGGACGAGCTCGCCGATTTCTATCGAAAGTTGTGGTCCAGCGGACCGGCGGGCACCGCCGTCACCTTGCGCATGGAGCGGGACAACGATGCCTTCGAGGTAACCGTGCGTACCGGTGATCGCGGGCGCTATTACCACAGATCCGGCGCCGACTGACGCGACGATGCCAAAGACCTTTGCCTCCCAGGCGGATACGGCGGAACGGCGCATAACCTTCAGCCGCGTCTCCGAGAACGCTTACGCCTTCACCGCAGAGGGCGATCCCAACACCGGGATCGTCATCGGCGATGATGCCGTGATGGTGGTGGACGCCCAGGCGACGCCGCGCGCCGCCGAAGCGGTGATCGAGCGCGTGCGCAGCGTCACCGACAAGCCGATCAAGTACGTGGTGCTGTCGAACTATCATGCTCTGCGGGCATTGGGCGCGACTGCCTTCGGCACCCCGCATGTGATCAGCAGCGAAGCGACGCGCGAGCTGATCGTCGAGCGCGGCGCCCAGGACTACAAGTCGGAAGCCCAGCGCTTTCCCCGGCTGTTCCGCGCGATGGACCTGATACCCGGGCTGACCTGGCCGACCATCACCTTTCGCGACCGCATGACGATCTGGTTGGGCAAGCTGCAGGTCGACATCATCCATGCCGGGCGCGGCCACACCAAGGGCGACACCGTCGTCTGGTTGCCGGAGGAGCGCACCCTGTTCAGCGGCGATCTGGTCGAGGCCGGTGCGACGCCCTATGCCGGCGACGGCCATCTCAAGGATTGGCCGCAGACGCTCGCCAAGCTGCGCGAGCTCGTGCCGGCTGCCCTGGTGCCGGGACGCGGCGATCCACTGATCGGCGAGGAGGCCGTCGAGCAGGGCATCGCCGGCACCGCAGCTTTCCTGGCTGAGCTCTATGGAACGGTGTCGGCGAGCGCCACTGCCGGTGACTCGCTGAAGCAAGCCTACGACAAGGCAGTGGCTGCGTTGCAGCCGCGCTACGGCAAGTGGGCCATCTTCGAGCACGTCATGCCGTTCGACGTGTCGCGCGCCTACGACGAGGCGAAGGGTCTCGACCATCCACGGATCTGGACGGCGGAGCGCGACAAGGAGATCTGGTCGGCGCTGGAGCAGGAAGGGTGAGCGACCTGCTCGTTCGCCCGGCGACGGTCGACGATGTCGACGTGCTGCATCGCTTCTCGGTCGACCTGTCGACCTACGAGGACGAGCCCAACGCGGTGCGGGCGACGCCGCAGAGCCTGGCGCGCGACGGTTTCGGCGAGAATCCCCAATTCGCGGCGCTGATCGCCGAACGCGCCGGCAAGCCGGTCGGCTTCGCCCTCTACACCTTCAACTACTCGGTCTGGACCGCGGCGCGCGGCATCTTCATCGAGGATATCTGGGTCGTCCCCGAGGAGCGCCGCGCCGGCGTCGCCCGCGCCCTGATCCGCGCCCTCGCCCAGGAATGCGCCGCCAAGGGTTTCCGGCGCATCGACCTCAACGTCCTGGATTGGAACCCGGCGCGCGGCTTTTACGAGCGCATCGGCTTCAAATGGATCCGCAACTGGCTGCCCTACCGCCTGAGCGGCGAGGCGCTGGAGGCGCTGGCGCGGGAGTAACTCATGCTGTTGCGGACCGGGTGAGCGCGTCTGACGCATAGTCGCGTCTCGCGTCCTCATGAATCTGAGCGCAAGCTCGGGGTAGGCGCGCGCGGTCCGGAAGAGCGTGACGGCGCCACGCCGCTGGTGTCTCTTCGACTGCCCTCACAGGACGGTGCCCGATTGTCCCCGTTGCGGTGTCAGAGTGTGAGCATTTGCTCTTTTTTCCGTCATCCCGAGCGAAGCCGCCCGAAGGGCGGCGTAGTCGAGGGACCTTTCTTGGTCGATGCTGCAACGAGAAAGGTCCCTCCGCTACGCCGCCGTTCAGGCGGCTCCGGTCGGGATGACGGCGTTTTTGTGAAACGCGAATGCCCTGCGTTGCGGGACGAGCCGGTCGAGGCGTAGCCTGCCAATTATGAAGCAGCCAATTGTCTCACGCGCCCCAGACGTGATGGGGGGCACTGCTGTTTTCCACGGGACGAGAGTTCCCGTCCAAACCCTGCTCGATTATCTGGAGGCGGGCGAATCAATCGATGATTTTCTCGAAGGATTCCCCTCCGTGACACGTGAGCATGTGATCGCTTTTCTGGAAGAAGCGAAAGACCGAGTGATCGCAGCCGCATCGTGAAGGTACTTCTCGACGAGTGCGTGGATTGGCGTCTCGCACGCGGGATCGTCGGTCACGATGTGAAGACTGCTCGTCAGATGGGTTGGACGACAATCAAGAACGGAGCGCTGCTTGCCCTTGCGTCGCAGCACTTCGATGTATTTGTCACCGTCGATCGAAACTTGGTCTGTCAGCAGAACCTGAACAGCATCTCGATCGCCGTCATTGTCCTTCGAGCAAAGACGAACCGACTTGCCGACCTTGAGCCGCTGGTTCCAAACCTTCTGTTGACCCAGAGTCCGCGATGCCAGGTATCCCCAAGTTCATTGACGCCGACTGAGCCAAGCTTGACTGGTCATCACTTCTTCCCCAACCCCATCACCCGCCCCGCCTTGGCCGGCCGCGGCAAGTCCCGGTGCGCCTGCCACAGCACCTCCAGCCGTTCGGCGACCGGGGCCGGCCACGGCGCGGAGCGCCGCGTCGCGTAGTCGATGTTCATCACGATCGTCTCGTTGGTCGAGGCCAGGTAGCCCTGCTCGGCGTGGTACATTTCGTGAAAGAGATGGACGCGCTTGGCGTCGCGCGCCAGCAGCTGGGTGACGAAGCGCATCGGCGCGCCACCGCGCATCTCGCGATCGTAGGTGACGTGCGTCTCGAGCACGAAGGTCATGCCGAGCTTGCCGTCGACGTAGCGTCGACCCAAACCCATGTTGCGCATGAAGGCGCCCGAGGCCTGGTCGAAGGCGGTGACGTAGAAGGCGACGTTCATGTGGCCGTTCCAGTCGACCCATTCGGGCAGCACGACCGAGCGATGGGTGTCGAGCGGCGCGCGCGTCACCAGCTCGGGCAGCTCATACGGCAGCGAGTCGAGCATCGATCAGGCCTTGCGCCTGATGCCGATCAGGCGTCCGGCCTGCGGCGGCACGGGCAGGCCCTTGTGGGCGGCGGCCAGCTTGTGCAGCCGCTCCATGGCGAAGTCGGGCCACGGCGCCGAGCGGCGGGTGGCATAGTCGATGTTCATCAGCATCAGCTCGTTGGTGGCGGCGAGGTAGCCTTCGGTGGCGTGGTACATGGCGTGGATGTAGTGCAGGCGCTTGGCGTCGTAATCGAGGATCTGCGTGGTGATGCGCAGCGGATCGCCCTCCTTGACCTCGCGGTCGTAGGTGACGTGCGCCTCCAGCACGAAGGTCATGCCGATCTTGTCGCGCGTGTATTCCCAGCTGCAGCCGAGCTGGGCGCACAGCGTGTCGGTCGCCTTGTCGAAGGCGACGACGTAGAAGCCGACATTCATGTGCCCGTTCCAGTCGATCCATTCGGGAAGGACGGTGGCGCGATGGATGTCGAGCGGCGCCCCGAGATCGAGATCGACGATGGGGTAGGGAGCGGATTTCATGCGGCGGACCGTAGCCACGCGATGGCGCGCATCGCAAGGAACTCAAGGCGCGGCAAGACGTCTTGCCGTGCGGGTCCTCTCGTACCAGCGCGACATCAGCTCGATGGCGAGCCAGCTGAGGGCGGCGCAGACCAGCAGGGCATTGAACGCGTTCTGCCAGCCGATCTGCTCGACGATCAGCGCGAAGAGGGTGGGCGAGAAGGCGTTGACCAGCAGGATCGGCGTCGCGATCAGCCCCAGCACCGCGCCGTAGCCCTTGGTGCCGAACAGCGCGAGGGGCACGGCGCCGCGCACGATCGTGATCACGCCTTGCGAGGCGCCGAGCAGCAGCGTGAAGGCGACGAGCAGCACGAGCTGGCCATGGGCCAGCATGAGCAGCACCAGGGCCGCCGGCAGCACGCCGATGGCGATGCGGGCCACCGTCATGGCGCGGAGGTTCTTCGCAAAGAAGATCTCGACCAGGCGGCCGGCGAATTGACCGTGGCCCTTCAGCGAAGCGACCCACACGGCGGTGGCGCCGGCCAGCCCGGCCGCTTCGAGCAGGGACACGAGCTGCAGCGAGACGACGCCGAACACGAAGCCGTTGAGCGACATGATCAGCGCGAACAGGGCGATTCCGATCAGGCGCAGGCGTCCCTGGAGCACCGGCTCGTCCGCCGGCGCCTCGACAGTCTTGGCAGCGGCGGCCGGTAGGATGGCCGCCTCGCGCCACGTCAGGCCAAGCCAGTTGAGCGGCAGGCAGACGACGAGGTTGATGCCGGCGAAGATCAGCAACGTGCTGCGCCAGCCATAGGCATCGTTGAGATAGTGTCCGATCACCCAGAAGATCGTCGAGGCGTAGGCGCCGTAGAGGGTGAGGTAGGAGATGGCCGCCCGTCCGCGGCTCGGCACGACCTGGACCAGCGCAGCGAACGCCGCATCGTAGAGGCAGCAGCGCATGCCGACGCCGATCACTGCCCAGACCACGAGGTAGCTCGCGACGTTGGCCACCTGCGAGAGGGCGAGCAGGCCTGCCGAAACGATGACGGTGCCGACCGACATGACGGCGCGGGCGCCCACCCGGTCGATCAATCGGCCGACCGAGGTCGAGATCAGCCCCATCACCACGAGGGCGACGCTGAAGCCGAGGAAGATCGTGCCGGTGCCCCAGCCGGTCTCGGCGCCGATCGGCTTGGCGAGCACGCCCAGGCAGTAATAGCTCGTGCCCCAGGCCGTGATCTGGGTCAGGCCGAGCGCGTTGACCGAGATGACCAGCGGGTTGGCCCACCATCGCCGGCCGGCTTGTCGTTGTTCGTGGTCCATCAGCGCCGGCGTTCGGGGATCTCCGACAGAGCGTGGAAGATGCGCTTGCCGTGCTTGCGGCCGGTCGCGACCATGTCGTCTGCGCCGGTCGACGGGCCGCCGATGCGCAGCACGGCATCGCACTTGCCGATCAGCTCGCGGGCGACGGGATGGAAAATCTCGTCGAACACCGCATCGCCGATCGTCTTCGAGCCGGCATGCCTGAGCAGGGGCAGGGCGAACCATTCGCCGAGCACCGGCAGATGGCCGCGGCGGAACACGGCCAGCGCCATGTCTTCCATGGCGTCGACGTTGCGCTGGATCAGCCCCGGGTCGTCGTTGGTGCCGGAGCGGTAGGGGCCGGCTACCAGGATCATGAGCTGCTCGCCCATTTCACGGGATCTCCAGCAATTCGCGCGCGACCAGCTCGGGCGCCGAGATGATGCAATTGTGGCCGGCGGCGATCGGGCGATAGCGGATGTGCGGCATCGCCTGCACTTTCTCATGCATGCCGGCGGACACCGGATAACGCGGGCTGGTGCAGGCGATGTAGGTCATCGGCCGGCCGTTGCCGGCGGGGTTCTTGAGGCTGATCGGCTTGGTGTAGCAGGCCACCGGATGCGGCGTGAGCTGGCGGTGGGTCCAGGCGGCGAGCTCGGGATCGTCGATGATCAGGCTGCCGACCGGCGCGAAGGGCAGCACCTCGGTGCCGTTGACCACCTTGACCAGGGTGCGCCGCTTGGCGGCGATCGCCGCCGGGATGCGGCCGAAGATCGATTGCCCGTCCTGGGCGATGCCGCCGTCGATGATCACCAGATGGCCGATCCGCTCCGGCATGCGGTCGGTCACCAGGGAAGCGATCAGGCTGCCGAAGCTGTGGCCCACCAGCACGATGTCGTGCAGGTCTTCCTGCTCGAGGATCGCGATGGTGTCCGAGGCGAAGGCGTCGTTGTCGAGCGCCGGTGACAGCTCGGCTGCCCGCTCGCCGACGCCGCGAAAGGGCAGGGCGCGGGCGTCATGGCCGGCGGCGCGGAGCCGCTCGAGCACGAATTGCCACGACCAGGCGCCCATCCAGGCGCCGGGAAGACAGACATAGGTACGCATCGGCGCCCCTCTTAGCACACGGAACAAGGTGACGTGCTATCGTCCGCCGAACCAGGAGGACCCCATGGCCACCAATCGTCGTGTGCTGCTGAACTCACGTCCGCAGGGCGAGCCGACACCGGACAATTTCGCTGTCGTCGATGCCCCCGTCCCCGAACCCAAGGACGGCGAGTACCTGTCGCGCACGATCTGGCTGTCACTCGACCCTTATATGCGCGGCCGCATGGCCGAGGCGCGCGGCTACGCCGCCAACGTCAACCTCGGCGACCCGATGGTCGGCGGCACGGTGGGCCAGGTGCTGAAGTCGAAGCATCCGTCCTTCAAGGAAGGCGACTTCGTCGTCGAATATTCCGGTTGGCAAAGCCACGCGGTGTCGAATGGCGCGGGCGTGATGAAGCTCGATCCGAACGCCGCGCCGCTTTCCACGGCCCTCTCCGTGCTGGGCATGCCGGGCATGACGGCGTGGTGGGGGCTGATGGAGATCGGCAGGCCCAAGGGCGGCGAGACGGTCGTCGTGTCGGCCGCCTCGGGAGCCGTCGGGTCGATGGTCGGCCAGCTTGCCAAGCTGCGGGGGTGCCGCGCCGTCGGCATCGCTGGCGGCAAGGACAAGTGCGACTACGTCGTGAACGAGCTCGGCTTCGACGCCTGCGTCGACTACCGCGCCGCCGGCGCCAACCTGTTCAAGGAGATCCGCGCCGCAGCGCCGAAGGGCATCGATATCTACTTCGAGAATGTCGGCGGCGCCGTGCAGGCCGCGGTCGTCCCCCAGCTCAACGACTTCGCGCGCGTGCCTCTGTGTGGCCTGATCGCCCACTACAACGAGATGCAGATGAGTCCCGGCCCAGACTGGCGCATGCTGCTGATCAAGCGCGCCACCGTGACCGGCTTCATCGTGTCGGACCATTTCGGTCAGATGGACGGCTTCTGGAAGGAAGTGCCGGCCGCCGTGAAGGCCGGCAAGATCAAGTACCGCGAGGACATCGTCAAAGGCATCGACAACGCGCCCGAGGCGTTCATCGGCCTGCTGAAGGGCAAGAACTTCGGCAAGCTCCTGGTCCAGGTCTCGGACGACCCGACACGACGGTAGAGCAGAGACCGTTCATTGCGTCCCCTCCGCCCGCTTCGCGGGCGGAGAGGAACATGAGGAGTGTCTTCCTCCATGGCCGTCGACGGGGCCACAAACCCGTTCGCCATGGTCGGGCGACACCGGCGCGGCGCAGACCGTCGAATGGGTGGTCACCGGCGACGGCGCCCATCCCGTCGATGGCCTCGATTTCGGCGGCTCCCTGCCGGCCGGCACCGTCTCCTTCGCGGCCGGCGAGATCAGCAAGACGCTGACGGTGCTCGCCACCGGCGACGGCATGGTCGAGCTCGACGAGGGATTTCAGCCTGACGCTGTTCAACCCGTCGACCGGTCTCGCGATCGGCGTCGGCACGGCCGGAGCCACGATCCAGAACGACGACGAGCCGGTCGTGTCGATCGCCGCCCTGGCGCCGATGATGGCCGAGGGCGACAACGGCACGGCGCCGCTCACCTTCACCGTCAGCCTCGACCAGGCGGCGGTCACGACCCAGACGGTGGTCTGGTCGGCCAGCGGCTCGGGCGCGCACCCGGCCGACAGGTTCGATTTCGCCGGCCCGTTCGCCGGCGGCCTGGTTGTCTTCGCGCCGGGCGAGATCAGCAAGACGGTCGTGGTCGACGTGGCTCGCCGAGAGCGGGTCGATGTCGATCGCGAGCATCGCGCGCTCGTTCGGCGCCAGCGACGAGGCCAAGTCGCTCCATCCGTTTCTTGCCAGCCCGCTAGGCGCCGACGATGCCGCGATCGGCTCGTTCCTCGACACCGTCTACGACAATCTGTTCGGCCGCGCGCCGGACGCCGCCGGCGACGCCTACTGGACGGCTCAGATCAAGCAGGCCCTGCAGGCCGGCACGGCCTTGGGCGAGGTCATGATCGGAATCATCGGCGGCGCCCCAGAACAGCGGAGCAGGGCAGGACATCACGACCCTGATGGGCAAGGTGGCGGTCAATTTGGAGCATGTGCACGAGCAGCAGGCCGCCGGGGCATGGTGGTCGGCCGCCAATGACGGCGCGTTCGCTCACACCCTGATCGACGCCGTCACGGCCGATCCGCAGACCGTGCTGGTCGGCATCGTCAACGCCGACCGTCCGACGTTGAGTGAGGCGTGAATTACGGAGTCTCTTGAATCCCTCCCCCGATGACGGGGGCGATGACGGGGGAGGCAGGGGAGATTCAGGTGCGCTTTCTGAGCGCCAGGCCGATGCTCAGCCAGCCCGAGCCGACGAAGATCAGGTCGATGCCGAGGAAGATGCCCAGCGTGTACTCCGACGAGTAAGGCCACTTGGCGAAGATGATCACGCCGAGCAGCAGGGTGAGGATGCCCGACACTTCGACCCAGCCCCACGGCTTGCCGGCTCCGCGCATGCTCCAGGCCAGGAACATGCGGACAACGCCGCCGACCATCAGGGCGACGCCGAGGAACAGGGTGAGGATTGTTGCCGCCTTGAACGGCTCCATGATGCAGATGACGCCGGCGCCGACATAGAGCAGGCCAAGGAACAACCAGAAGGCGAAGCGGCCCCACGATTTCACATTGAAGGCGGCGACGATCTCGGCCGCGCCGCCCATGATCATCATGACACCGATGACCAGCACCGCCGACGCGGTGGCGGCCATCACGCTGCCCAGCGCGATCACGCCCGCGATCATGAAGACGATGCCGAGCGCTACGACCCAGCCCCACTTGGCACGCAGCGTGCGGATGCCCTCGCCCAGGTTATGAGGGCTGTTCGCCATCGTCATGTCCTTGTCCTTCTCTGCGGAATGGCCTCGGGAACAATACACGCCGTCGATGGCACTGTCGCGACGAGTATGGAAAAATACAGGAAATCCAATAGTGCAGGCACAGATGACCGAACCGAAGAAGCAACCGCCGGTGCCCCGGCCCGCCACCACCGTGCTGCTGCTGCGCCCGTCGCGGCGCGGCGATGCCGGCTCGCCGCCCGAGGTCTTCATGGTGGTGCGCCATCACGACATCGACGCCTTCTCGGGCGCGCTGGTGTTCCCTGGCGGCAAGCTCGAGGATGCCGATGGCGATGCGCGGTTGCGGGCGCGGTCGACCGGAGCGGCGTCGCTCGGCAGCGAGGAGCTCAAGTTCCGTATCGCCGGCATCCGCGAGGCGTTCGAGGAATGCGGCATCCTGCTCGCTCACAAGCGCGGATCGAGCGCCCTGGTCACCGCCGCCGAGTTGGCGCCGATCGAGGCGCGCTGGCGCGACAAGCTCGCCAAGGACGAGGCGAGCATCGTCGACCTGGTCGAGGCCGAGGATCTCGAGCTCGCAACCGAGCTGATGACGCCATACGCCCACTGGATCACGCCGGTGTTCGCGCCGCGCCGCTTCGATACCTGGTTCTTCGTTGCCGAGGCGCCGGCCGAGCAGGACGCCCTGCACGACGGCTCGGAATCGGTCGATTCGGTGTGGATCCTTGCCAAGGACGCGATCGCCGAGGCCGAGGCGGGCCGGCGCACCCTGGTCCATGCCACCTTGAAAAATCTCGAGCTCCTGTCCGAGGCCGAAACGGTCGGCCAGGCGATCGTGCAGGCCAAGGCGCGCCGCATCGTCACCGTCCAGCCGTGGGTCGAGAACCGCGACGGCAAGCGCTACATGCACCTGCCGCCGGACTCCGGCTACCGCAACGTGGTGCGCGAAATGCCGCCGCAAGCCGCTCCCCAGGGCGCGCCTCGGCCGATTTCGCAGACCGGACGATAATTCCACGTTCTTGGCTGTTATGCTGAATTGCGGCTCGCCCCGCTTGCCGGGGCGCGCTAAGAGCGGAAACATAAACGCTCGTTCATGAGCCGGCTGCCGCCGGACATCAGGAGGAAAGAGAAGAATGGTCGGAATCGTGGCCTACGGGGCCTATGTGCCGCGCCTGCGTCTCAGCCGTCAGGCGGTGTACGATGCCAACAAATGGTTCGCCGCCGGCCTGCGCGGCCTCGCCAAGGGCGAGCGGTCGATGGCCAACTGGGACGAGGATTCGATCACCATGGCGGTCGAGGCGTCGCGTGACTGCCTGACCAGCCACAAGGCGGAGGATGTCCGCAACATCTACTTCGCCTCGACCACCCATCCCTTCAAGGATCGCCAGAACGCCGGCGTGATCGGGACGGCGCTTTCGATCGAGCAGAACCTGCTGGCCTCCGACGTCGGCGGCTCGTTGAAGGCCGGCACGTCGGCTCTCATCGCCGGCCTCAATGCCTCGAAGGATGGCGGGCCCTCGCTGGTCGCCGCCGCCGACAAGCGCATGGCCCGCGTCGCCTCGTCCAACGAGCTGAACTACGGCGACGGCGCCGCGGCGCTGCTCTGCGGCACCGAGAATGTGATCGCCAAGCTGGTCGGCCATCACTCCGTGTCGATGGATTTCGTCGACCATTTCCGCGGCGACGAGACCGACTTCGACTACGGCTGGGAAGAGCGCTGGATCCGCGACGAGGGCTATTCGAAGATCGTGCCGCCGGCCATCAAGGCGGCGCTCGCAGGCTGCAAGCTCAAGGGCAGCGACATCACCCACTTCATCATGCCGAGCCCGATGCCGGCGGTGCCGCGCCAGATGGCCAAGATCTGCGGCGTGGCCGACGGCGCGGTGCGCGACCTGCTGGGCGCCACGCTCGGCGACACCGGCTCGGCGCACGCGCTGGTCATGCTGGTCGACGCGCTCGAGGCCGCCAAGGAAGGCGACAAGATCATGGTCGTCGCCTTCGGCCAGGGCGTCGACATCCTGGTGTTCGAGGTCACCGCCGAGAACGCCAAGCTGCCCAAGCGCAAGGGCCTGTCGGGCTGGATGGCGCGGCGCAAGGAAGAGAAGAACTACATGAAGTTCCTCGCCTTCAACGAGATGCTGCCGATCGAGAAGGGCATGCGCGCCGAGTTCGACAAGAAGACGGCGCTGTCGGTCCTGTGGCGCAAGCGCGACATGATCTACGGCCTGGTCGGCGGCAAGTGCAAGGTGTGCGGCACGGTCCAGTTCCCGCGCAGCCAGGTCTGCGTCAATCCCAACTGCCATGCCGTCGACAGCCAGGATCCTTATGCCATGGCGGGCCTCGAGGCGAACGTGATGTCGTTCACCGCCGACTCGCTCACCTACTCGCCGGACCCGCCGGCTTACTACGGCATGATCACGTTCCCCGAGGGCGGCCGCTTCATGGCCGACTTCACCGACAGCGACAAGGAACAGGTGAAGGTCGGCGCCAAGATGCGCATGACCTTCCGCATCCGCGACAACGACACGATGCGCGGCGGCTTCAAGCGTTACTTCTGGAAGGCGGCTCCGGTCTGAGGAATTCAGGCTGATCGCCTTTCAGCGGCAGAAGGTTTAGAGTCAACACCCTCACCACCACCAAGGAGACCTGCAATGGCTCGTGGTATCAAGGACAAGGTCGCCATTCTCGGCATGGGTTGCTCGAAGTTCGGTGAACGCTGGGACAGCGGCGCCGAGGAGCTGATGCTCGAGGCGTACAAGGAAGCCATCGCCGACGCCGGCATCGACGCCAATCAGCTGAACGCTGCTTGGTTCTCGACCGCGATCGACGAGGTCCATGTCGGCAAGTCGGGCATTCCGATGTCGACCACGCTGCGCCTGCCCAATATCCCGGTGACTCATGTCGAGAACATGTGCGCCTCGGGCACCGAGGCGTTCCGCGGCGCCTGCTATGCGGTGGCCTCCGGTGCGGCCGACATCGCCATCGCGCTCGGCGTCGAGAAGCTGAAGGACACCGGCTACGGCGGCCTCCCGGGCGGCCGGGGCGGCCCTCTGCAGGCGCTGTGGAGCGCCAACGGCACGGCGCCGGGCAACTTCGCCCAGCTCGCCACCGCCTACATGACCGCGCACGGCGTGTCGGGCGAGGACCTCAAGCGGGCGATCGGCCATGTCTCGTGGAAGAGCCATCAGAACGGCGCCAAGAACCCCAAGGCGCATCTGCAGAAGGCCGTCGAGATGGACACCATCCTGAACGCGCCGATGATCGCCTCGCCCTTGGGCCTGTTCGATTGCTGCGGTGTGTCGGACGGTGCCGCCGCCGCGATCGTCACCACGCCCGAGATCGCCAAGGCGATGGGCAAGCAGAACATCGTGTCGGTCAAGGCACTGCAGCTCTCGGTGTCGAACGGCTCCGAGTCGGGCCACAATTCGTGGGACGGCAGCTACTTCCACACCACGCGCATCGCCTCGAAGAAGGCCTATGAAGAGGCCGGCATCAAGAACCCGCGCCAGGAAGTCTCGATGTTCGAGGTGCATGACTGCTTCTCGGTCACCGAGCTGGTGACCATGGAAGACCTGCACATCTCCGAGACCGGCAAGGGCTGGAAGGACGTGCTCGACGGCTTCTACGACGCCGACGGCAAGATCCCGTGCCAGATCGACGGTGGCCTCAAGTGCTTCGGCCATCCGATCGGCGCCTCGGGCCTGCGCATGCTCTACGAGATGTACCTGCAGTTCCAGGGCCGCGCCGGGGCGCGCCAGCTCAAGGACCCGCGGATCGGCATGACGCACAATCTCGGCGGCGCGCCGCGCGAGAACGTCTCGAGCGTGGCCATCGTCGGCCGCTACGAGTAGTTCGCGGAAATGAAAGCCCTCTCTCTGGCTCTCGGGTCGGAGAGAGGGTTTTTCTTTAAGGACACGGAGGAGACGGGCGATGCAGCTCGACAAGAAAGTGATCGGCCACGAATTCGAGGCGTTCACCGCCACGGCCGAAGCCGGCAAGGTGAAGCTGTTCTGCAAGGCGATCGGCGAGGAAGACCCCATCTACGTCGACCCGGCCGCCGCCAAGGCCGCCGGCTACAAGGCGATTCCGGTGCCGCCGACCTTCCTGCAGGCGCTGACCAACGATGATCCGGGCAAGGGCGGGCTTCTGCGCCTGCTCAACGTCGATATCGGGCTGATCCTGCACGGCGAGCAGCACTACGACTATTACGCCCCGGTCTATGTCGGCGACACCATCACCTGCCAGCAGAAGGTCACCGACCTGTACGACAAGAAGGGCGGCGCGCTCTGGTTCGTGGTCTCCGAGACCTCGATGAAGGACCAGGCCGGCAAGCTGGTGGCCAAGGCCACCGGCATCACGGTCGTGCGCAATCCCGATGCCGGCAAGAAGTGACGGAGGACAAGATGGTTGCCGTTCCCAAGTTCGACCAGGTCAAGGTCGGTGACGCGATCAAGCCGATCGTGCTGCCGCCGATCACCCGCCATCAGCTCGCCCTCTATTGCGGTGGCTCGGGCGATCACAACCCGATCCATGTCGACATCGACTTCGCCAAGAAGTTCGGCTTCAAGGACGTGTTCGCCCACGGCATGCTGTCGATGGGCTTCCTCGGCCGCCTGGTCACCAGCTACGCGCCGCGCGATCGCGTCCGTCGCCTGGGCACGCGCTTCACCTCGATCACCTGGGTGGGCGACGTGATCACGCTCTCCGGCAAGGTCACCGGCAAGCGCGAGGAGAACGGCGAGAAGCTGATCGACCTCGAGGTCAAGTGCACCAACCAGAATGGCCAGGACACGCTGCAGGGCCACGCGACGGTCGCGGCGGCGTAACTCTTCAAGTCGCCTCCCTCGTCATACGGGGGAGGTGCCCCGTCCTACGGGGCGGAGGGGGAAGGCCTCGGTCGCGGCGCTTCTGATTCCGACGTCGGAATTCATCGGGCGATACTGAGGCTTTCCCCCTCCCGCCCTGCGGGCCACCTTCCCCTTGAGACGGGGGAGGAATGCGTATTCATCAAGGAGAAGACGATATGGGTCAGATGGACGGCAAGGTGGCGATCGTCACCGGCTCGGGGCGCGGCATCGGCCGCGAGATCGCGCTGCGCCTGGTGCGCGACGGCGCCAAGGTGGTGATCAACGACATCGACGAGGCGCCCGCCAAGGAGACCGTTGCCGACATCGAGAAGATGGGCGGCAAGGCGGTGGCCTGCAACGGCGACGTCTCCAAGCCCGATTTCGGCGATCGCATCATCAAGACTGCGGTCGACGCCTTCGGCGACTGCCATGTCGTGGTGAACAACGCCGGATACACCTGGGACTCGGTCATCCAGAAGATGAGCGACGAGCAATGGTACGCCATCCTCGACGTCCACCTGACGGCGCCGTTCCGGGTGCTGCGCGCCTTCCAGCAGCATTTCCGCCAGGCTGTCGAGAAGGAGCGCTCGGCCGGCAAGCGCATCGTGCGCAAGGTCGTCAACATCTCCTCGACCTCGGGCGTCAACGGCAATGCCGGCCAGTCGAACTACTCGGCCGGCAAGGCGGGCATCATCGGCCTCACCAAGACGCTGGCCAAGGAGTTCGGCCGCTACGACGTGACGGTGAACGCCGTCGCCTTCGGCTACATCCAGACCCGACTGACCAAGCCCTTGAGCCAGGGTGAGGAGGGCGAGATCGAGGTCCAGGGCCGCAAGGTCAAGATCGGCGTCCAGGGCGGCCGCATCGCCGCCATGAACCAGATGATCCCGCTCGGCCGCGGCGGCCTGCCCGAGGAGGCCGCCGGCTCGGTCTACCTCTTCTGCAGCCCCGACAGCGACTACGTCAGCGGCCAGTGCCTGGTGGTGAACGGCGGGCTGTAATCCGTTGAGCCATTGAGAACGGCAAGGGGGCGGCCAAACGGCCGCCCTCATGCTTTGTCACGACATGAAGCGTTGCGCGACCGTAGAAGGATCGCGCCGATGATGAAACACTGCCCAGACATGGCAGAAGCCATCTACGTTCTCGAAGAATATCGAGAATGGAAATCGACGTAGCGACGCGCGCCTGGTCTCTCCGACGTGGAATGGAAAGCGCTCTGGGCGCGCCAGAATCATAGTCATGACGCGCTCGACTTCGGCGGCAAATTCGTCGCCAAGCCCGGTCCGGGCGTTTTCGTACCAATCGCGCGCGCTGACCAACTCGGCGTGCGCAGCCGAATGAAAACGGGCCGGCATCGGGTTTGGAGTCAGGATCGCTTGCGCAGGTCTTGCTGAACGACGGACCAGTCGATCATCGTATCCGGCTCGCTCAAACCCTGAACGCGGCGACGGCTCAGTTCCTGAGCTTGGGCCTCGGTCAACGTCGGAGCCTTCGCCGAGGCTTCGATGCTGTCCCAGAGTGCGGAGATCAGATCGAGCTTTTCTTCGACCGTAAGGCCGGCAAGATCTGCTGGATTGACGCCCATAAGATGGTTCCTAGTCGTTCAGGAGAGGCTATACCACCTGGGATCGCCCGTCAGGCATGGAATGGTAGACTGAATTCGTGGCCGCTGTGCTTCAGATTGCGGTCGTCGGCTGCGGCGTTGCTGGCCAGGCCGCGGCGACCTTTCTCGCCGACGCGGGTCACGCCGTCACGGTCTTCGAGCGCTTCGCCGAGCCGCGGCCGGTCGGCGCGGGGCTGCTGCTGCAGCCGACCGGACTTGCGGTTCTGCGCGCCCTTGGTCTCGTCGACGAGGCGATGGCGCGCGGCGCGCGCGTCGACGGTCTGGAGGGCAGGACCCACCGCGGGCGTTCGGTCCTGAAGGTCTCCTATGCCGACCTGCATCCCAGGACGCACGGTGTCGGCATCCGCCGCGGCGTGCTGTTCGAGCTGCTGCACCAGCGCCTGCTTCGATCCTCGGCGCGGCTGCGCGTCGGCAGCGAGATCGTCGACGTCGTGCACAAGAGCGCGACCGCCTCGGTCGTGGACGCAAGCGGTGCCGAGCACGGGCCGTACGATCTGGTGATCGTCGCCGACGGCGCCCATTCGGCATTGCGTCAGCGCCTCATGCCTGAAGCCCGCGCGCCGCTCTACCCCTGGGGCTGCATCTGGACCACGGTGCCGGACCTCGCCGGCATCGGCGCCGGGCGCCTGCTGCGCCAGCGCGTGCGCGGCACCATCGAGATGATGGGCCTGCTGCCGGTCGCCGACGGCCAGCTGACGATGTACTGGAGCGTGCCGGCCGATCAGCTCGCGGCCGGCCGGCCGATCGATCTCGTGGCCTGGCGCCGGACCGCTGCGGCGCTGTGGCCCGAAGCGGCTGCCATCGCCGATCACGCGGCGTCAGCCGATTCCTTCTCGCGCGCGACCTATCGCCATGTCGCCCTGCCGCGCTGGTACGACGGACCGGTCGTGTTCATCGGCGACGCGGCACACGGCACCAGCCCGCAGCTCGGGCAGGGCGCCAATCTCGGCCTGCTCGATGCCCATGCGCTCGCGCGCGCGATCGCCGAGCGCGACGATCTCACGTCGGCGCTGGCGCTGTTCGCGCAGCGGCGCGATGGGCCGGTGCGCTTCTACCGCCAGGCCAGCCATCTGTTGACGCCGTTCTTCCAGTCGCGCTCCGGCGCGCTCGGGCTGCTGCGCGATACCTTCATGGGCATGTCCTGCCACGTGCCCGGAATGCGCGGCCTGATGGGCTCGACCCTGGCCGGCACGCGCCGCGGCTGGCTGTCGTCGGTCGCGCTCGATGCCGACGGACGCTATCGGCTGGATAGCTAAGCGGCGCGCGACAGGGCGGCCCAGCGGCCCGGCGTCAGGCCGAAGCGGGCGACGAAGTGCCGGGTGAGATGGCTCTGGTCGGCAAAGCCGGTCGCCGCTGCCGTCTCCGACAGCGGCGTGCCGTCGGCGATCAGGGCGCGCGCCCGCGCCAGGCGCCGGCCGACCTGGAAGCGATGCGGCGAGGTGCCCGAGGCGAGGCGGAATTGGCGCGCGAGGGCGAAGCGGTCGAGGCCGGTGACCTTCTCCAGCTCCTCCGACGCCACCGTGCGATGCGCCTCGGCGGCGAGAAACTCGTGCGCCCGGCTCACCGCGCGCAACGCCGTCGGCGCGTTGCGCCGGGCCTTGGTGCGATCATCGCCGCGCGCCGCCAACCGGTCGGCCAGGCGTTCGACCACGGCGTCGACGGCGAGCGGCTCGAGCGCCTTGGGGAACCCGGCGAAGGCCTCGGCCAGCAGGCCGGCCAGCACGGCATCCTCCGACACCACGGCCGGCACGAAGGGCGGGCTCGCCCCGTCCAGTGCGGCGCTCACCGAGGCCGGGTCGACGTAGAGCATGCGATAGGCGAAGCCCTGGTCGACCCCGGCGTGGCCGTCATGCGCCTCGTCGGGATGGATGATCATGATCTGGCCGCCGCGGCTGGTCTGCAGCGCGCCGCGATAGTGGAACGACTGGGCGCCCCACAGGGTCAGGCCGACGCCGTAGGTCTCGTGCCGGTGCAGGTCGTAGGCATGGCCGCCAAAGCGCGCCGCCAGGCGCTGCAGCGCGGCGTGCGGCTCGTCGAAGCGGATCCGGTCGGCGGCTGGGCCAACTTTCTCTGGCATGCACAAACCTTCAAGACATCGCGCCCACGATGCCCGATATGGGAGCCATGATCTACGAAACCAAGACGGCGCTGGTCCTGCGCCGCGACCTCGCCGCCTGGCAGATGGCCAACATCGCGGCCTTCCTGGCCGGCGGCCTGGCCGGCACGCACGGCCACATGATGGGCGAGCCCTACCGCGACGGCGCCGGCCGCGCCTACAGCGCCCTGATCCGCGAGCCGGTGTTCGTGTTCGGCGCCACGCTCGAGGAGCTGCGCCGCACCCATCAGCGGGCGCTGTCGCGCGAGCTCGTGCCGGCGATCTACATCGCCGACATGTTCAAGACCACCAACGACGCCGACAACCGCGCCGCCGTGGCGGCGGCCGCTCCCGATGCGCTCGACCTGGTCGGCATCGGCGTGCACGGCCCGCGCAAGACGATCGACAAGGTGGTGAACAGCCTCAAGTTCCTGAGCTGACGCGCGCGACGCGGCGCGGCCGCAGCAGCACCACCGCGGTGGCGGCGAGGTTGAGGCCCATGCACAGGGCGAGCGGCGCGGCGTAGCCGCCGGTGAGGTCGCGCAGCACGCCGAGCAGGCCGGGCCCGAAAGCGTAGACGATCTGCACCACCGCCGTCGACAGGGCGACGACCGCGGGGAACGCGATGGCCGGGTATTCGCGCTGGATGATCAGCGGCGACAGCGTGATGTTGTTGCCGACCGAGAAGCCGTAGATCGCGCAGGCCGCGTAGACCACCAGCGGCGCCTGCGCCTGCGCCAGCACGGCAATGGCCGCGACCTGCACCAGGAAGCAGAGCGCCGAGGCGCGCCGGGGCTCGAGCCGGTCGATGACGAAGCCCAGCACGACGCGGCCGACCAGCGCGGCGATGGCGTTGATCGCCACGGCAAGACCCGGATCGACCGCCGCTCCGGCCGATGCCCGGCCGCTGATCAGCGGCACGAGATGGGTGAGGAAGCCGACCTGCGAGGTGAGCACGAAGGCGAACGGCGCCGAGATCGTCCAGAAGTGCCACTGCCGCATCGGCGCGAGCGTGCTGCGCGGTGCCGTCGCCGCGCTGTGCGGCAGCAGCGGGCCGCGGCGCACGAACAAGGCCACCAGGAGCGCCGCCAGCACCAGCCCGATCGTGACCAGCAACCGCTCGGCATCGGCGAAGCCGATGCGCGGGATCAGCGCGAGCAGCGACGGCGCCACCACCAGCCCGGCGACGGTCGCGCCGCTCAGCGCCAGGTTGAGCGCCAGCCCGCGCCTGGCGTGGAACCATTGGCCCAAGGTGGCGGCGATCGGAGCGACGCTGGTGGCGTTCCAGCCCGGCGCCATCATTGCGTAGAGCACGACGAGCTGCCACGGCGCCGTGATCGACGGCAGCAGCAGCAGGGCGAGGCCGGTGATCGAGAGGCCGCCCAGGAACACCGCGCACGGGCCGAAGCGGCCGATCGCCCGGGCGATGTGCGGCAGCAGCAGCGCGCCCAGCACGTAGTGCCCGGTGACGACCGAGGAGATCAGGCTGGTCGACCAGCCGTGCGCCTTCTGCAGCTCGACCAGGTAGATGCCGTGGGCATAGAAGCCGAAGCCCCAGGCGAACACGGCGGACACGAAACAGGCCGCGACGACGCGCCAGGCCCTCGGCGTCGAATCGACGCCCGCTGCCCCCTCCACGGAGTGTTCGCTCAGGACCGGCTGACGTGAGCCGACACGCAGCGCCAGCCTTCGGGCCTGAGCTGCCAATCATCGGTGTACCAGCCCGCGCCGGTCGAGCCGTCGGGCTTCTGGTAGCTGGTGCGCGCATGGATGATGGCGAAGTCGCCGAGCAGGCGGATCTTCACGTCGTGCTCGCGGATGTTCTTCACCGCCGAGCCGCGCCCGATCTGCGCCAGGAAGGCCGGCCGGTCGATCAGTGCGCCGTCTGGATTGGTGTTGAAGAAGTCGGCGGCGAGATGGGCGTCGAACCACTTCACGTCGGCTTCCTCGACGGAGCGGATGTAGTTGCGATTGAGGTCGCGCAGGGTGTCGAGATGCGTCGACTGGGACATGGCCGTTGCTCCTGATGCGCGGCCCTCAATGACGGGCCACATAGCCGACGAGCTGGTCGAGCGAAACGCCCCAGCCTTCCTCGTGCGACTGACAGGCGGCGGCAGTAGCGAAATCCTCCTGCCGGAAGGTCACCCGCGTCTTGTCGCCGTGCTCGGTGAAGGTCGCGGTGATGAGCGTCGGCTGGGTGAGCGTGCCGTTGGCGCGCACCCAGGCGTGGGTGAAGGCGAGGCGCTCGGGCGCGCGGATCTCGCGATAGACGCCGACCTCGGTCTGCACCGAGCCGCTGTCGTCGGCCCGGATGGTCATGCGCCAGGCGCCGCCCTCGCGCAGGTCGAGCTTGCACGACAGCAGGGTGAAGCCGCGCGGCACCCACCAATGGCGCATGCGGTCCGGCTCGACGAACGATCGGAACACGAGATCGCGCGGCGCGGCGAGCAGGCGGGTCAGGGTGAAGTCGCGGGCGATCGCCCGCACCGCGTCACTTGCGTTTGCCGGCATGGGAGCGCGCCTTTCGCTTGAGGGGCTTGGGTGGCTTTTGTTGCGCTTGGGCCTGCGCTGTCTGCAGATACCTCTCCAGCCGATCGAGCCGTCGCTCCCAGAACTGCCGGTAGGTCGCCACCCATTCCAGCACCTCGCGCAACGGCGCCGCCTCGAGCCGGCAGGGCCGGCGCTGCGCCTCGCGCCCACGCGCGATCAGCCCGGCCCGCTCCAGCACCTTCAGATGCTTGGAGATCGCCGGCAGCGTCATGTCGAACGGATGTGCGAGCTCGCCCACCGAGGTCTCCCCCAGGGTGAGCCGCGCCAGGATCGCCCGCCGCGTCGGATCGGCGAGGGCGGAGAGGGTGGTGCTGAGAGGGTCGGGCATCGGGAGCGGGTTCTTTATTAACCGGATGGTGAAATAAGACGCCCGCGGTTTCACTGTCAAGCCATCATCGCCCCTCCCTGCGCGCAGCGCGGGGAGGTGCCCCCGATAGGGGGCGGAGGGGTCAAGAGTCTCAGTCGAGGCGTCCGTTCCCTGTCTTCCGAT
>JAXMCP010000047.1:0-28897 GCA_046349295.1 Reyranellaceae bacterium
GCGTCTTCACCATAGAACGTGCCCTTGGGCGCCTGGGCGATGGCGGCGCGCACGCGGCGCTCGGAGTAGTCCTGCATCTCCCGCATCGCCGCTTCGACCTTGTCGGCGCCGTAGCGCTCGCAGAGTTGCCTCACCCGCAACACACCGATGGCGTTGGCAGCGAACTGCGCATTGAAATCGCCGATCGTCAGGTCGGGCACGCGCACGTTGGCGGTCACCAGGCGCTCGAAGCTGCCGCCGTTCCAGTCGCGGGCGAAATCGTACTTGCTGGGTGGGAAGCGCAGGCCCTCCTGGTAGACGTCCGACGCGTGGATGTTGAGGCCGGGCGCGCCGCCGCCGAGATCGAGATGGTGCGCCACCGAGGCGCCGAAGCCCACGACCCTGCCGGCCACGAAGATCGGCGTGAAGATGAACACGTCGGGGATGTGCTGGCCGCCCTCGAACGGGTCGTTGTTGATCAGGAAGTCGCCTTCCACGAGCGTGTCGACCGGATGGCGCCGCAGGCAGGCGCGCAGGGTCTCGCCGATCGGCCCGAGCTGCATCGGGATCAGCTCGGCCTGGGCCACGGTGTTGCCGTGGCGGTCCATCAGGCCGGCCGAGCCGTCGCGCGCCTCGCGCAGGATGGTCGAGTAGGCGGACCGGATCAGCTTCACGCCCATCTCGCGGGCGGCAGCGATCAGCGCCTGGCTGATGACGGCGTAGTCGAGGGGACTCAGCTGGCTCATGACGATCTCCGCAGGATCATATTGTCCGCTTCATCGAGGGTCGCCGTCCACCCGGGCGGCACCCAGGTGGTGGCGGTGTAGCCCTCGACCACGGCTGGCCCGCTGAGGGCCTGGCCGGCACCGAGCGCCTCGGCGGCGTGGCGGGCGCAGTCGATCCAGGCCTCGCCGTGGAAGATGCGCGTGGCGTCCGCACCGCGGCCCGCCTCGGTCTCGCGATCGAGGCGCGGCGCCGTGCCGATCGGCAGGGTGGCGCCGACCCTCAGGGTCACGATCTCGACCGGCCGGTCCAGGGTGGCGCCATGCATGAAGGTGCGGTGATGGGCATCGGCGAACAGCCCGGCGAGATAGGCCGCGTCGAGCGCGCCCAGCTTGCTCGTCGGGATCTCGACGCCGACCTCGAAGGCCTGGCCGACGAAGCGCATGTCCAAGGTGTGGGTGTAGACGAGATCGCCCGGCAGCTTCATGTCGGCGAACTGCTCGGCCAGTCGCGCGCGCATCTCGGCGAACAGCCGGCCGGCTTCTGCCGCGGCGTCATCGTCGAGCTTCATCTTGCGTGTCACGGCGTCGAACTTGGTGTAGTCGGACGCCACCAGCCCGTAGGCCGAGATCACGCCGGCGCTGGGCGGCACGACGATGGTCGAGATGCCGAGCTCCTCGGCGATCCGAGCGGCATGCAGCGGGCCGGCGCCGCCGAACGGCACCAGCGCGTAGTCGCGCGGATCGCGGCCGCGCTCGGTCGAGACGAGCTGGATGGCGCGCACGATGTTGGCGTCGGCGAGCTGCAGGGCCGACGACGCGGCCTGCTCGATGCCGAGCCCGAAGCGCGCCGCCAGCGGCTCGAAGGCGCGTCGCGCGGCGTCGCCGTCGAGGGTCATGCGGCCACCCAGGAAGGCGCCGGGCCGGATCGTGCCGATGACGATATGGGCGTCGGTGGTCGTGGGCTCTGTGCCGCCCTTGCCGTAGCAGGCCGGACCGGGATCGGCGCCGGCGCTCTGCGGCCCGACGCGCAGCATGCCGCCGTCGTCGACCCAGGCGATCGAGCCGCCGCCCGCGCCGACCGACACGATGTCGAGCACCGGCGTGCGGATCGGCAGGCCGTCGATCTCGCTCTCCGAGGCGAGCGAGGGGCGCCCCTCCTGCACCAGGCAGACGTCGGTCGATGTCCCGCCCATGTCGAAGGTGATGAGGTTGTCGAAGCCCGAGCGCGCCGCCTGGCGCGTCGCCCCGACCACGCCGGCGGCCGGCCCGGAATAGAGCGCCGTGATGGCGCTCTGCCGCATCGCCTCGGCCGGCAGGCGCCCGCCGTTGGACTGCATCACCGTGAAGCGCCCGCGGAAGCCCGACTGGGCGAGCTTGCTCTCGAAGCGGTGCAGGTAGCCGTCGATCACCGGCTGGACGTAGGCCGAGAGAAGCGTCGTCGAGGCGCGCTCGAACTCGCGGAACTCGCGCGCCACCTGGTGGCTCGCCGTGACCAGCACGTCCGGCAGCGCCGCGCCGATCAGCGCGGCCAGACGCTGCTCGTGCGCCGGATTGGCGTAAGCGTTGAGCAGGCAGATTGCCACGGCGCGATAACCACCGGCCTTCAGCGCCGGTATCAGCTCGTTCTTGACCGCCGCTTCGTCGAGGGACACGTCGATCGTGCCGTCGGCGGCGATGCGCTCGGGCACCTCGAAGCAATCCTTGCGGCGCACCGGCGGCGCCGGCTTGGCATAGAACAGGTCGTAGATGTTGCGCCGGTCGTGGCGCTGCATGAACAGCAGGTCGCGAAAGCCCTTGGTGGCGACGAACGCCACCGCCGCGCCCTTGCGTTCAAGCACCGCATTGGTCGCCACCGTCGAGCCGTGCCCGAGGTCTTCGATGCGCGAGAGGTCGATGCCTGCGGCCGTCAGCGCGGCGAACGCCCCGATATCAGGACTGCGCGGCGTGCTCGGCACCTTGGTGACGACGACCCGACCATCCTCGACCGCCACCAGATCGGTGAACGTCCCCCCGACCTCGACACCAACGCGCATGCAGAACGCCCTCCCTCGAGGATCGCCATGCTAGTCGGCTCATGCTTCGAGGCAAAGCCTCGTCAGGATGTGTGGAAGGTGTCGTCCGGAGCGACTTCAACCGGAAGCCCCTCGAGCTGGTCGGCCAATGTTTCGCGATCGGTCGGCGCTTTCGTGCGGACGGTCCATCCGCCAATGCCACCCAGGTACTCGAGCTCCGACCCGCCCAACCGCGCCCGAATGCGCGCGCCGAGGTCAGCCCGGGCGCTTTGCAACCTTTCGAGCCGCGTGGCGCGGTCGAGCTGGTCCCAATCCTGGCCTACGGCCGCATCCTCCGTAGGAATCAGCAAGAAGGCGGAGCCGGCCACCAAATTCCTTCCTCCTATGAAAATGGAGCGGTAACCCGTCCCATTTTCCCGGCATCGTGGTGCGCGCCGGGAGTGCTGGGTGTCTCCTCAGGCAATAATCCTACCAGCCCCGCCAAGGTTGCCGCCAGGAGCGTGAGGGGTACAGGGGGCGAGACGGGACCGCAGGTCGGTGAACAGAGCTGCCGGCTTTCCGACGAGCGCGGGGGTCAAGGCCATGCGGCGCGCCGCGACGCCCGTCACGACCGGGGTCGCCATCGAAGTGCCGCTCATGGGCTGGAAGCCGCCGCCCGGCCGGGCGGCCTGAACCAGCACGCCAGGCGCACAGAAATCGGGCACCGGGTAATTGGGGCCAGCAGGGCCAGTGGGGGGCCCACTGATTCCCCAGTCGCTGAACTCTGCCACCACGTCCGCCACATCGCTGGCGCCGATGCCGAGCGCTTCCGGGTAATTGCCCGGCGATCCGTGCAGATCCGGGCCTGCACGACCGCTGTTGCCGATGGCCGCAATGAGCGGGACGCCCACGCTGAAAGCGGTACGGACCGCGGGCTGCAGGTAGGCATTGAAACCGGTGCCACCGAGCGAGGCATTGATGACGTCAACGCCGGGTACGCCCTGCCGGAACTGGGTCGTGACGAGCCAGTTGAAGCCGTTGACGATCTGGACGAGGCTTCCACTCATCCGTCCGTCGGCGCCCCTGGTCGTGAGCACGGCCGCTACCGCCAGATCGGCGTCAGGGGCGACACCGGCGCGAGCGCCTGTCGCGATGCTGCTGACATGGGTGCCGTGATCGCCTGCATCGCGCGGCACCGATGAAATGTTGCGTCCAATCGGGTCGAATTCGGCGAAGTGGATCTTCTTGCCGGCGAATTCGGCGTGCGCGGCATCGATCCCGGTGTCGAGCACGCCGACCAGGATGTCCTTTCCGCCGGCCAGTCCGGATGTGAGACCGATCGTTGTCAGATGCCAGTCAACTGGAGGCGCCACCGCCGCTGCAAAGACGACAGGGTCTGGCAATCGCAGCTCGATGTTCTCGACGACCGTCAGTCCGTGCACTCCGTGAAGCGAGGCGACGTCGACCGAATCATCGTCGATGACGATGGCACTGATGCCCTCGAGAATCTGGACCTTCTCGACGGCAGCGGCGGCAGGAGCCGGAAGGACGGCGGGAGCTTCGGCCATAGCCATGGCGGCGCCGTGTGCGCCAATGGCTCCCCCGGCGGGCTGGCCCACCAGAGTGGACGCGAGGCTGCTCAGGACAGTGCGGCGCAGCGCAAGTTCCTGCGCCACGCTGAGCGGCGGTGCCATCGGAGTGCGGCCGACGCCCAACCCGACGTTTGCGGCAATCATCTGCGTCGAGCCTGCCACCAGCATTTCCTCGACAAATACGACGTACTTGGCGCCCATTGCCGGACCTCCTGTTCCTTGTATTGACGATCAACAATACACGCGCGGGAGGATGGACGGAGAAAACGAGCAGCTGAAACGCATCGGAAGCGCAGCCGCCGTAGGGGACCTCCTCCGACCTCCACACCAGGCCGCTTACGGCAAAGCTGTCATCCCGAGCGCAGCGCCTGCCCTGCGCGAAGCCGAAGGGAGGGACCTTTCTGCGTCGTCGCAAGCGAGAGGCGTCAGGCCTCGGGCGAGATACCTTCCCCCGGTGCCACCGGGGCAGCCTGCCCACCCGCCAGCTTCGCCTGCAGCTCGGCGATCTGCTTCTTCAGCTCCTCGTTCTCCTCGCGCGCCTTGGCGGCCATCGCCTTCACGGCGTCGAACTCATCGCGGCGCGGAATGTCCATGCCGTCGAGGATCTTGGCGATCTGGTCGCGGACGCGGGCCTCGACCTCGTCCTTCATGCCGGTCAGCGCGCCCATGGCGCCGCTGGCCATCTTGGTCAGGTCGTCGATGAAGGGATTGCGGGTCTGCATGAATCGTCTCCTGGTGCGGCGCGTATGGGCGGCTGCTGAAGCACGTTCCGTTCGGCCGGGGCAGGCCAACGGAATGTGCCTGTTGCAGCAATTACTTACAGTGCGCGCATTTCCGATCCGGGGCCACTAGCAGCCTGTCGGACTTGAGCGGAGGGCGAAAGGTGAATATTCTCGTAATAGTAGAATATTAGACAAGAAAGTATCGCTCTATGAGTAACTTTCGCGACTTTGACCGGCAAGCCGTGTTCCTTCTGCCGCCTTCGGTCGACGAATGGTTGCCGCAGCGGCACTTGGCGCGCTTCGTGGTGGAGGTCATCGAGGGATTGGATCTGAGCTCGATGGAGAAGGCCTATCGCGGCTCGGGTTCGGCGTCGTATCACCCGAGCGTGTTGCTCGGGCTGTTGGTCTACGGCTACGCCACAGGAGTGTTCTCGAGCCGCAAGCTGGAGCGGGCGAGCCATGATTCGGTGGCGTTCCGCTTCATCGCAGCCAACAGCCATCCCGACCATGACACCATCGCCAACTTCCGGCGGCGGTTCCTGCCTCAGATCGAGGCGCTGTTCGTTCAGGTGCTGATGCTGGCTCGCGAGATGGGCATGCTGAAGCTCGGCACGGTGGCGCTCGATGGCACCAAGCTGCACGCCAACGCCAGTCGGCACAGCGCGCTGTCGTGGGACCATGCCAACAAGCTCGAGGAGCAGCTCAAGACCGAGGTTGCCGAGCTGATGGCGCTGGCCGAGGCGGCCGACCAGGCCGATGTGCCCGACGGCATGTCGGTGCCACAAGAGCTGGCGCGGCGCGAGGAACGCCTGGCCCGCCTTGCCGCGGCCAAGGCGGCGATCGCGGCGCGAGCCGACGAGCGGCTGGCCCGCGAGCAGGCCGAACACGCCGCTAAGATGCAGGCCCGCGAGGAGAAGGAGAAAGCGACCGGTAGAAAGCCGGGCGGCAAGCCGCCGGCGCCGCCTCAGCCCGGCCCCCAGCCCAGCGATCAGATCAACCTGACCGATGCCTGCTCGCGCATCATGCCGGTGGCCGGCGGTGGCTTCGAGCAGGCCTACAACGCGCAGGCTGCCGTCGCCGCAGGCTCGATGCTGGTGGTCAGCCACGACGTCGTGCAGGCCGCCAACGACAAGAACCAGATCGTGCCGATGCTCGACAAGCTCGCAAAGCTGCCCGACGCGCTGGGCCTGCCCGACACTCTGTTGGCCGACAGCGGCTACTTCAGCGCCGCCAACGTCGAGGCCTGTGCCGCCGCCAACATCCAACCCATGATCGCCGTGGCGCGCGAGCACCATCACCCGTCCTGGCAACAGCGCTTCGCCCAGGACCCACCCGTGCCCGACCAGCCGACCCCGCTCGACGCCATGCGCCATCGCTTGGCGACACAAGAGGGCAAGAAGCTCTATGGACTGCGCAAGCAGACACCCGAACCAGTGTTCGGCATCATCAAATCGGTCATGGGCTTCAGGCAATTCTCAATGCGAGGTCTCCAGCAGGCCAAAGGCGAGTGGAGCCTCGTAACAATGGCATGGAATCTCAAGCGGATGTTCACCCTCGCACACCCATGACAGAGGCAATACCGACATCTATCCAACCATGGATTGAATTCACCGTTTCCCAGGCGCTCTCCACTAACCTCAGTCCGACAGGCTGCTAGCGGCAGAGTTTGCTCTGCCGGATGTGGCGCGCCCTCGAGGGAACCGCAAGCGGTTCCATCAAATCGGAAATCGCTCTAGCATCCGGCGCAACATTCACCGGAGGACGCCGTGGGCCTGGTCAAAGTCGAGTCGAGCGAAGGCATCACCACCATAACGATGACGCGGGCCGACAAGCGCAATGCGCTGAACCAAGGCCTGTGCGATGCGCTCTACGACGCCTATTGCGCCTTCGAATCAGGTGGCGATCAGGTCGCCGTCCTGCAAGCCGAGGGACCGGCTTTCTGCGTCGGCGCCGACCTCAAGGAGCCGCCGGGGGCGATGTGGAAGGCCGTCCCCGATGTCAGCCACAAGCTCAGCAAGCCGGTGATCGCCGCCACCCAGGGCTGGGTGATCGGCGGCGCGATCTGCATGGTGATGACCTGCGATCTCATGGTCTCGGCCGACACCACCAGGTTCATGTATCCCGAGGCCAAGGTCGGCGCATTCGGCGGGCTGATGCCGGGCATCGTCTCGCGCATGCCGCACAAGGTGGCGATGGAGCTGCTGCTGCTCGGCGAGGAAGTCACGGTCAAGCGGGCCTACGATGTCGGCTTCGTCAACAAGGTCGTGCCGCTGGGCGAGGAGCGTGCCGAGGCACGCCGCATGGCCAAGGTGATCGCCGGCTCGGCGCCGCTGGTGATCCGTACTCTGCGCGATTTCGCCAACCAGACCCTGCCGCGCGGTCCGGCCGAGATCTTCGTGCCGGAACGCTACAAGCTCGAGCGCATTGCCAACAGCGAGGATCGCAAGGAAGGCGGCGCCGCCTTCCGCGAGAAGCGCACGGCACGCTTCAAAGGCCGATAAGGGGGGCGGGGTCATGGGCAAGCTGATGCTGGTCGGATGCGGCAAGATGGGCGGCGCCATGCTGGAAGGCTGGCTGGCGCGTGGGCTTGCCCCTGAGGACATCGTCGTCGCCGAGCCGGTCGAGGCGCTGCGGCCCAAGCGCGACGGCATGCGCTGCGTCGCCTCGACGTCTGAGATCGCCGAGGCGCCCGAGATCGTCGTGCTCGCCGTCAAGCCGCAGTCGATGGACGGCGTGCTGCCCGACCTCCGCCGCTTCGCCGACGACGGCGCGGTGTTCCTGTCGATCGCCGCCGGCAAGACGGTGAAGTATTTCACCACCCATCTCGGCAGCACGGCCAAGATCGTGCGCTCCATGCCCAACACGCCGGCGGCGGTGCGCCAGGGCATCACCGTCGCGACGGCGGTCGGCGGCGTGTCGACGGTGGAGAAGAAGCGCTGCCACGATCTCCTCGAGGCGGTCGGCCAGGTGCTGTGGGTCGACGACGAGGCGCTGATGGATCCGGTGACCGCGCTGTCGGGCAGCGGGCCTGCCTATGTCTTCCTGCTGGTCGAGGCGATGGCGGCGGCCGGCGCCAAGCTGGGGCTGGCGCCCGACATGGCGATGCAGCTCGCCCGCGCCACCGTCGCCGGCAGCGGCGAGCTGCTGCGCCAGTCGAGCGAGCCCGCGTCGCAGCTCCGCGTCAACGTCACCAGCCCGGGCGGCACCACGGCCGAGGCGCTCAAGGTGCTGATGGCCCCCGAGGGCATCCAGCCGGTGTTCGACAAGGCCCTGGCCGCAGCCTCGCGCCGCTCGAAGGAGCTCGCCGGATGACCGACGCGCCCGACGCCGCGCTCGACGCCTTCCTCGGCCTGGTCGCCGAGAAGGGCTACGCCAACGTCGCCCTGCGCGACGTCGCGACCGGGGCCGGTCTCGGGCTGGCCGAGCTCTATCGCCGTTATCCCGACAAGGCGTCGCTGGTCGCCGGCTTCCTGGCCCGCGTCGATGCCGAAGTGCTCGCGGGGACCTCGGACACCGCCGATCCCGAGGAGACGGTGCGCGACCGGCTGTTCGACGTGCTCATGCGCCGCTTCGACGCGCTGCGCCCGTATCGCGCGGCCGTGCAGGCGATCCGCCGGGCGGGATTGCGCGATCCACTCCTGGCGCTGTCGCTGGGGCCGGCGGTGCGGCGCTCGATGGCGGCGATGCTCGAGGGAGCCGGCGTGCCGAGCGACGGCATTCCTGGTGCGCTGCGGCAAAGTGGCCTGCTGGTCATCTACCAAGCCGTCTCGCAGGTCTTCGAGAAGGACGACACGGCTGACTCGTCGAAGACGATGGCGGCCCTGGACAGCCGGCTCAAGCGGGCCGAGAAATGGGTCCAGTTCGTTGATAAATATACGAAAAGACCTCCGAAAGGGATTGAAGAGCCAAGCTCGGAATCGGCCTCGTTCTAAAATCTTTGTGCAGTGCACAAAATGATTCCTTGACTTGCCGGGGCGGCTGCCTACATTTCGGCTCGTTGTGCACCGCAGCATTTGCGGTTCCTTCGACCGTCCGAACGCCTCGCCCCAGGAGCCCGCCATGTACGCCAACGGCGCTTTCAAGAACCCCTTCGCCGACTTCGACTTCACCAAGTTCACTGCCGACTTCAAGATGCCGGTCGTCAATGTCGAGACGATGGTCGAGGCGACGCGCAAGAACTTCGCCGCGATGACCAGCGTCAACACCGCCGCGGTCGAGACGATCAAGACGATCGCCCAGCGCCAGGGCGACATGGTTCGCGCCGCGATGGAAGATCTGTCCAAGCACGGCAGCGAAGTGCTCGCCGCCGCCACCTTCGAGGAGAAGGCGATCAAGCAGATCGACTTCGCCAAGAAGAGCTACGAGATGGCCTTCGCCAACAGCAAGGAACTGGCCGACCTCTACGGCAAGGCCCAGTCCGACGCCTTCGCCGCGATCAGCGCGCGCGTCAGCGAGATCACCGACGAAGTGAAGGCGGCGATCGCCAAGAAGTAGGTCTTCGCGTCCTTGGCCCGCCGAAGCCTGATGAAAATCGGCTAAGTTGGGCCAATGACCACGATCACTTACGAAGACTTTTCCAGGGTCGACATCCGCGTCGGCACCATCGTCGACGCGGCAACCCTGGAAGGCGTGCGCAAGCCCGCCATCAAGCTGTCGATCGATTTCGGGCCGGAAATCGGCATCAAGAAGTCCTCGGCACAGCTCACCGTTCACTACACGCCTGGAGCGCTGGTCGGCCGCCAGGTTGCCGCGGTGGTCAATTTCCCGCCGCGCCAGATCGGCAAGTTCATGTCGGAAGTCCTGACGCTCGGCTTTCCCATGGCCGACGGCAGCGTCGTCCTCGTGGTGCCCGACAAGGCCACGCCCAACGGCGGCAAGCTTTTCTGACCCCATCCTCCTCCCCAACGAAGTCGGAGAGGTGTCGCTTCATACGCGACGGAAGGGTCATGAGCCATGGCCCCGCAGTCCTTTGTGACTCATGACCCCTCCGGCCGCGATGACGCGGACATCTTCCCAGCGAAGCTGGGGAGGACAATGAATCACGCCGGTAGGGCGTAGCCGATCTTCGATTCGATCTCGATCGTCTTCTTCACTGCGGGCCGCTCCATCATCCTCGCGTAGTGCGCCTCGATGTTGGGGAAGTCGCCGGGCTCGGGATTGAGCGAGCCGCGGAACCGCCAGAACAGCCGGAAGAGATGGATGTCGGCGATCGAGAAGCGACCGCCGACCGCCCAGTCGTTCCGGCCCAGCCGCTGGTCGGCGAGCTTGTAGACGCCGCGCGCGTGCTCGATGCCCTGGCGCCGCGCCGGATGGATGGTCGAGGCGATGAACGACATCCACGACACGACCTGGGCTTCGGCCTCGATGTCGCCTGCCGGCAGCATCTTGGCGTCGGGAAAACGCCGCGCCAGGTAGAACAGGATGCCGGCCACTTCGGTGAGCCGCCTGCCGTCGATCAGCAGCGTCGGCACCTTGCCCTCGGGATTGATGGCCAGGAACTCCGGCGTGTGCGTGTCCTTGGTGGCCAGCGACAGCGGCTTGCCTTCGAAGGTCGCACCGACCTCGTGCAAGGCGATATGCGCCGCCATCGAGCTGGCCCCGGGCGCGAAATAGAGCGTGAGCATGGACGATCCTCCTGAACTTCATGCTCCTCTCCCCCGCTAGGGGGAGAGGTTGGGTGAGGGGGTTGCAGAGGCTGATGCTGCAACCTTCGATGCCCCCTCACCTAGCCTCTCCCCCTAGCGGGGGAGAGGAACATGAGACAAGAATTTGTTGTCATCCCGAGCGCAGCGAGGGACCCTTCTTCGTTGTACGATCCATCGGATCGCGGGTCGGAGTACAGGGCACCATGAAGCAACGTCGGATGATGCGCCTCGGCGCATTCGTGCATGAGACTGGCCAGCATGTCGCTGCCTGGCGTCATCCCGAGGCGCATGCCCAGTCGGGCGTGAGCTTCGCCCAGATGCTCGAGACTGCCCGGCTCGCCGAGCGTGGAAAATTCGATCTGCTGTTCCTCGCCGACAGCGCTGCGGTCAGCCTGGCGGGCAGCGCCGATGCGCGCGGCCGCATGGGCAAGGTGGTGAAGTTCGAGCCGATGACCATCCTGTCGGCCCTGGCCGCGGTGACGAAGAACCTCGGCCTCGTCGCCACCTCGACCACGACCTACAACGAGCCCTACACGCTCGCCCGCCAGTTCGCCTCGCTCGACCAGATCAGCGGCGGCCGCTCCGGCTGGAACCTCGTGACCTCCAACAACGAAGCCGACGCGCTGAACTACAGCAAGGACGAGCACCTGGCGCACGCCGATCGCTACGAGCGCGCGATCGAGTTCGCCGACGTGGTCAGCGGCCTGTGGGACAGCTGGGACGAGGATGCGTTCCTGCGCGACAAGAAGTCGGGCGTGTTCTTCGATCCGTCGAAGGCCCATGTGCTCGACCACAAGGGCAAGCATTTCAAGGTGCGCGGTCCGCTCAACGTGGCGCGCTCGCCGCAGGGACGGCCGGTGCTTGTGCAGGCCGGCGCCTCGGGCACCGGCCGCGATGTCGCCGCGCGTCTCGCCGAGCTGGTGTTCACCGCGCAGACCACCCTCGACCAGGCGAAGGAGTTCTATGCCGACGTCATGGCGCGCCTGCCGAAGTTCGGTCGCACGCCGGAAGAGGTGAAGGTGATGCCGGGCTTCTACCCGGTGGTCGGCCGCACCGAGGCCGAGGCGAAGGAGAAGTTCGAGTATCTGCAATCGCTCATCCAGCCCGCGGTCGGACTGGCGATTCTCGAGCACACGATCGGCGTGCACGGCCTCGACAAGCTGCCGCTGCATGGGCCGGTGCCGGAGATGGCCGACACCAATGGACCGCTCAGCCGCCAGCGCCTGCTGCTCGAGGCGGCGCGACGCGACAAGCTCACGCTGTGGGAGCTCTGCCTGCTGAATGCCGGGCCGCGCGGCCATGTGCTGGCGATCGGCACGCCCCAGCAGGTGGCCGACGTGATGGAAGAATGGTTCCTGAACGGTGGCGCCGATGGCTTCAACGTCATGCCGGCCTGGCTGCCCGGCTCGCTCGCCGACTTCGTCGACATGGTGATCCCCGAGCTGCAGCGCCGCGGCCTGTTCCGGACCGAGTATGAGTCGGCGACGTTGCGCGGCAACCTCGGCCTGCCGACGCCGCGCAGTCGATTTCACGCTCCAGGCGTGGTGGAAGCCGCGCAGTAGAGCCTTTCGGAGGCGCGCTACGACCTACACCACCTCATGCTGAGGAGCGCGCGCAGCACCCGTCTCGAAGCATGGGCAACGCCGACATTGCCTGACGCCCATCCTTCGAGACGCCGCGCCAAGGATGAGGACGGCATTGCGTTCGCGGCTCGGGCAGTTTGCCTTGCATTAGGCACGCGTCGGCACGCCGCGTTATCGCACGGTTGCCAATTTCCCAATCAATCCGCGCTTTCCTCCGGTGGCATGGGAGTTGCTGCGTTGCAGCACACACGAGCCACACCTACGAGGAGGGACGATGGAGATCGGCGTGTTCATTCCCATTGGGAACAACGGCTGGCTGATTTCGTCGACCTCGCCGCAATACACTCCGAGCTTCGATCTCAATCGCGAGGTCGTGCTGCGCGCCGAGCGCTACGGCTTCGACTTCGCGCTGTCGATGATCAAGCTGCGTGGCTTCGGCGGCAAGTCGCGGTTCTGGGACGACAATCTCGAGTCCTTCACCTTGATGGCGGGCCTGGCCTCGATCACGACGCGCATCGAGCTCTATGCCACGGTCGCCGTGCTCACTTTGCCGCCGGCGCTGACGGCGCGCATGGCGATGA
Organism: Reyranellaceae bacterium; assembly: GCA_046349295.1. Taxonomy (GTDB): domain Bacteria; phylum Pseudomonadota; class Alphaproteobacteria; order Reyranellales; family Reyranellaceae; genus Reyranella. The sequence goes on from JAXMCP010000047.1 coordinate 12,819, forward strand.
CCATCGATTCGATCTCTCACGGCCGCTTCGGCGTCAATCTCGTCACCGGCTGGCAGAAGGCCGAGTACGACCAGATGGGCCTGTGGCCGGGCGACGAGCATTTCAAGTCGCGTTACGACCTGCTCGACGAATACGCCACCGTGATGTCGGAGCTGTGGCGCACCGGCCAATCCGATCTCAAGGGCAAGTTCTACACCATGAACGATTGCCGCCTGGGGCCTCTGCCGTCGCGGCTGATCCCGCTGATCTGCGCCGGCACCAGCGATGCCGGCATGGCGTTCGCGGCCAAGCACTGCGCCTACAATTTCTGCAGCGGCAACGGCGAGATGAACGACCCACGCGACTGCGCCGATTCGGTGTCGCGTCTCAACGCCTGCACGTCGGCCGCGGGCACGAGCACGCGCGCGCTCGCGCTCACCATGATCATCGCCGACGAGACCGACGAGGCGGCGATGGCCAAGTGGGAGCATTACAAGGCCGGGGTCGATCTCGATGCCATCGGCTGGAGCCGCGCCCAGGCCGGCGCCGACAAGCATGCCGCCGACAACTCGACCGCCGGCCGCATCCGCCGGCGCGAGGCCTTGCCGTTCAATGGATCGCGCCTGATCGGCTCCTACGCCAGCATCGCGCGCATGCTCGACGAGATGGCGGAGATCCCCGGCCTCGCCGGCGTCATGCTGACCTTCGACGACTTCGTGATCGGCGTCGAGCAGTTCGGCCAGCGCATCCAGCCGCTCATGCGCAGCCGGCGCGATCTCGCCGTGGCGGCCTAGGCGGAGGCGGGCCGAGTGGACACGCTGGCCTACGGATCTCACGCCAAGGAGTCGGGCCGCGCGCGGCAGGAGCTCGATCTCGAGCTTCGCGCCATCCGCAAGCGTTACGGCAGCTTCACCGCGGTCGACGGCGTGTCGCTGCAGGTCGAGAAGGGACAGTTCGTCTGCCTGCTGGGGCCGTCGGGCTGCGGCAAGACCACGACCTTGCGCTGCATCGCCGGGCTCGAGGAGCCGGATGACGGCGGCATCCTGATCGGCGGCAAGGAGGTGACGCGCGACCCGCCATGGCAACGCGACATCGCCATGATGTTCCAGGATTTCGCGCTGTTCCCGCACATGACGGTGGCCAAGCAGGTGGGCTTCGGGCTGGAGATGCTGAAGAAGCCCCGGGCGGAGATCAGCCAGCGCGTCAACCAGGTGCTGACCTCGTTCGAGATCGCGGCATTGGCCGATCGCAAGCCGTCGAGCCTGTCGGGCGGCCAGCGCCAGCGCGTGGCGCTGGCCCGCGCCATGATCACCGAGCCGCGTATCCTGCTGCTCGACGAACCGATCGGCGCGCTCGACTACTCGCTGCGCGAGACCGTGATGCTGGAGCTGAAGCTGCTGCAACAGCGCACCGGCATCTCCTTCATCTGGGTGACGCACGACCAGAACGAGGCGTTTTCGCTCGGGGATCTCGTCGTGGTGATGAACCACGCGCGCATCGAGCAGCAGGGGCCGCCGGAGGAGATCCTGCAGCGCCCGGCGACGGCCTTCGTCGCGAGCTTCGTGCAGGGCAACAATGTCTTCCGCGGCACGGTGAAAGAGATCCTGGCCGGTGCGCTCGCGATCGAGACGCAGGTCGGCACTTTCGTGGTGCCACGGCCGATGACCGGTCCTTCGCCGGAGTCGGGAACGGCGGTGTCCTTCTCTGTGCGTGCCGAGCTGATCACTGACGTGATTGCCGAGCGCCATGTCAATCGGCTGTCGGCGGTGTGCACCGCCGTGGAATATTTCGGCTCGGTCCGTCGCCACATCTTCTCGCGCGCCGACGGCGAGGTGCTGAAGGTCGACCAGTTCGGCGCGCAGGCGGCCCGCGTCGTGCCCGGCCAGACCGTGCAGCTCGGCTGGACGGCCGAGGCCGGTGTGCTGCATGGGGGGGCCTTGCCGTGAGCACCATCCGCGTCCGCTCGCCGGCCAGCTACTGGCTCGCCGTGCCGGCCGCGTTGTGGATGCTGGGCGTTGTCGTCGTGCCCATCGTGCTGCTGGTCTGGGTGTCGTTCTGGGGCGGCCGCGCCTTCTCGACGGCGAGCCCGCTCACCGTCGACAACTACGCGCGCTTCTTCGCCAACCCGATCTACGTCAAGCTGGTGTTCAGCACCATCCTGCACACCGTGTCGCTGATGGCGGTCACCGGCGTGCTGGGCTACTGCATCGCCTATTTCCTGACGATGAAGGTGAAGAGCCCGCTCTGGCGGACGGCGCTGTTCCTCGCCTTCATCATCCCGTTCTGGACCAGCACCTTGATCAGGGCGATCGCCTGGGTGCCGTTCCTCGGCGTCAACGGTGTGATCAACCAGGCGCTGATGTTCCTGGGCGCGACCCAGTCGCCGATCGAGGCATTCCTCTATTCGCGCACCGGCATCACCATGGCGCAGGTCTCGCTCTACACCATGATGGCCGCAGGGCCGGTCGTCTACATGCTGAACTCGATCGCGCCGCAATGGCGCGAGGCGGCGATGACCTTGAAGGCGCCACCCTTCACGGTGTTCTGGCGCATCGTCTTTCCCTTGACGTTGCCCGGCGTGGTGATCGGCCAGGTGCTGGTCTTCCTCAACGTCATGTCGGACTTCGCCACGGTGGCGACGATCGGCGGCAACAAGCACGCGCTGCTGCCCAACCTGGTGCTGCTGTTCTACGAAAGCTCTCAGCTGCGCGCCGCCTCGGTGGTGGCGGTGCTGCTGATGATCTGCATGCTGGTCGGCGTGGTGATCGCGCTGCGTGTCGTCGATATCAGGCGGCTGGGAGCGGAGCGATGATCGGCTGGCGCTTTCGGCTCAGCCTCACCGGCTGGATCCTGGGCGCGGTCACGCTGTTCTTCCTCGCCTACCAGTGGCTGCCGATCTTCACCCTGGGCCTGCTCTCGTTCAGCGGCCCGACCGGCGGCACGACCTTCCCGATGAACGGCACGTCGCTCCATTGGTACGAGGAGGTGTGGAGAGCCACCGTCATGAACGACTTCAAGCCGCCGCTGCTGCGCTCCTCGCTGCTGGCGCTGGCCTGCTCGGCCACCACCATCGTGCTGTCGATCATGGCGGCACAGGCGATGCGTGGCCAATTCCGCGGCAACGGCTGGTTCTTCTACCTGATGCTGCTGGGCATCATGGCGCCCGGCATCCTGGTGGGCTTCGGCTTCGCCATCATGATGCGCCTGATGGGCGTCGAGCTCTCGTGGGACACCACGACGTTCCTGGTGCAGGTCTCGTGGACCCTGCCGTTCGGCTTCCTGACGATGCTCGCCGTGTTCAACCGCTTCGACAAGAAGATCGAGGAGGCGGCGCTGACCCTGGGCGCCTCACGCATCACGGCCTTCCGCCGCGTGACCTTGCCCCTGGTCCTGCCCGGCGTGATCGGCGCCGGCCTGTTCGGCTTCTCGCTGAGCTACGATGAGTACGCGCGCAGCATGTTCACGACAGGGCCGGACGCCACCCTGCCGCTCGCCGTGATGGCCCAGCTCGATCGCCAGCTCACGCCCGAGATCTATGCCGTCGGCACGACGACGACCCTCTTCTCGCTGATCGCCATCACGATCTTCACCTTCGCCTTCTGGGCCATGCGGCGATCGACCAACCTCAAGAGGAGCTGAGCATGCTGATCCGACGTCGTTCCCTGATGGCTGCCGCGGCGGCCTCCACTCTCGCGGCGCCCGCCGTGCGCGCCCAGACCAAGCAGATCAACCTGGCCGGTGCCAGCTACGACATGCGCGAGGCGATCCTGGGCGAGTTCGGCAAGCGCACCGGCATCACGCCGCGGCCGTTCGTCAACCCGTCGACCCAGGTCCGCATCGACCGCCTGCGCACTGCGCCGGTCGACTGCGTGCTGACCGATGCGCCATTCGCCGCCTACGCCAACGGCGAGAAGCTGCTGCAGCCGATCGACACATCGCGTCTGTCCAACTGGTCGAAGCTGCATCCGCTCCTGAAGGACGGCCGGGCGACGCCGAACGCGCCGCTCGGCTTCGGCGCCAATCCCGGACGCATGATGTATGTCGACGAGGCACGCACCAAGGTGTCGTTCGCGCCGATGTTCTTCCAGATGGATTCGATCGGCTACAACGCCGGGAAGATTCCCGCCGACAACAACGTGCTGTCGTGGGGCGAGCTGTTCAATCCCAAATGGCGCGGCAAGGTGGCGATGTTCGGCATCGACTGGCTGGGCATGCTGAACGCCGCCATGGGCATGCGCGCGCTCGGCCTGCTCGATCCGGTCGACATCAGCAGCATGAGCGAGAAGGAGGTCGACACGGTGGTCGCCTTCCTCAAGGAGAAGAAGAAGGAGGGCCATTTCCGCGCCATGTGGAAGGCCTATGGCGAGCTGGTGAACTTGATGGCGTCGGAGGAGGTGTGGATCGCCGACGCCTGGTGGCCGGTCGTCGTCGAGGTCGCGAGCAAGGGCATCCCCGTGCACTACGCCGTCGCCAAGGAAGGCTATCGCGCCTGGTGCAACGGCTACGCCATCTCGGCCAGCGCCAAGAACCTCGACGCCTGCTACGAATGGCTGAACTACTGGATGGAGGGCTATCCCGGTGCCCGCCAGTCCGAGATCGGCTACTTCTCGACCGTCAACAACTACGAGAAGTACCTCGATCCCAAGCTCGTCAAGGAGGTCTACGGTGGCGAAGGCCGCGACGGCGGCTCGCTCGCCGACCGCGCCGAACGGGTCTTCGTATGGAACACACGCCCGAAGAACCTCGAATACTACACCGAGAAGTGGAACGAGTTCCTGGCGGCGTAGCCGCTCATCCTCCTCAACTTCGTCGGGGAGGTGTCGGCGCCTTCGCCGACGGAGGGGCATGACTCTTCGCCGGGAGCGCGCCACGCCGTGGCGCATTCATGAGCGCCACAGAGGGGCGCGCTCCCGCCCATGACCCCTCCGTCCGCGATTACGCGGCCACCTCCCCAAGCTGCGCTTGGGGAGGAGAAGCGTTTTGCTCTAGTCTCCACCTTCATGTCTCGTCCAATTGCGCTGCTGCTGTCAGCTCACGCTCACAAGACCTGGGGGGCGCGCATTGCCGCGGCCGACAGCGTCGCCTTCGTCACTGCCGAGGAAGCCCTGGCCGCCGACGGTCCGTGCGCGGCCGACATCGCCTTCATGACCCGCGAGGTCACCGGCTCGTCGAGCAAGGACCGGAAGACTCCCGAGCTGCAGGGCTTCGAGACCGTGCTGCGCAAGTCGCCCCGACTCAAATGGCTGCAGATCCATCCGGCCGGGGCCGAGCGCCCGATCTACGGCGAGTTGCGCGGCCGCGGCGTCAAGGTGACGACGGCCTCCGGCGCGACGGCGGTGACGGTGTCGCACAGCGCGCTGGGCGCGGTGATCGCGCTCAACCGCCGCTGGCCGCTGCTGGCCGACGCGCAGCGCCGCCATGCCTGGGAGCCGCGGCTCGGCGAGCGCTCGCCACGCGACCTCGAGGGGCAGTGCGCCGTGATCGTCGGCATGGGGCCGATCGGCCGCAACATCGCCGGCCTGCTCAAGATGCTGGGCATGAGACCGATCGGCGTGCGACGCACCGCCGAGCCGGTCGAGCCGTGCGATCGCACGATCGCCTACGCGCAGCTGCACGAGGTGCTGCCCGAGGCCGACTGGCTGATCCTGTGCTGCCCGGCGTCGGCGCTCACACGCGGCATCGCGAATGCGGCGGCCTTCGCCGCCATGCCGGCGGGCAGCCATTTCGTCAACGTCTCGCGCGGCGAGGTCGCGGTCGAGAAGGACGTGATCGCGGCCCTGGCCGGCGGCCATCTGGCGGGCGCCTATCTCGACGTCTTCGAGCGCGAGCCGCTCGATCCGGCGTCACCGCTGTGGGACATGCCCAATGTCCTGGTCTCGCCGCACACCGCCAGCCATTCGCTGGGCCAGAACGAGGCGATCTTCGATATCTTCCTCGACAATCTCGCGCGCTGGCGCGCCGGCGCCAAGTTGCGCAATGATGTCGACGATCTCGGCTGACGAGCAATCGCAGGAGGTTGGCATGGATCTGGGATTGAAGGGAAAGCGCGTCGTCGTCACCGGCGGCAGCAAGGGCATTGGTCGCGCGATCGCCGAAGGCTTTGCGGCGGAAGGCGCCAACGTCGCGATCTGCGCGCGCAACGCCGACGACGTCGCGGCCGCCGTGGCGGCGCTCGAGGCCAAGGGCGTGAAGGCCACCGGCAAGGCGCTCGACGTCGCCGACGGCGATGCGCTCAAGGCTTGGGTCGCCGCTGCCGCGGGCGAACTGGGGGGGCTCGACGCGCTGGTCTGCAATGTCAGCGCGCTCGCGGTCGGCGATACGGCCGAGAGCTGGGAGAAATCATTCCGCACCGACATGATGCACACGGTGAACGCCGTCGCCGCCGGCGTGCCGTTCTTGGAGAAATCATCGTCGCCGTCGATCGTGCTGATCTCCAGCGTCTCGGGCTTCGAGGTCGATTTCGCCGCCGGCTCCTACGGCGCCATGAAGGCGGCGCTGATCCATTACGCCAAGGGGCTCTCCCGCCAGCTCGTCGGCAAGGGCATCCGGGTCAATTGCGTGTCGCCCGGCAACACCTATTTCGACGGCGGCATCTGGCAGAACATCGAGAAGAACATGCCCGACCTGTTCGCCTCGACGCTGAAGGTCAATCCGACCGGCAAGTTCGGCACCGCCGAGGAAGTGGCGACCGGCGTCGTCTTCCTGTCGAGCCCGATGGCGAGCCGCATCTCCGGCACCAACCTGGTGATCGACGGCGCGCTCACGGTCGCGGTGTAGGAGCAGGGCAGATGAAAGCCGTCGTCATCCACGCCACCGGCGGGCCCGAGCAGCTCACCGTGGCCGACATGCCCGATCCCGTGCCGGGGCCGGGTGAGGTGGTAATCGACGTCGCCTATGCCGGCTGCAACTGGGCCGACACGCAGGTCCGCATGGGAATCTATCCGCATCCCATGACCTATCCGATGGTGCTGGGCTTCGAGGTCTCGGGCACCGTCGCGGCGCTGGGCCCGGGCGTGACGGGCGTCTCGATCGGCGATCGAGTCGCGACCTTTCCGGAGAAGGGCGGCGGCTATGCCGAGAAGTGCGTCGCCTCGGCGATCGGCCTGATCAGGCTGCCGCCGGCGGTCGGGTTCGATGTCGGCGCCGCCTTCCCCATCCAGGCGCTCACCGCCTATCACATGCTCTACACGATCTATGGACTCGAACGCGGCGACACCGTTCTGGTCAACGCGATCGGCGGCGGTGTCGGGCTGGCCTGCACCCAGCTCGCGGTCCATGCCGGCGCGCGCGTCATCGGCACCACGGGCACGCCGGGCAAGGAGGCACGCGCGCTGCAGTACGGCGCCGAGCGCGTCGTGGTGACCGCGTCGGAGGATTTCGAGAAGGCGGTGCTCGACCTCACCGGCGGCAAGGGCGTCGATCTCGCGATCGATTCGTACGGCGCCACCATGCTCGACCGGACTTTCAACGTGGTGAGGAAGCTCGGCCATGTCATCAGCATCGGCGAGGCCGAGGGGCAGCCGATCAAGAACATCCGCGAGCGCATCCTGCCGCGCTCGCAGACCTTTACCCGCCTTCATCTGGGCCATGTCGACCAGGATTCGGCGGAATGGCGCGCCGGCATCGCGCACGTGCTCGCCGGCATCGCCGAGGGCTGGCTGAGAGTGCCGATCGAAGGTGTCTTCACCCTCGACCAGGCCGCCGACATGCACCGCCGCCTCGAAGGCCGTCACGTCGCCGGCAAGCTGCTGTTGAAGGCTTCGTAAGAATTCCGTGGCGTTCTCGCTCTCCTCCCCGACAAGGTCGGAGAGGAGATTGATGCTTGCCGTTGCCGGCAGGCCGACTCCGGCACGCCCTGCCGCGACGCTGCGTCCAGCCATTCCATTCCCTGAGGCGGCTCGCAGCCTGTGCGCTCGTTCAGACGCCCTTTCGGGCGTGCGCCAGCACGTCGGGATTGACGACGTGGGTCGGCGCGCCTGCGGCGTAGGCCACGATCTGGTCGAAGATGTCGGTGAACTGCACCTCGTACTCGTCGCGCGAGACGTAGCCGATGTGCGGCGTGCACACGACGTTGGGCATGTTGAGCAGCGGGTGATGCGGATCGGTGAGCGGCTCGTCCTCGTAGACGTCGACGGCGGCCATGCCGGGGCGGCCGGCGCGCAGCGCGTTCACCAGGGCGCCGGGCTGGATCAGCGGCGCCCGGCTGGTGTTGACCAGCAGGGCGGTGGGCTTCATGCGCAGGAGGTCGGCCTCGCTCACGATGCCGCGCGTGGCGTCGACCAGGCGCATGTGCAGCGAGATCACGTCGCATTCGGCCAGGAACGCCTCCTTGCTGGGCGCCGCTTCGTAGCCGTCGGCGACGGCCTGTGCCCGCGCCGCCTCGCGCGCCCACGCCACCACGCGCATGCCGAACTGCCGGCCGTAGCCCGCGACGACGGCGCCGATTCGGCCGTAGCCCCAGATGCCCAGCGTCTTGCCGCGCAGGCTGCTGCCGACGCCCATCTGCCAGCGCCCGGCCTTGAGCGCCTCGGCCTGCTGCGGGATCTGGCGCATCGCCGCCAGCACGAGGCCCCAGGTCAGCTCGGCCGCGCCATAGGACGGCGTGCCGGCATGCTGGCTCGACGACACGATGATGCCCAGCCGCGTGCAGGTATCGACGTCGATATGCGGATAGACGCTGCGCTGGCTGATCAGGCGCAGGCGCGGCAGGCGCTCGAGCAGCGGCGTGCGGATCTTGGTGCGCTCGCGGAACAGCACCAGCACTTCGGTGTCGGCGAGTCGGGCGGCGAGCTTGTCGACGTCCTGCAGGTGGTCGTTCCAGATCGTGACGTCGTGGCCCGCGAGCTTGGCGAAGCAGGGCAGCGTGCGCAGCGTGTCGAAATAATCGTCGAGGATGGCGACCTTCATGACGAGCTGCTTTCGGAGAAGTGCAGGTCCTGGATCTGGGTGATCGTCTTGCCGAACCTCTCGCGGTCCTGCTCGCTCAACGGCTGGTCGTCCGGCTTGCCTTGCAATACCAGCTCGTCCTCCTCGAGGCGCTTGACCAGCTTGATCGCCTCGCGGGCATCGTGCCGCTTCTGCTTGTTGTGGACCAGCGGATAGGCCGAGAGGAACAGCGACGACAGGCTGCGGTTCTGCAGCTCCGGCGTGAGCGGAATCGGGCTCTTGAACACGCCGTCGAGCGCCTTCTTGGCGGCGCCCACTGTCTTCGCGCGGCGCAGCAGGAAGGCCATGTTGCCCAGACGATGCTCGATCTCGAATCGCAGCGTCGTCAGCTCCTGCTTGTCCTTCTGGGCGATCTCGTGGCTGTGCTGGACCTGCTGCAGGACAGCGGCGCCGCCGGTCAGCAGCACGGACGACAGCAGCCACATGCCGACCGAGCTGTTGAGGAAGGTCATCAAGCGCTTGCCGAAGCCGGGCTTGGGAGGCGGTGGCGCGGGTGGCGCCGGCGGGATGCCCGCCTGCATGTTCTGCCGGACGGCGTGGCGCAGGCGCTCGTCGGCCTCGATCCGCGTGCGGTCCTCGTCGGTCAGCATGCCACCTCCCCCAAACAACCCATTGCCCCTGTGGCTTATATCAGAACAGCGCAGCGCCCATCAGCGGCGGCGCAGCGCCGCGCTCATCAGCGCCGTGGCCAGTAACCCGAGGCAGGCCATCGCGAGCACGGCCTCGCGCGGCCCCAGCGCGCGCGCCAGCACGCCGGCGGTCAGCACGCCGAGCGGGCCGGTGCCGATGCAGACGGTGACGATGCCCATCATGCGCGAGCGCATGGCGGGCGGCGCCTCGGTCAGCATCAAGGTCGTCTGCATGTTGCTGAAACCGGCAGTGCCGAAGCCGCCGGCGATCAGCACGGCGAGCGCCAGCCAGTAGGAGGGCGACAGCGCCATCACGATCAGCGCCACGAAAAAGAACGCAGCGCCGCCGGCGAACAGCAGACGGCGGTCGAGCCGCAGCACGCCGGCCGCCATGAGGGCGCCACCCATGAAGGCGCCCATCGGCTCGCCCGCCGCCAGCAGGCCGACCAGCGCCGGCGAGACACCGAACACGCCCAGCCCCAAGGGCGAGATCAGGCCGGAATAGGAGAAGGCGAAGGCGTTGACCACGATGGTGATGCCGAAGACCAGCAGGATGGTCGGTCTTGTGCGGGCAAAGCGCAGCCCTTCGGCGATCTCAGCCGGGATGCGGCCAAGCGCAAGCCGGCGGGTGACCTGTGGAAGCGAGAGCCCGGTCATGGCCCAGGCGCCGCACGCCTGGACCAGCGCGGTGATCGCGTAGGCCCCCGGCAGGCCCAGCCATTCGAACGCCAGGCCGCCCATCAGCGGGCCGACCATGCGCGTCGCCGCATTGGTCGCCGAATCGATGGCGATGGCGCTCACGATGCGATGCGGGCCCGCGACCTCGCCCACCATGCGCCGCCGCGTCGACATCTCGGTCGCCCAGAACAGGCCCGACACCAGATTGGCGACCGCGATGTGCCACAGCGCGAGATGGCCGGTGGCGGCGAGCAGGCCGACCACGGCCGAGACCAGTGCCGGCACGCCCATGGCCAGGGTCACGATCAGCTTGCGATTGACCGCCTCCGACACCGCGCCGGCGAAGGCGCCGAAGGCGAATTGCGGCAGCTGGCGGATCGCCACGACCCCCGCCACCGCGAGGGCCGAGCCGGTCGCCTCGTAGGCGTACAGGCTCGAGGCCAGCAGCTCCAGCCAGCGCATGGCGTTGCCGGCGCCGCCGGCCAGCCACAGCCGCAAAAAGTCCGGAACGCCCAGCAGCTCGCGCACCGGGCGGTCGCGTTCCTCCGTTGAATTCATTGCCGATGACGCTAACGTTAGGACGAGCGGTCGGGAAGACCGGACTCATGCGATAAGGGAAGCGCCATGTTGCAGCGTCGAACCTTGCTTGCGGCCGCCGCCGGCTTGGCAGCGCCGGCGATTGCGCGCGCCAACGAGACTTCGTGGCCGACCAGGACCGTGCGCTTCATCTGCCCCTTTGCGCCGGGCGGCGGCACCGACACGGTGAGCCGGCTCTTGTGCGATCAGCTGGCGCGCCGCTTCGGGCAGCAATTCGTGGTCGACAACAAGAGCGGCGCGGGCGGCAATATCGGCACGGTCGAGCTCGCCCGCGCGGCGCCGGACGGCTACACGCTGGGCCTGATCTCGGTGGCGAGCCACACCTTGAACCCGATGCTCTACACCAAGCTGCCCTACGATCCCGACAAGGAGATCGTCGCGATCTCCCGGCTCGCCATCCTGTCGAATCTGCTCGGCGTGACGTCGTCGCTTCCGGTCAATTCCGTCGCCGAGCTGATCGAGCTCAGCAAGGCCAATCCCGGCAAATACTCCTTCGCCTCGTCGGGACCTGGCTCCTCGCTGCATCTCAGCGGCGAGCTGTTCAAGGCGATGGCCGCCGTCGACATCGTGCACGTGCCCTACAAGGGCGCCGGCCCGGCCTACAACGATCTCATGTCGGGCACCATCACCATGATGTTCGCCAACATGCCGTCGATGCTGCCGCAGGTGCGGCGCGGCCGCGTCAAGGGCTTGGGCGTCACCTCGCGCGAGCGGTCGTGGGCGGCGCTCGACCTGCCGGCGATCTCCGAGACCCTGCCGGGCTACGCCGCCACCTCGTGGTACGGCGCCGGCGCGCCGGCCGGCACGCCCGAGCCGATCCTGGCCCGGCTCGAAGCGGCAATCATCGAATCGCTGCAGGAAGCCGAGATCCGCAAGCGCTGGGAGACCGATCTCGGCTTGGACATGCCGCCCGCCGGCCGCAACGGCTTCGCGGCCTTCCTCGCCGAAGACCGCATCCTGTGGGCGCCCGCGGTGAAGGCGTCGGGTGTGAAGCTGGACTGACTTGCAGGGAGCACTCTTTTTTCCTCCCCACGCTTCGCGTGGGGAGGTGTCGGCGTCTTCGCCGACGGAGGGGTCATGAGTCACGGGAGAGGTCCGAGCCTATGGCTCATGACCCCTCCGTCCGCGATTACGCGGACACCTCCCCAGCTTCGCTAGGAAGGAGAAATGAAGAGCGGTCCCAGCGAAGAGCTACAAGACCTGCTTCACCGCGGCCAGCACGACCAGGACGCCGATCGCCATCGCCGCGCTGCCGAGCGAGATCACCATCAGCGCGCGGCCCGGCGCGAGGCGGCCCATGCTGGCGGCGATCCAGAAGAGCGGATCGTTGACATGGCAGATCGCCATCGAGCCCGCGCCGACCGCGGTGGCGGCGAGCACGCGGCCGGTGGTGCTGTCGAGGCCGAGCGCCGGCAGCATGGGCTCGACCATGCCGGACGCGGTCAGGATGGCGGTCAGCGAACTGCCCTGCATGGTCTTGACGATCGCCGCGGCCAGGAACGGCGTCAGCAGGCCGAAGCGCGGATGCAGCGCCTGCTCGGCCAGCAGCTCGGCCATGCCGGTCTCGTCGAACACCCGCGACAGGCCGCCGGCCGCGCCGACGGTCAGCAGCAGCGGCGCCCAGGTGCGGCCTGCCAGGGCCGACGGCTGCCAGCGTCCGGCGAACAGCACGGCCAGGGTGATGGCGATGGCGGCCAGCATCAACGGCTTGCTGATGCCGATATAAAGCTCGCGCGCGCCGCCCTTGCCGAGCGGCTCGCTCGGCATCTGCGCCACCGACTGCACGATCAGCAATGCGATCGGCAGCAGCACGGCGATCCACGCCCAGCCCAGCCGGCCGACCGTGCCGGCGCCGCGCCCCTCGTCGGTCGGCACCTGGCGCGCCACATGCCACCAGCCCAGCGCCGCCGCGACCACCGCCATCGGCAGGCCGGCGATCAGCATGGTCGACGACGGGATCTTCATCACCGACGCGGCCGCGACGGCGAGCGGCGAGGGCGCCACCAGGGCGCTGAAGGCGAGCAGCGTGAGGGCGAGGCCGAGCGCGCGCCGCGGCGCGTCCTGGCCGGCCGGCTGCAGCAGGGCGAGGCCGCCCGCCGCCGAGCTGCCGAGGCCGGCCAGCGCGCCGACGGTGGCCCCCGTGCCGGTGCCCAGCGGCTCGCGCAACGCCACCGCGCCCGCGAGCGCGCCGGCCACCACCAGCAGGCCGACCTGCTCGAGCGCCGAGGAGAAGCCCAGCCCGAATGCCTTGCCGACCGACTGGAACGTCATGTCGGCGGCGATGCCGTAGACCACGATCGTCGCCATGATGGCGAGGAAGGCGGGCAGCCGCACGCGCTGGACCAGCAGGACGATGGCCGCCACGGCGAGGGGCACCAGGAGCGAAGCGAGAATCATGGGGCGCGACCATAGTCGGCTGCTAGAGTGACGTCATGCTGCGCTTGGCCCTTGCCCTGTTGACGATGGTCGCACTTGCCGTGCCGGCGCGCGCCGACACGGGACGCGCCGGGTTGGGCCTGGTGCGGATCGAGGGCAAGAATTTCGTTGCGCCGGATGGCCGCACCCTGCAGCTCAAGGGGATCAGCCTCGGCAACTGGCTGATGCCCGAAGGCTACATGTTCAAGTTCGAGGTCGCGAAGTCGCCGCGCCAGATCTACGGCGCCTTCGAGCGGCTGCTCGGGGCCGAGCGCGCCGCCGCGTTCTGGCAGCGTTTTCGCGACCAGTACATCCGCGAGGCCGACATCCGCTTCATCAAGTCGGTCGGCTTCAACACGGTGCGCATCCCGCTGCACTATCGCCTGTTCATGACCGCCGACGGCGAGATCGCGGGCGATGGCTGGGCGCTGCTCGATCGCGCGCTGGGCTGGGTGTCCGACGCCGGCCTGCTCGCCATCCTCGATCTGCACGCCGCGCCGGGCGGCCAGACCGGCATCAACCACGATGACGGGCCGGGCTATCCGCTGATGTTCTACGTGCCGCGCGACCGCGCGCTCACGGTGAAGCTGTGGCGCGCCATCGCCGAGCGCTATCGCGGCAACCCGGCCATCCTGGGCTACGACATCCTGAACGAGCCGATCGCGCCCTATCACGACATCGCGACGCTCAACCCCAGGCTCGAGCCGTTCTACCGCGAGGTCACCGCGGCGATCCGCGAGGTCGATCCCGGTCGCATCGTCATCCTGGCCGCCGGCCAGTGGAGCTCGAGCTTCGACATGTTCGGCCCGCCCTTCGCGCCCAACCTCGCCTACACCTACCATTCGTTCTGGGCGAGCACGAAACGCGATTCGATCCAGCGCCATCTCAACTTCGCCAACCGCTACGATGTCCCGCTGTTTCTCGGCGAGACCGGAGAGCTCACCGACGAATGGAACGAGCGTTTCCGCCTGCTGCACGAGACCCACGGCATCGGCTGGTCGTTCTGGACCTACAAGAATCTCGACACGCCCTCGACCGTGGTCTCGATCCCGCGCCCCGAGGGCTGGAACGAGATCGTGGCCTTCGCCGACGGCACGCAAAAGGACAAGCCGTCGGCGGCCGTGATCGACCGCGCCATCGCCGAGTATCTCACCGGACTCGAATTGCGGAACGGCGTGGTGCGCTGGAGCTACCTGAAGTCGCTCGGGCTGAAGTCGGCACCGTAATCCTGTCGTCCTGAGCGCAAGGAGGGACCTCATCGCCGTTCGCTTCAATGGTGCTGTACCGGCGGGTGACGAGATTCGCTTCGCTCAACACGACAAAGAAGCGGCTTGCTTACCTCTCCCCCGGCACGCCGTACTTGCCGGCCCGCGTCGGCTCGATCGCGCGCCACACGTAGTCTTCGATCTGCGGTGCGTAGATCTCCCACGCAACGCGCAGGTCGGCGATCGGCGTGTCGCTCCAGTCGACGCGCAGGTCGACGATCGGCCAGTCGACGTCGCGGACGACGATCAGTCCGGCCGAATGGACCGGGCCGGCTTCGCCGCCGGCCGCGAGGCCGGCCTCGAGGGCAGCCAGCAGGCGCGCCGGAAAATCCGCCCGTGTGGCCTCGAAGCCCGCCATCATCGCCTGAGGCACATGGGGGCCCGCCAGCAGGTTGCCGGCGCACACCGCGCCGCTGCCTTCGACGACCGCGTGGGTGCCGAGCACGCCGGCGCCGGACAGCGTCGCCGTCCGCCCGGCCGTGTCGACCAGCGCGAGCTGGCGGAAGTCGATGAAGGGCGAGGTGCGCAGCTCGGCGAGCGCCGCTTCCGCCGAAGCGCCGGCCGCCATCAGGTCGAGCCCGCGCTTGCCCAGCCTGGGATCGGTGATGTTCTGGCTGGCGACCGCGCCTATGCCGGCGCGCACATGCGCACAGCGCGCCGCGACGGCCGGCGACGACGACGAGATTGCGATGCCGAACATGCCGCTCGCCGGGCAGCGCGCCGTGATGGAGAAGGTCACGACCGGCTGGGCGGGATCACCGCCATGGCATCGACCTCGACCAGCCATTCCGGCCGGGCGAGCGCGGAGACCACGATCCCGGTCGAGACCGGGAACACGCCCTTCAGCCACTTGCCGACGACGCGATACACCGTCTCGCGATAGCGCGGATCGATGATGTAGATCGTGATCTTGCAGACATGCTCGAGCTTGGAGCCGGCCTCCTCGAGCAGCATCTTGATGTTCGCCATCGCCTGCTCTGTCTGCGCCGCGACATCGCCGATGCCGACACTCTTGGAAGTGTCGAGATCCTGCCCGATCTGCCCGCGCACGAAGACGAGCTTCCCCTCGGCAACGACGACCTGGCAGAGGTCGTTGTCGAGTGCCTGCTCGGGATAGGTGTCCTTGGTGTTGAACTTGCGAAGCCGTGTATGCGCCATGTGATGTCCTCTTCTCATTCGCCTCCCCAGCTTCGCTGGGGAGGTGTCGCCGTCTTCGGCGACGGAGGGGTCATGGGCCACGTCATGAGACTCATGACCCCTCCGTCCGCGGTTACGCGGACACCTCCCCAAGCTGCGCTTGGGGAGGAAATCTATGCTGCCAACCGATCGCGATAATAATCCGCCAGCCCGTTCAGCGCCGCCGCGCCGTCGCCCCTGTAGGTCGGTCCGTGCATCAAAGCGATCGTCGTGGGCTCGAGCGCGGCCAGGCGGCGCAAGGTCGGCTCGGTGGACGGCGTGACCGGCATGAAGGGTACGGCCTTCTCTGTGGCGATGGCGGGGCCGACGATCTCCGACTCCGTCGACGGCGCGGTCGGGCCGAACTGGGTGAACAGGTCGCTGCTGAACAGGG
>JAXMCP010000048.1:0-19479 GCA_046349295.1 Reyranellaceae bacterium
AGAAACCCCAGCTTCTGCGGCTGGCGCAGGCCGAAGTCGCGCGACAGGCCCCAGCAGGCGTGGGCGAGCGTCCCGAACACGTTGCGGAAGTCGACGGTGTGCCGCAGATCGCCGTCCTGCAGGTCGGACAGCGACGGATAGGCACCGTGCAGGCCGCCGTTGACGCGGCCACCCATCACGAACAGCGGCGCCGCCGCGCCATGGTCGGTGCCGGCGCTGGCATTCTGCCTGGCACGGCGGCCGAACTCCGAATAGGTCATCACGACCACGTCGTTCCACAGGTTGGCAGCAATCAGATTGCGCCGCAGCACGGCGAGATTGGTGGCCAGGAACGACAGCAGCCGCTCGTGCACCGGCACCTGGTTGGCATGAGTGTCGAAACCGCCCAGCGCCGCCTTCACAACCACCACCGGGACGCGCGCCGTGAGCACGCGCGTCGCCAGGTCGAGCTGGCGGCCGAAGAACAGGTCCTGCCCGTAGTTCTCGGCGGGCGCCGGCGCAGCCCGCAGCTTGTCGGCGAGCCCCTGCGCCGCCGCATTGATCTCGTGACGGATCCGCAGCAGGTGGCGCAGCGCCGGATTGCCGGTATCCATCAGACCCGACGGATCTCGGATGCTCTGCGCCTGGCGCAGGAATGCCTCGGCGTCCTGCATGACGATGGTGCGCAGCTCGGGCCCGGTGCTGGGCAGCGCATTGGTGTCGATCACGATGCTGTCGACGCCGGCACCCTTGGCCAGCGTGGTGCCGCGAAAGGCCTGGGCGATCCAGCCCTCGCTGAGCGTCTGGGTCGCCGTCGATGCGGTATCCCAGATCTCGATCGAGCGGAAATGCGAGCGATTGGGATAGGGATAGCCGACGCCCTGCACGATCGCGAGGTCGCCCGCCTTCCACGCTTCCATCAAGGGTTCGAGCTTATGGTGTAGCCCGACCCGCTCATCGAGCTGCAGGACATGGTCGCGGGCGACGCCGAGGCCCGGCCGGAGCTCGTGGTATTTCGGATCGGCGTAGGGGATGACGGTGTTCAGCCCGTCATTGCCCCCCTTGAGCTCGATCAGGAGAAGGATCCGGCTCATGCGCGTCTCCTCACTTCAACTGATAGGCGGTGTCGAGCATGGCGAGCGCCACCACATTGCCCGGGCTGCCCGCAGGATCGATCGTATTGATCGGCGCCCGCGGCAACAGGGCGCGCAGCAGCATCGTCTGATCGACGCCGGCCAGCGTCGGGCCGAGCCGCGCCTCGTTGCCGGCGTTGCGCAGGCTGCGACCCTCGATCGGCCGCTGCTCGGCCGGCTGCATGCTGCCATCCGCCGCCATCTG
Organism: Reyranellaceae bacterium; assembly: GCA_046349295.1. GTDB lineage: Bacteria > Pseudomonadota > Alphaproteobacteria > Reyranellales > Reyranellaceae > Reyranella. The sequence goes on from JAXMCP010000048.1 coordinate 1,318, forward strand.
CTGCTTGCGATCGGCGCGCCGGTTGGGACGGTCGGCCATCACCATGCCGCCGCCTTCCATTGGCGCCACGGTGGTCGCCTCGACCATGCGGCGCAGGAACTGCTGGCGCAGCAGCAGGGTGTAGGTGCTGATCCAGCTCTCGCCGCCGGCCCAGCCCTTGACGTTGGGTGGATCGAACGGCATCTGGCCCAACCCCTGGAGCATGCGCACGAGCTGGGTCTTCTCGGGCACCGGCAGGCCGAGCAGACGGACCGAGCCCACGATCAGGTCGATCGGTGACTTGATCAGCGCGCCGCGGTTGGCCGGATCGCGGAACTGGGCCGACAGCAGGATTGCCCGCAACAGCGGCTTGATTTCGTAACCGTTACGGAACGACGCAGCGAGCTTCTGGATGGCGGCCCGGTCGGGCGTCAGCGACACGAACTCTCGCCACAGCTTCTCGACGATGGTCTCGGCGGTGCGCGGATGGCGCAGCAGAATGGTGATGACCTCGTCACCGCCGAAGCGACCGGTCTGGCCGAGGAAGGTCTTCTCGCCGCCGTCGTGCGCCTGCGCGCGGTCGAGGAACTGCCCGGTCTCGCGATCGATCGTCCAGCCGGTGAAGGCGCGCGCTGCCGCCTTGATATCGGCCTCGCTGTAGTGACCCTCGCCCAGGGTGAAGAGCTCGAGCAGCTCGCGGGCGAAATTCTCGTTGGGCTGGCGCGCGACGTTACGCGTGCCGTCGAGGTAGATCAGCATCGCCGGATCACGCGCCACGGCGCGCAGCAGGGTGCCGAAATTGCCCAGCGCCTCGCGCCGGAACAGCGCGTTCTGGCGGAACAGCGCCGGTGGAAAGCGCACCTTCACGAAGGCCGAGGTGAAGTGGTTGTGCCAGAACAGCACCATGCGCTCGGTCAGCGGCTGGTCGGTCGCCAGCATCTCCTCGATCCACCAGTTGCGCAGCTCGCGACCCTGCTCCTGGACGGGCCGGACGATCTCGAGCTTCTTGCCGTCGACGCCGGTCTTGCTCTCGGCCTGCGCCGCCTGCTGGCGCCGCCGCAGCTCGGTCGGCCCCTCGTTCAGCCATCCAGGCGCCGGTGTCAGCGCAGTCTGCCGCACCGAGCCAAGCAGCCGGTCGACCGTGACGACATAGTCCTGTGTTTCGAGGGCGCGGATCTCCGCCGGCGTCGCACCGAACGAGGTTCGCGCCAACAGATGGCGAGCCTCGTCGAAATCCATCGAGGTCGCGGCACGCGCCGCGGCCGGCAGCCACAGACCTGCGGAAAGCGCGGCCGCTCCCCCCAACAACCTGCGTCGACCGATCTCTGCGACCATGGCGATGCTCCTATCGCTGAGGCGGGCGTCCCGGGCCCGGCCCAGGTCCGGGACCTTGCCCCTGCCCGGGTCCAGGTCCAGGTCCAAGTCCAGGTCCCTGCCCCGGCGGTCTGGGCCAGGGCGGCCCGGCGAGACGTTCGGCCAAAATCTGGTGCATGCGCTCGCGCTGCTCAGGATTCAGCTGTGGCTCGAGCTCGGCGAAGGAGCGCAAGGTGTCCTTCTGCTGCTCGATGCGCAGGCGGGCGAGTTGTTCGATCATGGGATCGATCCGCGCCATGTCGATGGTCGGCCGTCGATACTCCGCTGCCACCTGCTCGCGCAGCTTCTGGATGTCGCGCTGCCGTTCGCGGCGTATCGTGGCGTATTGGTCGATGACGCCGCGCAGCTTGGCCCGTTGGGCATCGTCGAGCCCGAGCTCGTGCGCCACCTGCTCGAGCGGGCTAGGGCGCGGACCAGGCGGTGGCGGTGGCGGCCGGTTAGAATGTTCCAGCGCGGGCGGCGCGATCCAGCTTCGGTAGACGAAGCCCGCGAGGACAAAGGTGTTGAGCAGCAGCGACAGCGCCAGCAGAATCTGCATCATCCGCGAGGACATGTCAGATGCCGTCGCTGCCCAGGAATTCGGTCGGGTCGTTGGAGCTCGTGGTCGGGGCAGACGAGTCGAAGGAGGTCACGAGGCGCTCTTCGGCCATCGACGCCCCGAGACCGCCACCCAGGAAAAACCCCGAGATCGCCACGACCACTGCGGCGGCAAGTGTGGCGACCCGTTGGACCATGAAACGATGACCGCTGCCCAGCAACCAGTCGAACAGCCCAAGTCGCCGCCGCTGGCGCTCGACCTCGAACCCGACCAGGGCGCGCGCCCGGACTTCCAGCCGCGTCGGCGCCGCCGGCAGAGGCTGGTTCAGGATCTCTGCAAGCTCCAGGGCCGCACGACGCATCTCCGGGTCGTCCGCGATGGCGGCCTCGACCTCGGCGGCCCGGCCTTCCGGCAGCCGACCCTCGAGAAAAGCCGCAAAATCGAGCTCGGATACTGGCTGGTGCGCACCCTTCCCAGCCGGGAGCAGGCGCTGCCACAGCTCCTTGTCAGTCTCCGGGTTCTGGTCCCTTCTCATCCCACTCTCCTGCAGCAGACTACGTCAAAAACCGGCCTGCCATCCCCGATTTATGAGCCATTCTCTTGAAAATAAGCCCGCAGGCGCACCAAAGCCTTATGGTGAGTGCTGCGAACGGTTTGCGCGTCGATGTTGAGAACCCGGGCGACCTCGGCGACGTCCCGCTCCTCGTCATATAGGTATTTCAGGATCAAAACCTGCCGTTCGGTCAGCAGGCCGTCAGGGATCTTGAGCTTCTCGACATGCCGATCCTCGATCGCCAGTCGAGCCTCTGGCACCTCATCGATCGGCTGGGTGGCCTGACGGCGCCGCCTGGCGTGATCGATGGCGGCGGATCGCGCGACGACAGCCAGCCACGTCGACAGCCCGGCACGCGCGGAATCGTAGGTTTTCAACAGTCGAAAGTCGTTGGCGCAGAGTCGCACAAACACATCCTGTGCGGCATCCATGACGTCGTCCTCGCTCAGTCGGTAAGAAGCGAGCGTGCGGCGGACGACGGCATTGATCAGCGGCGCCGACGCCCCGACGAAGGCGTCCCAGGCCCGCTTGTTCCCTGCCTGAAGCGCGCGCAGGTCGATCTGGTTCAGTTCCGTCACGCCCGCGATCTTTCTCGGCCCGTCCGCCCTGCAGTTTAACAGGGTTTGTGGCGAATTAAGGCCCCGCTACAGTCCGACAGCATAACCCGGAGCACAGATGAGCGAGTCTCTGACACGCCAATGGAAAGTGACCAAGCAGGCAGTACGCGGCAAAGGCGTCGTGGTTGCACAGAACTGCCGAGCCGCGGAAGTCGGCGCTGAAATCCTGCGCAAGGGCGGCAACGCCATCGACGCCGCCGTCGCCACGGGGATGGCGATCGGCACGCTGGAGCCCTGGATGAGCGGCATCGGCGGCGTCGGCTTCATGACGATCTGGAGCGCCAAGGAGGGTCGCGCCTGGACGATCGACTATGGCCCCCTCTCGGCGCGCAAGCTCGATCCGGGCAACTATCGGATCGTCGGCCCTGGGCCGGCCAACCCCTTCGCGTGGCCAGACATCCTCGAGCAGCGCAACGAGGTCGGGTACCACTCCATCGCCGTCCCCGGCCAGGTCGCCGGCATGGCCAAGGCGCTGGAGCGCTTCGGCACCTTGAAATGGCAGGACGTGATGGCGCCGGCCGTAGGGCTCGCCCGTCGCGGCATGGAACTCGACTGGTACATGCAGGTCATGATCGCCAATGGCGCGGCGCACCTGTCGAAGTTCCCTGCCTCCAAGGCCAACTACCTGCCCGACGACGGCCGCGTGCCGACCAACGATTGGCAGGGCAACGTGCGCTATCTCAAGCTCGGCAACCTCGGGGAGACCTATCAGCGCCTGTCCGACGGCGGCCCGCGCGAATATTACGAAGGTGCGCTGGCCCGCGACATCGCCGCCGATCTGCAGGCCGGTGGCTCGGCGATCGACTACGACGACCTGCGGTCCTACGAGGCGCGGGTCGTCGAGCCGCTGTCGTTCGAGCATGGCGGCGCCACCATCAACGTCGCCGGCGGCCTGACCGCCGGCCCGACGCTCAACCGCACGATCGAGCTCGTGGGCAAAGCCTCGCGCGGCAAGGGCTCGCCCGATGCCGGCTTCTTCGTCGCCATCGCCCAGGGCATGCATCAGGCCTACGAGGAGCGGCTCAAGACCATGGGCGACAAGCCCACCAACACCTGCACGACGCATTTCTGCGCCGCCGACTCGCAGGGCAACATGGTGGCACTGACCCAGACCCTGATGTCGCTGTTCGGCTCCTGCGTGATGTTGCCGCGCACCGGCATCACCATGAACAACGGCATGCTGTGGTTCGACCCCGAGCCCAACCGCCCGAACTCGATTGCGCCCGGAAAGCGGCCGCTTTGCAACATCTGCCCGGTCGTCGTCGCCAAGGACGGCAAGCCGTGGTTCTGCATCGGCGCTTCGGGTGGCCGGCGCATCGTGCCCGCCGTCGCCCAGCTTTCGCTGATGCTGATCGACCGTGGCCTCGACGTCGAAACCGCATTCCATGAGCCGCGCATCGATGTCTCCGGCGTTGGGCCGATCCGCGTCAATCGCGACCTGCCGGACGCGGTCAAGAAGGCGATCGCCGAGAAGTTGCCGATCGTCGAGGTCGCCAACCAGGTTTCGCCGCTGGGCTTTGCCAATCCGTCCTGTATCGTGCGCGATTCGAGCACGGGGGAATTGACCGGCATGAACGAGGTGATGTCGCCATGGGCTGGCGGCGCAGCGCAGTAGGAGCGGCGTTTGTCGCCGCCTTGATTGCGGGTTCGGCGGCGGCGCAGGACGTGCGGTTGCCGGTGCTGGTGCCGTTGACCGGCTTCGTCGCGCTCGAGGGCACCAGCCAGAAGAACGGCGCGCTGCTGGCGGCAAGCCAGATGCGCGACGTCACACTGAAGCCGGACGTGTTGGACACGCAGTCGACTCCGGAAGCAGCCGTCACGGCCTGGGAGAGGGTTATGGGCGGCGGCCCGGCGCCGGCGGTGATCGGCCCCATTCTCGGCACGCAGATGCTGGCCTTGCTGCCGCTCGCCCAGGAGCGCTCGGTTCCCTTGCTGACGATCTCCGGCACCGCGAGACTGGGAGAGCTCGGCAACCCATGGTTCTTCCGCTTCTTCCCGAGCGACGCCACGGTGAAGGTGGCGCATGCGCGCTACGTCGTCGAGAAGCTCAGTGCCAAGCGGCCGGCCATCATCTACCAGAGCACCGCCTACGGCCAATCGGGCCGCGAGCAGCTCGCCAGGACCCTCACCGAGCTCAAGGCGCCGCCGGTGCTGGAGGAGAGCATCGCGCCAACGGTCAACGATCTCAGCCCGGCCCTGCTGCGCGCCAAGAACGCCAATGCCGACGTGATCGTGCTCCACCTGCACGCCGCCTCGACGGTCCTGGCCGTTCGTCAGGCCCGCCAGATGCTGCCCGACTTGCCGATCGTCGCCGGCTCGGCCATGCACCAGCCGGCCACCGCAGCTCTGCTCGAGCCGGCCGAGCTCAAGGGAGTCTGCGCCGAGACGGCCGCTTCGCCGATCTCCGCAACCAATGGTCCGCTGCGTGCGTTTCTCGACAGCTATCGGGCAGCTTACAAGAGTGAGCCCGACGCCTTCGCGGCCGCCCAGTTCGACGCTGTTGGCATGCTGGGCAAGATTGTCGGCGACCTGCGCAAGGCCGGGCAGCCGGTGACGCCTACCGCGGTGCGCGATCGTCTCGCCAGCGACACCTACCAGGGCGTGGTCACGACCTATCGTTCGGACGGGAAAGGCAACATGGCCCACGAGGCCGAGATCGTGTGCTTCGATGGCAGCGATCGTGTCCCCAGATCGGTGGCGCGGTATGCGATCCCGCCGCGTTCGTAATGCGTACTCTCCGCAATCATTTCCATCAAATCGTGCAAGACAATCGCTTTGGCTGTAGTAATCGACACTGCCTTCGTCAAATAGCCGCAAGGCAAGAATCGATCGTGCATAGACGATGAGTTTCCCTGAAACTAGGCTTTCAAACCAGGGGTCGTGGCGATGCCCTTTGGTTGGGTGATTATCTTTGTCGCTATCGTCATCGCGGGCTCGCCGAGCCACGCAAAGGAATTTCGCTCATCCGACATCTACCCCTACGAGTACCCGACGGTTCAGGCCGTTATCCAAATGGACAAGCTCGTGCGTGAGCGCACCAAGACCCGCCTCCGCATCGATCCGATCGGCTTCGACGACCGCAACTCCGAAACTTTTCTCGTGGCCCAGGTGCGCGCCGGCATGCTCGACATGGCCCGCATCAACCTTGCCGTGCTCAGCCGGACAGTGCCGTCGACCATCGTTCCCACCCTGCCGTTTCTGCTCAAATCGACCGAGCACATGCGCAGCGTCCTCGATGGTCCGATCGGCCAAGAAATTCTCGCGTCGCTGGAAGCACAGGGCCTGGTCGGGCTGTGCTTCTACGATTCGGGGCCGCGCTCGCTCTACAGTGTCAAGCGACCGATCCGTAGAGCTGCCGACCTGAAGGGCATGAAGATTCGCGTCCAGCAATCCGACATCTGGGCGAACATGATGCGAGCGCTCGGCGCCGAGCCGGTGACGATGCCGCAGGATCGCGTGCTGATCGCCCTGCAGTCGGGTGTGATCGACGCTTCGGAAAGCGACTGGTCGTCTTTTGTCACGACCGGCCATTACCGGGTCGCCAAGCATTTCAGCGTCACCGAGCACGCCATGTCGCCCGGCGTGCTGGTCTTCTCGAAGCGGGTCTGGGATGAGCTTTCGACAGAAGATCAGGGCGCGCTCCGCGGTGCCGCCAAGGATTCCGTACGCACCTTGCGAAGGCTCCAAGACGATGCCGAAGCGTCGTCCCGCTCCATGGTCGAGGCGTCCGGCATCGACATCGTAGGCGACATCGACAAGAAATCGTTCGTCGATGCGATGCTGCCGCTCTACCCGCTCGCCCTGGAAAATGCCCGGGTGCGCAGCATGGTATCGCGTGTGCAAGCCGGCCAGTGAGGCCACATCACTGCCGTCGCCTCATACATGAGCCGTTCAAATAAGCCGCCGCGTCGCATGTCTCGCCGTCGGAGAATGTGCAGTCCCCCTGCTCGTCCGCCGCGCCGCTCCGTCCGGTGATGCTGTAGCGTCCACCGGTGATGGCGCAGTAGCGCGCCGCCGGCGTGATGTAGCCGGTAACCCGCAGTCCGCCCACGGGACACTCGCGGCGAAACAGCGCCCACTCCTCGCACTGGCGATCGTCGACGAACACACAGACACCATATTGCCCGCCGCTTGGGAGTCGTTCCATGCGCACGACGCCGCCGCTCTCGATGCAGTGGGTCGAAGCTGGGTTGGCAAGCTGCGGCGTCGGAGGGCCAGCCGGCGGCGTCGCCTGGGCCATTGCCTCACTGCCGGTCAGCAGACAACCGATGAAAGCCAGCAGCGCGCTCGAAGATCGTCCGGTCATGTTTCTCCCCGCTGGCAAGACATCCCTCTCCCGTAATCGGGAGAGGAACCATAAGGGGCTGGTCGAGATGGGTGCAAAGAGGCGTCTCTGTCATCGGCCCCTTTAGCAGCCGGCGAGGGACATGATAACAGGGACACATGCTTCCCCGGCGCGCACTGCTCTCGGCCAGTCTCACCGGCCTGATGCCCCCGTGCGTTCGTGCCCAGGATCCGCCGGGGGCCGCTCTCACGGCGCTGCTGTCACAGCTGCTCGCCCAACATCAGGTGCCAGGCGCCGGTGCGGTGTTGATCCGCGAGGGCAAGATCGCGGACACCGTCAACGTCGGCAGCGAGGCTCGCACGCTGTTCCAGGTTGCCTCGGTCGGCAAAGTGGTTGCCGCCATAGTGACCCTGCTCCTGGCCGAGCAAGGCCTGATCGAGCTCGACCGGCCGGTGAACGACGCCCTGCGCTCGTGGCGCCTGGGTGGCCCTGATGCCGGCCGGGTGACCCCCCGCATGCTGCTGGGCCATCGTGCCGGGACGACGATCGGCGGCTTTGCCGGCTACGCGCCCGGCAGCCTACTTCCCACTCTCGTCGAGCTCTTGAGTGGCAGCCCACCCGCCAATTCTGCGGCCGTCCGGGTCGCTTGGCCACCCGACCAGGGCTATCGATATTCCGGTGGCGGGACGACGGTATTGCAGCTTCTGGTCGAGGATGTGACAGGGCGACCATTCCAATCGCTGGCCAAGGAGCTGGTCTTCGGTCCCGTCGGCATGAACCGCAGCACCTTCGACCAGCCGCTGACCGCCGCGGACGGACCGGCGGCGGACGGCCATGACCTCCGGGGCAGGATGTTGCCAGGGCGCTGCCGGGTCTATCCGGAGCAGGCGGCGGCGGGCCTTTGGAGCACGGCCGGCGACCTCGGACGGCTTGCCCTCGCCATCGCCGCGAGCTGGCGCAGCGGCGGGCTCCTCAGCCGGGCCTCAGCCCAATTGATGGCGACTCCGGTGGCCGGCAGCCCGAGCGGCGCCGGCATCTTCGTCCAGCCGCGGGGCGTTGAGCCACCCTACCTCTATCACTATGGCGTCAACGCGGGATTCCGCGCCGTGCTGGCTTTCGTGGCGGATGCGAGCTTCGGCGTCGCGCTCACCACCAATGGCGACGGCGGCGCCGAAGTGCTGCGCACGTTCCTGGGCACCGTGTTCGAACGCTCCGGCCTGGAACCGCTCAAGCCGTCGGGTTGAGCCGCCAGGTGGCGACGTTCAGCACGGTGCCGAACAGAACCCAGGCGAGATAGGGCGTCATCAGCAGCGCCGCCGCGCGATCGACTGTCCGGAACGCCAGGGTGGTGACCAGGATGGCGACGTCGAGCACGATGATGGTGGCCACCGCCGCGCCGATCTTCTGGAGCCCGAAGAACACCACGCTCCAGCCGAGATTGAGGGCGAGCTGCAGGGCAAAGAGCGTGAGCGGCCCGCGCGCCGTCTGCCAGTCGGCGCCGCGCCACACCCGCCAGGCCGCGACCGCTATCAGGATATACAGGATGGTCCAGACCGACCCGAACATCGTACCGGGCGGCGTGAAGGCCGGCTTGATCAAGTCGTCATACCAGGTCTCGGCGCTGGCCTCGGCCAACGACCCGCCCAGCGCACCAATGCCCAGGCATAACCCAACCAGCAGCGCCAAGGCGACGAGGTCGGCCAGAAGGCTGCGGTTGGCCATGAGCGGAACGCTAACACAGGACTGCGGGGCCGATGTCGTGACCATTGCTGCCGACCGGCCTTGCCTCAACAACGCCTCAACTACGCCATCCCAGCGCCAAATCGCGGCTGCCACTCTTGCCGGTCCGGGGGATGGACGCTAAACACACCACCGTCATTTTGTCGCAAGCGGCGGTGGGGGAAGTGGCAGCATGGCGACGAAAAGGAAAGTCAGGTCGGCTGGTGGAGCCTCTCGGAAGGCGCCCCCCAACTCGTTGAATGGCAAGGCTATTTCGGGTCGCGGCAGCGGCACGATCGAGGCCCGGGACACCGCGCGTCTGCTGCTCGAGATCGAGGCCATCCATTGTCGGCCGGACAATCCCTACATTTTCACCTCGGGACGGGCCAGCCCAGTCTACATCGACTGTCGCAAGATCATCTCCTTCCCCGAGGCGCGCGCCAAGATCATGGGGCATGCGCATCGCGTGATCGGCAAGGCGATCGGCTGGAACAAGATCGATGCCGTCGCTGGCGGCGAGACCGCCGGCATCCCCTTCGCGGCCTTCCTGGCGGCGCTGGCCAAGAAGCCCATGATCTATGTGCGCAAGCAACCCAAAGGGTTCGGCCGCATGGCCCAGATCGAGGGTGACCTGAAGCCCGGCAAGCGTGTCCTGTTGGTCGAGGATCTCGCCACCGACGGCGGCAGCAAGATGGTCTTCATCGACGCGCTGCGGCGGGCCGAGGCCAAGGTCACCGACTGCTTCGTCATCTTCCACTATGGCATCTTCCCGCAGAGCGTCGAGTTGCTGGCCGCCGCCGGCGTGAAGCTGCATGCGCTGGCCACGTGGTGGGATGCACTGGAGGCGGCGCAGAAGCACAAATTCTTCGACGAGCGCGGCCTGTCGGAGACTCACGCCTTCCTCGAATCGCCTGAGCAATGGTCAGCCCGCCACGGCGGCCGCGCGCCAGTACCCCGCCCGACCCTGGGGCGCTGACCGCCTTTTCTCCCTGCGCAAAGCGCAGGGAGGTGCCCCCGCAAGGGGGAGGTGGGGTCGAGAGCCCGCGTCAAAGTACAGGATAAGACGTCATCGTTCGAAAGCCTTCCTCACGCCAAGCGTGGGGAGGAGGAGGATGGCGCCCTCCGCGACCGCATGATTCTTGTTTCCCTCGTCATGCAATGCGACGCTGCCGGTCAATGATCCTGCGCCTGCTTTCGCTTCTCGTTGTGCTGGCGACTTTCGCCGCTCCAGCCCGCGCCAAGGACGAGCTGGTGCTCGGCATGAATCAGTCGCCGGGCACCTGGAATCCGCTGATCAGCTCGATGCTCGCCAAATCGCTGATCAGCAACATGACGGCGCGGCCGCTCACTGCCTACGACGCCAATTCGCGGCTGATCTGCATGGTCTGCACCGAGCTCCCGACCATCGAGAACGGCAAGGCGCGGGTGATCGACCTCCCCGATGACGGAAAGGGGGGCGGCAAGAAGGGCATCGAAGTCGACATGGAGCTGCGCGACCTGCGTTGGGGCGACGGCGTGCCCGTCACCGCCAAGGACGTCGCCTTCACGATCGAGGTCGGCAAGCATCCAATGTCGGGCGTCGCCTCGTCCGAAGCCTACAAGCGCATCATCAAGCTCGACACCAAGGACGATCGCCGCTTCACCATGACGATCGACCGGGTGACCTATGACTACAACTCCATGGGCCTGAGCATCCTGCCGGCCCACATCGAGAAGCCGATCTTCGAGGCCAACCCGGCCGAGTACCGCAACAAGACCGCCTACGACACCGACCCGACCAACCCGGGGCTGGGCTTCGGCCCCTTCCGCAAGGTCGAGATCATTCCCGGCAACCGCGTGACGCTCGAGCGCAACCCCACCTGGACCGGCCAGGCGCCTCACTTCAAGCGCATCGTCGTGAAGATCTTCGAGAACACGGCGGCCCTCGAGGCGAACCTGCTGTCAGGCAATATCGACTACGCGCTGGGCGAGCTCGGCCTGTCGCTGGACCAGACGCTTGCCTTCGAGAAGCGCCACAAGGCCAGGTACGATTTCATCTACAAGCCGGCGCTGATCTACGAGCACATCGACACCATGCTCGAGAACAAGCTGCTGGCCGACCGCCGGGTGCGCCAGGCAATCCTGATGGCAATCGATCGCAAGGCGATCTCCGACAAGCTGTTCGAGGGCAAGCAGCCGGTCGCCGAGGGACCGATCAGCCCGCTCGATCCGATGTACAGCCCGACCGCGCGCCACTATCCCTATGATCCGGCCGCAGCGCGCAAGCTGCTCGACGAGGCGGGCTTCGGCGACATCAAGACCGGCTTCCGCCACAACGCTCAGGGCGAGCGCCTGTCGATCGACATGACCACCACCGCCGGCAACCGCATCCGCGAGTTGGTGGCCCAGGTGATTCAGAGCCAGCTCCGCCAGGTCGGCATCGAGCTGCGTATCAAGACCGATCCGCCGCGGATCTTCTCCGAAAGCCTGAATCGCCGGCAATTCAGCGGACTCGCCATGTATGCCTGGGTGCAATCGCCCGAAGGCGTGCCGCGCACGCTTTTCATGTCGACGGAGATTCCCTCGGCCGAAAATGGATGGAGCGGACAGAACTATCCCGGCTATCGCAACAAGGACATGGACAAGGCGCTCGACGCCGCCGAGCGCGAGCTCGACACTGCAAAGCGCCGTGAATTCTTCGCCGACATCCAGCGCATCCATGCCGAGGACCTGCCGGTCCTGCCGCTGTTCTTCCGCGTCGATCCGTTCGTGATCCCCAAGCAGCTCAAGGGCGTGGTTCCGACCGGCCATCTCAACAGCTCGACCTTGTGGATCGAGCAGTGGCGCTGGGAGGACTAGATGGCCGTTGAGAAGGTGGCGCTCGACGGCCGGTTCGTCCGCAACGCCCGCAGCCGCGCCGCCATCCTCAAGCTCGGCGCCACGCAGGAAGGCATCTTCCGCAAGCACATGATCATGGCCGACGGCCACGTGCGCGATTCCGTCTACTTCTCGATCATCGACACCGACTGGCCGCAGGTGAAGGCCGGCCTGGCGAAGCGGCTGGAGCGATGAGGGCGCCGTCTCGTCTGCCTCCTCCGTCTCCGGCTGCACAGTGGGCACATCTCGAATTCGGGCTCCTCTCCCCCGCGAGGGAGAGCAACATGAGTTCCGACATCGGAATTTCATGATTCTCGTCTACTGCCCTCCCCCTCCGCCCCTCCCGGGCACCTCCTCCGTAAGACGGGGGAGGAATTGGTTTGGCAGACAATGACCCGCTACCTCGCCAGCCGGGCGGTCGAGATCCTCGTCACGCTCGTGTTGATGAGCTTCGTCGTGTATCTGCTGATCGGCCTGATGCCGGGCGATCCGATCGACATGATGATCGCCGGCGATCCCAAGATGACCAGCGCCGACGCAGCCCGGCTGCGCGCGCTCTACGGCCTCGACCAGCCGCTGCTCGATCGCTATCTCAATTGGGCCGGCCAGGCGATCCAGGGCAATTTCGGCTACTCGCGCTCGTTCGGCCAGCCGGTGCTGACGGTGTTGTGGCCGCGCCTGCTCAACACGCTGGCGCTGGCCGGCATCGCCTTCGTGATCGCCACGGCGATCGCGTTGCCGCTCGGCATCTGGGCCGCCGCCCACCCGCGCAGCATTGCCGACTACTTGATCAATCTCGTGTGCTTCGCCGGCATCTCCGCGCCGCCCTTTTGGGTCGCGCTGCTGCTCATCACTCTGTTCGCCGTCGGGCTGGGCTGGCTGCCGGCCGGCGGCATGGCCGACTACAGGCCCGGCACGCCGTGGACCAGCGCACTGGTCGACCAGCTCCGCCACCTCGTGCTGCCGGTGATCACCCTGACCCTGGTTCAGCTCGGCAGCTACACCCGCTTCATGCGCGGCGCCATGATCGAGGTGCTGCGCCAGGACTACATCCGCACGGCCCGCGCCAAGGGTGTCCCCGAGGGCCGCGTGCTGTGGGGCCATGCCTTCGCCAATGCCCTGGCGCCGGTGCTCACCATCCTTGCCTTGTCGTTCGGCGGTCTGCTGTCGGGCGCACTGATCACCGAGACGATGTTCGCCTGGCCGGGCATGGGCAAGGCGATCTACCAGGCGATCCTCGACAACGACTACAACCTCGCCCTGATCGGCCTGCTGATCGCGACCCTGGCGACGCTCGCCGGCAACCTGCTGGCCGACCTCGCCTATGTCTGGGTCGACCCGCGCGTCTCGCTCACGGGCAGCACATGAGGGCGGCGAGCCCGCGCCGCCTGGCCTGGTCGCGCCTGATGCGCCATCGCCTGGCGCAAGCCTCGCTCGTCTTCCTGGCCGTGCTGCTTGCCCTTTCGCTGGCCGCACCGCTGATCGCCGACTGGCGTGGCATCGATCCGACGACCACCGACCTGTTCCGCCGCTTCGAGCCGCCCTCGGCCGAGCACTGGCTCGGTACCGACGATCTCGGCCGCGATCTCTTCCAGCGCCTGCTCGACGGCGGCCGCGTGTCGCTGCTGGTCGGCATGTCGGGAGCGCTGCTGTCGGCCATCCTCGGCGCGGTGATCGGCGTCGTCGCGGGCTACCTCGGCGGCCGGCTCGACAGCCTGCTGATGCGGCTCACCGACGGCGTCATCGCTCTGCCGCTGCTGCCGCTCTTGATCGTCATGGCGGCGATCGATCCGGAAAAGGTCGGCATTCCGACCGACATCGCCCGCTCGGAATTCTTCTCGGTCTACCGCATCATCGTCATCGTGGCGCTGACCGGCTGGACCACGGTGGCCCGTCTGGTGCGGGCCGAGACGCTGTCGCTCAAGGCGCGCGACTTCACCCGAGCCGCGCAGGCGCTGGGCGCCATGCCGCTGCGCATCATGTTCCGCCACATCCTGCCCAACACCGCGGGTTCGCTGGTCGTCGCCACCACCATGTCGATCGGTACGCTGGTCCTGTTCGAATCGACGCTGTCGTTCCTCGGGCTCGGCATCCAGCCCCCGGCGGCGAGCTGGGGCAACATGCTGACCGGCGCCCAGGACCTCCTGCAGCAGGCGCCGGTCCTGGCACTCTGGCCGGGCCTGCTGATCTTCCTCACCGTGATCGCCTTCAACTTCGTGGGCGACGGCCTTCAGGATGCGCTCGACCCCCGCAGCGATCGGCGCTGACCTACGGCTTCCAGTTCCACCATGGTCCCGGGCTGGCCGATCGGGCTGACCGGCGCCGCGCTGCGCCGCGCATATGGGGACCAACCTGGCTGCCGCCGCCGATTGCCGTCCAGTCGAGGCGCTTCGCGACACGCGGCTGTCCGGTTCTCCACATCGCGACTGTTTGACAGGTCGGCTGCCTGTCGCATCATGGTCGAGTGATGGAACTTCAGCCCGATCTCTTCGCGGACATCGATGCTGTCGCGCAGCCGGCACCAGGCTCGCCGGAAGAGACGGCTCGCCTGGTCTCCGCAGCAGACATGGACGACGTTGCATTGGTCGCCGCGATCCCGGAGGCTGGCTTCGCCGACAGCCCGCTGCTCGCGGCCGAAGCCGGACGGCGGCGGCTCGTCGAAGCAATCCCGGCCCTTGCGTCACTTTGCCGGCGCTTCGCGGGCTTCGGCGCCAACCGTATCGTGCCTGAGCAAGCGGCTGCACTTGGCGCACTTGCCGCAATCGGGACCCACGATGCAGGACAGGCCGTATCGGAGACGATCTGCCGAGCGTTGGTGCAAGGCCCGACATTGGCAGTCGCGGTCGCCGCCGCGGCTCAGTTGAATGCGTCCCTTCCTGCCGGCATCCTGGGACCATTGCTGCAGCACGCCGATCCGGCGATTCGAGCCACTGCCTGCCGCTGTGCCCGGCGCTCCCCAGAAATCCTGCCCCTCCTGGCTGCCCTCCTCCGCGATCACGACCGAACAGTCGCGCTTTCGGCGGCCTGCGCGCTCGGACGATTGGGGGGCACCGACGCGCGTCCGATACTCAAGGCGTTACTGCGTGAGCGACCATCGAGGGAGGTCATCGAGGCGGTCTCGGCGATCGCCGACGAAGAGTGCATGGTCCTGCTCGGCAAGGTCGCGCGTGCAACACCGCACCTGGCAGCTGCCGCCCTCGAGGCACTCGAGAGCATCGAGCATCCCCACGCCGGCAGAGTCGCCGCAGCAACTCGGCGCCTATCCCAGTCCGCTGTCGGCCCCGACTGACGGGTTCCTGCCACTCCGCGCATCGCGACAGGCTCGCCAACCGCCTTGTCGGGTCGTGTAACCTTGCGTATGGAGGGGCTCGCAAGGTTGGAGGCTCGTCATGGGCTGCTGCGATGAAACCACTGCCCGGGTCCCCGATACCGACGTGTCCCGGCGTTCGCTGTTCAAAGGCGCGGGACTGATCGCCAGCGTCTTTTCCGCGGGCCACGCGGCGCCAGCGATCGCGCAGGGCCGGCAGATCAAGCTCGCCTATTGCAGCCAGCTTCTGTGCGGCGTGCCGTACGAGGTCGCGCGCTCGGGCGCCATCTTCAAGGCACACGGCCTCGACGTGCAGTTCGTCTATACCCGCGGCGGCACGGCGGCGATGCAGGCGCTGGTCGGCGGCGCCGTCGACTACGCTGCCACCTCGCTCGACGTCGCCATCCAGGCCTACGCCAATGTCGGCGCCGATATCAGGCGCTTTGCGGTGACCGGCCGACTGCCGCTGTTCGCCGTCGCCACCGCGCCCAAGACGGCCGACAAGATCAAGTCGATCAAGGATCTCGAAGGCAAGACGGTGGGCATCAATGCGCTGGGCACGGCCGATTATGCGCTGACCCTCTATCTCCTGAAGCAGGCCGGCGCCGACGCGCACAAGGTCAAGTTCGCCACCATGGGCGTCAATCTCCTGGAGGCCCTGCGTCAAGGACAGATCGATACCGGCTTGGTGCAGGAGCCCGCCCTCACCCTGGTGAAGCGGTCAGGGGGGCGCGTGCTGATGAATGCGATGGACCTCGAGGAGGCCAAGAGCCATCTCGGCGGATCCTTCGAGTTCATGGGCGTTGCGGTGCGCGGCAAGGAGATCGAGCAGCGCAAGCCCGAGATGGTCGCGTTGACCAAGGCGCTCGCCGATGCCCTGAAGAAGCTGCGCGAGATGAGCGGTGACCAACTCAGCGCGGCCTTCCCCAAGGAGATGACCACCGGGCTCGATCTCAAGGAATTCGGCGAGATTATCCTGGCGCACCGCGACTCGCTCTATCCCGAATCGGTGACCATCGATCTCGACTCGGCCAAGCGCGTCCAGCAGAGCCTCATCGTCGGCGGCCTGATCAAGCCGGATTCGAGCATCGCCGGGCTCCACGACACCTCGATCGCCGGGGGCTGACCGCTGCACGTCCGTGACCTGACAATCTCCTATGGCGGGGAGCCGGTCGTCGAGCGGGCGAGCCTTTCCGTCGGCGAGGGCAGAGTCGTCAGCCTGGTCGGACCATCGGGCTCGGGCAAGTCGAGCCTGTTGCGCGCCGTGATCGGCCTGCAGCAGCCGCTGTCGGGCGCGATCGAGACGCCCCTCACCCACGCCGAGATCGGCCTGCTGTTCCAGGACGATGCGCTGCTGCCGTGGAAGTCGGCGCGCGATAACGTGGCGCTCGGCCTCACCTTGCATGGCATGGAGCGCCGCGGGGCGCTGATCGAGGCGGACACCTGGCTGGAACGACTTGGCCTGTCCGGGTTCGGCGACCGCTTCCCCCGCCACTTGAGCGGTGGCCAGCGCAAGCGAGTCGCACTCGCTCAAGTGCTGGCGCGCCAGCCGAAGCTCATCCTCATGGACGAGCCGTTCGCGTCGCTCGACGCGATCGTGCGCGCCCGCGTGGTCCGCGATGTCGTGGCGCTGGTCGAGCAGGGCGGCATCAGCGTGCTGCTCGTGACCCATGACCTGGAGGAGGCGCTCAGCCTGTCCGACGACGTGTACCTGCTGAGCCAAGGGCCGCGCGCCCATATCATCGAGCACTACCCGGTGCCGATCCCGCGACCGCGCGATCCCGTGCATTCGCGCACCCATCCGGCCTTTGCTCGCCTTTACGAGAAGCTGTGGGAGGACTTGTCGCGTGCGGTCGACTATCGCGTTGAGGCGGCGTGAACATGCTCGATCCGCGCTATGCCTGGGTGCGCCGGCTGATCGCGCTGGCGCTCGTCCTCGCCGCATGGGAAGTCATGGGCCACGCCGGCCTGCTCAATCCGCTGTTCGCTCCAAGTCCGGGTCAGATCTGGCGCGCGCTCGTGGACCTGTTCGCCGACGGCCGCATCTGGCCGCATCTCGAGGCAACCTTCTCGGCGGCGCTGGGTGGACTGGCGCTCGGCATCGTGGTGGGCGCCCTGCTGGGGGTTGCTGCCGCCCTGCTTCCCCTGGTCGCCGAATTGCTGGAGCCGGTCATGAGCGTGCTCAACGCCATCCCGCGCGTGATCCTGGCGCCGCTGTTCGTGATCTGGCTGGGCATCGGCATCGCCTCCAAGATCGCCTTGTCCTTCATCCTGGTGGCCGTGCTGATCTTCTTCACCGTGTTCACCGGCATTCGCCAGGTCGACCGCAAGCTGGTCGAACGGGTCGTCACCTTGGGCGGCAACCGCCTCGCCCTGGTGCGGCATGTCTACCTGCCGTCGGTCACGGCCTGGGTGCTGGGCAACCTGAAGGTCGCGGTCGGCTTCGCCTTCACCGGCGCCTGCGTCGGTGAATTCGTGGCGGCGACCCACGGGCTGGGATACCTGCTGTCGTTCGCCCAGAGCACCTACAACGCGGCCCTGATGTTTGCCCTGATCCTGCTGATCCTCGTCGTGGTCATGCTGATCTTCGTCATTGCCGGCCGGCTGGAACGGCACCTGCTGCGCTGGAGCTAGAGCGACGCTCGGCCGACGGCTGGCCGGAACAATCTGCCTCCCTCGGGTACCAGATCGGCAGGGGTCCATAATGGGGCAAAGTCGATGATCCGAGCATGGTCGAGAGTTGCCATCGGAGCCTTGGCAGCCACGCTGACTGTCGCGTCAGCATCGGCACAAAGCGGCGGGGCGCTGCCAGCCTGCCTGAAAGGCCTCGTTGCGCCGACGACCTCGACACCGGCGGCCAACGCGACGCGCGATGTCCTGCAGCTCAACGTCTCGATGTTCGCGCTCTGCGACGCGGCGGCCAGGATCTTCCAG
>JAXMCP010000049.1:0-17614 GCA_046349295.1 Reyranellaceae bacterium
CGGCACGATCGCTGTCGGCATTGATCACGGCCGTGCCGTCGTCCGGCAGCAAGTCGGCGAACAAGCGCGCCTTGGCCGCGAAATAGGCGTCCATCGACGGGTGATAATCGAGATGCTCGTGCGTCAGGTTGGTGAAGCAGGCAGCCGACAGACGCAGGCCATCGAGGCGATGCTGGTCGAGGCCGTGGCTCGACGCCTCGATCGCGAGGTGATCGACGCCCTCGCGCGCCAGGACAGCGAGATCCTCGTGAAGCTGCACCGGATCGGGCGTGGTCAGCCCGGCATCGCGAGTGAAGCCCGGCGAGGCGATGCCGAGCGTGCCGACACTCGCCGCGGTGAAGCCGAGCGCCGTCCAGATCTGGCGCACGAAATGCACCGTCGAGGACTTGCCGTTGGTGCCGGTGACCGCGGCGATGGTGGCCGGCTGCAGGCCGGCGAACGTGGCCGCCATCAGGGCGATGCGCCGCCGCGGATTGGCATCGCGCACGATGGCGATGCCGGGATCCATCGCCGGCAACGCGACGTCGGGTGCGACGAGGATCGCCCTCGCCCCGCGGCGCACCGCATCGGCAATGAAGGCGGCGCCGTTCTGCCGCGATCCCGCCAGGGCGGCGAACAGGTATCCCGGCTTCGCCTTGCGCGAATCGAGTGTCAGGCCGGAAAGATCGAGATCGGCTTGTCCATCAGGCAACATGCTCGGCGCGCGGGCGGAAGCGACCGCGAGGGTGCCGCGCATGAGCTCACTCAGCAGCAACGCGACCCGTCCCCGCTGCGGGGGCGGCCGCCGTCTGGTTCGGGCCGGGCCGCACGGGCAGGGCTTTGCGTTGTTCCTGCGAACCGCGATGTCGGGCGCTGACGGGCTGCAATTGCGGCGGCGGCGGCGCCGAGGGGATTGGCATCGAGGCGATCTCGATCGGTGGCAGGCCCTCCTTCAGGTCGCTCGGCAGGATGCCGTAGAGCGACACGATGTTTTCGACGATGGTCTTGACGCTCGGTGCCGCCACCATGCCACCCGTCGCATAACCTCCGGTCTCGGCAATGCCCTTGGGCTCGTCGAGCGACACCTGGATGACGAACTTGGGATCGTTCATCGGGAACATGCCGACGAAGGTGCTGATCAGTGCCTTCTGGCGATAGCCGCCGCGCGACGGCTTCTCGGCCGTGCCGGTCTTGCCGCCGACCTCGTAGCCCGGCACGTTGGCCTTGGTACCGGTTCCTTCCACGACATTCAGGCGCAGCAGCTGGCGCATCAGGGTCGATGTCTTGGCCTGGATGACGCGACGTCCCGGCTCGCTGGCGGCCGTGCGCTTCACCAGGCTCGGAGCGTAGAGCATGCCGCCGTTGACCACCGCCGCCGAGCCGGTCGCCAGATGGAGCGGCGTCACCGAGATGCCGTGCCCGAAGGCGATGGTCATGGCGTTGATCGTCTTCCACTGCCGCGGATAGAGCGGTGCCGCGACCTCGGTGAGCTGGGTATGGAGCGGTTTCAGGAAGCCGATCTTGTCGAAGAAGGCGCGCTGGGTCTCGATGCCCATGTCCACCGCCATCTTGGCCGACGCGATGTTGGACGAGTACTTGAAGAGCTCGGGGACGTTGAGCGGCCGGCGCTGCGGATGGTCGTCGTTGATCGTGAACCGATCGATCCTGATCGGTGACGTCGCATCGAACACGCTGCTCAACGTCACCTTGCCGGTGTCGAGCGCCATCGCCGTATTGAAGATCTTGAAGGTCGAGCCCTGCTCGTAGACGCCGAGAGTCGCGCGGTTGAACAGCGCCTCGCTGGTGATGGTCTTGGCGCTGTTGGGATCGTAGGTCGGCAGCGACGCCATGGCGAGGATCTCGCCGTTGGTCGCATCCATGACGACGGCGGTGGCGCCGATCGCCGAGAATTTCTTCACCGCGGCCACGAGCTCGCGTTCGACCATGCGCTGCAGGCGCAGATCGATGGCGAGCTGCACCGTCTCGCCGCTCTGCAGCTGCTGGTCGAAGTAGCGCTCCACGCCGGCCAAACCGGCGTTGTCGACGCTGGCGTAGCCCAGGATGTGCGCCGCAGCGGTCCCTTGCGGATAGATCCGCCGCTCCTCGGCCTGGAACTCCAGCCCCGGGATGCCGAGACGGTTGACCAGGTTGTGCTCGCGCGGGCTCAGCCCGCGCTTGATCCACACGAAGGTCTTCTCGCCGTCGAGCTTCTCGAGCACCTCCTGGTACTTGAGGTCAGGCAGTGCCGAGACGATCTTGCGGGCCGCGTCCTGCGGATCGAGCAGCAGCCGCGGATTGACGAAGGCCGACATCACCGGCACCGACGTCGCCAGCACCGCGCCGTTGCGATCGACGATGTCGGCCCGTTCCGACTGGATCGAGCCGCCCCGTGCGGCAAGCCGCTGCGTCGGCTCGCCGCCGTCGCGCAGCAGCGACACGTAGGACATGCGCATGCCGACGGCGACGAAGACCAGGGCAAACATCGCCGATGCGATCACCAAGCGCTGGCGGGCAGTCTCCTGCACATCGCCTTTCAGGCGCTCCTGTGCCGACCCATAACGCGCGCCGGCCGCCGCGTTTGCCGCGGCGGCCGGTTCGGGCGAGGCTTTCTTGCGCCACAGCTTCACCGGCGGCCCCCTTCGTTTCTCGAGAGGATCTCGTCGATTGAAGTGACGGTGCTTTGGCCATCGCCAACCGGACCCGCTGTAGCCGGCTCTTTAACGATGGCCGGTCGAGGGGGCGTCGTGGGTCCGGATGAACGCCCTGAAGGAGGTGCGGAGGCCGGCGAGGGGCTGCCGGCCTCCGCTGCGGTGCGACCACCACCGGGCAATGGCGACGAGGGGACGTCGTTGCCCGTACGTGGGGGGGAAGATGGTGGATCGCGCCGCGGGGGGACAGATTCCGCTTTTGGTGCATCGAGCCGGATGACCTGCTTGATCGAGGCCTGCTCGAGCTGGAGATACTTGGTGGCGAGCCGCTCGATGCGCTCGGCTTCGTTGAGATGAGCCCATTCGACACGCAGGATGTGCGTCGCCTGCTGGCTCTCGATGATCTTGTAGTTGGTGCGGTCGATCCGCTCCTCGAGGTCCTGCACCTTGTACTTGACCCCGAACAGGCCCACCGCCGTGGCAACGGCGGCGACCGACCAGAACAGCAGCCCGCGATGGATCATGGCCGCCCTGCCCCGACCGGACTGGTGCCGACCAGTCCGGTCGCAGTGTCGAGCTTCTCGGCCACCCGCAGCCGCGCCGAACGGGCGCGCGGGTTGGCGGCGATCTCGGCCGCCTGCGGCAGCACCGGCTTGCGCGTGAGATCGCGCAGCTCGGCGGCGCGTCTTTCGACCGGCGGCAAGTGACGGGACGGACTGGGCACGCGGCCGGCGCGCGCCCGGACGAAATCCTTGACCGCACGGTCCTCCAGCGAGTGGAACGAGACCACCGCCAGCCGGCCGCCCGGTGCCAGCGCGCGCTCGGCGGCAGCCAGGCCGCGCTCGAGCTCGCCCAGCTCGTCGTTCACCGCGATGCGCAGCGCCTGGAACGTGCGGGTCGCCGGATCGCTTTCATCCCTGCCCTGCGGGCCGACCGCGCGGCGAACGATGTCGGCCAGCTCGCCGGTCGTCTCGATGCGCTTGTGCTTGCGCGCCTCGACGATGGCATGCGCCACGCGCCGGCTGCGCCGCTCCTCGCCGTAGCGCCAGATGATGTCGGCCAGCTCGGCCTCGTCCGCGTCGTTGACCAGGTCGGCGGCCGAGGGCCCGGTACGCTCCATGCGCATGTCGAGCGGCCCGGAGGCCCGGAACGAGAAGCCCCGCTCGACCTGGTCGAGCTGCATCGACGAAACGCCGAGATCGAGCGCGACGCCGTCCACATCGTCGACGCCTTCGGCCGCGAGCAGCTCGCCCATGTCGCCGAAGCGTCCCTCGATCAGGCGCAGCCGCTCGCCATAATGCTCGGCAAGCGCCTGACCGGCGGCGATGGCATCGGGATCGCGATCGAGGGCGATGACCTGGCATACGGCGCTGTCGAGCATCGCCGTGCTGTAGCCGCCGGCCCCGAACGTGCCGTCGACGTAACGCCCGCCGTCGCGCGGTTGCAGCGCCTCGACGACCTCGCGTACCAGGACCGGGATGTGGCGGGGATCGCTCATGCGTCCCCCTGCGCCGTACCGGCCGCCAAGCTGCGCACGAAGGCCGCCATCCTGCCACGGTCGGCCTCACGGCGGGCCTGCCACTGCTTGGGATTCCAAAGCTGGAACTTGTCGCCCTTGCCGACCAGCATCACGCCGTCGGTCGCTTCCAGCGCCTCGGCGAACTCGGCAGGCATGGTGAAGCGGCCATCGGGCTCCATGGCGACCGTACGCGAGCTCGCCGAGAGGTAACCGGCAGGATCGAACTCCTCGTCGTCGAGCGCCACCTTGAGAGCGCCCTTGGGGCCGAGCGCTTCCAGACGCAGACGATCAAGCATCGAATCGAACCCCCTGCGCGAATTGCCATTCACGACGCCCGTCAGATTCGGCGAGTGGTAGAGCACGAAGGCACTCCTGTCGTCGGCCGGCAGCTCGTCGCGAAAGGCGGCAGGCAGCAGTGCCCGGCCCTTCTTGTCGAGTTTGATCAGGATTTCCGACCGAAATGCCACGGCCGAGTCCCCCTGCGTCCCGCCGCGGGTGCCCCACGCTCCTGCGTTCTCTGCTACACGGGATACAATGGGATATCACGGGAAATTCAGGGAAGCAACGCCATTCGACGATTTGCATGGAATTTGAAGACCTTAACCACCACACCTATTGTGCTCTCACCATTTCTCAACGCAAGAGGTTGTGTTGTGGATTCGCCACACCTAAGTCGAAAATTTCGCAGAACCCGGTCGAAAATAAGGTCAGACGGCCTGTAAGCCGGGTTCTGTCCCCGCCGTGAAGCGGGAGATGGCCATTCCTCTGGGACGCTCGTTGCCGAACGCCTCGCGCGACCGACCCGGGCGACGACGCGGAAACACCGCTGCCGGTTGCCCGGCGTGCCGCCCCTATTTGGTCTTGCTCCCGGTGGGGTTTGCCGTGCCGCTCCCGTTACCGGTCGCGCGGTGGGCTCTTACCCCACCGTTTCACCCTTGCCGATCCGGCGAGCCGGACAGGCGGTCTGTTTTCTGTGGCACTTTCCCTGGGGTCGCCCCCGCCGGACGTTATCCGGCACCGTGTCTCCGTGGAGCCCGGACTTTCCTCGCCGGCCGGTTACCCGACCAGCGCAGCCATCCGGCCGTCTGACGGGTGCTTGCTAGGCTTCGCTTCCGACCTGGTCAAGCAGGTCGGCAAGCAACGCCTGAGTCTCGTGATCGGCGACGCCGTCGACGACCTTGGGCCGGAAGCGGCGCTGGAAGGCGGCGACGATGTCGTCCGCGGTGACCTCGCGGGCCGGCGCATAGCCGAACAGCTGCAAGGCGGACTGGACGTCACCGTCGAGGCTGAGACCATCGCCGCGCGGCCACAGGCCGATGCCGGCGCGGGCCAGCGTCGCCCAAGGAAAGCGCCGGCCGGGATCGACCTTGCGCTTGGGCGCGATGTCGGAATGGCCGACGATGTTGCGCGGCACGATGGCGGGATGACGCGTCACGACGTCGTGGCAGAGCTCGATCAACGCCGCGATCTGCTGCGTCGGATAGTCATGATGATCGCCATGCAGGTTGACGATCTCGATGCCGATCGAGGTCCCGTTCAAGGCCTCGCGTCCGCGCCAGTGCGATTGGCCGGCATGCCAGGCGACGCGATCCTCCGGCACCAGGCGGTAGAGCGTGCCGTCCTGATCCAGGACATAGTGTGCGCTGACACGATGCGCTCGCTCGCCATCGCGGAGGATGGCGAGCGACTCCTCGAGGGGCAGCTCGGTGTAATGCAGCACCAGGATGTCGATGGCGGCGTCGGCGGACCGTGCGGCGTGATTGGGGGACGGCAGCTCGATCGCGCGCATGGGCAGGCCGGCCGATCAGGCCGGCACGAGGCCGCGCTGGCGCCTCAGCCGATCGTAGGCGTCGTTGATCAAGGCGACCTTGCGGTTGGCGATCGCGATCGCCTCCTCCGGCAAGCCCTGGGCGATCAGGCGATCGGGATGATTGGCGCGCACCTGGCGCAGCCAGGCCTCGCGGATCTGCTCGTCGGTCGCCAGCGGATCGATGCCGAGCACGATACAGGGTTCGCATTCGACGGCGCCGAGGGCCGCCGCCTTGGCGCGCTCGAAGCGCGCGCTGTCCAGCCCGAACAGGCGCGCCACCTTGGCCAGGTAGTCGGCTTCCGCCGCATCGATAGGGCCATCGGCCCTGGCGATCGCGAAGAGTCCTTCCAGGACGTTCTCCAGGATCTCCGGCGCATCGGGAAACAGCCCGGCGACCTGCCGGGCATAGGATTCGAAGCCGGCGATATCGCGCTTGGCGAGGTTGAAGAAACGCTCGACGTTTCGCTCCTCGCCCGGAGGCACGTGGAAGAAATCGCGAAAGGCCCGGATCTCGGCGTCCGACACCGTGCCGTCGGCGCCCGCCATCTTGGCGCCGAGCGCGATCACGCCGATGGTGAAGCCGACCTGGCGCAGCCCGGGATGCACGCCGTCGGCCGACGGCGTGCTGAGACCCAGCAGCGATCCGATCGACTCGCCGTTGGCGAGGCGTGTCGCCCCGTCGACTATGCGTTCCCAGATCGTCATATCTATCCCGCTACGACGTCCCGCTTACAGGATCAAGGCGCCGATCGCCACGCCGACCAGCAGCCCGAGTGCAAGGCGGCGGTAAAACGCCTCGCTGGCGAGGGGAAAAAGCCGGCCGCCCAGAATGCCGCCCAGGATGACGGCCGGGGCGAGAAAGCCCGCCAGGATACCCGTGTCCAAATCGACCATGCCGCCGGTGACGAAGCTCGCCAGCGCCATCAGGTCGACAAAGGCGAAATATGTCGTGAGGTTGGCGCGCACGCGCGTCACGGTTTCGTCACCCGCCAGGTAGTAAAGGGCGATCGGCGGACCGGCCATGCCGGAAAGGCCGTTGAGAAAGCCGCTGGTGACGCCGGCAGCCAGCGTGGTCGTGGTGCGCGGCTTGCCGGAAAAGCGCCAGCCGCTCGCCAGCAGGGAGGCCGCGCTGAGCACGATCGCCGAGATCGCCCAGCGCATCGGCGCCGGCTCGGAATGAAGCAGCAAGACATTGCCCACCGGGACGCCCGTGGCGGCGGCGGCCAGCAACAGGCCGATGCGTCGCCAGTCGACCAGATGAAGGACGGACGGGACCAGCGGCAGGGCGACCACGATCTCCAGCAGCAGGCACAGCACCACCCCGACCGCCGGCCCGTGCAGGGCGGAGAAGACGGGCGTCATGAGCATCGCGGCCCCGAAGCCTGCGAAGCCTCGTACCATGCCGGCGATGCAGGCAATGGCAGCAGAGATCAGGAAAGGAAAAGCCAACAGATCCGGCATCACGGGCGGACGCTAGAGCGATTCTCGATCTGATGGAACCGCTGGCGGTTCCATTGAATCGAGAATGCGCGCACGGGGGATTGTTGCTGCAGTAGCGGGCACGTTCCGTTCGGCCCCTCCGGCCGAACGGAATTTGCTCCAGCATTGCCGCGACGCCGTCCGAGCATCATATAATGCAGGCCATGCCTCCAAGGAATCTCGCGGTTTCAGCCGTTCCCCTGCTGATGCCCTATATCCAGCGCCGGCCCGAAGGCGTCGGCGGCAAGCCGTTCAAGCTCACGTCCGACTACACGCCGGCCGGCGATCAGCCGGAGGCGATCCGCCAGCTCATCCGCGGCATCAACGATGGCGAGCGCGACCAGGTCCTGCTCGGCGTCACCGGCTCGGGCAAGACCTTCACCATGGCCAACGTGATAGCCTCGCAGAACCGGCCGACCTTGGTGCTGGCGCCGAACAAGACCCTGGCGGCGCAGCTCTACGGCGAGATGAAGGGCTTCTTCCCGGACAACGCCGTCGAGTACTTCGTGTCGTACTACGATTACTACCAGCCCGAAGCCTACGTGCCGCGCACCGACACCTACATCGAGAAGGATTCGTCGATCAACGAGCAGATCGACCGCATGCGCCATTCGGCGACGCGCGCCCTCATGGAGCGCGACGACGTGGTCATCGTCGCCTCGGTGTCGTGCATCTACGGCATCGGCCCGCTGGAGAACTACCAGACGATGACCTTCCGCCTGCACAAGGGGCAGAAGACCGACCGCTCGGGCCTGCTGCGCCGCTTCGTCGAGCAGCAGTACAAGCGCAACGACAACGCCTTCCAGCGCGGCACCTTCCGGGTGCGCGGCGACACGGTCGACCTGTTCCCGGCGCACTACGAGGACAAGGCGTGGCGCATCGAGATGTTCGGCGATGAGATCGAATCGATCGTCGAGTTCGATCCGTTGACCGGCGAGAAGACGGTGACGCTGTCGGACATCGTGGTCTACGCCAACAGTCACTACGTGACGCCGCGGCCGACCATGCAGAAGGCGATCGACCAGATCAAGACCGACCTCAAGCAGCGGCTCGACGAGTTCAACCGCGCCGGCCGCCTCCTCGAGGCGCAACGGCTGGAGCAGCGCACGCTGTTCGACATCGAGATGCTGGAGACGACCGGCGCCTGCGCCGGCATCGAGAACTACTCGCGCTATCTCACTGGCCGCAAGCCGGGCGAGCCGCCTCCTACCCTGTTCGAGTACTTCCCCGAGAGCTCGCTGCTGATCGTCGACGAGAGTCACGTCACGGTGCCGCAGATCGGCGGCATGTTTCGCGGCGACTTCAACCGCAAGAGCGTGCTCGCCGAGTTCGGCTTCCGCCTGCCCTCGGCGATCGATAACCGGCCACTCAAGTTCGAGGAATGGGACACGCTGCGGCCGCAGACGACGTTCGTCAGCGCCACCCCCGGTCCGTGGGAGATGGAGCGCACGCAGGGCACGTTCATCGAGCAGGTGATCCGCCCAACCGGCCTGATCGACCCGACGGTGATCATCCGCCCGGTCGAGAAGCAGGTCGACGACCTGATCGCCGAGTGCCGCGATTGCGCCAAGAAGAGCCAGCGCGTGCTGGTCACCGTGCTGACCAAGCGCATGGCCGAGGATCTGGTCGAGTACATGCACGAGGCCGGCATCCGCTGCCGCTACCTTCACTCCGATATCGACACGCTGGAGCGCATCGAGATCATCCGCGACCTGCGGCTGGGTGCGTTCGACGTGCTGGTCGGCATCAACCTGCTGCGCGAAGGTCTCGACATCCCGGAATGCGCCCTGGTCGCGATCCTCGACGCCGACAAGGAAGGCTTCTTGCGCTCGCCGACCTCGCTCGTGCAGACCATCGGCCGCGCCGCGCGCAACGTCGACGGCCGGGTCATCCTCTATGCCGACCACATGACCGATTCGATCAAGTACGCGATGGCCGAGACCGACCGCCGCCGCGCCAAGCAGCAGGCCTACAACGCCGAGCACGGCATCACGCCGGCCTCCGTGCGCAAGAACATCGCCGAGATCCTTCAATCGACGGCGGAGCGCGACCACTACACGGTCGATACCGGCGTGTCGGGCGATGTCCATCTGGTCGGGCACAATCTGCGCACGCACATCGCAGAGCTGGAGAAGCGCATGCGCGACGCGGCGGCCAATCTCGAGTTCGAGGAGGCCGCCCGCATCCGCGACGAGATCCGGCGTCTCGAAGCCAACGAGCTCGAGCTGCCCGGCCAGGCCGTCGCGGCGACGGCCAACGTCAATCTAGGCCGCATGCAGAACAGCCGCGTGTTCCGCGGCGTGCGCACCGGGTCGGGCTCGCGCGGACGGCCGGCGCGCCGCAGCGGGCGCTGAGGCGAACACTACCGAAGCTCGCCCGCCGCATGGTCGACGCCTGCGACCGCGCCGGTGGCCGCGCGACGCTGAAGCAGCTGGGTCCGTTCGGCAAAGACGGCCACATGCTCGCCGGCGCCGACAGTGGCCAGCCAATCTGGTCGCCCCTGCTCGCGGAGTTTCTGGCCGAGTTGAGGTGAATTTCATTCGCCTCCCCACGCAAAGCGTGGGGAGGGAAAGAGTTCACGCCGGCAGCTTCAGATCCAGGTTCGCCGACCACACCGGCATCGGCAGGCTGTCGCGGGCCGCGAGGTTGGCGGGCAGTCCGGCGCGCTCGGTGATGCGGCGGAACGGCACGACCAGCCCGGCACGGACGCCGAACACCGCGTCGCGGTCGAGGTACTTGTCGTCCTCGGGGAAAAACTCGGTGATCAGTGGCTTGCGGCCAGGCGCCTGGATGATCATGTGCAGATGCGCCGGGCGCCACGCTTCGCGCCCGAGCGCGCGCAGCATGTCGCCGGCCGGGCCATCGTCGGGCACGGTGTAGGAGACCGGCCGCACGGTCGAGAAGGCGAAGCTGCCGTCGGCAGCAACCGTCAGGCGCGCGTGGTAGTTGGTCGGCGACTGCGTCGCGTCCTGCTGGGCATAGAGGCCGTTGCCGCTGTTCTGCCACAAGGCAAGCACCGTGCCCGTGGCCGGCGCACCTTTGTCGTCCACGATCCTGCCGCTCACGACGAGCGGCTCGCCGACCTGGCCGCGCCACAGATCGCCGCCGTTCGCCAGCTCCGGCGCCCCCTCGATGTGGAACGGCCCGAGCACCGAGGACGGCGTGCCGGTGGTCGCCGAATTCACCATGTCGACCAGCGAGGAGACGCCCAGCAGGTCGGAGAAGAGAATGTATTCGTTGCGCTTGTCGTCGGTGAACCGGGTGGCGCGCGTGAGCGCATCGATCGCCGCGTTCCACTCCGCCTGCGTCACCCTGTTGTCACGCACGAAGCTGTGAAGATGGGTCGCCAGATCGACCAGCAGCGTGCGCGTGCGTTCCGACGGCGCGTTCTTGCAGTACTCGGCGAAGGCCTGCGTGATGGATGCCGGCGTGAGGTTGCGCATCGCGATCTCCTCGCCGCCTAACGGGCGGCTCTCTGCATCACATCGTAGTCGGCGCGCAGCAGGGCGAACAACAGGTGATCGGCCCATTGCCCGTTGATCCGCAGATACTGGCGCGCCAACCCCTCCTCATGGAAGCCGACCTTGCTCAGCACGGCCTTGGAGGGCTCGTTGTGCGGCAGGCAGGCCGCCTCGAGCCGATGCAGGCGCAGGTCGTCGAACACGAAGGGCAAGGTCGCGCGCAGAGCATCGGTCATCAGGCCCTGTCCGGCGAAAGGCTGGCCCATCCAATAGCCCACCGAGACCGCCTGGGCGACGCCGCGCCGGACGTTGCTGAGGTTGATGCCGCCCGCAAGCCGGCGCCCCTCGTTGGTGAAGACGAACAGACCGTAGGCCTCGCCGGAGCGCCATTCGCGCGCCTGCTGGCGCAGGCGGCGGCGGAAATGGTCGCGCCCCAGGGAATCCTCTGGCCAGGTCGGCTCCCACGGCGTCAGGAAGGCCCGGCTGCGGGCTCGCAGCTCGGCCCATTCGGCCCAGTCGTCCATGGTCGGCGCGCGCAGGAACACCCGCCGACCGGTGATCCGGGTCATTCCCGAAAGCGACAACGGAGCGTCAGCAAAGCGAAACATGTTGGACTATAGTAACCTAGCTTTGGAATTCTTACATGGTTTCCGAGGCTTGACGTAGGAAATTGAGACGGTCCGCCGCGCCGCTCACCTCACGACCCGCCTTGAATCGAACGGACAAGAAGAGGAAATTCCCACTGTAAGAACGTGGGATCGTGCCAGGATCGGACATGGAAACAGACCAGAACGGGGGCGTCGGCCACAAGGGACGCTTCTACCTCACCAAGAGCATCTCGGTGCCGCAGGAGCCGATCGAGAAGCTGAACCTCAAGATGTCGGACTGGATTCTGCGCAACATGCCCAAGCTGCCGCTTGGGGGTGACGAGGCGCTAAGGGTCTTCCCTGTGTTGGGCGAGCTGAAGAAGAGCCATGCCAAGATCAAGGCCGACCTCGAGTACCTGCTCAGCCATCACGAGGAGATCCCCGCCCTGCACGAGGTCCACCCGCGCGATCTCTACGTGCCCGGCCGGGCCTGGCGGACCTTCCTGCTCAAGATCTGGGGCCACGAGATCAAGGAGAACACGGCGGCCGTCCCCGACACCTACGAAGCCATTTCGCGCATTCCTGGCGTGCACACCGCGCTGTTCAGCATCCTGCACGGCTTTGCCGAGATCGAGCCGCATCGCGGGTCCGCCGCCGGCGTGATCCGCTTTCACTACCCGCTGATCGTGCCGACCGAGCCTGAGAAGTGCTGGATCGAGATCGGTGGCCACCATTTTTTCTGGGAAGAAGGCAAGCCCCTGGTGTTCGACGACACGCGCGAGCACTGGGTCAAGAACCAGACCGACCAGACGCGCGTCGTGCTGATCATCGACTTCGACGCGCGTATGCCGTTCCCGGTGAGTCTCTATACGTCGCTGCGCTACAACCTCATCCGCCGTAGCGCCGAGGTGAAGGCGGTCATCGAGCGCGCCGCCATCGGCGTGCCGCCGCGCCACGGGAACACCCAGGCCCCAGCCCTCGCCAAGGCGGCGTGACGACCTCCTCCCCGACCGCGTTGGGCAGGATGAACCGATAGAGCAGGACGTCGTCGGGGGCGCTTCACGATATGCGCGATTGCGGCCGATGTGAAAGCAATGGCGACGGCCCCGGATCGGGCCGCCAGCCCGGCGGGCCGAGCAGGATGCCGATCACTTCGCGCCCGGAGCGCGCCTGCCGCAGGTCATGGGCGAGCTTCAGCCATTCATGGAACGCGATCCTGACCGGGTTGTGCGAGATCAGCGGTGTCACCAGCCCGTAGCGGCACGGCAGGTCGTCACGCTCGGCGACGAAGGTGCCGAACAACCGGTCGAACACGATCAGCACGCCGCCGTAGTTGGCATCGATGTACTCGGCGTTCGAAGCGTGGTGAACCCGATGGTGCGATGGCGTGTTGAGCACGTATTCGAGCCAGCCGAGCTTTGGCACCCACTCGGTATGCAGCCAGAACTGATAGAGCAGGTTGAGCGCCAGCGCCGCGAAGACCGCCCGCGGTGGAAAGCCCAGCCAGATCACGGGCACGAAGAACAGCGCGTTGCCGGCGAGCTTGCCGGTCCAGCCGAAGCGATAGGCGATGCCGAGGTTGAACTCGTTCGGCGAATGATGCACCGCGTGTGTCGCCCAGAACCAGCGCACCCGGTGGGCGGCGCGATGGTACCAGTAGTAGCAGAGCTCCTGGCCGAGGAAGAGGACGGCGAAGCTTTCGACCCCGTTGAAGGGGATGGTCTGCAGGCGATGCGTCCAGGCGAGCTCGACGATCGGGCCGGCCAAGCTGACCGACAGGAACGCATAGACGAGGTACTCCCGAACCAAGGCGTCGGTTGCGGAGGCGGCATAGGATCGCCAGTCGTAGGCGCGCCTGGCGACAAAGGTCAGGATCAGGCCTTCGACGGTCGCCAGCACGATCACGGAGGGCAGCGACCAGGCAAGAACATCGGACAGGGTCACGGAAGATCCCTTGGGAAGTGGCGGTGCCTGGTCGATACCGCCGCGGCCTCCGTCAGGTCTCGCCGAATTGGCTCGTCTGTTGGCCGTTTTCTCGAATCGATCCCTCGGTTCGGGAATCGGCATGCTTGCGATAGGCGGTCGGGGTCACGCCGGTATGCGCCTTGAAGGCGCGATTGAACGGTCCGATCGATTGGAACCCGGCATCGAGGGCGATCGTCAGCACGGGGACGCCGGCCTGAGTGGGATCGGCCAGGGCCGCCATCGCTTCAGCGAGCCTGTAGCTGTTGACGAAGCTGCTGAAGTTGCGATGGCCGAGTCGCTGGTTGATCAGCCTGCGCAGGCGGTACTCGGGCACGTCGATGGCCGCGACCAGCGCGGGAACGCCAAAGCCCTCCTGGCGGTAGACCTTCTCCTCCTGCATGAGGCGTTGCAGTCGGGCCAGGAGGGCATCCTCCTGAGGATCGGTCGCGGGTGTCGGGGTGGGGCCAATGCTCGAACTCGGTGCTACACTCTCGACAGTCGGGCCGAAGGGCGACCGTCCCGCCCGCAGGGCAACAAGTGCAAAGGTGGTCGCGAGAGCCGCCAGCGCGGCTGCTTCGGCGACCCGCCCCGACGCACCCGACTGTCGGTTGGTGCCGAGAACCTCCATAAGCAGCGTGGCGCCTGTATAGAGAACAGCGAGGCTCGCGAGGAATGGACGGAAGCGGCGGCGGCGCTCTACCAGATCGCCCCGCAGACCCGACAGGATGCGCCAGGCTGCCAGCAAGACGAAGAGGAGGGACAACAGGTTCTCGGCGATTCCGACCCAGGGCCACGGGAAATGGAGTCCGAATGCACCGAGGCCGGGCAGGATCAGCCAGGCCACGGCATCGCGCCAGGAAGCGCGAAACTCGTCGGCGAACACGGCTCCGGTCCAGGTCCACAACAGCGCTGGCGTGCCCATCGCGATCAGCAGGATCGGCCAGGACCACGCGTTGACGCCGACGATCCACACGCAGGCATAGGCGGCGGCGCTGAGCGCGAGCAGGCCACCCACGGACCCCGACTCCATTCCCCGCCGATCGCGCAGCATGACGATGCCGGTAATCAGCAGAATCGCCGCCGCACCGGCTCTCAGGACAAGCTCGAGAAGTTGCATCTACCCATTTCTCCGGGCATATCGGCGTGCTCGCCGAGGCACAAGAATTGCAGCCGCTACGCCATGCCCGTGAAGCGTAAGATGCATCTGGCCGCCTACCTCAGGACAGGGCCCACGGCAAGATATGCCGGCGCCTGGCGTCATCCGTCGGCGCCGCTGCATGACATCTGGGATGCCGAACGCTCCGATCACCTCGCCCGGTTGCTGGAGAATGCGCGGGTCGACGTCGGCTTCGTCGACCTGGTCGTGCCCGAGCTGCCGCGCCACGGCCTGTTCGGCAAGGACTACGAGAGCACGAGGCTGCGCGACCATCTCGGCGCGCCCGGGCCAACCAGTGTCTGCTGGCGGCAAGCACCTGCGGAGCGTGGCGCGGCATGATGATCCTGGGATTCACGGGCGGCGCCCTGGGCGGCCATCTCGGCGGCTGGCGCCATCGGGACTCGTTTCCGACCACCACCATGCAGCTCGAATGCATGATCGAGATGGCGCAGATCGCCGAACGCGGCAAGCTCGACATGATGTTCCTCGCCGACGGCAACGGCGTGCGGCAGATGGACAAGCCCGCCCTGTTCGCGGCCAACAGCCCGTCCGATCGTCCGGCCGTGTTCGAGCCGGTGACCTTGTTCGCCGCCGTGGCGCAGCACACCAAGCGCATCGGCCTGGTCGCGACGACGACAACGACCTACGAGGAACCCTTCACCATCGCCCGCAAGTTCGCCTCGCTCGACCATCTGAGCGGCGGTCGCGCCGGCTGGAACCTGGTCACCACGCAGTATGTCGAGGACGCCAAGAATTTCGGCCGAGACGAGCATATGGGCCGGGTCGAGCGTTACGAGCGGGCGTGGGAAAGCCTCGATGTCGTGCGCGCCCTCTGGGATTCGTGGGCGACCGATGCCTTCGTGCAGGACAAGTCGACCGGCCGATACCTCGATCCGGCGCGCGTCCGCCTGACCAACCATCGCGGCACCCATTTCGCCGTCAAGGGCCCGCTCAACGTGGCGCGTGTGCCGCAGGGCCATCCGGTGGTCTTCATGGCCGGGCAGTCGGATGCCGGCAAGGAGCTGGCGGCCTATGGCGGCGAGGGCCTGTTCGGCACGGCGAGCAACAAGGCGCAGGCCCAGGCCGAATATGCCGACATCAAGGGCCGTATGCCAAAGTATGGCCGCCCACCGGAGGCGCTGCGCATCCTGCCGGCGCTCAGCGTGTTCGTCGGCCGCACCGCCGACGAAGCCGACGCGCTGTACGACGAGCTGCAGTCCCTGATATCGCCGGCCTTGGCCGTCAGCTACCTGTCGAAAATGGTCGGCCTCGACTTGACCGGCGTCCCGCTCGACGGCCCGATGCTGCAGAAGCGCGAGGAGAGCCTGGGCGGAACGGCGATCGGCCGCTCCGTCCTCGATATGGCAGCGCGCGAAGGGTTGACCGTGCGGCGGACCGCCGAACGCATCCTGTCGTCGATGGGCGGCAACACGGTGAAGGGCGATGCCTGCCACGTCGCCGACGTGATGGAGGATTGGTACACCAGCAAGGCCTGCGACGGCTTCATGCTCTCGATGCCGGTGCAGCCGCGCAGCCTGCGTGACTTCGTCGAGCTGGTGGTGCCCGAGCTGCAGCGCCGCGGCCTGCGTCCGCCCGACTATCGCGGCGCGACCCTGCGTGCCAACATGGGCCTCGCGGTGCCGGCAGATCCATTCCTGTCTGCCGCGAAGGGAAGCGCATGACCTTTTCGATCGCCGGCCGCTGTGCCAGGACCGGCATGCTGGGTGCCGTCGTCACGACCTCGTCGATGGCCGTGGGCAGCCGCTGCGCCTGGGCCCAGCCCGGTGTCGGCGCCGTGCTGACGCAGCACCGCACCGACCCGCGCCTCGGTCCCGCGATCCTGGCGCAACTCGAAGCCGGCGCCTCGCCCCAGGCGATCATCGACGAGTTGGAGAAGCGCGACCCCAATTTGAGATGGCGGCAGCTCGCCGTCCTCGCCGCTGACGGAACGGCTGCGTTCTTCAACGGCGCCAAGATCCTGTCGGTCGCCAAGGGCGTGGTCGGACGCAACTGCGTCGCCGCCGGCAACATCTTGCGCACCACCGCGGTCGTCGACGCCATGGTCGAGGCCTTCGAGGCAAGCGAGGACCAGGAGCTGGCGGAACGCCTGGTGCGCGCCATCGAGGCCGGCGACGCCGCCGGCGGCGAGCTGAAGCAGCTCAAGTCCGCCGGGCTTCTCGTCGTGCACGAGGAAAGCTTTCCCTACGTCGACCTTCGCGTCGATCTCGATTCGCAGCCGCTCGTCGAGCTGCGCTTCCTGTGGGAGCTCTACCAGCCCTCCGCGGCCAACTACGTCGTGCGCGCGGTCGATCCCGATGCGGCGCCGGGCGCGGGGTGAGCGGTCTCCTCCCCCGTCATCGCGGGAGGTGCCCTGTCATACGGGGCGGAGGGGTCATGAGTCACAAAGCACAGCGGGCCCAATGACTCATGACTCCTCCGTCGCCGATTACGGCGACACCTCGCCAGCGACGCTGCTACGCTGGGGAGGAGAATGAGGGGTGCGCCATAAGAAAATGCTCCCCCGATGACGGGAGAGGAAAGCTACGCCGCCAGGCGCGCCGCGATCTGGTCGATCGATTCCAGCGTGTCGATGGGACCCAGCGCCGCGATGGTCAGCTTGCCCTGCAGAAGGCGCTGGGCGACACGGCGCACTGCTTCCTCGTCGACCGCCTCGATGCGGGAGACGATCTCGGCATAGGGGATCGGCCGGCCGTGGATGATGAGATGCCGGGCGGCCTGCTCGCAGCGCGCGCCGCTCGATTCCAGCGCCATCAGGGTGCCGGCCTTGATCTGGTTGCGTGCCCGCACCAGCTCGGCCGTCGTCAAGGTGCCGGCGACGCCGGAGAACTCCTCGCAGACCGCCGGCACGAGCTCGGCCAGGTCGTCCTCGCCGGTGCCGGCATAGATGCCGAACAGGCCGCCGTCGGCATAGGCCGTGTTGAAGCAATGGATGCCGTAGACCAGGCCGCGATCCTCGCGGATGCGCTGGAACAGGCGTGAGGACATGCCT
>JAXMCP010000050.1:0-16532 GCA_046349295.1 Reyranellaceae bacterium
TGCTGGTGAAGGTGCTGCGCGGCTGAGGCTGGCGGCGGAAGGCCGCGGCCGGCGTGGCGGCGCGGAAGTAGCCGAGGTCGAGATCGGCGCAGATCGCTGCATACCAGGCCGAACCCGGCCCCGCCGCATAGACGCGGATCTCGCCGGTCGAGCGGCGCCGCAGCGAGACGATGCCGCCGGCCATGCCGAGCAGCTGGCTGATGCCGGAGTGCCGGTCTTCCTCGATCTCGAAGTCGCGCTCGTCGAGGCCGCGCGCGGCCAGCAGGCGCCGCAGCGCGCCGAGCGTTTCACCGTCACTGCCGAGGCTCAAGCGTGCCATGGGGTGCTCCGTCGTCGAGAAGGCATCGAGGCCGATGCGACGGATTCTTCGCGGCGCCGGCGGCCGCGCCCATCCCCACGGAGTGGGAGTG
The DNA here is from genome assembly GCA_046349295.1 of Reyranellaceae bacterium. GTDB lineage: Bacteria > Pseudomonadota > Alphaproteobacteria > Reyranellales > Reyranellaceae > Reyranella. The sequence continues at coordinate 411 of JAXMCP010000050.1, forward strand.
AACCTAGGGGGCCGAAGCCGCGCGCTGGCGTGCCTGCTCGCGCGCGTACTGCGCCTCGAAGCTGCGCTTGGCGCGGATGTAGTGGTTGGCGCACTCGAGCGTGCCGGCCTCGGCGCAGCCCGGCGGCTTGCGGTAGCTCGCCGCGAAGGCGCGCTCCATGCGCTCGGCATCGCTGAGCGTGGCGCGCCGTGATTCCTCGGCGAGGCGCTGCTCCTCGCGCAGGCGCTCGATGCGCGCGCGCTCCTCTTCGGTGGCCACGCGCTGGCGCTCGGCGGCGGCGCGCTGCTCGGCCTCGAGCTGCTGCTGGCGCTCCAGCGCGAGGCGGTCGATCTCTTCCTGCGCCGCGCGCGCATTGGCCTCGGCGCTGACGCGCGCGTTCCACTTGACGTAGGCCGCCGCGATGGCGGTGGCGATCAGCACGCCGAGGATCACCGCGATCGCGAACTGCAGCGGCAGCGGCACGTCGATCGCGTCCCAGCGGCGCCGGCGCTTGGGCACGTAGGGCATGCGCTTGAAGGGCGTCGCCGCCGCCACCGCGATCGGCTTGGCCGGCTCGGTGCGCGGCCCGTTCTCGGCAGCCTGGGGCTCGGTGGGCGCGGCGTCGGAGGGCTTGTCGCTCATCGCCGCGAGTCTATGCCGGCACGGCCGTGCGCGAACGCGGGCTTGCAGCTCCAATCGCAACAAGCTGCGAGCGGCGGAGCGATCAGGCGAAGAGGAGAGGGCGTGGCGGAGAGAGCGTCTGTCAAGCCCCGCGCCAACATTGGGCTAGCGTGTGGTCGATCGTGGAATCCCCTCGCTGTCCGCCAGTAGGCGAGCACAGGTAGGATGGCCTCATGGATGCGGCGGAACTCATCGCTCGCCTAGCCAGCACGCCCTTCGCCGAGTGGGTGACTCGCGAGGGAGATCGCGTCGTGCTGCGCTACCCCCTCGACGATGCCCAGCGAGCCGAAGACCCCGCGACCGTGACCTACTACGTCGAGTCGGCCCTGCAAGCCTGCAATGTCGAGTTCGTCGACCAGCCGATGATCGAAGGCGGCATGCTCATCGCGTTACTGACGCCGGCACCCGACCCGATCGCCTTCGACGACTGAACTGCGCTGCGCCATGCAACCCGAGGCCCAGACCGACCTCTTCGCCGAGCCGGAGGTCGACGTGCCGGCCCTGCGGCGCAACGTCGTCGTCGGCACCTGCAGCTGGTCCGACCCCTCGCTGATCAAGTCCAAGGCGTTCTATCCCAAGGCCACCAACTCGGCTGAGGCGCGTCTGCGCTACTACGCGAGCCAGTTTCCGGTGGTCGAAGTGGACAGCTCCTACTTCGCGATGCCGTCGCCGACCAACTCGGCGCTGTGGGCCGAGCGCACCCCTCCCGGGTTCGTCTTCACGATGAAGGCCTTTCGGATCTTCACCGGCCACCAGACCCCGCCAGAGGCGTTCCCGGCGGACATCAAGGCGGTGCTCCCACCGCTCACGGGCCGCAAGAAGAACTACTACTACGCCGACTTGCCCGACGAGATCCGCGCCGAGCTGTGGCGCCGCTTCCTGATGGCGCTGGCCCCGCTGAAGCAAGCCGGGAAGCTGCGGGCCGCGCATCTGCAGTTCGCGCCATGGGTGACCAACTCGCCGGATTGGCGCGCCCACGTCGAGATGTGCGTCGATCGCATGAAGGGGCACCAACTCGCCGTCGAGTTCCGGAACCAGACCTGGCTCGAGCCCCAGCACGTCGCCGACACACTCGCGTGGGAGCGCGATCTCGGCGTGGTGCACGTCATCGTCGACGAGCCGCAAGGCGTGGGCAACTTCGCGCACGGCGTGTGGGAAGTCACCTATCCGGACCTGGCCATCGTGCGCTTGCACGGCCGCAATGCCGACACCTGGAACAAGAAGGGCCTGGCGGCCTCGTCCGAGCGCTTCGACTACGAGTACAGCGACAGCGAGCTCATCCAACTCGCCCGCCAGATCGAGGACCTTATGGGCCTGGTCGGTCTGGTGATCGTGCTGCTCAACGTCAACAAGGAAGACCAGGGTATCCGCGCTGCCCGCAAGCTGCAGCAGATCCTCGACGCCGGCGAGAGGCTGCTTTCCCGCGGCTAGCTCATCTGGCGAGCTACTTGACGCGCAGGATCGGTGACATGAAATCCATCGAATACTTCAAGTGGTACCTGCATGACAAGGTCACTGGCAAGCGACGCCTTTCACGTTGGAAGATGCCACGGGTGGCCGCCCTCGAGCGAGATCCGACGGCCGAGCCGGACCTCGCGACGATGGAGGTGCGAGACCTGCCTGAGACTGACGAAGAACGGATGACGGCGCTCTACTGCAGCCGGGCCGGTGTCGGGGGGTGCTCGGCCGAGACAGCAACCGCAACCCGACGAGGCCCCGCCGGTGGCGAGCCCGGACCGATCTAGCCGATGTCGCCGGTGGACGTGGAAGCCTTCGAGGCCGCCGAGACTGCTCGCCGAGCCGCCGCGGCGGTCGATGGCCGGCACTACGCTGAGTTCGTCGATGAAGTGAAGCAACTCCGTCGAGACGGTGATCTTGACGCTGCGGCCGGCTTGCTGCTTCGGCTTGTTGAGGCGGTCGAACGGGAGGCAGCCATCCCACTGGCCGGGCGCGTCGCCGTGCCGCCCTGGTACCACAGGCAGTTGGCCTCCGTGTATCGCAAGCTCGGCTCCACCAAGCAGGCTGAACTGGTGCTGCTGCGCCTGCAAGTCCTAGAAGCAAAGGTTCGCGCCAGCGGCATGAAGGCACTCGAAGAGATGCGCGCCGCGGCCGCGCAGCCAATGTCCAGCAGACGTGGTGCGGCCTACCTCCTGGGCCGATCCATTGGCAGGCTGTTCCAGCGGTGGCGCTGCCAGCGCGGAATGAGCGGCCGCGAGCTTTTCGGCGACGTTTCGGACATGCGTCGAATGCGCCGAAAGCCGCTTGATCGTGGCGGAGCCACCCTCCGCCCAACGCCACACCAGCCGGCCGGCGCCGGTCTGCTTAGATCCGAGTCCGCCGGCGCTCCCGCCATCTACGGCGAACGCTCAGTCGTCGAACTCGACCGAGACCAGCTCCTGCAGTTTCTTGCCTTTTGTGCGGGCGCGCTTGGTCGGCGGTGGGGGACGCTGCTTGGCACGCCGGCGCCGCTCACGCTCCTGCCACTCGGCGGTCTCGTGCGCTTGCACCTTGACCAGCCTGACGCGATCGCAGTCGCGCTCGATGCGGTAGTGCTGAGGGCTCGCTGGCGGCTGCTTCCACAGCTTGCGGCCGAGCTGCTTGAGGACGGCTAGATCGAAGACGGAGCGCGGCGCCTTCGTCCGAAGAGGCTCGCACTGCGATGCCGGGACCACCAGATGCACCGGAGGCGGCTCGTCGTCGCCAAGGTTGGGATCGTCGTCGATGGCTGCGCAGCTCTTGGGCATGCGTGGCGATGCTAGGAAGCAAGGTCAGCCTCTGCGCGGGCCTTTGCTTCAGCTCCGATCTGCGTTGCGGAGGATTCCTCTCGCCATACCGAAGAGCAGATCGAGTTCGCCAATCGCTGATGCCTGGAGGCGACCGCACACCGCGGCATCACCGGTCGCCTCGCGCGCGCGGTCGATGCCGCGCTCGACCTGCCCGCAGATGATCTCGTGCAACTGCTCGAGTGAGCCCTCGTCAGGCTGGCATGCCTTGGCGACCAAGTAGGCCATCGTTGCGCGGATCGCGATGAGTGAACCATCAGTGGCAATGTCGTGTGGAGTCACGGCCCCTACTGCGCGTCGTAAGGAGCCGGCATGGGCCGGCAATCAGAATGCTCCTCGAAGGTTGGTATTCCCTGCGAAGGCTCCCCACACCAGCCCCCTGCGCTCGGTGATGCTGTCGACGACACGAGCCTCGGCCTGAGCGACTGAGATCTCGATGATCCGCGCGGCCTCGTCAACGTTCGCGGTGGTGCCGACCGGGGCGTTGTGGATGTTGATCGTCCAGCCTCCGGCATGCCCGACTCCGCCTGCCGGCGTGACGTTCCCGTTTGCCGTCGGCATCATGTACTGCGCGCCGTTGGCTGCCGTGAACATCTCGGGCCGACCGCCCTCATTGACGCGGTACAGCGAGCCAGCCGTCACCGGGCCGCCGTACTGCCGGCCGCCACCGAAGGCCTGCCCGATCGCCAGGCCAGCCACCATGCCTGCACTCGCATAGCCGGTGGTGCGGATGAAGGTAGCAAGCGGGATGCCGAACGGCCCCGCCATGCCGACCGCCTTCGCCGCCCCGACCTCCGTGTTCAGCAGGATCTCCGCCACGGCTATGGCCTTCTGGGCCAGGAAAGCCGCCTTCGCCAGTGCGCTCTGCTCCTTGCCGGCCGACCGCAGCACTGCGAGCAGTTGATCGGCGACACCTGAAACGCCGTGTAGGGTCATCAACTGGGCACGGACTTCCGCCTCGGCACGCTGCTGCGCGATAGCCACCAACGCGTCTGTCGTCTGCTGCGAGTTGGCGATCAGCGCCGCCGAGTAGGTCTGCTCGTCGATGAGGTTCTGAGCCCTCAGTTCGCGCAGGCGCTCGTTTCGCTGCTCGTACTGCAGAACCAGTCGGTCCTCCTCCGGGGCAGCTCCGGCGATGATGCCGCCCGCGTAATCGCCCGCGCGCTGTCTTTCGGCAGCCTGACGCTGCATCTCGCGCGAATCGCTTTCGAACAGCCTGAACGCCTGCGCCTTCTCCTGCTCCCAGAGCTTCTGGCGAGCGTTGACCGCGGCTGCTGCGATCAGCGTCTTCGCCTCCTCCGCCTGCTGGAAGTCGATCTTTCCTTCGTTGAGCAACTGAGCATTGCGCTGCAGAGCCGCCCGCTCGGCGGCATCGATCTTCGCGTAGCCCTCGGCCGCCTTCTCCTGCAGGCCGATCAGGTAGCCGACGGCGTCGAACTTCTGCGTCTTGTCGGCGTAGCTGGTGCGGATGGCCTTGATCCGCTCCTCGATCTGCAGTTCGCTGAGCCCGGCCTGCTTGCCGAGCTCGCGCGCCTGGGCGATGTCGCGCTCCATCTTCGCCTTCTTGTCGAGGAACTTCTCGCCCTCCTTGTCGAACTCGGCGATGGCCTGGACTTGGCGCAGGCGCTGCGCGTCGGCATCAGCGAGTGCTTGTGCGGACAGCTGCGCGCGATCGTAGAGGCGCACCGTCTCTTGCAACGTAGCCAGCAGAGCCTCCTTCTGCTCGCGCTCGCGCTTGCCCAGCCCGCGGCCGGTGGCCGCACCGCCACCGGTCGTCGCGAATCCACCACCATCGAGTTGGCGCTGCAGATCGACGATCTGCTGACGCGTCGCTGCGATGCGCTCCTCCGGGCTCTTCTCGCGGCCGATGTTCAGCACCGCGTCCCAGCCTTCCTTTGCGGCGCTGGCGACGGCGCGCCATGCCTTCTCGACGAGGCCGATGTTCTCAGTAATCTTCGGCGTGCGCGTCAGAATGGCGTCGGCAAACGCGTCCTGTGCGACCTTAGCGGCATCGACACTGCGGCCTTGCTGCTCAAGCGTCGAGATCTGATGCAGGATGGACGCCGACAGGAAGTTGACCGACTCGTTCAACTTGAGCGCGGCCTTGAGCGGGTCTTTCTCCAGATCCTTGAACGCGCGCGCGGTGTGCTCGATTGAGGCACCGCCCGCCTGCTCCATGCGGATGGCGGCCTCGGTGAATTTCTCGATCGCCTCGCCGCCGCGCACGCCCGAGGCGACGAAGATGTTCAAGGACTCTGCCGCTTTGGCGCGGGTGACGTTGCTCAACGAGTCGAGCCGCTCGGCCATCTCGCCGAGCTTGTCCACGGTCAGCCCGGAGATGTTGCCGGTGAGCTCGAGGCTGCGGTTGAACTCGGTCGATTCCTGTCGGCCCTTGACGAATCCAACGATGGCGATGCCGATCGCGGAGGCGATGCCGAGAACCGTCGTTCCGAGAGCCGCGAGCGCACCACTGATGGCCGTCGTGGCTGCCTCGCTCTCGGCCATGGCGCCGGCGACGCCGCCGACTTCTGAGCCGAGGCTTCCGATTGCCTGCGCGGCTTTGCTGGTGGCCGTTGCGAGCAGTCCCGACGAGTCGGCCGCCTCCTTGGCGACGGCTGCTTCGAGCTTCAGCGCTTCACTGTAGGTGCGCGTCGCCTTGGTGATCGAGTTCAGCGAGGTGCTGACCTTGTTGACGGATTGATCGACGTTGCGCTGCTCGCTGATCATCTTCGAGGTGTCTAGGGTGACCTCGTACATGATGCTGCCGACCAGTTCAGACATGGCGCTGCTCCGAAGGGTGAAGGCTCAAGGCGGACAATCAGGCGGACAGGGTGTAAGTGCCGCGATGAGAGATGTTCGCCGGCACTGTTTGGCGGAGTCCGGTTCCGCCAGGGCTCATCACGTTGTCGGGCTGGCCAGCTGCGTATCGCGGCCGTTGTGCGGAATCCAGAACACGGGCGCGCCGTGCTCGGAAGCAGCGCGTTCGCGCTCGGTCAGCGGCGGCAGTTCGCTCCCTGCCTGGTACAGACGGAGGACGAAACCGGGGAGCCGTTCTCCGTGGTGCGGTCCGCGCACGAGACCCAGGCGCGCCTCGAGGCGGTTCAGGCGCGCGCGGATGCTGCTGGCCATGCTGCGCCTGCGGCTCAGACCTTGGTGTAGATGTTGGCGATCACCACATCAGCCAGGTCGCCAGCGGCGAGCACGCTGCCGTTCGGCCCGTCGAAGTAGGCCATGACCCGATCACCGGTCGCCGCGGCGGTCAGCCGTCCTGAGGCGCCAATGGTCAGCTCCTGGCCGCTCGTGTAGGTGCCGGCCGCGAGCGCTGCCATGTAGGTCTGGACTGGGCGCAGCTCGTAGGCGATGCCGGTCTCGCCAATTTGGTAGGCGGTCTTGAGGGGGTCGCTCGAATCGGTTGCGAGACCGTAGAAGTCGCGATTGGCGAGCAACGCGACGCGGCCACCAGAGACGGACGTGGCCTGCGTGAACTGCGTGGCGTTCACGTTGACGAACGTGCCCGGCAGCAGCGCGGCGGCGCAGGTGCGGTTCGAGATGGTCTTGGGCTGGCGGTCTTGCGGGCCCGTGTAGATTCGATTCGACATGCCACGTTCTCCTTGAGGCTCAGGGTTGTTTGTCGTCGAGGAACGAGTTCAGGTCATAGTCGGCCCACTCGTCGTTGCCGGTACTGGCGCGACCGCTTCCGGCGGCTGCCTTGGCCTTCAGCTCCTGCATGCGCTCCTTGCCCATGCACTTGAAGTCGTCGACAGTGAGAGACGAGTTCAGGCTCACCACCAGCTCACTCGCCATGACATTGAGCTCCGCGTCTTCCGCGGCGCGAGCCTCTGCTTCGCGCCGCGCGTTGTCCTGCCGCTCGCGATTGCGCTCCATCGCGCGTTCGGCCCGCTGTTGCGGATCGCCGGTGCCATACGGATCCTCGAGGTCGTAGTCGTCGAATTCGCTGGGCGTGCGACCGTGGTTGGTTGCGGTGGGATACGGCACTGCGCGCTCTGCCTCGAGCAGCGCGGTCAGTTCCTTCAGCCGCTCGTACCCGATCTTCTGCACGGCGGCGATGCTCGAGCCGCACACCAGTGAGACGAACCCGGTAGCGAGCCGCGCCATCTCGCCGGCATCCGGCGTCGGTACGTTTCGCGCGGCCTGCCGGCCCGGCTGCGGCTCGGCTCTGTTGAGGTGCTGCACGAGACTGGGGTTGACGATGAACTCAGGCATGTCGATCTCCTATGGGTGGAATGCTGCGGAGGTTTCATATTCCGAGCCGCTCGAGGGCATGACGCGCGCGCTCCGTCGCTTCGCCTCGCGGGTCGACGGCGCCGAATGGGTGGCGCGCCACGCTCTTCGCGAACATCACCCGGTACAGCGCCTCGACGTACTCGCGCTCGGCCTGAAGGAACGCACTCTCGGCGACGTCGGCCTCTGCAAGCCGGACGTGCTGCCAAGCCGCGCGCCGGCGCTGCTCTGCCTGCTCGCGCGCTGTGCGCGCAGCTTGCATCTCCTGCTCGGCAACGTCCCGCGCGACCTCCAGTACCGCGACCTTGTCGCGCGTCACAGCCTTGATGCTCGCGTCGGAGTTGCCGGCCTTGATCGCGTCGAGCAGTTGGGTGCCGGCCTTGTCCCGTGCGGCCTGATAGGCGATCTCCTCGGTCTTGATGCGCTCCACGATCTGCTGCAGGTCCGCCTCGGCCTTGGCGAACAAACGGTGGCACGACGCCGCGTGCTCTTCGGCACCTTGCGCGGCCGCGCGCGAGGACTCGACGCGCGCCTCGGCGTCGATCATCGACGTGAGGTACTCGATCTCTCCGGTGATCGCGAGCAGTTCCCCGCGCAGCTGACATAGGCTGCCTTGCGCCGCCTTGAGCTCCTCCGAGGCCACCTCATGGGCGACACGCTGCCGGTCCAGTTCGGGGACTCTGCCGTACACAGCGACGGGAGCGACATCAAAGGGTGCCGCTTCCCGCTTGGCCTTCGCCGCGTCGAGACGTCGCTCCGCAGCAGAGATGTCGATCGACAGCATGCGCGCCCGGAGTTCCTCCCGACGGGCAACAAGCGCCGCGACACCCACTGACGGAACCTCGAGCACGCCGAGCAGTTCCTCGATCGGCGCGGACGCGAGCTGAGGCCGTGTCGGCGGTGCGTAGACGTGCGTCGCGCGGGCGGTGTCGGCCGCCGGCTCGCACTTGCCGGCGAAGACAGTCGGAAGGACGTCGCCGGGGATCTCGATGACCGAGCCGACGCCGGCGCCGTCTGGCCAAGGTGCCCGGAGGGAGGTAATCCTGACTCGCATCGGTGTGGTGCTCCTGTGGCTGAGGCGTTCGGATCAGGTCGCGAGCTTCTGCGAGTCGCGTCCCAATGCGGGCGCCTCGTTGGGACAGTTTTCGTGCGGCGTGCTGATGACCTGCTCGATGAGGCGGTAGGCTGTGGACCGGCTGAAGCCGCGCAGCGCGAGGCGGTCGCGGATCACGTAGCGCGCGGCCTGTGCCTCGCGCATTCGCGCCACTAGGCGCAGCGCCGCGATGCGCTCGAACTCGGCGCGCGCGGCCGGCCGACCGATCTCCGCCAAGATGGCCCGAGCCTGCGCCTCTCCAACGGAGTCCAGCAAGTGCTCGAGCGCTGCTCTCATCGCCGCCCGTTCGCGCTCTCGATCAATCGGAGCTCGTCCTCGATCGCGGCCAGGCGGGCCGCCTGCTCATCACCTTCTATGACTCGACCGAGGATGCCGAGCACGTTGGCCAGCTTGGAAACGTCGGCGATGGCGCGGCGCCCGGCCTTGCCCTCGCGGTACAGCCGCGCGAGCTCGACCTTGACGTCGTCCATCGTCTTCAACGGCAGACGAAGTCGCTTCTCACCCCCCGGGGGTGCACCAATCGCGCCAGCATCGGCGCGGGTTTCTGCCTTGCGGGTGTGGTCGCGGTCAGCCACTTGCGGCCTCCTCGAGTGCTGCGGGCGGCCCCATAGGGCGGTCCTGAGGTGGCACGTGCGGGCCGGCGTCGTCGTGCGTCAGCACCTTCCGGGCGATGACGTTGAGCCCAACCTGCACGCCGTTGTGAGCCGAGTCCCACTTGCTGAGCGATGCGTGCCCGATGACCGCGACCTCGTCGCCTGGCTTCGGCTTCAGCAGCCTGGCCTGCACCTCGAAGTAGAACGCGATGAGGCTGACCTCGAACGGCTTACCCTCCGAGTCGACGCCCTTGGTGCGCAGGCTGACCACGGGGCGACCCCTGCGGTCCTTGGTGGTCACGGCCGGGCTTGTGACCATCGCAGTGAGCATGACGCTCAGCATGTCGGGGCCTCCTTGGTGATGGGTAGCGCGGTGACGCCCTGGCGGACGGCATCCGGGCAGGGCGGCAGGGCGCATGCCGGCGCGGTGGTTGGCTGAGGCTGTGTCCGCCAATTTCCCCTTGTCGCTGCCTTGCCGCTTTCGAGCTTCATAGGTGATCCCGGTTGGTGCTGTCTCCATGTCTCCTCCCTAAAGGGAGAGGAGACATTGGAGACACCTGTGCACGTGTCTCCGAAACCGAGTGGAGACAGCGCGGAGACAATGGAGACTCCGCAGGTAAGCAGAGTTAGAGACAAGTGGAGACATGGCCTCATTTCGGGCTTTTCGGCCGGCCTGGGAGGCTCACCATGCCGGCGGCCTCGATCAGCTCGCCGGAGTCGACCATCTTGGCCAATTCGCGGTAGACCGAGGTCCGCACGTACTGGCCCTCGAAGTGCTTCACGACGCCACCCTTTTGACACCCGGCGCCGTGGCTCCGAAGGAACTCTTCGATCGCGCCGGCGACTTCGCTACGGCGCTTCGTCTTGGCGCGTTTCTCGGGGGCATCCGAGGCCTCCACGACGCACGATCCGCGCTCGGTGCCCCAGCGGTTCACGCCGAGTCGCATGGGCACCAGCCGGAAGCCGATCCGATCGCCCTTGCCAGGTAGGTCCCGCTGCTTGGTGATCTCCGCCGACCGCAGGCCGGTCGCCTCGTCGACCGTCACCTCGATCTCGGTGTCGGTGGCCGCACGCAGGCCTGACCATCCGCGCATGCCCTTGGCGGCGTCCTTGCCGGTGTGATGGATTACCAGGAACGCCGCGCCGGTCGACGCGCGGATGGCGTCGATGTTGCGCACCACCACGCCCATGTCCTCGCCGGAGTTCTCATTCGCGCCGACCACCAAGCGAGCCAGGGTGTCGCCGATGATCAGCGCGACCTTCGCCCCATGTTCGGACTCGAGCTCGCCAACGAGGCTGATCACAGCCGCGGTGTCGGCCTGGCCGTCGAACAGGTTGATCGGCGATCGCACGATCACGAAGCCAGGTACCCGCAGCTTGTGATGGCGCTGGTAGGCCTTCAGGCGCATCTCGACCGATGCCGGTGACTCGGTGGCCAGGTAGACCACTAGACCGACGTCGGTCGGGCGCCCAAGCCACTCGACGCCGCGCGCCACGGAGGCGCCCATGTCGATCGCAGCGAAGGTCTTTCCGCTGTTGCTGTCGCCGTAGAGCACCGCCATCGCAGCCCGGCCGAGCGTGCCCTCGATCAGCTCGTCGTCGTATTGCTCCTCGGCGTCATCCAGCGTGTCGGCGAGCACGTAGTCGAGGCGGCGCACTACCGATTCGTCTGGGTCTTGATGGCGGCGAGCGACGCGCTGCACCACTGTGGCGGCACCTCCGCGTGCTTCGATCTCGGCGTCCAGACGCTCTAGGTCCAGTGCTTCGAGCGTCATGCGCGCACCTCGTCTCGGAGCATCGAGATCCGGGCCGCACCTTGCAGCAGGCGGTCGCGGGTCGACTCGTCAAGCTGCTTGCCGGCCGCCATGTCGCTCGCGCAGACGATGGCCAGCGTGATCTCCTCGTCCAGCAGATCCAGCGCCTGGCCGGCCGTGATGAGCCGGCGGCGCTTGATCGGAGCGCCGCCTTGCCCGGCTTGAGGCTTGGGCGGGAACAGGTCGGAGAGCTCCAGGCCCAGCGCGTGCGCCACCTGCTCGACCTCGCACCCATGCCAGCAACGCAACAGCACCTGGTCATCGCTCCCGACACCGATGGACAGTGCCGATGGGTTCTTGCCGCCGTGCGCTGGGCAGCACGCGCGCCAGCGGTCACGGCCGTTCTCGCGAAGCCTGTAGGGCTCCAGGCGGGACAGGACTGCATCGATGGGGCGACTCACGGCCTGCAGGCTCCCACCTGCGCCAGCGCGCGCTGCACCTCGCGCACGAACGCATCCAGGCGCCCGCGCTCGCCGGAGGCCTGCTGCACCCGCAGCGCCTCGAGCAGGGTGTCGTCGTGGGCCTTGCCTTCGCGCACCAGCTGCACGGCTCGCTTGGCGTCGGCCTCGCCGCGGATCTTGGCGGCAACCGCATCGGCGACGGCCGAGTAGGGCCCTCGCTTCAGGTAAGCGGCGCCCATCAGGAGGCGCCTCGCATTGCCTTCGTGAGCGAGCGTGCCAGGGCCTGCAGCGTCGCGCCGTAGGCCTTGCCCAGCTCGAGCGCGAGAGCCCCGGCGTCGAGTTCACCGGTGGCGACCTTGCGCGCGATCTCGTCGGCGTGGCGCTGGGCCTCGATGGTCTTCAGTGCGGCGTCGCTGGGCCGCTCGGTCTCAGCCTGGCGTGGAGCCGCCGCGGTTGGAGAGGATCCGATCGATGAGGGCGCGGGCGTCTTCTTGGCCGAACTCGAGATGCACGATGAGCCCGCGGGCGATGTTTCGCTCGACGGAGACGCGTCGCACCGCTTGCTCACCCATTGGCTGTTCGATGAGGAACCCTCCGGGCCCGGACAGTTTGAGCACGACGGGGATGGGCTGGCCGTCGAGGATGAGCTCAGCGGTTCGGTTGCGGTCGGATATGGCAGCGCCTCCGTGACGCTGTTGAGGATCTGTGTTGCGCGGTCACTGGGCAGGGCCGGCACTGCGGTGCTGGCGCGCATCAGGTAGTCGCGCCGGTGAGTTGGCGCACCGGGACGCCGGCTGCCTTGTTGCGCGAAGGCCGGTCGGGCCACGGGTCCTGGGCGCGGCGAGTGCGGGGCATCTTCGCAACTGCCGCCTCGAGTTCCGCGCGAACCCACCGAAGGGTTCTCGGGCCGAGCATGATGGGCTCCGGCATCCAGGGCTGCGAGCGCAGCTCGTGGAACGTTCGGACGCTCACCCGAAAGACCTCGGCCGCTGCCTGTTCGGCTGAAACCAGGGGGCTGATGGCGGATTGCCCGGCGGACCGGAGCCGGTCTCGCTCCTGACGCAGCTTGGCGTCGTCAGCTTGGCGGACATGTGCTCCGCCAGAATCGTCTTGCATGTTGACCTCCATTGCTGCAAATACTTGCAGCACGGGTCACATGATTTGGTGCCTACCTTGGAGAGTGGAACCCTGAAATCAGACTTTCAGGGTGCAGGGTCAACCGAGTGCAGGGTCGCCCTTGCGACGTTGTCGGTCCCTCGGGCCGATCTCCCCGGAGCTATTGAGATCGCGCAGCAGAGGCCGGATGGTGTGCTTCTCGATGCCAAGCTCCTTGGTCAGCAAACGCATGACCGGGTCGCCGAGAGGTGAGCCACCGAGGTACAGCGGTAGTTGCTGCGTGTCACCGTAGTGCTCTCGCAGCACCGCGAGGATTCTGCGCCGACGGGCTACGTCGAGCTTCTCTTTCGGCTCCCGTCTTTCCTCCCGCTCCTGACCTGTGGCCAGATCAAGAAGCGGCTGAGGTGAGTTCCAGCCTTGGAGCTTCGCGAACCGTGCCAGATCCTGCAGCAGCACACGATGAACGCCATCCACTGACTCGCCAGCAGGTAGGTGACGGCTACCGTAGTGCTCGCGCAGCATGCAAAGCCGGTTGTGACCCTCGTCGGTCAGGCTCGGATGGCTCCACTTCACTGTCAGGCGCCGGTTCGGCCTCCCATATTCGACCAAGATCCTTCGGCCCACTAGACCGGGACTGTGGAGATCTTCGGGCGGATTCCTAATGAACTGCTCCCACACCGGATCTGCCCCAAGCGAGAGCGCTGCGGCATCCTCCAGGGTGACGGACTTGCCCCAACCCCACTTCAGCCAGTCGGGGGCGCGCGGTTTTTCGGAGGTTTTTCTAACCATAGCGGTACGGCGCCCGTTCTTCCTAGTCGTCATGGTTGGTTCGCTGCAGGCGGGCCAAGAAGATCTGAAACTCGGCGTCCGCAGCAGCGCACGCGCTGGCCCTAGTGAACTCGTGAAGCCGCTCGGGCGGAACAGGGAGCAGAGGGGCAGGCTGTCGTGCACGCGCGCGTTCGGACCACTTGAGCACTTCTACGGCAAGTGCCGCACGTCGCCACCGTGTCTCTTCTTCGTTGTCGACGTCGACGTGCACACTGAATCTGTTCGCGCTGTCCTTGGTGACCCACGAGGTGACGGGTTGGTTGCGAGACGGGCTTGGAGTCGGAGCAGCTGCGTTGGCCACGCTGCCGTCAGCGAAGAGCCTCACACAGGCCTTGTGCATGCCGGGTGCGCCTGGTAGGTGATCCGCCTGGACGACTCCAAGCGCCACAAGTGCCTCGGCCGTCCCCTCGTAGGTGTCAGTCCACGGGCGGCGGAGAAGCCGCACACCATGGGGCAGGTTTCGGACACTTCCGCTGGGCGGCTCCGGCACCCAGGGGTATGGGATCCGTGCGGTGTAGCAGGCTGCCGATCGGTCGGGCGAGATGGTGCACGCAAGTCCGCGAGCATCGATCACGCGCATGGAACGCTTCGGGCCGTTCGGCTCGCCGGGAAACGACATGCCGACACCAAGGCCGAACGCTTGCAACTGCGTCTTGGTGCCCTTGATCGTCTCGCCCCATTCGTGGCGCTCGTACAGCGCGGCCGCGCCGCACGCCGTACCATTCGAACCAGCTTCCATCTCGATCCTCCTTCGATCGGTTGGGGGTCAGAGGCCCCGGCGTGTTGACCGCACGCGCGGGGCTTCGTCTTACCGCAGAGTCGCTGCGGCACCGGATCAACTCTACGCCGCGCGCTCGAAAGGCAACACCTGCGCTGGAGGCTGACTCAGGTAGTTCGCCCAGGCCGCAAGCAGCGTGCGTCTCTCCTCGGCGAACTCAGCGCGGTTGTATGCCGCCCGTACGCGATTGGCCTCCTCGTGCGCCAAGCACGCCTCGATGACGTCAGGACGCGCCGCGCCGGTCTCGTTCGCCCACGTGCTGAAGGTGGCCCGGCAAAGCCCGTGCACGGTGGTCTGGTCGCGCACCTCGAGCCTGCTCAGCACGTTGAGCATTGCCATGTTCGACAGAGGCTTGCCATTCAGCAACGGGGACGGGAAGACGTTGATCTTGTCCAACTCCAGCGCCTTGAGGCCGCGCAGCAGTTCGACGGCGCGCGCCGGCAGGTAGACAACGTGCGGCTCGTCCGCCTTCATCTTCTCTGCGGGCACAGTCCAGAGCGCCGCATCGAGGTCGAACTCGCGCCACTCGGCCAGGAGGGCCTCGGACGTGCGAGCAACGGTCAAGACCGCGAACTCCAGACAGCGGGCCGCAATTCCTTCTGACGCGCGGATCCGTGCGAGGAGCGCGGGCGCCTCTCTGTAGGGCAGTGCCGCAAGATGGCCGGCGCTTGCGCGGCATGGACTCGCGCATCTTGCGCCGGATCGCCGCTGCAGGGTTGGTCGAGCACCTCTTGTGAAAGATCCCGTCCTCGAAGACGGCGTCGAGCCGCTGGCGGATCCGCTGCTGCGTCTCTGGCACGCTGTTGCCTTCGTGACGCCTCGCGCGCTCGTGCGGCTTGATGCTGACGATGGCCTTGAGCAATTCGGGCGCCTCGATCTCTGCGATCGGCTTGTGCCAGATGCCCGCGGGGATGTGATTCTCGAGCGACGAGATCCATTGGGCCGCGTGCTTCTCGGTGCGCGAGTGCTCGATCACTCGCTCGTGATAGTCGCGCGCGCACCGGGCTAGCGTCCAGCGGTCGAGCTCCTTGCTGGCCTTGACGGCGCGCGCAGCTTCAGCCGAGGCGTCCCGCTTCGCGTTTCGGGTGTCGATCGGGTCAAGACCGCGCTGCAGCTGGTCGCGCGCATCGGCGGCCAAGCGGCGCGCAGCGGTCACAGCCTCGCCGGCCTGCGCCGTGCTGCCGCGCAGCGCGATTCCGAGGCCCATCTCGCGGCGCCTGCCGCTCGGCGCGGTGTACCGCAGTACCCACGCCGACGAATCACCGCGGACACGCAGCAGCAAGCCGCCGCCATCGCCGTGATCGCCATCTTTCGCTGCTTGAATTTGCCGCGCCGTGAGCAAGTGCAGGCGCGTTGCTGTTCGCTGTCTTCCCATCGCGTTCCCCCATCTGCCGTCCGCCAGTCTGTCCGCCAGAAGCTGACGACAGTCCAGCGCAAGTAGTTGCAACGAGCGTGCAACTAAGCGACGGTATTGCGGTGGGAAAGCGTCGTCAAATCAACGACTTGGGATCACTCTCCGCTGCAAGACGCTGCAAGTAGCTGCAACACTTGTGGGGAGTATCCTGGCGGAGAGAGCGGGATTCGAACCCGCGGTGGGCTGTTAACCCACACACGCTTTCCAGGCGTGCGACTTAAACCACTCATCCATCTCTCCGGAGCGCGCGAGTTTAGCCGATCGCGCACTGCCGGCTTCAGTTCGCGCCCGGTGCCTTGCCCTTGAGCAAGGCCATGGCCGTGCCGATCAGCGCCGAGACCTCGCCCATGTGGCCGGGCACGATCATGGTGTTGTTCTT
>JAXMCP010000051.1:0-16454 GCA_046349295.1 Reyranellaceae bacterium
CGATCGGTATCAGCTCGCGATGCATGAACCAGATCGCCAAGCCGAACAGCACCAGGGCGAGGCCGAGCTGGGCGGCCACGTAAGCGAAGCTCGAGCCGAAGGTGAGGCGCACGTGCGGCACCAGCACGTCCATGACTTCGTCATTGTTCAGCTGGATCTCGATCAGCATCTGGCCGCCGCCGACATTGTTGTCGATGAAGAACAGCCGCTTGAGATCAGCCTCCAGGGCGCCCTGCACCTCGCGCGCGGCGATGTCGAAATATTCCGGCTCCTTGAACGGCCGCACGGTGCCCTTGCGGAAGCTGACGAACAGCAGCAGGTCCTGGGCCGAGCGGCTCAGCAGCCAGGCGCGATGGGCATCGTCGGGAAATTCCGAGCGCAGCGCGATCAAGAGGCGCAGGTCGCGCACCAGCAGGATGGCGAGCCGGTTGGTCACGTTGTCGCCGCGCTGGCTGTAGAACCACCAGGCCGACAGCGCCTGCAACAGCAGCATGGGCACGACGATGATGAGCAGCGCGCGGGCAAACAGGGTCTGCGGGGAATGCCGGTCGGCGAAGCGGGCAATGCGTTCGAAGGCGTCGCGGACCGCGCCCAGGGTCATGCGTCGACCAGTCGATAGCCCTGACCGCGGACGGTGCGCAGATAGCGCGGAAAGGACGGGTCGGGCTCGATCTTGCGCCGGAGCCGGGTTACCTGCACATCGATGGCGCGTTCGTTGACGGCGCTGCCGACGACCTTGCACAGCGTCTCGCGGCTCAGCACCTCGCCCAGGCGGGCGGCGAGCGCGCGCAGCAGCGTCGTCTCGGCCTCGGTCAGCGCCATCCGCTTGCCGTCCCGGGCCAGCTCGCCGACCTCGAGGTCGAACTGGAACGGGCCGAACGACACCTGCCGCGGTGTCTCGGCGCTCTCGGCGGCCGCCTGTGGCTTGTTGCGCCGCAGGATGTTCTGGATGCGCAGCAGCAGCTCGCGCGGATCGAACGGCTTGCCGAGATAATCGTCGACGCCCTTCTCCAGGCCGGCGATGCGGTCCTTGGCCTCGCCCATCGCGGTCAGCATCAGGATCGGCACGTCGTCGGAACGGCGCAGCTCGCCCGCGAACTCGAGCCCGCTCTCGCCCGGCATCATGACGTCCAGGACGATCAGGTCGAAGTCGAGCGCGCTCAGGCGCTGGCGCGCCTCGACTGCGCTGCCTGCGGTCGTGACCCGAAAGCCGCTCTTCGACAGGAACGTGTTCAGCAGGCCGCGCAGGCGCGTGTCGTCGTCGACCACCAGGACATGCGGCTTGTCGACTGCGCCGTCGACCAGGCTCATCGCCCGCCCCGCACGCGCTTGTCGACGATGGCGCGCTCCGGCGGGTCGAGCAGGCCGAGCAGCACCTTGCGGAAGCCATCGACGGCGTCGGCGCCGGTCTCGCGGTAGGCGCGGGCGAAGCGCTGGCTCTGCCGGTCGGTCAGCTCGCGCTCGAGCTTCACGCCCTTCTCGGTCAGCCACAGCAGGCGTTCGCGGCGGTCGCGCGCACCGCTCTTCTGCTCGACATAGGCCTGTCCGATCAGGTCCTTCAGCACCCGCGAGATCGACTGCTTGGTGACCTTCAGGATCGACAGCAGGTGGCCTACCGTCTGGCCGGGATGGCGGCCGATGAAATAGAGCGCGCGGTGATGCGCCCGCCCGAGCTGGTAGCGCTTGAGCTGCTGGTCCGATTCGAACGTGAAGTCGCGGTAGGCATAGAACATCAGCTCGATGCCTTGGCGCAGCTCCTCGTCGCGGAGGAACAGGGGGTTAGCGGGAGGTTTCGAGTCCACCATGCAGCAATGCGCCGATTTACGTTCGGTTCTGGTCGTAGGCGGCAACTATAGAGGCGGCGCGTTGCGTCTGTCCCATGCTCTTCCGGACCCAGGGCGTCTCGCGCGCTCATGGCGCGGCTCGGCGACGCCGGACGCGCGCTCGTCATGATCATGAGCGCGCGGGACGCGCGCGGTCCGGAAGACATGATCCCTTTTGAGACAGCTATATTGACAAGGACAATAATACTGACCTAATTGGACAGAAGGTTGCTGTCAGGCGACCCTGCTTGATCGTTTTTGGAATATTTCTCTTGGAGGAAGAGCAATGTCCTTATCAATGGAAGACCGCGACGGATTCATCTGGATGGATGGCAAGCTGGTGCCGTGGCGCGACAGCCGCATGCACGTCCTTACCCACGCCCTGCATTACGGCTCGGCCGTGTTCGAGGGCGAGCGCATTTATGACGGCCGGATCTTCCGGCTGGCCGCGCACAGTGCGCGGCTGATCAACTCGGCCCGCCTGCTCGATTACGAGATCCCGTGGAGCCGCAAGCAGATCGAGGCGGCGACGCGCGAGGTGGTGACGGCGAACAATCTGCAGGCGGGCTACATCCGGCCGATCGCCTGGCGCGGCTCCGAGGTGATGGGGGTGTCCGGGATCGGCGCGTCGGTCCACCTCGCCATCGCGCCGTGGGCCCAGGAGGGCCGGCTATCCGTGCAGGCGCGCGATGCCGGCATCAAGGTCACCATGGCCAGATACCGCCGCCCGTCGGCCGATTTCGCGCCGGGCCAGTCCAAGGTCGCCGGCCTGTACATCATCTGCGGCATCGAGAAGGATCGTGCGCTCAAGGCCGGCTTCGACGACGCGCTGATGCTCGACTGGAAGGGCGATCTCGCCGAATCGACCGGCGCAAACATCTTCCTGGTGATCGACGGCAAGCTCGTGACGCCGCTGGCCGAGAACTTTCTCGACGGCATCACCCGCCGCGCCGTCATGGGCATGGCGAGGAAGCGCGGCTGGACCGTCGAGGAGCGCACCGTGAAGCCGCAGGAACTGGCCGACGCCAGCGAGGTATTCCTCTGCGGCACGGCTGCCGAGATCGTGCCGGTGGGCTCGGTCGACGGCCATCATTACCAATCCGGCCCCTGCGCCCGCAGCTTGATGGCCAATTTCCAGGCGCTGGTGCGTCAGCCGGACTGTGAAGGCTTCGGCGAGTCCACGCATCTCGCGCCGGCACACGACTCGCTCGCCGCTTGACAGGGCAGGCGCCCTGGATTTTGCTTCGATGACGTCCGAGGGGTGCCCGGACTCCGCGAGGAGACCGGGCTGAGACAGCCGAGGGGCTGAACCCTTTGAACCTGATCCGGGTCATGCCGGCGAAGGAACGGGAGTTCATCGATTGGCCAGGCCATCAGTCATCGTCATAGGCGCCGGGGTAGCGGGTCTCTCCTGCGCGCTCGAGCTCAGCGAGCGCGATATCGAGGTCTCGGTGGTCGACCGCGGCCACGCGCTGGGCGACGGCTGTTGCTCGTGGATGGCGGGCGGCATGCTGGCACCGTGGTGCGAGCGCGCCACGACCGAGCCGGAGGTCGCGACCTGGGGCGCCACCTCGATCGATTGGTGGTCGCGGCGCTACGCCGGCACCGAGCGGCAAGGCAGCCTCGTGGTGGCGCAGCCGCGCGACAAGTCGGAACTCGAGCGCTTCGCCCAGCGCACCGAACGGTTCCAATGGCTCGACGCCGACGGCATCGCCGGCCTCGAGCCCGCGCTGGCGCGTCGCTTCGGTCGTGCCCTGTTCTTTTTCGACGAGGCGCATCTCGATCCACGTCGTGCGCTGGCGGCTCTTGCCGACCAACTGAGCCGTCGCGGCGTGGCGATCCAGTTCGGCGTCGAGCGTCCTGCGGTCGCGGGCGACGGCGAGATCGTCGTCGACTGCCGCGGCTACGCCGCGCGCGATGTCCTGCCTGACCTGCGCGGCGTGCGTGGCGAGATGATCGTCGTGCGCGCGCCCGACATCGATCTGGAGCGGCCGGTACGGCTGCTCCACCCGCGCCTGCCGCTCTACGTCGTGCCGCGCGGCGATGGCCTGTTCATGATCGGCGCGACCATGATCGAAAGCGAACGGCGTGGCCCCGTCAGCGTGCGCTCGGCGATGGAGCTGCTCAACGCCGCTTATGCGCTTCATCCGGCGTTCGGCGAAGCCGAGATCGTCGAGCTGGGCGCCGACCTGCGGCCAGCCTTTCCCGACAACCTGCCGCAGCTTCGGCGCAATGGCCGCACGCTGCACGCGAATGGTCTCTTCCGACACGGCTTCCTGCTCGCGCCGACCCTGGCGCGCTGGGTCGCCGACACCATCTCTAGAGAGGGCTTCGAATCGGAGGTCAGTCATGCGGATTTTCCTCAACGACGACGCGCATGAGATCGATCCCGGGACGCTGGCCGCGGCGCTGGAAGCGCTGGGCTTTGGCGGCCGCAAGATCGCGACGGCGGTGAACGGGCGCTTCGTCGCCGCCGTGGCGCGGCCCAAGACCAATCTCGCCGACGGCGATCGCATCGAGGTCGTGGCGCCGATGCAGGGAGGCTGATCGTGTTCTACGGCGTCGATGTTTCCTCGCGCCTGCTGCTCGGCACGGCGCGCTATCCTTCGCCGGCCGTGCTCGAACGGGCGATCGAGGCATCCGGGGCGGAGATCGTCACGGTATCGCTGCGCCGTGAAGGCGGAGCCGGCCGCGCCGGACAAAGCTTCTGGTCGTTCATCCAGTCGCTCGGCCTGCGCGTGCTGCCCAACACGGCGGGCTGTCATTCGGTGCAGGAAGCGGTGACCACCGCCCACATGGCGCGCGAGCTGTTCGACACGCCCTGGATCAAGCTCGAGGTGATCGGCGATGCCGACACCTTGCAGCCCGACGTGTTCGGCTTGGTCGAGGCGGCGCGCATCCTGGCGCAGGACGGCTTCGATGTGTTCCCCTACACCACCGAGGATCTCGTGGTCGCCGATCGGCTGGTCGAGGCGGGCTGCCGCGTGCTGATGCCGTGGGGCGCGCCGATCGGCTCGGCGCGCGGCCTCAACAACGTCTACGGCCTGCGCTCCCTGCGCGCGCACTTTCCCGACATTCCGCTGGTGGTCGATGCCGGGCTGGGCGTGCCCTCGCATGCCGCGGCGGCGATGGAGCTGGGCTACGACGCCGTGCTGCTCAACACGGCGGTCGCCGAAGCGGGCGATCCGATCGCGATGGCGCGAGCCTTTGCGCTCGCCGTCGAGGCCGGCCGCACCGCCTTTCTCGCCCAGCCGCTCGAGCCGCGCGATATGGCGCAGCCGTCGACGCCGGTTCTCGGCAAGGCCGTGCTGGAGCGATTCTCGAATTGATGGAACCGCGAGCGGTTCCATCAATTCGAGAATGCGCGCACGGGGCGGGTATTGTTGCAAGAGGCACATTCCGTTCGGCTGTTCCAGCCGCGCGGAATGTGCTCTGGGAGGCTGATCATGCTCGACCGCTTCTATCCCGTCGTGTCCGATGCCGACTGGGTGATTCGCCTGGTCGCCGTCGGCACGCGCCTGATCCAGCTTCGCATCAAGGACCAGCCGGTCGAGGAGATCCGCCGCCAGGTCGCTCGCGCGAAAGCCGCCTGCGCCGCCGCCGGCGCGCAGCTGATCGTCAACGACTACTGGCAGGTGGCGATCGACGAGGGCTGCGACTACGTCCATCTCGGCCAGGAGGATCTTGTGGACGCCGACATCAAGGCGCTGCGCAAGGCCGGCCTCAGGATCGGCGTCAGCACGCACGATCACGCCGAGCTGGAGAAGGGGCTGGCGGTCGATCCCGACTACGTGGCGTTGGGTCCGATCTACCCGACCAAGCTGAAGCAGATGCCGTGGGCGCCGCAGGGTACGGAGCGCCTGGGTGAATGGAAACGTCTGGTCGGCAAGCGGCCGCTGGTGGCGATCGGTGGGCTCACGCTCGAACGCGCCCTGCTCTGTCTGGCGTCGGGCGCCGACAGCGCCGCCGTCGTTGGTGATGTCGTCAACCACGCCGATCCGCTCGGCCAGGCCCGGGCCTGGATCTCCGCGACGCGAGGTGCGCCATGACGGACCGCTACGCCCGCCAGATCGTCCTCGCCGATGTCGGCCCGGAAGGACAGGCGCGGCTGGCCGCAGCGAGAGTGCTCGTGGTCGGCGCCGGCGGCCTGGGTTGCCCCGTGCTGCAGTATCTCGCGGGTGCGGGCGTCGGCGGCCTGACCGTGGTCGATCACGATCGGGTGGAGGAGACCAATCTCCATCGCCAGCCGCTTTATTCGATGGCCGATCTCGGCCAGCTCAAGGCGGAGCGTGCCTGCGCGGCGCTGCAGCGATTGAATCCGAACATCATCGCGCACTCCGTGGCGGAGCGGCTGACGCCGCAGAACGCCATAGCGCTGGTCGCCGAAGCCGACCTCGTCGTCGATGCCGCCGACAGTTTCGCCGTCACTTACATCCTGAGCGACGCCTGCCGCGATGCCGCCAAGCCCCTGGTCAGCGCCTCGATCGTCGGCCTGACCGGGTACGCCGGCGCCTTCTGCGGCGGCGGTCCGAGCTACCGCGCGGTCTTCCCCGAGATCACGTCGGACGGTGGCACCTGCGCCACCATCGGCGTGCTGGGCACCGCAGTGGCCGTGGTCGGCGGGCTGCAGGCCCATCTCGCGCTGCACCTGCTGCTCGGGCTGCAGCCCACGGTCCTGGGGCGGGTGTTCACATTCGACGCACGGCGTCCAGGGTTCGGCGGTTTCGATTTCACGGGCGGTCCGGAACCCGAAAGCTTCGTGCCGTTCATCTCGCCGGCGGCGGTGAACGACGACGACGTCGTGGTCGATCTGCGCGGTCTCGACGAGGCGCCGCAATCGCCGTTCGTCGGCGCAGTGCGCCTCGACGTCGATCACATCGACGCGCTGTCCACGGCCCCGTCGCGGCGCATCGTGCTGTGCTGCCGCAGCGGCCAGCGCGCGCTCGCTGCCGCCGATCGCCTGCACCAGCGCGGCTACGCCAACCTCGCGCTGGTCGCGCTGGGCTAGATTCGGACGGCAGCCGCCCGATCATTAAAGCCCTCCGGATGACGGCTACGGAGTGGACACATCTCATGTTCCTCTCCCCCGTCAGGGACCGTCAGGGGAGAGGCTGGATGAGGGGGAGTCGAAGGCTGCGACATCGCCTGCAACCCCCTCACCCAACCTCTCCCCCTAGCGGGACCTAGCGGGGGGAGAGGAGCATGATTTTGAGGTGTCCACTCCATGCCGACGGGGGAGAGATGAAGATGCCTCGACCCGAGCGGCCTGCAATCGGGGCTTCATTTTCCGTCGCCAACCGCGATAAAAACGCCCAACCCACGGGAGCCCAATGACCAAGACTTCGCCCATCGAGTTCGCCCTCCTTCCGCATCCCGCACCGACCGCGCCGGAGAAGCGGGCCGCCATCCTGCGCGATCCGGGTTTCGGCCGTGCCTTCACCGACCACATGGTCACCATTCGCTACAGCGAAGGCACGGGCTGGCACGACGCCAAGATCGGACCGCGCGAGCCGATCGCCATGGATCCGGCGTCGGCGGTGCTGCACTACAGCCAGGAGATCTTCGAGGGGCTGAAGGCTTATCGCACTGCGAACGGCGGGGCGGTGATGTTCCGGCCCGAGGAGAATGCGCGCCGCTTCAACAAGTCGGCCGAGCGGTTGGCCATGCCGAGCCTGCCCGAAGCGGCGTTCGTCGAGGCTGTCGACCGGCTGGTCGCCATCGACCGTGACTGGATCCCAGAAGGCGACGGCAGCCTCTATCTGCGGCCGTTCATGTTCGCCAACGAGGTCTTCCTGGGCGTCAAGCCATCGTCGGAATACCTGTTCATCGTGATCGCCTCGCCCGTGGGCTCCTACTTCAAGTCCAAGGACAGTGCCGTATCGGTCTGGGTCGAGCAGGAATTCACCCGTGCCGCGCCGGGCGGCACCGGTGCCGCGAAATGCGGCGGCAACTACGCCGCCAGCCTGCAGGCTCAGATGGGCGCCTACAAGCACGGCTGCGAGCAGGTGGTGTTCCTCGACGCCGTCGAGCGCCGCTGGATCGAGGAGCTGGGCGGCATGAACATCTTCTTCGTGTTCGACGACAGCTCGATGGTGACGCCGCCGTTGGGTGGCACGATCCTGCCGGGCATCACGCGGGCCTCGATCCTCACCCTGGCCAAGGAGATGAAGATCCCCGTGCGCGAAGAGCCCTACGCGATCGACCAGTGGCGCGCTGATGCGGCAAGCGGGCGGCTGCGCGAGACCTTTGCCTGCGGCACTGCCGCGGTGCTGACGCCGATCGGCACGGTCAAATCCAGGGATGGCGATTTCGTCATCGGCAACGGCGGCTCGGGCGCCCAGACCGAGAAGCTCAAGACCGCCCTGATCGACATCCAGCGCTGCCGCACCAAGGACACCCACGGCTGGGTCCACAAGGTGTTCTAGCGACGACTGTCATTGCCGGGGGCGCGCCACTCCTGTGGCGCGCTCCCGGCCATGAGGCGCGGCTTCACATCCATTCCACTACGGCGGATCGCAACGATCCCGCACGAACGACGGCCCCGGGTTCCGTCGGCGAGGAGAAGGAGAACAAGTCTGTCGGCTGGACGGCCTCGAGCTCGGCGTCCTCGAGGTCGCGGACAATGACGACCAGGAAGAGCGGCATGTCGGACTCCGGCGCGCCGAACGGACGCGGGGTCGAGAACGCCGTGCCGACGCTTTGCACCAGGACCGGCCGCGGGCTCTCTGCGACACGGACCAGTCCCTTCAGCCGCAGCAGCCGGTCGCCCAGGGCGCCGGCGAGATTGTCGAGCCAGGCCGCTAGGTCGTCGTAGCCGAGGACACCGGCAGGCCGGGCAAGCCGAACGGCGATGCGCGGATGCGGGGCCGCGACGCCAAGGCGCGACGGGGCAGGCATCGGCTCTGCGCGCGCCAGCGGCGCGAAGGTGGCCGCTACCGCGTCGTCGCGCGACGCGGTCGCTACGATCTCCGCCAGCGGATTGACGGCCTCCGCCTCGCTCCTCGCCCGGGCGAGGGCGGCCTCGGGGAGGACATCGGCCTTCGTGACGACGATGCGGTGAGCCGCCGCCCATTGCGCGGTCGCTTCCTCGAACGCCGCGGGACGCAACCCGCTCGTGGCATCGAAGGTCGCCACCACGCTCACCCTCATGCGGTGCTCGGCGAGGCTCGCGAGCTGGCGCAGGACCGGGCCCGGCTTCGAAAGACCGCTGGTCTCCAGGATGATCCTGCGCAGCGGACCCTCGGCGCCCGGCCGTTCGACGGCGAGCAGCGCGTCGACCGTGTGGGAGAGGTCGCTGCCGGCCTGGCAGCAGATGCAGCCGTTCGACAGCATGGCGATCGGAGGGCCGGCGCCGCTTTCGCGCAGGATCGCGCCGTCGAGGCCGATCTCTCCCGCCTCGTTCACGATCACGGCGGTGTCGGCGCCCTCGGGGGCTGCGAGAAAGTCGCGCAGCAGGGTGGTCTTGCCCGAGCCGAGAAACCCCGTCAGGACGACGAAATCAGGGCCGCTGGATCCGCTGCCTGCAGACCCGTTCACTGCGCCGCTTCCTGCCGTTGCCGGTAGCGGGCCGGAACGTCTTCGGCCCATGTTTCCTTGACCAGCTCGCGGACGTCGGCCAGCAGCTCGGCGGTGTCGAAGATCACGCCGTCCTTGATCGTGTACTTGAGGCCGCGATGCCATTCGACGTTGTTCGTCGTCTCATTGAGGCGCATCGCGCCCGTCCCGTAGAGCAGCTTGAAGTCGCTGAGCGGGTTGTGGTCGTGCACCAGGAGGTCGGCATACTTGCCCACCTCCAGCGTTCCCAGATCGTCCTGCAGGCCGCACAGGGCCGCGCCCTGCGACGTCGCCGAGCGGATGACCTCGAGCGGGTGGAAGCCCGCTTCCTGCAAAAGCTCGAGCTCGCGGATGAAGCCGAAGCCGAAGATCTGGTAGATGAAGCCCGAGTCGCTGCCGGCGCAGACGCGACCGCCGCGATTCTTGTACTCGTTGATGAACGCCATCCACAGGCGATAGTTCTCCTTCCACTCGATCTCGTTCTGGGTCGACCAGCGATACCAGTACGAGCCGTGCCCGCCGCGCTGCGGGGTGAAGTAGTCCCACATCGACTTCCACGTGTACTCCTTGTGCCAGTCGGCCTGGCGCGCGCGCATCAGGTCACGATTGGCGTCGTAGATCGTGAAGGTCGGCACGAACGTGAAGCCGATCTCGAGGAAGCGCTCCAGCACCTCGTTCCATTTGGCAGAGCCGGGCTTGGCGCCCTGCTTGAACATCTGCCCGGAGACGGAGAAGCGGAAATATTCATCGTTGTAGTCGTAGTCGAGCGGGAAGTTCTGGACCACGCGATCCTCGAACAGGGATTCGGGCAGGCCATAGTAATGCTCGGCGCTCGTCAGGCCCCAGCTCGCTGTCGTGAGGGCATTCATGCGGGTGACCGACATCTGGGCGTGATGACAGCCCGATCGCAAACCGAGCTTGCGGCATTCGTCGAGCGCCGCCTCCATGATGGCGGGCGGGGCGCCGAAGAACTTCACGCCGTCGGCCCCGCGCTCCTTCAGGCGGCGCAGCCAGGCCCGCCCCTCTTCAGGGGAGTGGAGCACCTTCAGCATGTCGTTGACCGCCGGGAAGTAGGCATAGGCGAGCAGGCGAGGGGCGGCGATGGTGTTCTCCGCCGAGCGCTTCTTCTGGTCGAGCATCCAGCCCAGCCCATTCATGGAGCCCATCTCGCGCACGGTGGTGACGCCGTGCGCCAGCCAGAGCTTGTAGACATAGTCGACGGGCGGGACCCAGCCGTTGGCTGAATGGTAGGCGACGCCGGCATGGGCGTGGCAGTCGATGAAGCCCGGCGTGACCCACTTGCCCTTGCAATCGATCTCATGGTCGCCGGCAGCCGGCCGGTTGGCCTTGTTGGCGAGATTGCCCGTGACCTTCTTCAGGAGCGTGATGCGGTTGTTCTCGACCACGATGTCGGTCGGCCCGATCGGCGGCGCACCGGTGCCGTCGATCACCGTCGCGTCGCGCAGCACGAGGCGCTTGAAGGGACCGATGCCCCGGTCGCGCTGCCGCGCCGCCACGACCACGGGCTGGCCCGCCTTGGCACGGGTCACCGCCAATTCGTCGCCGGGCAGGGTGTCGCTGGGGATCAGGCGATCGGTCATGGGGTGCTTCCTCGCTGGTTACGCGTGTGCTGGACGGGATCGGCAAGCGTACCCCAGCGACTGGCGCGTGGACACAACTCAACACCTCCCTGCGCGAAGCGCGGGGAGGGCCCAGCCTATGGCGGGGGATGAGATGTAGTCGCGTCAGCCTGGAGCGGCGCCCTGGACCGCGAGATAGACGGCGTAGAGCGACTGGCTCGCTGCCATGAACAGGCGATTCCGCTTGGGGCCGCCGAAGCAGATGTTGCCGCAGACTTCCGGCAGCCGGATGCGTCCGATCAGCTTGCCCTCCGGGTTCCAGACAGTGACGCCGCTGTAGCCGACCGAGCGGCCCGCGTTGCTCGAGACCCAGAGGTTGCCGAAGACATCGCAGCGCAGCCCGTCGGGCCCGCACTTGACGCCGTCGACCATGAAGTCGCTGAACAGCTTGCGATCGGAAACCTTGTTGTCGGATCCGACGGTGAAGGAATAGACCTCGCCCTTGCCGCCTGGTCCGGTGTCGCCAGGCCCTTTGCCGGTGCTGGCGACGTAGAGGGTCTTGTAGTCGGGCGAGAAGCAGAGCCCGTTGGGATCGGGGACCTGCTCCTCGGTGATCACGAGATCGATGCGGCCGCTGGGATCGACGCGATAGCAATTGGTCGGCAACTCGCGCTTGGCGGTCGTGCCGATGCCGGGTGGCTGGCCGAGACGGGGATTGATCTTGCCTGCAGCATTGGTCGGGCCACCCGCCACGTCGGGCGTGCCTTCATAGAGCTGGCCGCCGTAGGGCGGATCGGTGAACCAGTAGCTGCCATCCGGGTGCGGCACGACGTCGTTTGGTGAGTTCAGCTTCTTGCCGTCGAAGGCATCCGCCAGCACCGTCGCGGAGCCATCGAGCTCGTACCGCACGACGCGGCGCGTCAGGTGCTCGCACGAGAGTTGGCGTCCCTGGAAGTCGAACGTGTTGCCGTTGCTGTTGTTGGATGGGCTGCGGAACACGGTGACGCGTCCATCGTCCTCGATCCAGCGCAGTTGCCGATTGTTGGGAATGTCGCTCCACACGAGGTAGCGGCCTTGCGAGTTCCAGGCTGGTCCCTCCATCCACATCGCCCCGGTCCACAACCGCTGGATCGGCGCGTTCGGCTGCCGGAGCGCATTGAAGCTCGGATCGATGGTGAGGATGTCGGGGTCGGTGAAGTAGGTGGTCGGCGCACCGTTGCGGCTGAAGTCGCGCGGCGGCGTCGTGATTGTCGATGGTGGTGCGACCGGCCCCGCCGCGGGCGCCGTCTGGGCGAATACCTCTCCTGCGGCCAATGTTGCAGCGGTTGCGCCTGCTGCTCCGACCAACGCGCGGCGAGACATGATTGCTCGCCTCTCGAATCTCTCCGATGAGCTCATGAGCGTTACTCCCGTTGGTTGTTGAATTGTTTTGCGAAACTCTACCAAGGAAGCAGGCAACGGTGAAGCGCCGGCGATACGTCACAATCTCTCAACGCCGGGAGGCGCTCATAGTCTTGACGGCGGGCGTCCCGCCTGCGGTCCACAACAATCCGCACTCGAATCCGTGCGCCGCCTCAACCGCGTTCTCTTTCCCAGCGCGCTGCGGCCGCGTCGTCACCTTCATGAGCACCGACCCATTTGTCGCCGGCCGGCGTCTCCTCGAGCTTCCAAAACGGCGCCTTGGTCTTCAGCCAGTCGACCAGGAACTCGCACGCTTCGAAGGCGGCTTCGCGATGCGGCGAGCCGACCGCCACCAGCACGATGCGCTCGCCGGCCGCCATCCTGCCGTAACGATGGACGATCAGGCTGGCTTCGAGAGGCCAGCGGCGATGCGCTTCGGCCTCGATGTCCTCGAGCGCCTTCTCGGTCATGCCGGGATAGTGCTCCAGGGTGAGCGAATCGATGCGGTCGCGGTGCAATCCCTCGCGCACATGCATCTCGCGCACCAGCCCGACGAACACCGCAAGACCGCCGATCCGCTTGTTGCCCTGGGTCAGCCGGTCGAGCTCGGTGCCGACGTCGAAGTCGTTCTCCTGGACGCGCACGCTCATGTCGTCACCCGCCGGTGAAGGGGGGAAAGAACGCGACCTCGCGCGCGCCGGCAATCGAGGTGTCGAACGGCGCCGTGCGCTGATCGACGGCGGCGCCGAACGCCGCACCCTCGGCCAGCGCCTCGGCGTGACCGGGGCTGCGCGTGCGCAGCCACGCGACGAGGTCGGCGACCGTCGCCACGTCGGCAGGCGGCGTCACCTCTTCCTCCCCGAGGCCGACGCGGCGCTTCATCCAGGCGAAGTAGCGGACCTTCACTCGGCACCTCCCGGGCTCGGCTGGTCCTCGGCCATGTGGCGCAGGCCGGTCCGCAGGTAATCGTAGCCGGTGATCAGGGTCAGTCCCGCGGCGATCCAGATCAGCGCCAGGCCGATCTCGGTGATGATCGGCGGTGTGGCGTCGCGCACCAGCAGAAAGGCGATCGCCACCATCTGGGCGCCGGTCTTCCACTTCGCAAGCTGGCTCACCGGCATGCCGACGCGCAGCTCGGCCAGGAACTCGCGCAGGCCGGAGACCAGGATCTCGCGCATCAGGATGATCAGCGCGGCGATCACATGGATGCCGTGCAGCGAGCCGTTATAGACCAGCATCAGCAGGGTCGCCGCGACCAGGAGCTTGTCGGCGATCGGATCGAGGAAGCGGCCGAGGCGCGAGATCTGGTGGTAGCGACGCGCGAAATAGCCGTCGAACCAGTCGGTGACGCAGGCGATCACGAACAGGCTCATGGCGAGCCACTGCGTCCAGCCCCTGTCGAACCACAGGCAGGCGACCACCAGGGGAATCGCCACGATGCGCGACAGCGTCAGCAGGTTGGGAAGATTGAGCATCGCCGACGGTTAAAGCCCATTTGGAGGGCGCCTGTCACCCGGAGCGAACGGCGTCGAAGGGTCCCGAGCGCAGCGCCTGCCCTCAGCAACGCCGAAGGGAGGGGCCTTTGCCAGTCTCACTGCCCGCCCCGGAAATGGGCGTGGATCTTCTGGGCGAGGGCGTCGGAGATGCCGTCTACCGTCTTGATGTCCTCGAGGGTCGCCATGGCGACGGCGCGGGCGCTGCCGAAATGGTGGAGCAGGGCGCGCTTGCGGTTGGCGCCGATGCCGGGAACCTCGTCGAGCGCCGAGCGCGTGATGTCGGCGGCGCGGCGCGTGCGGTGGGTGCCGATCGCGAAACGGTGCGCCTCGTCGCGCAGCCGCTGCAGGAAATACAGCACGGGATCGCGCGGCTCGAGCGAAAAGGGCGGCTTGCCGTGAATGAAGAACCGTTCGCGGCCGGCATCGCGGTCGGGCCCCTTGGCGATGCCGACCACGGCGATGTCCTCCAGACCGAGCTCGGTCAGCACGCCGCGCGCGGCCTCGAGCTGTCCCTGGCCGCCGTCGATCAGCACCAGGTCGGGCCAATGTTCCTCGTTGCGCTCGGGATCTTCGCGCAGCGCCCGGCCGAAGCGGCGCGACAGCACCTCGCGCATCATGGCGAAATCGTCGCCGGCGGCGCCCTCGGTCTTGATGTTGAACTTCCGGTAGGCGTTCTTGGTGAAGCCTTCCGGGCCGGCCACGACCATGGCCCCGATCGGCGCGCTGCCCTGGATGTGGCTGTTGTCGTAGATCTCGATGCGCTCCGGCGGGCTGTCGAGGGCAAACACGCGCGCCACGCCTTCGAGGAGCTGCCGCTGCGTGCCACGCTCGGCCATGCGCCGTGCCAACGCCTCGCGGGCGTTCGATACCGCCTGGTCGAGCGCGTCCTTCTGATCGCCGCGCTTGGGATGGCGGATCTCGACCTTGTGGCCGGCGGTGATGGCCAGTGCGCTCTCCAGCAGGTCCGCCTCGGCGATGTCGTGGCTGGTCAGGATCAGGCGCGGCGCCGGCCGGGCCTCGTAGAACTGGCCGATGAAGGCCGACAGCACGGCCGCCTCGTCGAGATCCTTCGTATGCGCCGGGAAATACGCCCGGTTGCCGAGATTCTGGCCGGCGCGCAGGAAGAAGACCTGGACGCAAACCTGCCCGCCCTCGGCATGAGCGGCGAAGATGTCGGCCTCGTCGATCGAATGCAGGCTGATCGACTGGTGCGACTGGATGTGCGCGAGGGCGCGGATGCGATCGCGCAGCACGGCGGCGCGCTCGAACTCGAGGCCCGACGAGGCCAGCTCCATGCGCTGCGACAGGGCCTGCTGGACCTCGCGGTTGCGCCCGCCCAGGAAGTCCCGCACCTCGTCGACGATGGCGCCATACTCGACCTTGTCGATGCGGCCGACGCAGGGCGCCGTGCAACGCTTGATCTGGTATTGCAGGCAGGGCCGGGTGCGGGTCGAGAACACGCCGTCCGAGCAGGAGCGCAGCGGGAAGGCACGCTGCAGGGCGTAGAGCGTCCGGTTGACGGCGGTCGCCGAGGCGAAGGGCCCGAAATACTCGTTGTCCGGCTCGCGGGTGCCCCGATGCTTGGCCAGTTGCGGCCATTCGGTGTCGCGGCGGATGACGATGTAGGGGAACGACTTGTCGTCGCGCAGCAGGACGTTGAAGCGCGGCCGGAAGCGCTTGATCAGGTTGTTTTCCAGCAGCAAGGCCTCGGCCTCGCTGTCGGTGACGGCGAACTCCATGGTGCGGGTCGCCGAGACCATGCGCATCAGGCGGGTGGCGAGCCGGGTCGGCTGGGTGTAGGCGGCGACCCGGCTGCGCAAAGCGCGCGCCTTGCCGACATAGAGCACCTCGCCGTCGGCCGCGATCATGCGGTAGACGCCGGGCTTGCGCGGCAGGGTGCGCACGAACTCGGCGATGATCCGCATCCCGTCCGCGAGCGAGCCCTCGCTCGGTTGCTGCTCGGCGTCGATATCGATGTCGCTGTCGTCGCTCACGGGAATCCTGTGGGAGGCATTTTATATGGGGACGCCGAAGCGTTCTCTCCTCCCCGGACCTTCATGTGGGAAAGTCTGTGAACAAACAATCGGACTGTCGAGTGTTGTGTCGGCGTCACTGTATTGACTTGATGTCGACACGATGGCAGCCGACCTGAAAATGCCGGATAACATATTGAAAAGACCACTAATTATGGGTTGGGGACAGGTCTCACAAAGAGCTGGTGGCGGCAAATGTTCTCTTTTTGATCCGATTGTTGGTGTCGCGCCGGTCTGTGGGTAAGTCGCGACGTTTCAGCTTCACCCTGCCGACACTACTGGTTGACGCACAAACACTTTGCCTTCACGCTGCGGATATCCGGTTGGGAGCCGGTTTGGGGTCGGGACCATGCTTTGCCACCTTATGAAGGACGGTCAGGTTCGCGGTGTATTGTTGCTTGATGACGGGCCGCAGGAAGAACTGACCAAGCAAGCGGAATTGATACTGCGCCAGTGGGCGCCAGCGATCGCGAGCGTGGAGTTACGGGACGGGCCTCGCGTCGTCTACCGTTCGCCGGACCCCGGCTAGCTGGGGGCGATTCCGGAACCAAGGTCGGCAGACGCGCG
>JAXMCP010000052.1:0-15592 GCA_046349295.1 Reyranellaceae bacterium
GGTCTTGCCGATCCCAGCCCGTTCCCGGTGCGCCGCACGCCCCTCGATGAGCCGCTCGACGACTTCTTCTTCGACCCGGCCTACGACAACCTGATCGGGTCAAGCCGCGACGGCGGTCGCGGCGTCGTGGTCAACCTCGACGTCCGCCGGGAGATCGCCGAGCTGCCGCTGCCCGGTCTGCCCCACCTTGGCTCCGGCATCGCCTTCGCCTGGCAGGGCCGACAGGTGATGGCCACGCCGCACCTCAAGGAAGCGGCGCTCAGTGTCATTGACCTCGCCGACTGGAGCGTGATCCGGCGGGTGCCGACGCTAGGCCCCGGTTTCTTCATGCGCGGCCACGAGGCGACACCCTACGCCTGGATCGACGTCTCGCTTGGGCCCGAGAAGGACAAGCTGCAGATCCTCGACGAGCGGACCCTTGAGATCGTCCGCACCCTGCAGCCCGCGCCGGGCAAGGCGACCGGGCATGTCGAGTTTACCCGCGACGGCCGTTTCGCCCTGGTCTCCGTCTCGGAGATGGACGGCGAGCTGGTCGTCTACGACGCTGCGACGTTCGAGGTCGTCAAGCGGCTGCCGATGCGCAAGCCGGTCGGCAAATACAACGTTGGCAACAAGATCGGCCGCTCGGCGGGGACGAGCCACTGAGATGGCGGGAACCCTCGTCCTGGCGACGCACGGCGTCCGCGGTGGTCCCGGCTCGGCGGCCGCGCATGCGAGGTTCCTGCAAGCCCGTGGCGGCTGGGCTCAGGTGCTTGTCGGCTGCCTGAAGGCCTCGCCTTCGCTCGAGGAGGCGATGGCCGATGCGCCACGACCCGTAACGGTCGTACCGCTGCTGATGAGCGAGGGCGTAATCTACGACAGGCTGCGTCGCAGCCTGCACCGGATCGCACCGGAGGGGGGCTGGCGGCTGACCGCACCGGTCGGCGCGAGCCCCGGCCTGACCGGGGTCGTCCGCGACCGGGCCGTGACATGCTGCGGCCGGCTTGGCTGGAAGCCGGAGGCCACGGCCTTGCTGGTGATCGGCCATGGTACCGCCCGCAGCCCGGCAAGCGCCACCCACGCTGCTGCGATGGCTGCGGCGCTCGAGGGCCGGGGCTTCGCCGCCGCCGCGCACGCGCTGCTGGAAGAGGCACCGCTGCCAGTCGCGGCGATAGCGGGGCTGGCCATCGGGCAGGTTGTCGCCGTCGGGCTGTTCCTCGACCACGGTCCGCATGGCGACGACGATGTCCGCGAGGCCCTGGCGCGGAGCAGCAAGGCCGTCGCCTATGCTGGACCGGTCGGTGCCGACCCGGCCCTGGCGCGCCTCATCCTCGGCCAGGTGGACGCTCAGTAGAGCATGCCATGTGCGCCCATCACCGCCCCGGCGACGGTCACGGCGGCGGCGGCGAGCAGGACACGGTGGGCGGCCAGGACCTTCGCCATGGTGCCGAGCGGGTCACGCTGTGCCTGGCGACGGACCCAGGCATGCAGGAAGAGCGGCTCGGCCACATAGAGGATCACCGCGAAGACCGCCCATAGAAGCAGCATCGCCGTCATCCACCAGCTGCCCGGCTCGACGAAGCGGCTCCAGGCGTCGAGGCGCCAAGTCATCCAGAATCCGCTGAGGCCGGCTGCGGCGACCGACCAGCGCGCCTGCGCACCGAAGCGTCCTTCGATCGCCTCGAACATGGCGAGGCGTCGCGTGGGCTCGGCGAGGCCCGCCAGGGCCGGCAGCAGCACCAGCGTCACCATGGCGACGCCGCCGATCCAGTGGACCACGGCCACGACATGCAGGGCCCGGGCAATCGTGACGTCGTCCATTCAGAGCAGCGCCAGCGGGTCGACGCCGAACAGCGCCGGATGGAGGTG
Source organism: Reyranellaceae bacterium (assembly GCA_046349295.1). GTDB lineage: Bacteria > Pseudomonadota > Alphaproteobacteria > Reyranellales > Reyranellaceae > Reyranella. The sequence continues at coordinate 1,849 of JAXMCP010000052.1, forward strand.
GAGAAGGGCAAGGAACAGGAGAACCCCGGTCGCCAGTCGCAGCGTGTCGCCGGGCGAACATGACCAGGACCGTTCCGCCTGCAGGCGGGCCCAAGCGCCGCCTTTGCGGCGGCGGGTACGCCGGTCGAGCATCGGCATGCCGCCCAGCGCCATCAGCAGGAAGTTGGCGAAGACCAGAACATGTGCAAGGTCGCCGTTTGCCAGCAGGTGGGCTGTGGCCCAAAGCACTGCGGCCAGCAGGACCGGATGGCGCGTCAGGCCGACGATGCCGGGGCGCGCCGGGTCGTATCCGGTCGGATCGCCGCCGCCGAAGGAAAAAGGGTTGGGCCGCCCGACGGCGAGCGCCAGCACCAGACAGGCCAAGGCCATCGCCGCCAGCGCCAGCCAGATCTGCCAGGCCGCCGGCTCCCAGAGGCCGACATAGCGAGCGCGGCCGGCGGCCGCGATGACCCACCAAACCAGCAGCAGCGACAGGACGATGTAGGTGGCGAGATAGGCGGTCCGACCGAAGCGGTCGATCAGACGACCGCGGAAGGACGGCCGTGCCGGCACGGCGTGGGCGGCGACCAAAGCGGCCATCGCCAACGCGAGCTCGACCCAGCCGCTCATGCCGCCGCCGGCAGCTCGCGCTGGCGCGTCCGCCAGAGATCCGCGGCCATGCGGTCGGCGTCGGCCGGGTCGCCAGCCTTTCCGGCGAGCCACAGGGCCATCGCGGCCGTGCCTGTCACCGCGGCCACCGGGGCCGGCTCGCTCCAGTCGCCTCGCCAGAGTGCTGCCAGGCGACCGATATCGAGCGGCTCGCCGCGCCACGGCCAGCCCTCGTCCGTCAGCCGCGGCCACACCAGTTCGCCGGTGACGCCGTTCGCCAGCGCCATGGCACGGCAAGGCTTGTCGGGATTGCGCTGGCCTTCGCCGCCGCCGCCCTTGAACGTCAGCGCCCGGCCCGGGCCGATGGCCTGCTGGATGGCGACGTGCAACTCGACATAAGAGGGGTGGAACACGCCCTGCAACTGGGCCACTGCGGCACCCGGATCGAGCGCGCGGGCGATGCTGTTGACCGCGGTGCGCACGCCGAGGACCGGCTTGAGGGCGAGCAATGCCGCCAGTGGCGGGCATAGCGTCTCGACCGGCAGGTAGGCGAACCCGCCGTTCGCGAGCATGGCGGGGACCGCGGAGGGGCTGTCCGCCATGGCTATGCCGAGTGCCGCAAGGCCGTGACGCGTGCTGGCGCTGCCGTCGCCATCGCCGCCGTGCATCAGCACGCGGACGCCCGCCTCCGCGACGAGCTTCGCCGCCAGCAGGAAGTAAGGCAGCTGGCGGTGCGCGTCGGCATAGGACGGCCAGTCGAGGTCGACGGGCAGCGTTCCGGCGAGCGTGCAGCGACGTCGTGCGGCCCGTGCCATGCCGGCCAGCTCGGCGGCGGTCTCGCCGCGCTGGCGAAGGACCAGCAGGAAGGCGCCGATCTGCATCGGCAGGGCGTCGCCATCGAGAACGAGCCCGAAGGCGTCCTCGGCCTCTGCCGCAGCGAGCGGGCGCGACAGCGTGGGTCCGCGCGCGACGATGCGCAGGAAGTCGCGGAACCGATCGCCCCTTGTACTCATGGTGCCCCGAAAGACTTTGGACCCGACCGGACGCAGCATGGCGCGGCGTCCGGCTGGCGCACTTGACCGCGATCAAGGATCGCCCGCACCGGTCCCGTCAACCTGCAGGGGCATCGCGACTTCACGCAGGGAAATCGGCATGGGCGACGGTCTCACCAAGGCGGCGGCCCGCAACATCTTCTACGGCGGATCGCTGTTCTTCCTCGCGGTCTTCGTGGCGCTGGTGGCCCACTCGCACTGGTACGCGACGACGACAGCGATCGCCTCGGCACCGCTCGACGACGCCGTGGTTCGCGGCAAGCGGGTCTGGGAAAAGAACGCCTGCATCAACTGCCACACGATCTACGGCGAGGGCGCCTATTTCGCGCCCGAGGTCGGAAACGTCTTCGTGCGCTACGGCGGCCTCGACGATCCCGAAGGTGCGCGCGAGCAGCTAAAGGCCTGGATCCTGGCACAGCCCAGCGGAATCGAAGGCCGTCGGCAGATGCCGAAGTTCGCCTTCACCGACCAGGAGCTCGATGACCTCGTCCACTTCCTCGAATGGGCGAGCAAGGTCGACACCCAGGGTTGGCCGCCCAACGAGGCCGGCTGATTGCTACCCCCCGAAGGACACCGAACCATGCGTTACCCCACCCAGAAGTTGGCGCTCCTCTATTTCGGCGGCGCGCTGGTCCTGTTCCTTGCCCAGGTGCTGTTCGGCGTGCTGGCCGGGCTGATCTATGTCTGGCCGAACTTCCTGAGCGAATTGCTGCCCTTCAACATCATCCGGATGATCCACACCAATGCGCTGATTGTCTGGCTGTTGCTGGGGTTCTTTGGCGCCACCTACTATCTGCTGCCGGAGGAGGCTGAGCGCGACATCGCTAGCCCGGCGTTAGCCAAGGCGCAGTTCTGGATCTTCTTCGGTGCCGCCGCCGTCGCCGTCGTCGGCTACCTCTTCGGGATCCACGAAGGTCGCGAGTTCCTCGAGCAGCCGATCTACGTGAAGCTGGCGCTGACCGCGGCGGTGCTCATGTTTCTCTACAACATCAGCATGACTGTGCTGCGCGGCCGCAAGACGGCGGTGGCGTCGGTGCTTCTGCTGGGCCTCTGGGGTGCCGGGATCTTCTTCCTGTTCGCGTTCTACAATCCCGGCAACCTCGTGCTCGACAAGATCTACTGGTGGTGGGTCGTCCACATCTGGGTCGAGGGGGTGTGGGAGCTGATCATGGCGGCAATCCTCGCCTACCTGTTGATCAAGGTGACCGGGGTCGACCGCGAAATCGTCGAGAAGTGGCTCTACGTGATCGTCGGGCTCAGCCTGTTCACCGGCCTGCTCGGCACCGGCCACCACTACTACTGGATCGGCACGCCCGGCTACTGGCAGTGGCTGGGCTCTGTCTTCAGCACGCTGGAGATCGCTCCCTTCTTCGCGCTGGTGGTCTGGGCCTTCTACCTCGCCTATCGCGGTGGCCGCGAGCATGCAAACAAGGCGGCGCTGCTGTGGAGCCTGGGCTGCCCTGTCGTCGCCTTCTTCGGCGCCGGCGTCTGGGGCTTCATGCACACGCTGTCCTCGGTCAACTATTACAGCCACGGCACCCAGGTGACGGCAGCGCACGGCCATCTCGCGTTCTACGGCGCGTACGTGATGCTCAATCTTGCGATCATCACCTATGCCATGCCCAGCCTGCGCGGCCTGCAGCCCTACAACCAGCAGCTCAACATGTGGAGCTTCTGGATCATGACGTCGGCCATGGCCTTCATGACCTTCACGCTGACCTTCGCCGGGGTGATCCAGACGCACATGCAGCGCGTGGTCGGCGGCTACAGCTACATGGACGTGCAGGACCAGCTGGGCCTGTTCTACTGGATGCGACTCGGCGCCGGCGTAGTCTTCGTCATCGGTGCTTTGCTGTTCGTCTACGCCGTGCTCGGGCCGGTACGAGAGCAGCTGACCCGCGGCAGCGCCCGGACCGACGCCGGCCTGGCACCGGCGGAGTGAGGGGCATGGACACGCTGGCCGGCCCGGCTCCCGTCGCCCCGACTCTGCCGCTCTACGTGCCACAGGGCCGCGAGTGCGAGCTGTTCGAGGCGGCTTGGCGGCAGCGGCTTCCGCTGCTGCTCAAGGGGCCTACGGGATGCGGCAAGACGCGGCTCGTCGCTCACATGGCGGCCCGGCTGGGATGCCCGCTGCACACCGTGTCCTGCCACGACGACCTGACCGCCGCCGATCTCACCGGGCGCTACCTGCTCCGCGGCGGCGAGACGCAGTGGCTCGACGGGCCGCTGACCCGCGCCGTCCGCGAGGGCGGCATCTGCTACCTCGACGAGGTGGTGGAGGCGCGCAAGGACGTCACGGTGGTGCTGCACCCGCTGGCCGACGACCGGCGCGTCCTGCCGCTTGAGCGGACGGGCGAGCTGGTCGAGGCCCCGGACCGGTTCATGCTCGTCGTCTCCTACAACCCCGGCTACCAGAACCTGCTGAAGAGCCTGAAGCCGAGTACGCGTCAGCGCTTCGTCGCGGTCGAGCTCGGCTTTCCGCGGCCCGAGGTCGAGCTGCGGGTGGTGGCGGCCGAGAGCGGGCTCGAAACCGAGCGCGTTCGGCCGCTGATCAACCTCGCCGGACACATTCGCGGGCTGGCCGGCCTCGATCTTGAGGAGGCGGCCTCCACACGACTGCTTGTCTACGCCGCCACGCTGATCCGAGCCGGGCTCGACGCACCGACGGCGGTGGAGCATGCGCTGATCGAGCCCCTGTCCGACGATGCCGACGTCAAGGCGGGCCTGCGCGAGCTGGTGCGGGCCAGCCTCGGATGAGTCTAGCCTTCCTCGAGTACGAGGAGCAGGTTGGCCGGCTCTGGCACCGGCTTGTCGGCAACCGGGCAACTCTGCCGCGATTTCCCGAGGCGGCCATCCGGCTGGACGGCGAGCGGCGACGCCTCGGCGTGCTGTTCCGCGGTCTCGGCGGCGATGCCGGCCTTGAGCTCGTCGCCGGCACGGCCGCGGCTTCGACACATAGGCTGCGACTGATGCGGCGGCTGGGCATGGCCGGGGAACGCCTCGATACGGCCGAGCGCACGGCGGAGCTCGTGCTGCTCCCGGACGTGCTCGACTGCCTGCCGACACCGGCCCTCAATCGCGATCTCTATGTCTGGCTGGTGGCATTCCTTGCCGGTGCGGTTCGAAGCGACGCCGAGCGGGACCCCCTGCGCGCCGATCTCGCCGCCCTGCGCCAGGTTGCCGCCCGGACGTCGGCCGTGCTTGCGGCGTTTCCAGGTCTACGCCCGGTTCATGCGAACCTGACTGGGGCCTTGCTGGCGCTGCGGCCGAGGCGTCGCCTCCCTCCGGTCGAGTCGGACGTCGAGGCGGCGGTTCGGCGCCTGCACGGGGACGGCGCCGCCTCAGGGCCGCTCGTAGACTTCGTTCTCGATCCCCTTGCCGACCTCACCAATCTGGTGGCACCGCGCGGCTACCGCCCGTTCCTGCCCTCGCCGCTGTGGGGACGGGTGCGGGCCGACGCGGCAACTCCACCTGCAGCGGCCGAGGCCGACGACGCAGCAACCAGCGACCGGATCGCGGAGGACGACGAGGAACGGCATCGCCGGGCACGGCGGCGTGGCGGCGAGGAGGACCCCCGTCGGGATCCGCTGACGCTGGTCAACAAGGGCGAGCAGCTGCTGCTAGCCGACGAGGCGGCGGGAATCAGTCGACCCGAGGACGACGAGGACCTGGATGCAGCCCGCCGGGCCGTCGGCGACATGGACGAGCTGGCACTCGGCCGCTCCGACCGTCCGGCCGCGTGCCGCCTGCGCCTGCACCTCGACCTTGCGGCGCCGGTGGCATTGGCTGGCGCTTCGGTGGTGGCGCCGCTCACCTATCCGGAGTGGAACTGGCGACGCGGCTGTCACCTCCCGAACCATTGTGCCGTCCAGCCGTCGATCGCCCCGGAGACAGGGAGCGACTGGGCGCCCGACGACCGCCTTCGGCGCCACATTGCACAGGTAAAGCGGCGGTTCGAGGCCTTGCGCCCCCGACGCGTGGTCCGCCGCGCCCAACCCGACGGCGGCGAGCTCGACCTCGACGCGCTGGTTCGCGCCCGCACCGACTTCGCTGCCGGCATGGTCGGCTCGGAGCGGATTCATCTCGACGCCCGCAGCCAGGCGCGTGACCTCGCCACCGCCATCCTGGTCGATACTTCGTTCTCGACCGACAGCTGGGTCGATGGCCGCCGGGTACTCGACGTCGAGAAGGCGGCCCTCTCGGCGCTCGCCTTTGGACTGGAAGCCTGCGGCGATGCGTTCGCCATCTTCACCTTTTCCAGCCGCCGCCGCGATGCGGTCTCGGTCGCCACGGTCAAGGACTTCGGCGAGCGATTGACCGAGCCAGTTCGGCGTCGCATCGCGGCGCTGCAGCCGGGGGCCTACACGCGCATCGGCGCGGCACTGCGCCATGTCGGCAGCCTGTTCGACCGCCGGCCGGAACGGCACCGCCTCCTGCTTCTGCTCTCCGACGGCAAGCCGAACGACCTCGACCACTACGAAGGGCGCTATGCCGTCGAGGACACGCGCAAGGCGGTCCACGAGCTGCGCGGGCGTGGCCTTGCCGTCTTCGCCGTCACCGTCGATCGTCGAGCCGAGGGCTATGTTCCGCGGATCTTCGGCCGAGGCGGCTACGCCATGGTCGGGCATATCGGCCAACTGCCGGACGCGCTGCCGGCAATCTATCGTCAGCTTGTCGCCTGAGACCGGTCACGAAGGGGGAGAACTCTCGATGCGAATCCGTATTCTTGCGACGATCGTCGCCGCGTCGCTGGCCGCGGCCAGCGGGCCGGCCTGGGCCGATGGCGACGCTGCCAAGGGCCAGAAAGTCTTCGCCAAGTGCAAGACCTGTCACGAGATCGCCAGCGACAAAAACAAGGTCGGCCCGACCCTGCAAGGCGTGCTCGGCCGCAAGGCCGGCAGCGTGGCCGGCTTCAAGTATTCGGAGGCGATGGCCGCCTCCGGTGTTGTCTGGGATGAGGCGACCATCGCCGAGTACGTGGCAAGTCCCAAGGAGTTCATTCCCGGCAACAAGATGGCGTTCGCCGGTCTCAAGAAGGAGGACGAGATCGAGAATCTCCTCGCCTACATCAAGGAGGCTTGCTGCTCCTGAGTCCCGCCGGGACTGACTCAGCCCGGTCCCGGCTTCTGGGCGACTAGAAACGGGGCGTAGCGCCACAGGAACAGCGCGAAGGCGCTGGCCCACAGGGTCGCGGCGACGGCGAGGACGGTGGTGTAGGGCATGGGCAGCACCGGGGCGACGACACGCAGGGCGGCCCCGGCCTGGACCAAGACGTAGGCTGACAGCGTGCAGCGGTCGGCAGCGAGGGCGTGGCCGGTATGACCCAGCGTCGCCCTGGTCATGATCGCCAGTGTCATCGTGCCGACCGCACCGGTCGTCAGCGCATGCAGAGTAGCGAGTCGGCCGACGCTATCGGGCATTAGGGTGCCGAGGCCGTGAAGCAGCAGGCCGAGGCCGAGCCAGCCGAAGCCGGCGTGCAGGACGCTGACCAGCGGCTCGCCGAAAGTCGCAAGGCCGCGCCATCGCGACAGGCGCAGCAGCGTGGCGGCGCCGGCAAGCGCCAGCAGGAGCCCGGTCGCCCACAGCTCGGGCCACACGACCCAGGCGAGCACGGCCGGCACCAGGACCGCCATGGCCGCCTTGTCGAGCCTGTCGGACGGCGCCGGCAGCGCCTTCGACTTCTGGCGGACGAGCCAATTGCGAGTGAAGCTCGGCACTACCCGGCCGCCGATAAGGCCGATCAGCACGACCAGCGTGGCGAGCCCTAGCCGGCGCCCGGCGGGTCCGCTGTGGAAGCCCAGCGCCTCGGACTGTGACAGGAGGCAGCTGAGTCCGAGCGTAGCGATCAGGGCGACGACGGGCAGATTGCGCCAGTTTCGACCGGCAACCACTTCGCGTGCTGCCGCCATGGCGAGGGCAATCCAGAAGCCGACGTCGAGGGCTACGGCTACGACCGGGACATCGATTCCGCCGAGGCCGGCCAAGCGGGCGGCCAGCCAGAGCGCGGCCAGCGCCAGCAGCCGTCCGCCGCGCAGCGGCAGTCGGCCCGTCCAGTTGGGAATGGCGGTCAGCAGGAATCCAGCGACGGCGGCTCCGCCGTAGCCGAAGATCAGCTCATGTGGGTGCCAGGCGATTAGGGGCAGGGTGGTCGGCAGGTTGGTGCCTGTCGCTAGCGCGATGATCCAGATGCCGATCGCCAGCGGTGCCCAAAGACCGGCCAGCAGGAAGAACGGCCGAAAGCCGTGATCGAGCAGCGGTATTGGATGTGGAGATGCGCGCATGGGTGCACGCATAGTCAATCGTTCGGTGCCGCGGCTTGACCGCGATCAAGGATCGATGGCGCTCCGAGTACGACGACGGTGCCGGGCGGGACAGGGCGGCCGGACACGATGCGCTATGCCACGCGACGGCGGATGCTACAGGTCTCGGCGGGCCTGCTCGGACTAGGGCTTGGCCTGTCGGCGCCGGGAGCGAGGCGTCTGCGCTGGACGGGCTCTGCGCTCGGGGCCAACGCCTCGATCGATCTCGCCGGCGTCGAGCCGGGACCTGCCCGCGCTTTGATCGAGCGCACACTGGCGGAGATCGACCGCCTGGAGTCGATTTTCAGCCTGCAGCGTAGCGGCAGCGCCCTCGCTCGTCTCAACCGCGAAGGCCAGCTGGCCGACCCGCCGCTGGAGCTCGTTAGCGTCCTTCGCCTCGCCGCGGAGGTCTCGAACCTGAGCGGCGGCGCCTTCGACATCACTGTTCAGCCGTTGTGGCGACTGTATGCCGAAGCCGCTGCGAAGGGCATGGTACCCGGAGCAAGGATGCTGGAACGTGTGCGCTCCCTGATTGGGTGGCAGGACGTCGAAGTATCGCCTCGGCGCATCGCGCTGCGTCGGCCTGGCGCGTCCGTTACGCTCAACGGTATCGCGCAAGGTTTTATCAGCGACCGCGTCGCCGAACTGTTGCGCGATGCCGGCCTAGACAATGTTTATGTCAGCCTGGGAGAGCAGCGTGCGACGGGCGCAGGCCCTGCGGAGCTCGGCTGGACGGTGCAGACCCCGTTCGGCCAGGTCGAGCTTCGCAATGCTGCACTCGCCGTGTCTGCTGCGTCTCCGGAAGGGACAGTTCAAGATCTGAATGTGCCGAATCTCATCTCGGCGATCAGTGGACTGCCTGTCACTTCCGGCCCGCCCGTCGTCGTGACGGCGCCGACGGCCGTAATCGCCGATGCCATGGCCACGGCCTTGGCTGTGGCGCCGCCGTTAGAAGTCTCGGCATTGATCGAACGGATGCGAACCGTGCGCGCTGTGGCGATGTCCCCGACCTGACGACCTGCCGGTGTCGGTTGGCGATCGGGGCCTGCAAGAGTGATCACCGAGAGGCGACTGCTTCACTTAGGCCTGACCGTTTGCCACCGTGACCGAAGGAACATGGCCTCGCTACGGAAGTGGAGGCTATGGCAACTCCGCTCAGGCCGTGATGCTTCCATCCAATATCTGACGGACACGGCCGATCTCTTGCTCCACGCACGGCAGCACTTCATCGCTGAGCGCCGCAAGCTCGGCTATGGCCACCTGCAGACCTTCATGCTTACCAACCATCGTCCGCAACACGACGATGGCCGGCGGCAGGCCGACGGCGCGCGCCCATGCCGGGGCTCGCTTCGGTGGGAGGGCAGATCGAGCATCCTCGACCATCGAGACGAAGTTCGGCTTGCAGCCGATGCGGCTGGCGACGTCGAGCTGCGACATGCCGCGCAGCTCCCGGGCGCGGCGCACCAGTTGCCCCGCCGGCGGCAGGGTGTCGAGCAGCTGGCGCAGGGACGTGGCATGATCGAGCTTGGACATCATCGGGTTCGTGCCTGGCTTGCGGTTGTTCAAAGAACTTGGGGCGGCGGCGATCATCATCCGGGCGGCAGCGATCTCGTGCCGCCAGGTCGAGCCGCGCCTGATGAGGTTGATGGTCGAGGCCGCGACGCCGAAGTCGCTTGCGATGGCGGCGGAGCTTTCGCCGGCGTCGAGCCGACGCAGGATCGGCAGGATGTCGGTGGCCTGCAGGCGTGCCATCGCCCGCGACCCGCGATTGGCGCGGCGCATGTCGTCGGCGTTGTCGGCGCGCGTGCCGATCGTCAGATGCTCGAGCCGGACACAGCCGCGGTTGTGGCAGAGATGCCGAAGCAGAAGGCCCTTCGGAATCGGACCATGCGCGCGTTCCCAGACCTGCCGAGCTGCCGGCCGGCTCGCATAAGCGGCATAGCCGCCGGGCGTGCTCGGGCCTTGCCAGACCCAGCAACCGCTCGCCCGGTCGACGGAGTAGTGTCGACCTTCCTCGAGCTTGGGCAGGCCGGTCATCCAAGCAACCCCGAGCAGGCTCGTGCGGTCGAGAGCGCCGCGCACAGACGCCGAGGGACAGGGAGGAGGGGCATCATCGTCAGCAGGCCACGCTCAACATGAGCAGCCGGCTGTGCCAGCTGCCGGCCGGTCAGAGGTCTCCAACTGCGCCGATGATCGTCGGCTCGCTTGTCGAGTGCCGAAGCTGGCGAAACGGCTGATGCGCTCGCAAGGTCAAAGGAGGTGTTCGATGTCATGGCTCAACGTTCTCGATAGGAGTCGAGGCTCGATGCGTTCCAGAGACGGCGATGCCCGGGAGTTTCTGTCCGCTCGTCATTGATGAAGTCGATTCGGACCGCGCGTCCCGGCAAGTAACGCTGGTGGCGAACTCTCAATGACACGGTCGCGCTGGGTCGCATGACCTTTCGCGGCTGGCACAATCGCCTTCTGACAACGACGGCTGCAAGATGGCACGCCATAGCGAAGCGTGCAATGACTTAGAACCTATACACGGATGAGCGACCTATTCTGATCGGCTCTCGATACATCCCGCATGATGGTCGTTAGAAGGCGGAGCGTTCCGATGGTGTCGTCGGCGCGTGTTTCCGGCCCACGCGGTTCGGCGCGGCATGCACCAGGCTGCTGCTGGCCGCAGCAACTCGAGAGAGGCGATCTTTCCTGTCGAAAGCGCCTTCCATGCGGCGAGGGCGTTAGGCTTGTCGCCAAGCAAGCCAGCCCTGCCGCCGAACCGACAGGCTCGGGTCTTGCCGGTGGTCAGGATCTGGCCGGACAAAAAAAGTCCTCCCTGCCAGGCCGGTTGATCCCCTACCGTTCTGGCCGGAGGAGGTTTTCAGGGACCTCTGGGCTCTCGCGGCCATACGCGGGCGCAGCGATCGTGTCGGGCGCCCGAATGCGTCTACGACCTGCGTGCCAGCCCGCTAGCTCATCGGGCTGACATGAAGATTCCGATGATCTCGAGGCCACGGCGCTTCAAGTCGTTCTCAGGGATGAGGTCATCGTGCTTCTGCATGCTACGCAGGAAGCCGGTCAGCGCCTCGCGCGCATTGGCACGAGCCTTGTCCCTGTCATCGCCATAAGTGACCAGACCGGGCAGCGACGGGCAGGTGACGGTGTATTGTCCCGAGCGCTCCTTCCTCAGCTTGATACCGAACCGAAAGCTCTGGCGCGCTTGTGCGGTGCCTGCTGTCCCCGCGCATTCCTCGGTCGCCATGCGTTCAAGCCATCTGTGGTCTGCTCAGCCACGAACGGCGGCGGATGTAGCCTCTTCGAGAGGGCGGTGACGGCAAGCTCGAGCCTGCTGGCGCCTGGCGCGCTTGCGCATCGCCGAGTATCAAGCCATGCGCGGCGATGACAGCCTCTCGAAGAACACCAGGCGCTGAGCGCAATGTCGAGGTTTGCTCGAGGCCCTCGGCGCCGTGCATCAGTCGAGGCAGACCGTGATCATGGTCTTGCCCGAGTCGACCGCATCACTCGGAGGAATCGGATCGTCAAAATCCTTGAGCGTCTCAATATAGCAAAGGATAGCCTCTTCGGCGCGTTCAAGGCACTGCTGGAGCGATGCGCCTTGCGTCACAAGACCGGGCAACGACGGGCAGAGGACCGTAAAGCCTTTTCCCTCGTCCTCCTCGAAAGGAAGTAGTTCGATCGCGTAGCGCCGTGTCACATGCGCGCCGTTAAGTGGCACCGTCTCTATGTCCTTCATGACTCTGCTCCCCATCGCCGTGGTACAGCTGACGTTGGGCTACGACTTACTGGCCGGCATCGACGGGATCGACGGCATCATCGCTCAACGAACCGACCAACGATACCAGCATGTTCGACCACACCCAGGTAAAGTTCTCTTGATCAAGAGAACTCCACATTGGCATCCGTGCCGACGTCGTAACTCATCTAAGCTGATGGTGACGCGGCCGCCTTCGCTCCTCGAGACGTTCGAGTGGCTATTCTGCAGGGTCGCCGTGTTGCTCAAATGGATTGGCTCAGCTTGCTGGAGGCCTCAGGATGCCGGCGCTCTGCCCAGCTGCACCGGTCGGCGTCGGAGCAGAAGAGCGTGCCGCAGCAACGCGGGGTGACATGCCTGCAACCGAAAGCGTCGGGGCGATCGTTGCTGGTCGGTCTCCAGGATATTGCCTGCCCCACCTTGGGGCACAGGACAGGCGCATGCGCAGGGCGGCTAGCTACGATGGCGGTCGCCTCCCCGATCGGGAGAGCAGCCACAACTCGGCTCCGAACAGCGCTGTGAGGGCGAGCAGCATGGAAGCGGTCAGCATCGAGCCCGTCGTTCTACTACCTTTACGCGATCTGGATGGTAGGCTTTCGCACATTGCGTGCAAGCGCAATGGTCGAGTTCCAACCGCATTTCCAGGGATGGCCTCAAGCGAGCCTGCCCATCATGCGGTTGATGAGCCGGTCATTCTTGTCCGTAGCGTGGGCAAGAAGGCTGACCCTAGCAGGCAAGTATAGGACGAGTTCCGGTGAGCCGGGTGCGCTCGACCCGAGGTCGAACCACTGCGGCCGCTGGACTTGCCATCCCCCGCCTTGTCAGCGACGTAGGTGGAAGCGTCAGGCTGACGTAGTGCAAGCGACGCCTTGCATCGATAGCCTATACGAGGCGCACAGAGATCAGCGTCTTGCCGGGTGCTGCTTCATCGCTGGGCGGGATCGGCCATCGGAGATCCCTGAGGGCTGCAAGATGGCCGAGGATGGCATCCTGGGCATGTTCCAGGCACTCGTCGATCGTATCGCCCTGCGTGACGAGGCCGGGCAAGGAAGGGCATAGAACGGTAAAGCCGTCGCCCTCGTCATCCGGGAGCAGGTCGATGACGTAGCACCGCATCAGTGGCGCCTCGAGCGTTCCGCCTTCGTTGTCCTTGGACATGCCCTGATGATAGCGCCAACCCTTCTCGTTACAAAAGACTGGCCGGCCGTCACCCCGTGGTAACGGCACGTTACGCGGCACATCACGAGGAGAGTCCTCAAGGAGCATGCCGCCGGCCCAGATCAATTGCGCCGCACGCCGTGCCGACGTCGTCGCGTGCAGGCATGGTTCTCCATCGCTGGCGCCAAGCGCAGGCAGGATAGTCGGCCTTGCGAACCTTCGGTACGTCCGCCATCGTCAGTTGACTTCCGGCAGCGAGTTGGCCAATCATTACCTTGGCAAGTCAGGGTGACTGCCCGAAGTTGTGGGAGACTACAGTGGTGACTGACATGATTTGCGAAGGATATGGCGGCTGAGCCGGGTTCATCTGTCACTCGAAGGGCCAATCGCACGACGATACGCAATTGCTGACCGACCCATCCGCGTTGTGGTGGCTCGCTGGAGCGGGGCGGTGTTCATTTCCGCCTTCGAGCTTTCGTGATGAATAGTAAGCCGAGGAGGCGCCTCGCCGTCAGGAGTACGCCCCTTGACGGCTTTTCGGGTTTCATGAACGTGCTCTGGCGCTTTCACGCGCTTTGCTGGTCGGCCAACCGACGGCCGTAGGGCCACAGCGCACAGCTCCGCCCACGACAACCTCGTAGGGCAAATCTGCGAGCGCTACTGTGCCCTTCCACAATACCTGGCGTGCCTGGCCGCCAGCACGGCATCCGCAACGCCAAGGAAGGCCTCTTTAGCAGCGACAGCTAGTGCACGGGCGGCATCTCCGCCAAGCCGGGTAGCCGCCGGTGCGTAGCGGAGCCGGGCGGCCAGCTTGGCGGAAGGATCGTTTCCGGCGCTGGCGGTCGGTTGCCGAGGCTGATGTGCGGGCGGATCGTGTTGTAGTGCCGCCG
>JAXMCP010000053.1:0-12932 GCA_046349295.1 Reyranellaceae bacterium
GCCTGCGCGCGTCGAGCCGCGCCGGCCGATGGCCCCCGTCGCGTAGAGAATGCTCTCGAGGAGACTTGTCTTACCCGAGAGATACGGCCCGCACAGCGCCACCACGCGGTGCGCGCCGCTGCCTGGTCTGCCTCCGGTGATCGACTCGGACTTGATATCGTTCATGACAACGTCCTCCTTCGCGCGCGAATGCTCACGCCTAAAGCTCCGGAGGGTGGTCGCTACGGATCTCTGCCGGAGCGAAGCCTTGTCCAGGAAATCGTTTCACTCTCGTTACGGCGAGTCAATGCAGCGCCTCCGATTTGCTGCGCTGCGGCGACTTTGACGCCGGCAATCAAGTAATCGAAACTAGAGTATTGAAGTTTCTGCGATTCGGAGTGGTTTTCCCTGCATGGCCTGCCATCGGCCCATTACTTCCTGTTTGTTCATAGTTCTCGTCGCCGCAGGTCTCGTGAGCTGGTCGCTGCCGATGGGGGCACAGACTTCGGCCCACACGCTCGCCGTCATGACCAGCCTGGGTGAGTATGCGTCCTATGGAAGGCCGTTTCGCGATGGCGTTCGTCTCGCGGTCGAAGAAGCCAACCAGTCGGGCGGTCCGCCGATCGCTCTCGACATCATGGATGACGGCGGCACCGACGATGGCGCGCGCAAGGTCGCGACGCGCCTCGCCGCCAGCGATGCGCTGGCCGTGGTCGGGCCGATGCTGTCGACAGCCTCGCTTGCCGCCGGGCCGATCTTCGCCGAGGCCGGGCTGGTGTCGATCGTCTCGGCGGTCGAAAGCGATTTCGTGACCCGCAATTCCACGACGTTCCACGCCAACTTCAAGAACAGCGAGATCGGCGATTGGCTCGCCGACTACGCCCACTATGCGCTCGGGCGCACCCATGCCGCGGTGATCTATGTCGACAACGGCTACGGGCAGACGATTGCGCAGGGCTTCAAGCGCGGCGCTGAGCAACGGGGCATCGAAGCGACGTTCTACCCGTTCACCACGCCGGCCGAACGGGACGAAGCCGGCCGCAAGGCCGCCGCGACACAAGGCAAGGCCGCCATCATCCTGGGGACGCTCGATGCCGACGCCGCGGCCCTGGTGACCGAATGGCGCCGGCGCGGGGTCGACGTGCCGATTCTGGGCGGCACGGGATTGGCGGACGAGGCCTTTGCCGCCCTGTTCAAGAACCTCCCGGAGGAGCGCCAGAACCGCGGGTTCTTCACCAACAACGTCTATGCGGCTGCGCCGGTGATCCTCGACAGCGCCAATGCCAGGACACTCGACTTTGCCGAGCGCCTAGAGGCGCGCTACGGCAAGGGCGAGACGTCGGCGATGTGGATCGCCGTTCAGGGCTATGACGCGGGCCGGTTGGCTGTCGCGGCGCTGCGCGCTGCCGCCGCCCAGCGAAGCGCCACGACGCTGCGGGCCCGGCGCGAAGCGGTCTATGCCTATCTCAAGTCGCTCGACAGCCCGACGCGCGGCGTGCCGGGCCTGCTCGGCCCGATCTGGTTCACACCCGATCGGGGGCGGCCGCTGCCGGTCAGGATCGGGCGGTTCGACCAGGGGGTGTTCCAATCGGCGCCGATCCAGCTTGTGCCAGTCGCCAACCCGGCACCGGAGGAGATCGCCAACGGCACGCTGATCGAGGTCGAGCCGGGCCGCTATGCCCGTCGCCAGCAGGTCGTCTACACCGGCATCTATCTCAACGAGCTGTCGCGCATCGATATCGCCCAGTCGACCTTCACTGCCGACTTCTATGTGTGGGTGCGCTACGCCAAGGGCATCGGGGGGCCTGGTGCCGATCCGACGCGCTTCGAGTTCCCCGACATGGTGCGCGGTCGATTCGACAGAAGCCAGCCGGCGAGCCAGCGCGATCTCGATGATGGAACGACCTATCGCCTGTGGCGGGTCGGCGGCGACTTCAAGAACGACTATGATCTGCGCCGCTACCCGGCCGACCACCAGACGCTGAATATCCGCTTCTTCAACGCCGGCGCGTCGAGCGATCGGCTGGTCTATGTGGTCGATCGCAGCTCGCTCGACCCGGCCATCGGCGCCGGCGATCGATCGGCGGCACGCGGCGCATTCCGGAATCTGACTCAATGGGAGCGGCTTCGCCTCGCCCAAGGCCGCGAAAATCTCGTCACCGAATCGTCGGTCGGAGATCCGGGCCTCGCTGCTGCGGAACGCATCCGGGAACTGTCGGGCTTCGCCCTCGAGATCGAGGTGAAGCGCCACATCGGCACCACCCTGATCAAGTCATTGCTGCCACTCGGCCTGATGACGCTGATCATGTTCGCGACGCTGTTCTTCCCGCCGGCACTGGCGGCTGCCAAGGTCACGGTGGCGATCACGGCGGGACTGTCCGGGGCCGTCCTGCTTGCCGCGATCAACGGGCAGCTCGGCAATGTGGGCTACGTGATCGCCGTCGAGTACGGCTTCTTCGTCTTCTTTGGACTCTGCCTGACCTGCATCGTCACCGTGTTGCTGGCCGAGCGGAATCGCCTGGCCGGGCGATCGACGCACGTCGTCGAGAACACCGGGCGAACCATTTTCGCGATCGGTTTCCTCGGAACCGTCGCCGCCGCCCTCATCACCTTCGCCTAGGTTGCCGGGCTGTCATTGCCGGCGAACAAGGGCAGCTTCCGATTCGACAGGCGATCTGCCCGGGCAGCCGAGACTCCCAGACCGCGCAGGATGCCGGCCGTAACGGCGGCGGCGTGCTGCCGGCGGGCCTCGCCGAGCGCAATTCGGCGCATGCCTTCCATCGTGGCGCCGATCACAAGGTCCAGCGCCGCGGCTTCGCTGGCAACGTGGAACTCGCCGCCGCGCAGTCCGCGACGGAGCTCCGTCTGCACGAAACCCGAGATGGTCTGGCGAAACGTTGCGTCGACGGAGGCGACGTCGAGAACCAGCAGCGCCCAGGCCGGGCTGCTCTCGGCGAGGCCGAGATAGCGGCGGCATCCGGCGGCGATCTGCTCGGCGCCGGTTGGAAGCGCGGCACGGGCAGGGGCGCTGCGCTCGCGGATGGTCTCGGCGACGGACACGGCGACCGCGCGCACGATCTCGGCCTTGGTGGGGAAATGATTGTACACGGTGGCTGTGGTCATCCCGGCGGCCTCGGCGATCTGCAGCATCGTCGTCCCCTTTGCGCCGTGCTCGGAAATTGAGGCGATCGCCGCAGCGACCAGCTTGCGCCGCGTCCGCTCCCGCTTGGGCAGGCGCGGCGGATCGTCACGACGGCGCAGGATGGCGGGCAGAGGCTTCATTTTTATACTTGTCATCAAATTTTGGACAAATCATATAAATTCGATTGTACACGTCCGAATCGGATTGGACAGCGATGACAGCCTTGAAGCGCCGCCAGCTCCTGAAGGGGGCGGCTTCGTCCTCTCTCTTTGGCAAGGTGATGTTCGGGTCGTGGCGCGCCCGCGCGGCGTCGCAGGGACTGAACATCCTCTTCGTGTTCACGGACCAGGAACGGCATCAGTCGCGCTGGCCCGCCGGACTGTCGCTGCCCGGCCACGAGCGGATGGCGCGTACCGGCGTCACCTTCACCAATCATCAGTGCCCTGCGACCATGTGCACGTCGTCGCGTTCGGTCATGCTCACCGGCCTGCAGACGGCGGACAACGGAATGTACGAGAATCTCGACGTGCCGTGGATGAAGAGCCTGGGCTTCGAGCATCCCACAATCGGCCACATGCTGCGCAAGGCCGGCTACTACACCGCCTACAAAGGCAAGTGGCACCTGTCGCGCGAGTTCGACACGCGCGAGGTCGGGCAATTCATGACCCCCCACATGGACAAGTACGGCTTCTCCGACAATTTCTCTCCGGGCGACCTGATCGGCCACACGCTGGGCGGTTACAGCTTCGACCACATGACGGCGGGCAGCGCCATCAACTGGCTGCGCACCAAGGGGCGGCCTCTGAGCGACGATGGCAAGCCGTGGTGCATGGTTGCGAGCTTCGTCAATCCGCACGACGTCATGTACTTCAACACCGACGCACCGGGTGAGGCGGTCCAGGACACGGGCAAGCTGCGGCTCCATGCTGCGCGCGCGCCCGAGCATGCGCTTTACAAGGCGACCTGGGACGTGCCGCTCCCGATGAGCCTGCGCCAACCGCTCGATGCGGCGGGGCGGCCCAAGGCGCACGCCGAGTTCGATCGCATCTGGGACTACATCCTGGGCAACGTGCCGATGGAGGATGTGCGCTGGAAGCGCTTCAACGACTACTACGTCAATTGCATCCGCAACGTCGACCGTTCGATCGAGGCGGTGCTGGCCGAGCTGGAAGCGCTGAACCTCTCCCAGAGCACGATCGTGGTGTTCACGGCCGACCATGGCGAGATGGCTGGCGCCCACGGGCTGCGCGGAAAGGGGCCCTTCGCCTATCGGGAGACCAACCATCTGCCGCTCTTGATCGTCCATCCCGACGTGATGGGCGGCCAGCAGTGCCGGTCGTTGTCGAGCCATATCGATTTCGCGCCGACGCTGCTTGCCCTGGCCGGCGTGAAGCCCGACCGGGCGGGGGAGCTGGCCGGTCGAGCGCTGCCCGGCAAGGATCTCTCTCCGCTGCTCGGCAATCCGGGCGGCCAGGCGGTCGATGCCGTGCGTCCGGCCACGCTGTTCACCTATAGCGGCTTGGCGAGCAACGA
This sequence comes from Reyranellaceae bacterium, assembly GCA_046349295.1. Taxonomy (GTDB): domain Bacteria; phylum Pseudomonadota; class Alphaproteobacteria; order Reyranellales; family Reyranellaceae; genus Reyranella. The sequence goes on from JAXMCP010000053.1 coordinate 4,655, forward strand.
TTCGGCCGTCTTCGACTTTGCCGCCAAGGCGATCATGGCGGGAAAAGATCCGAAGGAGGAAGCCAAGCGGCAGGCGTTCCGTCCCGACCTAAAGAAGCGCGGCCACGTGCGCTCGGCCTTCGATGGCCGCTACCGCTTCACGCGCTACTTCGCGCCGGTCGACCACAACAGTCCGACCACCATCGACGAGCTCTTCGAATGGAACGACGTGGAGCTTTATGACCTGCAGGGCGATCCCGGCGAGGTGAACAATCTCGCCAACAATCGCGGCGCCAACGCGGCGTTGCTGACGACCATGAACGGCAAGCTGGAGAGTGCAATCAAGGCCGAGATCGGCAAGGACGACGGCCGCGAGCTGCCCGACGTCGCCGGCATCGACTGGGGTGTCGACCGCATCGATCTGTAGGTAGCCTCTGCTCATCAGTGGCGCTCGTGCTCATTGTGGACCACGGGCGCCTCGCCCGCTCATGAGCTCGGTGAGCGCGCGAGACGCCCGCGGTCCAAAGGACCATGAAGGCTCATTGCTTCAGCAGCGCCTGCGCGTTGGCCTGGAAGATCTGGCGGCGAAAGCCCGGCTCGAGGTCGGCGAGCTGCCTGTGCGGGTCGGGCAGGCCCATCGAGAACGGCCAGTCCGAGCCGAACAGCACGTGGTCGCGGCCGTGCATGGCGGCGGCGAGCGTCAGTGCATCGGCGTCGTGGGCGATGCAGTCGACGCAGAAATGCTTGAACGCCAGACGCGGCTTCATCGCGCCGGTATCGGCGCCAGGGCGACCCGTCACCTGGCCGCGTTCGAGTCGGCCGGCGACCGCGGCTGACGCACCGCCGCCGTGGGCGAGACAGACCGTCATGCCGGGATGGCGCTCCAGCACGCCGGACATCGCGAGATGGGCGGCGGCCAGCGCCGTTTCCATCGGGCTGCCCAGCAGGTTGTGCAGGTAGAACGGCTCGTAGCGCGGGTCGCATCCCTTGCAGGGATGAAGGAACAGGAAGGCCCTGGCGGCATCGAGAGCCGACCACAGCGGGCCGAACGCGGGATCGGACAGGATCACCTTGTGATCCTGCGAGCCGGCCGGCATGGCGAAGCGGGCCTTGGACCGGCGCGCGCGCTCTGCGACCACGTTGGCAGCGAGCGTCGGATGCGTGACCGGCAGGTGATAGAGCGGGGACAGCCGGTCGGGGTGTTGCGCCGCCATCACATCGAGCCCGTCATTGGCGTAGTCGACCCACAGTCGCATCGCCTCGGCGTCGAGCCCGAGCCTGTACAGAGGCGGCGGAATGGAGATCCAGGCGCGTTCGACGCGCTGCTCGTCCATCCACGCGACCAGCGCCTCCGGCCGGTAGACCGATTTCGCCGCGAGCGTATAGCCATCGATGGTGAGGGTGCCCGCGTCGGCGCTCCAGGTCACGCCGGCGATCGCCGCCAGACGGTCGGGCAGGGCGGGCGCGAGATGAGCGTGAACGTCGAGCGCGATCCGCTCCCGATCGGCCGCGCTCACGATGCGGCCGACAGGCGCGGCGTCGTGGCGAGCACGGGATCGCTTTGCACGAAGGCGAGCCTGGCGGCGTCGCGTTGCTCGGCGGCGCCGAAGACGTCGCGATAGAGACGCAGCCAGTTGCCGTTCGTGATCTTCGCCACCTCGGCGGGCGAGAATCCGACGTCGCGCAGGCCGCCCGGCAGAAGGCCGAGATGATGCACCTCGGTGAACCAGGCCGGCGGCGGCGCCTTGCCCGGCCGGGCGGCCGAGGCCGCGCCGTAGTCGATGCCGCGCGTCCAGCGTCCCATGCGCATCCAGTCGTAATCGGGCTTGGTGAAGTTGTGGCTGCGGTCGGTGCCGATGCCGACATGGTCGACGCCCATGATGTCGACCGCCTTGGCGACCATCTCGCACCAGTTCCTGAGCGAGCTGCAGTAATGATCGCCCGTGATGTTGCGATAGGTGGCGCAGCCCAGCACGCCACCTCTTTCCGCCAGCGCCTTCAGGACATCGTCGGTCTTGTTGCGCTTGTGCGGGAACAGGCTGTCGGGATTGGCGTGGGTGACGGCCACCGGCTTGTCCGAGCACAGGATGGCGTCCTTGGTGGTGCGATTGCCGACATGACTCAGGTCGACCAGGATGCCGGTGCGGTTCATCTCGCGCACCACCTCGCGTCCGGTGCGTGACAGGCCGGAATCCTCGTCCTCGTAGCAGCTCCCGCCCAGCTCGTTCTGATTGTTGTAGGTCAGCTGGATGGCGCGCACGCCCAATTCGGCGAACAGCTCGACGAAGCGGATTCGCCCTTCGAGCAGGTTGGAGTTCTGGAAGCCCAGGATGATCGCCGTGCGGCCCGACGCGGCGAGGGCTTCGATCTCCGCCGCCGTCGTGGCGATCGCGACCAGATCCTGGTTGGCGGCGACGAGGTCGCGCCAGCGCGCGATCGAATCGAGCGATTCGACGGTGCCCTCCCAGAATCCGCAGGTGACGGTGACCGCACCGACGTCGGCCTGGCGAAGGTGGGCGAAGGTCTCGCGGGTGAAATGGCCGCACTGCAGGCCGTCGATCAGCATTTGATTCCCCTTTTCCGTGTCCTAGGCCGATTGGCGCAGGATCAATTTGGTGGCGATGAGATGGCGGGTCGGCGGACTGGCCTTGTCCTGTCCGGCTTCGAAGACGGTGCGCACGGTGCGCGCCACGGCGTCGACATCGAGTGCGACGGTCGAGATCGAAGGCCGGACGAAGGCACCGATGCCCAGGCCGCCGAAGCCGACGAAGGCGATGTCGGACGGGATCGACAGCCCGCGATCGCCGGCGGCGGCAATGCAGCCCAGCGCCAGCTCGTCGCTGGCTGCCAGCATCGAGCGGAAGCGCAAGCCGCGATCGAGCGCCTCCGATGTGGCGCGATAGCCCGCATCCGCCCGGTAGCCTTCGGAGATGTCCCACACCAGCGACGGATCGACCGGAATGCCGCTCGCGATCAGGGCGTCGCGATAGCCGTCGAAGCGGGCCCGGCCGACCGCCGAGCTCGCGATGCGGCCGACAAAGGCGATCGGCGTGCGCTGTCGGGCCAGCAGGTGGGCGACGGCGGCGCTTGCGCCCCCTGCGTCGTCGTTGACGATCGAGGTGATGCCGAAAGCACTGAGATCCTGGCTGACCGACAGCACGTCGATGCCGCTCTCGGTCGCCGCCCGGATCGCCGGCGCGAGCACCTCCATATCCATGACGTGCGGCGAGGACAGCAGGAGGCCGCGCAGGCCGAGCGAGGGCGCCCTTTCGAGGATGTGACGCAGCCGGTCCTGGCGATGGCCGAGATCGAACAGCAGCAGGTCGAGGCCCTGCGACTCGAGCTCGCGCTGCACGTTCTTGGCGAGCGCCCCGTTGATGCCCTGCTCGATGTCGCCGATCACCAGCGCGACGGCGCGTCCGCGGCCGGCCCGCAAGGTTCGCGCCACCTCGTTGGGCCGATAGCCGAGCTGCTCGATCGCCTCGAGGACACGCGCGCGCGTCTCGGCGGTGACCGGCACCCGGCCGCCGAGCACGCGTGATACGGTGGCCGGCGATACGCCGGCCCGCCGGGCGACGGCGACCACGCTCACCATCGCGGCGCCCCGGGGTCAGCCGCCGCCGCGTCGGCGTTCTGGGCAAGATCGCGCAGCACGGCCTGGCTGGCATTGTGTCCCGAAATGCCGGAGATGTAGTTGCCCGGCCACGTCCCGTTGCCGCTGAGGTAAAGCCCGCGCGTCGGCGTGCGATAGGCGTGCAGGCCGGCCATCGGCCGCATCCAGAACATGTTCGACGGAAGCGTGTCGCCATGGGTGATGTTGGCCTCGACCAGGCCGAACTCGCGCTCGAATTGCGTCGGATCGATCACCCGATAGTCGCTGATCAGGTCGGGCAGGGTCGGCATGTATTCGGTGAGCTTGGCGATGGCGCGCTTGGCGAACACGTCGCGCTGCTCTTCCCAGGTTCCCTCGCGCAGATAGTAGGGCGCGTTGCCGATATTGAGGCTGAGCACGTGCTTGCCCGGCGGCGCCAGCATCGGCGACGTCATCGACGGGCAGAGGCCCCAGATCACCGGCTTGTGCGACAGCCGGCCGACCAGCATGTCGGTATGGGCCTCCTCGATGTACTCGAGAGTCGGCGCGATACGAAACTGGGCCGACGCGAAGCTCGCCGCATCGTCCTCCGAGGCGACGCCGCCGTAGCGCGGCATGCCGTCGAGCGCGAGCACGACCTTGAAGGCGCGGCCGCGCAGCGATTTGCGTTGCACCTTGGGCTTGAGCTCGCCCCAGTGCGCGGTGTCGTCGACCAGCGACGTGACGGTGGTCTTGGGATTGATGGCCGAGATCACCACCGGCGCGTCGAACACGTCGCCCTTGTCGGTGACGATGCCGAGAACGCGCCCATCCAGGCTGCGGATCGAGCTGACGGGCGTCGACATTCGCACTTCGCCGCCCAGCGCCACGATGCCGACGCGCATCGCCTCGATGATGGCGCCCATGCCGCCGACAGCGAGGCCGGTCGAGCCGCGCAACGGGATCAGGCGTGGGTCCTGGCTACCGCCGTCACGCAACGAGGCGAGGGAGAGCGGCCGCATCATGAGGTTGAACGGCGTGCCCGGGGTAGAGGGTGCGGCCTGGCCGCCGACCACGGCGAGGGGCGCGATCAGTGCCCGGGTCTCGGGCGCGAGCTCGAACTCGTCCATCAGGTCGCGCACGTTGCCGAGCAGGATCCGGCTGAAAGCCTCCTGGTCCTCGAGCCTCGTCAGGTTTCGCACGAGATGCTGCAAGGTCGGCGGCGGCTCGAAGATCGAGATGCCGAGCCGATCGGCGAAGGCCTGCAGATAGGCGAAGAAGGCCGCATAGCGCGCCGCCTCGCCGGGGGCATAGGTCTCGAGCTGCGCGTTGTTGCGCGCCGGATCGCGCCAGCCGACATAGAGCCGGCCGTCGGTGAGGGGCTGCACGAGCGTAGGATCGGGACGAACGAACCGCAGGCCATGACGCTCGAGCTCGAGGTCGCTCACGATCTTCGGTTCGAGCGAGCCCGGCGAATTGGAGATGGTCGCGAAGTAGCCGGGCATGAACTCGATGGTCGCGGCCGGACCGCCGAGGGCCGGGCTCGCCTCGACGACCAGCACCTTCAACCCGGCGCGGCCAAGATACGAGGCCGCGACCAGGCCGTTGTGCCCGCCGCCCACGACAATGGCGTCGTAGCGTCCGGCCGACCGACGGCTGATCTCAGGCATCGCCGCCAAAGTCATTTCGGCACGAAATCGTTGGTGTAGAAGCTATCGACCGGCTTGTCGTCGTTGGGCAGCTCGCCGGCGCCGCGCAGGGTCGTCACCAGCTTGGTCCATTCCTCCTTCGACTGCTGTCCCCATTCGGGGCTGGTGGGCGGCGTCGACAAGGCGAGCAGGCCCTGGTTGTAGTCGACGCAGCGCTCGATCGTGCCGGCGAGATGGACCTTGGCCTGGATCAACTCGCAAGCCGCCTTGTAGTCGCGCGCCGCATCGGCGAAGCCGCGCTTGGTGGCGGCGAGGAATTTGCGCACCGCTTCGGGGTTCTTGGCGAGCCAGGCGTTGTTGACGGCGAAGCCGAAGCCGAGCAGCGGCACGCCGGCGTCCGAGAGCTGCAAGGTCACGGGCTCCTGGCCGGTGGCGCGGACGTAGGCGTTGAAGGCCGGGCTGTCGCCGCTCACCACGTCGATCGTTCCGCCGAACAGGGCCGTCGTCTTGGCGTTGGCGTCGAGCGCTACGACGTTGAGATCGGGTACCTTCATGCCGTTGGCGTTGGCGAAGATGCGCAGGCTGAGTGCGTCGGACCCGCCCGGCGTGCTGCCGATCTTGAGGCTCTTCAGCGATTGCGGCCCGTCGAGCTTGGCCTTGCCCTTGATGCCGATGAAGGCAGCGGCCGTCTTGTGCTGATAAAGTCCGACCGCCTTGATGGCGCCGCCCTTGCCGATCATCTGCGCGGTGTTGGTGGTGTTGACATGGGCGATGTCGAAGCCGCCCTGCGACAGGATCAGAGCGGTCGTCGCCGAGCCGCGGCCCTGCTCGAGCGTGACCTCCAGCCCGGCATCCTTGTAGTAGCCCTTCTCCTGCGCAATCAGGAACGGCGCGTGATAGGGCAGCCACGCCCAGTCGAGCAGCACCTTCACCGGCGTCTGCGCCTCGGCCGAGCCGGCAAGCGCCAGAAGCCCCGCCAGCGAACCGATCATCCAACGTGCGATCAACGCTACCTCCCTTGCATTCAGTTGACGCCGCCGCGCAGCAGGAACGCCTCGCGCTGGCTCGGATGCCAGGGCAGGACGCGGCGCTCGACCCATTCGGCGAGGCGCCACAGCAGGACGCCGAAGATGGAGAAGACGGTGACCGCGGCGAAGGCGAGGGACGTGTCCATGTCGCCGACGGCCCTGATCAAAAGGTGGCCCAGCCCCTTGTTCGAGGCGACAAACTCGCCGATCACGGCGCCCACCGGCGCCAGCGTCACGGCGAGCTTGATGCCCGCACAGATGCTGGCGAGCGCGCTCGGGAACTGGATTTTGCGCAGGATCTGGCCCGGCGTGGCGCCCATCGCCCGGACCATCAGGATCTGCTCGGGGTCGGCCGACTTCAGCCCGGTCACGGTGTTCACGATCACCGGGAAAAAGGTGAAGGCGACGACGAAGAACATCTCGCTTTGCAGGCCGAAGCCGAACCATACGAGGAAAAGCGGCGCGATCACCACCTTGGGGACGGCGTGGGCGATCACCAGCCACGGCGTCAGCATGCGATCGATCAGCCGCGAGGCGGTGATCGCAGCGCCGGCGGCAAGGCCGAACACCACCGCCATGACGAGGCCCAGTGCGGCGGCCAGGGTCGTGACCGCGAGCTGGCTCAGCAGGTACCACCAGTGCTGGCCGATCGTTGCCAGGATCTGCGTCGGTGCGGGCAGGATGAAGATCGGGATCTTGAACAGGCGGACCAGCCCCTCCCACAGAGCCAGCCCGATCAGGCCGCTCAATAGCGGCCACAGGATGCCGGCGAACGCATCGCCGACGCCCGAAGGCGACGCTTTTGCCGAGCCGGGTGCGGCGATCCCCGGGGCTTCGGTCGTTCCGGTCGTCATCCGACGAGCACTCCCGCCTTCTCGAACTGCTCGCGAATGCGCCGGCCGATCGCCGTGAACGCGCTCGTCTCACGCAGCGCAAGGCGGCGCGGCCGTTCGAAAGGGACGCTGATGTCGTCCATGATCGTGCCCGGCCGCCCCGACATCACCAGCACACGATCGGAGCAGAAGATCGCCTCCGAGATGCTGTGCGTGATCAGCAGGGTCGTGACGCCTTCGCTGCTCTGCACCTGTTGCAGCAGCACGTTCATCTGGTCGCGGGTCAGCGCATCGAGGGCGCTGAACGGCTCGTCGAGGAAGAGCTGGGCCGGACGGGTCAGCAGGGCGCGGGCGATCGCCACGCGCTGCCGCATGCCGCCGGAAAGCTGCCAGGGATAGGCGCCGGCGAAGGAGGCGACATCGAATTCCTGCAGCAGCGCCCGCGCGCGCGGCTCGAGACCGGCAAGTCCCTTGATCTCGGCCGGCAGCAGGACGTTGCCCAGGACGTTGCGCCATTCGAGCAGCAAGTCGCGCTGGAAGACGATGCCGACATTGGTCAGCGGCCCACTGACGGGGGCGCCGCCGACACGGATCTCGCCGCGGGTCGGCGGCTCCAGGCCGGCGATCAGCCGCATCAGGGTGCTTTTTCCACAGCCGCTCGGTCCGACGATGCTGACCGCCTCGCCGGCGCGCAGCTCTGCGCTCAACGGCGCGAGCGCCTGCACGATGCCATATACCTTCTCGACATTGCGCAGGAAGATCGACGAGCTCACTTGGCCGCCGACACCCATCTGATCCGCACCCCTGACCAACTCCCTATGAAATCGTTCTCATGCAGGGGAGTTGCTGTCAACACGAATGCGCGCGGCCGGTTACAGGGAACCGGCCGCCCACCGCTCGGAGGGCGTCAGGTCAGGGCGCCGCAGGCGCGCTGGATGCGACGGCCGGCCTCTTCGAGGAGGTCGGTCGCGGTGGCGTAGGAGATGCGGAAGGCCGGCCCCATGCCGAAGGCCGAGCCCTGGACGACCGACAGGCCTTCGGACTCCAGCAGGTAGTTCACGAAGTCCGTGTCGTTCTCGATCTTCTTGCCTTCGGGCGTCGTCTTGCCGATCACGCCGACGCAGGACGGATAGACGTAGAAGGCGCCCTCCGGCCGCGCGCAACGCAGGCCGCGGGCCTGGTTCAGCATCGAGACGATGAGGTCACGACGCTGCTTGA
>JAXMCP010000054.1:0-12905 GCA_046349295.1 Reyranellaceae bacterium
GCGCTGCCTCGAGGCCAACGTGCTTACCAACCCGCAGGATGGCGATGTCGGCTCGATCATGGGCCTGGGCTTCGCGCCGCAGACCGGTGGCGCCGTCAGCCTGATCGACCAGGTCGGCGTCAAGCAGTTCGTCGCCGAGTGCGACGCGCTTGCTCAGAAGTACGGCTCGCAATTCGCGGTCCCGAAGCTGCTGCGCGACATGGCCGACAAGGGTCAGAGCTTCTACGGCAACTACCATCCGGCCAAGGCGGCGTAAGCTTCTCCGGACCGCGGACATCTTGCCCGCTCATGACAACATGCGCGGGCAAGAGGCCCGCGGTCCGGAAGAGCATGAACAGGAGGGCAGCAAAATGGACGCAAAGGAAATCGCCGCGCTTGCCGAGCGCATCGTCGAGGGCCGGCGCAGTCGCAAGCCCATGGACATCGCCGCCGCAACGGCGGCTCTCTCCGAAGCCGACTCCTACAAGGTGCAGTTCGCCGTGCACGATCGGCTGACGGCCGACGGCCGTGACCGCATGGCAGGCTGGAAGGTCGCGATGACCCTGCCGACGCAGTACGAGCCGATGAAGCTTTCGGGGCCGGTGTTCGCCGGCATCTACCAGAGCGGCGTGCGGCCGAGCGGCGCGGTGTTCGAGAAGGGGTGGCCGATCAAGGCGGGCATCGAATGCGAGATGGTCGCGCGCTTGGCGAAGGACGCGCCGGCTGGCCAGCACTACACTGCCGACTCGATCAAGCCGTTCGTCGGCAACCTCTATTGCGGTTCGGAAGTCGTCGAGAACCGCTACACCGACGTCGCCAAGCTCAGTGGCCCCGGGCGCATCGCCGACGACGTGCTGCAAGCGGCCTGCATCATCGGCACCGAGATCGAGGACTGGCAGTCGCTCGATTTCGCCAACGTCAAGGGCCGTTCCGAGTTCGATGGCAAGGAGATCGGGGCCGGTCCCGGCGCCAACGTGATGGGCGGCGCCCTGATCTCGCTCGCCTGGCTCGCCAACAAGCTGATCGAGCACGGCCAGCATTTGAAGGCGGGCGATGTCGTGCTGACCGGCTCGGTCCATCTGCCGGTCTTTCTGCCGGGACCGGGCGTGGCGAAGACCGAGTTCGTCGGGCTGGGCGGGGCCAGCATCACGATCAAGTAGCCGCCAACGTTGACATGTCCCGGTCTCTGCCTAACACTTAACTGTAAAGTTAAGTGTCAGGTGGATCCAATGTCGACTTGCAACGTCGTGACCGTCGAGCGCCAGTTCACCGCGATCGTCAGGGCGAGCGTGCCATTCGCCGAAATTCCAGCGGCCCAGCGCAACGCTCGCGCCCAAGTCGGCGCTGTGCTGAAGTCCCTCGATGCTGGTCCTGTCGGACGCCCGCATACGCGCTTCCGCGTGCTGGCCGACAGCAGGCTCGACATGGAGATCGGAACCATTGTCGCGCGGCCGTTCGCGGCTGACGGGGACGTCGTGCCGTCCGACCTGCCGGCTGGTCGTGCGGCACACTTCCAGCTCAAGGGATCGTTCGAGGGCATGCCAGGCGCATGGCAAACCCTGTTCGCTTGGTGCAAGGCCGAGAAGCTCTCGCTCACCGGCGTCAACTGGGAGATCTACAGTCCCTGGGAGGGTGTCGATCCGGCGCAGCTCGAGACCGACCTGTACGCGCTGCTGGCGTGACTTCAGCGCGGCGTGATCACGATCTTGCCGACCACCTCGCGGTTGGCCAGCGAGCGTAGCGCGATCGCAGCATCCTTGAGCGGGTAGATGCGGTCGATCGGCGCTTTCAGCTCGCCGGTCTCGAACCATGACAGCAGGCGGCGGAACTCGGCGCGTCCTTGCTCGGGCTCGCGCTTCATGTAGTCGCCATAGAACACGCCGATGGCCTCGCAGCCCTTGAGCAGCAGAAGGTTGGCCGGCAATCGCGGGATCTCGCCGGCGGTGAAGCCGACCACGAGGAAACGGCCGCGCCACGCGGTCGAGCGCAACGCCGGCTCGCTCATCGCGCCGCCCACCGTGTCGTAGACGACGTCGACGCCTTTGCCGCCCGTGAAGGCCGCGATCGCCTCGCGCAGGTTGCCCGTCGAATAATTGACGACCGCATCGGCGCCGGCCGCGGTGACCTTGGCCAGCTTGGCGTCGCTGCCGCCGGCGGCCAGCACGCGCGCGCCCAGCAGCTTGGCCAGCTGCACTGCCGACATGCCGACGCCGCCGGTTGCGCCCAGCACCAGGACGCTTTCGCCCGGAATGAGGCGCGCGCGATCGGCGAGCGCATGCAGCGACGTGCCGTAGGCGGAGCCGATCACGGCACCGGTCAGGAAATCGATCGCCGAGGGCAGGGGAACGATCTGCGCCTCTGTGACGACAACCTCGTCGGCGTAGCCACCCGACCGCACGGAGCAGCGTACGCGGTCGCCGACGGCGACATGGGAAACGCCTGCGCCGACTTCGCTGACGACGCCGGCCACTTCGCCGCCCGGCGCGAACGGAAAGTCGGGCTTGAACTGGTACTTGCCCTGTAGCACCAGCAGGTCGGGAAAGTTGACGCCGCTCGCGTGCACCTCGACGCGCACCTGTCCGGGCTGCAGGGGCGGAGACGGGAGGTCCTCCAGGACGAGGCTCTCAGGCGGGCCGAAGGCCCGGCAGACCATGGCTTTCAAGTCAGACCTCTCACTCGGGCTCGATATTGGCGTCCTTGATGGCGGCGCCCCAGACGACGTACTGGTCCTCGACGAACTTGGCGAAGGGTTCCTTCGCTTCGCCTGTCGGCTCGAAGCCGAAATCGAGGATGCGCTCCCTGATCTCGGGGATGCGCAGCGTGCGATTGATCTCGGCCGCGAGCCTGTCGACGATCGGCTTCGGTGTCGCGGCCGGCGCGAAGGCGCCGGCCCAGCCGGTCAACCCGCCGAGGGGGAATCCGGCTTCGTCGAACGTCGGGGTGTCGGGAAAGCGCACGGGGCGGCGGTTGCCGCAGACCGCGACCATCCTGATCTTGCCGGGCTGGCTCGACATGGCGCCGGCCGAGCCGAACACGGCCGCGACCTGGCCGGCCAGCAGATCGGTGATCGCCGGCGCTTCGCCCTTGTACGGCACATGAACGATGTTCATGCCGGTGCTGCGCTTCAGGTACTCGCCGATGATGTGGCCGCTCGAGCCGATGCCGTACGAACCGTAGGACAGTTTGCCGGGCTGTTCTTTGACCAGCGCGACGAACTCGGCGAGCGTCTTGGCGCCGAGCGATTGGGCGATGCCCAAGGCTGGCGGAAGGTCGGCGAGCTGCGCGATCGGTGCCAGCTCAGCCAGGCTGTAGGGTGGGTTCTTCTGCAGGCGGATGCTCTGCACGATGCTGCTGATGGCGAACAGGATGGTGTGGCCGTCAGGCTCCGCCTTGGCGACCGCTGCGGCGCCGATCCCCCCGGTCGCGCCCGGCCGGTTCTCGACGATGATTGGCTGTCCGAGGGAGGTCGAAAGCCTCTCGCCGATCAGCCGTGTCATCGCATCCACGTTGCCGCCTGCCGCCAGCGCCACGACGATGCGGATCGGCTTGGTCGGGTAGGGCTTTTCGGTCTGCGCCGAGGTGACGAGGGGCACGCCCGCCGCCCAGGCGCCGCCGAGCAGCGCGCGATTCACAAACGTCCGTCTACGCATCGCTCCTCCGAACCCATCATGTCGTCCTGAGCGCAGCGAAGGACCTCATCGCCGATCGTCACGCGTGCTCTGCACCTTCTGGCGATGAGATCCTTCGCTACGCTCAGGATGACAAGAGAGGGCGGCTCAATCCGCCGCTTTCTGGTCGATAAAATTCAGCGTGCCGTCGCTGCGCTCGCCCTTGAGGTAGCGGAACGTGCCGGTGCCGGTGGCGATCAGGTCGCCTTTCTGGTCGTAGATCTCGGTCTCGGCGGCGAAAGTGCTCTGGCTGGTCGACGGGCGCCAGGCGCCGAAGATCGTCAGCACGTCGCCGTCGCGCGCCGCCTTGATGAACTGCGTGGTGAAGGCGAGGGTGACGCTGAGGCGCCGCGCCGTCGCGCTGTCGTTGAAGGTGCAGGCAAAGCCGCTCGCCGAATCGAGCAGCGTCATCAGGACGCCGCCATGCAGCAGGCCGTTGGCGTTGCACAGCTCGGACCGGACGACGAGCCGCATCTCGACGAAGCCCGGGCGCCAGGACACGACCTCGTGCCCGATCAGCCCGTTGAAGCCGCGGAACTGGTGCGCGGCGACCGGCCGGGCGTCGGCCGGTCGTTGGATCGGCATCTCCGCAGGAACGCTTTAGCGGCGCACCATCGCCGACATCGGCGGCCGCTGGCCGTTGGTCACCGGCCGCATCGTTGCAGGTGCGGTCGCCGGCTGGGCGGCCATGCCGGTACGGATGTCGCGTGCGACCTTGACCAGACGCGGGCCCCAATCGGCTTCCAGCCGGTCGCGGCTGATCTGGTAGATCGGCGCCGAGGCGTTGATGGCATAGGCGGCCGTGCCGTCGGAATTGCGCAGGGGGGCGCCGACGCCGCACAGCTCGGGCAGCCACTCGCCCCAGGTGACGCAGAAGCCGCGGTCGGCCAGCTCCTTGAAGGAGCGATCGAGACCGGCCTTGACCTTCGTCCAATCGTCGCGCCAACGGCGGCGGATGGCGTCGAGCTGCTTGTTGCGCTCGACGTCGGGCAGCGAGAACAGGTAGGCGCGGCCGATCGCCGTGCTCGCCATCGGCACGCGCGTGCCGACGTCGTGCGTGATCGCCACGACCGACGGCCCGCGGCAGGCCTCGAGATAGATCATCGAATGACGGTCGCGACCGCCCAGCGCGGTCGAGGCGTTGAGCGCATGGGCGATCTGCTCCAGCGGCTGGCGCGATGCGCGGCGCACATCCATGCTCGAGATCGCGGCATAGCCCAGCGCCAGCACCGATGCGCCGAGCTCGTACTTGCGGAAACGCCTTATGTAATTGAGGTAGCCGAGCTCGGTCAGCGTATGGGTGAGGCGGGCGACCGTCGGCTTGGGCAGGCCGGTGCGATGGGCAATCTCCTGGTTTCCGAGCATACCTTCGCCGGCGTGGAAGGCGCGCAGGATGTCGAGGCCGCGCGCCAGCGCGGTGACGAACTGGCGGTCCTTGCCGGTCGAGCCCTCGGTAAGACCATTCTCGAGCGAGCTCTGGAAGGCGGCGGTCCGGGTGACCAGGTGACTCACGTTGCCCATTGCGTTTTTCTCCTATGAATGGCCGTTTATTTCGTTGCGGGGCGAAACGTGCCACCGCCTTGCGGTCGCCGCAATGCGCGAACGAGGGTTTTGACCTGCGAACGTGCAAAGCGGCCATGACACAGATGCGTGAATCCACCTCGAATTGCGGAATTTGCCCATGAATCGGGCCTCGCGCGGCCGTCCGGTCGCCGCCGTCGGCAAGCTCGTCTGGCCCTGACGGACGCGTCCGGCTACGATCGAACCACACCCCCCGAGAGGCGAAAATTGGCTAAAGAACCTACATTGCCCAAGGAAATTGCCGGACTGTCGTTCGAGGATGCGCTGAAAGAGCTGGAGGCCATCGTCCAGCAGCTCGAGCGCGGCCAGGTCAAGCTCGACGAGGCCATCACGGCCTATGAGCGCGGCGCCCTGCTCAAGCGGCATTGCGAGCAGAAGCTCGCGGAGGCCAAGATGAAGGTCGAGAAGATCGTATTTTCGGCCGATGGATCGGTCGGCACCCAACCCACCGACCTGCAATAGGCTTTCCTGTCATGCCGTTGTCGTCTCATAGCCGGTTCGAGGCCGCGCTGGATTTCGCTGCTCAATCGGTCGAGCGCACCATGGATCGGCTGCTGCCCAAGGGGGAAACAGGCGAGGCGCGGGTGTTCGACGCCATGCGCTATTCCAGCCTGGGCGGTGGCAAGCGGCTGCGCGCGTTCTTCGTGCTGGCCGGGGCCACGCTGCTCAAGGTTTCCGCCCTGCCGGCCCTGCGAACGGCGAGCGCCATCGAGTTCGTGCACGCTTATTCGTTGATCCATGACGACCTGCCGGCCATGGATGACGACGATCTGCGGCGTGGCAAGCCGTCCTGCCACAAGCAGTTCGACGAGGCGACCGCCATCCTGGCCGGCGACGCCCTGCAGGCCCTGGCGTTCGAGGTGCTGGCGCATGAGGACACGCACGGCGACCCGGCGGTCCGGGCCCACCTGGTCGGCGAGCTTGCCAAGGCGGCCGGTGCCCATGGCATGGTGGGCGGGCAGATGCTCGATATGCTGGCCGAGCGCCAGGCGGCAGGCGAGATGTCGATCGGCGCCATAACCCGCCTGCAGCGTCTCAAGACGGGGGCGTTGATCTCCTTCTCGTGCACATCAGGCGCCATCCTGGGCAAGGCGAGCGAGCCGATGCGGGTCGCGCTGGCGGCCTATGCCCATGATCTCGGGCTGGCGTTCCAAATCGTCGACGACCTCCTGGACATCGAGGGTGACGCTGCCCAACTGGGCAAGACGCCGGGCAAGGATGCGGCGTCGGGCAAGGCCACGTTCGTGTCGATTCTCGGCCTGGAACGCGCCCGCGCCCAGGCGAACCTGCTGGCCAGGCAGGCGGCGCAGCATCTCGAGCCGTTCGGGCAGGCCGCCGACCTCCTGAAGCAGGCGGCCGAATTCGTTGTTGCGCGGCGCGCATAGCACCGTGCGCAGGAGTATGATGAGTTCATGACAAGGCAGAGCACGACGCCACTTCTCGACACTGTCGACACGCCGGCGGACATCCGGCGGCTACGGACCGACCAGCTTCGTCAGTTGGCTGACGAGCTGCGCCAGGAGACGATCTCGGCCGTCTCGGTCACCGGCGGCCATCTCGGCGCCGGCCTGGGCGTGGTCGAGCTCACGGTCGCGCTGCATCACGTCTTCGATACGCCGAACGACCGGGTTATCTGGGACGTCGGCCATCAGGCCTATCCGCACAAGATCGTCACCGGCCGGCGCAGCCGCATTCGCACGTTGCGGCAGGAGGGCGGGCTGTCAGGCTTCACCCGGCGCAGCGAAAGCAAATACGACCCCTTCGGCGCCGCGCATTCGTCGACCTCGATCTCGGCCGGGCTGGGCATGGCCGTCGCGCGCGATCTGGCCGGCGGCAAGAACCACGTGGTCGCCGTCATCGGCGACGGTGCGATGAGCGCCGGCATGGCCTACGAGGCGATGAACAATGCCGGCGCCCTGCGCAGCCGGCTGATCGTCGTGCTGAACGACAACGACATGTCGATTGCGCCGCCGGTCGGCGCGCTGTCGGGCCATCTCTCGCGCCTGCTCTCGGGGCGGCCCTATGTCACGCTGCGCAATCTCGGTCGCACCTTCGCCGAGGCCTTGCCGCGACCGCTCGAGATGGCGGCGCGACGCGCCGAGGAATTCGCGCGTGGCTTCGTTGCCGGCGGCACCCTGTTCGACGAGCTGGGTTTCTACTACGTGGGCCCGGTCGACGGTCACAATCTCGACCATCTGCTGCCGGTCCTGAAGAACGCGCGCGACAGCCGGCTCGACAAGCCGATCCTGGTCCATGTCGTGACCAAGAAGGGCAAAGGCTATCCTCCGGCCGAGGCGAGCGACGACAAGTACCACGGCGTCGTGAAGTTCGACGTCATCACCGGCAAGCAATCGAAGCCGGTCGCCAACGCGCCGCAATACACGGCCGTGTTCGCCAAGGCGCTGATCGCCGAGGCCGAGGCCGATCGCCGGATCGTCGCCATCACGGCGGCCATGCCGTCGGGCACCGGCCTCGACAAGTTCGCCGAGCGCTTCCCCGAGCGCAGCTTCGACGTCGGCATCGCCGAGCAGCATGGCGTCACCTTCGCCGCAGGCCTCGCCTGTGAAGGCTTCAAGCCGTTCGTCGCGATCTACTCGACCTTCCTCCAGCGCGCCTTCGACCAGGTGGTGCACGACGTCGCCATCCAGAAGTTGCCGGTGCGCTTCGCCATCGATCGTGCCGGTCTGGTCGGCGCCGACGGCGCGACCCATGCCGGCTCCTACGACGTCGGCTACCTCGGCTCGCTGCCCGATTTCGTGGTGATGGCGGCTGCCGACGAGCTCGAGCTGATGCACATGGTCGCCACGGCGGCCGAGATCGACGATCGGCCGAGCGCCTTCCGCTACCCGCGTGGCGAGGGCGTGGGCATCGAATTGCCGGCGAGGGGCACGCCGCTCGAGATCGGCAAGGGCCGCATCGTCCGCGAGGGCACCAAGATCGCGATCCTGAACTTCGGTGCGCGGCTGGGCGAATGCCTGGTCGCAGCCGAGGATCTCGCCGCCAAGGGCCTGAGCACGACCGTGGCCGACGCCCGCTTCGCCAAGCCGCTCGATACCGACCTGGTGCGCCGCCTGGCGCGCGAGCACGAGGTGCTGATCACCATCGAGGAGGGCGCGATCGGCGGCTTCTCCAGCCAGGTTCTGCAGCACCTTGCGACCGCCGGGCTGCTCGACGGCGGCCTGAAGATCCGCCCGATGATCCTGCCCGACCGCTTCCTCGACCACGCGGCGCCCGCCAAGCAGTACGAGTGGGCCGGCCTCAATGCCCCGCAGATCGTCGCGACGGCGCTTGAAGCGCTGGGCCGCGACGTGCGGTCGGTGAGGCGACCGAGCGCGTAGGATCGTTCGTCATGCTCCTCTCCCCCGCTAGGGGGACAGGCTGGGTGAGGGGGCCTCGATGGCTGCCACTTCACCGGCAACCCCCTCACCTAACCTCTCCCCCTAGCGGGGGGAGAGGAACATGAGGGGAGATCAGCAAATCAATCCTTCGGCTGCGGGATGATGCGCAGGTAGGGCTTCGGGGCCTTCCAGCCGTTGGGGTACTTCGCCTTGGCGGCCTCGTCGGAGACGGCTGGGACGATGATGACGTCCTCGCCGCGCTTCCAGTTCACCGGGGTCGCCACCTGGTGCTTGGCGGTGAGCTGGCAGGATTCGAGGAGGCGCAGCACCTCGTCGAAATTGCGGCCCGAGCTCATCGGGTAGGTGAGCATCGCCTTGATCTTCTTGTCGGGGCCGATGATGAACACCGAGCGCACGGTGGCGTTGTCGGCGGCGGTGCGGCCCTCCGAGGTCGTGCCGGCGCCCTCGGGCAGCATGTCGTAGGCGGTCGCCACCTTGAGCTCGGGATCACCGATCATCGGATAGGTGACGGCGTGGCCCTGGGTCTCCTCGATGTCCTTGGCCCACTTGGAATGATTCGACACCGGGTCGACCGACAGGCCGAGGATCTTGGTGTTACGCTTGTCGAACTCGGGCTTGAGGCCAGCCATGTAGCCGAGCTCGGTGGTGCAGACCGGCGTGAAGTCCTTCGGGTGCGAGAACAGGATCGCCCATCCGTCGCCAATCCACTTGTGGAACTCGATCGGTCCCTGAGTGGTCTCGGCCTTGAAATCAGGCGCGGTCGAATTGATGCGTAGCGTCATTGTGAACCCCCCTGTTGGGTGTCTTTCGGCGGGGGGAAAATCGTCATTCCGAGCCCCTTGGTCAAGCCTTGGAAGGGATCCAGCTCTGGAGGCCGATCCCGCCATCGACCTCTACTGTCGTGCCCACGATGTAGCGGCCGAATCGTTCCGAGAGCACGGCGACGGCGACCTGGGCGATGTCGTCCGGCGTGCCGGCGCGGCCGAGCGGGATCTGCGCCACCAGAGCACCGAGATCGCCGGCCACAAAGCCGCCGCCCGGGATGGCCCCTGGGGCGATGGCGTTGACCCGGATGCCGTCGGGCGCCAGCACGCGCGCCAGCTCCTTCATCACCATCGTCATGCCGGCCTTCGAGGCGCTGTAATGCGGCAGGTTGCGGGGAGTTTCACGGTGCTGCGAGGTGATCAGCAGGATGCGACCCTTGATGCCGTTGTCGCGCATGTGCCGTCCCGCCTCGCGGGCAAGGAAGAAGCCCGAGCGCAGGTTGATGTCGGTCATGGCATCCCAGGTCGCTTCGCTGACCGTCAGGGGCGTGTCGACCTCCTGGCGGCGCGGGCTCGCGGCGTGAACGAGCAGGGAGATCGTGCCCAGTCGGGCGATCGCGCCGTCGAGCAGGCCCTTCCATCCGTCGCGGCGGGCGAGGTCTGTCGGCAGGAAATCGATACCGTCCTCGGCCGGCGGCGCGTTGATATCGCTGCCCAGCACCGTGGCGCCCTCCGCCATCAGCGCCTTGACGATGCCGCGACCGATGCCGCCGGCGCAGCCTGTTACCAGGGCGCGTTCGCCCTCGAGAAGTTTCGTGATCATGCTAGATGTGATCTGCCTCTAGTCGGGAGTGAGCCCATGGACCGGACGCGGCCGACCCTGAACCAGCTCAATATTGTAAGCAGCAACCCCGACGCATCCACTTCTATCGCCGCCTGGGAGGCGACCTTCCCGAGGAGCGCGTGGGTCCACGGCGACCCGTCCTCACCGCGCGAGCGCCGTGCAGGCTGGCACCAATCTCGATATCGACCGCACCGCCTTCTCGCAATTCTGGGACAAGACAAAGCTCGTCGAAGCTCGCCGTCACCGGCGCCGTCTTCTTCGTCCAGTCCTCGGGCGGCAGGCAGCTCAGCACCGAATTTGGTGGTGAACATCGCGGCCTTCTCGTCGGACCGCAGGAAAGCATCGCGCGGGTTGGTGGCGAGATGCGGAAAGTCGATCTCGCCGGCGCCGGGGTGGCAGCGAGTCATCATCGCCCACAGAACGTCGACCGAGCTCGTCGGATCGATGTCGCCGCGCACCACCATCGGGCGCGGCACGATCGCGCCGCCGCGGGTGCCGAACACGAACTCGGCCATGGCTTGCAGAACACTGCGTTGGTGCCCTGCGCGCTGCGCGTGGTAAGCGGATCGTAGCCAAATGACTTCCCGGCCGGCAAAGATTCGCCTCGATCAGGCGCTGGTAGACCGTGGCCTGGCGCCGACCCGGGCGGCCGCCCAGCGCCTGGTCATGGCGGGCCTTGTCTTCGCGGGCGATCGTCGCCTCGACAAACCGGGTCACGCGATCGCTTTCGAAACGTCACTCGAGGTGCGGGGGCAGCTGCATCCCTACGTCTCGCGCGGTGGTCTGAAGCTCGAGAAGGGGCTGGATCATTTCGCCATCCCGGTCGCGGGACGCATCGCCCTCGATGTCGGGGCGTCGACCGGCGGATTCACCGACCTTCTCCTGCAGCGCGGTGCCGCCAAGGTTTATGCCATCGATGTCGGCACCAACCAGCTCGCCTGGAAGCTGCGCAGCGATCCGCGTGTGGTCTCGATGGAGAAGACCAACATCCGCGACGTGACACACGAGCACGTGCCCGAGCCGATCGACCTCATCGTCTGCGACGCCTCGTTCATCGGCTTGCGCACGGCGCTGCCCGCGGCGCTGGCGCTCGCCGCGCCAGGCGCTCATCTTGTGGCGCTGATCAAGCCGCAGTTCGAGGTCGGCAAGGGCAGGGTGGGGAAGGGTGGCATCGTGCGTGACCCCGAGCTTCATGCCGAAGTGTGCGCTACGATCGAGGCGTGGCTGGCAGCACAAGCCGGCTGGCGTGTCCTCGGTGTCGCCGACAGCCCGATCGAAGGCGCCGGCGGCAACAAGGAATTCCTGATTGCAGGACTCTTCAGCCCGACTCGCTGATCAGGCTCTCCCGGGCCGCGCGCGTCAAAGACGCGGTAAACCGCGTCGGGCGCGCCCATGAGCATGAGCGCGCGAGACGTGCGCGGTCCAGAAGACCTGCGATCACTTCACGGCGAGGCTCACGCGAAACTTGTTGTTGTCGGCCAAGGTCTCGAAGGAGGCGAAGTTCGCCTCGAGGAGGGGCTCGTAAGGCAGGCCGCGGTTGGCGACCATGTAGAATCGGCCGCCGGGTCGCAACGCCCGCGCTGCGGCGCCAATGACGCTCTGGCCGAGCGCGGGCTCGGCGGCGCGGCCGGCATGGAAGGGCGGATTGCAGACGATGGCGTCATAGGCCCCTGGAGCGGGCTCCTGGGTGAGGTCGAGCCAATGGAATGCGGCGCGCCGGTCCGTGATATTGGCGCGCGCCGCCTCGATGGCGCGATGCTCGGCGTCGATCAGGTCGATCCTCGCAACCGCGGGCGAACGGGCCAGGACCTCGCGCGCAAGATAACCCCAACCGCAGCCGAAATCGGCGACGTTGCCGGCAAGATCGTCCGGCAGATGGCGAGCGAGCAACGCCGAGCCGTCGTCGATGCGATCCCAGGAGAAGATGCCGGGCTGGCTCAGCCATTCGCCCTCGGCGACCGGCCGCAGCGCGGCAAGCTCGCGCCAATAGTCCGGTGGCTTCTGCTCGCGGCGAGTCAGCCAGAAGACCCGGCAATGGAACTTGGAGAGTTGGCCATCGAGCCCCAGCGCCTTGCCGACCTGCTTCTCGAGGCTCGCCGCGCCGTCGTCGTTGGCGCCGGAGCAGACCAGCGTGCCGCCCTCGTCCAGGAGCGACCAGGCGCGTGCGATGTTGGCGAAGTTCTCCTCCTTGTGCTTGGTCAGCAACAGTTGACCAAGCCGATAGGCACCGTGCTCGAGGCGCGGCACGACCGACCAGCCGGCCTTCTTCAGGCGCAGATATTCCGGGCGGAAGGATTGCTCTGCATCGACATCTCGGAAGGGCGTGAGCTCGGCCCGCAAGAAGAACGCCCGCTGCGGTGCGAGCGTCCCCGTCTCGAAAGCGTAGGCGAGCGCGCGGCCGGCCTGACTCACGGGATCAGGACGGCGCGTCCCATGATCAGGCCCTTGCGCAGCTCTTGGAGCGTGGCGTCGGCCTCGTCGAGCTTGCGCTTGATGATCGGCACCGGCGTCACCTTGCCGGCCGTGACGAGGTCCATCATCTCCTTCATCTCGGCCGGGCTGCCGGTTACCGAGCCCATGATCTGGCAGCCGGTGAAGGGGAACATCGGCAGCGGTACGGAGAACGTTCCGCCAAACAAGCCGACGACGATCAATCGCCCGCCGCGGCCCAGGGCGCGCCAGCCGAACTGGGTCGATGCCTCGGCGCCGA
>JAXMCP010000055.1:0-11545 GCA_046349295.1 Reyranellaceae bacterium
GAGGCGCGCTTCCTCGGCGCCTGCCGGCGCCTGGAGCTGGGCGCCGAGTGTACGGATGGCCTCGAGGTGACGTTCGACCGTGGCCAGCGCCGCGGCGCGCCCGCTCTCCTCGAGATCGGCAAGCCGCCGTGCCGCGCCGGAGCGCGCGGCATACCAGTCGATGCCGTCGCCGTTCTCACGCAGTTGCGGATCGGCGAGAAGATCGGCCGGACCGTCGCCCAGGCGACGCCGGATCACGGCGCGGAGCTGGCCGGCGACCGCATGAAGCGGATCGCCGCGCACGCCCAACGGCCGCACGCCGAGCCGCGTGGTCACGATCAGGGTGGGACGGTCGCCCATGATGCCTATATCAGCCAGTAAATCCGGCTTGTTTATGTCCAATTGCCTCTGCTTTGGCGATGATTTTACCCGGGGCCTTTTCGTGGCCTTCAGGGGACCGATCCGGAGCTTTGGGCGTCGTCGAGCGGACGTCACGTGCGCGTTGCTGTGGTGGTCACGGCGGCCTGCGTCGACGAAGAGGTGCCGCCTGCGGGTCAGGGGGTTGTGCAGTTGGTGGTGGCGCTTGGGCCTGCAAAGGGGTGAGCGGCCATGCCGCCGAAGACGGTGGTCGCAAGCAGGATGACGCTAAGTGATTGGGCTTTCATGGCCAGGTCCCCAAAACGAAAAAGGGCGCCTGGCTGGCGGCAGGTCTCGCGACCGGCTGGCTGGGCAGTTTGACCGGGGAGGGATGGTCCCTCGGGTACGTTTACTTGGTGAGGATCAGCTTGTTGGAGGCGGTGACCCTCAGGCGGTAGGTGTCGGTGCCATGCCGGATGATCAGCTCACGCTTGCCGCTCATCAGAGTGGTGCTATCGACGACCGGTGGGGCCGGACCGGAAGCCTTTTCTCCTCCATTTTCTTCGGGCCTCGCCGAGCGCGGTGGCTGGCTCATGGCTCTAAAAGCCTCCCTTCAGTCTTGAATTGCGAATGCCTCGCAATCGCATAGAGCCGAGTGCTTGTCAACCGTCGTCAATTTCGGGTGAGAGGATCACGAGCGCCAGGGAGTGGCGCACTCCCGGCAATGAATTCTAGATCTCGATCCGGCTGCCCAGCTCGACGACGCGGTTGGTCGGCAGGCCGAAGAAGTCGCCGGCGTTGGCGGCAAAGCGCGACAGCACAAGGAACAGCTTCTGCTGCCAGCGCGGCAGGAGCGGCTTGGCGCCGCCGACGAAGCTGTTGCGGCCGACGAAGTACGACGTGCGCATCGGCTCGAACGGCACGCCCTTGTCGGCCAGGCGCGCGAGGTCGCGCGGCACGTCGGGCTGCTCCATGAAGCCGTAGCTCAACACCACGCGGTGCACGCCCTTGCCGAGATGGATGATCGTGGCGCGCTGGTCGGCCTGAACATACGGTTCGTCCGGCACCGAGATGGTGAGCAGCACGACGTGCTCGTGCAGCACTTCGTTGTGCTTGAGGTTGTGCAGCAGCGAATTGGGCGCGTTGTCGGAGAACGCCGTCAGATAGACGGCTGTGCCTTGCGGACGATGGACGCGACCCGGGCCGATGCTTCCGAGCAGCGTCTCGATCGGCAGGGCGCCTTCGCGCTCGCGCGCCGCGACGGCCATCCTGCCCTGCAGCCAGGTCCACATGGCGGCGAAGATCACCACGGCGAGGGCAAGCGGCACCCAGCCGCCATCGAGGAACTTCAGCATGTTGGCGGCGAACAGCGTGCCGTCGACGATCACGAAGACGGCGAACACCGGAACGATCCAGGCCCAGCGCCATTGCCAGCCGCGCACCGCCATCGCGAGCACGAGCAGGGTGGTGACCAGCATGGTGCCGGTCACGGCGATGCCGTAGGCCGCGGCGAGGTTGCTCGACGATTTGAAGGAGAGTGTCAGCGCGACCACGCCCGCGAGCTGCAGCCAGTTGATCGCCGGCACATAGATCTGCCCGAACTCGCTCGCCGAGGTGTGCTGGATGCGGATGCGCGGGCTGAGGCCGAGCAGGGCGGCCTGCTGGGCCATCGAGAATGCGCCGGAGATCGTCGCCTGCGAGGCGATCACCGTGGCGGCCGTCGCGAGGACGATCAACGGGAACAGTGCCCAATCGGGCGCGAGGCGGAAAAACGGATTGTCGATGGCGGTCGGCTCGCCGAGCAGCAGCGCACCCTGGCCGTAGTAGTTGGCGAGCAGGGCGGGCAGCACCAGCCACAGCCAGGCGCGGCGGATCGGCTCGCGGCCGAAATGACCCATGTCGGCATAGAGCGCCTCGGCGCCGGTCACCGCCAGCGTCACCGCGCCGAGTGCCAGGAAGGTGACGACTCCATGATGCAGGGCAAAGCCGATCGCATAGTGCGGCGAGAGGGCGACCAGCACGCTGGGCATTTCCATGATCTGGCGCGCGCCGAGCACGAACAGCACGACGAACCACACGAGCGTGATCGGCCCGAACCAGCGGCCAACCCCCGCCGTCCCGAAGCGTTGCACGGCGAACAGCGCGCAGAGCACGCCGAGCGAGATCGGCAATATGGCCTGACGCAGCCCGGGCGCCGCGACCTGCAGGCCTTCGACGGCGCTTAGCACCGAGACCGCCGGCGTCAGCAGGCAGTCACCATAGAACAGCGCGGCGCCGGCCATGCCGAGCATCAGATAGATGCGGCGCCGTCGCTCGGGAATCCCCGCTTGTCGCGACACCAGGGCCATCAATGCGAGCACGCCACCTTCGCCGCGATTGTCGGCGCGCATGACCACGACGACATACTTCAATGTAACGATGACGATCAGCGCCCAGGTGATCAGGGACAGGATCCCGATCACGTTTTCGGTCGTCGGTTGGAGACCGGTAAACTCGCTGAAACATTCCTTGACGGTGTAGAGCGGGCTGGTGCCGATGTCGCCGAACACCACGCCGAGCGCGGCCAGGGTCAATGCCGCCGTCCGCTTGTTCGGAGTCGACGATGCGCTCGCTTCAGCGGTCGACATCGTGAGAAAACGCGCCCGGGATCATGCGCCGGGTATTGCGTGGCGCGCATGGACGGTCAATGGCCAATTCGATCATTCACAGTATGTGAGCCCTTGACGTCGGATGGGCGTTCAGAACGATTTGCTGATGGTGAAGATGGCGCGGGCAGCGCAGTTGTAGGTGTTGCCGCACTGCTCGACGTCGATGTTGGTGTCGACATAGGCGATGGTGAGGTCGACGCCATAGACGTTGACCGTGAAGCCGACCTGCCAGTCCCAGTAGTTGTTCCAGGGGATGCCGTAGTTGGCGAAGCGCTCGACGTACTGGTTGCCGATCGTGCCGAACAGCTTGAAGGCGACGTTCTCGTTGAGCTTGATGAAGGGGAGGGGAACGGCGACCTGGCCCCATTTGTACCAGGCGTTGCCGGAATTGGCGAAGAAGTTGGGGCTGTAGCGCAGCGCGGCGCTCAGCTGGGCGACGCCGAAATCGTAGCCGACGACCAGGCCGAACTCGTTGAAGTCGTAGAACAGGTCGGAGGGGGCGCTGAGGTAGTTGTAGCGGATGTAGCCCAGGTCGAAGCTGAGCTTGTCGTCGAGGGCCTTGGCGCGGAAGCCGGCGAGCAGGTCGATCTCGGCGGTGGTGCCGGTGCCGGGGAAGTTCACGTTGCTGCCCCAGGCGCCGACATAGGCGCTGACGGCGAATTTCTCGCCGATCGACGGGGTCTCGTAGCCGAAGGCGGGCTGGACGGCGACCTGGCGCTGGGTCTGCGAGAGGCCACGGTAGGAGTAGTCCGTGGCGAAGGCGAAGCTGGCGCTGAAGGTCCCGCCGAACGGACCTTTCCAGGTCTCCTTCTCGGTTGGCAGAGCCGTTGTCGACGAGGGTGCCGGCTGGGTCTCCGATGTCGTCGGCTGAGGCTGCGCAAAGGAGCCTGCACAACCGAGGCACACCGCGCCACCGGCCAGCACACCCAACAATTTGTCATTCATCATTTGCTCCCCCGAATCGACGCAAGTGAGTGAACGCGTCTGATATTCCTCTCCCGCCATCGGGGGAGGAGGCCCGGAGGGATGGAGGGGGAAAGCCTCCGACGAGGCTCATGAAATTCCGACGCCGGAATCATGATGAAGCTCGACTGCGGCTTTCCCCCTCCGCCCCTTATTGGCGGCACCTCCGATGACGGGGGAGGGAACAAGACAAGAGCATTCTCCGATCTAGGAAATCCATTCGCCGCGATTCCGGCCGATATAGGAATTTCATAGAGAAACGGCGGACTTCACAAACGAACGACAATCCGGATTGACAGGGCTCGACGGCCTTCGTTCAGTCGAGGCCGCCATTCATGGTTGTGACATGCGGAATACTTATGCGGCGCCTATGCCGGACCTCGATCTGACCGCTGGAGATCCTATGGCGGGTTGCATTCATCTTGGGCGAGGAGAAATTCGATGCTCCACATCGCCCTTGCTTCCGGCTTCGTGCTGTTCTGCCTGTACATCACCTACGAGCGCCTCACCGGTCGCCTGTGAGGCAACGCCCGGCGCATGGCGGTCCTGTGGTGCATGTATGGATTACCTATGCGCCGTAGATGTTTCCCGCGTCGAATTCTTATGGCGTTCCGATCCAAAGTCCCGGCGCTATGAACACGTCCTTTCCCTCTTCCCGGCGGACGGTGACAACCCATCCGGTCGACGCGATCGACGACGATGTGCGCCTGGACGGCCCTTCGGCGAAAAAGGTGTTAGGCGAAATCGGCGTCATCCTGGCCATTCACCTGGCCGTGGCGCTGGCGATCACGGTGACCCTGTCGGCCGGCGGTATCGCCGGATAGTGGGGCCAGCCGCTCGGCAGCCCGACAATGCATCAACATCCTCGCATACGGCTCACGCCCGGTCTTGCCGCGGGCGATAGGGGGCTCTCCATGCTCGACATCATCCTGGTAGCGGTCGGCTGCGGTCTCTTCGCGCTGGCTATCGCCTATGCCTACGCCTGCGACCGGCTGTGAGGAAGCCGACATGCTGATCGAATACATCCTCGGCGCCGGAGTGACCTTCGGCCTGCTGGTTTACCTGGTCTATGCCCTGCTGCGACCGGAACGCTTCTAGAAGGAAATGCAATCATGACCTTCGACGGTTGGATCCAGATCGCGCTGTTCGCGGTCGTCGTCGTGCTGCTCGTGAAGCCGCTCGGCGGCTACATGACACGCGTCTTCGCCGGCGAGCGCACGTTCCTGTCGCCTGTCCTGGGACCCCTGGAACGTGGCATCTACCGGCTGAGCGGCGTCGATGAACGCAGCGATCAGGGCTGGATGGCCTACGCCATCTCGATGCTGTTGTTCAGCCTTGTCGGCTTCGCGAGCCTCTATGCGCTGATGCGCTTCCAGGCCGTGTTGCCGTTCAACCCGTCCGGCCAGTCGGCGGTCGAGCAAAGCCTCGCCTTCAACACGGCGCTGAGCTTCGACACCAACACCAACTGGCAATCCTACGTGCCTGAAACGACGATGAGCTATCTGGTCCAGATGGCCGGACTCACCGTGCACAATTTCGTCTCCGCGGCGACCGGCGTTGCGCTGGCGGTCGCTCTGGTCCGCGGCTTCGCCCGCCGCTCCGCCCAGGGCATCGGCAATTTCTGGGTCGATCTCACGCGCTGCACGCTCTACATCCTGCTGCCGATCTCGATCGTCGTCGGGCTGTTCTTCGTCTGGCAAGGCATGCCGCAGAATCTCGGCGCCTACACCGAAGCGACGACTCTCGAAGGCGCCAGGCAGGTGATCGCCCAGGGGCCGGTAGCCTCGCAGGAAGTCATCAAGATGCTGGGCACGAACGGCGGCGGCTTCTTCAACACCAACTCCGCCCATCCGTTCGAGAATCCCAACGCTCTCACCAACTTCGTGCAGATCGTGCTGATCTTCGCGATCGGCGCAGCGCTCACCAACACGTTCGGCCGCATGGTCGGCGACCAGCGCCAGGGCTGGGCGGTGCTGGCGGTCATGGGCATCCTGTGGCTGGGCGGTGTGCTCGTCACCTACTCGGCAGAGGCGTCGGGCAATCCCAACATCGCCAGGCTCGGCGTCGACGCCAGCGCCTCCGCGCAGCAGGCCGGCGGCAACATGGAGGGCAAGGACGTCCGCTTCGGCATCGCCAACTCCGCGCTGTTCGCCGTCATCACCACCGCCGCCTCGTGCGGCGCGGTCAACGCCATGCACGACAGCTTCACGCCGCTTGGCGGCCTGATCCCGCTGTTCAACATCCAGCTCGGCGAGATCATCGTCGGCGGTGTCGGTGCGGGCCTCTACGGCATGCTCATGTTCGCCATCATCGCGGTGTTCGTCGCCGGCCTGATGGTCGGCCGGACACCGGAATATCTCGGCAAGAAGATCGAGGCCAAGGAAGTGAAGATGGCGCTGCTCGCCATCCTCGTGCTGCCGCTGTCCATCCTGGGCTTCTCCGCCATTGCCACGGTGGTTTCCTCAGGGCT
Source organism: Reyranellaceae bacterium (assembly GCA_046349295.1). Taxonomy (GTDB): domain Bacteria; phylum Pseudomonadota; class Alphaproteobacteria; order Reyranellales; family Reyranellaceae; genus Reyranella. The sequence goes on from JAXMCP010000055.1 coordinate 6,418, forward strand.
GGCCGGGCCGGCCAACGCGGGGCCACACGGCTTCAGCGAGATCCTCTATGCCTACACGTCGGCCACCGGCAACAACGGCTCCGCCTTCGCCGGCATCAGCGCCAATACGATGTTCTACAACACGACCATCGGGCTCGCGATGTTCATCGGCCGCTTCCTGATGATCGTGCCGATGGTGGCGATCGCGGGCTCGCTCGCCGCCAAGAAGATCGTGCCGGCCTCGGCGGGAACCTTCCCGACCGATGGGCCGCTGTTCGTCGGCCTGGTCGTCGGCGTCATCCTGATCGTCGGCGGTCTCACCTTCTTCCCGGCACTGGCGCTCGGCCCGATCGTCGAGCACTTCGCGATGCTCGCCGGAACGCTTTACTGAGACGAGCTACCGAGAAGAGCTACTGAGACAAGGGGGCTTTCCCATGGAAATCGCACTCTCTTCGCGCAAGCGGACGGGCGTCGCCGCCCTCGCCGATCCGGGCATCCTCGGACCGGCGCTGGTCGACGCCCTCCGGAAGCTCGACCCTCGCGTCATGATCCGCAACCCGGTGATGTTCACGGTCGAGGTGGTGGCCACGCTGACCACCATCCTGTTCATCCGCGACATCGTCCTCGGCAAGGGCGGGCTGGGCTTCTCGTTCCAGATCAATCTCTGGCTCTGGTTCACGGTGCTGTTCGCCAACTTCGCCGAGGCCGTCGCCGAAGGCCGAGGCAAGGCGCAGGCCGCCACGCTGCGCCGCGCCAAGACCGACACCATGGCCAAGCGCCTGGCCGACGTTTCCGACAAGCACTGGGAAAGCCTGCCGGCGGCCAAGCTGCGCAAGGGCGACGTCGTGCTGGTCGAGACGGGCGACTTGATCCCGTCCGACGGCGAGGTGATCGAGGGCGTGGCCTCGGTCAACGAAGCGGCGATCACCGGAGAGTCCGCCCCCGTGATCCGCGAGAGCGGCGGCGACCGGTCGGCAGTCACCGGTGGCACCCAGGTCATCTCCGATTGGATCAAGGTGCGCATCACCGCCCAGCCCGGCTCGACCTTCCTCGATCGCATGATCGCTTTGGTCGAGGGCGCGGAACGCCAGAAGACGCCGAACGAGATCGCGCTCAACATCCTGCTCGCCGGCATGACCATAATCTTCATCTTCTCGGTCGCCAGCATCCCGAGCTTCGCCGCCTATGCCGGCGGCACGATGAGCGTCCTGGTGCTGGTCGCGCTGTTCGTGACCCTGATCCCCACCACCATCGGTGCGCTCCTGTCGGCCATCGGCATCGCCGGCATGGACCGGCTGGTGCGCTTCAACGTGCTCGCCATGTCGGGCCGCGCCGTCGAGGCGGCGGGCGACGTCGATACGCTGCTGCTCGACAAGACCGGCACCATCACCCTGGGCAATCGCCAGGCGACCGAGTTCCTGCCGGTGGCCGGCGTCGACGAGCGCGATCTCGCCGATGCTTCCCAGCTCGCCTCGCTGTCCGACGAGACTCCGGAAGGCCGCTCGATCGTCGTGCTGGCCAAGGAGAAGTACAACATCCGCGGCCGCGAGATGGCGCCCCTGCATGCCAAGTTCATCCCGTTCTCGGCCTATACCCGCATCAGCGGCATCGACGTGGACGGCTCCTCGATCCGCAAGGGCGCGGTCGAGGCGGTGATCTCCGACGTCGATGCCAAGGCGAGCGCGCCCGACGTCGCCCGCGAGATCGAGACGCTGGCCGACAGGGTCGCCAAGTCCGGGGGCACGCCGCTCGCGGTGTCGCGCGACGGCAGGCTGCTGGGCGTCATCCATCTCAAGGACATCGTCAAGGGCGGCATCCGCGAACGCTTCGCGACCTTGCGCAAGATGGGCATCCGCACCGTCATGATCACCGGCGACAACCCGGTGACCGCGGCGGCGATCGCCGCCGAATCGGGGGTCGACGACTTCCTTGCCCAGGCGACGCCGGAGACCAAGCTGAAGCTGATTCGCGACGAGCAGGCCCAGGGCAAGCTGGTGGCGATGTGCGGCGACGGCACCAACGACGCGCCGGCGCTCGCCCAGGCCGATGTCGGCGTCGCCATGAACACCGGCACGATGGCGGCGCGCGAGGCCGGCAACATGGTCGATCTCGACAGCGACCCGGCGAAGCTGATCGAGATCGTCGAGATCGGCAAGCAGCTCCTGATGACCAGAGGCGCGCTCACCACCTTCTCGATCGCCAACGACGTGGCCAAGTACTTCGCCATCATCCCGGCGATGTTCCTCGCCTTCTATCCCCAGCTCGAGGCGCTGAACGTCATGCACCTCAAGACGCCGCAGAGCGCCATCCTGTCGGCGATCATCTTCAACGCCCTGGTCATCGTCGCCCTGATCCCGCTCGCCCTGAAGGGCGTGCAGTACCGACCGGTCGGCGCCTCGGCGGTGCTGGTGCGCAACCTGATGGTGTACGGCGTCGGCGGCATCGTCGTGCCGTTCATCGGCATCAAGCTGATCGACCTGCTGATCACCGCGGTCGGGTTGGCGTGAACATTGGTCCTCGCAGCGTCTTCGCCGGGGAGGAGAATGAGGAGATCAGACCATGTTGAAGGAAATCCGTCCCGCCATCGTCATGATGGTCGTCTTCACCGTCATCACCGGCCTGGTCTATCCGCTGGCCATGACGGAGATCGCCCAGCTCGTGTTTCCCCGGCAGGCCAACGGCAGCCTGATCATCAAGGACGGCAAGGTGATCGGCTCCGACCTGATCGGCCAGAATTTCATCGATGCCAAGTACTTCCATGGCCGGCCCTCGGCCACGACCGATGCCGATCCCAACGACTCGTCGAAGACGATGCCGGCGCCCTACAACGCCGCCAATTCGTCGGGCAGCAACGCCGGACCGACGTCGAAGGCCCTGATCGAACGCATCCAGGGCGATGTCGACAAGCTCAAGGCGGAGAATCCCAACACTCCCGTCCCAGTCGACCTGGTCACCACCTCTGCCAGCGGCCTCGACCCGCACATCACGCCGGCGGCCGCCTTCTTCCAGGTACCGCGCGTCGCCAAGGCGCGCGGCCTGCCGGAGGCCAAGGTGCATGATCTCGTGACTCGGAGCATCGAGGGGCGCTTTCTCGGCGTGCTCGGCGAACCGCACGTCAACGTCCTGAAGCTCAACATGGCCCTCGACGCTCTGAAGTCGGGGTGACATCTTCGATGGCGAATGGTCGGAACTGCTGAAGACAGACGCCCTTCACCCGAGGCGCTCCTCGAGGCGGCGAAGCGGGAGACGCGCGGCAAGCTGAAGATCTTCCTCGGCGCCGCGCCCGGTGTCGGCAAGACCTACGAGATGCTGTCCGAAGGACGCCGCCGCAAGGCCGACGGTGTCGATGTCGTTGCCGGCATCGTCGAGACGCACGGTCGGGCGGAGACCGAAGCCCAGCTGGCCGATCTCGAGGTCATGCCGCGACGGCAGGTCGAGTACAAGGGGCGCATGCTGGGCGAGATGGATCTCGACGCCATCCTGAAGCGCCGCCCGGCGCTGGTGCTGGTCGACGAGCTGGCGCACACGAATGCAGAGGGTAGTCGTCATCCCAAGCGCTATCTCGACGTCGAGGAGCTGCTCGCCTCAGGCATCGACGTCTATTCCACCATGAACGTCCAGCATATCGAGAGCCTGAACGACGTGGTCGCGCGCATCACCCGCATCCGGGTGCGCGAGACCGTGCCCGACCGCATCGTCGATGCTGCCGACGAGGTCGAGGTTGTCGATCTGACGCCGGCCGACCTGATGGCACGGCTGCACGAGGGCAAGGTCTACGTCCGCGAGCAGGCGCAGCGCGCCCTGCGCCACTATTTCTCTCCGGGCAACCTGACGGCGCTGCGCGAGCTGGCATTGCGCCGCACGGCGGCGCGCGTCGATGAGCAGATGCGCAGCTACATGCGCGAGCACGCCATCTCGGGGCCCTGGGCGGCCGGCGAGCGGGTGATCGTCTGTCTCGACCCCAGCCCGGTCGCAGCCAGCGCGGTGCGCGCCGCACGGCGCACCGCCAGTGGCCTCGACGCCGAGTTGATCGCGCTCTATGTCGAGACCGACCGGCACACCGCCCTGTCGGAGGCCGAACGCAACCATCTCGCGGAAAACATGCGTCTCGCGACGCAGCTCGGCGCCGAGGTCGTTACCGTGCCCGGCCGCTCGGTGACCGAGGAGATCCTGGCCTTCGCGCGCGCCCGCAACGCCACCCGGATCGTGGTCGGCAAGTCACCACGCTCGCGCTGGTTCGAGTTCAGGCATGGCTCGGTGGTCGACGAGCTGGTGCGCAGCGGATCGGGGCTTGCCATCGAAGTCGCGCCGTCCGACGCGGCCAAGTCCCCGGTCGGCGCAAGCGACTGGCTGTCCGACGTGCCTCGCACGCCCGGTCCGTATCTGGAGGGTGTCCTCACGACCGCTGCGGCCACGGCATTCGGCATGATGGTCGACGGCTACATCGTCTTGCCCAACATCTCGCTCGTCTACGTCGTGCCGGTCCTCGTCGCGGCCGCACGTCACGGCCTGGTGCCGTCGCTGTGGGTTTCGGCTCTGAGCGTGCTGTCGTACAACTTCTTCTTCCTGCCTCCGCTCTACAAGTTCACGATCCACGATCCCGCCAACATCGTGGCGCTGTTCTTCTTCATGTTCGTAGCGGTCGTCGCCAGCACGCTCGCTGCACGAACCCGGTCGCGAACCGAATCGGCGCGTCGCGAGGCCCGGGCGACCGCCGAGCTCTATGCGTTCAGCCGCAAGATCGCCGGTGTGATGGATCTCTACGACCTGCTGTGGATCGTCGTCAGTCATCTGGCGCGGCTGCTCAACGCCGAGATCGTGATGCTGATGCCCGAGAAGGGGCCTGGTGGAAAGCTGGCGCCGCATGCCGCCTTTCCGCCCGACAGCGAGTTCAGCGACGCAGACCTCGCCGCGGCGCGTTGGTCATGGGATGCCGACCATCCGACCGGCCGGGGCACCGACACCTTGCCCGGCGCGCGCTGGTTGTTCACGCCGATCCGCACCAGTGGTCCGCCGGTCGCGGTGATCGGCGTCTTGTTGACCGGCCAGGCACGCGAGCTCGGTGCTTCCGACCGGCGTCTGCTCGAAGCGGTCGGCAGCCAGGCGGCGGTCGCCATCGAGCGCGTCACGTTGGCCGAGGACATCGACC
>JAXMCP010000056.1:0-11271 GCA_046349295.1 Reyranellaceae bacterium
ATGGTCGCCTGGCCCCAGATATCCTTGTTCTGCACCAAGGCCTGGAACCGATCCCAGCGCTGGCCGAGGAACACGGGATCCTCGCCGCGAGCCACGCCCCAGGCGATGAAATTGTCGCGCGTGTCGGTCGGCGGCTCGAGGCTCCAATTGTATGGCCTGACGGTCGCGGCCGAGGCGACGGCCGGAAGCAGGCTGGTAGAGACGGCGCCGGCGGTCGCCAATGCCGCGCCGCCCGCGACGAAGGTCCGCCGCCGGAGAAACTTCCACTCATGCACGATAATCTGCTCGCACTTCCCCAGAGGATGGCTGGTGAGGCATTCTGGCCCGGAGACGATTGCGCCGACCATGCGCGCAGATTGGAAACGTGCAATGTAGCAGCGCCTACCGGGGCTGGATGGCGCTATGACCGGCGCGCCGCGAGGGCGATCGCAAGATAGGCCCATCCGGTGACGCCGAGCGACACTCCGCCGACCGTGGCAGGCGTGAAGGAGTGGCTGTAGGGCAGCTTCATCACCATGAGCCCGCCGGTCGACACCGCGACGACTCCGGCCAGGACGAACCAGTGCCATCCCTGCAAGCGCCGGACCTTCACCGCGAAAGCGACCTGGGTCAGCCCGTGCAGGACGAAGACGAGCGCCATCACCAGTGTCTTGATGACGACGCCTGGGAAAGGCTCGATGTATACCAGGACACCGCCGATGGCCGCTACGCCGCCGACCGCCAGGCTCCAGGCAAGCAAGGCGGTCTGCTGCATCTTCCCCGACTGCACGATCTGCGCGAGACCGACGAGCAGCAGCACCAGGCCCAACACCTCGTTGGGAGCGATCGACGACAGCGCGGGAACCAGGATGGCAATCGCCGCAGCGAAAATGAACGCTCCGCCGACGAGCGCGAATAGCAACCAGTGGGACCGGAAGCTCTCGGCAGCGAAGCGGCGGGCCTCTTCCGAATGGCTAGTTGAGATCACGGCAGCCCCCCGAACCACGCGGCGATGGCACGCGACGCGAGAGCGTCCCGCACCGCCGCCGGGCAGCCCGCCCGGCATCAGGCCGCGGCTTGGTGAGCTTGTGCAGGATATTCACACGATTTCAAGGCGGACCCGCAGCACGCGCGGCTGGTCACCGGGAAGGAACATGTTCTGGCCCTCCGGCGCGATGAGCTTCGTCGTCTCCGTCGCCGGACATTGCAGTCGGCTGATCTCAGCCGACTGCAATGTGCTCTGGACTAGGCGTTCAACTTGGCGAGCGCGGCGCGCAGTTGCGCTTCCTGTTCGTTCGACAGCGAGGTCTTGAGCACACGCGGCTTGTAAGGCTCCAGTTCCGGGATCACCTTGTCCTCGGTGACGCTGCGGAACAGCACGCAGAGGGCCGACGAGCCGTTCGGGATGGTCTCACTGATCTTCTTGATGAAGTCGTCGCGGATACCGTAGTCGGCGAGCGATCCGGACAGGGCCCCTGCCCCGGCCCCCGCCACCGCGCCGATGGCCATGCCAGCCAGGGGATTGAGGAACAGGAGCCCGAACAGCATGCCCCACAAGGCGCCACGGCTTCCGCCCGCCGCCGCGCCCAGGGCAGTGAGATTGACGGCCTGCTTGATGTGCGCCTTGCCTCCGGAGTCGCGCTCGACGACGCAGGCATCCTCGAGGTCGATCAGGTATTCCTTCTGGAGAGAGCGCAGCTTGTTCAGCACCTCGTCTGCAGTGTGCAGCCCGTCAAACCCGAGAATTACCAGAGTGCTCATTCGTGTCCCCTTCGTGTAGTCGCGCCAGGAACCCGGCCGATGCGCACGAGCTTTCGCACCCGCGCAACACCAACCTCGCCCCAAACCACCCTCATTGTATCAAGCGCTGCTCCCCGCACATCGGCTCACCGTCCCAAGGCTGACCCGGGCATCCCTTCTCGCCGAGATCCCGCGACCCGCGAGGCAGGCCAGTCCCCGTCACTAATGCCCGTCACCGGTCTGCCGGGTCGCCCGGGTGGTGTGCAGGCCCGGCGGGACAAGGTGCCAGGGGCTGCCGGACCGCGCCTGGGCGTAACCGTAGTCGAACAGCGCGCGCATGTAGGCCTGCTCGAACGGCCGGCCACGCGGCTCCGTGAAGTCGGCGCCGATATAGGCCAGACGATAGGCGACGTCGTCACGCTTGGTGAGGAAGTAGGCCAGCGCGACGTCGCTGTAGCCCGCGGCCTGCAGCATGGTGCCGATGGCCCGGCCGGCGATCGAGATGGTGCGGCGCTCGACCTCGGCATGCTCCGGATCGAGACGCGCATTGCGAATGAGGTAGGCCGTCTGCTGGCTGCGCACCGGCAGCAAGCTGGGGTCGAACGACCCTGGATAGAGGAAGAGCTGGGCATTGACCCCGCCGTCGACGTGCATCTCCTGGTACCGAGCGCCGTCGACCTCGATGTCGATCATGACCGGCGGAAAGGCGCCGGGAATGGCAGCCGTGGCCAACAGGATCTTGCGGAACAGGTCGAGCGCCTGTGGATGACCGCTGGCAGCGATCGCACCGATGTTCCAGATCACCGGGCGCTGCGCATCGAGATCGGTCGTGCCGAGCATGAGCAGCCGGCCACGCTCGTACTCTCGGCCGATGGCCGCGAGCATCCGGCCGTCGACATACTGGTCGATGGTCGCCCCCAGCGGTCGGGTGTCGGCCATGGCGTCGCTGAACAGCGCCGCCGTCAGGGCACGCCGCGAGAATATGCTGTCTGGACCCAGCCTGGTGTAGACCTCGCGCAGCTGCGCGTCGTAGCTCGGGCCGAGAAAGGCAAAGGGCGCAATCAGGGCGCCGGTGCTGATGCCGGTCACCATCCTGAATTCCGGCCGGGTGCCGGTCGTCGTCCAGCCGTTGATGAAGCCGGCACCGAACGCCCCGTTGTCAGCGCCCCCCGAGATGGCCAGGAAGGATGATGGCGGAATCGGCTGGCTCGGCCGGCCTTCAGCGCGCAGCACCGCCTTGATCCGCTCGATCGCCAGGGTCGCCTCGGCGACCATCGGAGCGGGATCGCCATCGGCGTAGAACCGCGCATTGGGAATGCCGAGCGGCAGGGCGCGCGGCACCGCGGCCGCTGGCACCGCCGGACCGCGCGGCGGGAGGGCGCAGCCGGCCAGGATCGACGCTCCCCACAGCAGCAGGACGACCGAAGCAAGGTCGCGTAATCCCACGTCTAGCTCCTTGGAGTCAGAAGGACCCGAACAGGCTGCCCAGAAGAATCACGGCAATCAAGGCGATCAACGCGCCGACGATGCCCGTCATCACGATGTCACCATAGCTGCGCGCATGCGTCGAGCCGCAGACGGCGAGCAGCGTCACCACCGCCCCGTTGTGCGGCAGGCTGTCGAGCGTGCCGGCCCCAATGACGGCGACGCGATGGAGGAGCGCCGGATCGATGCCGTGCTCGGCGGCGAGGCGCATGTAGGTCGGGCCGAGCGCGTCGAGCGCAATGGTCAGCCCACCGGAGGCCGATCCGGTCAGCGCCGACAGGATATTGGTGGCCAACGCCAGCGAGACGAGCGGTCCGCCGTCGATCGACAGGACCCATTCGCGCACGACCGCGAAGGCCGGCAGCGCCGCCACGACGGCGCCGAAGCCGACCAGGCTGGCCACGCTGAGCGCCGGGAGCACGGCCGCGTTGGCGCCGGCATCCATGCTTCGGCGAAGCGACGGCAGGCGGCGACCGTTGACCGCCAGCAGGGTCGCGATGGCGACCGTAAGCGCCCCCGCCACCGCCCATACGCCGCCCACGGCCGCCAGCGAGGTCGCGCCCCAGCGCGCCTCGGCGAGAAAGCTGGTGTCGAGCCGCGGCAGCACGACGAACGACAGCACGAGATTGGCGGCAATGACCGCCACCAGGGGCAGCACCGCCGTGACCACCGCAGGCACACTCTCGGCCGCCTGCGAATGATGGATCTCGGCCGGATCGAAGCCCTGGGCGGTGGTCGCGCGCTCGCGCACCAGCGGATCCTCGGCCGCCTCGCCGGGAGGGGCCGGCTCGTCGAAATGCAAGGGCTCGCCGTTCCTCCGGGCGGCCGCACTGGCGCGCATCAGCCACCACATGCCGAAGCCGAGCATGATGACCGACGCGATCACCCCGAGCCCGGGCGCGGCGAACGGCGTCGTGCCGAAGAACGGCATGGGAATGGCATTCTGGATGGCTGGCGTGCCGGGCAGCGCCGACATGGTGAAGGTCGAGGTGCCGAGGGCGATCGCCGCCGGCATCAGGCGACGCGGGATTGCCGCCTCCCGGAACAGGGCCTCTGCCATGGGTGCCAGCACGAACAGCGCCACGAACAGGCTGACACCGCCATAGGTCACCAGCGCGCCGGCCAGGACCACGGCAAGGATGGCGTGGCCGGGCCCCAGCCGCTGCATCATCCAGCGCGCGATCGCCGTCACCGACCCGCTGTCCTCCATCAGCTTGCCGAACAGCGCGCCGAGCAGGAACAGCGGGAAGAACTGGCCGAGAAACTGCGCCGCCCCGCCCATGAAGGTCTGCGTCCAGTGTGCCAGCAGGGGCTCGCCGGCGAACGCCGCCGCCACCACGGCGGCCGCAGGCGCCAGCAGCAGCACGCTCCAGCCGCGAAAAGCCAGCCAGACGAGCAGCGCAAGGCCCAGCAAGATGCCCGCAAGACCCATCACACGGTGTCCAGCAACCGGTCGATATCGAGGGTCGAGCACCGTCCCAGGTCGGCCCCGTGCGTTGCCAGGAAGGCATCGGCGGCGCGGCGTCCCTCGTCGTGCAGCAGCCGCAGGAAGGCCCATTCGGCATTGAGCTTGGACGAGGAGCCCAGCTCGACCATGAGCTGGCTGGTGATCAGATGGATGCGCATGCGCGACCAGTGCCCCGCCTCGCCTCCTTCCGACGGCGCCACCTGTCGCAGCAGCGCCATCATGCGCAGCTCCTTAAGCAGCACGGCGTTGAACGACACCTCGTTCAGGCGATTGAGGATGTCGCGCGCCGATTTCGGGACGCCCGGCCGCTCGACGGGATTGATGGCGACCAGGATGGTGTCGTCCGAGACGCACTCGCGGACCAGTGGTGTCATCGTCGGGTTGCCGGAATAGCCGCCATCCCAGTAGGCTTCGCCGTCGATCTCGACGGCCTGGAACATCGACGGCAGGCAGGCCGATGCCAGCAGGACCTTGGGCGAGATCTCGGCGTTCCGGAAAACCCGCGGCCGTCCGGTCCGTACGTTGGTCGCGGTGATGAACAGCTTGATGGGCGCACCCGCCAGGCGGCCGAAGTCGATCGCCTCGGCCAGCACCCCTTCCAGCGGGTTGGCCCCGCCGAACGGCAGATCGTAGGGCGAGAACAGCCGCGACGCGAGGTCGAAGGCTACGTAGGCCGGCGACTGATCGAGCGACCAGCGACCGAGCAGCACGTCGAGTGGGCTGCGCTGCAGCGGGCTCAGGGCGGCCGCTTCGGACACCTTCTTCCAGAACTTCTCGAGCGCCGCACGCGCCCCGGCATTGCCCGCCTCGGCGAAGCCGGCCGCCATCACCGCAGCATTCATGGCGCCGGCCGAGGTTCCGGAGATGGCCTCGATGGTGAGGGCCGGCTCCTCGAGCAGCCGGTCGAGCACCCCCCAGGTGAAGGCGCCGTGCGCCCCTCCGCCTTGCAGGGCCAGGTCGACCAGCCGCGTCGGTCGGTGATCCGTCACGAGAGGAGATTGCTCGGCCATCATTGCTTCCCGGCTGTTGCGCTCAGGGAAAAGTGCCTCTGACCGCTGTGACGCTATCGTAGAACGACCACGCTACGCTTTGATTGGCCGTTCGTCCCGGTATTGTGCAGCATGTCCCAAAACGGGGAAACCACGCGACACCGTGCTCCGGCGGCAGGATCTCGCCGGTTGGCGCAATCGGCGCGGAGTACGGCATTCGGGTCGTTCCGGATTCCGCGCCTGGCGATCGTCCTCGTTGGTCGTGGCCGCGTCGGCAGCGCTGGCATTGCGCGCCCGGGACCAGGAGCCCGGCGTCTCTAGCTGCCGTCCGTCCTCTGGGCGGCTCGATCCCCCAGCCAATCCTCGACGTAGAAGCGCAGCACCGCGATCCGGGTGACCGCGAAGACCGGCGCCGCGAGCGCGACCCCGAGGGCGCCGAACATCGCCCCGAAGATGACGATGGCGAACAGGGTCCAGGCCGGCGCCAGGTTCACCGCCCCCTTCTGGATCAGCGGTGCAATCACGAATCCTTCGATGGTCTGGATGGTGAAGTAGATGGCCATGACCCAAACGAGGGTCGGAAGGCCGAGCGGCATGGCGACCAGGGCCACCGGGAAGGCCGCGATCAAAGGCCCGAGATAGGGAATGAAATTGGCCAGGCCGGCCTGCAGGCCGAGCAACGGCGCGCCGGCGACGCCCAGCGACTGGAACGCGAGCCCGAGCAGCACGGCGACGACCGCGCTGCGCACGAGCTGGCCGAGCAGCCAGCTGCGCAGCGCCTGGCCCATTTCGTTCAGCACCATGCGCGCGCGTGCGCGCGCCGGGCCGGGCAGCAGCATCAGAGCGCCTTCGCGATAGGCAGCGGGTTGGCCGGCGAAGAACAGGCCCAGGCAGACCACCACGATGGTGTTCATGACCACGCCATAGGCACCGGAGACCGCGTACTGGACGTGACCGAACAGACGCCCCGGGTCGGTGAGCAAATGCGAGAGGTCCTGGCGTCCGCCGGGCCCGAACAGGTCGATGCCCAAGCCTGCCAACTCGCGTTCCAGCACGGTCAGCTGGACGTCCATCACGGAGATCAGCCCTTGCACTTGGGCGGGCAGCCTGACAATGCCCCAGCCCAGCGCGAGGATCGCGCCGGAGCCGAGCACCAGAACGACCAGCGCAAATCGCCAGGGACGTCCGAGAGGCATGACGCGTTGCAGGCCACGCGTGCAGGCATCGAGCAGCGCGGCGAACAGGATGCCGGCGAACAGCAGCAGCAAGCTCGGTGCGCTGTAGCACACGAGGGCGATGCCCGAGACGACCGCCAGCACGATCATCGGCACGGCGATGATCGCCCGCCACCCGTTCGCGGGGGCAGGCGGTGACGGATTTGGAACGTCGAGCCTATCGGTCGTCATCGAGTCCCTCGGCGTGGCACAAGCAGACCTTGCTTGCGCACGGGGCATACAGTGGCGCCATGCGAGCCGATTGCTCGTGCGATCGCGATCAAACCGAAATGCTCGCCGGTATACAACCTCGACGCCTCACCGCGTGTCGACATTGGGACTCACGGCATAGTCGCGGGATTTCATGCCGATGCGCCCACACCCGCCAAGGCTACAATGCAGGCTACCGCCTCGTTACGGGCGAAGCGTGTCAAGCGAGGGCGCGATCGTGGCCTCATTCTTGTTGCGGCTCCGCAGGCGGGCGCTGCCGCCCGTGGACGAGTGGCGCGGCGGGCCGATGTCGCCGTCGCTCTACCGCTACGTTCTCGAGGTGAGCGGCCGCCAGCAGATCCGACTCGGCCTGCTTACCCTGGCGGTGTTTCCGCTGTCGTTGGCCCCACTCGAGCTGCAGCGACGCATCGTCAACTATGCCGTGGCCCATTCCGCCGTCGAGCTGCTGTTGACCTACGGCGCGCTTTACCTTGCCGTCCTGTTGCTGCAGGGCGGCCTGAAGTTCCTGCGCGACGTCTACATGTACGAGATCGCGGAAGGCGTCACACGCCTGCTGCGCGGCAAGTTCGTCGAGCACGGGCAGCCCGACTCCGGCATCGACCGGGGCACGAGGCAGGCGATCATCTCGGCCGAGTCGGAGAAGGTCGGGGGCTTCGTGGCCGAGAGCATATCGCTGCCCGTTCTGCAGTCGGGCACCGTCGTCAGCATCGCCGCCTATATGCTGATCATCGAACCGTTGATCGCGATGGTCGCGATCGTCTTCCTTGTACCATCGGTCGTCGTCGTCGGCCTCGCGCAACCCGTCCTCAACCGGCTGTCCCGGTCCAAGATCACCATCGTGCGCGCGCTGAGCGACGCCGTTCTGAGCGACGGCCGCCACGTTCCCGCGCCAAGGGCGGAACCCTATGCACTCATCGGCCGCATCTATGACCTGCGTCTTCGCTTCGCAAGGCTCAAGATTGCGACAAAATCGTTCAACCAGCTGATCACCGGACTGGGGTTGCTGGGGATCCTTGTGGTCGGCGGATGGCTTGCCATCCAGGGTCGTACGGAGATCGGCATTATCGTGGCTTTCATGTCGGGATACGAGCGCATGACCGGCCCGGTCCGCGACCTGCTGAGTTTCTATCGCCGGCAGTCGATGATGCGCGTGCAGTACCGGCTGGTGGCCGATGCCTTCACCCAGGTGACTTGCTCTCGGCCTCCGGCAGCCCTGTGCGACGACCAGGGAGATCGCCAAGGCGCACGGGCAACAGGCAACGTCGCACCGCCGTCGAGTCCCTCGAGTTGAGTGATCTCGAATGAATGTGGCCCAGGGGTGGAAGGGCTCGACCGGCAACGCTCTGAAACCGCCCCGACTCTTGTCCGCTCTTGGCTACTCTGCCGCCTGAGCCCGCAAGCGAAGCTCGTGCTCAACCGATAGGATGGGAAGGCCCTCAATCGACACCGACTTGCGCCCGTCGACACCGACGCAGGGTTCGCCCACCAGGGTGATGCGATAGAGCTGCCGGTCGAAGTCCGAAGAGAAGATGTCCGTCGGCGCAAGATGCGAGGTGGCACGATTGTCCCAGAACGCGATGTCTCCCGCATTCCACTTGAAGCGGACGGTGTATTCCGGCCGCGTAATATGCTCCCACAGCAGCTCCAGGATCTTCTGGCTTTCGCGCGGCGTCATGGCGCAGCCTGCCAATCGCCAAGCCGCTGGCCCCTGTCCTGCGGCGGCTCATCGGCAAGCGGACCACTGGGTATGTCTTCGATGGTCTCGACGCCGACCGCTTCGGTCACCGTGGAGACGCCGTTGGGAAGCGGTTCACGAGGCTCAAGCAGAAGCTGGGTCACGGGGACACGAAGACCGCGCACTCGATCCGGCACACCGTTCAGCAGCTTCTCAGGGGCGCAGGAGAGCATCCTGACGTGGTCAGCGATGTTCTCGGCCATCATGTGGCGACTGTCACAGGGGGAACGTATGGGACGCCTGAGGCCCGCAAGAAGCTCCTCCCGGCGGCGTTGGCCAAGCTGTCCTACACGGGGACGCTCAAGGGGCCGGCATAGACGGAGAGAACGTCGCGGCGGACATCGTGGGTCACGAGAAGCCGCGCATCACGTACGGGCCTGTACAGCAGCAGGGGCGTCGCTGGAGACGAAGCGGGAGGCGCTGGGGAAGCTGCGGTATCCGGCATCACGATAGCGGCAGGATGCCGCCCCTCAATCGCCACGCTTGCGGCCGACATGCTTGGCCAGAAGTTCTTCAAGCCCCGTAACAACAAGTGCAACCCCGACGGGCTCCGCGCCGCTGCTCTTACCGACGAAGTAGCGGTGGTTCTCGTTGCAAAGCACCTGCTCCGCGAGTTGCTCTCCGATCCCAAGGGATACGAGGTAGGCACGCCGGTCGTCGCGCCACCGGGCCGGATCGAACTTGAATGCAAGCACTTCGGCCTCCTTCGCAAGAAGCGGCCGGAGCGCAACGAGTTGATCGGGGGAATAGAACGCGCGTGGGTCTCGCTCGTGCTTCCTGCCGTTGCACGAAGGGCACAAGATCACGATGTTGCCCGGCACTAGGCGCCCGCCCAGACTTAGAGGCACGTGGTGGTCCCTGTCTAAGCCTCGCCAGAACGGTACATATTCCATGCCCGCCTGCTCAACCAGCTTCCCAAGCTTGCGGCAGTTGAAGCACCGATAGCCGAACAGCTTGAAGAGCCTGGTGCGGTAATGGTTCTCGATCACGTCGAACAGATATGGCCGGTGCCACTGGGACTTGTCCCGGCTACGGACAGCCCTGATGTCGCTTTCTGACAGTGGGGGCGGGCCGCCGTAGGTCTGTTCTATTCCCGCTAGAACCTCGCCGGTCTCGAAGTCGGAGACTTGCCGAACGTAGTCCAGTGCGATCACGCGCCTGCCGGCTGCGCCCACGACACACAGGCTTGCAGCTTGCTCGCCTTCGGGGCGAACGTCGAAACAGACCAACCTCTCAGCCCGGCCCCCAAGCGGTGCGTGCTCAAGTAGGTACGTCTTGTTGTAGCCCACAGATTTCATCCGTCCCCGGCGCTGAATGAGCCCGGCCTCTCCAGACTTCCCACAGCTCATCGTGCTAGATTGTCGTCGGGTGTGCAATCAGGTGGTGTGGGACGTGCTAGACTTGAAGGGCCTCGATAACGTTGCATTGATCCTCGGATTTGTCGTTCCGGGGTTGGTGGCGCTGTTCTGTCGAGCGCAGTTCTTGACCGGTCGTGTTCCTCCTCCGGCGGACGCCCTCCTACCGTGCTTGGCTTTGTCGTTCATCTACTACGCCTTCGTCTTTCCGGTCATAGGCTTACTCCCCTCGCCGCGTCAGGCCGGTTGGGGCGACGCTCTAGCATGGTTCGCCTTCATCTTCCTTGGCCCCGCAGTGTTAGGCATGGTGCTGGGGGTGTGGACACAGCGAGACTGGGGCCGTGCGGTTCTCCGGTGCTGGCCCCTCAAGTATCTGGCGCTGAACACAACGCACCAAATCCCGACAGCGTGGGATTGGAAGTTCGGCCGCTGCCAAGGGGAATGGGTTCTTGTGACGCTGAAAGACGGGACAAGGTTCGCTGGTTTCTTCGGCTCGAACTCGTTCGCGTCTTCCGATGCCAAAGATCGCGACCTGTACATCGAGGTGACATATGACCTCGACAGGTACGACGCGTGGTCACCAAGGGGTTCTGGTGTCCTGATCCCCACTGGCGAGATACGAACAGTTGAGTTCTTCGAGGTGCAACCTACAGAGGTGAAAGATGAGCAAAGAGAAGCCGACGATGCCGCCGTCGACTAGGCCGGCAATCACTCCCTTGAAGAAGGGCTACCAGCCGCCCGCCAGTCCACAGGGTGGGCACCAGCCATCGAAGCAGCAATCAGCCCCCTCGAACCCGCCGAACAAGGGGAGCGGAGGAAAGAAGTAGATCGCACGAGAGCGAACGGAGGCCTCCGAGGGGACACCTTCGGAAGCCCCTTGCTCGGCCAGCAGCACCCGCCTTCTCTAGGCCCGCCTTCGCCATCCCCTTGGGCGGCAACCGCCACCCCACCGGCTGCGGCAGCGTACACCACGCCATCACCGCGCCCGCCCGGACCACTGCACTCCCATCGGCGAGCCTCCTGTGCTCCCCGTCGATCATGTCCCCAGTGTACCCACACGTCCCGTCGAACTCCC
>JAXMCP010000057.1:0-10735 GCA_046349295.1 Reyranellaceae bacterium
CTCCACGAGCTGCCGCGCCAGCGGCCGCACCCGGGCGATGCGCTTGCGGGCGGCGTCGGCGTAGGTGCGATCCTGCTCGAGGCCGACGAAGTGCCGGCCGAGCCGTCGCGCCACCGCGCCGGTCGTGCCGGTGCCGAAGAACGGATCGAGAATCGTATCGCCCGGATTGGACGCCGCGAGGATGCAGCGATGGAGCAGCGCCTCGGGCTTCTGCGTCGGATGGAGCTTGTCGCCGTCGGCATCCTTCAGGCGCTCCGGCCCGGTGCAGAGCGGCATCAGCCAGTCCGAGCGCATCTGCAGGTCCTCGTTGCCCGCCTTCATCGAATCGTAGTTGAAGGTCGCCCGGCTCTTCTGGTCGCGCGCCGCCCAGATCAGGGTCTCGTGGGCGTTGGTGAAGCGCTTGCCGCGGAAGTTCGGCATCGGGTTGGTCTTGAGCCAGACGATGTCGTTCAGAAGCCAGTAGCCCAGGTCCTGCAGCGCCGTGCCGATGCGGAAGATGTTGTGGTAGCTGCCGATCACCCACAGCGTGCCGTTGGGCTTGAGCACCCGCCGCGCCGCGCCGAGCCAGGCACGGGTGAACGAATCGTAGGCGGCAAAGTCGGCGAACTTGTCCCAGTCGTCGTCGACCGCGTCGACGTGACTGGTGTTTTCCGGGCGCAGAAGCTCGTTGCGGAGCTGCAGGTTGTACGGCGGGTCGGCGAACACCATGTCGACCGACCCTTCCGGCAGGGTTCCCATCAGCTCGACACAGTCGCCCACCAGGATGCGATCAGGGCCCTCGGGCGACGCGGTGTTATCCACTACGGCCGAATCCGAATCTTCCAGAAAATTCAGTTGATTGCCCGATCTATCCACAGTCGTGTTCCAATCTGTCCACGTAATCCCAAAGGGGCAGCCCGCTGCCGAGCAGCTTGAGCGGCGCGAAGCTCATGCGATGGTGCGGGGTCGGGCCGAGCCGGCCGAGCGCCTCGAGGTGCTGGCGACTGCCATAGCCGCGGTTGGTCTCCCAGCCATAGCCGGGAAAGGCCTCGGCCAGGCGGGCCATATGGCGATCGCGCGTCACCTTGGCGAAGATCGACGCCGCAGCGATGGAATAGGAGAGCGCATCGCCGCCGACGATCGTCCGGGCGCTGCAGCCCAGCCCCGGCGGGGCGCGATTGCCGTCGACGAGCACGATGTCGGGCAGCCCGATGTCGGGCGCCGCCGCCAGCGCCTGCAGGGCGCGCCGCATGGCGAGGAAGGTCGCCTGCAGGATGTTGATGCGGTCGATCTCCTCGACGCTCGCCTCGCCGACCGCGAACTGGACGATGCCGGACGCGACCATCGCCTCGTAGGCGGCCTCGCGATCCTCGTCCTCGAGCTTCTTGGAATCGTCGATCAGGCGCAGCAGCCGGCGCTTCGCCACCGTGCGATCGATCACGGCGACGGCGGCGACGACGGGACCGGCCAACGGGCCGCGACCGGCCTCGTCGATGCCGGCAACCGTGCCCTCACAGCCCTTCTCGAACCGAAAGCTCGGCATATCCCCTGCCGCCTTCCCTACACTGACGCATGATCTCGATCGCCGACATCATCACCCAGGATCCTGTGGCTATGATACAGCTTCGTGCAGTGCGCACGCTCGCGCTGCCCGACTGGTGCATTGCCGCGGGATTCGTGCGCAATCGGGTGTGGGACCATCTGCACGGCATCGCGCCGGCGCGCGCGCCTGTGGATATCGACGTGCTCTTCTTCGATGCCCGGCGATCCTGGGGACGGCGCGGATCACTGCCTTCAGCCGGCCAAGATCTACACTCATAGGTTTAAGAAAATATGGAAGTTTTTACTTCCGGTATACATTTGATGCTTGCCCAATTGGATACGACCGGGCAGCCTGCCATCCGATATTGAACCTACCGGGCGACGACGACTTGCTTTTCCCTCTGGAGTTCTACCTGCCGGGTACTCCCATTTCGTTGCAGGCATCGGCTGTCTCAAGGAAGCGCTGGAAGAACGAAGTGAGAGAGGCCGCCCGACAGCGGGTTCAGGAATCCGTCGAATGGGCCTACCTCGACGAAGGGGCGGTTGCGCTGGCAATCTACTATTTCCCCACGACACCCATGATCGGTGACATCGACAACAGCGTGAAGCCCATCATGGACGCTCTGACAGGAGTGGCTTACTTGGACGACCAGTTCGTCGAACGCGTCGTCGCCCAGAGATTCGAGCCGGGGGCAGGATGGACCTTCGCCGAGCCGAGCGAACAGCTCGCGGCGGCATTGAATACGATCGCGGCTTCAGACAACCCCACGCCCCTTGTATATGTCCGCGCCGACAACGATTTGAGCTGGAGGACGCTCTGATGACGTTACCCGCTCGTTCCTGGCCGCAAGAGGCCGAGCGCGAGTTCCTGGCGGGACTGCGGGCTCAGTTTGTGGACCAGGGTTTCACATTCGTCGTCGATCCGCCGGTCCACGAGCTTCCGGCGTTCCTTGGCTCTTACAGGCCGGATGCGATCGCCCAGAAGCCGGGAGCCAACATTGCCATCGAGGTCATGCGGCGCCCGAACGCTGGTGCGGAGCGGCCACTGACAGAGATTCGGCGCCTCTTCGAAGGACAACCCGACTGGAAGCTCGTCGTTACCGACATGGGGCGCGATCCATTGAAGACGCTCACCATCCCGGCTTTCTCGATCCCCGAAATCCGCCGTCGGGTCGAGGAGACTCGGGCTTTGACGGCACAAGGGCAGCCGCGAGCCGCCTTCGTCATGGCGTGGTCCTTGTTGGAGGCCGCCCTTCATCGGATCGACAGCGAGAAGCAAGCGCGACCCTGCACCCCCGGAACGGTGGTGCAGACCTTGGCAATGCTTGGCCATATCGACCCGGCGATCGAGCGAAGAGTTCGCCCTCTGATCGGGCTACGCAATCGCATCGTTCATGGTGACTTGCATGCAGAGCCTTCGGCTGACGACGTGCATTTGGTCTTGTCCGCCGTCGAGCAAGCGCTGACAAGCGAAGCGGGTTAGCCACCTCAGCTTGCGCTTGGCCACGCTCCGTTCGATCACGATGACGACCGGCCCGGCCGCGACCGGCCTCGTCGATGCCCGCAACCCTGCCCTCACAGCCCTTCTCGAACCGAAAGCTCGGCATATCCCCTGCCGCCTTCTCTACACTGACGCATGAACTCGATCGCCGACATCATCGCCCAGGATCCTGTGGCTATGATACAGCTTCGTGCAGTGCGCACGCTCGCGCTGCCCGACTGGTGCATTGCCGCGGGCTTCGTGCGCAATCGGGTATGGGACCATCTGCACGGCATCGTGCCGGCGCGCGCGCCTGTGGATATCGACGTGCTCTACTTCGACGCCGGCGACCTCTCCACGGCGCGCGAGATCGAGCATGAGCGGCGCCTCGGCGAGCTGATGCCAGGCCTGCCCTGGCAGGTGCGCAACCAGGCGCGCATGCATGTCTGGAAGGACCTGCCGCCGCATCGCGACACGAGCGACGCGATGATCTACTGGCTGGAGACGGTCACCGCCGTGGGCGTGCGCCTGGAGGACGACTGCTCGCTCACTGTCGTGGCGCCGCTCGGCACCGACGACCTGCTCGGCCTGCGCTGCCGGCCCACCGCCTTCGGCCGCACGCGCCGCGACGAGTACGAGGCGCGCGTCGCCGCCAAGCGCTGGCGCGAGATGTGGCCGAAGGTGCGGTTCCTGGAGTGAGGCTCGGTCTCCCGCGCAGGGTTCGACTGCAGTCCGTCTCGGTCTCGCTATCGGGGCCGCGTGTCGTGCAGTCGACTGACATCTGTTCTCGCAAAATCCTCGCCCTTGAACAGGAGCGGCTCGCCACGGATCGACGCCCGTGCATAGGAGAAACAGTCGCCGAAGTTGAGCGCAGCGGCGTGACGCCCCTTTCCGTAGCGCCGCCAGGCACGCTGCGCTGCATCGAGCTGTTCGGCGTCGACAGAGACAAGCTCGGCGCCGATCTTGAGCAGCCAGAGATCGAGCTCGCGCCGGCCGGCGTCACCCCAGTCGCGTTTCGAGCACGATCGTCGCTTCGAGCACGGTCGCCACGGAGATCAAGCGGACCGGATCATCTGCGATCCGTACTTCGAGCTCTGCCGCATCGGGCTCGTCGCGAGCGATCGCCACGATCGCGGATGTGTCGATCACCATCAGCGCGGCAGCCCGCGCTCATCATATCCGAGAATCTCCTCTGGCGTCCTATCGTCCAAGACCGGCATTGCTCTCCAGCGCCGTCGGATCTCGGCCATTTCTTCCAATAGGGCAGTCCTGCGGGACTGGGCCCCGACCCGGCGCAACCGCTCCTCGATGGCGCGCTTGGTCGCCGTCGTTATGGACTCGCCAGTGAGTTTCGCGAGGGTCCGGGCCAAGCGCTCGGTTTCCGGGTCTTTGATGCTCAGAGCCATCGCATAGTTCCCAGGTTCCTATCCAGGCATATTCTACCTCGGTGTCTTACAAGGACTCCTCTGATTTCAACAAGATGGCGCTCCTTGTTGGACGGAATGGCGATCTTGGCCAACGCATTCAGGATGCCTCTCCGAGAACCGCCTCGGTGTTCAGCCAGCCTCGAGTCCGACGAGCCATTTCTCGGGCGCCGTCCCGCCGGCGCAAGCCTGCTCGATCCGGTCGGCCGCTTCGGCGACCTGCGGCGCGTCGAACTGGGCTGCCAGGCCCGCCAGCTTGTGGGCCTGCTGCTGGATCTCGTCGCGCGGCGCACCGGACCGCACGAGGCCGGCGAGCTCGATCGAACGTCTCGCGATCTCGTCCCGGGCCTCCCGCGCGAGCTTGGCCATCTCGGCGTCGTAGCCGTTCGCAGCCTTCGCCGGATCGGGGCCGCCGCAGGCCCGCGCGATTGCCAGGCGCAGGTCGGCGGCGGCGATCGGCTTGTGCAGGACCGTGGCGCCCGCTTCCCTGACGCGATCCTCGGTCTCGCGCGTGACGGCGGCTGTCAGCACGATCACGGGCGGCCGTTCGCGGATGCTCGGCCAGCGCTCGAGCAGGGCGAGGCCGTCGCCGTCGGGCAGGTGAAGGTCGAGCAGCACGAGGTCGAGCCGGCGCTCGTGGGCTCGCTCGAGCGCCTGCGCCAGGGTTTCCGCCTCGATCACCTCGTGGCCGTCGATGGCGAGAAGCTGAGCCATCAGGCGGCGGATGAATGTCGTGTCCTCGACGATCAGGATCTTCAGGGGTCGCGCCGGCGGCCGGGGTTCGGCCGGTGCCTCGTGCCGGACTGCCGTGAACGAAAAGACGAAACGCGATCCCGCCTCCTCGCGGTTCTCGGCGGCGAGCGATCCGCCCATGCGCTCGGCGATGCGTCGTGAAACCGACAGGCCGAGCCCGAGGCCGGTCGCATCGCGGCGCCCGGCGCGATCGAACGGCTCGAAAAGATGAGGCAGCCGCTGTTCCGGGATGCCCGGGCCGGTATCCTCCACCGCAAGCGTGATGCGGACCTCGTCGTCCTCGCCTTCGCTCGCGCTCGTGCGCAGGAAGACGCTGCCGCTCTCCGTGTATTTCACGGCATTCGACAGGAGGTTGCGCACGACCTGGCGGACCCGGTCGGGATCGACGGCGAAATATCGACCTTCGAGGGCCGCGAGGTCGGCGCCGAGGACCAGCGCCTTCTTGCGTGCATCCTCCTGCATCAGCCGGAGCTCCGAGCCGAGCAGCGCCGCAAGGTCTGACGTGCGGATGTTCAACGGCGCTTCGGCGCCCAGCGCGCCGAGCTCCGTCAGATCGTCGACGACGGATTTCAGGCTGCCGAAGACGTCGCGGATCGCGCCCAAATTCAGTGCTTCCGGCCGCTCTGCCGCCAGGTCGAGCAGGCCCTGCATCGCCTGCAGCGGCGTGCGCAGCTCGTGGCCGACCTCGGCCAGGAAGCGCGACTTGGCGCGCTCGCCACGTCTCGCCATCGCCGCCTGGGCTTCGGCCTCGGCAAGCCGTGCCCGGATCGAGCTGTCCAGCTGCTCGGTGCGGTATGTCGCGAGCTTGGCGAACGCGCCCCAGCGCGACCAATTGGCCGCGGCTTCGGCGCGGAAGCGCTCGTAGGCCGCGGTGTCGCCGAGATCGCGGGCGGCGGCGGCCGCGCTCTCGGCCGCCAGACCCGTCTCGAGCCGCGACGATCCCTTGCGCATGGCCTCCAACGCTCGCGCATAGAGGAGCAGGCAGTCTTTCCGGCCCTTGCGATGGGCCCGCTCGGCGCGCAGCAGCAGCACCTTGCCGAGATGATCCGTCGGGTTCGCGCGGGCGACGCGTTCGAGGAACCTCAAGTCCGACCGATCGATCGGCGAGCCGGTCTTGAGCCGCGCGAGGTTGTCGAAGAAGCGCCACATCACGCCCGCCATGTGAGGGTCGAGATCGAGCCGCATGGTGCGGACCGCGCGCGCGATACGCAGGATTGCCGGCCAGTCCTCCGCCAGGCTCAGGTATTCGGCGACCATGATCGACAGGTTGAGGTTGCCGAGCGGCCCATCGCCGAGCTCGTCGGGCAGACTGGGTGACAGGGCTTCAGGCTGGCGCAGGCGCCGCACGATCTCGGCGAGCTGGGCGATCTCGCCCCGCGTCTTCTCGTTGCCCAGGCGCTCGGCCTTGCTGTCGGTCTCCTCGAGCGTGGCGACGACCTCCTCGAGGGTGTCGGCGCTGCGCCATGTCCACATCGCCACGTTGCGCACCGCATTGGCGGCGCGGACCAGATCGTTCTCGGCGATGCAGTAATCGTAGATCTCACGGTGGCTCTCGATCAGTGAGGCGCGCGGATCGCGCCAGAGCCTGCCGAACACGATCGCGCGATGCAGCGTCATGCCGCGACCCACCTCGAGGTCGGCGAGGCCAGCCAACACCCGGTCGCCGAACCCGGCTGCGGCGCGATAGTCCTTGAGGAAGGAGCTGATCAAGGCATCGAGGCCCAGCCAGAGCGCCGAATCGTATCCCATGAGCCGTGCTCGCGTGGCCGTCTGGATAGCCAGGTAGGCGGCGTAGCGGGCCCCGCGCTCCCAGACGGCGTAACCGGCCGTATTGGTGAACGATGTCACAGCCTGTTCCGTGCGCGCATCGTGACGACGCAGGCGTCGTGGCTTGCGGCCGATCAGCCTCCAGACCTGCGCGGCCAGCAGCAGACGGAGGTCGCTGACATGGTCCGGCAAGAAGATGCCGAGGCGCGCGCAGCCCTCGCGGCAAACTTCCCAGGCATCGGACGCCGTGCCGGCCAGACGTATGGCGACGACGCTTCGCTCGTAGGCGTCGGCCAGCTCCGCGTCGTCGGAGGCCGCGGCGATCATCAGGGTGCAGCGCTCGCGCGTCGCTGCGGCCTGCCGACGATGGGCTGCCGCAAAGCATGCCTCGCGCAGCACGGCGAGCCGATCACCGGCGGCCGCGTCAGCGAGGCGTTGCAGGATCGACCATGCCGCCTCGGCGAAGTCGGCCGCGAGATCGAGCTGGGCGGCCAGTCGGGCCGCGGCGGATTCGGCGGCGAACAGGCCGGCCAGCCGTGCATCCCGCACATCGTCGAGGCCGGCCACCAGCTTCAGCCGCAGCGCGGTCTGCCGATGGGTGGCGCCGCCCTGGCCGAGCAGGATGTCGGACATGGCATGTGCGAGAGCGGTCAGATCCGCACCGCTCGGCACCTGCAGCAGGCTCGCCCTGATCCGGTCGTGCAGGAAGGCGACCTCGTCGCCTTCGACGCGCAGCAGCCCGTTGGCCTGCAGGATCCCGGCCGCCGCACGCGTCGCCTCGGCAGGCTGGGCCAGGCTTTCGCTCAACGCATCGAGGCTCGCGCGATCTCCCCACAGCGCGGCGGCAACGCCGAGGCGCAGCACGGCTTGCGGCAGCGAGCGGGCGCGCTGGACGATGATGTTGTCGATGTCGCGACGGTCGATCGTCCCGGCGCGCGCCGGATCGACCGAGAGCGCGCTGCCGCTGCCGGCAAAGGCGCGTTCTCGGTCAAGCGCCAGCGCGATCTCGGCAAGGTCGAAGGGAAGCCCGCTGGCGTGGTCGCCCAGCCATTCCAGGACGGCGCGGGCCTTGGCCGGCTCGCCCAGCAGCCCGGTGAGAACCGTCAGCTGATCACTGCTCGCCAGCGGCTCGAGCTCCAGGATGGCCGCCGAATCGGGATAAGCGGTCGTGCCCTCGCTTCGGGCGGCGAGGACCAGCTTCAGCGTGCTGGTGCCGTCGCGCCTGGCGCAGGCATGGACGAAGCCCACCGACTCGTTGGGCGCACGATGCCAGTCATCGACGAACAGCACGACAGGCAGCGCGAAGCCGTCGAGCCATTGCAGCACGCGCACCAGGGCGTCGACCAGGCGCGCCGTACCGCCGCGGCTGAGCGGCGCGCCGGCCGAAGACGGTGCCGCGCCGCCCGCCAGCCCCGTCGCGGCAAAACCAGCGGCGACCAGGGCGTCGTAGTGCGGACCGACGATCTGACGCAGGGATTCGAGGCCGGCGTTCGGATCGTAGAGCCGGCCCAGCGCGACATCGACCGCCTGCGAGAGGGCATCGACGACCGGACGCAGGCCGGCGCTGGTCGCCTGCTCGGCGTACTTGGCGCGTCCCAGGATCGGCTCGGCCGGTGCGAGATCGCGCAGGACCTGCTCGACCAGCGCCGTCTTGCCCACGCCCGAGGGGCCGCGCACGACCACCAGCCGCGGCGCGCGAACCTGCAGGGCGGCGCGCAGCCGCTGGCGTTCGTGCAGTCGCCCGACGAAGTGCGTCACGGCTCCTCAGGCGCGGCGGCGAGGCGATAGCCGAACCCGGGCGCCGTCGCGATCACGCTGTCGCCGTTTGCTTCATCGAGCTTGCGCCGCAGCCGGCTCACCAGGGCGTCGACCGACCGGAGGTCGGAATCCTCCGGCGAGCGGCTGATCACCGACAGGAGCTTCTGGCGCGTGACGATCTTGGTATCGGCCTGGACCAGGCGGGCCAGGATGTCGAACTCCCCGCGCGTCAGGTTGGCGCTCTCGGCTCCCTTGCTCACGGTGCGCGCCTCGAGATCCACGATCCACTGTCCCACCCTGGTGCGCCGGCCGCGATCGCGGCCCGAGCGGCGCATGACGCTGCGGATCCGCGCCGCCAGCTCGCCATAGTGGATCGGCTTCACCAGATAGTCATCGGCTCCGAGGTCGAGCGCCGCGATGCGGGCCTCGGGCGCCGCCTGACGGGTGACCACGATCAGCCCCATGTTGGACCGGCCGCGCAATTCGCGGGCGAAGCTCATGCCATCGATGCCGGGCAGGCCGAGGTCGAGCACGATCATGTCGACGCGGGCCTGGCGCAGCAGCGCCCGGCATGCCAGCACGTCGCTCGCCTCGTGGACCGTGAACCCCGCTTCCCGCAGCGACAGCGTGATCGCGCGGCGGGTCAGAGTCTCGTCTTCGACCACGGCGACGTTGTACAAGGCCTGCTCCTTGTCCTGACACCTATCCCGCAGACGGCGCTCTTCCAACGGGCTCGAAGGGCAGAGCGCGCCGACGGTCAATATTCTGTCAACATCAGCACCGGCTTTCCCGCCCTCAAGATAGCATGCAGGGCGCGATGGCCAGGAGCGGGCGCGAGCTGGCATTGTCGCTGCCCGGGCAAGCAAGCAGGAGCCGCGACCATGACCATCGACAACGAGACCGCCGGCATCCGGGGCATGGCCTTCATGGACGGACGCTGGATGCCGCTCGCCGAGGCCTCGGTGCCCATCCTCGATCGCGGCTTCGTGCGGTCCGACGCGACCTACGACGTCGCCCATGTCTGGAAGGGGCGCTTCTTCCGGCTGATGGATCATGTCGAGCGCTTCCAGGCCTCGATGGCCGGGCTGCGGATGTCGCTGCCCTATTCGGGCAAGCAGATCGCCGACATCATGATCGAGTGCGCGAGCCGCGCCGGGCTGCGCGACGCCTACGTCCAGGTGACCTGCACGCGCGGCCTGCCGCCGGCCGGCACCCGCGACCCCAGGCTGTGCCGCAATCGTCTCTATGCCTTCGCCCAGCCCTTCGTGTGGCTCGCCGACGACCAGCAGCGCCGCGACGGCCTCGCCATGGTGCTGTCACGCACCCAGCGCATCCCGCCGGAATCGCTCGACCAGCGGATCAAGAACTTCCACTGGCTCGACCTGACGATGGGCATCTTCGAGGCCTACGACCGCGACGCCACGGTGGCGATCCTGCCGGCGGCCGACGGCACCATCACCGAAGGGCCGGGCTTCAACATCTTCGTGGTCAAGGACGGTGCCCTGGCGACCCCCGCCCGCGGCCTGTTCGAAGGCATCACGCGGCGGACAGTGATGGAGATCGCCCGCGACCTGCAGGTGCGTTGCGAGGTGCGCGCCGTCCCGGCCCGCGAGGTCGCCGAGGCGGACGAGATCTTCATCAGCAGCACGGCGGGGGGCATCATGCCGGTCACCCGCTACGAAGGCCGGCCGGTCGGCGACGGCAAGCCGGGGGCGCTGACCCGTCGCATCGAGGAACTGTACTGGCGCCGCCACGAGGACGACGCCTTCTGCACACCGGTGGCCTATCTCGACCGGCCCATCCCCTGACGGTCTGCCGCGTCGTGATTGATCATTGATGGCTGGATTGGTCAAATGACGCCCACCGGCGAGCGGCGGGCGTCACTTGCGTCTTGACCTGTCGCCGAAAATCGAGACTCGGAACGACAATATATTGTAGCATCGAAGGGCATCGTTCACCACGCGTTTCCGCAACCACCAGCGGCTGCCGAAGGGCGTGGGACAACTTGGCGCGCCATCGTCCTTGCCCATAA
>JAXMCP010000058.1:0-8183 GCA_046349295.1 Reyranellaceae bacterium
AGGACGCGCACACGCTCGGGCTGTGGCTTCCGATGCTGCAGGCCAAGGGCGTCCTCGCCCGTGGTGCCAAGGAGCGCATCAAGGACGGCCAGATACCCGACGACGCCGGAGAGGTCGTACGCCTGTTCGAGAGCCAGGACATCGCCATGGCGGCGTTCTCAGGTGACCTTGGCTGGCTCTGCGCGCACGTATCTGCCGAGTATCGCGATCGGATCGCTTACCCAGTGAAGGTGGCGAAGCGGCGCGGGATCGATGCGCTCAGCGCCGAGCCTCGCGTGATGGTCGGCACGATCCATAGTTTCAAGGGTGGCGAGGCCGATCGGGTCGTCGTCTCTCCAGATCTGAGCCCGGCGGCGCACGCCGAGCACCTGGACGATCTGCCAAGCGTCCGCCGGGCGTTCTACGTCGCCATGACCCGCACCCGAGATCGGCTGGAGATCCTGGCCCCGTCCTCCCGTCGCTGTGTGGACCTGACATGAACGCGATCAAGGCATTGGCGGCTCGCGCGCGAGGGCTTGAAATGGTGAGCGCACCCATCGTCCCCGTAGACGAAGGAGGGTTGCCGCATGCGCCATGCCCAGCGTGCTCTGCCGGGGCGTTCCACCGCGCCCCGGGCGACGCTTGGCGCTGCTCGGCGTGCGTGCCGCCGATCCTGCCGGCCGTCGAAGCGCAGGCCGGGTGGCAGTTCTGTGGAGTGCCGGCATGACACTCACCGCCCACGATATCATCCTGGTCGACGGCCTGATCGCGAAATGCCTGAAGTCGGCGATCATCGCCGAACGACTCGGCCTCGACGCGGCCGAGATCGATGCCTACCGCACCGAACGCAAACGGCTGGCACAGATCGCCCGTGTGCAGGAGGCCAGGCGAGAGCAGCCGGAAGGCGATCCGCTCCTCACCGCCCTGCTCGCCCACATGCCGCCGCCGGATCAGGTGCCGGGCTCGCTCGGGGTCCCGGTGTGGATCGGGAGGGCGGCGTGAGCACGGCGGTCGATCGCGCCCCGACGCTCAAGCTGGTGCGCCGTCACTACGGTGAGGGGCTGGTGCGCACCATGCTCGCCTTGGTTTGCGATGGCTGCGGGAAGCAAGACGATCGCGCGATCAGGCCGAACCTGCCGGAAGATGCCATTGCCCAGTTCTTTCGCGCACGCGGTTGGGCGGTAGACAGCCGATGCCGTTCAGCGATGTGCCCAAAATGCCAGGAGAAAGCCAAGGTGACCGATATTTCGGCGGCAGCCATGAAGCGACAGCGTCAGATGTTCCTGCTGCTCGACGAGCATTTCGATGTCGATGCGGGTCAGTACGTCGGGGAATGGTCCGACGCCAAGATTGCGAAGGAAACCGGACTAGCCGAGAGCGTAGTCACCCATGCGCGTGACTCGGCTTATGGCCCGATCAAGGTCAACGCGGCGCTCGTCAGTGCCGGCAAGGATCTCGCCGATCTGCGGGCGCAGGTGAAGCGCGATGTCGCCGAGATCAGGTCGCTGATCGAGTCGACGCAGCAGGATTTTCTGAACCGCATCGGCGCGCTGGAAGTGCAGGTTTCCAAGGCGATCAGGCGCGTCGCATGACCGACCTCCTACGCCTCGCGACCGAGCTGGAGCGCTCCGGAGGCATGCATCGGTTCGTCGCCCTGGTTCAGGCCGCGTCGCTGGTGCTGCTGCGTTTCGAGCACGGCGAGAGCGTCACGGTCCGCGGCGAGAGGTGGCCGCTGCCGGTCAGTGATTGCCAGGACGAGCCGCGCATCACCCACGCGCCCGACAGCCCGATCCCGGCTCTCGTGCGGGAGCCGGCTCGCAAGCTCGTTCCACGGCCATGGCAGCGGCCGACTGACCCCACCATCGAGGCGGAGGACCCGGCGTGACCACCGGCTACGACCGCGAGCGCGCCGAGCCCGTCATCCGCTGGCGGTGGGTGCTCATCGGCATCATCGCAGCGGTGCTGCTGGTGATGGTCACGCTCGCCCGCGCCCAGGAGGCGACGGTCTACACGCTGGCTTTCAGCGCCTGTCAGGACGCCGCCCACTGCGAGCGCCACGAGGTGGGAGTCGATAGCTGCCTCGCCGCCGGCCTGCCGTTTCTCGCCCGGTGGGAATCCGAGCATCCGGGCTGGAGCGTGACGCACTGGACGTGCGCCGCGGGGGTGCCGTCGTGACCAACACCCTCACCGCCCGCTGCGGCAGGCGGCGCTGCACCGCGC
This sequence comes from Reyranellaceae bacterium, assembly GCA_046349295.1. Classification (GTDB taxonomy): domain Bacteria; phylum Pseudomonadota; class Alphaproteobacteria; order Reyranellales; family Reyranellaceae; genus Reyranella. Next base: position 2,200 of record JAXMCP010000058.1, read on the forward strand.
GCGAAACGTGGATCGTCCCGCGCCCGTCCATGATCCCGCTCATCGCCCAGCTCGCGCACCGGCAGGGCTGGCGGCTCACCACCGCCATGGACCTGTGCCCGGCGCACAACCCGGACTTCGCGCCGCTGGCGCCAAGGCATCAGCCGCGCGCGCAGCCGCATCGGAGGATCGCCTGGACGCGCGACCTGATTGGCCGGGTGGCCGAGGCCCGTGACCGGCACATGGAGTGGGACGAGATCGCCGGCCTCGTGGGCGATGAAACGGGCGGGGTGCATTCACCCGGCGCGGTGGCAATGGGCTACCGGCGGGCATGGGAGCGCCTGATGGGGCTGACGGCATGATCGGCACGGCAATCGCGTGGCTCAACATCTGGTGGCCGCTCATGGCGCTGCCGGGGGCGTTCACGATGGGGTGTGGGGCCGGTTGGCTGATGCGGCGAGAGGACATGCTGCAGGCGAATGCCACGATCGCCCGCGGTATCGAGGCAGTCAGAAAGGCAGGGAATGACGTTGACGCCCTGACCAGAGCCAACGCCGCGCTCAGTGAGGCGGTAGGCGCCTACCAGCGCGACTGGCAGGCGCTCCGCGCAATCGTCGAGCAACATACGGTGCAGCCATGACCCAGCCATCGCAGCGACTTCTCGAGCTGATCGCCTCGTTCGAGGCGTTCAAGAGCGAAGCCTACATCTGCCCAGGCGGAGCATGGACCATCGGCTACGGGACCACGCACTACCCGGGCACCAAGGAGCCGGTGAAGCGCGGAGACAAGTGCACGCGCGAGCAGGCATGGTCGTGGTTGTCCGAGGATACCGGCGTGATCCGCGACGACGTGATCGGCGCCATCGCCTGGGAGGCCCCCGAGCACATCGTCGATGCGTGCACTTGCTTCGCCTACAACGTCGGCCTCCCCGGGTTCGTCAGCTCGACCGCGCTGAAGCGGCTCAATGCCGGCGACCGTCCGGGCGCGGCCACCGCGCTGAAGTGGTGGAACAAGGCGACCGACCCGAAGACCGGAAAGAAGCGCGTGCTGGGAGGTCTGGTGGCTCGACGCGAGGCCGAGGCCGATCTGCTCGTGAACGGCTGGGATGGCACGGCCGGCGGCACTCCGGTCAACGTCGCCGAGAATAGGCCGACGCTCTCACGCTCCAAGACGATCATCGGCATCGCACTGGCTGGCGGCACATGGATCGCCACCACGCTCGCGCCGATGTTGCCGCAGCTTCTGCCCCAGGTTTGGGGCCAGTCGATCGGTGTGCGCGACCAACTCATGACCGCTCCGACGGTCAACGATTTCATGCTGCAATCGGTCGGCATCCTTGGTGGCCTGCTGCTGGCGTTCTGGGCCAGGCGCAAGGACATCAAGACCGGCTCGCCGTTCGGGAGCCAGGGGCGATGAGCCTGCTATCCCTCATCCCCACCACCATCTGGCACGCGATCGGCGGCGCAGTGCTCGTGCTCATGGGCTGGGCCGGGGTCAAGGTCTACGGCCGCGCCGCCGAGCGTAGAGGCGCCGCCGAGGCATTGCAGAAGCAGGAGACGCAAGGTGCGCAAGCCCGACGCAAGGCCGATGCCGAAGTGGCTCGCGCTGGCGATGCTGACCGCATTGGCGAGCTGCAACGATGGGAGCGGTAGCTTCTGTGCAGCGGCCAAGCCCATCCGCCCGGCCAAGGGCGAGACGGTGACGCTGAGCCCGCAGCTCCGCGACGCCGTGCTCGAGCACAACAAGACGGGCGCCAGTCTGTGCGGGTGGAAGCCGTGAACCTGCCAACCGATGCGGCCGAACTCCCCGGCGGTGGGAATCGCTCCGCGACATACCTTGCGGAGGACGGACCGCCTCTCCCAGATAGCGCCGAGTTCAGTTCGCATCGGCTCTATCCGTGGCGTGAATTGCGCCCCGGTTGGTCGTTCTTCGTACATGATCGAACGCTGCAGCAAATGCGGGCCGCCTGCTTGTCCATCTCGCTCTCGCACAAGCCGTGGGGGCGGCTCTACCGCTGCGCCAAGCGAACCGAGAATGGCGTCGACGGCGTCCGAGTTTGGCGGGTGCGATGATGACAGCCTACAGGCCAGAGTTGGCCAGTCCCCCGCCCAACGCTTTGCCGGTCGACGCGGAAGCGTTGCGGCGGATGTTAATCAGGCCGAGCCGTGTTGCCAAAGGCAGACGCGACGGACGGTTGCGATTGCTGTCCCGCACGGACAAGCAGCTTGAGATACTGGCCGCCGCCGTGAACATCGGGCTCGATGCGGGCCAGTCATGTTCGGCCATCGCAATGGGCCTGCCAAGGTGGGCAGACGAGAACCTGGTTCGATCGCTGATCGTCGAGACGGGGCTGGAGCGGCGCCTGATTCGTCGAGGCACCTGGGCGCAGTACCACGCCCGCAAGGCCGCCTCGGGCGAGCCCTACACCTGCCGCCGCGGCAAAGGAGTGAGCTATGAATGAGGACCAAGCGCGCCGCATCCGGGCGCTGGAGCTGGCGATCGAGATCGCGAGGTGCGGTCAGCCGGCGGAGACGATCGCCGACGCGCTCAAGCAGATCATGGAGGCCGCGCGGCAGCTCGAAAGCTACGTGATCGGCCGAGCCCCACAGGAGTCCAAGTGATGGCCGTAACACAGGACGACGTGACCGCCATCCTCCGAATCCGCGAGCGGCTGGAGCAGGAATATGCCGATAAGGGCGACGAGCGGCTCGTGACCATCATCGCCTACATTGCGGCAGCGCAGGCGGCGCTGCGGCTGATGGTCAAGCGACAGGGGGCGAAAGGTGGGTGAGCCTGCGATCAGGCAGGGTACTGGCCGTGGCGCCGCTACTCGCTTCAAGAAGGGCGTTTCCGGCAACCCCAGCGGCCGCCCAGCGCAGTTTCCCGAGTTCCGGGACAAATGTCGCCAGCACAGCCCGGAGGCCCTGGCGCGCCTTGTAGCCGCCCTGGGCGAGGACGGTGCCCACAGCATCAAGGCCGCCGAGTTGATCCTGGCCTACGGCTGGGGCAAGCCGACACAGGTGGTCGAGAGCGAGGTCAGCGGCGGGATCACGTTGGTGCTGGATACGGGCATCAGGCGGGCCGACGACCGAAGAGATGAGCTAAGCGGAGCCTAGTGCGGCTAAGCGCAGTAATGCAAGGCCGAGCACAGCGAAGCATGGCTAAGTTTGGCAGAGCAAAGGAGATTATCATGGAAGCGATCGAGTTTCGACTGACGGGCGTTTCACCTGGGCTCATGGTGAACAACCCTCAGACCGTCAACCCGTTCAATGAGTACACGCAGCGGATGAAGGAGATCACCGACCGACGCAAGCGGTCCGATGATGACCTGCGAGACTTGCTCAAGCTGAAGTGGCGCGCGGCCTTGTACTACGATGACAAGATTGGGCCGTACCTGCCGGCCATCTGTGTCTGGCGGTCGATCCATGATGCCGCGAAGATCAGCCGTGGCGGCAAGACGATCGAGCGCGGGCTCCACATTGCGCAGGATCGGCTGGCGATTGAGTACGACGGCCCTCGTGATGCAGAGGCGCTCTATGCCAGTCCGAAGTTCGTGGATGTGCGAGACGCATCGCCCGGCGGGAAGCGGGTAACGGCCTGCCGTCCGGTGTTCATCGAGTGGCAGATGACGGCGCCGTTCTTCTATGAGCCGTCGCTACTCAACGAGCGGGATCTAGTCGCGGCCGTTCAGACCGCTGGCAAGCTGGTGGGTGTGGGCACCTATCGGCAGCGGTTTGGGCGGTTCGAGGCGCGGGTTTTGAACTGAGCATAGCTAAGCCGAGCGCAGCTATGCGGAGTGGAGCGCAGCGGAGCGAAGCGAAGTCTAGCTCAGCAAAGGACATCTTCATGGATCAGGCTGTCGAGGTCTACCCGGAATGGAAAGCCGGCATTGATCGCTTCTTGGAGGACGGCAAGCAACCGGGCGACACCATCGAATTCGCATGGCTGTATACGGCCTTCGACATTCAGCCGCCTGAAGAGGCCGGTTCAATCGAGGAGTACGAGAAAGCCCGCCTCCGCTATCTGAGCATCTTCACCCGGTTTCGCGAAGTGTTGTTGGAGGATCATCTCGTTGCTCTGCGCAGCGTCCAGGGCGTCGGGTATGAGGTGGTGCCGCACAACAAGCGTGCCACGTGGGCGGAAGGCGAATGTAACGACAGGATCTTCAAGGAGCTGAAGAAGGCGCAGAGGCGGCTGTCGTTCGTGCCGTTCGATCAGATGACCGATGACGAGCGCCGGCAGCACACGGATGCGATGGGCAGGGTCGGGCGCCTGCGACTGGCCATGACGCCCAAGCGTCCGCTGCCCGCACTACGGGGGCACCCAAACGAATGAAGCTCAACGTCAGGACCGGCTACACCCCACATCGCTTCCAAGCCGAGATCCACGAGCATCTTGGCCGTTTCGGTGTGGTCGTGGCTCATCGCCGCTTCGGCAAGACGGTGTTCGCGGTCAATGAGCTGGTGCACCGCGCGGCGTTTCCGGCCCTGCCGCATTCCCGGTTCGGGTATTTGGCGCCGTATCTCAAGCAGGCGAAGGAAATCGCCTGGGACTACATCAAGCGTTACACGCGACCGATAACCGGCGCCACTGCTCATGAGGGCGATCTGATCGTCACCCTGCCCAACGGCAGCCGCATCCGGCTCTATGGCGCGGACAATGCCGAGGCGATGCGCGGAACCTACTTCGATTACGTGGTGATCGACGAGGTTGCCGACATGCGGCCGGACCTATGGGGAGAGATCATCCGCCCGGCACTGGCCGATCGGAAGGGCGGCGCGCTGTTCATCGGTACGCCCAAGGGGTCGAATCTACTCAGCGAGCTTTACCACGGGGCGCCCGAGGGCTGGTTGCGCCGCATGTACCGGGTCGACGAGACTGACCTGATCGACGCCGAGGAGTTGCAACTCGCTCGTGACACCATGTCGGACAATCAGTACCGGCAGGAGTTCCTGTGCGATTTCTCGGCATCGGCCGACAATGTGCTGATCACGATCGATCAGGTGTCCGAAGCTGCAAAGCGGAGCTACCTGCCAGGGCACATTGAATTCGCGCCCGTCGTTCTCGGCGTGGACGTTGCTCGCTTCGGCGTCGATCGTAGCGTGATCATCCGTCGCCAAGGGCTGCAGATGTTCACACCGATCATCATGCAGGGCATCGACAATATGGAGCTGGCGGGGCGGGTTGTTGGGCAGATCGTCGAGCATAGCCCGGCGGCCGTGTTCGTCGACGCCGGGCGCGGCGAGGGCGTGATCGATCGGCTGCGCCAGCTCGGTTATTCGGTGATCGAGGTCAACTTCGGTGGGGCCGCGAGCAGCCCGAGCTATCGCAACAAGCGATCCGAGATGTGGGATGAGATGGCCAAGTGGCTGCGTGCTGGCGGCTCGATCCCGAACCTCGCATCGCTCAAGACCGACCTGTGCACGCCGACCTATTCGTTCAGTTCGACGGGCAAGTTCGAGCTTGAGGACAAGGAGCACATCAAGGAGCGGTTGGGGCGCTCGACAGACGAGGGCGATGCAGCAGCGCTGACCTTTGCCTTCCCCGTGGCGCCGAGGACAGACCCGCTGCTTGCTATGCGGCAACGCCGCTCCCGTCAGTCCGACGATCCGCGCATGGCGATCCTCGGCCGCTCCTAGCATCCCATTGACGCCGGGCCATAGCGTCCGCTGCAACTGTGCCCGGATGCCTGCATGGCCACGCGACGTGTGTTCGACGAGGACAAGACCCGGCCGGGTGTCCAGGGGATGCCGGCGCCGATCGGTAGCCGGCGCAATGTCGGCACGCAGGGTGCCTACGCTCTCCAGCAGTATGTCGATGCGCAGACCGCCTTGCTCCGCGCCGAGCAGGACGCGGAGATGCAGCGCCAGCAGGGCAGCAATATGGCTGCCTACATGGCAAACCGCCGAGTGCGGCAGCAGACGCAGGCGGTCGAGCAGCAGCGCAAGGCGCTGACGCCGGCCAAGCCGGTCGCCAGTCAGCCGGCCAAGCCGACCGTCGCGGCC
>JAXMCP010000059.1:0-7714 GCA_046349295.1 Reyranellaceae bacterium
GACCCGATCGGCCTCGCCACCCTTGAAACTATGGATCGTGCCGACCATCACCCGCGGCTCGGCGCTGAGCGCATCGATCCCGCGCCGCTTCGCCACTCGCACGGGATAAGCGATCCGATCGCGATACTCGGCAGATACGTGCGCGCAGAGCCATCCCAAGTCACCTGAGAACGCCGCCATGGCGATGTCCTGGCTCTCGAACAGGCGTACGACCCCTCCGGCGTCGTCGGGTATCTGGCCGTCCTTGATGCGCTCCTTGGCACCACGGGCGAGGACGCCCTTGGCCTGCAGCATTGGCAACCACAGCCCGAGCGTGCGCGCATCCTGATCGTCGGTGACGAAGGCGAGCAGCCGATCCTTGGTGGAGGTGCCCTTGCGATCGCCGAGCGGGTTCCAGTCGCCCCGCGACGTGCGCAGCGGGTTGTGGAAGGGGATCGCCGCCTCGCGCAGGCTCTTGATCAGCGGCTGCAGCATGTACGAGCACAGGGCTTGCACCATGATGGTGCCCTCGCCCTCGGCCAGGTGCTGCTCGACCAGCTCGGCCACGCCGTCGCCGTAGCGCAGCGGGATCGACAGGCTGTCGACGCTGCCGCACCGTTTGGTCGGCAGGTATTCGACGCCGTCCAGGAGCCGGCCCGCCCACCTGACCGCTGCGGCATGAGGCGCTGACGGCACGCGCCAGGACTGTCCGAGCACCTTGCGATGCGATGGGTCGCCGACGTCGCCGAACGCATCGGGATCGGCTCCGCGCCACGTGTAGAGCGCCTGGGCGCCGTCGCCGACGGCCACCAGCGTGGAGCATCCGCCGCCCCACTTCATGATCAGGTCGACCTCGAGCCGGCTCATGTCCTGGGCTTCGTCGACGAACATGGCGAGCGGTCGGCCCGGAGCGTCTGGCACCTGCTCGACGGCTCGCTCGATCAGGCCGGTGAAGTCGAGATAGCCCGTCTCTTCCAGCCATCCGGTCCACGCACGGTGGAAGTCGGACACCATTGGGCGCCACGCGCGCGGATCGCGCCGCTCGTGCCGATAGATGCCGGCCGCCTCGTACAGCTCGTCGCCGGGCTCCTCGCCGCCGCCCTGCTCGTCGGCCGTGTCGTCCTCCGGCGAGCGCACGGCCTTGCTGCTCGACAGGCGGAAGCGGGGATGCGCCTCGTTCCACTCCTTGAGCTTGCTCTCGGCCACGGTCGGGCACCCGAGCGCCCGATAGGCGAAGCTGTGCAGTGTGCCGACCCGATCGGCTGGGATAGGCAGGTCGCGGCCCTTGATCTCAGCGGCGGCGGCTCGCGTCAGGGAGCACACCATGATCTCGGCTGGCCCGAGGCTGGCGGCCGCACGCTCGACCTGACGCTTGAGATAGGTGGTCTTGCCGGTCCCTGGCGGGCCGATGACTTGGTATCGGTCAGCCATGAGCGGCCTCCCGTAATACCTCGTAATCGCCGCCAGACAGCGAAGCGACTACGAATTTAGTCGCAATTTCAATGGGTTGCGACGACGTAATCCTGTAATCGTCGTAATACGCACCTGCCATCGTCTCATTTCGACGTTGCCGGAAATTGGCGATTACGCGATTACAAACCTCTAACCTCATGATTTTTCTCGATTTTGTGTATTAATTGGCATGGTCCAGTAGAAGCGACACTTGATTACAGGCCCGATCCGGCGCGTCAGTCGATCACCGACCGCGCCCGACGCGCGCAGCAGATTCCGCAGCTCGTCGAGTTTGTGCGACATGAGCGCGCCGCGGGCCTGAGCCCAGCGGAGGAACTCGCGTGGGCTGATGGCGAGCGCCTGGTCCCTGGTGACCGGGCGGTTCTTCTCGAATTCGCCATCAGCGTGGTCGCTCTGCCAATCCGGGCACGGGAAGGCGTCGCGGTACTCGTCGAGCAGTGCCTCGATCTCGCGGATTGGGTCGCTGTCGCTGGCTTCCTCACGTTCGGCCGCGGCCTGCAGGATCATCACCGTGGCATCCCACATGGGCTGCTTGACCATGGGGATGACCTTGCCGACCGCGGAAAACGCGGCGCGTCGCATGGTGTTCTGGTCGAGCACCCGGCCGGCGTCGCCTAGGCCGACGCGGCGGCCGTCGTCGAGCATCAGCCAGTAGGAGATCGCGGTCTTCTCGCCGACGATCACCACCCGCTCGATCGGCAGTCCGAGCCTGGCGCGCAGCTCGCGCAGCGCTTCGTCTTGTCCGCCTTCCAGCGTCTCCTCGGCGCGCTCGCGTGCCATGACGCCGGCCATCGCGGTGCCGAGGCTTTCGTTGCCTTCCAGGCGCCGGCGCAGCGCTTCGCGCGTGTTGCTCACCGTGCGGGCGACGTAGTCCTTGCGCTGGGTGCTCTTCTCGGTGCCGCCCCACTTCTTGCGGTGGTGCATGATCAGGGCGGCGAGCTCGCCGTCGTTCCAGCCGGTCTGAGCGGCGAGTACGCACAGTGAGAAGTCGAAAGCCGAGAGCGACTGGTCGTGGAGGTCGGGCCGCTTGTGAAGGAACGTCTTTCGGAACTTCTCGTCGTTCTCCATGATGGCGTCGAACTTGTCCCAGGGCATCTCGCCCGGGCTCACGTCGCCCACCGGGGCCTCCGGTGTGGTGCGCCGGATATGCGTGGCCCACAGCCACTCCAGCGCTTCCTCGGCCGGCGCTATCTCGTCGGGGTAGTCCTCAACATGCTGGCCGGTGACGCAGAAGAAGCGCCCTCGCGTGTAGACCTCGATCTGGCCGCGGCGCCCGCCGTCCCGCGGGATGGCTCCGGTGCAGAGGACATGCAGGCCGGTGCCGCTCGGGCTGATCTCGGTGTAGGACCGCAGGCGCAGCATGATCTCGACCGCCCAATCCTCGATCGCGCCCGTGAGCGGATCGCGGCACTTGTCGAGATCGACGCCGACAACATCGCCGGCAAAGACGTAGCCGATGCCCCAGCCGTTGCGGCTCGCGGCATCGATGCATTCGTCATAGCTCGACCACGTCCTCTGGTTGTCCGTGGCGGCCAGGAGGCCGGTCGGCTGCACCGGGACCTTGGTCGGCTTCCCCTCCCGCTTCTCCAGACGCCAGCACACCCACTGGCGCCGTTGGGCCAGTTCGGCGATCGCCGGGATCTCGTTTCGCGGGAGGGGCTGAGCCATCATCTAGATCAGGCGGCCGCTTCGTAGTCGCGGCTGTCGATCGTCTGCGCCGCGGCCTGGATCATCTTCTTCAGCGGCAGGATGCGGGCGTGGTCGGCGTCGGTCAGGCGCTGGGCCATCTCGACCTGAACCTGCGCGTAGTCGATGCCGTCGCCGCTCTTGGTCCGCGCCAGCTTCAGCCGGGTGATCACCTTGTGGTACGGAACTGCCTGTGAGCTGAGCCGCAGGAAGTAGCTGCGCACCGGCTTGAGGCTCGACGGCGGGATCGGCACCACCAGCGGCAGCACGCTGTTGGGCAGGAGCACGTAGAGCGCCCTGATCGACCGGCACGCCTGCCCTCGGCCCTCGCTGCCGTCGTCGCGGACGGCCGAGCCGTACTGTGCGAACGGGCAGCGCGAGCAGTCGCCGCCGGGATTGCCGACACCGACCTGCATATCGAGCGAGCTGCAGTCGGGCGGGCTGCCGCCGCCGCCCTTGCCGAAGCTCTCGGCCCAGTAGGCGCGCTGGTCCTGGAAGTGGACGATGACGCCGAGCAACTCCTTGGCCGGCTCGTCGCCTTCCAGGGTCGGCACGCTCCACACCGTGGCTCCGCCGGCCGGCACCTTGATCCGGTCGAGATCGAACTGGCCGATCGTGGAGTTGCCGATGTTCTCCTTGATGATCTCGGCGACCTCGCCGGAGTTCATCATGCTGATCGCGTAGTCGCCGAGTACGGCGGGCAGCGCTTCGGATTTGGTCTTGGCCATGGAGGTTCTCCGTTCTCTGCTCAGGATGCCCGAAAGCCGAGCTTGAATTTCTCGCTGACATTGACGGCCGCAGCCAGCGAGTTGGGCAGGGGATTGCCTGCCTTGTCGAACTCGCGAACGAGCGCGCTCAGGGTCTGTGTGTTGGCGCGCTCGGAGATGATCGTGGTGGAGTCGATGCCTGCGACGTCGAGCGCATCGCGCAGGAAGTCGAGGCCTTGATCGCCGACGCTGGCCCACAGCTCGCGCCGGATGTGGACGGTGACGCCGTCCACCTTGATCGAGCCGATGCCCTGCTGCTGGAACCATTCGAGGACTGAGGGCTCCAGCGCATCCATTTGCGCTTTGGCCTTCGCGGCCTTGGCCTCGGCGGCCTCGCGCTCCTTGCGGAAGCGGATCATCCGCTTCACGAGATCGGTCTTTGCGGCTGGCATCAGATTTTCTCCATGTTAGATGTACGCCCTTTCGGCGCCATGGGTTGAACTGGCGTCGTGTCTTGTTCGACGCAGTTCGACATGATAAGAGGAGGGCACCGCATGTCAACGACAAAGTGGCGTACAAAGTCGAACACGGAAGGGGCGATGAAAACCGAGCGGATTGCCATTCGGCTGACACCGGAGATGAAGGCGAAGGCCGAAGCTGCGGCTCGGTCGGATAGCCGATCGCTCAGCAATTGGATCGAGAAGATGATCCGCGAGGCGGTCAGCGGCAGGACTGGCGAGTAGTTCACGCCGCCTTCCTCCCGCGCCCCATCAGGACGCTCTCAATCACCTCCTGCCGCTTCTCCAGCGCCGCCAGGATCGTCTCGTCGACGGTCCCCTCGGCCACGAGGTGCAGGAAGCTGACATGTCGCTTCTGGCCCGGCCGGTGCAGCCGGGCGCGGCTTTGCAGGTAGTCGCCGAGCGACAGGCCGGTGGAGTAGTAGACGGCGACGCCAGCGGCGGTGAGGTCGATCCCGACGCCGCCACTCTGTGTCTGCACCCCCATGAGCCGCACATGCGGTGGCATGCAGGCGTGGGCGTCGAGATCCTTGCGGCGACCGCTGATCTCGCCGTACTCGCGCCCGGCCGCGGCGGCGACCTCGGCGATGGCGTCCAGATCACGGACGAAGCGGGCGAACACGACCACCGGGACATCGGACGGAATGTCGTCGAGCAGATCGGCGAGGGCCTGGCGCTTGGCGGTGTCGATCTCGTCGACCTTGCCGTCATCGGTTACGACGTGGCCCGAGCACAGCTGTTGCAGCCGGAGCAGCCGCACGAGCGCATTGGCGATCGTGACCTCGCCGCGGTCGACCTCGGCCCACATCTCCTGCTCTAGCTGGTCATAGAGCCTCCGGGCCTTGGCACCGAGCTGCACCGTCACCGTCTGGTCGGTGGCCTCGGGCACGTCGAGCACGCCGGCCAGGTCGCACTCGAAAGCGAGGTCGCGGAACTTGCGCTGCAGCTCGTCCTGATTGATCCAGCGCCGAACCTTGTTCTTGTAGACGGGATCGGTGACCGCATAGCGGTTGCGGAACGACACGAAGCTCCAGCCGAACGCCGATGCGTCGATCGCGCGGGCTTGGGCGAACAGGTCGAGCGGCGAGTGCGGCGCTGGCGTGCCAGTGAGCGCCAGCCGGCGGCGAGCGGTCTTGCCCAGTTCGGTCGCGAACTTGCTGGCCGCCCCGAACGGCGCCTTGATCCGGTGTGATTCCTCCAGGATCATCAGATCCCACAGGCGATCGAGCAGCAGATCACGCAGCGGCGCGCGCCAGGCGCTCTCATAGTTCAGCACGACGACGAACGGCCGCCCGCGCGCCTCGGCGAGTGCGGTCTGCTCCGCGATCGAGACTGCCTTGTCCTTGACGCCGCCGGACGGCGCGATGACCACGAAGTCGCCGGGCGCATGGCGGGCGAACTCGCGGCGCCACACGCCGACGACCGACATGGGGCAGAGCACGACGATCGAGCGGCAGCCCGTCTCGGCGGCGACGATGATGGCGCTCAGGCTCTTGCCGCCGCCCATGGGGACGCACAGCATCGCCCGGCGGCGACGGATGGCGAAGTCCGCGGCCTCTCGCTGGTGGCGCCAGGGCGTGGTGATGATCACCCCCTCGCCTCCACCTCGACGAAGAGCATGGCCGCCAGCACCCCGGCATAGGCCGCACTGCGCGGGTGGCCGACGACGAGCAGCACGAGCGAGCCGAGGACGAGGTAGAACGCACAGATCGCGAGGAAGGCGGTGCTCATGCGGCGGCTCGCAGGGCGGCATCGTGCGCCTCGATGCGCGTCAGCAGCCAGCGGAGAACCGGCACCGCCATGCTGTTCCCGAGCGCCTTGTAGCGCGGCCCATCGGCGGCTGGCTTTCCGCGCCACTGGATGGCCGTGTAGCCGTCAGGAAAGCCCTGGAGGCGCTCGCATTCGGTTGGCGTCAGACGGCGGACGGCGGTGCCGTGGCTAACAGCTGCGTGCAGCTTCCAGTCCTGCGAGCCAGGACCGCCCGGTTCGCGGCAGAGCGTCGGCATCACATTCCAAGATGCCACCGGCACCAGCGGCGTCCCGCGCCCCGTGCCGTCTTCGCTCGCGTCGAAGCCGTCCGCGCGGAGCGTGTGGGCGACGCCTATATTGCCATTGCAGTCCAGCGTGTGTGTCGACTGACTACCGTCGCGCCAGCCGATGTTGCCACCGTCTCCGAGATTGCCGAGGTCAAGGGACCAGGATCGGCTGACCGGCACCAGCGTCTCGCTCTCGGCATCCAAGCCGCCGCTTGGATGCGCGTTGAGGCACATGCTCAGGAGGTGTCCTGCGTCGGCGTCTTGCGCCCCGACACTGCGGCAAGTGCGCGCTCCAAGTGCGCCGGCAACATCTTCCCCCGCTTCTCGGCCCTTCTCAGGATACCCGTGCAGGCCCTCGGCGAGAGAAAGTACCGCTGCGGGACCTCGCCAGTCTCCAAGACTGCCGACAAAGAACACTCGCTCGCGCCGCTGTGCGAGGCCCCAATATCGAGCGTCCAGCACTCGCCAGGAGCCAGAATACCCGCACTCTGCCACCGCGCCGAGGAAGGCCGCGAAATCGTCCCCGCTGTCGCTGGATAGCAGGCCGGGGACGTTCTCGAAGACGAACCAACGGGGGCGCAGTCGGCCAACCAGCGCAAGGGCGACGAGGGCCAGGTTGCCGCGCGGGTCGGACAGTCCAAGTCGCTTGCCGGCGACGCTGAACGACTGGCACGGGCTGCCGAAAACAAGGACATCTGGACGACCGGCACGCTCTGCCCTTTCCGCGAAATCATCGGCCGACACGTCCTCGAGGTTCACGCTGCCGGGATGGCGGGCAGCCAGGACGGCGGCCGGAAACGGCTCGATCTCGGCGTGCCACAGCCAATGCCAGTCGGGCCGCGCCTGCTCGGGCGCTCCGATGCCGGAGAAGAGGGTTGCGGCCTTCACGCCAACATCCCCCACGCCCTGAGAGCTGCCCCAGCGTCCTCGACGCTATTCACGACCGCGTAGCCGTCGCCGCAGTCCCGCTGCGCCCACTCGGCCCACTGCGCCTGCTCGGGCGTCTGCTTGTTGTAGCCGGCCTTGCACTCGAGCCAGCCGAGGAAGGTATCGCGCCGAACGCATAGATCCGGCGTCCCGCGCATATAGCCCATCGCCTTCCGCCGGGAAGCGCGGCGCACCTGCTCGGCCCCGCCGGGCAGCTCGCCGTTGGTGGCGAACAGCCGGGCGCCGGGCACGAGCAGCGGCCGCCAGGTGCGCACGATGGCGACCTGAAGCGCTTCCTCGGGGCGTGCGTGGGATTTGCGCCGGGGTGCGCAGACATCGCCGCCAGACATGATACCCGCACTCGCCTCGGCGTTGACGCCTTGCGGCG
>JAXMCP010000060.1:0-5192 GCA_046349295.1 Reyranellaceae bacterium
GGCATCGCGACGGTCGTGTCCTGGATCGTCACCGAGCGCCTGGGGCGCGGCAACGTGATGCCGTATGCGGTGCTGCAGGGCTATGCGGTCCTCGTGCTGCTCGAGCTGGCGGCGCTGCACCCGTCGCGCTACACGCACGCCCGGGCGATCTACGCCGTGTTCGCGGGCTACCTGCTGGCCAAGATCTTCGAGCACTACGACCGCCAGATCTTCGACATCACCGGCAGCGTCAGCGGACACACGCTCAAGCACGTGGCCGCGGGCGTCGCAGGCTTGCCGGTGGTCTACATGATCTGGTGCCGCCGGCTCGTGGCGAGCCCTGCCGCAGCGGGCGCACCGACGCGCCACGCGGCGCAGCAGCCGGCTTGACCGCGTTGCCGGGCGCTCGGTGGCCGCGGGTTCCGACCCGTCACTGAATCTCGACCCTTGCCAAAGGAGCAGACGCATGCGCTACGTGCACATCGCGGTCATCGTGCTGCTGACGATCCTGGTGCTGGCCTTCAAGCTGCAGAACCTGCAATTGGTGACGGTCGAGTTCTTCGCCTTCTCGGTGACGATGCCGGTCACGCTGCTGATCGTGCTCGTCTACCTGCTGGGCATGTTCACGGGCGGCTCGCTGTGGAGCCTGATCAAGCGCTCCTACCGCGGCGGCTTTCCGGCGAAGTAGCCCGGACCACAGCTACTGTCAGGGCGGGTTCACCCCAGAACCCAGGACGCCCGCCCGCGACCACAGCACGTCGCCCTGGCGGAGCAGGCGCACCACGTCGGTCAGCCGCCGAGCGCCGAGTTTGTAGATCACCCGCCGGATCTGCGTGCGCACGGTCGACACCGCCGTGCCGTGCTCGGCGGCCACCGCCTCGGCGGTCAGGCCGTCGCCCAGGCGGGCCGCCACCTTGGCCTCGGTGGGCGTGAGGCCGAACATGTTGCCGAGTGCGAACGGGTCGAGCGGGCGCACCTGGGCCGGGTCGAACAGGGTGGCCAGCACCTGCGGCCGGTCGCCGAAGGCGCCGAGCACGGCGCCCGGGACGAGCATCGACAGGTGCAGCCAGGTCGGCGCGTCCGACGCGCGGGCGCGCAGGTCGATCACCGTGCTCGCGCCATGCCCGGAGGCGGCCAGGCCGCGCAGGCGTTCGAGCAGGGTCAGGTCGGCGGCGTCGCGCCGCAGCACGAGGCGGGCATTGCGCAAGGCGAGGTGGGTCTCGCCGGCCTGCTCGACCTTCGCCGATTCATTGGCGAAGAGCACATAGCGCTCGCCGTCGAGCAGCCACATCGGATGCGGAAACGTCTGCAGCAGGCCGTGGCCAGCGATGGCCTGCGCGGCGATGCGCCGCACGCGTTCGTGCGCCAGCAAGGCCTCGCGCATGTGCAGGCCGAGGCGGCGTGCGTCTTCGCGTTCGTCGGCAGTGAGTGAGCCGCGTGACGCCGGGAGTTCGAGGATGAATCCGTTGATCACGCCTTCCTCGAGGCCGAAGATCACATTCGAGTTGTAGCGCGTACCGTAGGCGGGCAGGTAGTGCTGGAAGAAGCGGTCCTGGGCGACGAATGCGTCGTCGAACAGATCGTGGCAGTGGAACCATTGCCCCAGTTGCTCCGGCCCGCGGCCCATCGCGTGCTGGCGCCGCGGGTCGATCGCGTGGAACTCGCGGGTGTACGTGAGCAACGCTTCGCCGAGGTTGGGCCCACCGCCGTGCAGGCTCAACATGCGCTCGCTTGTGAGGTCGATCGACTGCAGGATCGCAGCGCGCGCACCGAACGCAGCCTGCACGCCATCAAGCGCGCTGTCCCAGCCGATCTCACCGGTGGCGGCGCGGTAGAAACCGGCGACCCGTGTGTCGAAGGTGGCGTTGTCCAGCATCGGGGCTCCCGCGTTGCTGTTGTCATTGGCGTCAAGTTCCCGGCCGCGATGCCGGCCGTGCGGTCCGGCACCAGCCTATCAGGCGTTCACGGCTTGCGGAAGTAGTTCACACCCGGCAGCCCGTCGAAGTGCGCGTCCTGCGTCCACAGCACCGCGCCGTGGCGCCGTGTCGTGGCGTAGATCAGGCTGTCGGCCATCGGCAGGCCGTTCACGGCGGCTTCGAGCGCGAGGCCGAGGTCGATCTCGACGACGAGGCCGCGCTGCATCAGCGACAGGGCGGCTGCCGCGACTTCGTCGCCCGCCTCGCGCGCCAGCTTCTTCACCACCTCGTAGATCGTGAGCACCGGAACGACGAGCCGCTCGGGTTCCGCGATGGCGCGGGCAAACAGATCGGCGCGCGACGTGTCGGCGAAATACTCCATCCAGCACGACGAGTCAAGCGCAACCGGCGCCGCCTCGGCCGCACTGGCCTTGCGAGGCGCCGGTGGCCGGCGCTTGCGCGGCGCCGCGGCCGGGGTCACAACGGCCGGTCCGGTTCGCGCTCGATGCGTGTGTCGCCGATGCCGCGCGCAATGCCGCGCAGCGCGGCAGGCGGATTCAGCGGCATCAGCCGCAGGCCGCCGTTGAACTCCAGCACCTGGAGCTTCATGCCTGGCGCGAGCTTCATGCGGCGGCGCACGTCGAGCGGAATGACGACCTGGAATTTGGGCGACAGGGTGACGGTGTTCATATCGATCATCGTAGCGCATGACGATGGGGCTGTCGATTCCGTGAGCGTTGCCGAGAGGGCGCCTCGAGTGCCTGCCCGCGTGACGCGCCGCGGCCCGGCCTGTGGAGGTGCCGCGCGCGTCATCCACAAAACTGATGATGGGGAATGCCCGCGCAGCTGTCACAGGTGACCGACCGTAAGCTCCGCCTACGCACACCCGCGTGAACCACGAAGAATGACAGCATGAACTTCAATCGCACCGGCCGCCAGATCCGCAGTTCGATTGCTTTGATGGCCTGTCTTCTCGCTGCGTGCGGCGGCGGCGGTGGGGGGGACTCCGGTGCCCCGTCGCCGAGCCCCCCACCGGCACCCGCACCGGATTCTTATGGCCCGGCGCTTGAAGGCACGGCGACGATTTCGCGTCTGGCTGTTCCAGCCGTCACGCCTTTGCCGGCGGCTGCGCTGCCAAAGCCGCTGTACAACCAGCGCTACTTGCCGACGGGTCGAAAGATCGCCTGGGGAGACTTCAACGGCGATGGCCTCAACGACCTCATCATGTGCCCGTCCTTCTTCTCGTCCAGGCCGCTGTTGCCATGTGAGATCTGGCTGAATCGCGGCGGCGGAACGTTCACTATCGGGACGTCGGAAGTGGCTGAGGGCGTATTGGGTCCGCAGGCCGGCGTGAACAGCATTTTCGTTGCGGACTTCAACGGCGACGGCAAGCCCGACGTCTTCATCGCCACCCAAGGGCAGGAGGACCCCGACGCCTCGAACCCCGATGGCTTCAAGAGCCGCAATCGGGTCTTCATGAGCCAGCCCGGCGGCAAGCTCAAGGACACGACGGCGACCGCGCTGGCCAGCGATACCGTGGGCTTCCACCATCCGTCGGCGATGGGCGACATCGACGGCGACGGCTGGCCCGACATCGCGATCTGCGAATTGGGTGGGCTGCAGGGCAGTGGGCAAGCGACCGGCCTCTACTTCCTGCTCAACGATCGGCGCGGCGGATTTGTCCGGTCCACCGCGGGGCTGCCCGTCGATCTGGCGAGTACCGATTTCACCGGGCCCAACCCGCCGCAGCTCGACCACTTCGGGCCCGGTACGGTGCGACTGGTCGACCTCGACGGCGACGGGCGTCTTGACCTGGTAACCACCACCTACATCTGGGGCACGGCCTCGACGCATGCCCACGAGACCCGCGTCTACCAGCAGCAGGCCGACCGAACATTCCTGTTGCGCAATTCGATAGCCTACCCCGCGCAGCTTGCGGCCATGGGCGCCAGCGATGGCACAGGCCTGGGCGCCTCGGGCATTGTGGCGGGCGATATCGATGGCGACGGCCGCCCGGACCTGGTGATCTTGTTCGAGAACATGGGCATTTCGGGCGCATTTGCCCAAGTGCTCCGCAATGATGGCGACTTTTCATTCACGGACACGACTGCCTCTTGGTTGGGCAAGTACGACCTGACGATTCGCCAACAGGGCGCATCGACTCAAACCATAGGGGTCAGCGCGGTCAAGTTGATCGATCTCAACAACGACGGCAAACTCGACCTCTATCTGTCGCAAGGGGGCTTCTTCCACAACGCACTCGCTTCGGTTTCGCCGTTTTACTTGAACGACGGTACCGGCAAGCTGGCGCCCTGGATGCCGTTGATCGGCGGGAAGCGTTTCCTCGGGCAGACACTGCCTGACCCGCAATGGATCGACCTGCTGAAAATCCCGTACACCAACAACACGGACCTGCTTGCCTTCGACGCGACCGGCGACGGCCTCGTCGATTGGGTGTTCATCGACGGCTTGACCGACCCGTCAACCGAGCCGCCGGTTCCCATAGACGGCATGTATACAGAGAATGCAATATTCATTCGCGTTGTGCCTCAGGTCGCGAAGTAGCGTCGGCATCGGGCATGAGGTGCCTGCCCGTTGTCAGCGCGGCACGTGCCCAGCGCAGGAGAACGCCAGGGAGGTGTCCGCCGATTCAAATCTGAGCCACCGTGTCGATCCAATTTTGAGCCAGGGCAGGTAGCCGACCGACTCGGTGAAGCGCCTCGCCCCCGAAACCGACTGCGAGCTGCCCTACCGCGCCCGCGCCAGGCGCGGATCGAACAGGTCGCGCAGGCCGTCGCCGAGCAGGTTCAGCCCGAGCACCGCGAGCACGATCGCGATGCCGGGGAAGACGGCGAGCCGCGGCGCCTGGAAGAGCAGCGTCTGCGCCTCCGACAGCATTCGGCCCCACGACGGCTGCGGCGGCTGCGTGCCGAGGCCGAGATACGACAGCGCCGCCTCGGCCAGGATCGCGATCGCGAAGCGGATCGTCCCCTGCACGATCAGCACCGATGCGATGTTGGGCAGCACGTGCTCGATCGTGATGCGCCACGCGCCCTTGCCGGCGGCGCGCGCCGCGAGCACGTACTCGCGCGACCAGACCACGTTGGCCGACGCGCGCGTGATGCGGGCGAAGGTCGGGATGTTGTAGAGGCCGATCGCGATGATCGAGTTGACGATCCCCGGCCCGAACACCGCCGTCATCATGATCGCCGAGAGGATCGCCGGGAAGGCAAAGCCGAAGTCGGCGACGCGCATGATCGCCTCCTCGACCCAGCCGCGCTTGGCCGATGCGAGCAG
>JAXMCP010000061.1:0-5087 GCA_046349295.1 Reyranellaceae bacterium
AAGCTGGGGAGGAATTCATGAGCGCTTCGCCGCCAGGCTGGCGACGAAGACGTCCTGCGGGATGGCGCGGCTGGGATGGCGGCCGCGCTCGCGGTAGAAATCCTCGTAGAGCTTGAATTCCTCGAGCACGCGGCGCAGCTCGGCGACGGCGACCGGATGGACGTCGACGCGCACGTCGATGTCGGGATAATCGAGGCGGTCGACGACCTTGATCGCGGCGGAGCGTTCCGGCTTGTGCGTCGTCGCAGTGCCCTGCCCGCCGGCGTCGCGGCCGCCTTCGATGGCCTGCATCAACCGGTATTCGAGCGCGTCGCCCGGCTTGGCCAGGAAGCCCGCGATCAGGCCGTCGAGCACCTGCGGTCCGACCAGGCCATTGCCGAAGGCGACGCAGTCGGCACCCTCCTTGTGGCCCGACCAGCCGCGCGTGCCGGAGCCGGTGTGAGCAGCGATGCGGCCCTCGCGGTCCATGATGGCGATCTGGCGGAAGTCGTGCTCGCTGTCGTTGGCGGCCAGCATTTCCATCACCCGCGCCGGCAGCAGGCCCTGCGCCAGGAGCTTGATCGCCATCGGATCGTTGGTGCGATTGGGGAACGCCTGCGTCTTGGCAACGCCGATGTTGGCGGCAACGCCCTCGCAGCGTCCGCCGACGGCGAGCGAGAAGGTGGTGATGCCGAGGCCGAGCCGGCCGGTGCGGGCGCAACGCCCGATGATCGAATAGGTCATCAGGCCGCTCCCTTCGCCGAGAGCTGCGCCACGAACTGGTCCTGCGGAATCGCCGCGCGCGGATTCTTGCCGCGATCGCGATAGTAGCCGCGATAGAGCTCGTACTCCTCGAAGGCGCGGCGCAACTCGTCGACCGCATGGTCGTGCAGGTCGACGCGCAGGTCGAGCTCGGCATGGTCGTAGGCACCGTACACGAAGACGGCGGCCGAGCGCTCGGTGAGATGGCCGTCGTTGCCGACCTGGCCGCCGGCATCGCGGCCGGCCTCGATGGCCCTGAGCAGTCGGCGCTCGAACGATTCGGCTTCCGCCGCCTCGTAGCCTTTGGCGATGGCCTCGACCACATGATGTCCGGCCAGGACGTTGCCCATGGCGACGTAGCCGTTGCCGACCTCGTGGCCGGCATAGCCGCGCGTCTTGGGGCCGCTGTATGCCACCGCGCGGCCCTCGCGATCGACCACCGCGATCTGGCGATAGGCGAAGTCGGGATCGTTGGCCCCCAGCTCGTCGAGGACGTGGGCGGGCGTGAACCCTTCCGCCAGTAGGCGCAGCGCCAGCGTGTTGTTGCCCTGATTGACGAACGCCTGCGTCATGGTCGCCCCGACATTGCCGCGCAGGCCGTTGCAGTAGAGGCCGACGCAGATCGAGTAGGTCGCAATGCCGATGCCGACCTGCCCGGATTTGGGACAGCGGGCCACGATGGTGAAGGTCATGCCTGGTCCTCCTGGTCGGAAAAGCGTGACAGGGCCACGTTCTGGCGGTGGCGGAACAGCTCGATCTTCTGCAGGTAGCGGTCGGAGCGGACGAACAGGTCGGAGTAGTAGATCGGCCGGCCTTCGATATCGAAGTAGGTGCGCTGCAGCAGCAGCAGCGGCGTGCCCAGGGCGACATCGAGGTGTCGCGCCGTCGTCTCGTCGGCGGCAACGGCGAGCGAGACCTGCTGGACGCGGAAGGCGCGCACGTCGCAATGCTTCTCGACCAGGGGAATCACGCGCGACGTATTGAGCTGGTCGGCGAAGTCGGTCGGCAGGCGAGCGGCGAGATCTTCTGCGAGATGGGCGGCGCAATAGGCGATCGGGCCGTCCGCCCGCACGCGCCTCCACGCGATGCGCATCACCTTGCCGTCGGCCGGCACCCCCAGCATGGAAGCGGCATGAGCGGTCTCGGACGCGTCGACATGGGCGATCTTGTCGAGCTGGAAGTCCGCCTCGGCGGCACGGATCTGCAGGTCCTCGAGGGCCTGCGCGCTCCAGTCGGTCGACTTGCCCGGCTCGATCTCCTGCACGAACGAGCCGCGGCCCGGGAATCGGCTCACCAGGTGGCGGGCGACCAGTTCCTCGACAGCCGAGCGCGCCGTGTGCCGGCTGACCGCGAACTCCAGCATGATCTCCTGGTCGGTCGGCAATTGCGTGCCGACCTTGTAGGTCCCGGCGGCGATGCGTTCGCGCAGCACCTGGTAGATTCGATAGTACGCAGGGATTGGCTCGCGTCTCATGGTCACCGCCTGTCTGCCCGGCGCGGGTCGAGGGTTTCGCGCAGTCCGTTGCCGAGCAAGTTGACGCCGAGCACCAGCAGCACGATGGCGCATCCGGCGAAGTTTGCGATCCAGGGCGCGACCAGCAACCGGTCGCGCCCTTCGGAGAGAATGTTGCCCCAGGTCGCGGTCGGCGGCGGCAGGCCGAGACCGAGGAAGCTCAGCGCCGTCTCCTGCAGGATGAGCTGGCCGACCTGCAGCGTCGCGATCACGGTCAGCACCGGCGACATCTGCGGCAGGATGTGGCGCCACATGACGTAGCGTCCGCCGCCGCCCGAGGCGATCGCCGCCTCGACGAACGGCCGCTCGCGCAGCGAGCGCGTGAGGTTGAAGGCGACCCGGGTGTAGGTCTCCCAGCCGGCGAAGCCCAGCACCAGGACCAGCACCGTGACGCCGCCGCCGAACACGGCGACGACGACGATCGCCAGCAGGATCTCGGGGATCGCCTGATAGGCGTCGGCGAAGCGCATGATCGCCTGCTCGGTGCGGCCGCCGACATAGCCCGCCAGCAGGCCGAGCGAGGTGCCGATGGAGAGTGCGAGGACCATTGCCATCAGTCCGACGACGATCGAGAGGCGCGAGCCGTAGATCAGGCGCGACAGCAGATCGCGACCGAGATTGTCGGTGCCGAGAGGATAATCCCAGCTGCCGCGATCGGCCCACACGGGCGGACGCAGCCGGATCATGAGGTTCTGGGTGTAGGGATCGTGCGGCGCGATCGCGCCGGCGAAAATCGCGACCAGGCACATGCCGAGCACCAGCACGGCGCCGATCTGGATCTTGAGCCGGGGACCGAACCACTTCATCCGATCACCTGAGCCGGATGCGCGGATCGATCGCCGCCTGCACCAGGTCGACCAGCAGGTTCGCGAGGATGATGGTGACGGCGACGATGAACACGGAGGCGATGACGATCGGCACGTCGCGCTGGAAGATCGCGCTCACCATCAGCCGCCCGACGCCCGGCCAGGCGAAGATGGATTCCGTGATGACGGCGCCGCCCATCAGGCGCCCGAGCTGCAGGCCGATCAGGCTCACCACCGGGTTGATGGCGTTGGGCAGGACGTGGCGCCACAGCGCGCGCGCCGACCCGGCGCCGCGTGCCCGCGCCGTGACCACGAACTGCTCGCGCATGGTCTCGAGCACGCTTACCCGCGTGACCAGGATGAAGTTGGGGATCAGGAAGGTGGCCAGGGTGACGGTCGGCAGCACCAGGTTCTCCCACCCGCCGCGCCCCGACGTCGGCAGCCAGCCGAGATCGAGCGCGAAAAGCTGGATCAGCAGGATGCCCAGCCAGAAGCTCGGCATCGACTGGCCGACGACGGCCAGCACCGAGAGCACGAAGTCGGGCAGCTTGTCCTTGTAGACGGCACAGGCGACGCCGGCCGGAATGCCGAGCAGGATGGCGAGCGCCAGGCCGAGCGACAGGAGCTGCAAGGTGGCTCCCAGCCGCTCCATCACCACCTCCATGGCGGCGCGCTTGAACTGGATGCTGTCGCCGAAATCGCCCTGCACGAGATCGAGCAGGAAATAGCCGAACTGCACGATCACCGGCTTGTCGAGATGAAGCTCGGCGCGCAGCACCGCCTCCTGCTCCGGCGTGGCGTCGAGCCCGAGATAGATCGCCACCGGGTCGCCGGTCAGCCGCAGCACCACGAACACGAAGGCGATGACGAAGATCAGTGGCACCGGCACCAGCAGCAGCCGTCGCAGGAGGTAGCGCATGGGCCGCGACCGCCTACTTCACGCTCACCTTGTTCAGGCGCAGCAGGGAGTCGCGCGACGGCTGCCAGCCGACGACTTTATCCGAGCGGCCGGAGATGCGCGGCAGGCCGAACAGGAAGACCGACGGCACCTCCTCGTGCATGATCTCCATCATGCGGTTGTAGGCTTTCAGGCGCGCCGCCTCGTCGAGCGTGGCGCGGGCCTCCTGCCAGAGCTTGTTGTACTCGGCGTTGCTCCAGTAGTTGCGCTTGCTGTCGTCGGTGTACCAGACGGTGTTGAAGTCGGCGTCGCCGACGCTGAACCAGCCGACCTCGTAGATCGGTCCCTGGTCGCGACTGCGGTCGAGCTGGGCCCACACGCCGCCCTCGAGCACGTTGACGGTCGTCCGCGCGCCGACCTCGGTCATCATGCCGGCGGCCGCGTTGGCGATGTCGACGTCCGAAAGATAGCGGCCCGACAGGGTGTTGATCTTGGTGTCGAAACCCTTGGCGTAGCCCGCCTCGGCGAGCAGCGCCTTGGCCTTGGCACGATCGAACGGCCGCGCCTTGATGTTCGGGTTGTAGCCGAAGGTCGACTTGGTCACGAGCTGGCCGTCGAGCACCGAGCCGTAGCCGCCCAGCATCTGCTGCAGCATGGTCTTCTTGTCGATCGCGTAGTCCATCGCCTGGCGCACGCGCACGTCGTTGAACGGTGGCTTGCGTGTATCGAAGCTCAGCACCAGGCTGACCGACGATTCGATGGCATCGATCTTGAGGTTGCGGCGCTTCTCGATCGACGGCAGCAGGTCGACCGGCACCTCCTCGATGATGTGGGTTTCGCCGGCCACCAGGGAGGCGACGCGGGTGGCGCCTTCCGGGATCGAGCGGATGCGCAGGTTCTTCATCGCCGGCGCGCCGCCCCAATAGTCGGGATTGGCAGTCAGGTCGTAGTGATCGCCGGCGACCCATTCGACGTATTTCCACGGGCCCGTGCCGATCGGCTTGCGCTGCGCCTCCTTGAGGCCGACCTTTTCGCTGTACGCCTTCTGCTCGATCGCGATGTCGGCCAGCCCGCGGGCTAGCAGGGCCGACGGCGTCGCCGTGCGGATGTCCACCGTGTAGTCGTCGAC
>JAXMCP010000062.1:0-4167 GCA_046349295.1 Reyranellaceae bacterium
AGACCCAGGGCTGTCGTGCCATCGAAATAGCCCGCCTCGTTAATGCTCGCGCTCGTGCCGGCACCGTCCGTAATGACTGCGAAGGTGGCGGCGTGCGCGCCTGTCGCGAGCCCGGCGCAAAGCGTCATTGCTGCCAGCTGCGCGACGCTCTTTAGTTTGACTTCCATGTGTACTCCCAGAGTTTGCTCGGCTTGATCCACTTGGGGACGGGCAACCCTCGCGTCGCTCGAGTGACCCACGTCCAACCCGAGCTACAGCTTACCGGCGAACGTGGCGCGGTCAACCCCATGTATAGGGGGCCTGTCCCCTGCTGCGAGTGCCTCGAGTGTGCGTCGCGGCGTGGACTGGGGTCCGGACTGCCCTGGGGGCAGCACGTGGGCGCGTTCACGCGTGTCACGGCAGGGACATTCCGTGCCGTCCGCCGCGCCCTAGAATCGAACGATCGTTCCATTCTGCAGCCGAGGATTGCGCATGAGTGCCAGCTACGAGGTGCGCGGCGACGTCGCCGTGATCACGATGGACAACCCGCCGGTCAACGGCCTGGGGTTCGACACCCGCAAGGGCATCACCGACGGGCTGGCGAAGGCGCTTGCCGACGCGGCCGTCAAGGCGGTCGTGATTACCGGTGCCGGCAAGGCGTTCTCGGGCGGCGCCGACATCCGCGAGTTCGGTTCGCCCAAGGCGCTGGCCGAACCGAACCTTCTGAGCGTGATCCTCGCGCTCGAGGCGAGCACCAAGCCGGTGGTCGCCGCGATCCACAGCGTTTGCATGGGCGGCGGGCTCGAACTCGCGCTCGGCTGCCACTACCGCGTCGCCGCCCCCGGCGCGCAGGTCGCCTTGCCCGAAGTCAAGCTCGGACTCATCCCGGGCGCCGGCGGCACGCAGCGCCTGCCGCGCGTCCTGGGTCTCGAGAACGCGCTGAACATGATCGTCAGCGGCGAACCGGTGAAGAGCGAGTTCCTCGCCGCCGCGCCGGGGCAGCGCCTGTTCGACAAGATGATCGACGGGGACCTGATCGCGGGCGCGGTCGCGTTCGCGTCCGAGAAGGCGGCCACCGGCGGCCCGCTGCCGCTGGTGCGCCAGCTCAAGGTCAGCCACCCGAACCCCGAAGCCTTCCTGCAGTTCGCGCGCAACACGGTGGGTGCGATGAGCCGCAACTTCCCGGCCCCGCTGCAGTGCGTGGAGGCCGTCGCGGCGTCGCTGAAGCTGCCGTTCGAGGCCGGCATGCGCAAGGAGCGCGAGACCTTCCTCGGCCTGATGCTCACGCCCGAGAGCCGGGCCCTGCGCCACGTGTTCGCGGCCGAGCGCGCGGCGAGCAAGATCCCCGACGTGCCCGCCGACACCCCGCTGCGCGCGGTGAACAAGGTCGCGGTGATCGGCGCCGGCACGATGGGCGGCGGCATCAGCATGAACTTCCTCAACGCCGGGATCCCGGTGGTCATGCTCGAGATGAAGCAGGAGGCGCTCGACAAGGGCGTGGCGACGATCCGGCGCAACTACGACGCCCAGGTCAGGAAGGGCAAGCTCAAGCAGGACAAGCTCGACGCGCGGATGGCGCTGCTCTCGACCACGCTCTCCTACGACGACCTGAAGGACGCCGACATGGTCATCGAGGCGGTGTTCGAGGACATCGCGGTCAAGGAGCAGGTGTTCAAGCAACTCGACGCGGTGATGAAGCCGGGCGCGATCCTGGCGACGAACACCTCGACGCTCGACGTGAACAGGATCGCGGCCTTCACCGGGCGGCCCGAGGACGTGATCGGCACCCACTTCTTCAGCCCGGCCAACGTGATGAAGCTGCTCGAGGTCGTGCGCGGCGAGAAGACCGCGAAGGACGTGCTCGCCACGGTGATGGCGCTGGGCAAGAAGATCCGCAAGACCTGCGTCGTCTCCGGCGTGTGCGACGGCTTCATCGGCAACCGCATGATCGAGCAGTACAGCCGCCAGGCCGGCTTCCTGCTGGAGGAGGGCTGCACGCCCGAGCAAGTGGACAAGGCGGTCGAGAAGTTCGGCTTCGCGATGGGGCCGTTCCGGATGGGCGACCTCGCCGGCAACGACGTAGGCTGGTACATCCGCAAGCGCCGCTACGTCGAGAAGCCCGACCTGCGCTACAGCAAGACCGCCGACCTGCTGTGCGAGATGGGGCGCTACGGCCAGAAGACCGGCGCCGGCTGGTACGACTACGTGCCCGGCAAGCGCGACGCGATCCCGAGCACCGTCGTCACCGACATGATCGAGAAGCACCGCGCGTCGCTCGGCATCACGCCGCGCAGGATCTCCGACGACGAGATCGTGCATCGCCTCGTGTACGCCCTGGTCAACGAAGGCGCGAAGATCGTCGAGGAGGGCATCGCGCTGCGGGCCTCGGACATCGACATGATCTACCTCACCGGCTACGGCTTCCCGCTCTTCCGCGGCGGGCCGATGTGCTATGCCGACACGGTGGGCCTGTTCAACGTCGTGCGGGCGATGAGGCGCTTCCAGCGCAACCCGCTCGACGACCAGCAGTTCTGGGAGCCGGCGCCGCTGCTGGCGCGGCTGGTCACGGAAGGCAAGAGCTTCAGTTGACCGTTGCGGCGGGATTCGGTGAAGTTCGACTGGGATGCCAGGAAGGCCGATGCCAACCTTCGGAAGCACGGTGTATCGTTCGACGAAGCGGCTTCGATGTTCCTCGACCCGATGGCGGTTTCAGGCCCGGACCCCGACCATTCGATGGACGAACATCGCTACATCAGCTTCGGATTCTCGAGCCTGGGTCGGCTGCTGGCCGTCGCCCACACCCACCGGCCCGGCGCCATCCGGATCATCAGTGCCCGTCGTGTAACGCGCGGCGAAAGGAAGCTCTATGAAGAAGGCTAAGGACGAAATGCGAGCGGCGTACAAGCGCTCCGACTTCCAAACACTGGAGCGTGGCAAGTTCCATACGGAGGTCGCTAAGGGAACGTCGGTGGTGGTGCTCGAGCCTTCCATCGCCAAGGCGTTTCCAACCTCGGACGCCGTGAATGCAGCTCTATCCGGATTGCTGGAGCTTTCCGAGCGTATGAGGCGCCGCAATCGCCCAGCGTTGCGGGCGAGGGCGAAAGCAGTCAGGGCCGGCTGACGCAAATGCATCATGACAGGTGGGCGCGTTGCCGTAGTGACCAAGGCTGTACTGGTCGAACTGAAGCTGGAGACGAATCGTGGTTGACCTGGACAGGAAGCTCAATTTCATCGGCAAGAAGGCCTTTGTCGACAACTTCGAACTCTTCAGGTGCTTTGCCGAAGGCAAGTGCGCGAAAGAGGCAGCGATCTCCGAACTTGTCAACCAGGGCGTAAGCAAGCCGGGCGAGCCGCCTCATTCGTGAGCATGCTGCCAAGTGAGGCCATGTAGCGCGTTCAAGTTTGCGGTCGGGCTGCTTTCGCTCCTGGCGCATGCTTCTACTTGTCAGGTAAGCGCGCGTACTTCCAGCCAGACCTCACTGGGATGGGTCATCAAGTGATCAGACGAGTCTCGCTTGCGGTCGGAGCTGCGCTGCTTGTGCTGCTGCTCATCGTCGCCGCGAAGACGATGCTCACGTCGTCGAAGCAGCTCGTCGTCGACCCCGTCCAGCCGGTCGCCGTCGACAGCGCCGCAGCGGCCGAGCGCCTCGCCGCTGCGGTGCGCTTCAAGACCGTTTCGTCGGAGACCGACCCCGACCTCAACGGGCCCGAGTTCCTCGCGCTGCACGAGCACCTGAAGGCGAGCTTTCCGAAGATGCACGCGACGCTGCAGCGCGAACTGATCGGCAAGTACGGCCTGCTCTACACCTGGCCCGGCAGCGACGCTAAGGCCAGGCCCATCGGACTGATGGCGCATCAGGACGTGGTGCCGATCGCCCCAGGCACCGAGGGCGAGTGGAAGCAGCCGCCGTTCTCGGGCGCCATCGCCGACGGCTACGTCTGGGGTCGCGGCGCGTGGGACGACAAGGGCAACCTGATGTCGATCCTCAAGGCGGTGGAGATGCTCATCGCGTCGGGCTTCCAGCCGCGTCAGACCGTCTACCTGATCTTCGGTCACGACGAAGAGGTGCTGGGCACGCGCGGCGCGCAGCAGATTGTCAAGCTCTTCAAGGAGCGCGGCGTCAAGCTCGAGTTCGTCCTTGACGAGGGGCTGCTGATCGTCAAGGGCGTGCTGCCGGGCATCGAGAA
>JAXMCP010000063.1:0-3722 GCA_046349295.1 Reyranellaceae bacterium
CCTGGAGAAGGTTCAGCAGCACGCCGCCACTACCCAAAGCGTAGAAAAGATAGGCGGCCGGCACCGTCCAATGGTTCCACTGCCTGACTGGTCGCAGCGAGGCGTAGATCATCGCGGTGCAGAGAACCGTGGCGAGACAGGAAACGGCCATTGCAGCGGCGGCGAGCCGAATGGCGAGTCCGCCGTTGCGCTCGAGGTCGAGGAGCACGATCAGGGGTATCGTAACGACGAACGTGGCGAGGGCGAGCACGGCCTCGCGCGACAGCCAGGACGTGCGCCACTGCGACAGCGCCCGCCATGCGCGCTCCGGTCTGCCGAGATGGAACATTGAGGCGACCAGCCCGCAGGAGGCGAGCGCAAGGCCCGAAACGACGGCAAGACGCGGCAAAGCGATCATGGCCTTCGACGCGAGCATCAGCGCGGCCATCGCCGCAAGGCCGTAGCCGGCGCCGGACAATACCGTGAATAGGATCACCGAATAGGCGGGGCGCATCGCGTCAGGCGCTGAGCACGCGATCGAGCCAGGCGAACAGACGGTCGCCTGCTCTGGCCGGCGCATCCGGCCGCTCCACGGGAGACAGAGGCTCCACCCGAGCCGGAGAGCGGGGCGGCAGGTAGCGGTTGATCGGCCTGTAGCCCAGCTCGGGCATCGGCGCGGTGCCCTCGCGTTCGGCCGACAATATAGATACCTTGGAGCAGGGATCGCCGAAATCGCCGAAATGACGTGCGCCCGTCGGGCAGGCCAGCACACAGGCCGGCTGCCGCTCGGCAGCCGGCAGATGCTCGTTATAGATGCGGTCCACGCACAGCGTGCACTTGCGCATCACGCCGGCGACCGGGTCCAGCTCGCGCGC
Source organism: Reyranellaceae bacterium (assembly GCA_046349295.1). Taxonomy (GTDB): domain Bacteria; phylum Pseudomonadota; class Alphaproteobacteria; order Reyranellales; family Reyranellaceae; genus Reyranella. The sequence goes on from JAXMCP010000063.1 coordinate 855, forward strand.
GCCATAGGGGCAGGCCCAGGCGCAGAGCCCGCAGCCGATGCACAGAGCCGCATCGACCAGGACGATGCCGTCTTCCTGCCGCTTGTAGGAGGCGCCGGTCGGGCAGACCGTGACGCAGGCCGGCTCCGCGCAATGCAGGCAGGAGCGTGGGAAGTGGACCGTCCGGCCGTGCCCGCCGTCATCGACCTCGTAGCTGTGCACCCGGTTCAGCCAGGCACCTTCGGGCTTCGCACCGTAGGGGTCGAGCTCGGCGAGCGGCCCGCCCTGGCCCTGGTCGTTCCAGGAGCGGCAGGCGGTGACGCAGGCCTGGCAGCCGACGCAGGTGTCGAGGTCGATCGCCAGCCCGAGCTGTCTCTGCCCGGGCGCGACGGGGGCGTACTCGGTCAAGCGGCCTCCGTGATCGAAGCGAGCGGCGACGCGTCTTCGCGCTGGTCCGCAGACCGGCGGACGCGCACGCGCAGGTCGAACCATGCGGCCTGCCCGGTGATCGGGTCGGCGTTGGCATGGACGTAGCCGTCGGCTTCGGGCAACAGCTCGCCGATGACTTGGTTCAGCAGGAAGCCCTGCCTGAACTCGGGCGAGTCCGACGCCAGGCCCCAGGCGCCGGCCCGCTTGCCGATGGCGTTCCAGGTCCAGACGGTGTTTTCCTCGCAGCCCGACATCAGATGCAGCTGTGCGCGCGTGCGCCCGTGCGGGCTCTCGATGTCCACCCAGTCGCCGTCGGTCATGCCGAGGCGCGCGCCGGTGCGGCGGTGCATATAGAGCTGGTTGCGGGCGAGGATCTGCCGCAGCCAGGCATTTTGCGAGCCCCAGCTGTGGTACATGGGCATGGGCCGCTGGGTCACCGCATGGAGCGGATAGTCGTCCGCCGCGAACGCCTGGTGCTCGAACGGCCGATGCCAGAACGGCAGGGGATCGAAGTGCGTGCGGATGCGCTCGCGATGGCCCACCGGCGGCTGGACCGGGCCGTGCCCCTCGGCTGCCAGCCGGAAGCGCTGCAGCACTTCGGCATAGAGATGCAGCGTGATCGGGTTGGCGTTGTCGAGCAGCCCGAGCTCGCGCCCGCGGGCGAGATAGGCGCGGTTGATCGGCTTGAGGTAAGTCTCTTCCGGCTCGAGCTCGTAGTGCCAGAAGCAGCCATGGGCGACGTAGGCCGCGAGCTGACGCTCGTTGGGAGCGCCACGCCCGTGACTGTCGCCCTTGGTGCCGCGCCAGCCCGCCAGAGGTCCGATCCCCGGCTTGCGCTGGTGGTTGACGAGATAGTCGGGATAGCCGCCGGGATAGCGCGGCTCGCCGTCGGGATGGGCGAATGCTGGCAAGCGGAGCCGCGTGCCGAGGTCGAGCAGCACGTCCTGGAAGGGGCGCACGTCCCGATCCGGCGCCACCACGGGCTGCCTGATCGCGTCGCCGGGGCCATGCGCCGAGCCGATCGGGCGGTCGAGCAGCGAGATGCAATCCCAGCGCTCGAGATAGGTCGTGTCGGGCAACACCAGATCGGCATAGTCGACGGTTTCGGAATGGAACGCGTCGACATAGATGAACCGAGGGATGCGATATTCGCCGGTCGCCTCGTCGCGATCCCGCAGCATCCGCATCGTCTCGCCGGGGTTCATGGCCGAGTTCCAGGCCATGTTCGCCATGTACAGGAACAGCACCTCGACCGGATAGGGATCGCCGCGCCAGGCATTGGCGATGACCGTCTGCAGCATCCCGTGCACCGCGAGCGGCGCATCCCAGCTGAACGCCTTGTCGATCCGCACCGGCCGACCGTCCGGCTGGAGCAGCAGGTCCTCGGGACCACGGGGAAAGCCCAAGGGTGAGCCCGGCAGCGGCTTGCCCGGCACGATCTCCTCGGGTCGCCCGAACGGCCGCAAGCCGGGTGGGCAGGGGCGAGGGTAGGGCGCCTTGTAGCGCCAGCCGCCCGGCACATCGACGCTGCCGATCAAGAGCTGCAGCAGATGCAACGCTCGACAGGTCTGGAAGCCGTTGGAATGGGCCGAGATCCCGCGCATGGCGTGGATCGCCACCGGCCGGCCGAGGAACGCCGGATGCCGCCGGCCATGCACGTCCGTCCAGGGCTGCTCCACCCGCAACGGCTGCTCGAAGGCGACGTGCCCGATTTCGGCCGCGATCCGCCGGATCGTCGCGGCAGGGATGCCGCAGTGCTCCGCCACCGCTTCCGGGGCATGTTCCGGGGCGCGGTAGCGCTCCGAGAGCAGCGAGAACACCGAACGTGCCCTATCCCCGTCGGGCAGCTCGACCGTTCCGCCGAGCCGGGGCTCGCGGATCGTCTCGGCCGGCCCGACCAGGCCCGTGTCACCTGCGACGGCAAGTGGATGCCCCCGCTCGTCGCGGGCGTAGAGGCCGTGACGGTCGGTGCCCGGCGCATCGACGACCAGCCAGCCGGCATCGGTCAGCCCCGCCAGGTAGTCGAGATCCACGCGGCCGAGCCGCAGCAGCTCGTGGATCAGGGCCAGGATGAACAGGCCGTCGGTGCCCGGCCGGATGGGGATCCACTCGTCGGCGATCGCGGCATAGCCGGTGCGGACCGGGTTGATCGCCACCACCTTGGCGCCGCGCCCCTTGAGGCGTCCGAGCCCGCGCTTGATCGGGTTGCTGTCGTGGTCCTCGGCGACGCCGAACATCAGCAGGTAGCGCGTGCGCTCCCAGTCGGGCTCGCCGAACTCCCAGAAGCTGCCGCCGACGGTGTACTGGCCGGCGGCCGCCATGTTGACCGAGCAGAAGCCGCCATGCGCCGCCCAGTTTGGCGTCCCGAAGCTGGTCGCGAACAACGAGGTCAGCGACTGGCTCTGGTCGCGGCCGGTGAAGAAGGCGAGGCGTTTCGGGTCGCTGGCGCGCACCGGCGCC
>JAXMCP010000064.1:0-3083 GCA_046349295.1 Reyranellaceae bacterium
TACCTGACCATCGACTGCGAGCTCGACGCCCTGCTGGCGATGCGCGCCCAGCTCAACGGGCGCGAGGGTGCGGATTATAAGCTGTCGGTCAACGACTTCGTCATCAAGGCGGTCGCCATGGGCATGCGCAAGGTGCCCGGCGTCAACGCGGCTTGGGGCGGCGACCGGATCTATCAGTTTAAGGACGTCGACGTGTCGGTGGCGGTCGCCATCGACGGCGGCCTGATCACGCCCATCGTGCGCAAGGCCGACCAGAAGGGCCTGTCGACCATCTCCAGCGAGATGAAGGACCTCGCCAAGCGCGCCAAGGACGGCAAGCTCAAGCCCGAGGAGTTCCAGGGCGGCGGCTTCTCGATCAGCAATCTCGGCATGTTCGGCATCAAGGACTTCCTGGCCGTCATCAACCCGCCCCAGGCCTGCATCCTGGCGGTTGGCACCGGCGAGAGGCGGCCGGTGGTCAAGGGCGAGGAGATCAAGATCGCGACCGTGATGTCGGTGAGCCTGTCGACCGACCATCGCGTCGTCGACGGTGCTTTGGGTGCCGTGTTCCTGCAGGAGTTCAAGCGGCTGGTCGAGGACCCGCTGGCATTGCTGCTCTAAATGTCCTACATGACGTAGTACGTTTGGAGGGCCATATGAGTGAGTTTGTCACCATCACCGCCCGCGAGGCGAACCACCGCTTCTCGGAGCTGCTGTCCAAGGTCGAGAGCGAAGGCCGGGGCTTCGTGGTTACCAAGCACGGCAGGCCGGTCGCGCGGATCGTGCCTTTCGAGGCGGGCAGCCGACGGATCGATCCCGACAAGGAGGCCGCCATGGAGCGGCTGTTCGCGTCGGCGAAGCCTTTGGGGGTCGGCCGAATCAGCCGCGACGAGCTGCATGAGCGAAGCTAGCGTCGGTCTCGACACCAACGTTCTGGTCTACACGGTGGATAGTCAGAATGCCGAGAAGTGCCGGCGCGCCCAGGAGCTTGTCCGGCTGACCGTCGCGACCGCCCGCGGCCTCGTCGCGCTGCAGACCGTGGGCGAGTTCTACGCCGCGGTCACCCGTCGCGGCCTGCAATCGCGGGATGCGGCGGCGCAGCAGGCTCGAGACTGGCTTCGCCTGTTTCCAGTGGTCGAGGCGCGGTTCGTCGATGTGGACGATGCGCTTGCCAGCGCGGCGGCGGGGCGGACCTCCTATTGGGACGGGATGCTGCTCGCCACCCTGCGCCGTGCCGGCTGCGTCGCCCTGCTCACCGAGGACATGCAGGACGGCGCCGTCCATGCCGGCGTGACCATCCGCAACCCGTTCGCTGGCGACCGTCTGCCGGCCGAGATCGACGCGCTGCTCGGCTGAGGCCGGAGCGGCGCCTGGAGGGAGGTGACGCATGCCCCAGAGCTTCGACCTGATTGTGGTCGGCGGCGGCCCGGGCGGCTATGTCGCGGCGATCCGCGCGGCCCAACTGAAGATGAAAGTGGCGCTGGTCGAGCGCGAGCATCTGGGCGGCATCTGCCTGAACTGGGGCTGCATCCCGACCAAGGCGCTGCTGCGCTCGGCCGAGGTGCTGGAGCTGATGCGGCACGGCGCCAGCTTCGGCCTCGCCTGCGACAATCCCCGCTACGACGCCGCGGCCGTGGTCAAGCGCAGCCGCGGCGTGGCGCAGCAGCTCAATCGCGGCGTCGGCCATCTGCTCAAGAAGAACAAGGTCACCGTGTTCGACGGTGCCGCCAGGCTCGCCGGCAAGGGCAGGCTCGCGGTCAAGCTGGTCAAGGGTGGCGAGGAGACGCTCGAGGCCAAGCACATCATCCTCGCCACCGGTGCCCGCGCCCGCCAGCTCGCCGGCCTCGAATCCGACGGCAAGCTGGTCTGGAGCTACAAGGAGGCGATGGTCCCGGAGAAGATGCCGAAGTCGCTGCTGGTCGTGGGCTCGGGTGCCATCGGCATCGAGTTCGCGAGCTTCTACCGCTCGCTGGGTGCCGAGGTGACGGTAGTCGAGGTTCTGCCGCGCGTCCTGCCGGTCGAGGACGAGGAGATCTCGGCTTTCGCGCAGAAGGCGTTCGAGAAGCGCGGCATCAAGATCCGCACCAACGCCACCGTGAAGGCGCTGAAGAAGGGCAAAGACAGCGTCACCGCCACGGTCGAGAGCGGCGGCAAGAGCGAGGAGTTCACCGTCGAGCGGGTGATCATGGCCGTGGGCATCACCGGCAACACCGAGGATCTCGGCCTCGAGGGCACGGGCGTGAAGGTCGACCGCGGCCACATCGTGATCGACCAGTGGTGCCGCACCGGCGAGCCCGGGGTCTATGCCATCGGCGACGTCGCCGGCCCGCCCTGGCTCGCCCACAAGGCCAGCCACGAGGGCGTGCTGTGCGTCGAGAAGATCGCCGGCCTGGACCATTTGCACCCGATGGACGTGACCAAGATCCCCGGCTGCACCTACTGCACGCCGCAGGTCGCCAGCGTCGGCCTGACCGAGAAGGCGGCCAAGGACAAGGGCTACGAGCTCAAGGTCGGCCGCTTCCCGTTCATCGGCAACGGCAAAGCGATCGCCCTCGGCGAGCCCGAAGGCCTGGTCAAGTCCGTGTTCGACGCCAAGACCGGCGAACTCCTGGGCGCGCACATGATCGGCGCCGAGGTCACCGAGCTGATCCAGGGCTACGTCATCGCCCGGACCATGGAGGCGACCGAGGAAGACCTGTTCCACACGATCTTCCCGCATCCGACCCTGTCGGAGATGATGCACGAATCCGCCCTCGACGCGTACGGGCGCGCCATTCACTACTGATGCAGGAGTGGATCGGCCTTTCCGAGATCGTTCGCAACCTCGGCATCGTTGTCGGAGGTGCGATCGGGCTGGTGTTTGCTTGGATGCGGGTGCGCGCGGCGAACCGGCAGTCCGAGGCGCAGACCAGGCAGGCCGAGGTTGGCAGGCGGGAGCATGTTGCGGAACTCTTTAATCGGGCGGTCGGGCAGCTGGATGACGAGAAACTTCACATACGCTTGGGTGCTATCTACACGCTACGTGAGATCTCCCAGGATTTTCCCGATCTGACCAAGGCTGTCTTGGAGCTGCTTGCGACCTATCTGAGGAGTTCGGGCGTGAA
>JAXMCP010000065.1:0-3055 GCA_046349295.1 Reyranellaceae bacterium
ATAGGAGGCGAGATACTGGAGGCTGTCGAAGCCCTGCCGCCTGCCTTCGGCCAACCCGTTGGCGAAGTAGTGAGCTTCGCCTGCGCCGCGGTTGGGGCCGAAGGCCGCGATCAGGTCGCCGTAGGACGCGATGTATTCCAGACCGTTGAGCGTCGCCATTCCATTCCCCACCGATTCGCGCCCGCTTACCATAGAGTTCGCCGCGTGCCAGCCCGGTGCGGCGGCCTGCCACAAGCCGGCGAGGCCTGAGTTAGCCGTTCGAGCGAATTGGCGCCCGGGCCACGTGCGAGTTAATGTGGAAGTGTGGTCCGGCCAACACGATCGCCGACAGCCCTCAGCGCGTCATGCGAAGGGCGAGCAGGGCAATATCGGCGAGGTCGACCAAACGGGCGAGATAGAGGTCTGGCAGCCGAAGCTTGGCCGTGTCGTCGCCCAATGCCGCTCGCTCGAAGGTGTCGACCAGCCGGCCAAGGCGCCGCCGGTGCAGGCCCAGCGCGTGAAGCAACGGGTCGACCAGGATGCCGATGAACGTGGCGACGAGCGCAAAGCCTGCCATGGCAGCCGCGGTGATGCCGATGGTCCGGGTCAGATCAACCTCCGGCGGGAACCATGCGTACCAAAGGGAGCCAAGCCCGCTACCGAGCCAGAAGCCCTGGATCGCCTCGCGCTGGGCCAACTCCTGCGCGAGGAGCGGCCCCATCGTGATCGCGCTCGGTGTCAACGCATGGAGCGTGGCCAGCCCAATCAGGATTGCCAGACATCCAGCGCCGAATTCGGCCGCTGCGTGGCGAACGGCGACATACTCGGCGATTAGGCCCCGTGCCCGTTCGTGCCATTCCGGCGGGAAGGCCGATCCGGCTCGGTCGACCTGCAGCAGCTCACCGAGAACGAGATCCGCCACGCGTCGCGCGAGCGCCGTCTCGACGAACAGATCGCGCTTGGCCAGCCAATCGGAGACACGCCCCAAACCTGATCGGCCCGCCGCCCAGGCCAGAATGCGCAGCAGCAGGGTCGGCGCGACCATCATAACGTTGAACGGTGCGCGGAGCAGATCGAAGCCCAGCGCCGCGCGATGGAGCCGCAGGGCGCCCCTCCATCCGAAGTGGCGGGCGGCAAACGCCGGCACTCGGGCGCGACAGGCGGCGGCGTAGGCGCGGATCGCCGCGGCTCCCCTGGCGTCGCGGGAGGCGATCAGCGTCGGGCCGGTTCGAGCCGTGTCGGGCAAACATCCTCCGGTGGTTTGGCCTGATTCGCGCCGACGCAACCCGAGCTTGATGGACCGGCTGCCGCTGTATACTGGCGATTTGCCCCTGGCGAGCCTGCCCGCGTACGGCACTCAAGCGGAATTGCCGAGCTACCGCAGCTTCATGTGATGAGAGCCGTCGAAGGATCGATCGCGTCCCGGCGCGGCGCGACCGAATCTGGTCGGGCGAAGGCGAGCTGCTGGCCCGAGCCCGGCGTGCCCCCGGCGCGGGCGACCCGGAGCGGGCTTCGAAGCGCGGCGAGCGGTTGGGGCGGCTCCTGGTGCCATGTCCGATTGGCAAACGGCACTGAGCTGCGGCTCCTCGCAGTCGACGAGGCGACGCGAGAAACTTTGCGCGAGCTGCGCATCATGCGTGGCGGGTACCGACGGCAGCAGCCGGGTCGAGCGCCCGCTCGAGGTAGCCGTGCATCTGCGGGCGCCACAGATGCCAAAGCTGGTCGAGCTCGGCGACCGGATCGGCTTCCGACCAATCGATGCGCAGATCGACCAGGGGCCAGGATTCCCGCTCGGCGATCAGCAAGCCGGCGGCGCGCACAACTCCTGCTCCGCCATCGGCCACGGCCGCGCGCAACGCCGCCATGAGCCGATCGCCCAGCTCCCCAGGCGTGCGGACCCATGTCTCGACCATCCGCTCCGGCACGTCGGGGTCGCGCAACCGGTTGCAGATCGAGGCACAGTCCTGCGCTTCGGCGCCGCCACCCTCGCCGACAGCGAATTTGCCCTGGTGTACCGCGGTGGCGCCGCTGGCGCTGATCAGGGCCACCTGACGATAGTCGAAACCTTCCTCGGTGCGGGCGAATGCGCGAATGACGCCTTCCGGCCGGTAGCCGCTGGCGAGAAGCTTGAGCGCTGCCGGGCCGAGCCGCGGGTCGGCCATGCTCTGGACGACCACGGCGCCGACCTGGGCCTGAACGAAGGCACAGCGGCTGGTCACCGCCATCAGCGAGGAAACCACGGCGACACCCACCTGACCGGTCTCGGCGCAGCAGGCGACGATTGCGCAGGTCATGTGCGGAGAACCCGCCGCCGGTCAAAGACCCTTACAAAGCCTGAGTGAGTCGTAGATCGCCGCATGGTTGTTCCGCGTGGAGACCGCATCCCCGATCCGATACAGCAGGTGCGATCCGGCGGGATTGGTGAGAAGCACCTCCGGGGCGCCGCGCGCCTTGCCCTCGACATCCACTGCACCGCCGTTGCGCGACCCGTCCCTGAGTGCATGGTAGAGTCGTCCGCCGGTAGCCTGCCGTGCTCGACGACCACCTGATCGACCACGCGCTGGACACTCGCCTCGACATACTCGTTCCGGAAGCTGGCGACCAGCCGATTGCCCCAGGCGATCACCTCGCGGCCGTCGAGCACGTCCTCACGACGGCAGCGTCGGCGGCATGGCGCGCGAGAACCCGCTCGCTCCCGTGCGGCTCCATCGTCCTCGGGACGAGGGGTGCTGCCGCGCGCGGATCGGGCCGGGCGCCAGGGTCGGAAGCCATTGGGCGTCGCCGTCGCAGGCGCCCATGTGCGTGATCTGACACATCAGGGAGCAGCGTGACGGTGGACGCCGTCGAAGGGCTCCTGGAACCACGGAATGATCGCATCGCTGGCGGCGCTGATCTGGCCGAGAGCCGACGGGCTGTTCGGCGCCGTGGTGGTCGAGCCGACGAACATGGCGAGTGCCAAGCCGCCTTGGGCCTTCTTCTTATGATGGAGGCGGGAGTGCAGCTTCGGCTTGCCGTCCTCGACATATGACGGCGCATGTGCCCTGCTGATGATACGGTTCTCGAGCCGGAGATGCTT
>JAXMCP010000066.1:0-2668 GCA_046349295.1 Reyranellaceae bacterium
CAATCGGCAAGGAATTGGGCCCCCGGATAAGCATGCAAAAGGGACCCCTTTTGGCGGGTTGAACTGGACGCCCGGAGGCGATGCGCGGAGCCCTTGGCGTAGCGCAGCGCATCGCCGGAGGGCGCTCTCCGGCCTTCTTCTTGGGGGGACGGCTGGTGTCAGGCGCGGTTCTTGAAGCGCCAGCTCTCGTTGCCGGTTTCGACGATGTCGCAGTGATGGGTGAGCCGGTCGAGGAGCGCGGTGGTCATCTTGGCGTCGCCGAACACGGCCGGCCACTCGCCGAAGGCGAGGTTGGTGGTGACCAGGATCGAGGTGCGCTCGTAGAGCCGGCTGACCAGGTGGAACAGCAGCTGCCCGCCGGCCTGGGCGAAGGGCAGATAGCCGAGTTCGTCGAGGACGACGAAGTCGAGGCGGGTCAGGTAGTCGGCCAGCCGTCCCTGGCGGCCGGCGCGGGCTTCGGCGTCGAGGCGGTTGACCAGGTCGACGACGTTGAAGAACCGGCCACGCGCCCCGCCACGGATGCAGGCGCGTGCGATGGCGATCGCCAGATGGCTCTTTCCCGTGCCGGTGCCGCCGATGAGCACAGCATTGCGCTGCTCGGCCAGGAAGGCGCCGGTGGCGAGATCGCGCACCAGGGCCTCGTTGATCGGCGTGCCGGCGAAGGCGAAATCGTCGATATCCTTGGCCAGGGGCAGCCGGGCGATGGTGAGCTGGTACTTGATCGACCGCGCCTGCTTCTCGGCGATCTCGGCCTTGAGCAGGTTGCCGAGGATCCGCGGCGGCTCGTGCTGGCGCTTGATGCCGGTGGCCATGACCTCGTCGTAGGCCAGGCGCATGCCGTAGAGCTTCAGCGTGCCCATCAGGTCGAGGATGTCGGTCCGTTCCATCAGCAGGCCCTCCGTAGCGTGTCGTAGCGATGGCAATCGGCCGCCGGCTCGTGGCGCAGACGCAGGGCTTCCGGCGTCAGGATCGTCACCGCGGGTCCGGGGTCGCGCTGGCGCGCCAGGATGTTGAGGATGACGTCGGCGGAATGAACGCCCTCGGCAATCGCCTCGGCGCAGGCGGCCTCCACCGCGGCGAGCCCGTCCGTCAGCACGGCCGAGAGGATCGCCACCATCTGGCGGTCGCCATCCTCCGCCCCCTTGAGCTTGCGCCGGATCCGCTCGATCGCTCCCGGCAGCACCCAGTCCTTGAAGGGGGCACCGTTCCTGAGCGCGCCTGGCTTGCGCGCCAGGACCGGCACGTAGTGCCAGGGATCGTAGACCGTCGCCCCGCGGCCGAAGCGCCTGGCGTGCTCCGCCACCGCCACGCCGTCCTGGCGGACGACGATCCGGTCGGCATAGGCCTGGATCTCGACCGGCCGGCCGACGGCGGACGCCCGGACCGAGTACTTGTTGTTGTCGAAGCGCACCAGGCAGGTCTTCGACACCGCGGCCGGCACGGCATGGAACCCGTCGAACCGGCCGGCATAGGGCACGAGGTGCGGCCGCTCCGCCTCGAAGGCGGCCCAGACCGTGGTCTCCGGCAGCTCCGGGTGGCGGTGCGCCTTGGCGTGGGCGATGCACCGCTCGAGCAGCCAGGCGTTCAGATCCTCGTAGCCCTGGAAGCGCAGCCGTGGCGTGAAGAACCGTTCGCGCACCATGCCGACCTGGTTCTCGACCTGGCCTTTCTCCCACCCCGACGCCGGCGTGCAGGCCACCGGCTCGACCAGGTAATGGGCGCACATCTGCAGGAAGCGGCGATTGTAGGCGCGGTCCTTGCCCAGGAACACCGTTTCGACCGCCGTCTTCATGTTGTCGTAGATGCCCCGCGCGCACGCTCCCTTGAACAGGGCGAAGGCCCGGTCGTGTGCGTCGAACACCATCTCCTGGCTCTCGCGCGGGTAGGCCCGCACGAACAGCATCCGGCTGTGGCACAGCCGGACATGGGCGACCTTCACCGTCGTCGTCACCCCGTCCAGCACCACGATCTCGTGGCTCCAGTCGAACTGATACGCCTCGCCCGGCGCGAAGCTCAGCGGCACGTAGGCCTGCACCGTCGCCGATCCACGCTCCTGGCGCCACGCCTTGGCGTAGCGCCGGACCGTGTCGTAGCCGCCGTCGTAGCCACGCTCACACAGTTCCTCGTACAGGCGGATCAGCGTCAGCCGCTCCCGGTCGGGCCTCGCCTCGTTCGCCAGCAGCAGTTCCTCCAGCCGCTCCCGCCAGGGGCCCATCTTCGGCTGCGGTTGAACCGCGCGTTCGTAGCGGAACTCGGTCGCTCCGGACCGGATCACCTTGCGAACCACCTTCCGGGACACATGCAATTCCCGGCAGATCGCCTTGATCGGCTTCTGCTGTACGAAATACGCCCGGCGGATCTTCGCGATCGTCTCCACTACCAGCATCCCCGTACTCGGCCTCCGTCATGCAACAGAGGCCAATCTGGACCCTTATCCCCGGGGTCCCGTTTGGATGCCGATCACCCCGAAAACGGGGTCCTTATTCCATGCCGAATCACAGATGGCTGGAGGGCAGCGCAACCCAGCGCGGACTCCTGTTCGCGAAAACCTCGCCAGTTGGTCCGTAGTGCGGAGTCCGGAGCGAGGGCTAGGCAGCCCGCCGCCGCAACCTGCATCGCCGCCAGCGCGCGACGTGCGGCCCCAGAGACAAGACTCGTCCAGGAACCA
>JAXMCP010000067.1:0-2423 GCA_046349295.1 Reyranellaceae bacterium
TGCCCGGTACCCGTGTCGAACGACCACGCCCGGCCGTCCCAGCGCAGCCGCACTCGTGGCTGCAACGCCAGGCCGGCGGCGCACACGGCAGCCCCGGCGCAACCCGCCAGCGCCAGCGCGCTCGCCCATGGGGCTGTCGGAGCCGGCATCGTCGACCACCAGGCGAGCAGCACCGCCCCAGCCACACCGGCCAGCCCGACGACGCCCGCGCACCAGACGGCGTGCGTCTCAATGGTGAATTCAATCGGCGGCGCGCTGGACATGCTCAACGCGCCTCTCCCGGGCGCGACCCGTCAGACACGCTTGAAGACGAGGGTGCCGTTGGTGCCGCCGAAGCCGAAGTTGTTCTTCACCGCGATGTCGATCTTCATCTGCCGCGCCTCGTTGGCACAGTAGTCGAGGTCGCACTCCGGATCCTGCGCGAAGATGTTGATCGTCGGCGGCGAGACCTGGTCGTGCACCGCCAGCGCGGTGAACACCGATTCGATGCCGCCAGCACCCCCGAGCAGGTGCCCGGTCATCGACTTGGTCGAGTTGACGACCAGCTTCTTCGCGTGCTCGCCGAAGGCGAGCTTGATCGCATTGGTCTCGTTGACGTCGCCCAGCGGCGTCGACGTTCCGTGCGCATTGAGATACTGCACTGCGTCGGCGTTGATGCCGGCGCTGCGCAGCGCCGCCTTCATCGCGCGCTTGGGCCCGTCGACGTTGGGCGCGGTCATGTGGTATGCGTCCGCGCCCATGCCGAAGCCGATCAGCTCGCAGTAGATCCGGGCGTCGCGCCGGCGGGCATGGTCCCAGTCCTCGAGCACCATGACCCCACCGCCCTCGCCGAGGACGAAGCCGTCGCGGTCCTTGTCCCACGGCCGGGAGGCCGTCTGCGGATCGTCGTTGCGCGTGGAAAGCGCGCGCGCCGCCGCGAAGCCGCCGACGCCCAGCGGCGACACCGCCGCCTCGGCGCCGCCGGCAATCATGACGTCGGCATCACCGTGCTCGATGAGGCGCGCCGCCATGCCGATCGAGTGCAGTCCGCTCGTGCACGCCGTCGCGATCGCGAGGTTCGGCCCCTGGAAACCGAACCGGATCGAGACGTGGCCCGAGATCATGTTGACGATCGACGCTGGCACGAAGAACGGCGTGATCCGCCGCGGCCCGCGCTCCACGAGTTCGCCGTGCGTCGCCTCGATCAGCGGCAGGCCGCCGATGCCCGAGCCGATGATGCAACCGACGCGCTCGGCCTGCTCCCCGTCGAGGGCGTCGCCGGTGGGAATGCCGGCATCGGCGACGGCCTGCACCGCGGCCGCGAGGCCGTAGTGGATGAAGGTGTCCATGTGCCGGGCTTCCTTGGCCGAGAGGTAGTCCTCGAGCCGGAAACCCTTGACCTCGCCGGCGAAGCGACACGCAAACGCCGATGCGTCGAACTTGGTGATCGGGCCGATGCCCGTACGGCCGGCAAGCAGGCTGGACCAGCCCTCGGCAACCGTGTTGCCTACCGGGCAGACCAGTCCGAGGCCGGTGACGGCGATGCGTCGGCGAGTCATGGACGAGCCTGCGTGCTCAGCTCTTCTGGTGCCTGACGGCGTAGTCGATGGCCAGCTGGACGGTGGTGATCTTCTCGGCTTCCTCATCAGGAATCTCGATCCCGAACTCGTCCTCGAGCGCCATCACCAGTTCCACGGTGTCGAGCGAATCGGCACCCAGGTCGGCCACGAAGGCCTTCTCGTTCGACACGTCGGATTCGGGTACGCCGAGCTGCTCGGCGATGATCTTCTTGACGCGTGCTTCGATGTCGCTCATGTCTCCTCCAGGAGAGTTGCATTGAACAAAGAGGGGGATTCTAAGGCTTGGCCCGGGGCGTCCGGCCGCGCCGTCAGCTCATGTACATGCCGCCGTTGACGTGCATTTCGGTGCCCGTGACGTACCCGGCCTGCGCCGATGCAAGGAACGCGACCGCGGCCGCGACCTCGTCGGCACTGCCCAGGCGCCCGAGCGGAATCTGCGCCAGCAGCGCCGCCTTCTGCGCTTCGGGCAGGCCCTCGGTCATGTCGGTGGCGATGAAGCCGGGCGCGACGCAGTTGACGGTGATGCCCCGGCTGCCGAGTTCGCGCGCCAGCGAGCGCGTCATGCCGGCCACGCCGGCCTTGGCCGCAGCGTAGTTGGCCTGCCCCGCGTTGCCGCTCGCGCCGACGACCGACGTGATGTTGACGATGCGACCGTAGCGCTGCTTCATCATCGGGCGGATCGCCGCCCGGCAAGCGCGAAACACCGCCTTCAGGTTGGTGTCGGCCACGGCGTCCCAGTCGCTGTCCTTCATCCGCATCGTCAGCGTGTCGCGGGTGATGCCGGCGTTGTTGACGAGCACGTGCAGGCCGCCCTCGGTCTTGAAGATCGCGTCGATCGCGGCGTCGACCGCGTCGCCGTCGTTC
>JAXMCP010000068.1:0-2420 GCA_046349295.1 Reyranellaceae bacterium
TTGGCGCGCCGAAGGACTGGGACGGGGTGTGGCATCCGGATCAAAAATAGAGTCCCTCCGTCATCGGATGCGTTCGGAACCGCACCACGGAGCCGCCGTTCTCCGCTTCGGTATGCAAGGAGGAAGGACGACATGAAAAGGTTGCTGATGTGCCTGGCACTGGCCGCCGCTACGGCGGCGTGCTCCGTCGAATCGCGGACCGTTCAAGGTCCGGCTCCTGCGACAGCGGCGGCGACGAAGTCTACGACCTACGTCTCACCGTCGGGCTCGGCGACGACGGTGACGACGCCAACCACGGTCTACACCGCGCCGGCCTCGACCTCGACGACGACCGTCACGGTGAACTGACGCAAGACGAATTGAAATTCTCGTGCAAGATGCCATCCGCTTCGCTGCTATAGACTGACGATCTCGGAATGAGGCGGACATGGCGGAATCGACACCCTCTCCGCAGGGTGGCGTTGGGCGTGCGGGAACAGATAGTGCGGCGCGCGTCGAGGGCAGCGCCGCGGCCTTGACGCGGCAGATCGAAAATCTCCGCCGCAATCTGCTCGATATGGGCACGCGCAACAGGCTCGTCAGCGCTCCCCTCAGGTCGACCCGGGCAAACGCGCTGGAAGTGATCGACGAGAAGGCCGACCGGGTGTTCGGCGCGCTCTGGCGTGAGGGAACGACTTTCACCTTTGCCGCCAACGAGACGGCGCAGCCGGTTCCCGGGAAAGCCGAGCAGGCCGCCGATGATGATGGCTCCTCTCCGGTCCCGGTCTATATCCCGGTCGACGAGCCGGCCGAGGGCGGCGTTGCCCCGCGCCACAAGGACAACAGGCTGCAGACGCGTCTGCTGGTCGAGCCGCTGCAGAAGCGGCTGCTCGCCCTGCAGCGCGACAGCATCCTTTTCGAGGAGGAGCAGGGCGCCAACATCCTGTTCTTCGCCATCGGCTTCCTGACCTGGTTCGAGGCCGAAAGCTCCGATGTCGAGCGCTTCGCCCCGTTGCTTTTGATCCCGGTGGGCCTCGAACGGGATCGGGTCCGCAGTCGCTTCCGGCTGCGCCGCCGCGACGACGACCTCGAGGTCAATCTTTCCCTGCAGGCCAAGCTGAAGCAGGATTTCGGCCTCGATCTTCCGGATCTTCCGG
The DNA here is from genome assembly GCA_046349295.1 of Reyranellaceae bacterium. Lineage (GTDB taxonomy): Bacteria > Pseudomonadota > Alphaproteobacteria > Reyranellales > Reyranellaceae > Reyranella. Next base: position 1,137 of record JAXMCP010000068.1, read on the forward strand.
AAGGCGAGGACTGGCAGCCCTCGGACTATCTTGCGCAGGTCGAGCAGGCGATCGCGACCAAGGCGAAATGGCGGGTCGATCGCGACGCGATGCTGCTGGGCTTCTTCTCGTTCTCCAAGTTCCTGATCTACCGCGATCTCGATTCGGAAGCGTGGCCGCAGGCAGCGCGCCTCGATCGCAACGACTTGGTGATCGGCCTGCTGTCGCAAGGCTTCGACGAGGCGCCTCTCCCGATCGGCGAGAACCAGAATCTCGACGCCCTGCTCGCGCCGGCCGATCTCGGCCATGTGCTCGATGCCGACTCCTCGCAGACCGCCGTGATCAAGATGGCGGCCGACGGGCGGAGCATGGTGGTCCAGGGACCGCCCGGAACCGGCAAATCCCAGACCATCGCCAACCTGATCGCCGCCGCGGCAAGACAGGGCAAATCCATCCTCTTCGTTGCCGAGAAGATGGCCGCGCTCGAGGTCGTCTACGATCGTCTGCGGAACGCCGGCCTCGATGCGCTCTGTCTCGAGCTGCACTCCCAGAAGGCGAACAAGAAGGCCGTCCTGGAGGAGCTCCAGCGCACCCTGGAGCTGGGCAAGGTGGCGCAAGACGCCGCCGACGTCGCCGCCGGCGTCAAGCACGCGCGCGATCGCCTGAACGCGCTGTCGGCGCTGCTGCACACGCCGGTGGACGGTCTGTCGGAGTCGCCGTTCCGGACGATCGCCCAGCTCGTGCGGGCGCGCGAGAGCGGCCTGGCGCCGCCTGACTTTGCCCTGGACCAGGAGAAGCTCCGGAATGCCGATCAAGCCGCGAACGCAGCGGCGAGGCTCGAGGTGCTGGTGTCCCGCGTGATCGCGGCGGGGCCGTCCGGCCGCCATCCCTGGCGCGGCGTCGGAAAGCGCCTCACCCCGGTCGAACGCGACAGGCTGGGCGCGCAGCTGCAGAAGATCAGGGCGACAGCCGCCGCGCTTCAGGTTGCGAGGGCACGCGGCATGGAGCTGCTCGGTGGGCTGGCCGGCGACTCGATCAACGAGGCTGAAATCCTGCTCTGGGTCGATCATTTCAGCCGGATGCCGGGCGAGATGCGTCTTCTGGTAGAGCAGGAGCCGGTGCGCTGCGATCCGGCTGCGGCTCTGTCACGGCTTCAGGCAGTCGATGCCCTGGCCACGGCGGCGCAAGAAGTCTCGGCCCACACCTCCGACGCGGCGCTCTCGCAAGACTGGTCTGCCACCCGGCAGGCGATCGCCAGCCACGGCAGAAGCTGGTTTCGCTTCCTCAGCGGCGAATTCAGGCGCT
>JAXMCP010000069.1:0-2182 GCA_046349295.1 Reyranellaceae bacterium
GGTCGCGACCAAACGGCTGTAGCCAACCATATCGGCAACCAGGATGGCGGCCAGCCGGCGTGTCACAAAGCCCTCCCGCGGTGTCGGGCACTCACCGGATGATAGTCGCAATCGCGCGAGGCACCCAGGGTCGCGACAGCGCATCCCGGCGCCGGCCGCCGTGGCCGGGCCTCAGCGGGCGGCGACGATCCGGCCCGGTTGGCCGGAGATCTCCACCGGCGACAGTTCGCGCAACAGCTTGCGCCGGATCGCCTCGACGAAATCCCTGTAGTCGGCGGCGGTCATGACGAAGGCGCCGGGCCCGCCGATGACGTGCTCGCGATAATACTGCTCAAGATACGGCTCGTCGTTGAGGATCGCGAGGCCGCTCACCGTGATGCCCGACAGGACCGCGTAGTCGCGCACCCGATCCGGCTTGAAGCCTTCGTTGGCATGGCCGTCGCCCGACAGGTCGATCTTGCGCCGCGCGCCGAGATAGGCGTTGTCCCGGATGGCGCCCATCGCGACGTGGAGCGCGTTGCCGATGGCGGTCTTGCCCTGCAGCTCCGGATCGACCGCCAGGGCCCGGTCGATCTCGTCCGCGAATGCACGCGACGAGGTCGCATCGGTCAGGTGACGCCAGTCCACGGCGACCAGCTGCTGGTCGGCACCGGCCCAGAGCATGACCATGACCGCCACGCCGGCCGCGTTGCCCGCTATCGCGTCGATGATCGCCGGGTCGCGGAAGGCGGCGGACAAGCCCTGACGCTGCAGAGCCAGTTCGGTGCCGTCGACGCTGATCGACACGTCCACCGCCAGCGCGAGCTCGATGTCGACCGGCTCCTCCGCAACCGCCGGGCCAGCCAACCCGAGGAGTCCGGCCGCTGCCGCGCGCGCGACACCAATCATGTCCCGCCCCGATTTCTTGCCCGGCATGCAGAGTGCGCCAGTTTCGCGGGCCGTCAACCAGCGTGGTGCTTCGCATTTCGACCCAGCGATGCTAGGGTTTTGGAATCCACGGAATTGATGACCATGGGTAGATCTGTTCTTCGTGCCATGGCGCTTCTGGCGCTGGTCCTGCCGTACTCCGCCGGTGCGCAGGAACTGCAGCAGAGCATCCTGGCCGGCGACCGGACGACCGCTGCCCGCCTCATCGCCGCCTCGGGCGACCTGACGGGTCAAACCGATCTCGGCACGCCCCTGCACGTCGCCGCCCTCATGGACGATGCAGGCACCGCCCGCCTGCTCATCGAGCATGGTGCGCCGCTCGATGCCCGCACGGAGGGCTATCGGATGACCCCGCTCCATATCGCCGCCAGCTACGGCAAGCCGCAGGTGGCGGAGCTGCTGATCGAGCGCGGTGCGGCGCTGGAGGCCAGGGAGCTGTCGGGTCGGACGCCGCTCATCCTCGCCGTGCAGTCGGGTGCCGAGACCGTTGTCCGTCTCCTTCTCGAACACGGCGCGGAAATCAACGTCGATTCCGTCAAGTGCGAGACGCCGCTCGCTTTGGCCATCGCCAGGAACTCGGTCGCGCTCGCGGCCATGCTCCTCGACCATGGTGCCGTGGCCGAGAGCATCTATATCGGCTCGGCGCCGCCGCTGGTCGAAGCGGCGCGCATCGGCAATCCCGAAATGATCACGCTGTTGATGCGACATGGCGCCGATGCCAACGCCCCGGACGATGCGGGCCAGTCGCCATTGGCGGCAGCGGTCGCAATGGGCCATGACGCGGCGGCTGCGCTGCTGCGGTCGTATGGTGCCCGCGGCTGATCGCGTCAGCCGGCGCGCATCGGCGAAGCCATGACGCACCTTCCCGCGTCCCGCGAGGATCGGCGATTTGCCGTGGTCCGTCGACCTGACGATATCCGGGACAAGCGCGCTTGGGGCCGTGAGATGCGCCGAACGCTGGCACTGCTTGCTTGCCTGACCCTGACGCAGCCGGCCTTGGCCGGCCCGGGCGACCTGGAGCGGGTGATCCTGGCGGGTGATGACGCCACCCTGGCCCTGCTCCTGGACGACGGTGCTGACCCGGACGAGCAGGCGGATCTCGGCACGGCGCTGCACGCGGCCGCCGTGAAGGATGATGTGGTTGCGGCGCGACTGCTGCTCGAACATGGCGCGAAGGTGGATGGACGCCGGGACGGCTACGCCACCACTCCCCTGCATACGGCAGCGAGCTACGGCAATGCCGCAGTCGCCGCCC
>JAXMCP010000070.1:0-1938 GCA_046349295.1 Reyranellaceae bacterium
CGCCTGCAGGCCGTTGGCGAGGCGGTACTGGGTGATGCCCTCGACCGTCTGCACGGGTTGCAGCGCGGTCGCTGCGCCCGCGCCGAGGCTGGCGAAGGCAAGAAAGAGGACGGTCAGCGCACGGCGAAGCAGCATCGGGAGTCCTGCAGAGATGGATCGGGGCGCAGTGTAGAGCCCCGCTCGCCGCCGCGGTTCAACGCGCGGCGGCGCCCTCACCCTCGCCTAACCCGTCTGCCGCGGCCCTACGACTGCTTCTTCGCCCAGGCCTCGATCGCCAAGCGGACCTCGCGCTTGGCTTCCTCGGGCCCTTCCCAGCCCTTGATCTTGACCCACTTGCCGGGCTCGAGGTCCTTGTAATGGCTGAAGAAGTGCTCGATGGTCTTGCGCCGCATCTCGTTGACGTCGTCGGGCCGTTGCCAGTGGCTGTAGATCTTCAGCACCTTGTCCACCGGCACGGCGAGCAGCTTCGCGTCGCCGCCGGCCTCGTCGTCCATCATCAGCACGCCGAGCGGCCGGCAGGTGACGACGACGCCGGGCGTCAGCGCGTAGGGCGTGATCACGAGCACGTCCACGGGATCGCCGTCGTCGGCCAGCGTCTCCGGGATGTAGCCGTAGTTGCACGGATAGTGCATCGACGTCGTCAGGAAGCGGTCGACGAACAGCGCCCCGCTCTCCTTGTCCACTTCGTACTTGATCGGGTCGGCGTTCATCGGGATCTCGATGATCACGTTGAACTCGTCAGGCGCGCGCGGGCCGGGAGAAACTTGGTGCAGGCTCATGCCGATTCCGTTGGGAAGCCGTGGGGGACCCCCGGGATTCTACTGATCGGCCTGACGGCTAACTAACAGACCTTGCGGTGCATCAACGCGCCAGCCCGCCTGCGGCGTCATCCGCCGTCCGGAGCGCACTGCTTCCCGTAGTAGGATCGCGGGTTGACGCGCCCGGGCAGTTGCCTGGGTGCAGCGTCGCCGGTCTGGCGCTCGCCGATTCCCTCTGTACCCGAGAACCCCAAAGAAGGAGCCCTTCGATGTCGACAACCATGGCGCTGTACGTCGCGCTTGCCTGCGGCCTCGCTGCAGTGATCTACGGCTTCGTCCAGCGCGGCTGGATCCTCCGGCAGGACGCCGGCAATGCCCGCATGCAGGAGATCGCGGGTGCGATCCAGCAGGGCGCGGCGGCCTACCTGGCGCGGCAGTACAAGACGATCGCGATCGTCGGCGTGGTCCTGGCGATCCTGATCGGGGTGTTTCTCGATCCGACCACCGCGGCCGGCTTCATTCTCGGGGCGGTCCTCTCGGGCGCCTGCGGCTTCATCGGCATGAACGTCTCGGTGCGCGCCAACGTGCGCACCGCGCAGGCCGCGACCAAGGGCATCGGGCCGGCGCTCGATGTCGCCTTCAAGGGCGGCGCGATCACCGGCATGCTCGTCGTCGGGCTCGGCCTGCTCGGCGTGGGCATCTTCTTCCTCTTCATCACCGGCAACGGCAGCGTCGCGGCGGACAAGAATCTGTCGACCGTGCTCAAGCCCCTGCTCGGCCTGGCCTTCGGCTCGTCGCTGATCTCGATCTTCGCGCGCCTGGGCGGCGGCATCTTCACCAAGGGCGCCGACGTCGGCGCCGACCTCGTCGGCAAGGTCGAAGCCGGCATCCCGGAGGACGACCCGCGCAACCCGGCGGTGATCGCCGACAACGTCGGCGACAACGTCGGCGACTGCGCCGGGATGGCCGCCGACCTGTTCGAGACCTACGCCGTGACGCTGATCGCGACCATGGCGCTCGGCGCGCTGATGGTCACCGCGGCGCCGCTGAGCGCCGTCGTCTATCCGCTGCTGCTGGGCGGCGTGTCGATCATCGCCTCGATCATCGGCTGCTCGTTCGTCAAGGCCTCGCCGGGCATGAAGAACGTGATGCCGGCCCTCTACAAGGGCCTGGCCGTCGC
>JAXMCP010000071.1:0-1836 GCA_046349295.1 Reyranellaceae bacterium
ACGGGCCTGGCGCGGTGGTTACGGATGTGGCGCGCGGCCACGATGTGCATCCGAACCTGCTTCACCATTGGCGTCGGCAAGCGAAGCGAGCGGGCGATGTCGGCGGAGGATTGAAGCTGTTGCCGGTGACGGTGGCAGCGTCGGGCAACCGGGCGACGGCTTCAGGCTCGATCGAGATCGAGCTTGGCAGCGTGAGGGTTCGTGTCGACGCGGCAGTCGATGAAGCGGCGCTGGGCCGTGTGCTGCGGGCGCTGGGCCGATGATCGGGCTGCCGAGCGAGACGCGGGTGTGGCTGGCGAGCGGCGCCACCGACATGCGGCGCGGCTTCGACGGTCTGGCAGTGCTGGTGCAGGAGGTGCTGAAGCGCGATCCGCACTGTGGCCATCTGTTCGTGTTCCGCGGCAAGCGCGGTGGGCTGTTGAAGATCCTTTGGCATGACGGCCAGGGGATGTGCCTGCTAGCCAAACGTCTGGAGCGCGGTCGCTTCATGTGGCCGCGCACGCAAGGCGATGCGGTGACGATCAGTGCCGCGCAGCTCGGCTACCTGCTGGAGGGGATCGACTGGCGGCTGCCGGAACGGACATGGCGGCCACAGGTTGCAGGCTGATGCGACATTGCGACTCGGCAGGCGTCAAGATCGCGTCAAGATCGTTGCCTGCGCCGTGGGCGTCGCGACAATAGCGATGTGACCTCGCCAACCGCTGAACCGCTGCCCGACGACATCGAGACGCTGAAGGCAATGCTGTTGGCCGAGCGGCAGGCCTATCGCGTCGAGCTTCGCGACCAGGCGCTGCTGATCGAGAAACTGAAGCACAGGATCGTCAAGCTTCAGCATGAGCGGTTCGGGCAATCGTCGGAGCGGCAGGCGCTGTTGGATCAGCTCGAGCTGCAACTGTTCGCACTCGAGGAGGATCAGAGCCAGGCCGAGACCGCGGAGGAGATCGCCGCGCCGCAGCGGGTGACGGTGGAGACGTTCGAGCGGCGCAAGCCGGCGCGCCGGCCCCTGCCCGAGCACTTGCCGCGCGAGCGCGTGGTCCATCCGGCACCGTCGGCCTGTCCGTGCTGCGGCGGCACCCTGCACAAGCTGGGCGAGGACGTGACCGAGACGCTGGAACTGGTGCCGCGCCGGTGGAAGGTGATCCAGCATGTGCGCGAGAAGTTCTCGTGCCGGAGCTGCGAGAAGATCGCCCAGCCGCCGGCGCCGTCGCATCCGATCGCGCGCGGCCGCGCTGGGCCGGGGCTGCTGGCGCACGTGCTGTTCGGCAAGTACGGCCTGCATCTGCCGCTGACCCGCCAGAGCGCCACCTATGCCCGCGAGGGCGTGCCGCTCGACGTGTCGACGCTCGCCGACTGGGTGGGCGCGTCGGCGGCGACCTTGATGCCGCTGGTCGAGGCGATCCGTGGCCACGTCTTTGCCGCCGAGCGCATCCACGCCGACGAGACCACAGTGCCGGTGCTTGCCGCGGGCAAGACCCGCACCGGGCGGCTATGGGCCTACGTGCGCGACGACCGGCCGTTTGGCGGCGCCGATCCGCCGGCGGCGGCTTACTTCTACTCGCCCGACCGCGGCGGCGTGCACCCCGAGACGCACTTGGCCGGATACGCCGGGTTGATGCAGGCCGATGCCTATGCCGGCTTCAACCGGCTCTACGAGGCCGGCCGCAAGCCCGGGCCGATCGTCGAGGCGGTGTGCTGGGCCCATGCGCGGCGCAAGTTCTTCGACCTGGCGCGGCTCACCAAGGCGCCGATCGCGCTGGAGGCGGTGGCCCGCACCGATGCGCTGTTCGCCATCGAGCGCGAGATCAACGGCAAGCCACCCTCGGAGCGCCGGCGCGC
>JAXMCP010000072.1:0-1831 GCA_046349295.1 Reyranellaceae bacterium
CTCGCACAAGTCGCGAAGTATCTCGCCAGCAAGTTCGGCCCCGACCTCGAGGCGGCCAGACGCGCGATGGAAGACAGCCCGTTGCCAAATGCTCGTCTCAGGGGCTGGGGTGGAGGTGAAAGCTGACGGCGAGCATGGCGGTCTCGTTGCCGCCGACGACCATGAGAACGACAGCCATAGCGCCATTGCGGGTCGCGAGCAGCGGCAAGCAGGCTGATGCCTGGAGCAGGAACTCCCGCGGGGTGCCGGCCCCGAGCAAGAGGCGCATGATCAGGCCGAGATTGTAGCCGGCGACGTGCAACAGGTAGCGCTTGTTCAGGTTCTCGCGGCCGCGCAGCCAGGCCCGGCGCATGCCGCCGCGGTCGAGCACGAGGGCAAAGCTGCGTTCGACCAGCTCGGCCCGGCGCCGAAATGCCTCCTTGGCCACGCCTGAGCGCAACCGGGCGCGGTTGTTGTAGACCGCCCGACGCGCGTCTTCGTCACCATGCCAGCGGGAGACATCCGGCCGTTTCTTCTCGGCAATGCGGCTCTTCCACGGGCCGTCTTCCAGCTCCTTCAAGCCATCGCGACTGTGATAGCCTTTATCCGCCACCAGCTCGGCCGGGTCCTCCGCCGTCGGCGCGGCCTCGACCGTGGCCAGGTTGGCCTTGGCCGTCTGCAACGTCTCCGGCAGGGTCGCGGTGTCGCCCAGGTCGGCGGGGTGGACCTCGGCGGCGACGATCGCCCCGCTATCGAGGTCGACCGCGTGCTCGGGCTTGTAGGCGAGATGGGTGCGCCCGTCCTTCAGCTTGGCGATCCGGGCCTCGGGATCGGTCGGCGAAGCCCACTCGGCGTTCGACAGCCGCTTGCCCTTTCGCTTGCGGTCGAGCCGGACCAGGTCCTCGGCCGTCGGCGTTGTGATGCCGCTTTCCTTGGCCAGACACTGCAGCATCTCACGATAGCCTTCGCCGCTGTCGCGCCGCACGATCCTCCGCAACGCCGCGTTGGCCTCCATCGTCGAGGCATCAATGCCGATCCGCTCGCCCTGGATCAGCCCATGCTCAGCCAGACGCTGTAGCACCCAAGTGAACACGGCCGCATGCACCTCCAACGGCAGCCGCGAACGGGTCTTACTCAGCCACGAATGGTCCGGCACCGGCTCGGTGGTGCCCAGGCGCAGGAACTCGCGCAAGGACAGGCTGTCCGAGCAGCGCCACTCCAGACCGCGCTCGCTGTCGACTCCCTCAAAGTAACCGATCAGATGCATCCGAAAGTAACGACCCGGCGGCAGCGACGGCCGGCCACGCCGACCAGCATAGTAGGGCGCGCACTCCCTCTCGGCGAAATGATCGAACTCGGCCCCGAGCAGGATCGCCTGCAGGCGATCGTAAAAGGCGTGCCCCGGCGAGCGCGGCAGATCCGCCCAGCCCACCATCAGCTCCGTTTGTCGCCCGCCCTGGCGGCCCAGTGCCATGCTCGTCCCCGCGTCGTCATGACTGTAGCGAATCAGCCGAACCCGACTTCGTCAACGCTCTGTTAAGGGCTATCGCCCGGCGGGAGTCTGCAGCTTCGCAAGTAACACGGGCATGGGCTTGGCACCCGACTGCCGGGCCTCGGCGAGAGCGGCAGTGGCCCCGTAGACATCGATCAGGTTCTCGAGCGCCTGGAGCAGCTCAAGGTCGCAATCGACACGACTGCCACCACGGGCTCGCGATGCTCGAGCAGGACCGTGCGCGTCGCGCCATGGGCGGCCTCCTCGACGATCTCGGCCAGCCGCTCGCGAGCCTCGCCGGTATTCAGATTGCGCACGCGCATCGCTCCTTCAACGTATTTTCTCAATTTGTACGAAACT